>NZ_NMUL01000040.1 GCF_002234595.1 Amycolatopsis vastitatis
CTACTTCGTCCGCCAGCCGCGCTGCAGGCGGCCGAAAATCTCCTCCGCCGCGCGTCGCGGATGCTTGTGGCCCACGATCAGGTCCCGCGACGCCAGCGCGAACCTCGCCAAGGCCGCGCAGGCGACGTCGTCGCTCGGCGCGCCGGTCTCCTCGGCGATCGCCCGTGCCAGCGCCGTCTCGTGGCGCATCCACATCCGCCTGCCGTAGTCGCGCAGCGCGGGCGTGCTCTCGGTCAGCCGCAGGAACTCTTCGCCCGGGCCGCCGTCGGAGACGTCCCGCAGGATGTGCTCGCGCAGCGCGTCCACGACCGGTTGCCCCGGCGGCCGCCCGCGCACCGCGCCGGTCAGCGCCGCCTCGATGTCCTTCTCCAGGTCGAACACCAGGGCTTCCTTGCTGGGGAAGTGCTTGAACAGCGTCGTGACCGAGACGTCCGCGGCCTCCGCGACCTCCTTCACCCCGACCTCGTCGTAACCGCGCTCGAGGAACAGCTCGAGGGCGGCGTCGGCCAGCGCCTTCCGGGTCTGCGCCTTCTTGCGCTCGCGGCGTCCGATCACTTCGGTCATGCCCCCAGCATACGCAACGGTGAACTCACTACAAAAGTGTAGTCGTTGCACTTTTTGAGTCACTATGCTTTTCTGGCCGCATGACTTCCTCACGTATCGCGATCGCCGGCGCCGGCCTCGGCGGACTCGCCTGCGCCCGCGTCCTGCAACTCCACGGCCTCGACGTCACCGTCTTCGAACAGGAGCCCTCCGCCGGCGCGCGGCCACAAGGCGGCACGCTCGACATGCACGCCGACACCGGTCAGGTCGCCCTCCGCACGGCCGGCCTGTACGAGCGGTTCCGCGAACTCGCCCGCCCCGAAGGCCAGCAGATGCGCGCCCTCGACGCCCGCACCGCCGCCGTCGTCCACGAGATCCCCGCCGAGGACGACGAACTCCGCCCGGAAATCGACCGCGGCCAGCTCCGCGGGATCCTCCTGGACTCGCTCTCCCCCGGCACCGTCCGCTGGGGACGGCCGGTCGCGGAGGTCACCGCGCCCGGCCGGCTGACCTTCGCCGACGGCACCACCGGGGACTACGACCTGGTCGTCGGCGCGGACGGCGCGTGGTCACGCGTCCGCCGCGCGCTCACCGGCGTCCCACCCGAGTACAGCGGGGTCACGTTCGTCGAGTTCGGGCTCGACGACGCCGACCGCCGTCACCCGGCCCTGGCGGCGTTGACCGGCCAGGGAACGACGATGGCGAAGCTCGGCGGCCAAGCGCTCTTCGCGCAGCGAAACAGCAACGGGCACATCCGCTGCTACGCGATCTTCTACGCCGCCGAGGGGTGGCACGCCGGCCTCGACTTCGCCGACACTGCCGCCGTGCGCGCGAACCTGCTGGAACGCTATGCCGGGTGGCATCCGGACGTGCTGCGCTTCCTGACCGAAAACGACGGCGGCTTCACGCACCGGCCGCTGTACGTCCTGCCGGTCCCCCACGCCTGGACGCACACGCCGGGCCTGACCCTGCTCGGCGACGCGGCGCACCTGATGCCGCCGCTGGGGGTCGGCGCGAACCTCGCCCTGCTGGACGGCACGGAACTCGGCACCGCCGTCGCCACCGCCGCCAGCCTCGGCGAAGCGGTCCGGGAGTACGAGAGCCGCATGCTGCCACGCTCGATCGAGACCGCGAAGGCGTGCGCCGCAGGCCTCGGCCACCTCCTCGGCGACGACGTCCGCCCCGTCGCCGCGTGACAAACTTCCGCCGAACGACCACACGTGGGTAACCTGATTCCCACGATGTGGTCGTCTTGGCACACGCTGGGAAACAGCACACCCACTGTTGGTAGCAACCCTCCACGTCCCTCGCCCGGACGGACCAGCCGATTGCGGAATTCGGACGCCACGGCGCGGGCGGCGGGTGAAACTTACCGTCTTCGTACGCCACCTCGTTAGCATCCGCACATTTCTCGGCGGCTGCGCGTCCCGATCGGGCCCTGAGCACCTCTCACCAACAAGTCCACAAGACGAATGGGGTCGCCAGCCATGAGTACAGAGGGACTCTCGATTCCAGGTATCGCGGTCGCCGGTACGGGACCATCCGCCGCCGAGCGCGTCCGCAAGCGCGGCCTGAGCTTGTTCGGCTCGGTGCCCCGCCCCGCCGTGGTCACGTTCGCCATCGAGGCGGCCGCGGTCATCCTCGCCGTGCTCGACGTCTGGTTGGTGATCCCCGAGAAGGCCCAGCCGTACTCGATCTACCTGTCCGGCGCCGCCTGCCTCGCGGTGGTGTTCCGCCGGAAGCTCCCGTTCCTCGCCGTGCTCGTCGCGGTCCCCGGCTTCCTGGCCGGCTGGGCCCAGCTCGCGTCGATGATCACGCTCGGCATGCTCGCCACCCGCCGCCAGCTGCACTGGCAGACCTGGGTCGGTGCCGCGCTGGTGTGGATGTGCCGGTTCGTGCAGTGGCCGCTGGAGGACTTCGCCCAGCTCAGCTGGCGCGAACACATCCTCGACGGGATCTACGGCGTCCTCGTCGCGGGCATGCCGATCGCGATCGGCCTGCTCATCGGCGCACGGACCGAGGTCGCGAACAAGCTCGCCGAGCTGGCCACGAGCCGCGACCGCGAGCGCCGCTTCCACGCCGACGCCGTCCGCGCCGAGGAACGCGCGCGGCTGGCCCGCGAAATGCACGACGTCGTCTCGCACCAGATCACGCTGATCGCGATGCAGGCCGGCGCGCTGCAGGCCCAGAGCACCGACGACCGGGCGCAGGAGACCGCGCAGGTCATCCGCACGCTGTCGAAGCGGACGCTGGAGGAGCTGCGTTCGCTGGTCAGCGTGCTGAGGGCCGGTTCGGACGACGACGGCCCGCGCCCCGGCATCAACGAGCTGGACCGGCTGATCCGCACCTCCGAAGTGCCGGTGCACCTGACGGTGGAGCACCTGCCGGAGGCACTGCCGAACCAGGTCTCCGCGGCGGCCTACCGGACGGTCCAGGAGTGCCTGACGAACGTCCACAAGCACGCCCCGGGCGCGACGGCGACCATCCGCATCCAGGGTGAGCACGGAGCGCTCAAGATCGAGGTCCGCAACGAGCGGGCCAGCCGTCCGGGAGAGGGCTTGCCTTCGGGCGGCCACGGGCTGACGGGACTGGCCGAGCGCGCCCGCCTGCTGGGCGGAAGCTTCGAGACATCGGGAACGGAGGACGGCGGCTTCCGCGTCCGCGCGCGGTATCCGCTGGACCGCTGACCTCCGGCCCCCGGTTTCCAGCCTACCGGCGGGCACCGACATCTCCGCCGGTCCCGTGATCAGAGGGTCGACACGCGTGATTGAGGAGTCGACTCACGTGATTGGAGGGTCGACACGATGCCGGGGCCGTGTCGACCCTCCAATCACTCGTGTCGACTGTCCCGTCACGCGTGTTGACCGTTCGAGCGCGCGAAAAGCCACCCCGGGGTGTCCCGGGGTGGCTGCCGCTGCGAAAAGCTAGAGGATTTCCCGGCGCTTGCGCAGGCGGTCGAGCGCCTCCGCCAGAATGGCCTCGCCGTCGGCGTCGCTGCGCCGCTCCTTCACGTAGGCCAGGTGAGTCTTGTACGGCTCGGTCCGCGGCGCGGCCGGCGGGTTCTTTTCGTCCTGCCCGCCCGGGAGCCCGCAGCGGGGGCAGTCCCACTCGTCGGGAATCTCCGCGTCGAGCGCGAACGACGGCCGGGCCTCGTGGCCGTTGGCACACCAGTAGGAAATACGGCGCCGTGGCGCCGACTCACCCCGTTCCGATTCGCCCGTAGGACCGGCACCCACCCGGGTGCCTCGAATCGCGTTACCGCCAACCATGAATCCTCACACCTAGGAATCGGCGGCGCGCCCCCCAATAGGCACGCCGAATCGCTGCGCACCGCCGTCCGGACCCGGTCGCGGCCGGCGACGGAACGCCGGACGCCTCACACCTTGAGCAGCAGACCCAGGCCCACGATGCTGATCAGCCAAACCGCGCCCAGCCCCAGGGTGATCCGGTCGAGGTTCTTCTCGGCCACGCTCGACCCGGCCAGGCTCGACTGCATCCCGCCGCCGAACAGCGACGACAGGCCACCGCCCCGGCCCCGGTGCAGCAGCACCGCGACCACCAGGAAGACGCTGGTGACGATCAACAGGATTTGCAGGAACAGCTTCATGTCATCCTCTGGGCTCTAGGAGAATGCAGGGGTACGGCATGGTCGTTTCCGACCACCACCGTACCCCTGGACTCGTCCACTGCTGTGTGACGGACCGGATACACAGGCTACCCGGTCGTGGCCTCGATCAGGGCAGCGGCCCGCCCGCGGCGAGTGCGCAGAGTTTCGTGAACTCCTCACCGTCGAGGCTCGCTCCGCCGACCAGGGCACCGTCGATGTTGTCGCAAGCCACCAATTCGCTGATGTTCCCCGACTTCACCGATCCCCCGTAGAGCACCCGGACGGACGAAGCGACCTCGTCGCCGTACTTCTCCTGGAGGGTGGCGCGGATGGCCTTGCAGACCTCTTCCGCGTCGGCGGACGACGCGACCTTGCCGGTGCCGATCGCCCAGACCGGCTCGTACGCGACCACCACGTCCTTGACCTGCTCGGCCTTGAGACCCTTCAGGCCCTCGATCAGCTGCGTCGTGGTGTGGTGGATGTGCTCGCCGGCCTCGCGGACCTCGAGCTTCTCCCCGATGCAGAGGATCGGCGTGATGCCGTGCTTGAGCGCGGCCTTGACCTTCTTGTTGACCAGCTCGTCGGTCTCGGCGTGGTATTCGCGCCGCTCCGAGTGCCCGACGGCGACGAACTTGCAGCCCAGCTTGGCCAGCATCAGGCCCGAGATGTCACCGGTGTAGGCACCGGAGTCCTGCGGCGCGATGTCCTGCGCGCCGTAGGTGAGCGACAGCTTGTCGCCGTCGACCAGGGTCTGCACGCTGCGGATGTCGGTGAACGGCGGCAGCACCGCCACGTCGACCTTCGCGTAGTACTTCTCCGGCAGCGCGAAGGCGATCTTCTGCACCAGCGCGATCGCCTCGAGGTGGTTCTGGTTCATCTTCCAGTTGCCGGCGATGAACGGCTTGCGTGCCACTAGTTCTTCTCCTCCAGGGCGACCTTTTCCAAGGCGGAGACGCCCGGCAGTTCCTTGCCTTCGAGGTACTCCAGCGAGGCACCGCCGCCGGTGGAGATGTGCGAGAAGCCGTCTTCGGGCAGGCCCAGCTGCCGCACCGCGGCCGCCGAGTCGCCGCCGCCGACCACGGTGAACGCGTCGCTCTTCACGAGCGCCTCCGCGACGGCGCGGGTGCCGCCCGAGAAGGCCTCGAACTCGAACACGCCCATCGGGCCGTTCCAGAAGACGGTCGCGGCGTCGGCCAGTTTGCCCGCGAACAGCTCACGGGTCTCCGGGCCGATGTCGAGGCCCTCGCGGTCCGCCGGGATAGCGGTCGCGGCGACGACCTCGTGCTCGGCGTCGGCGGCGAAGCCCGTCGCGGCCAGGACGTCCACCGGCAGCACCAGTTCGACGCCACGCTTCTCCGCCTCGGCGAGGAAGCCCTTCACCTGGTCGAGCTGGTCGGCCTGCAGCAGCGAGTTGCCGACCTCGTGGCCCTGGGCCTTGAGGAAGGTGTACGCCATGCCGCCGCCGATCAGCAGCCGGTCGACCTTGGTCAGCAGGTTCGCGATGACGCCGAGCTTGTCGGACACCTTCGCGCCGCCGAGCACGACCACGTACGGCCGCTGGACGTCGTCGGTCAGCTTCTTCAGCACGTCCAGCTCGGCCAGCACCAGGCCACCCGCGTACGCCGGGAGCACCGACGCGACCTCGTAGACCGAGGCCTGCTTGCGGTGGACGACGCCGAAGCCGTCGGAGACGAACGCGCCGCCCGGGACGAGCGCGCCCAGCTCGGCGGCCAGCTCGGAGCGGTCCACGGCGTCCTTGCTGGTCTCGCGCGCGTCGAAACGCACGTTCTCCAGCAGGACGACGCCGCCGTCGGCCAGGCCGCCGGTCAGCGCCTTGGCGGACTCGCCGACCAGATCACCGGCCAGCGCGACCTCGGCGCCGAGCAGCTCGGACAGCCGCTTCGCGACCGGCGCGAGGGTGTACTTCGGGTCCGGCTCGCCCTTGGGGCGGCCGAGGTGCGCGGTGACGACGACCTTGGCACCCGCGTCGGCGAGCTTCTTGATCGTCGGCAGCGCGGCGCGGACCCGGCCGTCGTCGGTGATGCGGTCCCCGTCGAGCGGGACGTTCAGGTCGCTGCGCACCAGCACGTAGCGGCCCTGAACGCCCTCGCCCAGCAGGTCGTCGAGGTTCTTGACGCTCATCGGGTTCAGGACAGCTTCGAACCGACGAGCTTGACCAGGTCGGCGAGGCGGTTGGAGTAGCCCCACTCGTTGTCGTACCAGCCGACGACCTTGACCTGGTTGCCGATGACCTTGGTCAGCGGCGCGTCGTAGATGCAGGACGCCGGGTCGGTGACGATGTCGGCCGAGACGATCGGGTCGTCCGAGTAGCGCAGGATGCCCGCGAGGGGGCCCTCGGCGGCGGCCTTGTAGGCGGCGTTGATCTCCTCGACCGTGGCGGCCTTGGAGAGCGTCACGGTGAGGTCGGTGGCCGAGCCGGTCGGGATCGGGACACGCAGCGCGTAGCCGTCCAGCTTGCCCTGCAGCTCCGGCAGGACGAGGCCGATGGCCTTGGCGGCGCCGGTCGACGTCGGGACGACGTTCAGGGCGGCGGCGCGGGCGCGGCGCAGGTCCTTGTGCGGGGCGTCCTGCAGGTTCTGGTCCTGCGTGTAGGCGTGCACCGTGGTCATCAGGCCCTGCTCGATGCCGAACGCGTCGTTCAGCACCTTGGCCAGCGGGCCGAGGCAGTTGGTGGTGCAGGAGGCGTTCGAGATGATGACCTGCGAGCCGTCGTACTTGTCGTCGTTGACGCCGAGGACGACGGTCAGGTCCTCGCCCTTGGCGGGCGCGGAGATGATGACCTTCTTGGCGCCGCCGGCGATGTGCGCCTTGGCGGCGTCGGCGTTGGTGAAGAAGCCGGTCGACTCGAGGACGACGTCGACGCCCAGGTCGCCCCAGGGCAGGTTGGCCGGGTCGCGCTCGGCGAGGGCCTTGATGGTCTTGCCGTCGACGACGATGCCCTCGTCGCTGACGCTGACCTCACCCGGGAACCGGCCCAGGATGGAGTCGTACTTCAGCAGGTGGGCCATGGTGGCGACGTCGCCGAGGTCGTTGAAGGCGACGACCTCGATGTCGTGGCCGCTGGCCTGCACGGCGCGGAAGAAGTTGCGGCCGATGCGGCCGAAGCCGTTGACACCTACGCGAACGGTCACTGCTGCCACTCCTCTGAGGATCGGCCGGGACCCCCGGCCGTGACTTGCGGGCTCGCGGCCACCCTAGCGTGCGGGCATGCGCGTCCCTGACTGCCCTGACGAGACTTCCACCACTTGGCGAACGGGTCAAGAATCGATTAAGAAGCGAGTGCGCCACCGACGGTGTTCCGAGGGTGGACCACGGCGGATCCGCGGGCGCGGAAGGCCCGGGTGCCGGGACCGGTTCCGGCTGATCACGCCGGGTCCGCTCGCGCGAACGGCGACGACCGCGTCGAGCATCTCGAACGATTCAGTCGAATGGGCGCTCCGCGGCCGCGCACGCCCGCGCCGAAGCAGGCTCCTCCCGGCTCCGGAGCGGGCGTGAGGTCGATGACTCGACCGATCCAGCGACACGGCGGAGGCGGCCCGCGGCGGAAGCTTCACCGCCGGACGGCTGCCCCCACACCACCAGTGCTCCCTCAGCCGGTCAGCTCCCGTTCCAGCGGAGTCCGGAACCGCGGCGTCGCCCGGATCTCACCGAACCACTCCGCGCACTTCTCCGCCTCCGACGCCACCATCGCGCGAGTCTCCCCGCCCACGTCCTCCAACAGCCTGAAAACCACCTCCCCCGAGGCTCGCTGGGCCCAGCCGCCGACCACCCGACCGGAAGCCCAGATCGTCGGGCCGATGTTGCCGCTGCGGTCGAACAGGGCCGCCCGGTGCGGGCCGAGGAACCAGTCGCGGTCCTGCCAGCCCATCGGCGTCGGGTCCAGGGCCGGCAGGAACGCCACCCACGGCGGTGGCTCCGGCACCGGTGCCACGTCGTCCGCCAGCACCACTCCCGGCACGCCGTCGAGGTCGGCCTCCGCCGGGGACAGCGCGGCGAGGGCCTTCTTCGTCTGGCCCGCCGTCCAGCCCGTCCACCACCTCAGGTCGGACACCGGGGCCGGGCCGTACGCGCGCAGCCACCTCCGGGCCAGCTCCGCCCGGGCCTCGTCCGCGCTCCACGGTGGCAGGCCGCCCGGGATCCACTCGTCCAGCGGGTGCCAGACGTACTGGGTGCTCAGCCAGCTGCCGCGCGGACGGCCGCGGGCGATCCGGCCGCCCGCCGCCAGCAGGAACAGCACCCGGCTCGTCACGTTGCCGATCGCCTCGTACGGCTTGCCCGCCGCCATCAGCAGCTGCTGGCGCAGGCGGGGCTCGTCCTCGCTCAGCTGCTGCGCCGTCGCGGAGCCGCGGGCGCGCAGGGCCGCCTCGACCGACGTCTCGACGTCGGCCAGCCATTTCGCCGGCTCCGGCACGTTCTCCGGGTGCCCCTGCTGCCCGAGGTGCTGCTCGAGGAGTTTCCGCTGCTTGACCTCGATGTCCGCCGAGCAGCCCGCCTGCACGAGCGCCGCGGTGTTTACGTCCGTCACGAACACCGTGCGCCGCATGCCGAGCAGCCGCAGCAACGTCCGGTCTTCGTAGAGCGCCTGCTCCACCGAAGACACGGCCGGACCGGCCAGCCGGGCGGAAGCGGACAGGTGGACGGTGGCCGGGTCGGTGGCGTGCAACGCGACGACCCCGGCGACGGCGTCCGCCACCGAGGCCGCGGGCGCGGCGAGGTGGTGGCGGACGGCGAGGCGGGCCCGGCGCTGGTCGGCGCTGATCTTCGGAGACACCCGTTTTTCCTACCACCCCGCACCGACAAAAACGCCTGGTCGTCTGGCACGACCAGGCGATAGCCTCGGGAGATGGTCTCCGGCACGCACTTGGCGGCCTTCGCCGCGCTGACATTCCTCATGGTCGTGGTCCCCGGGCCGAGCGTGCTGTTCACGATCAGCCGCGCGCTGACCGTCGGGCGGCGCGACGCGCTGCTCACCGTCGTGGGCAACGCCGCCGGGGTGTACACGCAGGTCGTCGCGGTCGCGTTCGGGCTCGGCGTGCTCGTCACGACGTCCGCGGCGGTGTTCACCGCGATCAAGGTCGCCGGCGCGATCTACCTGGTGTACCTGGGGATCCAGGCCGTGCGCCACCGCCGGAGGCTGACCGACGCGATGGCCGTGAAGGTGCGCGCCACGCCCGGACGCGTGCTGACCGTGCTGCGCGACGGCTTCGTCGTCGGCTTCGCGAACCCGAAGTCGATCGTGTTCCTGGCGGCGCTGCTGCCCCAGTTCGTCGACCCCGCCGCCGGCTCGGTGCCGGCCCAGATGCTGGTCCTGGGCCTGTGCCTGCCCGCGATCGCGCTGGCCACCGACAGCGCGTGGGCGCTGGTCGCCGGCACCGCCCGCGCGTGGTTCGCCCGGTCACCGAAGCGCCTGGAAATGGTCGGCGGCACCGGCGGCCTCGTCATGATCGGCCTGGGCACCACCCTGGCCTTCACGGGCCGGGGTGACTGAGCACCAGGTCGAGCAGACCCGGGAAAGCGGCGTCGAATTCGGGACGGCGCAAACGGTTCAGCCGCCGCGGGCCCTCGTCGCGCTGCTCGATCAGGCCCGCCGCGCGCAGCACGGCGAAGTGGTGGCTGCGGGTCGCCTTGGCCACCGGCAGGTCGAACGTGCCGCACGCCTTCGTCCACTCCGGGACGGCCGCCAGCTCGCGCAGGATGCTGCGGCGCACCGGGTCGGCGACCGCGGCCAGGGCGTCCTGCAACGAAACCTTCGCCGGGAGCGCGTGCGTGAGCCCGCGCGCCCGTGCAGTGTTCGATGACTGTCGTACACTCATCCGGTCGACCTCCGTCGAACACTCTAGGAGCAACCGTGCCCCGACACCTCGACGCCGCCTTCGGCCTCGACGCGCGCAACCGGCTCGACGAAGCAGGCAAGCCCGGCCGCGAGGGCGCGCTGGCCGCTCTCGAATCCTTCTACTACGCCTTCAACCAGCGCGATCTCGCAGCGTTCCGCCGAGTCTGGACGAGTGATCCGCTGGCCCAGCTGAACAACCCGCTCGGCGGCATCCTCCGCGGCGGCGAAGCGATCACCGAGCTGTACGACCGCGTCTTCCACGGCCCGGCCCGCGTCACCGTCACCTTCGGCGACATCGTGGAGTACTCCGGCGACGGCCACGCGGTGTTCGCCGGCCGCGAGACCGGCGAGTACCGCGTGACCGAAACCGTCCCCCTGAACATCCGCACGACGCGGTTCTTCGCCTACGAAGACGGCCATTGGGTGCAGGTCCACCACCACGGCAGCATCGACGACGCCGATGCGCTCGCCGCATACCAGCAGGCGATCCGCGGCTAGACCAGGGCCTTCACCAGCTCCGGCCACCACTCGCGCGGTACGCCGTCGAGCGGGACGACGACCTGGTCGGCCCCCGCGGCCCGGTACTCCCGCAGCCGCGCGACGACGCCGTCGAAGTCACCCCACACGGTCAGGCCGTCGACCAGCCGGTCCGACAGGTCCGCGATGTCCGCGTCGGTGAAGCCCATCCGCCGGAAGCTGGCCGCGTAGCCCGGCAGCCCGGCCAGGAACTTCAGCGAGCCACCCCGCACGACCTCGCGGACCTCGGCCTGGCCGGTCTCCGCGACGACGTTCATCAGCACCGCCAGCTGCGGGCCCGCGCCCAGGATCTCGCGCGCCGAGGCGACGTAGTCCGTCGTCACCAGGTACGGGTACGCGCCCGAGGCGCGGTCACGCGCCAGCTCGAGCATCCGCGGCCCGAGCGCCGAGAGGATCCGCGCGGACGGTGGGACGGCCTCCTCGATCTCGTCGAGGTAGTCGTTCAACGCCGCCAGCGGACGCGGGCCGTGCGCCCCGCCGAGGCCGACGACGAACCGCCCGGCGGGCAGGTCCGCGTACGCGGCGGCCACCTCGGCCGACGGCACCCGGTCGACCGACAGGATCCCGCTCGCCACCTGGATCCGCGAAGTCCCCCGGACGACCTCGGTGATCCGCGGCAGGTTGTTCCCCTGGCCGCCGGCCAGCCACAGCGTGGCGAAGCCCAGTTCCTCCAGCTCCGCCGCGGTCGCCACGGCGGCATCGGTGTCCAGCGAGCTGTGCGTGGCCCCCAGCGGCCCGAAGTTCGTCATGCGCCCGGCAACCCCGGAGGACGCCGGGTTGTTCCCGTCACGCCGTTTGTTCGTCCTCGGCGGAATCGGCGGGATCGCCGGCGGTCCGGGTGAACATCCGGGTCGCCGAAAGCCGCGCGACGCCGTCGGGCTCGCCCAGCTCCTCCAGGGAGTTGCGGATCGTCGAGTCGACCGACAGGTACTTCCGGCCCGCGCGCAGGTCGGCGTCGTTGCGCAGCCGCACGATGAGCGGGAACTCCGACAGCGCGCCCGCATCGAACAGGCCCGTCGTGTAGATCAGCTGCACGCCCAGCGCTTCGGCCACCGCCCGCTGCAGCTCCAGGAGGTAGCCCGCGGACGCGCGGCCGATCGGGTTGTCCAGGAACAGCACCCCCGAGTGCCGGTTGCGGACCTTGCCGCGGTTGTTGGCCCGCAGCGCCGCCAGGGTGCAGTACAGGATGATCGCCGCGGTCAGCTGCTGGCCGCCGGAGAAGACGTCACGGATCTCCGAGACGCGCTGGCGTTCGGTGCGCAGCACCGAGTCCGGCTTGAGCATGTCGACGCGGAACCCCTTGGGCGCCGCCGCGCGGACTCCGCGCAGCACCAGGGAAAGCCCGTCGCGCTTGACGTCGCGGCCGTCCGCGGTCTTGCCGACGGCGGCCTCGTCGACGACCTCGCCGAGCTTCTCGGTGAGCGCGTTGTCCTCCAGCTCGGTGAAGCGGATGCGGAGGAACTCCTGCCCGGACCAGTCGCCGAGGCCGTCCGGCAGCCGCGAGACACGCTGGGCCGAGCGCAACGTCCGGAGTGCGCCGTCGACCATGCCCTGCAGGCGCGTGATGATGCCGCCGCGGTGCCGGTCGATCTGCGCGAGGTCGTCGGTCAGCGACCGCAGGCGCGGCCGCAGCGCTTCGGCCCACTCGGCGGCGTGCGCCGGGAGCTGGTCGCGCTTGACCGAGATGACCTGCTGCCGCACCGGCGTGCTCAGCTTCTCGAACCGCTTTTCCGTCGCGTACTGCGCGAGCTGGTCCGCGGCCGCGCGCACGCGCCGGTCGCCCGCGTCGGCGGCTTCCTGGGCCGCGTTGAAGGTGGCGTTCAGCCGGGCGTGCTGAGCACGCGCGGTGTCGACGTCACCGTCGTAGGCGGCGGCGTCGGTGTCGGTCACCAGGTGCGCCATCGACTCCGCGAGCAGCGAGAACCCGGAGGCCGAGGTGCGGGCCGACTCCAGCGTCGCTTCCGCCGCGGCCCGGCGTTCCTGCAGCTCTTCCCACTTCCGCGCCGCCGCGGACGCCTCCAGCCCGGCCGCGTCGATCAGCTCCAGGCCGTGCTCGATGTCCCGCGGCTTTTCGCCGTTGACGCCGTTCTGCAGCGGCAGCGCGTCCAGCTCCGCGCGCCGCGTCGAGACGAGCCCGATCGCTTCGGTGCGCTCGTCCTCGAGGCCGTCGACGACACGGCGGGCGCGCGCCAGCGCGGCCGCCCGGGCCGATGCGTCGGAGCCGTCGGGTGTCTCCAGGAGTTCGGCCGCGCGCGCCCGGACGGCCTCGTCCATGGACTCGACAGCCGAACCTGCCGCGGCTTCGGCGGACTCGGCCTGCTCCAGCTCGCTGCGCAGGTCGCTGCCGACCTCGACCTTCGCGTACGACTCGGACGCGGACAGGTATGTGCGGCGCAGCGCGTCCACCGGCTCGGACGGCGCCGGGCCTTCGGTGGCGTCGGCCGCCCCGGGCACCTCGGCCAGTTCGGCGCGCGCGGTGGTCGCGGTCCGGCGGTGACCGTCGGCGGTGCGCTGCTCCTCCCCCGCCTGCTCACGCAGCCGCGCGGCCTTGCCCGCCGCGTCGGACGCCTGGAGGTCGGCGCGCTCGGCGATCTCGGTCGCCCGCTCGGCCTCTTCGGTCCACTCCGCGATCCGGGCGCTGCGGGCGCCCAGCTCACCGAGCCGCCGGGCACGTTCCTCGGCCTCGGCGGCGGCCGCCCGCAGCTCCGGGACACGCTCCCGCAGCGACACGGCTTTTTCGCTCAACCGCGCGAACTCCGCCTCGGCCTGCGCCAGCGCGGTGCGGGCCGTCTCCCGCGCGGTCCGGGCCGCCTGGGCCTGTTCGGCGAGGGTCGCGATGGCGCCGGGCGGGTAGTCCTCACGCCACGTCGTGAGCTTCCACGTCAAGGCGCCGTCCGCGGACAGCTTGGCGGACAACGCTTCGAGGCGCCGCTGCCGCTCGGTGTGCCGCCGGGCCACGGCTTCCCGCTCGGCGTCGGCGGCTTCTTCGTCGTACATCGCGGGGTTCGGCGGCACGAGGAACTCGACGCCGGGCGCAGTGGGCGCCTCCGCCAGGAGCGCTTCGGTGGTGCCCACGGCGATGGTCGCGCTCGGCAGCAACCGCCGTTTCGTGAGCACTTCGCGGGCGCGGTCCACGTGCGCGGCGTCGTTCAGCAGCACGCCGGACACCAGCTGCGGCAAGGTCTCCAGCACCTCCGCACGCCGTCCAGCGTCCAGTTTGGACAGATACCGCCAGCCGGACCACGCGGTGATCCCGGCTTCTTCGAGAGCGTCCAGGGCCGCCTGGACGTCCTCCGGCGGCGGCAGCAGGCCGCCGGACCCCAGCGCGGCCAGGGCCCGCTCGTCGGCGGACTCCTCCATCCGCAGCGCGGTCTGCTCCTTCTCGACGGCCGCGCTCGCCTCGCGCAGCCGTTCCAGCAGCACCGGGAGGTCGCTTTCCAGGGTGACGTCGTCCGCGCCGAGCAGCTCGACCAGGCGCCCCTCGGCGGCGAGCGCGTCGGTGCGGCGGTGCGCGCGGTCGAGGTCTTCCGTGGCGCGCTCGAAGCGGTCCTGGGTGGTACCCGCGAGCTGATGGGCCTCGTTCACGGCCCGTTGCGCCACTTGGAGATCCGTGGCGACGCGGTCCAGTTCCTGCTCGCGGCGGGCCAGCTCGGCGGTGGCCGATTCGGCGGCCGAACGCGCGGCCCGCGACGCGTCGGCGACGTCGGCGCCCGAAGGCAGCAAGCCCGCGCGAACCGCCGCCTGGACCTCTTCGCGCAGTTCGGTGATCCGCGTGGTCAACCCGCGTGCCTCGGCCCGGCGGGCGGCCGCGAGGTTGGCGGCTTCGTCGCGTTCGGTCTGCGCCTTCTCCGCTTCGGCGCGCAACGCGCCCGCGTGCGCCTCGGCCTTGTCGGCCTGCCGCTGGGCGTCCTGCGCCAGCGCGTGCAACCCGCGGGCAAGCGCCGAAGCGGCGTCGTTGCGAGCCTGGAGCGCCGGACGTGCCTTCTCCTCACGGCTGCCGACGAGCTCCCGCAGGTCCTTCGCCTTGCGCGCCGCATTCAAGGAGTTGAGGACGGTCGCCGTCTCGCGCCAGGCCTCCGCCTCGGTTTTCGCCGACGCCAGCTCGGCGTCGACGCGCTTGCGAGCCTCCTGCGCCTCGTCCAGGCGCAGCACCGCGACGAGACGGCGTAGCTCCGTGACGGCCGCGGCGAGCCGCCGGTGGTCGCCCTCGGCGAGCTTCTCCGCGGACTTGACCTCGGTGACGTGGTCTTCGAGCCCGGACAGCCGCGCGTTCTCGAGTTCGTTGCGCGCGACGACGCGGCCGGCCAGCTCGGCCATGTCGGCCTTCGCGGACTCCGCGATCTTTCGCGACTCCGCGGCGACGCCCTCTTCGGCGGCCAGAGGCCCCAGCAGCTCCAGGGCGCCGGCCACGAAGTCGCGTTCGGAGAGGAGATCCCCGCGCTGGGCCAGGTTGTGGGCGTAGGTCGCGACGACCTCGGCGAGGTCTTTCGGTTCCTCTTCGGAAATGACCGCGCGCAACAGGAACTCGACGAACGCGTCGTCGGTGCCGAAGGCGAACGCGTCCGCCGCCTCGCCTTCGCCCGCGTTCATCGCGCGCTGGTAGCGGAACAGCTCGGTGTCGAGGCCGAGGCTGTCGAGGCGGCCGGTCCACTCGTGGTGACGGCGCGTCCAGGACAGCTCCAGCTCGGGTTCGGCCAGCTGGGCCGCGGTGAGCTTGTCGTGGAAGCCGGACATGGTGAGCAGCCGGCCGTCCTGGGTCATCGGCAGGGAATCGAGCCCCAGCGCGGACGTCGGGCGGAAGCAGTACCAGGAGTCGACGAGGTTCTCGGAGTCGGCGGACACGACGTGCCCGCGCCATTCCGACACCTTGCCGGTGATGATCCGGTGCCCGCTTTCGACGTGCAGCCACTCCAGCACGACGTGCGAGACGTCCTTGGCGGCGACGAACTTCTCGAGCACCTTGGTGCTGGTGGTGCCCACGACCTGGCGGCGGCCCGGCAGCATCACCGAGAAGATCAGCTTGATGAGCACGGACTTGCCGCCGCCGTTTTCGAGGAACAGCACGCTCGCCGGGGACGGGCGGCGCAGCTCGGCCGGGCCGGTCGCGTGGATGCCCGCGCTGAACAGCGCGTCCTGCTTCGGCGCGGTGATCTTGGCGCCGACGCCGCTGAAGTCGAGCACGACGTCCTGGTAGCGGGCACCCGCCGGGCCCACCGAGTGCAGGCGGACCCGCGAAAGCTCGTACATCGATTCCCCTCTACAGCGTGTCGGACGCCGCTGCGCGCAGCGTGCCCCCGGCGGTCGCGACGGCCACGACGTCGAGCGCGAGCAAGTCGTCGAAGGCGGCGTCGGCGGCGAGTTCGCGGACCTGGATCTGGTAGCGCGGCGTGGTCCGGTACGTGCCGCCCTGCTCGTCGCTCACCGGGACCAGGAAGCCCTGGTCGGCGAGGAACCGCAGGGCGCGGCTGACCATGCCGCGGGTGGTGTCGGCGGCGAGGCGGCCGTCCTTGGTCGCGGCGGCCGCGGGACGGCGGGCGTACGCGCGCCACGCTTGTTCCAGCTCGGGCGCGTCGGCCAGGGGGTCGTTGTTGGCCTCGGCCTGCGCGGCGCGTTCGTCGAGCATGCGGGCGGCTTCGCGGACCATCGCGTCGACCTGCTCGACGCTGACGCGGCCGATGTAGGTGTCGTTGGCGAGGTCGTCGGGCCGCGGGTAGCCGAGCGCGGCGGTGGCGAGGTGGATCAGGCCGTGCAGCACCTTCTCGGTCTCGCGGCGCTCGCGGATCTTGGCCTGGCGGGCGTAGGAGTCCATCTTGATCTCGAAGACGGACTCGTCGGTGGCCGCGAGCACGGCGCCGGCCTGCTGGTTGACCTCGAGGACCATGAGCCCGAGCCCGGCGGCGACGGCGTGGGTGAGGGCCTTGAACGCGTTGTCCTCGCCGTAGCGGCGGACGAGGTCGCCGTAGACGACGTCACGCGCGGGCAGCTGCTTCGGCCGCATGCCGAAGGCGACCAGCCGGGCCGCGGCCTCGGCGTCCACGCTGCTGTGGGACAGCGCCATTACGCGACCTCCTCGTTTTCCTCTTCGTCGGCCCGCTCTACGGCGGCGGTGGACAGGAGCAGGTCGGCGCCGCCGAAGTCCGGGTCGTCCAGGAGCGTGCCGTCGTCGACGGCCAGGAGGACCTGCCGGTCGCCCTGGCGGCGGGCCGCGCCGACCCCGGGACTGTAGGCGTGGACCGCGCGCAGCGCGACCAGGGCGGCGAGCCCGGGCTGGCGGCTGCGGCGCGCTTCTTCGAGGAGTCCGGACAGCCGTCGCGGCACCTCGGGCAGGTCGAGGAGTTCGTCGGCGGCGCGCCAGACGTCGTCGCCGAACTTGTCGGTGACCTCGGCGGGCATCAGCTCGGGTTCCGGGATCTCCCCGACCAGCTGGTCTCGTTCCGGCGCGGGCCGCAGCAGCAGCGAAACGAGCGACGAGAGGGACGGCACGACGGGCGCGGAGATGCCCGCGACGGCGTGGAAGAAGTGCTCGGCCGGGGCGACGGCGTCGGCCAGCGGCAGGCCCAGGGTGGGCACGAGGAGCTGGCCGAACAGGTCGATCGTGGCGCGCTGGGGCGGCCCCGAGAACTGCTGGCGGTCCTGTTCGGCGCGGAACACCGCGCCCGCGTCGGCCAGCCGGGACTGCAGGCGGGTGTGGCGGCGGATGCAGTCGCCGACGATGTCGACGAGCTCGGCGGCGCGGCGCTTGCGGTCGAGGTCTTCGGTCTCGTCGCGGGCGGTGGTGATGTTCTTGAGGATCGCGTTCTCGGCGCGGAACCGCGCTTCGATGTGGCTCAGCGCGCTGTCGAGGAGTTCCGGGACCTCGCGTTCCCAGTCGACCGAACGGACGTCGCGGCGGGTCGCGTCGAGCTTCGCGCGCAAGGTCTCGCCGTACTGGACGGTCCGGTAGCGGGCCTGCTCGGCGGCGAGCTTGGCGTCGGCGAGGCGACCGCGGTTGATCAGGTTCTCGAGCTTGACCTCGGCGGCGATCTGCGCGGACTCGACGTCGGTGTCGAGCGCGCCGACGAGCACGTTGATGGCCTCGTCGGTGGCACGCAGGTAGACCTCGCCGTCCGGGGCGGCCAGCTCGACGAGCAGCTTGAAGTCGAACTGACGGCGCTGGTAGCCACCCGGTCCCATGGAGCCGTAGACGCGCCGGAAGCCGCGGTCGGTCGTCCCGACGTTGATGAGGTTGTCGAGCACCCACTTGGCGACCCGGACGTGTTCCTCGGGCATCCGCGACGGCGCCTGCTGCGCGATGAACGGCAGCAGCCGGTCGATGACCTCGTCGTGGCCGGCGCCGGTGTCGAAGTCCATCGCGATGGTGACCTGGTCGATCGTGTGCAGCGCGATCTCGGCCATCTGGTAGATCGTGGCGTCGGCCCAGTCGAGCTTCGCCTTGCGCGCATCCAGGTCGTGCAGCGGCGCAGTGCAGGCCAGCGCCTTGAGGCGGCGGGTCAGCCCCTCGTCGGCCAGTCCCATGGCGGCCCTGTCGTCGTCTCGCACAGCAGGCCAGGCTAGTCGGCCACCCTCTGCGCACGCGCGGGTGACGGGCTAACGTCCCTCCTATGCGTGAGATGAGCCGTGAAGAGTGGTGGAAGTTCGCTTCGGAAGGTACGCGGACGGGCATGCTCGGCCTGGTCAGGGCCAACGGCGCCCCGATCGTGACGCCGGTGTGGTTCCTGCTGAACGAAGGCTCGGACGGTGACGAGCTGATCTTCACCACCGGCACCGAGACGCTCAAGGGCAAGGCCATCGCCCGCGACGGGCGCATCTCGCTCGCCGTCGACGACCAGAAGCCGCCGTTCTCCTACGTCCAGTTCACCGCCGAAGCACGGCTCACCCACGACTACGACGAGATGCTCGAGTGGGCGACGAAGCTGGGCGGCCGGTACATGGGTGCCGAGCAGGCCGAGGCGTACGGCAAGCGCAACGCCGTCCCCGAAGAATCCCTCGTCCGGGCGAAGATCACCAAGGTGATCGCGCGGGCCGACATCGCCGGCTGACCCCGGTTCGCTGGTAATCTGCCTCCGGGGGTGGGGGTATGCCTTCAGGGGACAGACGCGACGCCGTCAGGGCGATCGTCAGCGCGGGCCAGCGGGAGCTGGTGGCCGAGCTGGAACGCCTCGACGGCGGTGGCCGCTTCGGCCGGTCCGGTCGCACGCGGCTCCTCGAGAACGGTGACGTCTTCGAACGCGCCGTCGTCAGCGCGGCCTTTTCGGACGAGTTCTTCGCGGCCGGGCTGTCGGTGGTGCTCCACCCGCGCAACCCGTACGTCCCGGCGTTCCAAGCGCATTTCCGCTACCGCGAAGCCGCGGACGCGTGGTGGTTCGGCGGCAGCGTCGACCTCCTGCCGTGCTACGGCTTCGCTTCGGACGCGACGCACTTCCACCGCGTCCTGAAGAACCACTGCGACACGCTCGACCCGGCGTTCCACGCGCAGGCGAAACGGGCGTGCGACGACCGCTTCCGCCTCCCGCACCGCGACGAGGCCCGCGGCATCGGCGGCATCCTCTTCGACCACCTGAGCCTGCCCGGACCGGACGGCTGGCGCCGTTCGGCCGCGTTCACGGCGGCGGGCATCGCCGCGATCGCCCCGGCGTACTTCCCGATCGTGCGGCGGCGCAAGGACCTTGCGTACGGCGAGCGCGAGCGGCAGTGGCAGCTCTACCGCCGCGGCCGGTACGTCGAGTTCACGCTCGTCCACGACGCGGCGACCGCGGTGCAGGCCGACGCCGAAGCGATCCTCACGGCGCTGCCGCCGCTGGCGCGCTGGGAGTCCGAGTTCACGCCCGAGCCGGGCAGCGCCGAGGCGGAGCTGGCGTCCTTCCTCGTCCCGCGTGACTGGGCGGCCGAAACCCCGGTGACAGCAGGGTGACCCGCTGAGCGGGAAACCATTGACACGGTGCGTGACCCATCGTGTCGAGTATTGACAGGGCCCGCTCGGAGGGTGTGTGATCTGTTCCATAGATAGGAAAGTTTCCTAACTATTGCCGCCGGTGGTCCGCCGACCAGATCCGCCCCGGTCACCCCCTGTCCCCCGACCCACGCAGGAGGCTCCCAGTGGCACCCCGTCCACCGTGGCGCGCGGTACTGGCCGGTACCGCCGTCGCGGCGCTCGGCCTCACCGCACTCAGCCCGGTAAGCGCTTTCGCCGCGGACACCGACTACGAGTCCGAGGCCGCCACCATCTCCCAGGGCGCGGTCGAGTCGAACCACGCCGGCTACTCCGGCACCGGGTTCGTCAACTTCGACAACGTCGTCGGCAGCTACGTCGAATACTCCGTGAACGCCGCCCAGGCGGGCACGCACACGCTGACCTTCCGCTACGCCAACGGAACCGCCGACAACCGGCCGGTGAAGCTCACCGTCGACGGCGGCGACAAGGGCACCGTCGACTTCCCCGCCACCGGCGCGTGGACGACGTGGAAGACCGTCACCGCGACCGTGCAGCTGACCGCCGGCGTCAACAAGGTCCGCACCACCGCGACCACCGCCAACGGCGGCCCGAACGCCGACAAGCTCACCGACACCTTCACCGCGCCGGTCGACCCCGAACCGCCGACGCCGCCGACGAACCTCAAGGCGAGCAACATCCTGCCCACCGCGGCGACCTTCACCTGGACCGCCGCGACGGACAACGTAGGCGTCGTCCGCTACGAGATCAACCGCGGCGGGAACATCCTCAAGACCGTCGACGGGAACACCACCACGGCGACCGTCGACAACCTGACCCCGAACACCGCCTACGACATCTCGGTCGGCGCGTTCGACGCCGCGGGCAACCCGTCGCAGCAGAGCAACGTGGTCACCTTCACCACGCCGCCGAGCGACGACACCACCCCGCCCAGCGTGCCGGGCAACCTGCGCTCCACCGGCGTCACCGCGAACAGCGTCTCCCTGGCGTGGAACGCTTCCACCGACAACGGCGGCACCGTCGCCGGCTACGACGTCTACCAGGGCGCCACGAAGGTCGCGACCACGACGTCGCTCTCGACGACGGTCACCGACCTCAGCCCGAACACCTCCTACACCTTCACCGTGAAAGCCCGCGACCCCGACGGCAACACGTCCGCGGCGAGCAACGCGGTCACCGTCAAGACCAGCGCCTCGGGCGGAGCGGGCGGCATCCCGGAATACGACCGGGACATCGCGAAGGTCGACCTCGGCTGGGCGGTGGACTTCCTGCCGAACGGCAACGCGCTGGTGACCGAGCGGGACCGGTTCGAGATCCTGCTCGTGACGCCGTCCGGCCAGAAGACCACGCTGGGCAAGGTGCCGGGCGCGGTCGGCACCAACGGCGAAGGCGGCCTGCTCGGCCTCGCGATCTCGCCGAACTGGGCGAGTGACCACGCGATCTACCTCTACCACACCGCGTCCGGCGACAACCGGATCGTGAAGATGACCTACGACGGCACCACGCTGTCGTCGACGTCGACGCCGGTGCTGACCGGGATCGCGAAGAACCGCTACCACAACGGCGGCCGCCTCAAGTTCGGCCCGGACGGCAAGCTGTACGCCACCGTGGGCGACGCGAAGAACAGCGACAACGCGCAGAACAAGAGTTCCCTCAACGGGAAGATCCTGCGGCTCAACCCCGACGGCTCGGCCCCGAGCGACAACCCGTTCAACGCCACCGGCGGCAACGCCCGGTACGTCTGGAGCTACGGCCACCGCAACCCGCAGGGCCTGGCGTGGGACTCCCGCGGCCAGCTCTGGGCGGCGGAGTTCGGCGAGAGCAGCCAGGACGAGCTCAACCTGATCCAGAAGGGCGGCAACTACGGCTGGCCGAGCTGCGAAGGCACGCAGGGCAGCTGCAGCGGCTTCGTCGCCCCGAAGAAGACCTGGCCGACCTCGCAGGCGGGCCCGTCCGGGGTGGAGATCGTCAACGACTGGATCTACATCGCCGGCGTCACCGGTGAGCAGCTGTTCGCCACCCAGATCAACTCAGCCGGCACCGGCGTCGGCACGGTGTCGACCCTGTTCTCCGGCCGCTGGGGCCGCCTGCGCTCGGTCACGAAGACCCCGGACGGCGGGCTGTGGCTGACGTCGACGAACAACGACAAGAACGGCGGCACGCCGTCGGTGCTGGACAACGTGATCGTGCGCCTGAAGTTCCCCGGCGGTGCGCCGAGCGGCTTCAAGCTGACCAGCTCCGCCTTCGCCGACAACGCCACCATCCCGGACAAGTACACCTGCGCCGGCGACGGCACGGCGGGTCAGGACCCGTCCCCGCCGCTCGCGTGGGGCGCGTCCGAAGGCGCGAAGGGCTACGCGATCGTGTTCGCCGACGTCGCCAACGACGGCAACAAGCTGCACTGGGCGATCTGGGACGTCCCGGCGACCACTCGCTCGCTACCGGAGGGTCTCGGCGCGGGGTACACGGTGCCGAACCAGGGCGGCGCCAAGCAGAAGGCCATGGGCAGCGGGGCGAACGCGCAGAAGTTCTTCGGCCCCTGCCCAGGCGGTTCCAGCCATCCGTACACGTTCACGCTCTACGCCCTGAACACGGCCACGGTCCCGGGCCTGACGTCGTCCTCGACGATGGCCCAGATCGAAACGGCGATCAAGGGCGCCTCCACGGCCAACGTCAAGCTGCGCGGCAAGTCCAGCGCGTCGGCCGGTTAGAAGCCCGGCAGGGGGTGACCGGAGCGGCGCCGGTCACCCCCTGCCGCCCTCTTTCACGACACTGCCGCCCTCTTTTCGTGACACTGCCGCCCTGTCCGTCAGTTCGGCTCGGAAATCCGGCGCAGGTGGGCGTCGACGTCGAAGCCGTGTTCCTCGAGCCGGCGGCGGGCCAGCAGGAGCTCGTCGGGGGTGAACAGCTCGGCGTACTCCTCGCGGAGCATGACCGCCTCGGAGCTGCGGCCCAGCTGGTTCTTCTCCCAGAGCACGGTGAACCCGCCCGCGGTGCCCGCCCCGCGCAGGAGCAGGCGGGCCGCCTCGACGCCGCCGTGCTCGCGCACCATGCGTTCGAACTGGGCGGGGCGGTAGCCGTAATCCTTGGCCAGGACCCGGCAGCCGTCGAGCAGGTCCTCGGTGAACCGCGCGGCGAGCCGGGGATCGGCCGGGACGGATGCGGCTGGTTCGGGCATGGGACACCTCTCGACGGGACGGCTTCCCAGATTAATCGCGAAGAGGGCCGGTTTCGCTACGCCATTCGAGCAACGAATCTGCGACGAGCACTCTCCGTGTCGCCAGAAGCGGGCAAAAGCGGCGAACCGAAACTGTCGGTGTCCGCCGGCCCGCCGGCCGGCATGCGAACCGTGGTCCACGGCGACGTTCGCATCCACTATGGACAGATCTACGTCCACGACGAGCGCGGGGCGCCGTTCGACGACCAGGGCTTACCAGCCGAACAGGCCACCCATGATCCGGGCGCAGCGGGCCGTCATCGCGTCGGCGTCTTCGTCCGGGCGGTCGATCCACCAGCTGATCAGCGAGTCGACCACCCCGGTCCACACCTGCGCGACCGCCTCGATGTCCGCCGGGTCGGCCAGGCCGCGGGACGTCAGCAGCTGCGTGGCGCCGAGCACGGCGAACGCGTCGAGGCGGCGGCGGTAGTCCGCGGCCGCCGCGGCGATGTCACCCGCCGACGGCACCGTCGCGTCGCGCAGGAGGCGCCACGCGTAGCGGTCGTGGTCGAACGTCGTGAAGATCGCCGAAAGGACCTTCAGCGGCATCTGGTCGGGCTCGCCGCCGGCCGCCATGGTCGTCGCCACGCCCTCGGTGAGCCGGCCGCCCGCGCGGTGGAGGCAAGCCAGGTACAGCCCGTCCTTCGAGCCGAAGTACTGGTACAGCAACGGTTTGGTGACCCCGACCCGCCGCGCGATCTCGACCATGGACGCACCCGAGTACCCCGCCCGGCCGAACTCCTCGGTGCCGGCCACGACGAGCTGGGCCTCGCGCTCTTCGCGGGGCATCCCCTTGGTCCCGACCGCCCTTGACTCCGTCACGCGCGAGAGCCTACCGTGCGTAAAGTGACCCGAGGGTAAGTTACCGTATGGTCAGATCCGAGGAGGCGACGTGGCCGAGTTCCTGGCGCACCTGCGCGACCCCGTGCTGTTCGCGATTCCGGTGTTCGTGCTGTTCGTGGCGATCGAAGTCGTCGCGGTGCACGTGCTCGGCCACGACGACAACGTCGTCGGCTACAGCGTCGCCGACACCCGGACGAGCATGCTGATGGGCACGGTCGCGGTCGGGGTCAACGCGCTGTTCCGGCTGGTGATGCTGGTCGTGTTCGCGGCGCTGTTCGAGCTGGCGCCGGTGCGGTTCGACCCGCGCGACTGGTGGACGTGGGTGCTCATGCTGCTCGGCCAGGAGCTGGTGTTCTACGCCTACCACCGCGCCAGCCACCGCGTGCGGCTGCTGTGGGCCGGGCACCAGGTGCACCACTCCAGCGAGCACTACAACTTCTCGACGGCGCTGCGCCAGAAGTGGACCCCGTACTTCCAGCTGCCGTTCTGGTCGGTGCTGGCGCTTTGCGGGATCCCGCCGTGGATGATCCTGACCGGGCTGTCGATCGACCTGGTCTACCAGTTCTTCGTGCACACCGAGAAGGTCGGCAAGCTGCCGCGCTGGTTCGAGTACGTCTTCAACACCCCGTCCCACCACCGCGTCCACCACGGCAGCGACGCCGAGTACCTGGACGCCAACTACGGCGGCATCCTGATCGTCTGGGACCGCCTGTTCGGCAGCTTCGTCCCCGAAGGCAAGCGGCCGACGTACGGGCTGACGAAGAACATCGAGACGTACAACCTGCTCAAGGTCGGCTTCCACGAGTACGGCTCGATCCTGCGCGACCTCCGCGCGGCGCGCACCTGGCGGGAGCGCGCGGGCTACGTGTTCGGGCCGCCGGGCTGGCAGCCCGAACACGCGCTCACCTGACTGTGCTGCTTCCTGACTATGCGGTTTCCTGCAGGGCGTTCTCCGGCCGGATCGACGCCGGCAGGCTGTCCAGCGGCGGGCGCTGCGGAGACGTCAGGTCGGTCAGCACCAGTTCCCGCTCGACGCCGTCCGCCGACGCGCCGCGCTGGAACTGCGCCAGCATCGTGGCCGGCGGGATGGCCGTGACCAGCCGGTCGTAGCGCTCCAGGCGGTCGAACAGCGTCTGCATGATCTGCCCGGACATCCGGCCGAGCGCCTGCGTGCTCTGGTGCCGGTGCACGCGGTGGCCGAGGTCGACCTGGGCCAGCGCGTCGAGGCCGCGCAGCTCCACCAGGTCGATGAGGTGCCCGATCTCGACGCCGTAGTTCACGACGAACGGGATGCCCTCCAGCACCTCGCGCCGCCCCGCGTACTCGCCGGCGAGCGGCTGGACGAACCCGGACAGCTCCGGCCAGAACATGTTGAGCAGCGGCCGCGCGACGAGCTCGGTGACGCGGCCGCCGCCTTCGGGCTCGCTGCCCGCCGCGCCGTTGAGGGGGCGGTGGTAGAAGCCCTTGACGTAGGCCACGGACGGGTCGGTGAGCAGCGGGCCGAGCAGCCCGGTGACGTAGGTCGTGGTGAAGTCGTAGAGGTCACCGTCGACGAAGACGACGAGGTCGCCGGTCGTCGCCGCGACGCCCTTCCACAGGGCCTCACCCTTGCCCTGCAGGCCCGCGAGGGCGGGGAAGACGGCGTCCTGCGCGACGACGTCCGCCCCCGCGGCCGCGGCGACCTCCGCCGTGGCGTCGGTGGAGTGGCTGTCGACGACGAGGATCTCGTCGACCACCTTGCCCTTGAGCTCTTCGCGGATGGCGCTGACGATCGCGCCGACGGTGGCTTCCTCGTTCCGGGCCGGGATGACGACGGACACCGTGGTACCGCGCTTGGCCGCGACGAGATCGGCGATGGACCAGTCCCCCGCTTTACTGCTGCGGCGGGTGAGCCAGGTGCCGATCTCCGGCGAAACCTGCAGCATGCGTTTCCCCTTCCCTCGTTCGCCTCCGAGGTTCGAGGTCCCGCGTTTCGGCGGCCGGTCCCCGGCGCTACCGCGGTGTTACGAAATGGCGGGTCGCGTTAACGCGGCGGGCCGAAAATCGGCTGACCGGAAACGCCGCGCGCTCTAGGCTCGCGGCGAACCGAAGGGGGAACCGCGCGTGCTCGAAGCGATCCGGCCGTTCCGCTGGGACCTGGTGCGGCCCGACCAGCTCGGCTCCCTGCTCGACGGCCTCCCCGAGCCGGACCTGTGGTTCCTCGACGACCTGACCGACTGCGCCGCCAAGGTGCTCGCGCGCTCCGGCGACGGCGAGCTGTACTTCGTCGGCCGGTCCGCGGACTCCGTCTTCGACCTGCTCGGCGGTGCCTTGCCGGACCCGGGGCGGCTGCACCTGCTGCCCCTGTCCACCGCGTCGATGGACAGCTGGCTTCGCGGACGGCTCCACCCGGCCGAAGTGGCGCAGCTGCGGGCGAACCTGTCCGCGCACGGACTGAGCCCCGCCGCGCTCGCCCGGGGTGCCCGGCCGATCGTCTTCGCCGACGTCGTGTCGACGGGCGGCACCATGAAGCAGCTGCTGGACATCCTTCGCGACTGGGCAGGCGACGAACGAGCGGACTGGCCTGCCGTGCTCCGGCGGGTCCGGATCGTCGGGCTGACCCGGCGCAGGCGCACCAGCCCGAACACCTACCGGTGGCAGCAGCACGCCGGCTGGGTGCGCGACCTCGTCCCCGGCGCGATCCGCAACGTCTCCGTCGAGTCGGCCCTGTTCAGCTACCTGGCCGACTACCAGGTCAAGCTGACGCGGTCGTTCGGCCGGGACCTCTGGGCCGACGACGGAGTGCGCGACCCCGGCCGGGATGACAACACCCGCCGGGCGCTGGCCGAAGCGGTCGCGATCGTCGAAGCCGGGCGCACGCCGGCCGTCCGTGAACGGCTCGCCCGCACGATGAGCCGCGAACCCGCGATCGCCGAGCCGTGGCTGCGGGACCTCGTCAGGCGTCTTCGGGTAGCAAAGGGGGACACATGACAACTGCGAACGACGACAAGGACCGGCGGTTCCGCCTGGACGTTCTCGTCACGCTCGTCCAGGAGGAGCTGGTGGCAGCCGGGCTGCCGGTGGTGCCCGGCGACAACCCGGTCGGCGTGGCCGGCGCCGAAGTGCAGGTCGACGTGCCGGACCTGCGCGGCGTGACGGTCGACTGGCAGGAACACACCGTCTTCTGGGACGCCAGCCAAGAGGCGTGGGCCGAGGACCCGCTCCAGGAAGGGGCTGAGTGCGCGGCGTTCGGGAAGCTGGCGGCCGCGATCGGCGAGGCGATGGCCGAGGCGATGCGGAAGATCCTCACCGCCGCCGGCCTCGAGGTCACCGGCAGCGGCAACGACTACGCACCCGACCAGCTGCTGGTCACCCGCCGCCTGGCCCCGTCACCCTGGCAAGCGCGTCGCGACGCCAAGTTCGAGCGGCAGCAGGAAGTGATGCGGGCCGCCTGGCAGGCGAAGCACGAAGCCGAATGCCCGAACCACGGCCCCGACGGCGACCGCTGACTCCTCAGGCGTCTTCCTCTTCGAGCATCTCCGGCGTGACCGCGGACTCGGTGTCCGGGATGTTCAGGTCCTTGGCCCGCTTGTCCGCCATCGCCAGCAGGCGGCGGATCCGCCCGGCCACCGCGTCCTTCGTCATCTGCGGGTCCGACAGCTGGCCCAGCTCCTCCAGCGACGCCTGCCGGTTCGACAGCCGCAGCTTGCCCGCCGCCAGGAGGTGGTCCGGGGCCGTGTCGCCGAGGATATCCAGTGCCCGCTCCACCCGGGCCGCCGCCGCCACCGCCGCGCGGGCCGAGCGGCGCAGGTTCGCGTCGTCGAAGTTGGCCAGGCGGTTCGCCGTCGCGCGGACTTCGCGGCGCATGCGGCGTTCCTCCCACTGCAGGACGCTCGCGTGCGCGCCCAGGCGCGTCAGCAGCGCGCCGATCGCGTCGCCGTCGCGCACCACCACGCGGTCGGCGCCGCGGACCTCGCGCGACTTCGCCTGGATGCCCATCCGGCGGGCCGCGCCGACGAGCGCCAGCGCCGCCTCCGGGCCCGGGCAGGTCACCTCGAGCGACGACGAACGGCCCGGTTCGGTCAGCGACCCGTGCGCGAGGAACGCGCCCCGCCACGCCGCTTCCGCGTCGGCCACGCCGCCGGAGACCACGGCCGCGGGCAGCCCGCGCACCGGGCGGCCGCGCTGGTCGATCAGCCCGGTCTGCCGGGCCAGGCCCTCACCGTCCTTCACCACGCGCACGACGTACCGGGTGCCCTTGCGCAGCCCGCCGCTGGCCGTGATGACGTGGACGTCCGAATGGTGGCCGTACAGCTCGTGGATCTCCTTGCGAAGCCGTCGCGCGACGGAACCCGTGTCCAGCTCCGCCTCCACGACCACCCGGCCGGCCACGATGTGCAGGCCGCCGGCGAAGCGAAGCAGCGACGCGACCTCCGCCCGGCGCGGCCCGATCTTCGTGATCTCCAGCCGGCTCAGTTCGTCCTTCACCGAAGCGGTCATCGCCATTACTGCCCCTCCCTGCCTTTCGCTCCTCCCCCGTGCTCCCCGCCCCTGCCGAGACCGAGAGCCTCCCGCATCGTCCGCGCGAGCGCATCAGGATCATGCCGTCCCGCCACTTCCGGGTCGGCCACCGCCCCCAGGTGCGCCCGGCCGCCGAGCCGTTCCGCCGCGCGCCGGAGATTCGCCGGGTCGGGCACGGAATCGCGGTCCGCGATCACCGCGTCGACCTTCAGATCGGGCGCGTGCTCGAAGAGTACGTCGAGATGCCGCTCCGGGGAGAATCCCGCGGTTTCCCCCGGCTGGGGGACAAGGTTGAGCACGAGCGCCTTCGTCGCGGTCGTCCGGACGAGCGCGTCACGCAGCCCCGGCACGAGCAGGTGCGGGAGAACACTGGTGAACCACGAGCCCGGGCCGAGGAACACGACGTCGGCGTTCAGCACCGCTTCCACCGCTTCGTCGCACGCCAGTGGCGGCCGCCCGGACCGGCCCGGCGAGCGCAGGCTGACCCGCCGCACCTGCCCCGGTGTCGTGGCCACCGCGACCTGGCCGCGGATCGTGCGCAGCGCCGACGGGTCCTCGCTGTCGAGGCCGCTGACCTCGCCCTCGATGTCCAGCGGCTCCGGCGACATCGGCAGCACCCGGCCCGAGACGCCCATCAGCCGGCAGGCCTCGTCGAGCGCGGCGACCGGGTCGCCGAGGACCTCGAACAGCCCGGCCAGCAGCAGGTTCCCCACCGCGTGGCCGGCCAGCGCGCCGTCGCCGCCGAAGCGGTGCTGGAAGACTTCGGCCCACAGCGTGCCGCCGTCCTCCGCCGCGAAGGCCGCGAAGGCCTGCCGGAGGTCGCCCGGCGGCAGGAGCCCGAGTTCTCGCCGCAGCCTGCCGGACGATCCGCCGTCGTCGGCCACGGTGACGATCGCGGTGACGTCGGGGGTCACCCGCCGCACCGCGGACAACGTGGCGTGCAGCCCGTGGCCGCCCCCGAGGGCGACCGCGCGCACGTTATTCACGACCAAGGTCGCGGTGCACCACCTTCACGGCCATACCGTCCTCTTTGGACAGACGCTGGGCGAGCTCGACGGACAGCGCCACGCTGCGGTGCTTGCCGCCGGTGCAGCCGACGGCGAGCGTCAGGTACCGCTTGCCCTCGCGCTTGTAGCCGGCGCCGATCAGCCGCAGCAGCTGGTGGTAGCGGTCCAGGAACTCCTCGGCGCCCTCCTGCGAGAGGACGTAGTTGCGGACCTCGCCGTCGAGGCCCGTGTGTTCGCGCAGCTCCGGGATCCAGAACGGGTTCGGCAGGAACCGGACGTCCATCACCAGGTCGGCGTCCATCGGCAGGCCGTACTTGTAGCCGAAGGACAGCACGGTGACCCGGGTCTGGGTGCTCGCCTCGGAGCCGAACGCGTCCTCGATCTTGGCGCGCAGGTCGTGCACCGACAGCGACGACGTGTCGAGCACCAGGTCGGCTTCTTCGCGCAGCGGCTCCAGCAGCGTCCGCTCGGCCGTGATGCCGTCGGCGAGCCGGCCGTCGCCCTGCATCGGGTGACCGCGGCGGACGGCTTCGAAGCGCCGCACCAGCACCGCGTCGGTCGCTTCGAGGAACAACACGCGCGGCTTGTAACCGCGGGCGTCGAGGTCCTTGATGACCGAGGCCAGGTCGTCGGTGAACGCGCGCGAGCGCACGTCCATCACCACCGCCACCTTGGTGATCGCGCCGCGTGCCTGCGCGCCCAGCTCGACCATGGTGGCGATCAGCTCGGGGGGCAGGTTGTCGACGACGAACCAGCCCAGGTCCTCCAGGCACTTGGCCGCCGTGCTGCGGCCCGCCCCCGACAACCCGGACACGACCGCGACCTCCATGCCGGAGCCGCGGATCTCCTCTTGCGCACTCACTGTGTTTCCCTACTCCCCTGCTCCTGTGCCGTTGCTCGCGCCGGACTCCCCGGCCAGCGCGGCGACCACGGCCTCCGCGGTGCGCCTGCCGAAGCCGGGCACCGCCTCGATCTCTTCGACCCTGGCCTGCTTGAGCTTCTTCACCGAGCCGAAGTGCTTGATCAGCGCGGTGCGGCGAGCCTGCCCCAGCCCTGGCACACTGTCCAATTCGGACGTCACCAGGCGCTTGGAGCGCTTCTCGCGGTGGTAGGCGATGGCGAAGCGGTGGGCCTCGTCACGCAGCCGCTGCAGCAGGTACAGCCCCTCCGACGTCCGGGGCAGGATCACCGGATCGGGGTCCGCGGGCAGCCAGACCTCTTCGAGCCGCTTGGCCAGCCCGACCACCGAGATGTCGGTGATGCCGAGCTCGGCCAGCACGTCCGCGGCCGCGGTGGCCTGCGGGCCCGCACCGTCGACGACCAGCAGGTTCGGCGGGTAGGCGAACTTCTTCGGCCGCCCGGTCTCCGGGTCGAGGCCCGGCTTGGACGACTCCTCGGCGCCTTCGGCGGTTTCCTTGAGGTAGCGGTGGAACCGGCGCCGGACGACCTCGGCGATCGAGGCGACGTCACCCTCCGTGGCCGCCTCCCGCAGCGCGAAGCGCCGGTACTCGGACTTGCGCGCGAGCCCGTCTTCGAAGACGACCAGCGACGCGACGACGTCGCTGCCCTGGATGTGGCTGATGTCGATGCACTCGATGCGCAGCGGCGCGGAGTCGAGGCCCAGGAACTCCTGCAGCTCGGTCAGCGCCGCCGAGCGCGCCGTCAAGTCACCCGCGCGGCGCAGCTTGTGCTGGGTGAACGCCTCCCCCGCGTTGCGCTGCACGGTCTCGGCGAGGGCCTTCTTGTCGCCGCGCTGCGGCACCCGCAGCTGGACCCGCGACCCGCGCAGCCCGGTCAGCCACTCCGCGACCGCGGCGGCGTCGGCCGGCAGCTCCGGCACGAGGACCTCGCGCGGGACGACCGGCCCGGCGTCGACGTCGTCGCGCGCGTCCAGCTCGGCCTCGTCGCCGTAGAACTGGGTGAGGAAGTGGTCGACCAGCGCCGGGACGTCCATCTCCTCGGCCTTGTCGATGACCCAGCCGCGCTGGCCGCGGACCCGGCCGCCGCGCACGTGGAAGACCTGGACGGCGGCTTCCAGGTCGTCGTGGGCGAACGCGACGACGTCGGCGTCCGTGCCGTCGCCGAGCACCACGGCCTGCTTCTCCATCGCGCGGCGCAGCGCGCCGAGATCGTCGCGCAGCCGGGCCGCGCGCTCGAACTCCAGCTCCTCCGACGCGGCGGCCATCTCGGCTTCGAGGCGCTTGATCATGACGTCGGTCTTGCCGGCCAGGAAGTCGCAGAAGTCCTCGACGATGTCCCGGTGTTCGTCCGCCGAGACCCGGCCCACGCACGGTGCCGAGCACTTGTCGATGTAGCCCAGCAGGCAGGGCCGGCCGATCTGGCCGTGCCGCCGGAACACCCCGGCCGAGCAGGTGCGGGCCGGGAAGACCCGCAGCAGCAGATCGAGCGTCTCGCGGATGGCCCACGCGTGGGCGTACGGGCCGAAGTACCGGACGCCCTTCTTGCGCGCGCCGCGGTAGACGTGCAGGCGGGGGAACTCCTCGGTCAGCGTCACCGCGAGCATCGGGTAGCTCTTGTCGTCGCGGTAGCGGACGTTGAACCGCGGGTCGAACTCCTTGATCCAGTTGTACTCGAGCTGGAGTGCCTCGACCTCGGTGCCGACGACGGTCCACTCGACGCTCGCCGCGGTCGTCACCATCTGGCGGGTGCGCGGGTGCAGGCCGGAGAGGTCGGCGAAGTAGGAGTTCAGCCTGCTGCGGAGGCTTTTGGCCTTGCCGACGTAGATGACCCGCTTGGTCGCGTCACGGAATTTGTACACGCCAGGGGCATCCGGGATGCTCCCCGGCGAGGGACGGTAGGTGGTCGGGTCAGCCACGTTGTCAAGACTATGGGGCGGCACCGACAGTTCTCGCACACCCCCGGGCGCCCCGCCGGAAGTAGGGTGTTCGTCCGTTTACGACCTTCGTCGGTGTCCGCACCTGTGACGCGGTGGTTACTTTCCGACCGGCCGCTCCGGTCCCCGTCCGAAAGGATCACCGCCGTGACCTCTCTCCGTCTCCTCGGCGCCGCTTCCGCCGCCGCTGTCGCGCTGACCCTCGCCGGTGGCGCGGTCGCCTCCGCGGGCGTCCAGCCGAACATCGTCGGCGGCACCACCGCGCCGACGGTCTCCTGGGGTGCCCAGGTGTACGTGAACACGCCCGGGCGCGACTACCAGGGCTTCAACTGCTCGGGCACGGTCATCGCCTCGCGCTGGGTCATGACGGCGGTGCACTGCCTCGACCAGGACGGCTCGGGCATGTCCGTCCGGGTCGGCAGCAACACGCTGCTGTCGGGCACGAAGATCGCCGTCGACGGCGAGTACGAGTCCCCCAACGGCGACATCGCGCTGCTGCACCTGGCGGCGGCGACCAGCACCGCGCCGATCTCGCTGGGCAGCTCGGACCCGGCGACCGGCAGCACCAACCAGCTCTACGGCTGGGGCCGCACGACCCCGACCGGGCCGCCGGCGACGTCGCTGAAGACGGCGAACGTCCAGGTGACCGGCCGCTCCACGGACGCCTACGGCGGCCGCGCGATCCAGAGCGTCGGCATCAACGGCTCGGCGTGGAAGGGCGACTCGGGCGGCCCCGAGGTCGCGAACGGGGTCCAGGTCGGCGTCGCGTCGACGGTCCAGAACCAGAGCGGGTCGAACACGCGCGGCACGAACAACTACGCGAGCGTGGCGGCGAGCCGGTCCTGGATCCGGACGACCGCGGGCGTGTGATCTTCGCCGGGGCGGCGCTTCGGCGCCGCCCCGGTTTTGTCGGTGGCGTGTGGGATGCTCGCGGGCATGCGGATCGCCACCTGGAACGTGAACTCCATCGTCCCTCGCCTGCCCCGCGTGCTGGGGTTCCTGGAGGAGACGGCGCCGGACGTGCTGTGCCTGCAGGAACTGAAGACCACGACGGAGAAGTTCCCGCTGGCCGAGGTCGAGGCGCTCGGGTACGAGGTGGCGGCGTACGGGCTGGGGCGCTGGAACGGCGTCGGGATCGTGTCGCGGGTGGGGTTGTCCGACGTGGTGCGCGGGCTGCCGGGCGAGCCGTCGTTCGAAGGTGCCGCGGAGGCGCGCGCCGTGGGCGCCACCTGTGGCGGTGTGCGGGTGTGGTCGGTGTACGTGCCCAACGGGCGTGAGCCGGACAACCCGCACTACGCGTACAAACTGGAGTGGCTGGAAGCCCTGCGGTCCCTGGTGGCTTCGGAGGTTTCCGACGGGCCGTTCGCGGTGCTGGGCGACTTCAACGTGGCGCCGACGGACGAGGACGTCTGGGACATCGCGTTGTTCGCGGAGTCGACGCACGTGACGAAGCCGGAGCGCGACGCCCTGGCCCGGCTGAGGGACCTCGGGTTGTCGGATGTGTTCCCGCGTCCGCTGAAGTACGACCACCCGTTCACGTACTGGGACTACCGCGCCGGGAACTTCCCGAACAACAAGGGCATGCGGATCGACCTGGTGTACGGGAACAAGGCGTTCACCGGTGCGGTGACGGATTCCTATGTGGACCGCAACGCTCGCAAGGGCAAGGGGCCGTCGGACCACGCGCCGATCGTGGTGGACCTGGACCTCTGACGTCTGTCAGCCGCCCGTGGCGGCGCGGTGCAGCTTCCGCAATGCGCGCACCGCTTCCACCGCCCGGTCCCGGTCCACCGCCTGGATCGCCATCACCGCGTGGTACTCGTCGTCCGGCAGCTCCAGCCGTGCCCACGACGCGCCGTCCGGGAAGCTCACCGACAGCACTTCGTTCCACGCGAACCGCCGGGTGATCAGCACGTTCCGGACCTCGATGCCCTCGGCGTCGGCCCGCACGCGCGCGATCGAGAACAGCATCACCCCGCACGCCAGCAGGATCCCGATGCCGACCATCGCCGCCTGGTCGGAACGCTGGAAACGCACTCCCGTGTCGCCGTTGCGCAGCAGCACCGCCACGACCACGAACACCGCCAGCAGCGCCACCGCCAGCACGCCGCACATGATCATCGCCCGCCGCGGGCGGATCACCAGGAGAGTCTTCACGCTCACACGAAACCCCGCTCGGTCCACGGCTGGCGCAGGCTCCGCAGCACGTGCGCGGAGTCCAGGGCCGCCACGGTCGCCTCGTAGCCCTTGTCTTCCTTCGAGCCCGGGCGGCCCGACCGGTCGACGGCCTGCTCGTGTGTGTCGCAGGTGAGGACGCCGTTGCCGACCGGGGTGCTCTCGTCGAGCGCCACCCGCGTCAAGCCCGCCGTCACCGCGTCGCACACGTACTCGAAGTGCGGGGTGCCGCCGCGGATGACCACGCCGAGCGCGACCACCGCGTCGTGGTTGCGGGCCAGCGCCTGCGCCACCACCGGCAGCTCGACCGCGCCCGCGACGTGGACGACCGTCGGCTCCTCCTCGAGCTCGGCCTCCTTCGCCGCGACCAGCGCCCGCTCCAGCAGGACGTCGGTGATGTCCGCGTTCCAGCGGGTGGCGACGATGCCGAGCTTCAGCGCCTTGCAGTCGGAGAGGTCCAGCTTGACGTCCGGACGGCCTTCGCCGCTCACAGCGCTCCTCCGTCGGGGTGCTCGGGGCCGGCGCCGACCTGGTCGTAGTGCTCCAGCTGGGCCAGGTCGTGGCCCATCCGGTCACGCTTGGTCCGCAGGTAGCGCAGGTTTTCCGGGTTCGGGGAGATCGGCAGCGGGACGCGGCCGGTGACGCGCAGGCCGTAGCCCTCGAGGCCGATCCGCTTGGCCGGGTTGTTCGACAGCAGCCGCATGGTGCGGACGCCGAGGTCGCACAAGATCTGCGCGCCGGTGCCGTAGTCGCGGGCGTCGGCCGGGACGCCGAGCGCGAGGTTGGCGTCCACCGTGTCGGCGCCGTCGTCCTGCAGCTGGTAGGCCTGCAGCTTGTGCAGCAGGCCGATCCCGCGGCCCTCGTGGCCGCGGATGTAGAGCACGACGCCGCGGCCCTCGGCGGCCACCGCTTCCAGCGCGGCCTCCAGCTGCGGGCCGCAGTCGCAGCGCAGCGAGCCGAAGACGTCGCCGGTCAGGCACTCGGAGTGCACCCGCACGAGGATGTCCTGGCCGTCGCCGATCTCGCCGTAGACGAACGCGACGTGCTCGATGCCGTCCAGGAGGGAGTCGTAGCCGACCGCGCGGAACGTGCCCGCGGCCAGCGGGATGCGCGCCTCGGCGACGCGCTCGACCTGCTTCTCGGTGCGGCGGCGGTAGGCGATGAGGTCGGCGATGGTGATGATCGCGAGGTCGTGGTCGGCGGCGAACACCTCGAGCTCGTCGCGGCGCGCCATGTCGCCTTCGTCCTTCTGGGACACGATTTCGCAGAGCACGCCCGCCGGCGCGAGCCCGGCCATCCGGGCCAGGTCGACCGACGCCTCGGTGTGCCCGGGGCGCCGGAGCACGCCGCCTTCCTTCGCGCGCAGCGGCACGACGTGGCCGGGACGGCGGAAGTCCTTCGCGGTGGACGAAGGATCGGCCAGCAGCCGGATCGTGTGCGCGCGGTCCGCCGCGGAGATGCCGGTGCTGATGCCCTCGGCGGCGTCGACCGTGACGCTGTACGCGGTGCCCCGCGCGTCCTGGTTCGTGTGGTACATCGGCGGCAGGTCGAGGCGGTCGGCCTCGGCTTCGGTCAGCGCCACGCAGACGTACCCCGAGGTGTAGCGGACCATGAAGGCCAGCAGCTCGGGCGTCGCCTTCTCGGCGGCGAAGATGAGGTCACCCTCGTTCTCGCGGTCCTCGTCGTCGACCACGACGACCGGGCGGCCCGCCGCGATGTCCGAGATCGCCCGCTCGATCGCGTCGGCGTCGAACACCGCCCCGGCGCCGCACGGCGTCCAGCCCGCTTCGGGCTCTGCCGCACTCGTCTCACTCATGACCGCTCCTCCGTGCCGCCGTCCCGATTGTGCACCTGGTCGCGGATATGTGCCTCGGCCAGCTTTTCCACGTACTTCGCGACCACGTCGACCTCGAGGTTGACCAGGTCGCCGGGCTCGCGGCGGCCGAGGGTGGTCACTTCCAGGGTGGTCGGGATGAGGGCCACCGCGAACTGCTCGCCGGTGATCGCCGCGACCGTCAGCGAGACACCGTCGACCGCGATCGAGCCCTTCTCGACGACGTACCGGGACAGGTGCGACGGCAGCGCGAACGTCGTGACGCCGTTCTCGTCGCGGCCGAGGAACACGCCGGTCCCGTCGACGTGTCCCTGCATGATGTGCCCGCCGAGCCGGCCGCCGGCCGGGGTGGCGCGTTCGAGGTTGACCCGGTCACCGACCGCGACCTTGGCCAGGCTGGACCGCTGCAGCGTCTCGTTGACGACGTCGACGGTGAACTCGCCGCCCGCCACCTCGACGACCGTGAGGCAGACGCCGCTGACCGCGATCGAGTCGCCGTGCCCGGCGTCGCCGGTGACCAGCGGGCCGCGGACCCGTAGCCGGGCCGCGTTCGTCAGCTGCTCGACCGCGGTGACTTCGCCGATCTCCTCGACTATGCCGGTGAACACGTGCGCTGCCTCCTTGAGAGCCGGTCCTTCCATCCAACACCCGCGGCGGCCCGGTGCCGCCGCCGGTGTCAGCCGGCCCGGCCGCGGGCCGCCTGCTCGCGCAGCGCGGCGACCGCCTTGCCCGGGTCCGCGGCGCCGTAGACAGCGGATCCGGCGACGAAGCAGTCGACACCCGCCTCGGCGGCCTGCTCGATGGTCTCGCTGTTGATGCCACCGTCGATCTCGACGACGAGCTTGAGGTGCCCGGTGTCGACCAGCCGCCGCGCGGTGCGGACCTTCTCCAGGACGTCCACGATGAACGACTGCCCGCCGAAGCCCGGCTCGACCGACATCACGAGCAGCGTGTCGTAGTGCTTGAGCACGTCGAGCCACGGCTCGAGCGCGGTGCCCGGCTTGAGCGACAGGCCGGCCTTCGCGCCCGCGGCGCGCAGGTTCTTCGCCAGCGCGACCGGGTCTTTCGCCGCCTCGGCGTGCACGGTGACGTTGTAGGCGCCAGCCTCGGCGTAACCGATCGCCCAGCGGTCCGGGTCGTCGATCATCAGGTGGCAGTCGATCGGCACGTCGGTGCTCTTGAGCAGCGCCTGGACGACGGGCAGGCCGAGGGTCAGGTTGGGCACGAAGTGCGCGTCCATGACGTCGACGTGGACCCAGTCGGCGCGGGTCTCCGAACCGGCGGCCACGGCGGCGATCTCCTCGCCGAGCCGGGCGAAGTCCGCCGCGAGGATGCTGGGTGCGATCAAAGGTCGGTCTGCCACGTCCCGAGTGTAGGAGGACGCCGCTAACGCTCGCTAACCGGTGACATCCGAGGCTTCGCCTCGGGCCGGGGGCTTCGCCACCCGGACCCCCGAAAAGCGTGGTTGTGACCAGGATCTGGCTCCGGAGAGGGAGGTCACGGGCGGGCGAGCGGCCCTACGCTCGGCGGCATGTCCGGTTTCCTCCAGTCCTTGCCGCGGATCGGCAGCTACCGCAGCCTCCCGTACGCCGTCTCGAGCCTCGCGATCACGGTGCCGGTGGCTCCCTTCGCCTTCGCCGTGGCGGTGGCGTTTCCCGCCGATTCCCGGATCCGCGCCGTCATCGCCCTGCTCGCCTTGGCGGTGCTGATGGGTCTGCTGGGGCTGCTGGGACCGGTGCGGCGCCTCAGCATCGGCCTGGCGAACGCGTTGCTCGGCACCGGCCTGCCCGCTCCGGCCCGGCGCCCGGACGCCGGCTCGCGGCTGCGCTCGGGCCTGTGGCTCGCGCTGCACACGGCGGCGAGCGGCGTCCTGCTCACCGGGCTGGCCTTCCTCGGGATCATGCTGTTCGTGCCGCTGGCCTGGCCGACCGGCGGCCAGGCACGCATCACGTTCTTCCGGAACGACGTCCCGCTGGGCGTGTGGACGATCCCGTTCGGCCTCGCGATGGTCTTCCTGGCGCTCGTGCTCGCCGCGGCCGCCACCATCGGTTTCCGGGTCGGCGCCACGACGCTGCTGGGGCCGTCCGCGGCCGAGCTCTCGGCGGCCGCCGAGCAGCGCGCGGCCGTCCTCGCCCAGCGCAACCGCCTGGCCCGCGAGCTGCACGACTCCATCGGGCACACGCTCACGACGTCGACGATCCAGGCGGCGGCCGCGGCCGAGCTGGTCGAGGCGGACCCGGCCCAGGTCCGGCGGGCGCTCGGCACGATCGAAGAAGCGTCCCGCAGTGCGCTCGAAGACCTCGACCACGTACTGGGCCTGCTTCGCGAGGAGCCGGCGGCGAAGGAGCCGACGCGCACACTGGCCGAGGTGGACGTCCTCGCCGTGCGGGCCCGCGAAGCCGGGCTCGACGTCCGCCTGACGGTCACCGGCCCGGTCGCCGCCCTGCCCGCCGCGGTGTCGCGCGAGGGCTACCGGATCGTCCAGGAAGGCCTGACCAACGCGCTGCGCCACGCCGGCCCCGGCGAGGTGGACGTGCGGGTCGAGGCCGGGCCGGACCGGCTGGCCATCGCCGTCGTCAACGCGCTGCCCGGCGAGCGGCCGCGGACCGGGCGGCACGGGCTGGCCGGGCTCGCCGAGCGCGTCGAAGCCCTGCGCGGCGAGCTCGACGCCGGCCCGGACGACGGCCGGTGGCGGCTGAGCGCGACCATCCCGCTGCGGGCGGGCGCATGACCCCGACCGTGCTGCTCGCCGACGACGAGCCGCTGGTCCGCACCGGGCTGCGGGCCCTGCTGGAGCAGCAGGGCCTCCCGGTGGTCGGCGAGGCGGCCGACGGCGGCGAGGTGCTGCCCGAGGTGCGGCGGACCCGGCCGGACGTCGTGCTGATGGACGTCCGGATGCCCGGCACTGACGGCATCGAAGCCACCCGGCAGGTGCTCGCGGCGCTGGCGGAACCGCCGAAGATCCTGGTCGTCACGACGTTCGACAACGACGACTACGTGCACGAAGCGCTGCTGGCGGGCGCGAGCGGGTTCCTGCTGAAGCGGGCGCGCAAGGAAGAGATCGCGCACGCCGTGCGGACCGTCGCCGCCGGGGAGTCGCTGCTGTTCCCAGAGGCGATCAGGCGCCTGGTCAGCGGACGTCTCCCGGGCGGGACGCACACGCGCGCGGCGAAGACGCTCACCCGCCGCGAAGCCGAGGTGCTCCGGCTGATCGCCACCGGACTGTCCAATCAGGACATCGCGGCGGCGCTGGTGATCAGCCTCGAAACGGTGAAGACCCACGTGGGCAACATCTTCGCGAAGCTCGGCGCCGGCAACCGCAGCCAGGCGGTGGTCATCGCGTACGAAGCCGGGGTGGTCCGGCCGGGACACTTGACCGAACCCTGAAGCGCTTCGTGGTGGGGTAAACCTCAGTGAATATCGGTGGTCTCCCCCATGTCCCCCGGCGTCCCGGCTCCCTACCGTGGAAGGACCGAGACACCAGGGGGTTCTTTCATGCGGAAGTCACTGTCCGGCAGACGGATCGTCGCCGCCGGCACGCTCGTCGCGCTCCTCGCGGCGACGACCGCGGCACCGGCGCTCGCCGCCGTCGACCCGGTACAGCACAGCCTCGACGTGCTCACCACGCAGCAGGGCGTCCCGGGCGCCGAAGCCGTCGTCCAGGACGGCACGCGAACGCGGGTCGTGCGCAGCGGCGCCGGCGACGTCGCCACCGGAAAACCGTTCCCGCGCAACGGCTCCTTCCGCGCGGGCAGCGTCACGAAGTCGTTCGTCGCCACGGTCGTGCTGCAGTTCGTCGCGGAAGGCCGGGTGAAGCTGGACGCGCCGGTCGAGCGGTACCTGCCGGGCCTGCTCCCGGACCGGCGGATCACCGTGCGGCAGCTGCTCCAGCACACGAGCGGGCTCTACAACTACACGGACGACTTGAACCGGACCGACCCGGACGCCCTGCGGCACCGCGGAGCCGAACCGGCGGAGCTGGTGGCGATGGCGCTGAAGCACCCGGCGCTGTTCCCGCCGGGCACGAGCTGGTCGTACTCCAACACGAACTACATCGTGGCGGGGATGATCGCCGAAAAGGTGACCGGCCACGCGCTGTCCGACGAAATCGCCCGCCGGATCACCCGGCCGCTGGGCCTGCGCGACACGTACCTGCCACGCCGTGGGGACGAGAAACTGCCCGCTCCCCACGCCGTCGGCTATACGCCGATCGGCGGCAAGCTGGTGGACTTCAGCGACTTCGACGCGACGATCGCGGGGGCGGCGGGCGGCCTGGTCAGCACCCCCGCCGACCTCGACCGGTTCTACGGCGCCCTCCTCGGCGGACGGCTGCTGCCCCCGGCCCAGCTGGCCGAGATGCGGCACACGGTGCCGGCCGATCTCGGCGTCCCCGGCGCACGCTACGGCCTGGGCCTGGGCAGCATCCCGTTGTCGTGCGGCGAGTTCTGGGGCCACGAAGGCGGGATCCCCGGCTTCACGAACCTCGCGGGGGTCGGCCCGCAGGGCCGGCGCAGCACCGTCGTGGCCAACCTGAACCCGGCGCCGGACGGCTCGGCGCACCTGCTCGCCGTCACCGAGGCGGCGGTGTGCTCCTAGGCCCGGAAACTGTCGGTGGCCGCCGGTAGCGTGGAAAACGGGGGGCGCCCCCGCGGCGTGCTCAAGGCAACAGGTCGAGGGCCTCGGTCCACGGCCGCCGGACGTCGAGCCGGTGCAGCGTCACCCCGGCGCCCGCGAGGGTGTCGAGATGGCGCTGCCACGCCGGGTGGTGCACCCGGGTGTCCTGGAGCTGGTAGGCCACCACCATCGTGATCCCGGGTGCGCCGAGCACGTCGCCGAGGACGGTCAGGGCCTGGTTGTCGGCGATGCCGAGGGCGAGCTTGGCGACCGAGTTCGCCGACGCCGGGGCGAAGAGGAACACGTCCGGGTCCGGATGCGGCCGCGGCTCCCCCGGCAGCCGGGAGACGCTGCGGACCGGCAGGTCGGTGCCCGCGGCGACCGCGTCGAGGCCGCCGGCCGCCTCGAGCCAGCGGTACGCGGCCGGCGTCAGCGTGATCGCCGTCCGCCAGCCGCGGGCCGCGGCGGGTGCGACCAGCTCGGCGGCGAACCGGACGTCCAGCCCGCCGCACGAGCCGGCGACCAGCCCGAGGTTCCTCACGGTTTGCGCAGCACGGCGCAGAACATCGCGTCCGTGCCGTGGCGGTGCGGCCACAGCTGGACGTACGGCCCGTCGCCGAGCTCCGGCACGCCCGGGAAGAACTCGCGGGCGTCCAGGACCTCGGCCTTGAGCCGCCGGGCTGTCTCCGCGAAGACGCCTTCGGTCTCGGCCAGGTGCGGCGAGCAGACGACGTAGGTGAGCGCGCCGCCGGGCCGCAGCAGGTCGTAGGCCGCGGTGATCAGCTCGCCCTGCAGCTTGGTGAGGTCCGCGACGTCGGACGGCTGACGGCGCCAGCGCGCCTCCGGCCGCCGCCGCAGCGCGCCGAGCCCGCTGCACGGCGCGTCGACGAGGATCCGGTCGTACCCCGGCTCCAGTCCGCTTTCGCGGCCGTCTCCGACGTGGACGGTCACGGGCAAGCCGTGCGTGGCCTTCTCGACGAGCTTCGCGCGGTGCGGCGCCTTCTCGACGGCGTCCACGGCCGCCCCGCTCAGCGCGGCGAGGGCACCGAGCAGCGCGGCCTTGCCGCCGGGGCCGGCGCACAGGTCGAGCCAGCGCTCGTCGGAGCCTTCGAGCGGCACCTTCGTCGCGGCGATCGCGCAGAGCTGGCTGCCCTCGTCCTGCACCGCGGCCAGCCGTTCGCGGACCGGTTCGACGTCGGCCGGATCGCCGGCACCGGCGGGCAGGCGCACGCCGTAGGGCGAATACGGCGCCGGGTCGCCGCCGGTGATCGCGGCGAGCTCGTCGGCGCTGATCTCGCCGGGGCGGGCGACGAGGTGCACCTCGGGGCGCGCGTCGTCGGCTTCCAGGGCGGCCTTGAGCCCGGCGCCCTTGTCACCCAGCGCTTCGGCGAACGACCGCGCGATCCAGCGCGGGTGCGCGGTCCGCAGCGCGTAGGCCCCGATCGGGTCGGTGGTCTCCTCCGGCGCCAGCTCGTCCAGCCACGCCGCTTCGTCCTTTTCGGACACCCTGCGCAGGATGGCGTTCGCGAAACCCGTGGCCCAGGAACCGGCTTCCGCGCGCACGAGGTCCACAGTGGACGTCACGGCGGCATGCTCGGGGATGCGCGTGCGCAGCAGCTGGTAGACGCCGAGGCGCAGCGCGTCGAGCACCGCGGGGTCGGTCTTGGACAGCGGACGCTCGGCGCACGACTCGATGATCGCGTCGAGCAGGCCCTGCGCCCGCGACGCGCCGTACGTCAGCTCGGTGGCCAGCGCCGCGTCCCGGCCGGTGATCCGCCGCTCGCGCAGCAGGTCCGGCAGGACCAGGTTGGCGTAGGCGTCCTTCGTCCGGACAGCCGCCAGGACGTCGTAGGCGGCCTGCCGGGCGGGGTCCACCTCCGGCGGGCGGCGCGGCCCTTCCTTGCGCGGTGCCGGGCGGCCTCGCTGGGGCCGTGACGGGCGTCGTTCCCTGTGGTCGTTCACCGGAGGCGCTCTCCTTGGTCAATCCTCGTACCGCGCGCCCAGTCGGTGGCCGCCATCCGTTTCTTGCCGGGTGCCTGGACTTCGCCGAGCCGCAGCGGCTTCGTCGCCGTCCCGACCAGCACCCGTTTGCGTTCGACCACGATCTCGCCCGGCGGCGGGCCGGGTTCGTCGAGCACCGTGACCGGGCCGAGCTTGAACCGCTCGCCACGGAACTCCGCCCAGGCGCCCGGCTCCGGGGTGACCGACCGGATCTGCCGGTCGACCGCCGAAGCGGGGTCGGCGAAGGACACCCGCGCGTCCTCGACCGTCACCTTCGGCGCGTAGCTGACCCCCTCGGCGGGCTGCTCCCGCGCGACCAGGCTGCCGTCGGCCAGACCGTCCATGGTGGACAGCAGCAGCTTGGCCCCGGACTCCGCGAGCCGCCCGAGCAGCACACCCGCGGTGTCGGTGGCCCCGATGGTCTCGGTGACGACACCGTAGACCGGGCCCGCGTCCAGCTCCTTGACGATCCGGAAGGTCGACGCACCGGTGATCTCGTCCCCGGCTCGGATGGCGGCCTGAACCGGGGCGGCGCCCCGCCACGCCGGCAGCAGCGAGAAGTGCAGGTTCACCCAGCCCAGCCGCGGAATGTCGAGAGCGGCCTGCGGCAGCAGCGCCCCGTAGGCGACGACCGGGCAGGCGTCCGGCGCGAGCTCGGTGAGCCGGGCGAGGAAAGCGGGGTCACCGGCCCGCGCGGGCGTGAGGACTTCGATGCCGTGGTCATCGGCGAGCGCGCCGACGGGCGACCGGACGACCCGCCGGCCGCGCCCGGCCTGCGCATCGGGCCGGGTGACGACGGCGACGACATCGTGCCGGCCGGAGTCGAGCAGGGCGCGCAGGGCGGGAACCGCCGGCTCGGGGGTACCGGCGAAGACGAGCTTCATCGGCCCACCCCCGGCGGGAGCAGGGTTTCAGGTGGCTGGAACATCGAGGCTGAGTCTAGAAGGCCCCGGTGTGCCGGGCGCGCCAGTGCCCCGATGTGCCGGCCCGCAGGTCAAGCCGGGGTCACGCCGGGTGAGGCCACGCCAGGTGATGACGCCGTGCCACGCCAGGCGGGGCCTCGCCAGGCGAGACCCCACCGCACGGCAGCGCTACCAGTTCGCGGGGTACACCACCTGGGCCGCCCCCTGACCACGCCGGACCGGTTCCGCCGCCGCCAGCCAGCGGCCGTCGCGCAGGTGCTCCACCCCCGTTGCCGCGCCGATCTCCGCGGGCGCCGTCGAGAAGCCCTGGCCGCGGGCCTTCAGCACCGCCGTCTCGGGCTGGTCGAGGAACGCCTGCTCCACCTGGGCCGCCGCCGAGTTGCGCTGGGATGCGCGCGGGGCCGCGATGGCGTCCTCCAGCGACAGGCCGCGGTCGATGCGGCCGGTCAGCACCTGCAGCACCGTCGTGATGATCGACGCGCCGCCCGGCGAGCCGGCGGCGAAGAACGGCCGTCCGTCCTTGAGCACGATCGTCGGCGCCATCGACGAGCGCGGCCGCTTGCCCGGGCCGGGCAGGTTCGGGTCGGGCACCCCCGGCGTCACCGGCGTGAACGAGAAGTCGGTCAGCTCGTTGTTGAGCAGGAACCCGCGGCCCGGCACGACGATGCCGCTGCCGCCCTCCTGCTCGATCGTCAGCGTGTAGGCGACGACGTTGCCCCACTTGTCGGCGACGGTGAGGTGCGTGGTGTTCTCGCCCTCGTACGGCGTCGGCGCGGCAGTGGCACCCGCGGCGCACGGCGTCGGATGCCGGGGGTCGGCCGGGGCGACCGGGCTGGTCGCGGCCTTGTCCTTCGAGATCAGGCACGCCCGCGTGTCGGCGAAGCGCTGGCTCAGCAGCTCCTTGGCCGGCACGTCGACGAAGGCCGGGTCGCCGATCCAGCGGTTGCGGTCGGCGAAGGCGAACCGCGTCGACTCCAGGAAGTACTGCAGGTAGTCGGCCTTGCTCGCGTGCTTCAGGTCGAAGTTCTCGAGGATGTTGAGCGCCTCGCCGACCGTGAGCCCACCGGACGACGGCGCCGGCATGCCGTAGACGTCGAGCCCGCGGTAGGTCGCGTGGGTTGGGCGGCGCTCGATCACGTCGTAGGCGGCGAGGTCGGCGGTGGTGAGCTTGCCGGGCCGCACGTTCAGTGGCGAAGCGGGATCCTTCGGCGGCTGCTGGACGGTCTTCGCGATGTCCGCGCCGATCGGGCCGTCGTAGAGCGCGCCGACGCCACGGCGTTCGAGCTGCGCGTACGTCTCGGCCAGGTCGGGGTTCTTGAAGACGGTCCCGGGCGCCGGTGGCGCGCCGTTCGGCAGGTACAGCGACCGCGTCGACGGGAACGCCGAGAACCGCGCGGCGTTGTTCGCGATCTGCGTCTGGAACGTCTGGTCGACGACGAACCCGGTGCGAGCCAGGTTCTCCGCGGGCTTCAGCGTCTTCGCCAGCGACCGGGTGCCCCACTTGCGCAGGGCTTCGGCCCACGTCGCGGGCGTGCCGGGCACACCGACGCTGAGGCCGCTGGTGACGGCGTCGTTGAACGGCAGCGGCTGGCCGTTCTCGACGAACAGGTTCGCGTCGGCGGTCTTCGGCGCGGTCTCGCGGCCGTCCAGGGTGTGCACTCGGTGGGTCTTCGCGTCGTAGTAGACGAAGAACCCGCCGCCGCCGACGCCGGCGGAGAACGGGTCGGTGACCCCGAGCGCGGCGGCGACCGCGACGGCCGCGTCGACGGCGTTCCCGCCGTCCCGCAGGACCTGGGTGCCGATCGCGGTGGCGTCGGCGTCGATGCTGGCCACGGCGCCACCGAAGCCGACGGCGACCGGCGACTTCGGCGTGGGGGTGGCGGCTGAAGCGGGTCCGGCCGCGACGGTCGTGACGAGCGCGGCCGTGGCGGCGATGACGAGGGTGCGACTCCGGTGCGCGGACATGCGGGCGAGTCTGCCCCTTGCCCTGGGCGGCTTCAAGTCGCCGACCGACTTATGCCCCCGACTTATGCCCCTAGGCGCGTGGCCGGCGAACCGGAAGACTCGGCGGCGGAGGTCGTCCACGACGTGGAGGGAAACCCGTGCGCTTTTCCGCCCTGCTCCCGTTGCTCGCCGCCGTGCCGGTGTTCGCCTTTCCCGGCGTCGCGACGGCCACGCCCCGCTGCTTCGACACGGCGGTTCCGCTGACCGTCGAGGAACAGCGGCTGACCGCGACGATGCCGTCCGGCGGACCCGCCGTCGGTCCCGAACTCGTCCGGCTGGCCGGGCTCGACCCCTTGGTCGCCGAGGTGAAGCACGATCTCTGCGCGGCACGTACCCCGAGGCGGGCCGAACACGTCGTCACGCGGGCCGGTGACCGGCTGTGGCGGACGGCCGTCGACCGCGCGCAGGGCCGCCGTCCCGATCTCGGCACGCTCGACCGCTTCGACGACCGGCCGCTGTACTGGGCCCGGCTGCAGCTCAGCAGCGCGATCCGGCAGTGGACACCGTCGTTCGGCGTGCCTGACCGGGCCGCCCTGCTCACGGCGTTCGACCACGGCTCGCGCGGCCTCGACGACATCCGCTTCCCGGCCGGGAAGACACGGCGGGTCATGGTGAGCGGGTTCGACCCGTTCCAGCTCGACGGCGCCGGCGTCCGGATCTCGAACCCGGCCGGGGCGTCGGCGCTGCAGCTCGACGGGCGGGTTCTCGACACGCCGTCCGGCCCGGCCGTGGTGCAAGCGGTGAGCTTCCCGGTCGTGTGGGGGTATTTCGACGAGGGCATCGTGGAAGCGGCGTACGGCTCGGCTCTGCGCGACCGCGCGCGCCGCCCGGACGTGCTGATGACGATCAGCCAGGGCCGCCCGGGCCGGTTCGACATCGAACGCTGGGCCGGCGCGTGGCGCGGCGGCTTCCCGGACAACAACAACGTCTCGGTGACCGGTGGCGTACCCCCGGCCGCGGGCTGGCCGCAGCCGGACGTCCAGTTCATCGAGACGACGCTGCCGTACTCGCGGATGCTGGCCGCGCCGGCCGGGGCGTACCCGGTGAACTTCAACGAGGCGTTCTGCGTGTGGCCGGACCCGGCGCACCCCGGCACAGGAACGGCGGTGTGCCGCTCGGACGCGCCGGCCCCGGGCGAGATCGCGGCTTCCGGCGGCGGCGGGAACTACCTCTCGAACGAGTCGATGTTCCGCAGCAACCGCGTCCGCCTCGGCCTGGGGCTGACGTCGGTGGCGGGCGGGCACCTGCACACGCCGGTGCTGGGCCAGCCCGCGGACCCGGCGGCGCTGACGGACGCGGACTTCGAGGCCCGCCGCCAAGCGATCGCGGCCCAGGTGATCACCCTGGCAACGGCCGCGGCGGCCGGCCCGGACGCCGGAACTCCGCACTGGGCAACGGAATCCCCGCGCGCGGCGGTGGAGTCCCTGCCGGGCACGGTCCTGACCCGCTGACCGCCGTGTCGCCCCTCCAATCACGAATGATGCCCCTTCAATCACGCGAGATGCGTCTCCGATCACAAGACTTCCGTCCTCGATCACGCGAATGCCGGGTCCGGACCGGAAACTGAGGTGCGGCAACGGGAATCACTCGTGATTGAGCGGGCATCACCTGTGATTGAAGGGGCATCACTCGTGATTGGGGGGACGACACAGGTGGCTAGATGAGGTCCAGGGGGTCGACCTGGATGCGGATCGGTTCCGTGGCCTTCTTCGCGTCGCGGCGGGCCGCCGCCGCGTGGATCGAGGCCGCCAGGGCCTTGCCTTCCGCTCGGGAGACGCGGACCAGTGCCCGCTCGCGCTCCGCGTTGCCGTCTTCGTCCAGCTCGCCCAAGGGCACCGGGCCCAGGACCTCCCCCGACTCCGGCAGGGGCAGGTCGTCGAGGAACCCCGCCACCGCGTCCGGGCTGCCCTCCACGCTCGCCATGCGCATCGCCGGCGGGAAGCCCAGCTCCCGCCTCTCCCCCAGTTCCTGGCCCGCGTGCCACGCCGGGTCCCAGCGGACCAGGGCCTGCACCACCGCCAGTCCCGCCTCGGCGCCGACGATCACGCGTCCGCCGGAGGTTGCCGGGCGGACCAGGGCCGCCGCCGCCATCCAGCGGCGCAGGGTCTCTTCGCCCGCGCGCAGGTCCTGTCGTCCCAGCAGGGCCCAGCCGTCGAGCAGCAGCGCCGCGCCGTAGCCGCCCTCCGCCACCGGTTCCGCGCCCGGGGTGCACACCACCAGCGCCGGTTTGCCCGGCACCGATTCCAGGACCTCCGCCGCTCCGGACGTGCGGACCGGGATGCCCGGGAACGCGCGGCCGAGCTCCTCCGCCGTCCGCTTCGCGCCGACGATCACCGCGCGCAGCCGGACCGAGCCGCACGCCGTGCAGCGGAACGCCGTTTCCGGGACGCCGCACCAGCGGCACGCCGGGGGTTTCGGCTGCCCGTCGATCGAGCCGCCGGGCAGGGCCAGCGGCCCCGCGCAACGGCGGCAGTGCGCCGGGGTGCGGCAGTTCCCGCAGGCCAAGCCGGGCACGTACCCGCGTCGCGGCACCTGGACCAGCGCCGGGAAGCCCGCCGCGAACGCCTGCCGCGCCGCTTCGAACGCCACCGCCGGCAGGCGCGCCACGCGGGCGGCCTCGTCGCGGGCGACGTCGAAGTCTTCGCCGACCGGCGTCACGCGCGGGGCGGCGGCTCGCAGCGTCACGCGGTCCGCGAGCACCGGCGCCGCCCAGCCCGACTCGACCAGAAGCTGGGCTTCCGCCGTCCGCGCGAACCCTCCGACCAGCAGTGATGCCTTCGCCGAGTGCGCGCGGTCCATCAGCACGTCCCGGACGTGCGGGTACGGCGCGTGCTGGTCGAGGTGCAGGTCGTCGCCGTCGTCCCAGACGACGAACAGGCCCGGGTCGTGGACCGGCGCGAACATCGCCGCCCGCGTCCCGACGACCACCCGCACCGCGCCGCGCAACACCGCCAGCCAGCGCCGGTAGCGTTCGGCGGGCCCGAGCCCGGCGATCAGCGCCACCACGGCGTCCTCGCCCACCAACGCCGCGCACGCCTCGTACACCCGGGTCAGGTCGCGGTGGTCCGGCACCACCAGCACCGCGCCGCGGCCCGAAGCCGCCACCGTGGCCGCGGCCTCGGCCAGCCGGCGCGGCCAGTCCTCGCCCGGGAGGGCCTGCCAGACGGCGTTGGCGGGCTTGCCCTCGGCGAGGGCCTCCAGGAACGCCGGGCCACGCTGGTACCGCGCCCACGCCGTGGTGTCCGGTGCGGAAGGAGCAGCCGCGGGCGGAAGCGGGGGCTCGCCCTCGGCCTTGGCGTGCCGCGGCGGGATCGCGAGGCGCAGGACGTCGGACAGCGTGCCGCCGTAGCGGTCGGCGACCGCCCGGCAGACCGCGTGCAGCGACGGCGGCAGCACCGGCTCGGGCGAGGTCACGCGGTCGAGGAACGCGAGCTTGCTGCCGTAGTCGCTGGTCTCGCCGCGCTCGATCAGGTAGCCGTCGACGAGTTGCCCGGCGAACCGGACGCGCACCCGGCAGCCGGGCACGGCCGTCTCGTGCAGTTTCTCCGGCACCAGGTAGTCGAAGGTGCGGTCGAGGTGGGCCAGCGGGATGTCGACGACGATCCGCGCGACCGGCCGCTCGGGCGCGGGCTGCTGGGCGCCCTTCGCCTTCTCCCCGGGCTTCGGCGTCTTCTTCCGGGCACGCGAGGGGGCCGCCTTCGGCGAAGACGGCTTCTCCGGGAGGTCCCAGAGGGCAGCGGGCTCGGAGCTACTCACCCCGTGATCTCTACCAGACACCCCCGACAGCCCGGACGCCAGGAAGGCCACCCTGGGGGAAGCCCGGGGTGGCCTTCACCGCATCGTGCATCAGGCGCCCGCGGCCGCCTTCAGCGCCTCGGCGCGGGCCGTGCTCTCCCAGGGGAGGTCCAGCTCCGGGCGGCCGAAGTGGCCGTAGGCTGCGGTGGGGGCGTAGATCGGGCGCAGCAGGTCGAGGTCGCGGATGATCGCGGCCGGCCGCAGGTCGAAGACCTCGGTGATGGCCTGCTGGATCTTCGCCGGGTCGACGTTCTCGGTGCCGAAGGTCTCGACGAACAGGCCGACCGGGGCCGCCTTGCCGATCGCGTACGCGACCTGCACCTCGACGCGGCCGGCGAGCCCCGCCGCCACGACGTTCTTCGCCACCCAGCGCATCGCGTACGCGGCGGAGCGGTCGACCTTGGACGGGTCCTTGCCGGAGAACGCGCCGCCGCCGTGGCGGGCCATGCCGCCGTAGGTGTCGACGATGATCTTGCGCCCGGTCAGCCCGGCGTCGCCCATCGGGCCGCCGATGACGAACCGGCCGGTCGGGTTGACCAGCAGGCGCGCGTTCGCGGTGTCGATGCCCAGGGCCGCGATCTCCGGGCCGACGACGTGTTCCTTGACGTCGACGCTCAGCATCTTCTCCAGGTCGATGCCGTCGGCGTGCTGCGAGGAGACCACGACGGTGTCGAGGCGGACCGGCTGGTCGCCGGCGTACTCGATGGTCACCTGGGTCTTGCCGTCCGGGCGCAGGTACGGCAGCACGCCGTCCTTCCGGACCGCGGTCAGGCGCTTCGACAGCCGGTGGGCCAGCGCGATCGGCAGCGGCATCAGCTCGGGGGTGTCCGAGCAGGCGTAGCCGAACATCAGGCCCTGGTCGCCGGCGCCCTGGCGGTTGATCTCGTCCTCGACCAAGGACCCTGTCTCGACGCGTGCCTCATACGCGGTGTCGACGCCCTGCGCGATGTCGGGCGACTGCGAGCCGATCGCGACGTTGACGCCGCAGGAGTTGCCGTCGAAGCCCTTGGCCGAGGAGTCGTAGCCGATCTTGAGGATGACGTCGCGGACGATCGTCGGGATGTCGGCGTACGCCTCCGTGGTCACCTCGCCGGCGACGTGCACCTGGCCGGTGGTGATCAGGGTTTCGACGGCCACGCGGCTGCGCGGGTCCTTCGAGAGCAGGCCGTCGAGGATCGAGTCGCTGATGGCGTCGCAGATCTTGTCGGGGTGCCCTTCGGTCACCGACTCCGAGGTGAACAATCTGCTGCTAGACGCGGTCACGGTGGCCGTCACTTCCTCACCTAGTCGTCGGATTCCCCGCAAGTTAGGGACCCCTTACCTGTGCAAGCGTACTGACTATCGCTTGAAAGGCGGTCAACGCTTCATGAACCTCACAACAGCGTCCCACAATGTGGACGCGAGCTCGGCCTTCGCGCCCAGCGGGATGGCGATTTCGGTTCCGTCGGAACCGAGCAGCCAGCCCGAATTGTCCTCCGTGCCGAACGCCTTGCCGTCGCCGACCGCGTTGACCACCAGCAGGTCGGCGCCCTTGCGCTTGAGCTTGACACGGGCGTGGTCGAGGACGCTCCCCTGCTCGTCCCCGGTCTCCGCGGCGAAGCCCACGACGACCTGGCCCGGCCGGCGGTTCCGCACCAGTTCGGCGAGGATGTCGGCGTTGCGGTCCAGGGTGATCACCGGGTCCGGCTGGTCGTCGGACTTCTTGATCTTGTGCTCGGCCCGGTTCGCCGGCCGGAAGTCGGCGACGGCGGCGGCCATCACGACGACGTCGGCGGCTTCGGACGCGGCGTGCACCGCCTGCCGCAGCTCCTCGGCGGTCGAGACGTGCCGCACGACAGCGCCGGCAGGGTCCGGCAGGGCGACCGTGTGCGCGGCGACCAGGGTGACGTCGGCGCCGCGCTGGGCGGCAACGCGGGCGAGCGCGTAGCCCTGCTTGCCGGACGAGCGGTTGCCCAGGTAGCGGACGGGGTCCAGCGGCTCGCGCGTGCCGCCCGCGGACACGACCACGCGGACACCCTCGAGGTCGCGCGGCAGGGCGTCCGGGCGGGCCAGCAGCAGCCGGGCGAGGTCGACGATCTCGGCCGGGTTCGCGAGGCGTCCCTTGCCGGTGTCGGCACCGGTCAGCCTGCCCGCGTCGGGCTCGGTGACGATCATGCCGCGCGAGCGCAGCAGGGCCACGTTGTCGCGGGTCGCCGGGTGCTCCCACATCTCCGTGTGCATCGCCGGGAAGAAGGCGACCGGGCACCGGGCGGTGAGCAGGGTGTTGGTCAGCAGGTCGTCGGCGAGGCCGTGGGCGGCCTTAGCGAGGAGGTTCGCCGTGGCCGGGACGACCAGGACGAGGTCGGCCTCCTTGCCGACGCGGACGTGCTGCACCTCGGGCACCTCGGTGAACACGCCCGTGTGCACCGGGTGCCCGGAGAGAGCTTCGAAGGTCGCCGCGCCGACGAAGTTCAGCGCGGCTTCGGTGGGGACCACGCGGACGTCATGACCGGACTCGGTCAGCCCGCGCAGCACCTCACAGGCCTTGTAGGCGGCGATGCCGCCGCCCACGCCCAGGACAACGCGGGGTTTACTCACCCTCGGTGTGCTCGAGCAGGCCGCCGTGGATCTCGCGCAGCGCGATCGAGAGCGGCTTCTCGCGCGGGCCCGGCTCGACGAGCGGGCCGACGTACTCGAGCAGGCCCTCGCCCAGCTGGGCGTAGTAGTCGTTGATCTGGCGGGCACGCTTGGCCGAGTAGATCACCAGCGCGTACTTCGAGCTGACCTTCTCGAGCAGGTCGTCGATCGGCGGGTTGGTGATGCCCTCGAGCTCTTCGTGCAGGGTCGCCTGAGTCGTCACTCGTGGTGCTCCGAATCGTGTGGATTACCGGCGGCAAGCTGCTCACCGGTAATCAAGTTTAGCAAGTGCTCGGCGGCCTCCCGCACGTCGGCGTTGACGACGCGGTGGTCGAACTCGCCGGCCGCGGCCAGCTCACGCTCCGCTTCGGCCAGCCGGGCCTTCACGGCGGCCTCGTTTTCGGTGCCGCGCCCGGTGAGCCTGCCCACCAGTTCGTCCCAGGACGGCGGCATCAGCATCACCAGCCGGGCCTCGGGCATCGCCGCGCGGACCTGGCGGGCGCCTTGCAGTTCGATCTCCAGGACGGCCGGGCGGCCCTCGGCGAGCGCCTTCTCGACGGGCTCGCGCGGGGTGCCGTAGCGGTTGCCCGCGAACTCGGCCCACTCCAGCAGCCTGCCGTCGGCGACCATGGCGTCGAACTCCGCCCGGTCGACGAAGTGGTAGTGCGCCCCGTCGACCTCGCCGGGGCGTGCCTTGCGCGTCGTGACCGAGACGCTGAACCAGACGTCGGGCTCCAGCTTCCGCAGCTCGCCCACCACGCTCGACTTCCCGACCCCCGAAGGCCCCGATACGACGGTGAGCCGGTGCCGGGGGAGGTCCCCCGCCACCGGCTCACTGCCGCGGTCGGTGCCCGGGTTCACCGGGTAGTCACGACCGGCGCCGTTCACTCGCCGCTGAACTCGGCCAGCAGCGCCTTGCGCTGCCGGTCGCCGAGGCCGCGAAGGCGACGGCTGGGGGCGATCTCCAGTCGTTCCATGGTCTGCTGCGCGCGGACCTTGCCGACGCCCGGTAGGGCCTCGAGCAGAGCCGAAACCTTCATCTTGCCGAGGACTTCGTTCTCCTCGGCCTGCTTCAGCACGTCGACCAGAGTGGTACCGCCCCGCTTCAGCCGCTCCTTCAGCTCAGCACGGATGCGGCGGGCGGCGGCGGCCTTCTCCAGCGCCGCAGCGCGCTGTTCCTCTGTCAGCTGGGGAAGTGCCACGTTTTCCTCCGGTAGTTCTCAAAACTGGGTGGGTGACGCGACGGTACCCACCCGTGAGCACCGGCCACAATGCGGGGGTGCCTGGTGGGGGCCCGTTCCGGCCCCTGCTATTGGCCGTTTTCCTGCGGGTCGGCCAGCACTTCGGCGACTCGTTCGACCGCTTGGCGCAAAGCCGGTTGCTCCGGACCGTGCTTCAGGATGTCCCGGGACGAGGCAGGCAGCACGCCCGGCAGGGACGCGCCGAACAGAGCCCGCAAATCGGCCACAGTGGCTCCCTGGGCCCCGAAACCGGGTGCCAGCACCGGACCGTTCAACCGCGAGAGATCGAGCTCCCCCGGCGGAACGGTGGCCCCGACGACGACACCCACATCGCCGAGCGGTTCCGCGCCTGCGTTGAGTGCCGCCGCGGAGTCGACGATCGCCTGCGCCACGGTGCGCCCGTCGGGCAGTTTCGCGTTCTGCACCTCGCCCGCTTCGGGGTTCGAAGTCCGGGCGAGCACGAAGATGCCGCGTCCCGCCGAGACGGCCGTGGCGGCGCACTGCTCCAGCGAGCCGAACCCGAGGTACGGCGAGACGGTGACGGCGTCGGCCGCGATCGCCGCGCCGTCGGCGACGTACGCGGCGGTGTAGGCCGCCATCGTGGAGCCGATGTCGCCGCGCTTGACGTCCAGCAGCACCAGCGCGCCGGCGTCGCGCGCGGTCTCGACCACCCGCTCCAGCACCCGGACCCCGGCCGCTCCGAAACTTTCGAAGAACGCCGACTGCGGCTTCACGATCGCCGTGTGCGCCGCCAGGACCTCCGTGGCGGACAGCGCGAACCGTTCCAGGCCCGAGACGTCCACCGGGAGCCCCCACGCCTCGACGAGGCCCGGGTGGGGGTCGATCCCGGCGCACAGCGGGCCCCGGGCCGCGACGGCTTTCGCCAGCCGCGCCCCGAACCGCTCCGGCGTGCTCACGACTTCGCCTTGAGGGCCGCCTGGAGCTCCTGCAGCGACTTGACGCCGATGTCGCCCCGGATGAGCGCTTCGATGCCGTGCACGGCCGCCGCGGCGCCCTGGACGGTCGTCACGCACGGGATGTCGCGCGACACCGCGGCGGTGCGGATTTCGTAGCCGTCGATGCGCGGACCGCTGTTCCCGTAGGGCGTGTTGATCACCATGTCGACATCGCCGTTCAGGATGACGTCCACGATGTTCGGCTCGGCTTCGGTCGAGCCCTCGTAGTGCTTCCGCACCACTGTGCACGGGATCCCGTTGCGCCGCAGCACTTCCGCGGTGCCGGACGTGGCGAGGATCTCGAACCCGAGGTCCGCCAGCCGCTTCACCGGGAACACCAGCGAGCGCTTGTCGCGGTTGGCCACCGAGACGAACACCCGGCCGGACGTCGGCAGCGAGCCGTACGCGCCGCTCTGGGACTTCGCGAACGCCTTGCCGAAGGAGACGTCGACGCCCATCACCTCGCCGGTGGACTTCATCTCCGGGCCCAGCAGGGAGTCCACGCCGTGACCTTCGGGCGTGCGGAAGCGGTGGAAGGGCAGCACGGCCTCCTTGACCGCCACCGGCGAGTCCGCGGGCATCTGCCCGCCGTCGCCGTCGGCCGGGAGGACCCCGCTCTCCCGCAGGTCCTTGATCGTCGAGCCGGTCATGATCAGCGCGGCGGCCTTGGCCAGCGGCACGGCCGTCGCCTTCGACACGAACGGGACCGTCCGCGACGCGCGCGGGTTGGCCTCCAGGACGTACAGGACGTCGTCCTTGAGCGCGTACTGGACGTTCAGCAGCCCGCGCACGCCGACGCCGCGCGCGATCGCCTCGGTGGAGCGGCGGACGGCCTGCAGGTCGGTGTGGCCGAGCGTGATCGGCGGCAGCGCGCACGAGGAGTCGCCGGAGTGGATGCCGGCCTCCTCGATGTGCTCCATGACGCCGCCGAGGTAGAGCTCCTCGCCGTCGAACAGCGCGTCGACGTCGATCTCGATGGCGTCGTCGAGGAACCGGTCGACCAGCACCGGGTGCTCCGGCGTGACCTCGGTGGCGCGGCGGATGTAGCCGGCCAGGGACTCCTCGTCGTAGACGATCTCCATGCCACGCCCGCCGAGCACGTACGACGGCCGGACGAGCACCGGGTAGCCGATCTCGTCGGCGATCCGCTTGGCGCCCTCGAACGACGTCGCCGTGCCGTAGCGCGGCGCGGGCAGGCCGGCTTGCGTGAGCACCTCGCCGAACGCGCCGCGGTCCTCGGCCAGGTGGATGGCCTCCGGCGGCGTCCCGACGACCGGGACACCGGCGTCGGCGAGCTTCTTCGCCAGGCCCAGCGGGGTCTGGCCGCCGAGCTGGACGATCACGCCGGCGACCGTGCCGGACGCCTGCTCGGCGTGCACGACCTCGAGGACGTCCTCGAAGGACAGCGGCTCGAAGTACAGCCGGTCGGACGTGTCGTAGTCGGTGGACACGGTTTCCGGGTTGCAGTTGACCATGACGGCCTCGAACCCGGCCTCCCGCAACGCGATCGCCGCGTGCACGCAGGAGTAGTCGAACTCGATGCCCTGGCCGATCCGGTTCGGGCCCGAGCCGAGGATGAGCACCTTCGGCTTGTCCGACTGGACGGCCACTTCGGACTGGGCGTCGGGGTCGGACTCGTAGGCCGAGTAGTGGTACGGCGTCTTGGCCGCGAACTCGGCCGCACAGGTGTCCACGGTCTTGAACACCGGCCGCACGCCGAGGCGGTGGCGCAGGGCGCGCACGCCGTCCTCGCCGGCCAGTTCCGGCCGCAGCGCGGCGATCTGGCGGTCGGACAGCCCCGTGCGCTTGGCGCGCCGCAGCAGGTCGCCGTCCAGGACCGGGGCGTCGCGGACTTCGGCGCCGACCTCGCCGACGAGGGCGATCTGGTCGATGAACCACGGGTCGATGCCACTCGCTTCGTGCACCTGCTCGACGGTGGCGCCGAGCCGCAGGGCACGCTCCACTTCGTACAGCCGGCCCTCGTGCGGCGTGCGCAGCGCGTCCAAAGTGGACTCCACCGTCGCGCCTTCCGGGTCGGGCAGCGTCCAGAACCCGGTCGCCTTGGTCTCGATCGACCGCATCACCTTGCCGAGCGCCTCGGGGAAGCTGCGGCCGAACGACATCGCCTCGCCGACGCTCTTCATCGTCGTGGTCAGCGTCGGGTCCGCGCCCGGGAACTTCTCGAAGGCGAACCGCGGCATCTTCACGACGACGTAGTCCAAAGTCGGCTCGAACGCCGCCGGCGTCTCGCCGGTGATGTCGTTCCGGATTTCGTCGAGCGTGTAGCCGATGGCGAGCTTCGCGGCGATCTTGGCGATCGGGAACCCGGTCGCCTTCGACGCCAGGGCACTGCTTCGCGACACGCGCGGGTTCATTTCGATGACGACCATCCGGCCGTCACGCGGGTTGATCGCGAACTGGATGTTGCAGCCGCCGGTGTCGACGCCGACCTCGCGCAGCACGGCGATGCCGACGTCCCGCATCACCTGGTACTCGCGGTCGGTGAGGGTCATCGTCGGCGCGACGGTGACCGAGTCGCCGGTGTGCACGCCCATCGCGTCGATGTTCTCGATCGAGCAGACGACCACGACGTTGTCGTGCTTGTCGCGCATCAGCTCGAGCTCGTACTCCTTCCAGCCGAGCACGCTCTCCTCGATGAGCACCTCGGTGACGGGAGACTCCGCGAGCCCGGTGGAGGCGAGCCGCTCGAGGTCCTCCGGCGTGTGCGCCATGCCGGAACCGAGCCCGCCCATGGTGAAGCTCGGCCGGATGACGACCGGCAGGCCGAGGTCTTTCACCGTCTCCCGGACTTCGTCCATGTCGTGGCAGACGCGGCTGCGCGGGACCTCGGCACCGATGGTGCGCACGATGTCCTTGAACTTCTGCCGGTCCTCACCGCGCTGGATGGCGTCGATGTCGGCGCCGATCAGCTCGACGCCGTACTTGTCGAGCACGCCACGCTCGTGCAGCGCGACGGCGCAGTTCAGCGCGGTCTGCCCGCCGAGCGTCGCCAGAAGAGCATCGACGGGCTGCCCGCGTTCACTCTCACTGGCGATGACCTTCTCGACGAAGTCCGGCGTCACCGGCTCGATGTAGGTGGCGTCGGCGAACTCGGGGTCGGTCATGATGGTGGCCGGGTTCGAGTTCACCAGGGACACGCGCAGGCCTTCGCTGCGCAGCACCCGGCAGGCCTGGGTACCGGAGTAGTCGAACTCCGCGGCCTGCCCGATCACGATCGGCCCGGAGCCGATCACCAGCACGTGCTGGATGTCCGTCCTCTTCGGCATCAGGCCTTCTTCTCCATGAGCGAAACGAAATCGTCGAACAGGGGCGCCGCGTCGTGCGGGCCGGCCGCGGCTTCGGGGTGGTACTGCACCGAGAACGCCGGGACGTCGAGCGCGCGCACGCCCTCGACCGTGTCGTCGTTGGGGCAGTAGTGGCTGATCTGCGCGGCACCGAACGGCGACTCGAAGCGCTGCCCCGGCTCGCCTTCGAGGGCGAAGCCGTGGTTCTGCGCCGTGATCGCGACCGACCGGGTCGCCACGTCGATCACCGGGATGTTGATGCCGCGGTGGCCGTAGCGCATCTTGTACGTGCCGAGGCCGAGTGCGCGGCCGAGGACCTGGTTGCCGAAGCAGATGCCGAACAGCGGGATCTCGCGGCCGAGGACCTGCTTGGTCAGCTCGGTCGCGTGCGTCGTGGTGGCCGGGTCGCCCGGGCCGTTCGAAAGGAACACCCCGTCCGGCTCGATCGCCAGCAGGTCGTCCAGCGACGAGGTCGACGGCAGCACGTGCACCTCGATGCCGCGCTTGACCATCTGCCGCGGGGTGTTGGACTTGATGCCCAGGTCCAGCGCGACGACGCGGAAGCGTGTCTCGCCCTCAGGCGACACGACGTACGGCTTCGGGGTCGAAACCTGGCCCGCCAGGTCGGCGCCCTCCATCTTCGGGCTGGCCAGCACCTCGGCCACCATGTCGTCGACCGTGCCGAGCGCGTCGCCGGAGAACACCCCGGCGCGCATCGCGCCGAGCTCGCGCAGGTGCCGCGTCAGCGAGCGGGTGTCGACCTCCGCGATGCCGACGATCCCCTGGCGCACCAGCTCGTCGTCGAGCGAGCGCTTCGAGCGCCAGTTGGACGGCGTGCGGGCGGGGTCGCGGACGACGTAGCCGTTGACCCAGATCTTCGAGGACTCGTCGTCCTCGTCGTTCCAGCCGGTGTTGCCGATCTGCGGCGCCGTCTGGACCACGATCTGGCCGTGGTAGGACGGGTCGGTCAGCGTCTCCTGGTAGCCGGTCATGCCGGTGCAGAACACCGCCTCGCCGAGGGTTCGCCCCTGCGCGCCGTAGGCAGCGCCGCGGAACACCCGGCCGTCTTCGAGTACCAGTGCGGCCTGAGCGCGCGCGTTCACTGGGCACCTCCCTTGATCTTGAGCTGTTCGATCCATTGTGGATAGTCGTCGAGGTCGTCGCCCCGGAAACCGGTGTCGAGCTCGGCGTCGCCGAGCCGCCAGGTGATGACGAGCAGCGCGTCGGTGCCCATCACCTTCCCGGCGATCTTCGTGTCACGCCGGACGCCGGTGACGGCCTCCCGCGGGATCCAGAAGTCGGGCGCTCCCCCGCGCTCGACGGCGACACCGCCGTCGTGCAGGCGCCAGACCGCGCCGGTGCGCAGCCCCGCGCCGCGGGTGACGATCCGGTCCTGCCAGTTCCCGGCGGTCGTGGTGGACAGGTAGACGCCGGTGGACTCCAGCAGCACCTCGCCCGGCTCCGCCGGGATCGACGGGAACGGCGGCACCTGGGCGCTCTGCGAACGGGACTTCCGCCGCCAGCCCACGTACATGCCCCAGAGGCAGAGCAGGAAGAAGGCGACGATCGCCAGCACCAGCCAGAGGCGTTCCATCAGCAGATCTTCCCGTCCCGCGCGGTGGTCCGCCCGCGCAGCAGCGTCGCGGTCACCACGCCGGGCAGCCGCATTCCCTCGTACGGGGTGTTCGCCGCGATGCTGGCCAGCTCCACGCCCCGGACCGTCCACTCGGCGTCCGGGTCGACCAGCGTCAGGTTCGCCGGCTCGCCGACGGCGATCGGACGGCCCTGGCCGGCCAGGTTGCCGATCTCGGCGGGCCGCTCGCTCATCACGCGGGCGACGCCGCGCCAGTCGAGCAGGCCGGTGCGGACCATCGTCTCGGTGACGATCGACAGCGCCGTCTGCAGCCCGAGCATGCCCGGCCGGGCCGCGGTCCACTCGGTGTCCTTGTCCTGGACCGCGTGCGGCGCGTGGTCGGTGGCGACGCAGTCGATGGTGCCGTCGGCCAGCGCGGCCCGCAGCTTCTCCGCGTCGGACTCCGTGCGCAGCGGCGGGTTCACCTTGTTGACCGGGTCGTAGGTGGCCAGGCGCTCGTCGGTGAGCAGCAGGTGGTGGGGCGTGACCTCGGCCGACACCTTCGTGCCGCGGTCCTTCGCCCAGCGCAGGACGTCCGCCGTGCCCGAAGTGGAGACGTGGCAGACGTGCAGCCGGGCGTTCGCGTGCAGCGCCAGCAGGCAGTCGCGGGCCACGATGGACTCTTCGGCGGCGGCGGGCCAGCCGGTGTAGCCGAGCCGGGCCGCGCGCTCGCCCTCGTGCGCCTGGGCGCCGACGGTCAGCCGCGGCTCTTCGGCGTGCTGCGCGATGACGACGTCCAGGGCGGTCGAGTACTCCAGCGCGCGGCGCATCAGCAGCGGGTCGGCGACGCAGAGGCCGTCGTCGGAGAACACCGTGACCCGCGCCTGCGAGTTCGCCATCGTGCCCAGTTCGGCGAGCTTCTCGCCCTTGAGCCCGACGGTGACCGCGCCGACCGGGTGGACGTCGACCAGGCCGGCCTCCTGCCCGCGCCGCCAGACGTGGTCGACGACCACGGCGTTGTCGGCGACCGGGTCGGTGTTGGCCATGGCGAAGACCGCGGTGTAGCCGCCGAGCGCCGCCGCGGCCGAGCCGGTGGCGATCGTCTCGGTGTCCTCGCGGCCGGGTTCGCGCAGGTGGGTGTGCAGGTCGACGAAGCCCGGCAGCAGCACCTGGCCGCCCGCGTCGATCACCTCGGCGTCTTCGGGGACCTCGACGGTGCCGATCGCGGTGATCACGCCGTCCTCGATCAGGACGTCGACCGGATCACCCTCGCCGTAGGGGCGGGCGCCCTGGATCACGGTGCTCACGCGGCGGCTCCTTCGCTGGCCAGGAGGTGGTAGAGGACCGCCATGCGGACGTGGACGCCGTTGCGGACCTGTTCGGTGATGGCCGAGGCCGGGGAGTCGGCGACCGCGCTCGCGATCTCCATCCCGCGCAGCATCGGGCCGGGGTGCAGGACGACCGCGTGGTCCGGCAGCAGCTTCAGCCGCCGTTCCGACAGGCCGTAGGCGATCGAGTACTCACGGGCACTGGGGAAAAAGCTCTGTCCTGGGCCCCCGCCAGCCATGCGCTCGGCCTGGACGCGCAACATCATCACCGCGTCGACCGCGGGCAGCTCGGCGTCGAGGTCGTGCGAAACGGTCACCGGAAGGCTCTCGACGCCGTAGGGCAGCAGCGTCGGCGGCGCGACCAGCACCACCTCCGCGCCCAGGGCCGAGAGCAGGTGGATGTTCGAGCGGGCGACCCGGCTGTGCAGGACATCCCCGACGATGGCGATCCGGCGGTCCTTGAGCGAGCCGAGGCGTTCCCGCAGCGTGGCCGCGTCGAGCAGGGCCTGCGTGGGGTGCTCGTGGGTGCCGTCGCCGGCGTTGACCACCGAGGTGCCGGGCTCGGCGAGCCACTCCGAGAGCCGCTGGGCGGCGCCGCTGGCGGGGTGCCGGACGATCACGCAGTCGGCGCCCGCGGCGGCCAGCGTGAGCGCGGTGTCCCGCAGCGACTCCCCCTTGTTGACCGAGGAGCTGGACGCGGACACGTTGATCACGTCGGCGCTCATCCACTTGCCGGCGATCTCGAACGACACCCGGGTCCGGGTCGAGTTCTCGTAGAACAGGGTGATCACCGTGCGGCCGCGCAGCGTCGGCAGCTTCTTGACCTCCCGGCCGAGCAGCGTGTGCTTGAGCTCGTCGGCGGTGTCGAGCACGGCCGTGGCGACCGCCGGGTCCAGGCCGTCGGTGGCGAGCAGGTGCTTCACGAGTCCTCTCCAGGAGCGTCTGACGATCGCAGCAGGACCGCGTCGCGGCCGTCGATCTCGGCCAGCAGGACGACGACGTCCTCGGCACGGGCGGTCGGCACGTTCTTGCCCACGTAGTCGGCGCGGATCGGCAGCTCGCGGTGACCGCGGTCGACCAGCACGGCCAGCTGCACCGCGCGGGGGCGGCCGTGATCACGGAGGGCATCGAGCGCGGCCCGGATCGTCCGGCCGGAGAAGAGCACGTCGTCGACCAGGATCACCACCCGGTCGTCGATGCCGTCGGCGGGCAGCTGCGTCTGTTCGAGCGCGCGCGGCGGACGGCGGCGGAGGTCGTCCCGGTAGAGGGTGACGTCGAGGGCGCCGGCCGGCGGGCGGACCCCGGAGAACTCGCCGATCTTGTCGGCCAGGCGGACAGCGAGCGGCGTGCCCCGGGACGGGATGCCGAGCAACACGGGCGGGGTAGTGCTCTCCGCACCGTTCGCGGTCTTTTCGATGACCTGATGGGCCATTCGGGCGATCGTGCGCGCGACATCGCCGGCCGACAGGAGCTCGCGCTCCCCGGCCGAACCAGCCGCGCCACGCGGACGTGACGACAAACCGGACTCCTTCCCCGCCTCACCGGACGGGTCCTTAAAGGACGTCTGTTCCCCTGCTGGTCGGGGCTTTCGCACCGACAGTAGCAGGGACTTTGCTCAGCCTTACGGGTGGTGTGGCGTGATTCGCGGCAAGCTCCTGCTTGACCTGGTGACAACAATGCGTAACCATTACTCTGAGTATTCGACTCGAAGAGTCCCCGCCCGGTCACCCCGACCGGACGGGGGTGAAGAACGGAGAACGACCAGATGGGCGATTACGCCAAGGCGCTCGGGGCCAAGCTCCGCGGGATCCGCCAGCAGCAGGGCCTGTCCCTGCACGGGGTCGAGCAGAAGTCCGGTGGGCGCTGGAAGGCCGTCGTCGTCGGCTCGTACGAGCGTGGCGACCGTGCCGTCACCGTGCAGAAGCTGGCCGAGCTGGCCGACTTCTACGGTGTGCCGGTGGTCGAGCTGCTGCCCGAGGGCCGGGTCCCCTCCGGTGCCGAGCCCGCCACCAAGATCGTGATCAACCTGGAGCGCCTGCAGCAGCTGCCGGCCGAAAAGGTGGGCCCGCTGGCCCGCTACGCCGCAACCATCCAGAGCCAGCGCGGCGACTACAACGGCAAGGTGCTCTCGATCCGCACCGAGGACCTGCGGTCGCTGGCGATCATCTACGACATGACCCCGGGCGAGCTGACCGAGCAGCTCATCGACTGGGGCGTCCTGCCGCCGGAGGCGCGTCCTTCCAAGGAGGACTGATTCCGGGTGTTGCTGTACCGACGCAGTGAGCGTTCCCGGTGGGGCACCGGAGACGCTCACTGAATCGTCGGGGGCTCGTTCGGGGGCGAGCCCTGCCCCGCGGTCACCCGACCGGGGGGCTTTACAGAACGGCGCGGAGGCGGTCGGCGATCGTGCCGATCCGGCCCAGGACGCCGTTGACGAACCGCGGCGAGTCGTCCGTGGACAGTTCCTTCGCCAGGCCGACGGCCTCGTCGATCGCGACCGGGTCCGGCACGTCCTCGGCCCAGAGCAGCTCGTAGACCCCGACCCGCAGCACCGCGAGGTCGACCTTCGGCATCCGCTCCAGGGTCCAGCCCTGCGCGTGCTCGGCCAGCAGCTCGTCGATCTGGGTCTTCCGGCCGGTCACGCCCTCGACCAGGCTGATCGTGTAGTCCGCGATCGGGTCGACCTCGGTCGCGCCGACCCGGTCGGCCAGCAGCGTCACCGCGTCGGTGTCGCGCTGGACGGCCTCGTACAGCATCTCCACCGCGCGGCGGCGCGCCTGACGGCGGCTGATCGCGCCGCCGCGGTTCGGGTGGGGTTTCGACGTCGGCATCAGCTGGAGACGCGGCCCAGGTAACGGCCGTCGCGGGTGTCGACCTTGATCTTCTCGCCGGTGGACAGGAACAGCGGGACCTGGATCTCCGCGCCGGTCTCCAGCGTCGCCGGCTTGGTGCCGCCGGTGGAGCGGTCGCCCTGCAGGCCGGGGTCGGTGTGCTGGATGACGATCTCGACCGACGTCGGGAGCTCGACGTACAGCGGCTCGTTCTCGTGCACCGCGACCTGGACCTCGGTGTTCTCGAGCATGTAGTTGGCGTTGTCGCCGACGACCTCGGCCGGGACCGTGATCTGGTCGTAGGTGTCGCCGTCCATGAAGACGAAGTCGGCGCCGTCCTTGTACAGGTAGGTCATGTTCCGGCGGTCCACCGTGGCCGTCTCGACCTTCGTGCCCGCGTTGAACGTCTTGTCGACCACCTTGCCGGTGAGCACGTGCTTGAGCGTCGTGCGCACGAAGGCACCGCCCTTGCCCGGCTTGACGTGCTGGAACGCGGTGACGGTCCACAGCTGGCCCTCGAGGTTGAGGACGAGCCCGTTCTTCAGGTCGTTGGTGGTGGCCACGAGCTTGCAGTCTCCTGTGTCGATCTTCGGGTTCGCGGCCGCTGTCAGACGACCACGAGGTTCTTGGTGCTCAGGGTGAGGAGTTCGGGCTCCCCAGCCCGCACGACGAGCGTGTCCTCGATGCGCACGCCACCGCGCCCCGCGAGGTAGACGCCGGGCTCGACGGTGACCGCCATACCGGCGGACAGTGTACCGACGCCCGTGGCGGCGAAGCTGGGCGCCTCGTGAATCTGCAGGCCGACGCCGTGCCCGAGGCCGTGCGCGAAGTGCTCGCCGTGCCCGGCGTCCGCGATCACGGTCCGCGCCGCGGCGTCCACATCGGACACTTCGGCGCCCGGCAGGACGGCGTCGACCCCCGCCGCCTGCGCGGCGTGCACGAGGTCGTACACCTCGCGCTGCCAGTCCGCGGGCTCGCCGAGGACGAAGGTGCGCGTCATGTCGGAGTGGTAGCCGTCGACGGTCGCGCCGAAGTCCATCTTCACGAAGTCGCCGCGCTTCAGCTCGGCGTGCGTGGGCCGGTGGTGCGGGATGGCCGAGTGCGCGCCGGCGGCGATGATGGAGGCGAAGCTGGGCTCGCTCGAGCCGTGCTCCAGCATGCGGTTCTCCAGGTCACGGGCGATTTCCAGCTCGGTCCGCCCGGGCCGCAGCCCGCCGGCGGCGACGAGGTCGTCGAGCGCCCGGTCCGCGGCGGCGCACGCCTGGCGCAGCGCCTCGATCTCCGCTTCGTCCTTCACCTCGCGCAGCCGTTCGACCAGCCCCGGGGTCCGCTTCAGCGGAACTTCCTTGGCGAGGGCTTCGTAGTCCTCCACGCTCATGTGGTGGCTCTCGAAGCCGACGCGTCCGTAGGTCTTCGGGTCCTTCGCGGCCATCGCGACCAGGGCGGCGGCGCTGGCCCGGTCGACGACCTTGTCCAGATCGGGCACCTCCGCGGCCGACTGGGTGGTGTAGCGGCCGTCGGTGCAGAAGAGCGTTTTCCCCTCGCCGCCGGCGTGCAGCAGCACGGCGGCGTTCGAGCCGGTGAACCCGGTCAGGTAGCGGATGTTCAGCAGATCGGTGAGCAGGAGCGCGTCCACACCGGCTTCGGTCAGAAGCCCGCGCAGCGCGGCACGACGTCGTCCATGGGTTTCGGGCACGGGTTCCACCCTAGTGCGGGCCGGGCCGGACGTTCGTCGCGTTCCCTCGCCGGGTAAGCGACTCGCCAGTAGGCCGCCTACACTCCGCAGGATGAGCGCCTGGGTGATTCGCGGGCTCGGGATGGCGGTGCTGCACGGCGCGGCCATCACCCTCCTCGCCAAGTACGCCGTCTACCACCCGACCGAGCAGACCCCGGTGGTGGCACTGGCGCTCGCGGTGCTCGTCGGGGCAGCGGCGCTCTGGAGCGCCGTCGACGCCTGGCGCGGCCTGCCCGACCGCGGCCGGGTGTGGTTCATCTCGGCGCTGATCGCCGGCCCGGTGGCCGGAATCCTGTACGTCGTCGGCCGCGCGGTCTTCGTCGACCAGACGGGAGTGTCCGAGCTCGGCGGCGCGCTCACCGGCGGAGCGGCGTTCTCGGCCCTGCTGGTGCTGATCCCGGCCGGGCTCGGGCTGTTCGTCGGCGGGCGGATCGGGCGATCCCGGCCGGCGGACGAGGAATCGCCGCTCGACGGTCCCGCCGACCCGCCACGGCCGCGCCCCCAGCCCCGACCGCGGCCTCGCCCGCGCCCGGCACGCCGCGGTCAGCCGGCGGGCGAAGAACCCCGCGGGTAGCTTGCCTCGGCTGCGCGGCCTCGCACTCCCGTCGGCCGGGCGCCCGGCGAACCGGCCCCGCTACGGAAACCCGCCGATGACCACCCCACGCCTGCCGCTCGGCACGGCGAGCGACTCGACACGCCGGGCTCACCCCAGCGAGGCACCCCGCGGGTAAGCGTTCCACTGCGCGGCCGTCACCGGGTGCGCCGCCGAGCCGTTGGCCGCCACGATTCCGGCGTCCGGTACCCGCCACAGCCGCCGGTCGTCGAGGAGCAGCCCGAACCCGCCCGGCGCCTGGACGGCCTCCGCACCCGGCCGGAGCCGCGCCGCCACCGGGAGCACCGCCACCGCGGGCGGCGCCTTCTCCAGCAGCTCGCCGGCCAGCATCGCCGCGACCGAGCGCCGGTCGATCCGCACCCGCCGCCCGGCCCGGACCAGGTCCATCGTCCGTTCCGGCGACGGCATCGTCACGCCGTCGAACGTCGCGGCGACCCGGCCGGGGTTCCCGCAGGCCCGGCTGCCCAGCAGGTCCAGCCCGAAGTGCCGCAGATCGGTCGGCGCGCCGGCCCCGCCGAGCGTGGTCGCGCGCACGACGTCGAACGGCACCCGGTCGCACGGGTCGGCCGACGACAGCGGCGCGTGCCCGTCGGCCCGGCGCACCAGCCCCGGCCCTTCCTTCCACGGCCCCGGGATCAGCACCGGCTGGAACGGGTGCTCGGTGAAGTCCGCCGTCCAGAACGTGAGTGTCGTCCCGCCGTCGGTCTCGTGCGCGACGACGAACGCGGCGAGCGCCCCGACCCACATCAGGTCCGCGCTGAAGCCGTCGACGACCGACCGGGCGCGCGGCGCCGACGTCGACGCCACCGGCACGAACCCCCCGACGTCCAGCGCCTGCGCCCCGGACCCGAACGCCGGGTCGCGCGAGCGGAGCAGGAACTGCCCCGCGCCGTTCCAGCCCGCGGCGCGGCCGGTGGTGTCGGTGAACATCAGGTAGAACCAGCCGTCGAGGTAGACCACGGACGGCTGGCCCGCGCCGTAGACGTTCGCGCGGTGCACGTCGTGCGACGGCCCCAGGATCGGCCGGCCGCCGGCCGCGCGGGTCCAGTGCACCCCGTCGGGGCTGGTCGCGAGCCCGATGGCGTTGCCGAGCGCGTGGTCGCCCGCCGCGCCGGTGTAGTACAGGTAGTACGTCGAGCCGACCCGCAGCACGGACGGGTCGCAGGTGTGCATGCCGTCGAACTGCCCCGGCGCGCCGGAGAACACGGCCGCCGGGATCCCGCCGCCCGGCCCGGTGAAGGGCCCGTCGATCGACTGCGCCCGGGCGTAGAGGATGTCGTCGCCGGCCGGCCCGGCGCCGCCGTACTGGCTGCACCACCACATCCGGGTCTGCCCGTGGTCGAGCATCACCGACGGCCCGTAGTTGTAGACGGCGTCCGCCCCGCCGGCGGCGATCACGCCACCACTCTGCCGGGGGTCACCCGAAGCGAGCTTGACGTCGGTGGGCCGCGGTGGCTCGGCGGTCTTCCCGCCCGCGATGGCGGGCTGGTCCCCCGCCGCCTGCGGCTGGGCGTAACCCTGGGTGCAGCCCGCGACCAGAAGGCCCGCCAGGACGCTGGCGAACAAGGCACGAGCGGGTCGCCGACCCCCATGACGAAACGGGCGCACGACATCGCAGTGTAGCGATCGGCCCCCTGCCCGGGTGGCGGCGCTCCCGGTCGACGGTCGCCCGATCGTGCACCCCCGCGCTGTCGCCGTGAATGACTCATTCCTGTCGTCGGACGAGGTGAGTGAGTCAGACTCATTCACTTCATTTCCCTGTCGCGGGTCCTTCCGACGCGACCAGCTCGACCTCGAAGCCCGCGTCGTTCTCGAGGTAGGCCGCGTAGTGGGCGGGACCGCCCGCGTGGGGGTACCGGTCGGCGAACAGCGGCCGCCAGCCGTGCTCCGCCGCCCGGGCGGCCAGGTCGTCGACCTGCGCGCGGGTCGCCACGTGCAACGCCAGGTGGTTCAGGCCCGGGCGCATGCGGTCGTGCTCCGGCGCGCTCAGCGCGGGCGAAGCTTCGACGACGACGTACGTCCCGCCGAGCCGCCAGCTGACACCGGCGGCCCAGCGCTGGAACTCGCTCCAGCCGAGTTCGCCGAGCAGCCAGCCCCAGCACCGCTCGGCTTCGGCGAGGTCCGGCACCCACAGCTCGACGTGGTGCGGCCGCCCGTGGACGGCGGGCAGCGCGACCAGCACCCGGTGCAGGTCGCCGTAGTGGATCCCGCTGCCGACGTCGAGGAAACCCAAGCGCGTGGCCACCTTCCGGCTCGCGGCGTTGTTCTCGTGCACCAGCGCCCAGACGGCGGGCAGGCCGAGCGCGTGGAACCCGTGGTCCAGCACCGCCCGTGCGGCCTCCGTGGCCAGGCCCTGCCCGGCGTGCGCGGAGGCGACGTAGTAGCCCAGCTCGGGCACCTCGCCCGGCAGTTCCCACGACGGCCGCAGGTGCGCGACGCCGATGACCTCGCCGTCGCGCTCGATCACCCAGTGGCCCTGGCCGGCCGGGCCGCGGTAGGAGAGGCGCCGGTCGACCATCGCGCTCGCCGCCGCCGGGTCGGAAAAGTCCGCCGCGAAGAAGCGGCTCATCTCCGGGTCGGAGAAGACCTTCACGACGGCTTCGCGGTCGGCCTCGACCAGCTGCCGCAGCGCCAGCCGCGCCGTGGTCAGCGTCGGTGCGGTCACCCCGGGTGCGCGGCGAGCCAGCGCAGGGCGAGCGGGTAGCCGTCGACGCCGAGACCGGCGATCACCGCCGTCGCGATGTCCGAAAGCACGCTGTGGTGCCGGAACTCCTCTCGCTTGTGCACGTTCGAGATGTGCAGCTCGATCAGCGGCGCGGACAGTTGCGCCGCGGCGTCGCGCACCGCGATCGAGTAGTGCGTCCACGCGCCGGCGTTGAGGACGACCGGGTGACCACCATCGGCGGCTTCGTGCAGCCAGCCGACCATTTCGCCTTCGTGGTCGGTCTGCCGGACCTCGACCTCGATCCCCAGCTCGTCGCCGGTCTTGACGCACAGCGCCGCGAGATCGTCGTGGGTGGTCGAGCCGTAGACCGACGGTTCGCGCTTGCCGAGCCGCCCGAGGTTGGGGCCGTTGAACACGAACGCCTTCACAGCAGCACGCTCCCGCCGCCGGACGGGGCGTCCGCGGCGATCGAGGAGTACGCGGCGGCGAGCAGCGACGGGTCCGGGCCCTCGAGCCGGCCCGGCTTGCCGAGACCGTCGAGGACGACGAACCGCAGCACCCCGGACCGGGTCTTCTTGTCGCCCTTCATGGTTTCCAGCAGCTGGGGCAGCGCGTCGGCGTCGTAGGTCGTCGGCAGGCCGAGCAGCTTCAGCACGGCGGCGTGCCGCTCGGCCGTGGCGTCGTCGAGCCGCCCGGCCAGCCGCGCCAGCTCGGCGGCGAACACCAGCCCGACGCTCACGGCGGCGCCGTGCCGCCACCGGTACCGCTCGCGCCGCTCGATCGCGTGGCCGAGGGTGTGGCCGTAGTTGAGGATCTCCCGCAGGTCGGACTCGCGCAGGTCGGCGGCCACGACAGCGGCCTTCACCTGGATCGACCGCCGGACCAGCTCGGCCAGCACGTCACCGGTCGCGTCGACCGCCGCGGCGGGGTCGGCCTCGATCAGCTCGAGGATCCGCGGATCGGCGATGAAGCCCGTCTTGACGACCTCGGCCATCCCGGCGACGAGCTCGTTCGCCGGCAGCGTCTCCAGCGTCGCGAGGTCGGCGAACACCGCGCTCGGCTCGTGGAACACGCCGACGAGGTTCTTGCCCGCGTCGGTGTTGATGCCGGTCTTGCCGCCGACCGCGGCGTCGACCATGCCGAGCAGCGTGGTCGGCACGTTGACCAGCCGGACCCCGCGCATCCAGGTGCCGGCGACGAAGCCGGCGAGGTCGGTGACGGCACCGCCGCCGAGGCCGACCACGACACCGCGGCGGTCGAGCCCGATCCGGCCGAGCACCTCCCAGCAGAAGCTCGCGACGGTCAGCGCCTTGCCGTCCTCGGCGTCCGGGATCTCGACGCGGTGGGCGTCGAGCCCGGCCGCGTTCAGCTCGTCGCGGATGGCCTCGGCCGTGGTGGTCAGCGTGGGCGGGTGGATCAGCGCGATCTTCGAGGCGTCGGCCAGCTGCGCGGTGAGGTCGCCGAGCAGGCCGCGGCCGATCACGACGTCGTAGGGATGGGCGGTGTCGACGGGGATGCGCACCGGATCGGACACGGGCGGGTTCACTCCTTGGCTTCGGCGGGGGCGAGCCGCGCGGCGAGGTCCGCGACGAGCTCGGCGGGTGTCCGGTCGTCGGTGACGACCTCGACGGTGGCGACCTCGCGGTAGACGGGCAACCGCTCGTCGAGCAGTTTCTTGAAGGTGGCGCGGGGGTTCACCCCGGCCAGCAGTGGCCGCGCGCTCGAAAGGCCGGTGCGCTGCACGCCGGCCGCCAGGCCGACGTTGAGGAACACGACGGTGTGCTCGGCCAGCCGGGCACGCGTGCCCGGCGTCAGCGGCGCGCCGCCGCCGAGGGAGAGCACGCCTTCGTGCTCCGCCAGCGCCGTCGCGACCGCTTCTTCTTCCAGCGCGCGGAAGGCGGGTTCGCCGTCCTCCGCGAAGATGTCGGAGATGCTGCGCCCGGTACGCGCGACGATGTCGTCGTCGCAGTCCCGGAAGGCGACGCCGAGCGCCGCCGCCAGCAGCGGCCCGACCGTGCTCTTGCCCGAGCCCGGCGGGCCGATGATCACCGCGCGAGGACTCACCACCGCTCCTCGATGGCCTTGAGGTACGCCTCGGCGTTCCGCTTGCTCTCGGCCAGGGAGTCGCCACCGAACTTCTCCAGCGCGGCGTCGGCGAGGACGAGCGCCACGACCGACTCCAGCACGACCCCGGCCCGCGGCACCGCGCAGACGTCGGACCGCTGGTGGATGGCCACCGCGGGCTCGCCGGTCTTGACGTCCACTGTGGACAGTGCTTTGGGGACGGTCGAGATCGGCTTCATCGCGACGCGCACCCGCAGCGGCTCACCGTTGGTGATCCCGCCTTCGAGGCCGCCCGCGCGGTTGGACCGGCGGGTGACGCCGACCGGCCCGGAGCCGCGGTCGATCTCGTCGTGCGCCTGGCTGCCCCAGCGGCGCGCGGTGGTGAAGCCGTCGCCGACCTCGACGCCCTTCATCGCCTGGACGCCCATGAGCGCGCCGGCCAGCCGCGCGTCGAGCCGCCGGTCCCAGTGGACGTGGGAGCCGAGGCCCGGCGGGAGGCCGTAGGCGAGGACCTCGATCACGCCGCCGACGGTGTCGCCCGCCTTCCGCACGGCGTCGACCTCGGCGACCATCGCGTCGGTGCCTTCCTGGCTGAACGCGCGGACCGGGCTCTCGTCGATGGCGGCCAGGTCGGCCGCGACCGGCAGCGGGCCCTCGGGCGCGTCCGCGCCGCCGATCGAGACGACGTGGCTGAGGATCTCGACGTCGAGCAGCTGCTTCAGGAAGTTCCGGGCGACGGTGCCCAGCGCGGTCCGCGACGCGGTCTCCCGCGCGCTGGCCCGCTCCAGGACCGGGCGTGCCTCCTCGAAGCCGTACTTCTGCATGCCGGGCAGGTCCGCGTGGCCCGGGCGGGGCCGGGTGAGCGGTTCGTTGCGCGCGAGCCCTTCGAGCACCTGCGGGTCGACCGGGTCGGCCGCCATGACCTGCTCCCACTTGGGCCACTCGGCGTTCTCGATCTGCACCGCGACCGGGCCGCCCTGGGTGAGGCCGTGGCGCACGCCGCCGAGGAACTCGATGTGGTCGGTCTCGAAGCCCATCCGGGGACTGCGGCCGAAGCCGAGGCGGCGCCGGGCGAGCTGTTCGGTGACGTCGGCGGTGGTGACGGCGACACCGGCGGGCATGCCTTCGAGCACGGCGGCCAGCGCGGGTCCGTGCGATTCACCTGCGGTGATCCAGCGCAACATGGCTCAATCCTGTCACGGGGGCCGGTCGGGGCGGAAAGGTGTTCCGGTCACGGCGCACCCGGGAAGATCGCGCACAGCCAGGTGGCCGTGAGCAGCGCGGGACCGTGCGGCACGCGGCCGGAGCCACGCCGAACGGCCGCGATGGCGAGGGTGAAGAGCGCGGCCAGAACGGCCGCGGCCGCGAGCGCGGCCCAGCCGGCCGCGCCCAGCACGGCGCCGAGGCTGCCGGACAGCTTCACGTCACCGGCGCCGAGACTGCCCGGCGTCGCGAGGCGGACGAGCGCGTGCGCACCGCCGAACAGCACGGCACCGGCGGCCGCCCGCACGGCCGGCGACGGGCCGCCACCGCCGAGCGCGGCCGCGCCCACGGCGGCGCCGAAGAGCGGGTACGCGGGCAGGGTCAGGACGTCGGGCAGCCGGCGGTGACGCAGGTCGGCGAGGGCGAGCGGCACCGCGACGACGGTCAGCAGGACGGGCACGGGGAGCCACCAGCCCGGCCAGGCGCCGGCGACCTCGCCGGCGGTGACGGCGGCCACGCCGAGGGCGGCCAGGACGGCGTTGAGGGCCATCGGGACCGGCGCCGAGGCGCGTTTCAGCAGCGCGGCGGTGACGGGAGCGGTGGCGGCGCCGGCGGCGGCCGCGGTGGTCGTGGCGAAGATCGGCAAGGTCATGGACCCAGCCTGCTGCGGCCGGGCTGAGCAGGGCAAATGCCGGGCGTCACGAACGGACCGTTCGCTGCGTTCCGGGCCGGGTTTCACTCCTGTGGGCGACGCCACGACCGGCTGCGGGACGGCTGCTCGTGCGCCTGGAGGGTCGGTTCACGCTCCGGAATGGTCGACGTGCGTGATTGGACGGGTCGGCCAGGCACTCGCACGGGCCGACTCGCGTACCTGGACGGTCGGATCACGTACCTGGACGGTCGACTCGCGTACCTGGACGGTCGACTCGCGTACCTCGGCAGTCGGCTCGCGTGATTGGAGAGGCATCTCGCGTGATTGGAGAGGCATCTCGCGTGATTGGAGGCGCATCTCGCGTGATCAGAGGGGCATCACGCGTGATTGGAGGGGCGACACGGCGGAGGTGGTGCCGTGGGCCGGGGGTGGCTCATCCGGGACCCCCTGCGGCCCGGATGAGCCACGTCACAAGGTCAGCCGGAGCAGGGGAAGCCCGTTTCCCAGGCGGACTTCCAGCGCTGCCAGGTCCGACTGCCGCAGAGCCGTGCCGATCGAGAGGCGGGCCGTGTTCTCCGGGACCGCCTTCCACGTCGCCAGCTGCGTTTCCTCCCCGGAACGCGAGATCGCCATCAGGATGTACTCGCCGCCGCTGCGGCCGCCCGTGTAGCTGCACGTCATGTCGACCTGCGTGCCCCACGAGAACGCGGCCAGGCGGGCGTCCGCGCGGACCGGGAACTGGCCCAGCGCCGTCATTTCGGTCGACGGCGGCGGGGCGGGCGGGGTCCACGCCACGACGCCCAGTGCCACGCACGCCGACACCGCCACCGCGGCCGACACCGCCGTCACCGCGGTGCGGATCCGGCGGCCTCGCCGCACCCGCTTGAGCACCGTGGGCAGCAGGTCCTGAGGCGGCGCGCCGGCGTCGGGGACGACCGCGGGCGCGTCGACCCTGGCCAGCAGGCCGGGCAGGCCGGCCAGCTCGCGGACCGAGGCCGCGCACCGGTCGCAGGTGCGGAGGTGCTGCTCGAAGCGCTGCCGGTCCTCGGGGGCGAGCGCCCCGAGGACGTATGCCGCGTCGAACGTCGCGAACGGGTCTTCGCTCACTGGGTCACCCCCCTTTCCTCGAGTACCAGCCGCAGTGCGCGCAACGCGTAGTGCGTGCGCGACTTGACGGTCCCTTCGGCCACGCCCAGCCGGAGCGCGGCGTCCGCCACGGAATAGCCCTGGAAGTAACACAGCTGCAGCACTTCGCGGTGCCGGTCCGACAGCTCGGCCAGCGCCTCGGCGACGAGCCAGCCCTGGACCGCGCGGTCGGTGCCGTCGGCGACCGCGCGTTCCGGCGGCCGGTCGGTCATCACCTCCGACCGGGCCGAGGCGGACCGCCAGCCGTCGATCACGATCCGGCGGGCCACCGTGAACAGCCACGCCCGCGCCGAGCCCTGCGACTGGTCCAGCACCGCCGTCGAGCGCCAGGCCCGCAGCAGCGTCTCCTGGACGACGTCCTCGGCCCGGACCCGGTCCCCGGAGGTCAGCTGGAGCGCGTAGGACCACAGCGCGGCCGCGTGCTCCTCGTGCAGCGCGCGCATCAGCGCCTCTTCGGCGACGTCCTTCACCGGTGCGGACCTAGACCGTCGCGCGGCGCCGGTCCTTCACGAACAGCAGCGCCAGACCGCCCACGATGCAGACGGCCTCGGTGATCACGCCCCAGTACTCGGGCTGGCTGTTGAACTGGTCGTGGTTCCCCATGAACCCGACCGTCGCGGCGAGGACGTACGCCCCGAGCGTCACCGCCCCGAAGCCGGCCGCGCCCAGCGCGGGCAGCCAGTGCCGCCAGGCCAGGACGGCGATCGCGAGGACGAGCCCGGCGATCGCGTTGAGCAAGAACAGCGTGCCGGTGATGCCCGAGTAACCCTGCGTCCACAAGAAGTAGTGCACACCCGCCGAGCCCAGCAATGCGGCCGCCACGACGATGCGTAGAACCCAACTCACCATGATCGTTCCTCCACTCCACACCCACTCCGCTACATACACGAAACGGGGGCCGATCCGGTTCACCGCGGATTGAACCGATGGGGTGCCGATCTCGTTTAGGAGGGCATGACAGCCGAACTGCACTCCCGCCGCACCGTCTTGACCACGGGTGCCACTGTCGCCGGTGCCGCCGTCGGCGCCGTCGCGCTCACCGCCTGCGGGTCGGACTCCGCCCCCAAGTCCGGCACCGCCCAAGCACCGATCGCCGCCGGGACGCCGCTGGTCGCACTCGCCGACGTCCCGGTCGGGCAGGCGAAGGCGGCGAAGGCCCCGGACGGCTCCGACGTGATCGTGGCCCGGCCGTCCGAGTCGGCCGCCGCCGCGTTCAGCGCCGTCTGCACCCACCAGGGCTGCACGGTCGCCCCGAAGGGCGCCGACCTGGTCTGCCCGTGCCACGGCTCGGTCTTCAACGCGCTGACCGGCGAGGTCAAGCAAGGCCCGGCGAAGAAGCCGCTGCCGTCGGTGCCGGTCAAGGTCGAGAACGGGAAGGTCGTCACCGGCTGACGAGCCGCTGATGCCGGAGGGCCCTTGAGGACTTCGAGTCCACAAGGGCCCTCCGCGTGACGGATCCCGCTCAGGCGTCCCAGCCGAACAGCGGGGCACCGGCCTCGACGTCGCGGTCGGCGTCCAAACCGGACAGCACGTCCGCCGCGGCGTCCAGCGCGACGACCGGGACGATGGCCGAGTAGCCCGCCGCGGTCACCGCCTCCGGGTCCCAGCTGACGATCGGCTGGCCGGCTCGCACCTGCTCGCCCTTGACGACGTGCAGCGTGAAGCCCTCGCCCTTCTCCTTGACCGTGTCGATGCCCAGGTGGACCAGCACGGCCTTGCCGTCCTCGGTCGCCACGACGAAGGCGTGCGGGTGCAGCGTCGCGATCGTGCCGTCGACCGGCGCGACCGCGTCCGCCCGCCCGCCCGCGGGCTGCACCGCGAGGCCCGGCCCCACCATGGCCTGCGCGAACACCGGGTCGGGGACCTCGGTGATCGGCACCACGCGCCCGGCGACCGGGCTGAGCACCTCCAGGCTCACAGCAGGTCCTCGATGTCGCTGGCGATCGTGTCCGCCTCCGGCCCGACGATCACCTGCAGGGCCGACGACCCCATCTTGACCACGCCCATGGCGCCGGCCTTCTTGAGCGCCGCCTCGTCGACGAGGCTCATGTCCTCGACCTCGCAGCGCAGCCGCGTGATGCAGCCCTCGATCTCGGTGAGGTTTTCCGTTCCGCCGAGTGCGGCGAGGATCTTTTCGGGCCTGTCATCCGCCATCGCGGTCTCCTTGATCACTGTTAGTTCCCAACCTGACGCGAACCGCGTGTCCACCTGTACTACGCCGTTCGTCGGCATGCACCCCGCCGCGGGCCACGAACGGATAACGGTGGTTGACACCCGTCCGCACGGCGGAGCATCCTGCCCCATCAGATCATTGGTCTAGACCGGAACGTACCAATGTTCCGGGCCGGACGCGAGCACCGGTCCCCGGTGACCGCCAGAACGAGGAGGGTGACGCCGATGAGCGCGGCCGCGCACGTCCCGCCACCCGACCGGGTCGTCAACGGGCCCACGCCCAAGCACGCCCAGCTGCGGGAGATCCTCCGCCGCACGGTGGAGCGCGAGCTCCCGCCGGGCGCGCCGATCCCGTCGGAACGCGACCTGGCCCAGCGCTACGGCGTGTCGCGGCTCACGGTCCGGTCGGCGATCGGCAAGCTGGTCGAGGAGGGCCTGCTCGCCCGGGTCCGCGGCAAGGGCACGTTCACCGCGGCCCGGCGGATGGAGCTGCAGCTCTACCTGATGTCGTTCACCGACGACATGCGGAGGCGGGGGCTGACCCCGACGACCGAGGTGGTCTCGGCGGCCACCGAGGTGCCGCCCACCGCCTCGGCGCACGCTCTCGGCCTGGCCGAGGGTGCTCGCGCGCACCACCTGGTGCGCTTGCGCCACGCCGACGGCGTGCCACTGGCCGTCGAGCGCGGCTGGTACCACGCGGGCCGGGCTCCCGGCCTGCTCGAGCTCGACCTGACCCAGTCCATTTACGCGCAACTGGCCGAGACGTACGGTGTGCGTCCCGACCGGGCGTGGCAGACGGTCTGGGCCGAAGGCGCGGACCGCGAGACGGCCCGGCTGCTCGGCATGCGTGCCGGCAGCCCGCTGCTCGTGTTCCGGCGGGTCTCCAGCGCCAACGGCGACCCGATCGAAGACATCACGTCCTGGTACCGGGGAGATCATTACCAGGTGACCATGCAGTTGGACCGGAACACCCCGGAACCCGGTCAACCACCCCACTATGGAGGATCCAGATGAGCACCACCACCGCGGAGGGGGCGAAGAAGAGCGGCGGAGGCCTCGCCGGTCTTCAGCGCTTCGGCCGCAGCCTCATGCTCCCCATCGCCGTGCTCCCGGCGGCCGGCATCCTGGTCCGGTTCGGCCAGCCCGACATGCTCGGGGAAAAGGGCCTCGGCTGGACCAAGGTCGCCAGCGTGCTCGGCGCCGCGGGCGGCACGCTGTTCAACTGGCTGCCGCTGCTGTTCGCGGTCGGCATCGCGGTCGGCTTCGCCCGCAAGGGCGACGGCTCGACCGCCGTGGCCGCGGTCGTCGGCTTCTTCGTCTTCACCAGCGTCATCCAGGTGTTCGCCCCGCTGAGCGATGTGCCCAAGTACAAGGCGGGTGCCACCGAGCTCGCGCCGATCAACTGGCCCTACTCGGTCCTCGCCGGTGTGGTCGTCGGTATCGTTTCCGCCCTGCTGTGGCAGCGCTACCACCGCATCAAGCTGCCCGCCTACCTGGCGTTCTTCGGCGGCCGCCGGTTCGTCCCGATCATCACCGCCTTCGTGCTGCTGATCCTCGGCGTGATCTTCGGCCTGGTGTTCCACTGGGTCAACAGCGGCATCGAGGCCGTCGGCGACGCGGTCACCGCGTCCCCGGTCTGGGGTGGCGGCGTCTACGGCGCCCTGAACCGGCTGCTCATCCCGGTCGGTCTGCACCAGCTGCTGAACGTCCCGGTCTGGTTCATCTTCGACGGCGGTGACATCAACAACTTCATCGCCGGCAAGACCTCCGCGGGTGCGTTCACCACGGGCTTCTTCCCGATCTTCATGTTCGCGCTGCCCGCGGCCGCGCTGGCGATCTGGCAGACCGCGCGTCCGGCGCAGCGCAAGGTCGTCGGCGGTGTGATGATCTCCGCGGCGCTGACCTCGTTCATCACCGGTGTCACCGAGCCGATCGAGTTCTCGTTCATGTTCGTCGCGTGGCCGCTGTACCTGTTCCACGCGATCATGACCGGCACCTCGCTGGCGATCTGCAACGCGCTGGGCATCCACCAGAGCTTCAACTTCTCGGCGGGCGGGATCGACTTCCTGCTGAACCTGGGCGCCCCGGCGGCGCAGAAGCCGTGGCTGCTCGTCCCGATCGGCCTGGTCTACGCGGTGATCTACTACGTCGTGTTCCGGTTCGCGATCACCAAGTTCAACCTGCGCACGCCGGGCCGCGAGGACGACTCGATCGAGGCCGACCTCGACCGGACCGCCGCCGCGTAACATCCGTACCGACGTAAACCCGTAGGGAGAGGACGAACATGCCGGAGAAACGCGTCGCCGTGGCGAGCAAGGTGGGCCTGCACGCCAGGCCGGCCGCGCTGGTGGCGAAGGCGGCCGCGGCGCAACCCGTCGCGGTGCAGATCGCCAAGGCCGGCGGGAGCCCGGTGGCCGCCGGCAGCGTGCTCAACCTGATGACACTGGCCGCCGGCTACGGCGACGAGGTCATCATCAGCGCCGAGGGCGAGGGCGCCGAGGAGGCCGTGGAAGCGGTCGCCCAGCTGGTCGCCACCGACCTCGACGCCTGAGATACACCCCCGCGAAGGCCTCCGCACCGGCTCCCCGACAGCCGGTGCGGAGGCCTTCGCGGCGTTTCGTAGGCTGGCCCCATGGAGAGCGTGCGCCTGATCGACGAGTGGCCGGTGGACAACGCCGCGACGGCCGTGGTGGCGGCGGACGGGAGTGTCGTCGACAGCCACGGCGACACCGCGCGGAAGTTCCGGCTGGCCTCGGTCTCCAAGCCGCTGACCGCCTACGCCGCGCTCATCGCGGTCGAAGAGGGCGTCGTCGAGCTCGACACCCCGGCCGGGCCCGAGGGCTCGACCGTGCGGCACCTGCTGGCCCACACCTCCGGTCTCGCCTTCGACGCGCACAAGGCGATGGCCGCGCCCGGCACGCGGCGGCTCTACTCCAACGCCGGTTTCGAGCAGCTGGCCGACGCGCTCGCCGAGCACTCCGGAATCCCCTTCGCGCAGTACCAGGCCGAGGCGCTGTTCGGCCCGCTCGGCATGACTTCGACCGCGCTGGAAGGCTCGCCCGCGTCCGGCGCGGTGTCCACTGTGGATGACCTGGCCGCGTTCGCCGCGGAGCTGCAGGCGCCCAAGCTGCTGGACCCGGCCACCGTCGCCGAAGCGACGAACGTCGTGTTCCCCGGACTTTCCGGGGTGCTGCCCGGGTTCGGCCACCAGAAGCCCAACGACTGGGGCCTCGGCTTCGAGATCCGCGACCACAAGAGTCCCCACTGGACCGGCGCGAACAGCTCGCCGCGGACGTTCGGCCACTTCGGCCAGTCGGGCACGTTCCTCTGGGTCGACCCGGACGCGGGCGCGGCCTGCGTCGCGCTGACCGACCGCGCGTTCGGCCCGTGGGCCGCCGAGGTCTGGCCGCGCTACACCGACGCCGTGCTGGCGGATCTGCGGTCGTGAGTGAGAAACAGTGTGCTAACCCTGTTTCTCACTCACGACCAGCCGCAGCGGGCCGTTCAGCCGAACGGACCCTGCCGGCAGGGTCCAAAGACCCTGCCGTCGCGCGGGTCGGGGTGGTGTCATCTAAGGGTGCAGGCCCGCCGCCGGGCTGGTGCGGGGACCTCGAGCCCCGGCGGGCCGCACACCTTCACTCCATGAGGCGGATCGGCTTTCCCGCCTGGTAGGCGGCGATGTCCTCGACCGCGTCGCCGTAGAAGATCTCGTACGTCTCCCGGGCGACGAACCCGATGTGCGGCGTCAGGACCGCGTTGTCGAGTGTCCTCAATGGATGGTCGGCGGGGAACGGCTCGGTGTCGTAGACGTCGAGCGCCGCGGCGCGGATCTCCTTGCGCCGCAACGCGTCCACCAACGCGTCCTCGTCGACGATCGGGCCGCGCGAGGTGTTCACCAGCAACGCGGTGGGCTTCATCGCGGCGAGCTCGGCCGCCCCGACCAGGCCCCGCGTGCGCTCGCTCAGCACCAGGTGGATCGAGAGCACGTCGGAGCGGGCGAACAGCTCCTCCTTGGACACCGCGGTGACGCCGTGCGGGTCCGCCTTCTCCTGCGTCAGGTTCTGGCTCCACGCGATGGTCTCCATGCCGAAGACCTGCCCGATCTTCGCCGCGCCCGCGCCGAGCCTGCCGAGGCCGAGCAGGCCGAGCGTCTTGCCGTGCAGCATGGTGCCGACGGTCGTCTGCCAGCCGCCCTCGCGCATGGACCGGAACTCCTGCGGCAGGTTCCGCGACGCGGCGAGGATCAGCGCCCAGGTGTGCTCGGCGGTCGGCTCCCCGATGTAGCCGGTGGCCGACACGACGACGCCGTTGCGCCGCGCGGCCGCGACGTCGATGGCCGCGTTCCGCTTGCCGGTGCTGACCAGCAGCTTCAGGTCGGGCAGCCGGTCGAGCACCTCGGCCGGGAAGCGGGTGCGCTCGCGCATCGCGACGATCGCCTCGAAGCCCTGCAGCTGCCGGACGACGTCGTCCAGGGGCTGGGTGAAGACCGTGATGTCGGCCTTGAGCGACTCCCAGTCGCCGAAGGTGAGGGCGACGTTCTGGTAGTCGTCGAGAATCGCGATCCGCATGGCCTCACCGTAGCCAGCCCCGGCCGCCCCCGCGGACCAGGGGCAACGTGACACCCAGCACTCTTGAACACGTTCAGAAACCGGGCTACCGTCATCCTGAACACGTTCAAAACTTGGAGGAACCATGGATCCCGTCGTCGTCGCCTACGCGCTCTACCTGCTCATCAGCGTCCCGTTGACCGTGCTCGTGGCCCGGACGCTGAGCAAGCACGGCCGCCCCTTCCTCACCGAGGTCTTCGCCGACAGCCCCGGCCTCGCCAACGCCGTCAACCAGCTCCTGGTCGTCGGCTTCTACCTGATCAGCCTCGGTTTCGTGACGCTGTTCCTGACCAGCAGCGCCCAGGTGCCCACCGCGCGGGAGGTGTTCGAGCTGCTCTCGGTGAAGGTCGGCACGGTCGCGCTCATCCTCGGCGGCATGCACCTGACGAACGTGCTGGTCTTCAACGGCATCCGGCGCCGTCACCTGGCCCCGAAGCCCCGATCGGTCCCGATGGCACAGCCGGTTCCGATGCCCTACGCCGGCCAGGTCCCGCCCTACCCCGCGCCCTGACTCCCCCGGCGCTAACGTGCTGTGCGTGGCCAAGAGCGAGGAAACGCGGTCCCTGATCGTCACGACCGCGATGCGGCTGTTCACCGAGAACGGCTACGACCGCACGACGATGCGGGCGATCGCCGCGGAAGCGGGCGTCTCCGTCGGGAACGCGTACTACTACTTCTCTTCGAAGGAACAGCTGGTCCAGGGCTTCTACGACGAGATCGCCCGGCAGCACCAGGCCGCGGCCCGGCCACTGCTGGAGAGCGAGACCGGCTTCGCGGCGCGCCTGCGGGCGGTGCTGCTGTGCTGGCTCGACATCGCCGAGCCCTACCACCGGTTCGGCACGCAGTTCTTCGTCAACGCGGCCGACCCGGAGTCGCCGCTGAGCCCGTTCAGCGACGACTCCTCGGCCGCCCGCAAAGCCTCGATCGGCCTCATGCGCGAGGTCGTCAACGGCTCCGACGTCAAGCTCGACCCGGAACTGCGGGACCAGCTGCCGGAGCTGCTCTGGCTCGGTCAGATGGGCGTGGTGCTGTTCTGGGTGCACGACCGCTCGCCCGGCACGAAACGCAGCCGGATGCTGGTCGAGCGCAGCGTCCCCCTGATCACCCGGCTGGCCGCGCTCTCCCGGCTGCGGATGTTCCGCCCGGTCAGCCGTGAGGTCGTCGACCTCATCCGCGAGCTGGCCAAGCGGGACTGACCGGACGCCTGATCGCTATTCTTCCTTACGGGAAATCACTTCGGTGGCACCGTTCTTGCTGAACGCGGCCCACAGGTTGAAGGCGATGATCGCCACCCCGGCAATCAGCCACAGCCAGATGAAACCCCCGGACGAATTCCGGCCGTTGACGAATCCGAAGACGAGGACGGCCACCCCGAAAATCGCGCCGAAAACGGCTACGGGTTTCGACGGCTTCACGTTGAAGGACGACATCCACCCACCCCTGTTCAGTGAAAGTCAGGACTGCGAAAGGGTTCCCGGGATCACCCGGCCTCAAACCGTCCCGCTGCCCGGCGCAGAGGTCATGCTCGATCCGGCCGAGCGGGACTGACCGCCCGGAAGTACAGGAACCGCGGTTTGCTGCGCAGGTTCGCCGCCCACTTCGGGTCGGCCTCGTCGGCCTCCGGCACCGGCATCGGCTCGGCCAGGCGGTCGACCTCGAACCCGGCGTCGCGCACCGCCTGGAACGTCCGACTCAGCGGACGCCGGTAGAAGCGCACGTGCTGACCGGGCGGGAACTCGTCTTCCAGCAGCTCGACCTCGAAGTAGTTCTCCTTGCCGAACCACCGCCAGTCCTCGCCCGGGTGGTGCACCGAAAACACCAGCAGCCCACCGGGTTTCAGGACCCGGCGGAACTCCGCCAGCGCCGGCTCCCAGTCCTTCAGGTAGTGCAGCACGAGCGACGCCGTGACCACGTCGATCGAGCCGGCCTCGACGTCGAGCGGGCGGGTGATGTCCGCCTGCTCGAACCGCGCGACGTCCCCGAACTTCCGCCGCGCGACGGCGACCATGCCGGCGCTCGCGTCGACGCCGAGGACGTCCGCGCCCCGCCCGGCCAGCAGCGCGCTCAGGTGCCCCGCCGCGCAACCGGCGTCGAGCACGCGCTTGCCCTCCACGTCCCCGGCCAGGTCCACGATCGCGGGCCGGTCGTAGAGGGCGTTGGTGACGGACTTCTCCGCGTGCTCGGCGTAGGCCTCGCTGAACGCGTCGTACTGCCCGGCCCGGGCGCGGCCGAGGATCTCTTCGATCACCTCCGTCTTGGCGTCGGCGTAGTTCTGGATGTACTTCCACGTCTTCGCGGCCAGCGCCCGCTTCTTCGCCGCGTAGAGGTCACGCTCCTCCGGGTGCGCCCGCATCCGGTCGCGCAGGAGCCGGTAGCGCTCGGTCTGGCCGTTTCCGGGCGAGTACACGTGCAGGTTGATGTTCGTGTCCGGGCCTTTGAAGCAGCGGTGCTTCTCCCAGTCCGGCTCACGGATCGTCAGCCGGTAGCCCGCGGCCTCCAGCGCCGGGACGTAGGCGTCCTCGTCGTCGGAATCCGGCACCACCAGGAGGATGTCGATGATCGGCTTGGCGCACAGGCCCGGCACCGACGTCGACCCGACGTGCTCGAAGACGAGCACCCGCTCCCCCAGCACACCCCGGATCCGCTCGGCTTCGCGCTCGAAGAGCTTCGGCCACTCCGGGTCGTAGTCGGCGAGGGTGACCGTGGAGTTGAGCTTCGGTGCCTCGCCGACCCACGCCGAGGCGATCTCGTCGTCGTTCAGCGCTTCTTGACTGGTCATCTCGGTGAAGACCCCCTTCATTTGGGCAGTCCGCCAGAATATCGAATCCGGCGATCCGCGCGAAGGGTTTTCGCAGGCGTTGTCAGTCGATCGGCAACGGCAGCAGGTTGCCCGTCGCCGCGCGCAGGGCGTCCCGCATCGCCGCGCGTGGGGCGGGGCGGCCGGTGAAGTGCTCGGTCTGGCCGAAAGCCTGGTGCAGCAGCATGTCCAGCCCGGTCGCGAGCCGGCCGCCGCGCGCCGCGACCGCTTCGGCGAGGGGTGTCGGCCACGGGTGGTAGATGACGTCGAGGACGTGCGCGACCGACGCCAGGTCGGCCACGTGCGGCACGATCGCGTCCGGCGGGACGGTGTTCACCAGCACCGCCGCGGAACCCAGCGCCGCGAAGTCCGTATCGGCCCAGCGCAGGACGTCGACGTCGAGCGAAGCCCGCTTCGCCGCGTCGAGCGTTTCCGCCGCCCGGGCGGGTTCCCGGACGACCAGGCGCACCTGCCGCACCCCCAGCGCCGCGAGCCCGACGACGGCCGCGGCCGCGGTGCCGCCCGCGCCGAGCACGACCGCGGTGTCGGACGGCGACGGCTCGTACCCGCCCGCTGCGCGCAAGGCCCCGGTGACGCCGTCGACGTCGGTGCAGTCCGCGAGCCAGCCGGCGGCGGTGCGGACCAGGGTGTTGGCCGCGCCGACGGCCGCCGCGCGCGGCGTCACCTCGTCCGCGTGGTCCAGCGCCGCACGCTTGCCCGGCATGGTGACCGACAGCCCGGCCCACTCGGGGCCGAGACCGCCGACCAGCGCCGGGAGCTCCTCGGCGCTCGTCTCGATCCGCTCGTACGTCCAGCCGGTCAGGCCGAGCGCGGCGAACGCGGCGCCGTGGAGCACCGGTGACAGCGAGTGCGCCACCGGCTTGCCGAGCACAGCGGCGCGGCGCGGCTCAGAAGACACCCTTCGCCCTGGCTTCCGCGACGTTCTTGTTGTGGTCGCCCAAGTTGACCGCGAAGCAGGACAGGCCGTTCTTCTCGCACTTGACGACGTACAACCATTCCCCCGCCGGCGGGTGCACCGCCGCCTGGATGGCGTCGGGGCTCGGGACCGAGATCGGGGTCGGGGGCAGACCGGTGACCCGGTACGTGTTGTACACGCCGGACTTCGCGCGGTCGTCGTCGTTGGTCGCCAGCGTCGGCCGGTCCAGCACGTAGTTGACCGTCGAGTCCATCTGCAGCCGCATGTTGATCGCCAGCCGGTTGTAGATCACCCGCGAGAGCTTGCCGAAGTCGACCTTCACGGCTTCGCGTTCGATGATCGAGGCGATGATCAGCGTCTGGTACGGCGTCATGCCGGGACCGGTCGACTGCGGGCTGAGCCCGGAGTTCTGGAGCGCTTCGGCCGAGGTCTTCACCAGCTGGGTGATGATCTCCTGCGGGCTGGCCCCCGGCCGGACGTCGTAGACGCCCGGGGCGATCAGGCCCTCGAGCCTGCGGTCCTTGCGGTCGGTCTTGTTCGCGGGCTCGATCGCCCAGTCCGGCACGCCGAGCACCTTCAGGTCGGCCCCGTCGACGACCTTGCGCAGGTCGTCGGTCGAGACGCAGGTGCTCTTGCCGTTGAGCTGGGCGCACGAGGCCTTCGCCATCAGGCTGTACACGCCGGGCGTGACCTTGCCGTCGGGCTGGGTGATGTCGTCGAACTGCGTGTACGGCCGGATCTCCAGCTGCCCGACCCTCGCCTCCGGCGCCACGATGCGCTCCACCGCGCTGGCCCCGGACATGTGCGACTTCATCACGTAGAAGCCGTGCTGGATCTTGGCCAGCTTCGGGTTGTCCTCGCCCGCCTTCACGAACGCCTTGCCGCTGGCGACGACGCCCGCCGTGGCGAGCTTCGCGCCGATCGCCGACGTCGAGTCGCCGTCGTCGACCTGGAACAGCACGTCCCCGTCGCCGGCGCCTTCGAAGTCGGCGTAGCCGAAGATCTTGTTGAAGCCGTAGTAGGCGCCGCCGGCGAGCAGCACGATCACCACGAGCGCGGCGACCCAGCCGAGGGCGCGCTTGCCCTTCTTCTTCCGCGGCTTCTCCGGCTCGTCCTCGTAGTCGTCGTCGTACTCGGCTTCGTCGTAGTCCGCGTACTCGTCGTCGTACTCGTCATAAGCGGCGTCGTCGGCGTATTCGTCGTCCTCGGCGAAGAGCTCGGGCTCCTCACGCGGCGGACGCGGGGGCTCCGCCGGAGGCGGGGGCGCCAGCGCGGGTATGACGTCGGTCGCCGGTTCCTCGCGCACCGGCGGGGGCGGTGGACGGCGTCGCCGCGGGGGCTCGGCACCGGGTTCGGGCATGACGGCAGAGCGGTCACCCGGCTGGACGGACCGCCGCGCGGGCGGCGGGGGTTCCGGGGCCCCGCGGCGGGGATCGACGTCGGGCTCGAGTGCCGCGCGACGCGACCGCGGCTCGGCGGCCTCGGCCGGGTCGGGGGCGGCCCGGCGACGGCCCCGCGGCGGCTCGGCGGCCTCCATCGGCTCGGGGACCGGGCCTCGCCGGCCCGGCTGCGGTTCGGGCTCGGCGCGGCGCCGCCGCGAAGGTGGCGGCTCGACCGGTTCCGCGGCGGCGCGCCGCCGGGGTGGCCGGCTCGCGGCCTCGCCGGGCTCCGGGGCCGCCCGACGGCGCCGGGCGGCCGGGGGCTCGATCTCGGAGCCCTCATCGAGGCCGTGCCGGGCACGCGCGGCCCGGGCGGGGGCGGCCTGCTGGGCCTGCGGGTCGAACTCGTCGTCGGCCGGGGGCAGCGTGCCGGTCGGCTCGAGCCGGCGGCGGCGGCCGCCCGCCGGGTCGTAGCCCGGCTCGGGCCGCGCCCGGCGCGACGGCTGCGGCAGCTCGTGCTGGCCGCTGTGCCGGGACGGCGGAAGTTCCTGGTAACCGCTCGCACGGGGGTCGCGCGGGTCGACGCGGCGCGGCGCGGGCCGGGACGGCGGCGGGGTGGCCTCGTCCGGTTCGCGCAGGCGACGACGCCCACGCTCGGGTGGCTGCTCGTTCATCGGTCTCCCTCCCGGGCGCGGTGCGCAGCGGCGGCGTCGATCCAGGCCTGCAGGATCTCGACGGCGGCGGCCTGGTCGACCACCGCGCGCTGCTTGCGGCCCTTGACCCCGCGCTGGGAGAGGATGCGGGATGCGGTGACCGTGGTCAGCCGCTCGTCGCCCAGCCGGACCGGCACGGGCGCTATCCGCCCGGCCAGGCGTTCAGAATACGCGATGGCCAGCTCGGCCGCCGGTCCCTGGCGGTTGGCGAGCGTTCTCGGCAGGCCCACGATCACCTCGACCACCTCGTGTTCGGTGACGAGAGCGGCCAGCTGGTCCAGATCTCTGTCGTCGGTCGCATCGCGGGAGAGGGTAACCAATGGCGAAGCCAGCACGGGGGCCGGATCGCTCAGCGCCACTCCGACCCGGACGGATCCGACATCCACCCCCAGCCGACGGCCGCGCCCCGGATCGTCCTTGCCTGGCCGATCCGGGCCGCGGTTTCCGCGGTTAACCAACGCCGGCAATCGCCGAGCGCAGGGCCGTGACCGCCTCGGCCGCGCCGGCCGGGTTCGTGCCACCGCCCTGGGCCATGTCGGGCTTGCCGCCACCCCGGCCGCCGATCTTCTCGGCGAACGAAGGCACGAGCTTGCCCGCGGCGATGCCCTTCTCCTGGGCCGCCTTGGTCGTCGCGACGACGAAGCTCAGCTTCTCGCCGGCCGGCGAGAACAGCGCCACGACCCCCGGCCGCGAGCCGAGCCGGCCGCGGATGTCCGAGGCCAGCGCGCGCAGGCCGTTGCCGTCGACGTCGGGCACGACCTCGGCCACGACGGTGACGCCGCCGATGTTCTGCGCCTTGTCGACCAGCGCGCCCGCCGACCCCAGCACCTGCTGGGTCTTGAGCTGCGCGATCTCCTTCTCGGCGTTCTTCAGCCGGGTCAGGACGTCCTCGATGCGGCCCGGCAGCTGGTCGGACGGCACCTTGAAGGTGTTCGCCAGCTGCGAGACCAGCAACTGCTCCTTGCGGACGTACTTCAGCGCGTCGCCGCCGACGAGCGCCTCGACGCGGTGCACGCCCGAGCCGATGGAGGCGTCGGAGACCAGCTTGACCAGGCCGAGCTGGCCGATCCGGTCGACGTGCGTGCCGCCGCAGAGCTCGCGGGAGTACTCGCCCATGTCGACCACGCGGACGTCGTTGCCGTACTTCTCGCCGAACAGCGCGACCGCGCCCAGCTCGAGGGCCTTGTCCTTGGTCGTGGTGTAGCTCTGCACCTCGACGTTGGTCTGGAGGTAGTCGTTGACCTCCTCCTCGACCTCGGTCAGCACGTCCGAGGACACCGAGCCGGGCGTGGTGAAGTCGAACCGCATGCGGCCCGGCGAGTTCAGCGAACCCGCCTGCGCCGCGCGCTTGCCGTAGGCGCCGCGGACGGCGGCGTGCACCAGGTGCGTCGCGGAGTGCGAACGCTCGATGGAGAGCCGGCGGTGCGCGTCGACCGAACCGGTGAGCTTGGTGTCCAGGCCGACCTCGCCGTCGGTGACCTCGACGCGGTGCACGAACAGGCCGGGGACGATCTTCTGGACGTCCAGGACCTTCAGCTCGACACCGTCGCCGAGCAGCACACCGGTGTCGGCGACCTGGCCACCGCTCTCGGCGTAGAACGGCGTCCGGTCGAGGACCAGCTCGGCCTTCTTGCCCGCGGAGACGCTGCGGACCGGCTGCCCGTCTTCGAGCAGCGCGACGACCTTCGCCTCGGCCTGCAGGTCGGTGTAGCCGAGGAACTCGGTCTCGCCGTGCTGCTCCAGGACCTTCCGGTACTCGGAGAGGTCGCCGTGGCCGGTCTTGCGGGCCGCCGCGTCCGCCTTCGCGCGGGTCCGCTGCTCGTTCATGAGCGTGCGGAAGCCGTCCTCGTCGACGGTCAGGCCCTGCTCGGCCGCCATCTCGAGGGTCAGGTCGATCGGGAAGCCGTAGGTGTCGTGCAGCTGGAACGCCTTGTCACCGGCCAGCACGTCACCGCCGCCGCGCTTGGTCTCCTCGGCCGCCATGTCGAAGATGCGCGAACCGCTCGTCAGGGTCGAGAGGAACGCCTCCTCCTCGATCCGGACGACCTCGTTGATGCGGTCGAAGCCGTCGACCAGCTCGGGGTAGGTCGGGCCCATGGTGTCGCGCACGACCTTCGCGAACTCCTGCAGCACCGGCTCCTGCACGCCCAGCAGGCGGGTGGAGCGGACGATGCGGCGCAGGAGCCGGCGCAGCACGTAACCGCGGCCGTCGTTGCCCGGGGTGACGCCGTCGCCGATCAGCAGGACGCCGGTGCGGGCGTGGTCGGCGATCACGCGGAAGCGGACGTCGTCGGCGTGGTTCGAGCCGTAGCGGCGGCCGGAGAACTCCTCCGCGCGGCCGATCACCGGCCGCACGAGGTCCGTCTCGTAGACGTTCTCGACGCCCTGAAGGATCGTCGCGACGCGCTCGACGCCCATGCCGGTGTCGATGTTCTTCGCGGGCAGCTCGCCGAGGATCGGGAAGTCCTTCTTGCCGCTGCCCTCACCCCGGATGTTCTGCATGAACACGAGGTTCCAGATCTCGATGTAGCGGTCCTCGTCGACGACCGGGCCGCCCTCGCGGCCGTATTCCGGCCCGCGGTCGTAGTAGATCTCCGAGCACGGGCCGCACGGGCCCGGGATGCCCATCGACCAGAAGTTGTCGACCATGTCGCGCGCCTGGATGCGCTCGCCGGGCAGGCCGGTGAGCTTGCGCCACAGGCCCGCGGCTTCGGAGTCGTCCTCGTAGACCGTCGCCCAGATCCGGTCCGGGTCGAGGCCGAAGCCGCCTTCGCTCTGGGGCTTGGTGATCAGCTCCCAGGCGTACTCGATGGCGCCTTCCTTGAAGTAGTCGCCGAAGGAGAAGTTGCCGGCCATCTGGAAGAACGTGTTGTGCCGGGTGGTCTTGCCGACCTCGTCGATGTCCGGCGTGCGCACGCACTTCTGCACGGAGGTCGCGCGCGGGTACGGCGGCGGCGCCTCACCGAGGAAGTACGGCTTGAACTGCACCATGCCGGCGTTGACGAACAGCAGGTTCGGGTCGTCGAGGATCAGCGGCGCGCTGGGCACGCGCGTGTGCCCCTTGCCCTCGAAATGGCGCAGGAAACGATCGGTGATTTCGTGTGTGTCCACGGGTCAGTCCTAGTAGCTGGTGGCGAAGAACGGGGTCGGCGGCGACGGCGGAAGGGTTCCGGGCAGGCCCGGATCAGCCCTCCGCCCGGCGAGCTCGCCGGACCGGGCGCCGGGCGGCGGCAGCGTGCCGTCCCTCGGCGCGGGGCGCCGTGACGCCCGTCCGCTCCTCGACCATGTCGTGCAGCTCCTGTTCCCGCTCGTTCATGCCCGCGCGCACCTCGGCGCCGAACGAACCGACGGCACCGGCCAGCTCGCGCACGGCTTCACCCAGGTTCGATGCTAACCCGGCCGGGGTGGCCTGACGAGCGGTTTCGGTGGCCTTGCGGGACAGCGCGACGCCGGCGACCACGCCGACGCCGAGCCAGAACAGCCGCCTCATTTGCCGGCCTTCCTCGCGGCCTTCAGGGCGCTCTTCTTCTTGCGCGCCCTGATCGCCTTGCTGAGCCCGTAGGACAGCGCCGCGGTCTTGACGAGCGGGCCGCCTAGCGTCGCGGTGAACACGGACGTCAGCGCGGAGACGTTGCCGGTGACCGCCTGCGCGTTCGCGGTGATCCCGTCGACCCGCTCGAGCTGGGTGTTGACGTGCGTGATCGTCTCGTTCGCGCCGATCAGCAGCGGATCGGTGTTGCTGTTGGTGCGCTCGATCGCCTCGGTGGCCGCGTCCAGCGTCTTGCCGAGCTTGATCAGCGGGATCGCCAGCAGGACGACCAGCACCACGAATGCTCCTGCGGCGATCAACGCGGCGATCTGCCCTGCCGACACGGGCCCTCCTCGGTTCAGGGGTCGGGATGCCGACTGAGGTTACCGCCTGGCCGGGTCCCCGACCGTGTCACCCCGCCCGGCCCCGAAAACGCCTCGCCCCGGCCGTCGCGGGGCGGTACACCTGGGCGATGGGACACGACGACGGACCCGGCCGCCGCGTACTCGCCGGGCCGGCAGGCACGGCGGCCGACGTACTGACCGCGTTGCCCGGCGCCGACCTGACGACGGTCCAACTGGAGGTGGCGCGCCGCCGCGCGGACCGCCTGGCCGCGCCCGACGTGCTGCGCCGGCACCGGGACGACCGGTTCGTCGCGCCGAGCCCGCTGCCGTTCGCCGTGCTGCGGCGGGCCGAGGACGCGCTCTTGACCGCGGCTTCCGCGTTCGACCTGGTCGCGCTCGCGCCGCTGGTGCCGCTGGGCACGCACTCGGTGGTGACCGGGCTGGCGCAGCACCGGATGGTGCCCACCGGCCGCGGCACCGAGGTCGCCGCGGATCCGACGACCGGGCTGGCGCTGGAAGCGGCGGTCCGGCGCACGGGTCTCGCTCCGGTCCGGCTGGCGACGGTCCAGCGGGTGGTCCGCGCCCAGCACGTCGGCGGGGCCGGGCTGTACGCGCACTTTTCGCTGTTCGGCGCGGTGACTGCAGGCCGGGACACCGGCAACCTCGAGTTCGAGCGACGGCACGTCGCCGAGCACGCCCGGCTGATGGTGGCGGGGTGCCGGGCACTGGGCGCGTCCGCCGTCGAGCTGGCGGTGACCGTGCTCGACCCGCGTTTCGCGGACCTGCTCGACGCGGTGGACGTGCCGGTCCGGCCGTTCCCGGAGCGCGAAGGCGGCCGAGGCGGGTACTACGAGGGTCTCTGCTTCAAGGTGTACGCGTCCTTCGGCGGCGAACTCGCCGAAGTCGGCGACGGCGGCTTCACGCCGTGGACGCGCAAGCTCCTGGGCAACGCGAAGGAGCGGCTCATGACGAGCGGCCTCGGCGTCGACCGGCTCGCGACGCTCCTCTAACGCTCCTTGACGACCGCGCGGTAAAGCGCCGCCATGTCTTCGTCGCCGTGGCCCGCTTCGACCGCCGCTTCCAGGTGCTGCAGGACCGCCTTCGCGCCCGCCACGTCGACGTCGTCGCCCGCGGCTTCCACCACCAGCCGGGCGTCCTTCGCGGCCAGCCCGGCCGGGAACGCCGCCGGGTACTCGCCGGACAGCATCGCGGCGCCCTTGACGTGCGCGTAGCCGACGTCCAGCCCGCCGCCCTCGATCGTCTCCAGGAACAGCGCGGGGTCGAGGCCCAGCGCCCGGGCCAGGCCGAGGCTTTCGGCCGTGCCGTTGGTCAGCGCGAGCACCCAGGCGTTCATCACCAGCTTCAGGCGGCTGCCCCGGCCGGCCGGGCCGAGCCACTGCGTCTTCACGCCGACCGCGTCGAACACCGGCGTCGCCTTCGGGCGCGCCTCTTCCGGACCGGACGCCAGGACCTGCAGCTGCGCCTGCTCGGCGGGCTGCCGGGTGCCGAGCACCGGCGCGTCGACGAACACCACGCCCGCCTGCTCGGCCGTGGCGGCCAGGCGGTCGGTCCAGTCGAGGCCGACCGTGCTCATCTGCAGCCACAACGTTCCCGAAGCAGGCGAAGCGGCTTCGAATGCTTCGGCGACGGCGGGGCCGTCGGCCAGCATCGTCACGAGGATGTCCGCGCCTTCGGCCGCCGACGCCGCCGAGTCCGCGATCGTCGCGACGTCAGCGAGGGGCTCGGCCTTTTCGCGGGTCCGGTTCCAGACCCGGACGTCGAGGCCCGCCTTGGCGATGTTGGCCGCCATCGGGGCGCCCATGATCCCGGTTCCGAGAAACGCGACAGTCATGTCGCCATCGTGCCGAAGGCGCGCCGCGCCCGCGCGCTCAGTAGTCGCCGAGGAGGCAGAAGGGGTGGCCCGCCGGGTCGGCGTAGACGCGCCAGCCGCGGCCGCCGAGGTCCGGGTCGAGCAGGCGGCCGCCGTTCGCCAGGACCACGTGGTGCGACTCCCGGAAGTCGTCGACCTCGAAGTCGAGGTGGAACTGCTGGGGGGAGGCCGGGTCGGGCCAGCTCGGCGGCCGGTGGTCCGGCGCTCGCTGGAACCCCAGCACCAGGCCGTTCACGTGGAGGGTCGACCAGTCCTCGTCGACCCGCCAGCGCGGGTCGGGCCGGTCCACCTCGCCGCCGAGCAGCGCCTGGTAGAAGCGGGCGAGCACGACAGGTTCCGGACAGTCCAAGACGACGCACTGCAACGTCGCGGGCACGGGCACGCCTCCTGCCGTCGCGCGGCCCTTCCGGCGTTCCGGGCCGCCTCAGGCCGCGAGCTTACGAAACGCGATGACCCCGGCACCGGCGGCCCGGGATCCGGCGAACGGTGTTCAACGCGGCGTGAAGCCCCCTTCACGCTGAGATCACTGTCCGCGGATCGTCCGGCGCAGCTTCGGGACGCGCTCGGCGAGCGGGCGCTCGGCGCCGCGCTGTGTCGGCTCGTAGTAGTCCTTGCCCACCAGCTCGTCCGGCGGGTACTGCTGCGCCAGCACGCCTTCCGGCACGTTGTGCGGGTACCGGTAGCCCTGAGCGTTGCCCAGTTTCTTGGCTCCCGCGTAGTGCCCGTCGCGCAGGTGCGGCGGGACGGTGCCGGCCAGTCCGGCGCGGACGTCGGCCAGCGCGGCGTCGATGCCCGTCACCACCGCGTTGGACTTCGGCGCGGTCGCCAGGTGGATCGTGGCCTGGGCCAGCGCCAGCCGTCCCTCCGGCATGCCGATGAACTGCACCGCGTGCGCGGCCGCGACCGCCGCCTGCAGGGCCGTCGGGTCGGCCAGGCCGACGTCCTCGCTGGCGTGCACGACCAGCCGCCGGGCGAGGAACCGCGGGTCCTCCCCGGCCTCGATCATCCGGGCCAGGTAGTGCAGCGCGGCGTCCACATCGGACCCGCGGATCGACTTGATGAACGCGCTGATCACGTCGTAGTGCTGGTCGCCGTCGCGGTCGTACCGCACCGCCGCCTTGTCCACAGTGGACTCGACGGTGGCCAGATCGATCGTCTTCGCCTCGGTGGCCGAAGCCGCGTCGGCCGCCGCCTCCAGCGCGGTGAGCGCGCGGCGCGCGTCCCCGCCCGCGAGCCGGACGAGGTGGGCGCGCGCGTCCTCGGTCAGCGTCAGCTCACCGCCGAGGCCGCGCTCGTCGGCCAGGGCACGCTCGATCAGCTCGGTGATGTCGGCGTCGGTCAGCGGGCGCAGCTGCAGCACGAGCGACCGCGACAGCAGCGGGGACACGACCGAGAACGACGGGTTCTCGGTCGTCGCCGCGACGAGCAGCACGGTGCGGTCCTCGACCGCGCCGAGCAGCGCGTCCTGCTGGGTCTTGGAGAACCGGTGCACCTCGTCGATGAACAGCACGGTGTTCTCGGCGTTGTACTGACGGCGCCGCCGCGCCTCCTCGATGACCCCGCGCACTTCCTTGACGCCGGCCGAAAGCGCGGACATCGCGACGAACCGGCGGCCGGTGGCGATCGAGACCAGGTTGGCCAGCGTCGTCTTACCCGTGCCGGGCGGGCCGTAGAGCAGCACCGACGCCGGCGCGGCGCCCTCGACCAGCCGCCGCAGCGGCGCGCCTTCGCGCAGCAGGTGCTGCTGGCCGACGACCTCGCCGAGCGAACGCGGGCGCATCCGCACGGCCAGCGGCGAACTGGCCGGGTCCGCGTGCGGTTCCACGCCCGCGTTCGACCCCGTGCGCTCCGGCGGAGGCGCGATGTCGGCGTTCACGGTAAATAGCTCGTCCTGTGCCACACCGATGACGTTAACCGACACCCCCGACAGAACCCCTTGCCGCGGTCCCCGGATCGGCGCTACCGTCGTGATGACTGGTTGACCGAAAGTGCGATTCCGGTCAACAGGTCAAACGCTCAACGAGCCAGCAGGTGAACGACACATGAGCCATCCCAACCGCGAACGTGCCGACCGCATCCTGGACGCGGCGGGCGAGCTGCTGCTGCGCATGGGCTACCGCAAGGTGGCGATCGACGACATCGCGCGCGCGGTCGGCATCGGCAAGGGCACCGTCTACCTGCACTGGCGCAACAAGGAGCTGCTGTTCCAGGCGCTGATGATGCGCGAATCGGCCGACCTCACCGACGAGATCCTGAGCGCGGTCAAGGCCGACCCGGCGATGATCCTCCCGCACCGGATGATCTCGGCGTCGTTCCGCACCACCCATCGCCGTCCGCTGGTGATGGCGATGCTGCGCGGCAACGCCGAGATGTTCGGCTCGATGGGCGATCTCGCCCTGCGCAAGCAGCAGGACGAGCTGCGCGCGCAGTTCGAGGACACGATGCTGCGGCACGGCCTGGTCCGGACGGACGTGCCGAACCTGTCCTTCGCGATCAACGCCACGACGGTCGGCTTCTACTTCGGCGGAACGCTCACCGACGAGTTCGACGGCATCCCGCTGGAGGCGAGGGCGGACGCCCTCGCGCACGTCATCCGCACCGCTTTCGAGCCGGCCGGCGAGCCCGATCCCGAGGCGGTCGCGGAAGTGGCGGCGGAACTGGGTGCGGCGCTCGAAGAGCTCGTCGCGGGCTACCGGAACGGGATCTACGCACACGATCCCACCAGGGCACCCGGCTGATCCCGGGGCCACACAGGGGAAAGAAGGGGCGGAAATGACCACCACACTGGCGGACACCTGGGGACTCCACGCCTCCCAGTTCTGGCTGCGGGGGAAGCAGCCGGAAAACCGCGTCGAGTTCGCCGCGGAACTGGGGATGTGGAACGTCTACGGGCACCCGGAGATCGAGGAGATCCTCCGCGACCCGGCCACGTTCTCGTCCGACACGACCCGGCTGGTGCCGAAGGAGATGATGCCGGACGCCGACCTCGAAGCGATGTCGGCGGGCAACCTCCTGCAGCTGGACCCGCCACTGCACAACAAGATGCGCAAGCTCGTCAGCCGCGCCTTCACGCCGAAGGTGGTGGCGGACCTCGAGCCGCGGATCGCCGCGATCACCCACGAGATGCTCGACGCCGTCACCACTCCCGGACGGCTGGAACTGGTCGAGGACCTGGCCTACCCGCTGCCGGTGATCGTGATCGCCGAGCTGCTGGGCGTCCCGGCGAGCGACCGGCACCTGTTCAAGGGCTGGGTGGACAAGATGTTCGAGTCCTCCGAGCAGCTTTCGCTGGTGAAGAAGGACGAAAAGCAGGACGAAGCGATCAAGAAGTCCTTGGAGGGCCAGAAGTCGCTCACCGACTACCTCGGCGTGCACGTCGACGAGCGGCGGAAGCAGCCGCGCGAAGACCTGCTGACGAAGCTGGTCGAAGCCGAGGTGGACGGCGAACGGCTGTCGCGCAACGAAGTCGTCAACTTCGCCAACATCCTGCTGCTGGCCGGGCACATCACCACCACGATGCTGCTCGGCAACTCGGTGCTGTGCCTGGACACGCACCGGGAGTGGGACGAGCGGGCCCGCGCGGACCGGTCGCTCGTGCCGCCGGCGATCGAGGAGTCGCTGCGGTTCCTCACGCCGTTCGCGGCGGTGGCCCGCACGACCATGCGGGAGGTCGAGGTGGGTGGCGTCACCGTGCCCGCCGACCAGCTGCTGATGCTCTGGGTGGCGGCGGCCAACCGGGACGAGCGGGTGTTCACCGACCCGGGCACGTTCACCCCGCTGCGCGATCCGAACCCGCACCTGGCCTTCGGCCGCGGTATCCACTTCTGCATCGGCGCGCCGCTCGCGCGGCTGGAGGGCCGGGTGGCACTGAACATCCTGTTCGACCGCTACCCGGCGCTGCGCACGATCCCGGGTGAGCCGCCGAAGTTCCAGGTCAACCCGAACATGACCGGGGTGCGGGAGCTGCCGCTCACCACGGCGTAGGCCGGTTGCGCCCTGGGCGAACACCCTCGCCCGGGGCGCCCGGCTTGCCCGATGGTGGGACGATGAAGGTGGCGGTCCTGTCGGACATCCACGGGGTGCTCCCGGCGCTGGAGGCGGTCCTGGCGGAGCCGGACGTGCTCTCGGCGGACAAGATCGTGCTCCTCGGCGACATGCTGGCGGGCCCGATGCCCGTGGAGACCCTGGACCGGCTGCAGGCACTCGGCGACCGGGCGATCTGGGTCCGCGGCAACGCCGACCGCGAGCTGGCCGAATCGGCTCGCGGCTCGGGGATGTTCGTCCCGGACCCGATCTTCCCCTGGGCGGCGAAGCAGCTGCGCCCGGCGGACCTGCCGGTGCTGGACGCGCTGCCGCTGACGGTGACGGTGGACGGGGTGCTGTTCTGCCACGCGACTCCGCGGGACGACACGGAGATCGTGCTGGTCGACTCGGCCCTGGAGCGCTGGGCGGAGGTGCTGGCGGGCGTTTCCGCGCCGACGGTCGTGTGCGGGCACACGCACATGCCGTTCGTGCGGCTCGCGGACCGGCGGCTGATCGTGAACCCCGGCAGCGTCGGAATGCCTTACGGGACAAGGGGTGCGCACTGGGCGTTGCTCGACGGCGGCGTCGAGCTGCGGCGGACGGAATACGACGCCGAAGCCGCGTGCCGCTTCCTCGCTTCGCGATCGGGCTATCCCGGCATCGAGGAGTGGGCGGACTTCTTCGTCCGCAACCCGGCTTCGGACGTGGAAGCGCTGCGGGTGTTCAGCGCGCGCGGAACGAGTTCCACATGATGACGGCGGCATAGGGCAGGAACTCGCGGCCGCGGCGCCAGAGCCACGGGATCCCCTTGAGCACCAGCCACCCCACGTGTCCCGTGGTGCTCGGTTCGACGCCGCCGCCGCAGGTGAGGCTCACCGGTTCCAGCACGGCGAACCCGGCGTCGGCGAGCAGCCCGGTGAAGCCGCTCGCGAGCATGCGGTGGCCCAGTTCGGAGGGGTGCAGCCGGTCGACGCTCCAGGAGGCCAGGTCGTAGGCGCCGGGCAGCCGGGCGAGATCGAGACAGGGCACGCGTTCGCGGGCGACGACGTCGTCGATGGCCGCGTTGAGTTCGGCGACGCGAGCGCTGAGGGCACGCTTGAGCGACGGCGGGAGGCGGAACACCTTGCTGTGGTCGTGGAAGCGGACGGGCAGCACAGTGGTCCCAGTCTCGCGGAGGCGCCGGATCACGTCGCTGAGATCGGCGGCGATCCGCGCGGCGTCGAAGTCCGGGCGGAGGGTGTCGTTCATGCCGGCGACGAGCAGGGCCACGTCAGGCCGGTGGGCGACGGCGGCGGGGACCTGTTCGGTGAGCACGCACCGCATCCTGGCCCCGGCGAAGGAGGGGTTGAGGTAACCGCCCGGTTCGACACCGAGCGCGGCGGCGACCAGGGGGCCGACGCCGCGCCAGCCACCGCGCCGCGGAAGGGGGTCACCGAGCCCGACGGCGGTGGAGTCGCCCAGAACGACCAGGCGCCGGGCTCGTTTGAGCGGCGTTCCGGGACGTTCGGGGGGCTCGGGCTGCTCGGGCCGGGGAGTGACATCGACGCTCATCACGGTCACGTCCACGACCATCGGCCACGGAGACTCACACCCGGTGAGGACGAGGTAACGCGGCCCCGACACCGGGCCTAATTCTTGACGCTCACCTCACCGGCGCCGGAAACGTCCTGTTCACGACGGCGAGGTTTGCCAGCCGTCCGGAAGCGCCCCTTGAGAGGCTCACCGGCATGAACGGCACGCTGAAGCATGACCGGCACCCCACCCAGACCTCCCCCGCCACCCCGATACGAAGCCAGAACACGGCCGGTAGCGCCGGGTCAAGGCACGCTTTCCCGCCTTGACGCGGCGCTACCGCCGTAGTCACAATCCGGCTTCGGGGTGGTGGGTCACTGAACTGCAGCTGTGGACAACGTCACCGGAACGCGGGGTAGAACGCCAGGTCGGCGTGCGGTCCCAGGCGGGCCGCCAGTGCCGCCGCCACCTTGGCCGCGAACTCCGGCACCGCCGCCATCCGGACGTAGCCCGCGTGCTTGGCCAGGTCCCGCCACCACGTCACGAACGCCGCCTCGCGGCTCACCGGGGCGGCCTGGCGGGACAGGTCGAGCGAGCTCAGCTCCTCCCCCGTGATCAGCCAGACCCGCAGCAGCTCGCTGGCGGTCAGGTGGGTGGCGAGGACGTCGTCGTCGGTGAAGGCCGGCCACACTCCCACCACCTCCGCGCGCCACGCCGCGATCATCGCCTCGCTCATCCCGGCCGGGAGGGCGAGCGCGTCCGGCCAGCTCGCGAACGGCAGCCGCAGGTGGGCGGCGTCGACCAGGGCCGAGCGGACGCAGCCGTACTCGAAGTCGAGGAAGCGGACGCCTTCGCCGGTGACCAGGTTGTTGTCCGGGCTCAGCTCGACCGGGCTGAACGCCCGGAAGCCCGCCGCACGCGACTGCTCCAGCGCCACCGTCACCTGGGCGCGCACCGCGTCCGGCACCGTGATGCCCAGCCGCTCCTGCAGCAGCGTCGGCACTTCCGCGCACAGCTCGTCGACGTCGCCGGAGTCGCTCTTCGCCGGGCCACCGAGCCGCCGCAGGAGCGCGTTGAAGTCCGGTTCGCGCCCGGCCGTGCTCGCGTGCAGCCTGCCCAGCGACCGGGCCCACGACAGCAGGGCGCGCTCGGCCGCGCGGGAGTCGCGCGCGTAGAGCTTGTCCTCCAGCGTCGGCGTGCGGCCGAGGTCCTCCAGCACGAGCACGCGGTGGCGGCCGTCGTGGGCCAGCAGCTCCGGGCACATCCGCTCGTCCGGCGAGAGCGCGGTGAACAGCTGGTAGCTGACCGCCTCGTGCGCGAACGGGTCGGCGGCGCCCGGCTCCGGCGGATCCGGGTAGTGCTTGATCACCAGCGTGCGCGGCAGCGCGAACGACGACGACACCACCCTCGCGCGGACCACCGTGGCGGGCCCGCTCCCCGCGAGGTCCTCGGGCGCGACCAGGGTGATCGCGCTGCCGAAGCGCCGCGATAGAACGGACTCACCCGCCGTGACCGCGGCCGCGACGGCGAGGTGCTCGGCTCCTGCCCCGACCCCAGCGTCGCCGGCGGAGGAGGTGTCGACTGTCATTGTCACCGACCCTACTCGTGACTGAGCAACCATGACTACTGACATCCGGACAAGAAGACGCATCCCGCCCGGACACGGGTCACCCGCGTGAAAGCGGACGCATTCCCGCGGGTGAACGTTGCCCATTCCGGCGCACGATCAACACAATGGCCGCTGCTGCAACGATTCCGAGAAGGTTGACGAGCAGCTGCCCGACGGACTGGAGGCACCGGCTCCACTCCCCCGCCACGGCCGCGACGACCGCGTACCCGGCGGCCGGCACCGTGGTCACGGAGATGAACACGCCCACCAGCGCGGCCGACTTCGCCGACGTCATGGCGAGCATTCCGGCGGCGCCGGCGAGCATCGCCACGACCAGTGACGGCGCCCCGACGGAGAACACGAAGTCGACCTCGTTGTGCTGTTGCAGCTCGAACGCCTTCTCGCCGAAGACGTCCGTCGCGCGGACCAGCAGCGTGCCGCCGAGCGTGACCACCATGGCGAGCGGGAAGCCGACGCCGAGCGCGACCGCCGCCTGCCGGATCAGCTGCCCGTGCCGCAGCACCAGGCCGACGGCGAGCGCGGCCAGTGGCCCGAACTCCGGTCCGACGACCATCGCGCCGACGATCGTCACCGAGGAGTCGGTGAGCACGCCGACGGCCGCGAGCAGGCACGCGATGGTGAGGAACGTCAGGAACGTCACGTTCAGCCGCGACTCCTCGCCCGTCCGGCCGAGGAGCTCCTGCCAGACGACGGCGTCGGCCGCTTCGCCCGGCGCCGCTTCCTCCGCGTTGTCGGCGGCGTCGGACAGCGCGGTGTCGAGTGCTTCGAGCGTGATCCCGCCGGTGTGGTCGAGGTCGAGCCCGCACAGCGCGTCGACGATCTCGTCCGCCGCCTCGCGCGCGATGTCGGCCTCGACCAGGTCACCCTCGGGGTCCACGGCGGCGCCGCGGTGCACGATGAGGTGTGCCGTCCCGGCGTGGGCCCGCAGGATGTCGAGCGCTTCGGCGGTCTTGTCCTGCGGGCACACGGCCCTGAGGTGCAGCACTAGTTCTGCGGGGCGGGGGCCGGCTTCGCGTCGATGCCGGCCTCCTTGCGCTGCTGCGCGGTGATCGGCGCGGGCGCCGCGGTCAGCGGGTCGTAGCCGCCGCCGGTCTTCGGGAACGCGATCACGTCCCGCAGCGAGTCGGCCTTGGCCAGGAGCATGACGATACGGTCCCAGCCGAAGGCGATGCCGCCGTGCGGCGGGGGGCCGAACTGGAAGGCGTCGAGGAGGAAGCCGAACTTCTCCTGCGCCTCCTTCTCGCCGAGGCCCATCAGGCTGAAGACGCGCTTCTGGACGTCGCCGCGGTGGATACGGATCGAGCCGCCGCCGATCTCGTTGCCGTTGCACACGATGTCGTAGGCGTAGGCGAGCGCGTTGCCCGGGTCCTGCTCGAACTTGTCGATCCACTCCGGGGTCGGCGAGGTGAAGGCGTGGTGCACCGCGGTCCACTTGCCGGAGCCGACGGCGACGTCGTCGCCGATGTCCTCGACCGGCGCGAACAGCGGCGCGTCGACGACCCACACGAACGACCAGGCGTTCTCGTCGATCAGGCCGAGGCGCTTGCCGATTTCGTCGCGCGCGGCGCCCAGCAGCGGCTGGGTGCTCGACGCCTTGCCCGCGGAGAAGAAGATGCAGTCGCCCGGCTTGGCGCCCGCCGCGGCGGCGACGTTCTCGCGCTCGGTCTCGGACAGGTTCTTCGCGACCGGGCCGCCGAGCGTGCCGTCCTCGTTCACGAGGATGTACGCGAGGCCGCGCGCGCCGCGCTGCTTCGCCCATTCCTGCCACGCGTCGAGCTGGCGCCGCGGCTGGTCCGCGCCGCCCGCCATCACGACCGCGCCGACGTACGGGGCCTGGAACACGCGGAACGGCGTGTCGGCGAAGAACTCCGTCATGTCGGTGATCTCGAGGTCGAAGCGCAGGTCCGGCTTGTCCGAGCCGTACTTGGCCATCGCCTCGTGGTAGGTGATGCGCGGGATGGGCCGCGGGATCTCGTGCCCGACCAGCTTCCACAGCGCGGAGACGATGTCCTCGCCGAGCGCGATGACGTCGTCCTGCTCGACGAAGCTCATCTCGATGTCGAGCTGCGTGAACTCCGGCTGCCGGTCGGCGCGGAAGTCTTCGTCGCGGTAGCAGCGGGCGATCTGGTAGTACCGCTCCATGCCGCCGACCATCAGCAGCTGCTTGAACAGCTGCGGCGACTGCGGCAGCGCGTACCAGGAGCCGGGCTTGAGCCGGGCGGGCACCAGGAAGTCGCGCGCGCCTTCGGGCGTGGAACGGGTCATCGTCGGGGTCTCGATCTCGACGAAGTCCTGAGCGTGCAGCACCTCGCGCGCGGCGCGGCTGACCTCGCTGCGCAGCCGCATGGCCGCGGCCGGGCCGCTGCGGCGGAGGTCGAGGTAGCGGTGCTTGAGCCGGATCTCTTCGCCGACGTCGACGCGGTCGTCGATCGGGAACGGCAGCGGCGCGGCCTCGGAAAGCACCTCGAGCTGGGTCGCGAGGACCTCGATCTCGCCGGTCGGGATCTCGGCGTTCGCGTTGCCCTCGGGCCGCTTGGCGACCTCGCCGACGATCTTGACGCAGAACTCGGAGCGGAGCGCGTGGGCGCGCTCGGCCATCTCGCCTTCGCGGAAGACGACCTGGGCGACGCCGCTGGCATCGCGGAGGTCGATGAAGATGACGCCGCCGTGATCGCGCCGCCGGGCCACCCATCCGGTGAGGGTGACGGTCTGTCCGGCCTGTCCGGCACGCAGGGTGCCGGCGTTGTGAGTGCGGAGCACTGCGACTGCTCTCCTTCGACATGGGGGTTCTCGCCGCTTGAAGGCTAACGAACCACCCAGCCTACGACGTCGGCAGGCTCGCCCGGCGTGGTGGTCAGAGGACGTACTTGGGCCGGGTCTCCAGCGCCGCGACCAGGCGGTGGGCCTGGGCCAGGTAGGCCGCCACCTGGTAGATGCGCCCGCCCGGGTGCGCCACCAGCCAGCTCGCCGCCGCGGTGGCGGAGGCGAAGAACGGCTGGCCCGCACAGGCCACCCCGTCGACCCCGTCGAGCCCGAACCCGAGGTCGACCGCCGCGACCACCGCCGACGGCGGGTCGGCCAGCAGGATCGCGTGGGACGTCAGTTCGATGCGGATGCGCGTCCCGGTGACCGGGCAGATCGCCGCCGCGTGGACGCGCTCGCCGGTCGCGATGGCCAGGAGGAACATGTCGACGGTGCCGTCCGGGCCCGCGCCGAGGGTGCCCTCGGCCGGCTCGAGGCGGTGGCGGGCGCCGCGGGGCGCCGGGCCGGTCGACACGAGGTCCCGGTGCAGGGTGAACCCGATCAGCTCGACCAGCCGCCGGGCCTCGGCCGGGGTGACGCCGACGGTCGCGGCCAGCCGGTCGACGCCCACCGGGTGCCGGCCGGCCCGGGTCAGCTTCAGCGCGGCCCAGGCGAGCCGGGCGGCTGCGACACGGTCGGTCTGCGAGGTCGTCATCGTCCGGCTCCTTTCGGGATCGATCCCTTCGACGTTAGGCGCCGGTGAGGCGGGACGACAACGACACGACCGGACATTTTGCCGCAAACCGAAGACACCGGGTCACATAGCCCCGAACGGCCCAGTACGTCACCCGATGAGTCCACAGAGGACCGTCACAGCAGGCGCAGCTGCTCGGCGGGCGCGGGTGCGGCCGCCGGCAGCTCGGGACCACGAGCGTCGAAACCGCTCTTGCGATCCAGACCGTGCCGCCGCAGCAACGGCCCGACCCGCTCCGCCAGCCGCTCCCGGTACGCCTTCTGGACGTAGCTGCCGCGCGCGTACAGCTCCCGGTACCGCGGGACGAGCGCCGGGTACGAGCCGGCCAGCCAGCGGCCGAACCACTCGCGGGCGCCGGGCCGCAGGTGCAGCGCGAACGCCGTGACGCTCGTCGCACCGACCTCGGCGAGCTGTGCGAACAGCGCGTCCAGCGCCTCCTCGGAGTCGGTCAGGTACGGCAGCACCGGCGCCACCAGCACCGAGCACGGCAACCCGGCCTCACGCGCCTTGCGGACGAGCTCCAGCCGCGCCCGCGGGCTCGGCGTCCCGGGTTCGAGGCGGTGCTGCAGCTCTTCGTCGAGAAGCGCGATCGACACGGCGAGGCCCACCGGCACGTCGCGGGCGACGTCCCGCAGCAGCGGCAGGTCCCGCGCCAGCACGGTGCCCTTCGTCAGCACCGACAGCGGCGTCCCCGAGCGGGCCAGCGCCGTGATGATCCCCGGCATCAGCCGGTAGCGGCCCTCGGCGCGCTGGTACGGATCGGTGTTGGTGCCCATCGCGACGTGCTCGCGCCGCCACGACGGCTTCTTCAGCTGCGCCGCCAGCACCTGCGGTGCGTTGATCTTCACGACCACCTGGGTGTCGAAGTCGCGGCCGGCGTCGAAGTCGAGGTAGGTGTGGGTGTTCCGGGCGAAGCAGTTGTGGGACACCATGCCGTCGGCCACGAAGTCGCCGGTGCCGGTGGTGATGTCGAACAGCGGCAGCTGCAGGCCCAGCGGCTCGATCGCGTCCACGCGACGGCGGCTCGCGCCGATCACCGCGCCGTCCAGGGACCGCTTCCAGCCCACCGCGGGGTTGCTCACGTGCAGGAACCGCAGCACCTCGCCGATCCCGCCGAGCAGCCGGATCTCCTGGCGGGTCGGGAACTTCGGGACCTCGTCGAGCTGGTGGGCGAAGCCGAACCGGGCGAGCGCGGCGACGAAGGCGTCGGCGATCTCGGGCTCGTCGTGCGCCACGGCGAGCTGCCCGCGGCCGTACCCGCCGGCGAGGTCGAAGACGCCGGCCAGGAACCCGCGCTGCCAGTGCGCGTCCGGTTCGGCCGGGACCTGCAGGAACGCGACCGACGCCCCGAAGTCCGGCAGGTACTCGAGCGCGCGCGCCGCGGCGTCGGTCTCGGCGGCGAACCCGCCGGAGCGCAGCATCCCGCACAGGTAGCCGGCCCGGTACCCGAGCGTCTCGTCCGGCGTCGGCTCGAACCGGCCGACGCCGATCAGCTCGGTGCCGGGCTCCAGGTGCGGCCGCTGCGCGGCGCCGAACTTGCTGCCGGTGACGTGCTTCCAGCCCTTGGCCGTGAGGAACCGGTGATCGCCGCCGGCGACGAGCCGGGTGCCGTCCTCGAGCGTCACGCGGTAGGCGTCGCGCAGGGTCGTCCAGTGCGCGAGGACCCGGGTGGGCACCAGCCGCCGGGACGCGCCGTGGCCGCGGGTGCCGTAGATCTCGTCGCCGACCTTCAGCTCGGACAGCGCCTTCGTCCGGCCGTCCGCCATCAGGATCCGGGTGCCGCCTTCGAGGCAGTAGGTGCAGGCGTGGGAGCAGCCGCGGTAGGGGTTGACGGTCCAGCCGAACGGCACCCCCGACCCCGCGGGCACCTTGTTCAGCACCGACCGCGCGTGCACCTCGTGGAAGGTGACGCCGTCGAATTCCGGTGACCGCACCGATCGCACCAAGCCCTCGAGCCCGGGCAGTGCCGGTTCACCCTCCCCTGTCCGCTGCCGATCCCATCGCACGGCGCCAGTCGAACATATGTTCTAGACGGGTGTCAAACCGGTTCGGGACAAGCGGATCACGTGGTGCTGGTGTGGCTACTGGGACGGCTCAGGCGAAGCGGTCCAGCGCGCGGATCTTGTTGGTCGCGTCCAGGGCCGCGACCTTGTACGCCTCCGAAAGGGTCGGGTAGTTGAACACCGCGTCGACGAGGTAGTCGACCGTGCCGCCGCAGCCCATCACCGCCTGTCCGATGTGGACCAGGTCGGTCGCGCCGGTGCCGAACACGTGCACGCCCAGCAGCTTCCGGTCCGCCGTGGACACCAGCAGCTTCAGCATGCCGTAGCTGTCGCCGGTGATCTGGCCGCGCGCCAGCTCCCGGTAGCGGGCGATGCCGACCTCGTACGGCACCGAAGACGACGTCAGCTGGGCCTCCGTCGCGCCGACGTAGGAGATTTCCGGGATCGTGTAGATGCCGATCGGCTGCAGCGCGCCCAGCCCGTTCGCCGGCTCGCCGAACGCGTGGTACGCCGCGAGCCTGCCCTGATCCATCGACGTCGCCGCCAGGGCCGGGAAGCCGATCACGTCGCCGACCGCGTAGATGTGCGGCACCTCGGTGCGGTAGTGCTCGTCGACCGCCAGCCTGCCGCGCTCGTCCGCGGACAGGCCCGCCGCCTCCAGGGTGAGCTCGCCGGTCATGCCCTGGCGGCCCGCGGAGTACATGACGCCGTCGGCCGGGATGCGCTTGCCGCTGACCAGCGTGGTGATCGTCGCGTCGTCGGACACCGCGACGTCGGCGACCTTCTCCCCGAAGCGGAACGTGACGCCGAGGTCGCGCAGCTGGAACTTGAGCGACTCGACGATCTCGGGGTCGCAGAAGTCCAGCATGTGGTCGCGCTGCTCGACGACGGTGACCCGCGAGCCGAGCGCGGCGAACATCGACGCGTACTCGATCCCGATCACCCCGGCCCCGACCACGACCAGCGACGACGGGATCTGCTCGAGCCGCAGGATCTCGTCGGAGTCGAGCACGCGCGCGGCGTCGAAGTCGACCTGTTTCGGCCGCGCGGGCCGGGTCCCGGTGGCGATCACGACGTAGTCCGCGGACAGCGTCCGCCGGTCGCCGCGGTGGCGGCCCTCGACGAGGACGGTGTGCGGGTCGGCGAACGAGCCGGTGCCGGCGATCAGGTCGACGTGGTTGCGCAGCAGCTGCGCGCGCACGACCTGGACCTCGCGCCCGACCACGTGCTGGGTGCGCGCCAGCAGGTCGGCGATGGTGATGTCCTGCTTGACCCGGTAGCTCGCGCCGTAGAGCTCGCGCTGGTTCATGCCGGTCAGGTAGAGCACCGCTTCGCGCAGTGTCTTGGACGGGATCGTGCCGGTGTTGACACACACCCCGCCGACCATGTCGTGCCGGTCGACGACCGCCACCCGCTTGCCGAGCTTCGCCGCGGCGATCGCGGCCTTCTGTCCGCCGGGGCCCGAACCGATGACGATGAGGTCGTACTCGTGCTCGCTCACGACGTCGAGCCTGCGCACCCGGCGGCCCCGGCGCAACCCCTTGCCGGTGAAGATCCGCCGGTGACCCCGCCGCGGGGTTAGCGTGGCCGGGTGCTGCGGGTTTCGCTGCTGGGCGAGCAGGTGATCGCCGACGACGCGACCGGCGCCGTGCTGACGCGGTCGCCGCGGTCGGTCGCGCTGGTGGCCTACCTCGTCGTGCACGCCGGCCTGGCGCAGCCGCGGCGCCTCATCGCCGGGCTGTTCTGGCCGGACTCCACCGACGCGCAGGCGCTGACCAACCTGCGCCGCGAACTCCACCAGCTGCGCCACGTGCTGGGCGAGCAGCCGTCGCTGGCCGTCACCGGGCGCGACCTGTGCTGGCGCGACACGCCGACGAGCCGGGTGGACGTCCGGGAGTTCGACCTCGCCCGCCGGGCCGCGCTGGCCACCGGGGACGCCAGGGGCGTGCTCGCCCACGCCGACGCCGCGCTGGCCGCCTACCGCGGCGAGCTGCTGCCGGGCCTGACCGACGACTGGGTCCTGGCGGCCCGCGCCGAGCTCGACCGCCAGTGCGTCGAACTGTGCGACCTGATCTGCCGGACGCCGTCGGGCGACCCGGCCGCCGCGCTCGCCGCCGCGCGCCGCCGGATCCGCCTGCGCCCGCTGGAGGAGACCGGCTACCGGACGCTGATGCGGCTGCAGGCCGACGCCGGCGACCGGGCGGGCGCGGTGAGCACCTACCACCGGTGCGCGTCGGTCCTCGAACACGAGCTCGGGGTCGTGCCCGCCGAGCCGACGCGCGCGGCGCTGCGCCGGCTGCTCGCCCGGCCCGGCCCCGAGGTCGGGCGGGCGGCGGCGCCCGGGCTCGTCGGCCGGGCCGCCGAGCTGGCCCGGCTCGGTGAGGCGTGGCGCGCGGCCGCCGCGGGCCGGGCCGGGGTCGCCCTCGTCCGCGGGGACGCCGGGGTGGGCAAGACGCGCCTGGTCACCGAGCTCGCCGTGCTGGCCCGCGCGGAAGGCGCCGTGGTGGCCACCGGCCGCTGCTTCGGTTCGGCCGGGCAGCTCCCGCTGGCGCCGGTGGCCGAGTGGTTGCGCACCCCGGCCGTCCAGCGGGCGGCGGCCGCCCTGGACCCGGTGTGGCGGGCCGAAGTCGACCGGCTGCTGCCGGCCGCGCGGCCGGTCGCGGGCGGGCACCCGATGGTCGACGCGTGGCAGCGCCTGCGGTTCTTCGAGGGGCTGGCCCGCGCGCTCACCGCCGGTGAACGCCCCGTCCTGCTCGTCCTCGACAACGCGCAGTGGTGCGACGAAGAGACCAGCGCGTTCGTCACCTTCTGCCTCGGTCTCGTGCCGGAGGCGCCCCTGCTGGTCGCCGTGACCCTTCGCGAAGGCGGGGCCGGGACCTGGATCACCCAGCTGCGCGAGGACGGCAAGCTGACCGAGCTCCCCCTGCGTCCCTTCGACGCCGACGGCACGGCTCGCCTCGGCGAAGCGGTCGCCGGGCGCCCGCTGTCCGATTCGGACCGGACGCTGTTGCACGCGGCCACCGGCGGGTTCCCGCTGTACGTCGTGGAAGCCTTGCGCGCCAACGCTTCCCCGCCGGCCGGGCGGCTGTCCGGGGTGCTGCGGGCCCGGCTCGAGCAGCCCGGCCCGGCGGCCCGCGAGGTCGCCGGGCTGGCCGCCGCGGCCGGCCGGGACGTCACCCTGGAGCTGCTCACCGAAGCCAGCGACCTCGACGCGGACACCGTCGTCGACGCGGTCGACGAGCTGTGGCGGCGCCGGATCCTGCGCGAGGTCGGCGGTGGCTACGACTTCACCCACGACCTGCTGCGCGACGCCGCCTACCAGCAGGTCAGCCCGCCGCGCCGGTGGCTGCTGCACCGGCGGCTGGCGCAGGGCATCGAGCTGCTGCACGCCGGCGACCCCGACGCCGTGGCCGTGCAGCTGGCCGAGCAGTACGCCCGCGGCGGCCGCCCGGACCGTGCCGTCGAGCACTACCGGCGGGCCGCGGCCGTCGCCGCGCGGACCTTCGCCCACGCCGAAGCGATCCGGCTGCTGAAGGAAGCGCTGGCGCTCGTCCGCGCGCGGCCGCCCAGCGGCAACCGGGACCGCTCCGAACTCGCCGTCCTCGAAGCGCTCGCCGGGCCGCTCAACGCGCACCAGGGCTACGCCTCTCCCGAGCTGCAACGCACCCTGGAGCAGTCGCTCGCGCTCGCGGAATCCCTGGACAGCCAGGATTCCGCGCTGACCGCGCTGCTGGAGCTGTGGTCGTCCCAGTTCGTCCAGGGCCGGACCGCGCAGGCGCACGAGTCGGCCGAACGCGCGCTCTCGCTGCTCGTCCCCGGGACGAGCCCGGAGCTGAGCGGCTCGGCGCACTTCATCGTCGCGGGTTCGTCGGTGAGCCTCGGCCGCCCGGCCGAGGGGCTGCGGCACTTCGAGCTGGGGGCCGAGCGCACGCGGGGCGCGTCGACCTGGCCGATCGGCACCCGGCCCGACATCCACGGCCCGGCCTGGGCGGCCCACGCGCAGTGGCTGCTCGGCCACGACGACGCCGCGGTGGCGAGCAGCGCCGAAGCCGTCGAGCGGGCCCGCGCGGCCGGGCACCCGTACAGCCTGACCATCGCGCTGGCCTACGCCGGGATCACCCACCAGCTGCGCCGCGACCGGCCCACGCTGTCGGCGGCCGTGGCGGAGCTGCGCGCCCTGTGCGACCGGTACGGGTTCGCCTACTACCGGGAGTGGGCGCTGGTGCTGGGCGGCTGGGCCCGCGGCGGCGCGGCGGGGCTGGCCGCCACCCAGGAGGGCGTCGCGCACCTCAAGGCCGAGGGGGCGTTCGCCCGGATGCCGTACTGGCTGACGCTGGTGGCCGAGCTGTCCGCGCCCGAAGCGGCCCGCGCGACGCTGGACGCGGCGCTCGCCGCCGGCGAGGCCCGCGACGACCGCTGGTGGCTGCCGGAGGTGCTGCGGCTGCGGGCCGCGCACGACGCCGATCCGGGCCCCCGCCTGCGGGCCGCCGCGGAGCTGGCCCGCGCCCAGGGCAGCGTCGCGCTGCTGCGGCGGTGCGAGGCGGATCTCGCCGGCTCCGGACCGTCCTGAACGGACCGAACGCTTCGCGAACGCCTGGTGCCTACGTTCGCCCTGAACCGGAAAATCCGAGAGGGGCCACCCATGACCACCACCGCGTTGCCACACGAAGCCTTGGCCGCCACTCTGCGCGGCAGACTCGTCACGCCGGCGGACCCGGGCTACGACGAAGCCCGCGCCGTCTACAACGCCATGATCGACAAGCGGCCGGCGGCGATCGCCTACTGCCGCGACGCCGCCGACGTCGTCACCTGCGTCCGCTACGGCCGCGAACGGGGCCTGGACCTCGCCGTGCGCGGCGGCGGCCACAACGCGGGCGGCCTCGGCGTCGCCGACGACGCGCTGGTCATCGACCTGTCCGGGCTGCGCAGCACCACGGTCGACCCGGTGCACCACACCGTCCGTGCCGACGCCGGCTGCACGTGGGGCGACGTCGACCACGCGACGGTCGCGTTCGGCATGGCGACGCCGTCGGGCATCGTCGCGTCCACCGGCGTCGCGGGCCTGACCCTCGGCGGCGGCATCGGCTACCTGGCCCGCCGCTTCGGGCTGACCGTCGACAACCTGCTCGCCGCGGACGTCGTGCTCGCGGACGGCTCGTTCGTGCAGGCTTCGGAGTCTTCGCACGCCGACCTGTTCTGGGCGCTGCGCGGCGGCGGCGGCAACTTCGGCGTCGTCACGTCGTTCACGTTCCGCTGCCACGACATCGGCGAGCACGGCTCGGTGATCGCCGGACCGGTGCTCTACGACCTGGCCAACACGCCGGACGTGCTGCGCTGGTACCGGGAACTGCTGCCGTCGCTGCCGGAGGAGCTGAACGGCTGGTTCGGCCTGCTGACCGTGCCACCCGCACCGCCGTTCCCGGAGGAGCTGTGGGGCCGCAAGGCGTGCGGCATCGTCTGGTGCTACACCGGAGCACACGCGAAGGCGGACGAGGTGCTCGCGCCGGTCCGCGACTTCGGCTCGCCGCTGCTGGTGGGTTTGCAGGAGATGCCGTACACGGCGCTGCAGGGCGCGTTCGACGCGCTGTACCCCGCCGGGCTGCAGTGGTACTGGCGCGCGGACGTGTTCCACGAGATCTCCGACGCGGCGATCGACATCCACCTCAAGCACGGCGAGGCGTTGCCGACGATGCATTCGTCGATGCACCTCTACCCGATCGACGGCGCGGCGAGCCGGGTCGCCCCGGACGCGACGGCGTTCCCGCACCGCTCGGGCGGCTGGTCGGGCGTGATCGTCGGCGTCGACCCGGCGCCGGAGAACGCGGAAGCGATCTCGCGGTGGACCCGGGACTACTGGGAGGAACTGCACCCGACCTCGGCGGGCGGAGCGTACGTCAACTTCATGATGGAGGAGGGCCAGGACCGCGTCCGGTCGTCGTACCGGGGCAACTACGAGCGGCTGGCCGCGGTCAAACGCCGGTACGACCCGGAGAACGTGTTCCACGTCAACCAGAACATCCGCCCGGCCTAGGAACCCGGGGCTGACGAAAGGCAAGGGAAGGCCGCCAGCCCAGCCCGCACGACACCCAGACCCCCCGCAACCCCGATCCGAAGCCAGAACACGGACGGCGACGCCGTGTCAAGGCACGCTTTCCCGCCTTGACACGGTGCCGCCGGCCGTAGTCACAATCAGGCTTCGGGGTGGCGGAACCCAGCCCTCTCAAGACCGCAGAGCGCCACGGCGACGCTGCCAGTCCGTAACAGTGTCCAAAGAGGACTCGATCTCTTCGGTCAGCAGCGCCGCCAGCTGTGCCGCGACGGCGGGACCCAGCAACTCCCCGACCCGCTCCAGCAGCGGCAGCGCCTCCCACGGCGACGTCGCCAGTGAACCCACCGTGACCCCGGCATCCGGCGGCGCGAGCCCCTCCTCCAAGCCGAACCGCCCGGCCGCCAGCAGGGCGGCGACGACCAGATGAGGCTGGGCATCGGCGCCGGCGAAGCGGAACTCCAGCCGAGGGCTCGACGACGGCCCGGCCACGCGCACCGACGCGGTCCGATCGTCGTACCCCCAGCGAACCTCACGGGGCGAGAACGGCGCAGTCCGCAGCCGGACATAGCTGTTCCACGTCGGAGCCCAGACGGCGGTCAGCGCCCGCGCGTCCCGCAGCACCCCGGCCAGGAAGCCGCCCAGCAGATCCGGTTCCGAACCGTCCATTGCGGACAGCGACAGGTGCACATGTCCAGAATTTCCCTGCCCCGGCTCCGGCGCGGCGAGGTAGTCCGCGGTGACGCCGTGGCGCGCGGCGACCCGCCGCACGATCAGCTGCTGCAGCAGGACGTCGTCGCACGCGGACAGGGCGTCGCGGTGGCGCAGCACGATCTCGTACTGCCCCGGGTGGCATTCGGCGCGCGCCGACTCGACGCCCAGCCCCGCGTCGTCCAGCGCCGTGCGCAGGTCGCGCAGCAGCGGCGCCAGGCGTTCGGTGCCGCCCACCGCGTAGTCGACGCCGTGCGTTGTGAGCGGCACGCCGGCGGAATCGCGGAAGACGACCTCGTGCTCGATGCCCACCGACGGCCCCAGCCCCAGACCTTCCAGTGCCGCCAGCTGCCCGCGCAGCACTTCGCGCGGCGCCAGCTCCGCGACGGTCCCGGACGGCCATTCGGCGTCGCACACCACCGCCCACGTCCGCTCCCCCAGCGGGATCGCGCTCGCCGCGTCGAGCCGCATCCGCAGGTCGCCGAAGCCTTCGAGGTAGCCGCCGAGCACGCCGGACGCCTTGAGCGGGTCACGCGAAGGCGTCCACGCGAAGACGTAGCTGCAGACACCGTAGCCGTCGTCGAGCACCGAAGCGGCGAACGGCGCGGCCAGCTCGACGGCGGCGAAGCGGGCGTGCGGGTCGGGCACCAGCAGGAGCAGCCGGGCACCGTCCTCGGCCAGGATTCCGCGCAGCACGGCCGTTCCCGCGGAAGCCGCCTCCTGCCGGTCGGCCAGGGATCGCGGGCCGGCCGGCCGCGTGAACGCCGTCACCAGGCGCCGCCGGGGTCCGGGGCGTGCAGCGGGTTCGGCACCCGGCCCCAGCGGACGTCGAACTCGTCGTCGCGCTCCACCTTGTCGAAGCCCTGGCCGGCGAAGTGCTCCCGGTTGAGCGTCACCCGCTCGACGTCGGGGGCGAACAGGCGGCACGCGTCGAACCGCGCGGCCACGTCCGGGTTCTCGTCGCGGTAGCGGCCGACGATTTCCCGGACCAGCGCCCAGAACGCCGCCCGCGGCAGGCTCCGCTCGTCGAGCAGCAGCTCGGCCCAGAACCGGAACTGGCCGGAGAACACCGAGCTGAACAGCGACTGGGCCAGCAGGTGCGCGGGCCAGCGCAGCATGTCGGCCGCCGCCTCGGCAGGCAGGCTCTCGTAGCTTTCGAGCTGCTCGTCGAGCAGGTCGACGCCCTGGGCGAAGTCCTTGATCAGCACCCGCTGCGGGAACCCGGCGGTGTCGACGACGAGGACCAGGTTCTGGCCGTGCGGGCAGAACCCGACGCCGTGGCGCAGCAGCCACTGCAGCAACGGCGTCAGCACCAGGTCGAAAAGACGCGTCAGCCACGCTGTCGCGTCCCCGCCGCCGATCAGGTGCGACAGCATCGAGACGCCGTCGGGTCCGCGGTAGGGCAGCGCGGCGAACGAAATCGCGCGCTCCCCCTCGGAGAGCTGGATGGGCTCGCGCCAGAGCGCGCCCAGGGTTTCGTGGAACCGGTACGGCAGTTCTTCGAGGTGCCCGAACAGCGGGTGCTTCACCGACACGCTCGCGACTTCGCCGAGCAGCCCGAACCGGTACTTCTCGCTCAGCAGCGGGTCGGCCGCGCCGATCCGGCGCAGCCACGTCGTCACCGACGGCCCGGCGAGCGTGGCCGCGGAGTTGAGCCCGCGGTAGACGAGCGTGTTCCGCACCGATACGGCGGTCTTGACGTCGTGGCGTCCGGGCGTGCTCACGTTCGCCAGGGTCCGGACCGTCTGGTGCGGCCGGTAGGCGTCGGCGCTCTCCCCGAGGTCGACCACGACGCCGGTGGCGAGCTCGGCGGCGTAGAGTGTGCCGAGGATTTCGTCGGCCTGCCAGGGGTGCACGGGCACCCAGACGTAGTCCCCGGGAGCTTTCGCGGCGAACTCCGCGCGCAGTTCGCCGAGTTCGGCGGCCAGCAGCGCGTCCCGGCTCAGCCCGCCGACGCAGCGGAACTCGGCGTGGTCCGGGTGGACGGCGAACCAGCGCAGCCGGATGTCCTCGCCCGCCTCGGGCGCGTACCGGGCCCGGTCACGCGCGGAGAAGCCCACGCGGCCCTTGTTGAGCACCAGCCGCGGGTGGCCGGTGAGGTGCCCGTCGGCGACGTTGTACTCCATTGTGGACAGTTCGGCCGCGGTCGGCGCGCGCCGCAGCCGCGCGGCCTCGTTGGCGACGGTGGCGGTCAGCTCGGCGAGCACGTCGGCCAGCCGCAGCCCGCTCAGGCCCAGGACTTCGCGGGCGTCGACGACGAGCGTGCGCGGGTCGGTGACCGGGTCGCCGGACCGGCGCGCGCTGCCCGGTTCGACCGTCCAGGCGTCGAACGCGCCCCGCCGGGCCCGGAACGTGTAGGTCGCGCCCGGCAGCTCCAGCCGGTACGCGTCGCCGTCGGCGACCGGCTCCAGCATGTGCTCGTAGGACAGTTCGCCGAGCATCTTGTGCGTGATCAGGGCACCGGCCGCGCGCCAGGCGGCCGCGTCGTCGAGGGTCACTTCTCCTCCAGGCCGAACGTGGTGAAGGCGGTGCGGTCGGGCAGCTCGTGCACGGTCTTGCCGCACACGGCGTTGAGGATCACGGCCGCCCGCCACGCGCCGAGACCGAGGTCGGGGGCACCGGGCCCGTGGGTGTGCCGTTCCGCGTTCTGCACGAACAGCGGCCCGGGCACGTCGAGGGCGACGCGGTAGTCGGCGCCGACTTCGAGGCGGCCCCGCCGGTCTCGGCGGACGGCGTCGCCGAGACCGGCCAGCAGCGACCGGGTCGGCGTCTCGGTGTAGCCGGTGGCCGCGACGACGGCGGCCGTGCGCAGGGTGCCGCCGCGACCCTGCTGCGCGTGCCGGACGCCGAGTTCGACCTCGCCGTCCACTGTGGACGCCGAGACGACTTCGACGCCGGGAGTCAGCACCGCACCCGGCGGGCCGTTGATGCTGCGACGGTAGAGTTCGTCGTGGATCGCACCGATCGTCTCGGCGTCGATTCCCTTGTACAGCTGCCATTGCGCGGGCAGCAGCCGGTCGCGGACGGCTTCGGGCAGGCCGCGGAAGTACGCGGTGTAGTCCGGGGTGAACTGCTCCAGCCCGAGTTTCGAGTACTCCATCGGCGCGAACGCCGGCGTCCGCGCCAGCCAGCGCAAGCCGTCCACAGTGGATCGCGAGCGCAGCAGGTCGAGGACCACTTCGGCCCCGGACTGCCCGGACCCGACGACCGTGACGCTCTCGGCGGCGAGGAGTTCGTCCCGGTGCGCCAGGTAGTCGGCCGAGTGCAGGGCAAGGACATCCGGGTCGGCGACGAGGTCGCGCAGGGGTTCCGGCACCGACGGCACCGAACCGACGCCGAGGACGACGTTGTCCGCGAGCACCGGTTCCTTCCCGGCGATCGTCAGCTCGAAAGCGTCGCCGGCCCAGCGGATTCCGGTCACTTCGTGCCCGAAGTGGCAGGACCGCAGCCGGGCTGAGGCCCACCGGCCGTAGTCGTCGTATTCGGCGCGCAGCGGGTGGAACCGCTCGGCGAAGTAGAACGGCAGCAGGCGGCCGCGGTCGCGCAGGTAGTTGAGGAAGGAGAACGGGTTCGTCGGGTCGACGAGCGTCACCAGGTCGGCCAGGAACGGCACCTGCAGCGTCGCGCCGTCGACCAGCAGGCCGGGGTGCCAGCGGAACTCCGGGCGGGCGTCGAAGAACACCGCGTCCAGCCCGTCGACCGGGGCGGCGAGCGCGGCCAGGGACAGGTTGAACGGCCCGATCCCGATGCCGGCCAGGTGGTGGCGCCTCACGAAGCGACCGGGCTTTCCCGGCCGGCGACGAGCTCGGCGCCGGCCGTGGCGGCGATCCGGTCGAGCAGCGGGCCGTAGTCGTCTCCGGTCGTGTGCGGGTGCAGGAGGGTCAGCTTGAGCCACAGCTGGTCCGTGCCGCCGGGGCCGGTCGGGAGCGTGGCGCGGCCGATCACCGCGGTGCCCGCTTCGAGCAGCGCGCGGCGCACGCGGGCGACGAGCTCGTCGTCGCCGGTTTCGTCGGCCACGACCGGGCGAAGCACGACGGTGGACAGCTCCGGCGCGCCCCAGAGCCGGAGGCCGGGGTGGTTCTCGACCAGGGTGGCGACCTCCGCGGCGGTGGCGCAGCAGCGTTCGACGAGCGCGCCGAGACCGTCGGTGCCCAGCGCGTGCACGGTGACGGCCATCCGGAAGGCGTCCGGCCGCCGCGACGTCCGGATCGAGCGGCCAAGCAGGTCCGGCAGGCCGGCTTCGGTGTCGTCGCCGGCGTTGAGGTACTCGGCGCGGACGGTCAGCGCGCCCAGGTCGGCGGCCTCGCGAGCGGCGAAGAGCCCCGCCGCGACCGGCTGCCAGCCGAACTTGTGCAGGTCGAGAGCGACGGAGTCGGCGAGGGCGAGCCCGGCGAGCTTGGCCTTGAGCGCGTCACTGCACAGCGCCATCCCGCCGTAGGCGGCGTCGACGTGCAGCCGGGCCCCGGCGCGGCGGCAGACGGCGGCGATCTCGGGCAGCGGGTCGAGGGCGCCGGTGTTGGTGGTGCCCGCGGTCGCGACGACGACGCTCCGCGGGGTGACGACTTCGGCGAGGGCGTCCGGGAGCAGGCGGTCGCCTTCGCACGGGACGACGACGGGGGCGGGCAGGCCCAGCAGCCAGGCCGCGCGGGCGACGCTGTGGTGGGCGTTGGCGCCGCAGACGGGCCGGACGCCGGGGTCGCGTTCGCGGGCCAGGAGCAGGCCGAGGAGGTTGGACTCGGTCCCGCCGGTGGTCACGACGGCGTCGGGGGTTTCCGCCGCGGGGTAACACAACCGGGCGATTCCGGCGGTGAACTCGCGCTCGAGTTCGCTCGCGACGGGGGCCTGGTCCCAGGAGTCCATCGAGGGGTTGAGCGCGCTCGCCACGACATCGGCGGCGACGGCCACCGCGAGCGGCGGGCAATGCAGGTGAGCGGCACAGGCCGGGTCGGCCGGATCGGCCGATCCGGCGGCCAGCAGCCGGCTCAGCTCTTCGAGGGCGGCTTCGGCGCCGATCCCGCGGCGGGGCAGGCTGCCATTCCCGGCGGCCGCGGCTGGTCGTGAGTGAGAAACAGGGTTAGAACCCTGTTTCTCACTCACGAGCTCGCCACGCTCGGCCACCAGCGCCGCGGCCACGGCCGCCGGTCCGCCGGCCGGGACCGGGCCGCCTCGCTCGGCGATCCCGGCCGCCATCCCGCGCAGGGCCGCCGGGATCAGCTCGCCGAGCCTGTCCGCGCCGCCCTCGCCGCCGGCCAGCCCGTCTCCCCGCATGTCCCCGCCTTCCTTAGGGTTGCCTTGCCTACCCTACGCAACAGTACGGCGACCGACGGCTGCCTGTCATCCGGCCCCGTCCAGCATGCTCGACCGGGTGGCGGGAACGCGTCGGCCATCGGGAGTAGGTTCACCGCGAGGAGGTGATCAGCGTGCCCGCGACCCGCTGGGACGTCCTGCTCGCCATCGGCGCGGGCGGCGCGCTGGGCAGCCTCGCCCGGTACGGCCTGTCGGTGGCGATCCCGCACGCGCGCGGGGAGTTCGCCGTCGCGACGCTGCTCACCAACGTGCTCGGCTGCCTCCTCATCGGCGTCCTGATGGCGATCCTGACGACGACGGCCCGGCCCCACCACCTCCTCCGGCCGTTCCTCGGCGTCGGGATCCTCGGCGGCTTCACGACGTTCTCCACGTTCGTGACCGACACCCTCGACGCGGCGACGACCGGGCGGATACTGGTTTCGCTGGCCTACGCGCTGGCGTCGGTTGTGCTGTGCCTGACCGCGGTGACGGCCGGCCTGACGGCGACGCGCGCGGTGAGGAAGGGACGCTGATGGAAGGCTTGAGCACTCGCCTGACGATCTACATCGGCGAAGACGACCACTGGCACCACAAGCCGCTGTACCACGAGATCGTCCGCCGGGCGCGCAACGCGGGGCTGGCAGGCGCTTCGGTGCTTCGCGGCGTCGAGGGCTACGGCGCGTCGTCGCTGATCCACACGACGCGCATCCTGTCGCTGTCGGAGGACCTGCCGGTGGTGATCGTGATCATCGACGAAGAGGCGAAGCTGCGGGCGTTCCTGCCGCAGCTGGACGAGCTGATCGGCGAAGGCCTGGTGACGCTCGACCAGGTCGAAGTGGTCCGGCACGTGGGGCGGACGGAGTGACGCTGGTCCTCGTGGCCCTCGGCGGGGCGGCGGGCTCGATCCTGCGCTACCTGACCGACCGGCGGGTGCAGCTGTGGCGGGATTCGCCGTTCCCGTTCGGGACCCTGACGGTGAACATCGTGGGCTCGTTCATCTTGGGTTTCTTGAGCGGCTGGTTGCTGCACGGCGCGGAGCCGTCGTCGGTGCGCGCACTGGTGGCGGTGGGCTTCTGCGGCGGCCTGACGACGTTCTCGACGTTCGGCTACGAAACCGTCCGGCTGTTCCTGGAGAAGACGCGGCTGTACGCGGTGCTGAACGTGGTGGTGACGGTGGTCGCGGGCCTGCTTTCGGGTGCGCTGGGGCTGCTCCTCGCGACCGCCATCTGGTCCTGACCCAAACGCCCCAATGTGGCGTTCGGTGCGTTGGACGCACCGAACGCCACATTGGGTGCGTTGGACGCAACCAACGCCACATTGGGGCGTTTGAGAGTCCGGGTCAGCGCGGCGCGAGGCCGCGCACCTGCTCGAACGGGTCCTCGCCGGTCGGCAGCAACGCGATGACCGGCGTCGTCAGCCCGTTGTCCGCATAGGACTGCACCTGTTCCCGGCACGACTCGACGCTGCCGTGGATCACCAGCTCGTCGACCACCGAGTCCGGGATCACCTGGTTGGCCTTCTGCCGGTCCCCGGCCGCCCACGCCTCGTGCATCGGCGCCAGCGCCTCCCCGCGCCCGAGCCACTCGTGGAACGCCGCGTACACCGGGACGGTCAGGTAGCTCGAGATCAGCATCCGGCCCAGACCCCGCGCCGCCTCGGCGTCCTCCGTCGGGCAGACGAAGATGCGGGCCGCCAGCTCGACGTCCGGGCCCACCACGGCGCGCACGCGCGGCACGTCCGAAGCCGCCAGCCAGTTCGTGATCGCGCCGTCCGCTTCCCGCGCGGCCAGGCGCAGCATGCCCGGGCGCAACGCCGCCAGCATGATCGACGGCGGCGGGTCGGCCGGGCGCTCCAGCCGGAACTTCGAGACCGCGAACGTCTCGTACTTCTCGGTGACCTTCTCCCCCGCCAGCGCCGAACGCAGGAAGCGCAGCGTGTCGCGAGAGCGCGCGAAGGGCTCTTCGAAGGAAGCCGCGTTCCAGCTCGAGACGATCACCGGGGACGACGCGCCGATGCCGAGGACGAACCGGCCGGGCGCCAGCTCGGCGACCGTCGCCGCCTGCATCGCCAGCAGGCCGGGTCCGCGCGTGTACACCGGGACGATCGCCGTGCCCAGCCGCAGCTGCGGTGCCCACTGCGACGCCAGTACCAGCGGCGAGAACGCGTCCGTGCCCGCCGTCTCCGCCGTCCACGCGTCCGTGTAGCCCAGGTCGGGCAGTTGCTCGACCAGTTCGCGGTGCGCGGCCAGCGGCACCCCGGTCAGCGGGATCGTGAGGCCCCAGCGACTCATGCAGTCTCCTTTTCGACGGCGGAAAGCTCGCGCAGCAGCCAGTCCACCTGCGTGCGCATCAGGTTCTCCGCGACCTCTTCGGCCTGCGGCGTCATGTGGGTGGCGCCGGCGAGCGGCAGGAAGACGTGCGCGCGGCCCTTCGCCAGCAACGCCGACGACAGCCGCAGCGCGTGCGCGACGAACACGTTGTCGTCCGCCAGCCCGTGCACGATCAGCAGCGCGCGGCTCAGCTCTCCCGCGCTCTCGATCAGCGAGTTGTGCGCGTAGCTTTCCGCCTCGTCCTGCGGTTTGCCGAGGTACCGCTCGGTGTAGTGCGTGTCGTACAGGGACCAGTCGGTGACCGGCGCGCCGGCGACCGCCGCGTGGAAGACGTCCGGGCGCCGCAGCACGGCCAGCGCCGACAGGTACCCGCCGTAGGACCAGCCGCGGATCGCGACGCGCTCGGTGTCCAGCTCGGGGAAGGAAACTGCCGCCGCCTGCAGGGCGTCCACCTGGTCCTGCAGCGTGACGTCGGCGAGGCGCCCGTGGATTTCGCGCTCCCACACCGCGCCGCGGCCGGGTGTGCCGCGGCCGTCCGCGACGAGCACCGCGAAGCCCTGGTCGGCCAGCCACTGCGACGTCAGGAACGCGTTGCGGCTCTGCAGCACACGCTGGGCGTGCGGCCCGCCGTACGGGTCGAGCAGCACCGGCAGCCTGCCTTCGCTCGGCTCGTACCCGCGCGGCAGCAGCAACGCCGCGCGCAGGCCCCGCTCCCCCAGCGTCAGCCAGGTCAGGTTCGGCACGATGTCCGGATCCACAGTGGACGACTCGATCGACGCGACCGGCGAGCCGTCTCGCAGCACCGAAACACGCGGGCCGCTGTACTCGAGGCTCCACGACGAAAGCACGGTGACCGCGGCGGATCCGGCGCCGACGTGCACGCCGTCCACAGTGGACAGGCGGCGGATCGACGCGCCTTCGGTCCGGAAGACGTGGATCTGCGTCGGGTCGTCCTCGGAGGCGCTGAAGAGGATCTCGTCGCCGACGTCGAGCACGGCCCGCAGCTGCAGCCCGGCCGGGGTGACGGCCTCGCCGCCGACGAAGAGCCGGTGGTCGCCGTCGACCATGCCCTCGGTGACCAGGCGGCCGTCGGGCGTCCACGCCGGGACGCCGCCGACGATGTCGATCCAGCGCTGGTCGGAAGCAGTGTGCACGACCGACGTCGTGCCGTCGGTGACGTCCAAGGAAAGGACGTCCATCCGCTTCTGGTCGCGCGGCTGCACGGCCAGCAGCGGCGCGCCCCCGGCCGACCAGTGCACCGACGCCAGGTACTCCCACTCGCCGGCGGCGACGTCGACGCGCGAGCCGTCCAGGCCGAGGACCGCCAGCGAGACGAGAGCGTTCGTGGTGCCCGCGGCCGGGTAGGCGACGACGTTGGCCGGGTTCTGCGGGTTGGCCGGGTCGGCGATGGTCCAGCGCGGCACCGGGCCGCGGTCGGACCGCTCGGCCAGGACGCTGCGGCCGTCGGGGGCCCACCAGTAGCCGCGGGTGCGGTCCATCTCCTCGGCGGCGATGAACTCGGCCAGGCCCCAGGCGATGTCCTCGCCGTCCTCCTCGACGAGCACGCGGTCGTCGCCGGTGGCCAGCTCCATCACGTGCAGCCGCCGGTTCTGCACGTAGGCGACGTGGGTGCCGGTCGGGTTCGGGCGCGGGTCGATCACCGCGCCGTCGACGCGCAGCGTCACCTCACCCGACGCGAGGTCCAGGGTGTAGAGCTTGCCCGAGAGCGAGAACGCCGCGACCGTGAAGCCCGCGTCCACGCCGTAGTGGACGACGCCGCCGCCGGTTTCGCGGGCCCGTTCGCGCCGCGCGCGTTCCTCGGCGGGCAGCTCCTCCTCGCCCGGCAGCAGCTCGGCGGCGTCGACGAGCTTCGTCTCGGCGCCGGTCGCCAGGTCCGCCGACCAGAGGCTGTGCCGGGGGTCGGTGCCCGACTCCGCGCGCAGGAACAACACGCGGGAGCCGTCCGGGGAGACCCGGAACTCCTTCGGCGCGCCGAGGGTGAAGCGCTGGGTCCGGGCCTGCTTGCGGAGGAACGGGAGGTCGTCGACATCGGTCACGTCCGCACTCTTTCAGACGCTCACGCGGGTGCGCCAACACCCTTCAGCTTCGCCAGCTCGGCGTCGGCGTCGTAGTCCGGCTCGGGGAACTCCGGCCGCAGGTCGGCGAGGGTCTCGATGAGCAGCTCGGCGACGGCCCAGTTGCGGTACCACTTGTGGTCGGCCGGCACCGCGTACCACGTCGGTGTCTTCTTGAAGATGTCGGCGTACGCCTCCTGGTAAGCGGGCCAGTGCGAGCGCGCCTCGAGGTCGCCCGGGTTGTACTTCCAGCGCTTCTCCGGCGTGACGAGCCGGGCTTTGAGCCGCTTGAGCTGCTCTTCCGGCGAGATGTGCAGGAACACCTTGAGCACGGTCGTGCCCGCCTCGGCCAGCTCCGCTTCGAACGCGTTGATCTCGGCGTACCGGCGGCGCCGCTCGGCCGCGGTGAGCAGCCCGGACACGCGCGGGACCAGGATGTCCTCGTAGTGCGAGCGGTCGAAGACGCCGATTTCCCCCGGCGCGGGCAGCTGCTTGCGGATCCGCCACAGGTACTCGTGGCGCCGCTCGGCCGCGGTGGGCTTCTTGAACGCGGCGTACCGGACGCCCATCGGGTTCACCAGGCCGAGCACGTGCGACACCGTGCCGCCCTTGCCGGAGGTGTCCATACCCTGGAGCACCAGCAGGACGCTCCGCCGCCCACCGCCGACACCCTCGGCGTAGAGCGCCTCCTGCAGCGCGGACAGCCGCTCGCCGGCGCTCTCGAGCCGGGCGTGCGCCTTGGGCTTCTTGCCGGGCCCGACCGGGGTCGAACCCGGGTCCGGCAGTTCGCCGCCGACGCGCAGCGCGTCCCGGACCCGGCTTCCGTCGTCCTTCTTGGCCATCCGGAAAACGTACCCGTTCAGGCGGCGGCTTTCTCGGCGAAGAGTTTCAGCAGGGTGCCGTGCCCGCCTTCACCCGAGACGCCTTCGCGCACCTTGGCGCCGGTTTCGCCGTGCCGCTCGAAGTCCCGGTGCTCCACCTCGACGCGGGTCGACCTCGGTCCTTCTTCGATGAATCTGACCTCGATCTCGCTGGCGTGCGCGGGGTCCGCGTCGATCTTCCAGTCGCCGTCGATCCGCCACGAAAGGACCACCCGGGCGGGCGGCTCCCAGACGAGCACCTCGCCCCAGTCGCACTCGGCGCCGTCGACGGTCCGCTCGTACCACCGCCCGCCCGGCTTCGGCTCGAGGACGGCCTCGGCGAGGTCGCCCTGCCCGATGTGATGCTGCCGCGGCCACCAGCTGTCGAAGGCTTCGGTGTAGGTCTTGAACGCGTGCTCGCGCGTGCAGGCGACGGTGATGCTCCTGCGGATCGGTTCCAGCGTGCTCATGACGGCTCCTCTTCGGTTCGTTCGGCCAGCTCGGCGAAGGACTTCAGCGCGTCCGACCACATCCGGTCGAGGTAGGCGCGCACCGCGGCGATGCCGTCGGGCTCGAGGCGGTACAGCCGCTTCGTGCCCTCGGCCCGGTCCGCCACCAGACCGGCCTCCTTGAGCACCTTGAGGTGCTGGGAGACGGCCGGGCGGCTGATCGGCAGGTCCGCGGCCAGCTCGCCGACCGCGCGCGGCCCGGCGCGGAGCGCTTCGACGATCGCGCGCCGCGACGGGTCGGCCAGCGCGGCCAGCTGGTCGCTTCCGTAAGTCGCCACGAACCGTAAGTTACGGCTTACCAATGCGGCCGTCAACACTTCCGCACTGTTTCGGGGGTGTGACGTTCATATTGCGCAACGAACAACGGGTGAAAGCAACGATTCCCGGCTGAAGTCTGCGTGTCCGGCCTCTAATCTGAACGTATGACGACGTTCGCCGGCCGGGAGACCGCCGCCCCCACCGCCGCGAGTTTCATCGAGCTCGACGAGCAATGGAGCACGCACAACTACCACCCGCTGCCCGTCGTGATCGCCGAAGCCTCCGGCGCGACGGTGACCGATGTCGAGGGCAAGGACTACCTCGACTTCCTGTCCGGCTACTCGGCCCTGAACTTCGGCCACCGCCACCCGGACCTGATCGCCGCCGCCGTCGAACAGCTCGGGCGCGTCACGCTGACTTCGCGGGCGTTCCACCACGACCAGCTCGGCCTGTTCTGCCGCGAGCTGGCCGAGCTGACCGGCACCGAGCTGGTGCTGCCGATGAACTCCGGCGCCGAGGCCGTCGAGTCCGCGGTCAAGATCGCCCGCAAGTGGGCGCACCGCGTCAAGGGCGTCCCCGACGGCACCGCCGAGATCATCGTCGCCGGGTCCAACTTCCACGGCCGGACCACCACGATCGTGTCGTTCTCGACCGACGAGACCGCCCGCGCGGACTTCGGCCCGTTCACGCCGGGCTTCGTCACCGTGAAGTACGGCGACGCCGCCGCGCTGCGCGACGCCATCACCCCGCGTACCGCCGCGGTGCTCCTGGAGCCGGTGCAAGGCGAGGCCGGCGTCATCGTGCCACCGGAGGGCTACTTCGCCGACGTCCGGCGGGCCTGCGACGACCACGGCGTCCTGCTGATCGCCGACGAGATCCAGTCCGGGCTGGCCCGCACCGGCACCGTGCTGGCGCTGGACCACGAAGGCGTCCGCGCCGACGTCTACACCCTCGGCAAGGCCCTCGGCGGCGGCATCCTGCCGGTGTCCGCGGTCGTCGGGCGGCGGGACGTGCTCGGCGTGCTGAAGCCGGGCGAGCACGGCTCGACCTTCGGCGGCAACCCCCTGGCCTGCGCGGTCGGACGGGCGGTCGTCCGCCTGCTGAGCACGGGCGAGTTCCAGCAGCGGGCCGCCGAACTGGGCGCCCACCTGCACGACCGCCTGACCGCGCTGATCGGGCACGGGCTGTCCGAGGTCCGCGGCCGCGGGCTGTGGGCGGGCATCGACATCGCCCCCGGCGGCCCAGAAGGCCGGGCAGCCTCCGAGGCGCTGGCCCAGCGGGGCGTGCTGTGCAAGGAGACGCACGAACGCACCCTGCGCGTGGCCCCGCCGCTGGTGATCACCCGCGCGGAGCTGGACCGCGGCATCGACGCGATCGCCGAGGTCGTCCGCCCCTGAAACCACCGGATGCCGCCGGGTGAGCCTCCCGCCCCGGCGGCATCCGGGAACACAACGGCTCGGGGAGAAGAACATCCCGTTCGGACGTTGTGCCCGGTATGGGATCAGGGGAATGGGTGGAACGGCCGCTCGTCGGCAGGGACAGCGTGACGCCGGCCGAGCTGTACGAACAGGGCAAGCGGCTGCGGGAGAAGACGCCGGTCACGGCGCACGACCACGAGGTCGCGGCGAAGGACCGGCCGGCCCCGCGCCAGTACTTCGAGGCCACCAACGCCGGACGGCTGCCCGAGCTGGTCGAGCTGCGGCGGGAACGGATGCTCACCTCGCCGTTCACGTTCTTCCGCGGCGCCGCCGGCCTGATGGGCGCCGACCTCGCGGGCACGCCGTCGTCCGGGGTCACCGCGCAGCTCTGCGGCGACGCGCACGCGGCGAACTTCGGGCTCTACGGCACGCCCGAAGGCAGGATCGTGATGGACATCAACGACTTCGACGAGACCGTGCCGGGTCCGTGGGAGTGGGACCTCAAGCGGCTCGCCGCCAGCCTGGTGCTCGCCGGGCGCGAAGGCGGCATCGGCGAGACCGGCTGCCGCGAGGCCGCCGAAGACGCCGTGAAGTCCTACCGCCGCACCATCCGCGCGCTGGCCGAGCTGCCGTTCCTGCGGTCGTGGAACGCGCTGCCGGACTCGTCGGTGCTGTCGAAGGCCCGCGCGGACGAGCTGATCGACGACTTCGCCGACGCCGCGGAGAAGGCACGCAAGAACGACAGCGCGAAGGTCGCGGCGAAGTGGACCGAGCGCGTCGACGACCACGTGACCGGCCTGGCGCGGCACCGGTTCGTCGAAGACCCGCCGGTGCTGACGCACGTCGGCGAAACCACCGCGGAAGCCGTCGCCACCGGACTGGCGTCCTATGTGGACACCCTGCGCGAGTCGCGGCGCACGCTGATCGCGCGGTACCGGATCGCCGACGTCGCCTTCCGCGTGGTCGGCACCGGCAGTGTCGGGCTGCGCAGCTACGTCGTCCTGTTGCACGGCAACGACGACGAAGACCTGGTGCTGCAGGTGAAGCAGGCGCAGAAACCGGCACTGGCGCCCTACCTGGACCTCCCCGCGGCCGGGCACGAAGGCCGCCGGATCGTCGACGGCGCCCGGCTGGTGCAGGCCGAGACGGACATCCTGCTCGGCTGGACCACGATCGACGGGGTGCCGTTCATCGTGCGGCAGTTCCGGAACCTCAAGGGCGACATCAACCCCGCGGACCTGGAGAAGGACCACCTCGACGACTACGGCAGGCTGGCCGGGGCGCTGCTCGCCCGCGCCCACACGCGGTCGCTGCACCCGAAGCTCCTCTCCGGCTACTTCGCCGAAGACTCCGAGCTCGACGAGGCGATGGGCGCATACGCCGTGCGCTATGCCGACCGGACGGAGGCCGACCACGCCGCCTTCTCCCGTAGCTGACCGGACAGGTTGCCGGTCAACCCTGGAGATCGAATTCCCCGCCGTGCTAGACGTTCGTGAACGGTTGACGGCGAGGGAGGCAGTGTGGCGGATCTCAGGCGGCGGTCGGTGCTCACGGGAGCGGTCGCGACGGCGCTGGCGGCCACCGCGGCACCCGCTCTGGCGTCTGCCGCGACAACCAGCAGGCGGGCGTTCCGGCTGGGCGTCAACTACACGCCGTCGACGCGCTGGTTCCACATGTGGGAGGACTGGCGCGAGAACGACCTGCGCCGCGACCTCGACGACATCGCCGCGCTGGGGCTCGACCACATCCGGATCATGCTGCTGTGGTCGGCCTTCCAGCCCGAACCGCGCCTGATCAGCGGTGAGAAGCACGACCGGCTGAGCCGGTTCCTGGACCTGGCGGGCGCGGCCGGGCTGGACGTCGAGGTCACGGTGTTCAACGGCCACATCTCGGCCCGCTACTGGACGCCGAACTGGCTGCAGACCACGCCGAAGCCGGTCAACTGGTTCACCGACCCGGCGGCCCTCGACGCGCAGCGCGCGCTGCTGACGGCCCTGGCGGCGCGGATCGGGAAGCACCCGCGGTTCCTCGGCTTCGACCTGTCGAACGAGCCGTACTACTACTGGGACTCCTACGCCGGGCTGTTCGTCACCCAGGCACAGGCCGACGCGTGGGCGCGCACATTGTGTTCCACCGCCGAAAGCGTCGCCCCTGGCAAAGCGCACACGGTCGGCTGCGACCGCGCGCCGTGGGACAACGGCACCTACTTCACCCGCCCCGGCCTGGCGGACGCGGGGAACGTGGTGGCGATCCACCCGTGGACGTCGTTCCTCGGCACCCTGAAGACGGACCCGCTCGGCGCACTCGCCACGCACAACGCGGAACGGCTGATCCAGGTGGCGCAGGCGTACGCGACGGACCCGGCGCGCCGGGTCTGGATCCAGGAGGACGGCGCGGCGCCGTCGATCCACTTCAGCGACGCGACCCGCCCGCAGTACGGCGAGTGGCTGGCCCGCTCGATCCGCAACGCGGCGTCCTGCGCCCACACACTCGGCTTCACGTGGTGGTGCTCCCACGACGTCAACCCCGCGCTGGTCCCGAACCTCAACCCCCTGGAGTACGACCTGGGGCTGTACACGAACGACCGCAAGCTGAAGCCCGCCGGCCAGGCGCTGAAGAACCTGGTCGCGGAGTTCGACCGGACCCCGCCGGCACCCGAACCGCGCACGACGGCGATCGTGGTGCCGGACCTGTTCCCGACCTGGGGCAACGACCGGTTCTTCAAGCTGGCCGCCGAAGGGAAGCGGGTGGCGTTCGTGCTGCAGAGCCGCGCTTCGGACGCGAACTACCTGAAGCAGCGTGGCATCACGGAGCTCATCCAGCCGTGAGGGTCGTGAGTGCGTAACAGTGTTAGAACACTGTTACGCACTCACGACCCCGCCACGAGGGCTGCCACATCCGCCGCGCAGCCCCAGGCCAGGGTGATCCCCGCGCCGCCGTGGCCGTAGCAGTGCACCACTTCGCCCGCTCGTTCCAGCCGCACCTCGCGGCGGAACGGGCGCAGGCCGACGAGCGACCGCAGCACCTCCGCCCGGGCCAGCCGCGGTTCGAGTTCGCGGCAGCGGCGCAGGATGTCCGCGGTCACCGCCGGGTTCGGGTCGGTGTCGCCGCGGCCCGGCTCCTCCGTGCCGCCGCACACGACGTGGGTGCCGTGCGGGATGACGTAGGTCACGCCCGGGCCCGTCTCGTCGACGACGAACTCCGTCAGGCCCGGGTCGGCGAGGTGCACGACCTGGCCGCCGACCGGCACCATCGCGTCGTCGCCCGCCAGCGGCCCCGCGCCGAGGCCCGCCGCGTTGACCACCACGTCGGCGTCGAACCCGGACAGCGACGTCACGGGCCGGTACTCGACCCGGACGCCGAGCGCGCCGACCCGCTCGAGGAGCCAGGCCAGGTACACCGGCGTGTCGACCACCGCCGTCGTGAACTCCACGCGGTCGCCGTCGCGGGCCGCGTCGTCCACCGCCGTGAGCCACTGCGGGTCCGGATCGCCCGCCGCGAGCAGGACCCGGCCGCGGCGGAACCGCACACCCGGCGCGTCCTGCCCGCGCAGCACGGCGAGGCCGGCCGCGGTCCACCGCACGATCCGCTCGTCCGGCCGCTTCACCGGCGGATACACCACCCCGCCGGCAACGGCCGACGTCGACTCGCCCGGCGGGCCCGCCGCCACGACCGTGACGTCGTGCCCCGCTTCGGCCAGCCGGTACGCGCTGCTCAGCCCGATGATCCCGGCCCCGACGACTGTGACCCGCATCCGCTCCTCCCAAGTCGCTCCCCCGCATCGTGGCGCACCCGCCGTGCCCGCCGCGGTCCGGGGGCGCGATTACCCTCGCGGGGGTGAGGACGATCCGGGTGCCCGCCGTGGTCTGCGGCCTGCTCGCGCTGCTGCTGGGCCTGCCGTTCGCCGGCGGGACGACGCCCGGCACCGTCGACAGCGCCTTCGCCGGAGCGGTGGCGCACCTGAGCCCGGGCGTGCTGCGGGCGCTGGTCATCCCGACCGAGCCGTACGTGGTGCTCGCGCTGGGCCTGCTGGCCGTCGTCCTGTGCCTGCGCGCCGGACGGCGACGGGAGGCCGTCCTCGCGCTCGCCGTGCCGGTCCTGGCGATCCTGCTGACGGGCTGGCTGCTCAAGCCGCTGTACGACCGGTGGAAGAACGGCACGCTGGTCTACCCCAGCGGCCACACGGTGAGCCTGGTGGCGGTGCTGACGGTGCTCGTCCTCGTCACGCGCCGGGTGGTCGTGGTGGTGCTGTCGGCGGTGGCCCTGCTGGCCGCGACGGCCGGGCTGGTCGGGATGGGCTACCACTACCTGACCGACGTCGCGGGCGGAACGCTCTTCGCGGTCGCCGTCGTCCTGCTCATCTGGCCGGCGCGGCGTCGCGAGCCAGTGCCGTCAAGCGGCTGACCGCGCGCAGGTACTTCTTGCGGTAGCCGCCCTCGACCATCTCCTCGGTGAACAGCGACGGCAGCGGCTCGCCCGAGACCACCACCGGGATGGCCCGGTCGTAGAGCCGGTCGGCGAAGGCGACCAGCCGCAGGGCCACGTTCTGGTCCGGGGCCGGGTGGACGCCGCGCAGGTGCACCCGGGAGACGCCGTCCAGCAGCCGCCCGTAGCGCGACGGGTGCAGCGAAGCCAGGTGCGCGCACAGCGCGTCGAAGTCGTCCACAGTGGACCCTTCGTGCGCGGAGACGGACGACTCCAGTTCCGCGGGGGAAACCGGCGGCGGCGCGTCCGGCAGGCCGCGGTGGCGGTAGTCCGGGCCGTCGACGCGCACCACGCCGAACCGGGCCGACAGCGACTGGATCTCGCGCAGGAAGTCCTCGGCGGCGAACCGGCCCTCGCCCAGCTTCTCCGGCAGCGTGTTCGACGTCGCCGCGATGTGGACCCCGGCGTCCATCAGCTCCTGCAGCAGCCGCGTGACCAGCGTGGTGTCGCCCGGGTCGTCCAGCTCGAACTCGTCGATCGCCAGCATCCGGTGCTCCGACAGCCGCCGCACGGCTTCGGCGAAGCCCAGCGCGCCGACCAGGTGGGTCAGCTCGACGAACGTGCCGTACGCCTTGGGCGACGGCGCCGCGTGCCACGTCGAGGCGAGCAGGTGGGTCTTGCCGACGCCGAACCCGCCGTCGAGGTAGAGCCCCATCGGCCCGGACGGCTCGGGCGAACCGCCGAAGAGCCTGAAGCGCTTCTTCTCGCGGCGCGCGCCGATCTTCGCCGCGAACGCCGAGCAGGCCTCGACCGCGGCGGCCTGGCTGGGCTCGTCCGGGTTCGGGAGGTACGTCTCGAACCGGACGGCGCCGAAGCGCGGCGGCGGCACCAGCGCGCCGATCAGCTCGTCGGCGGACAGCTCGGGACGGCGGTCGGTCAGGTGCGCGGGCATGGTCGCAGAGCCTATCCGCGCCCCGGGTACCGGTGAGCGGGCATATCCCCCGGTAGAGACGTGTTTCACGCCCATGCTGGGATGATCAACGTGCGGAGTGTGTGGCCCCAGGCGACGGGCGAACTGACGGGTGCGGACCTCGAAGAGATCTACGCCTACCCGGCGGAGCTGGACCGGCCCTGGGTGCAGGTGAACTTCGTCGCGTCCGCCGACGGTGCCGTCGAGGTCGACACGACGTCGGCGGCGCTGTCGCACGCCGCCGACCGGGCGGTCTTCCTCCTCGGCCGGGACCTCGCCGACGTCGTCCTGGTCGGCGCCGGGACCGCCCGCGCCGAGAACTACCGCGGGGTCGTCGCGGGCGCGAAGCGGCTGGAGCGCCGTCGCCGGCTCGGGTTCGCAGGAGTCCCGCCGATCGCCGTCGTGACGCGCACCGCGGACCTCGATCCCGCGTCCCGGCTGTTCACCGAAACCGCCGTTCCCCCGATCGTGGTCACCACGGACACCGCGGACACGCGCGCCCTCGAAGCCGCCGGGGCGGAGGTGCTCCGGGCGGGCCGCGACGACGTCGACCTGCCCCGCGCGCTGGACCTGCTCGCCGCCCGCGGCCTGCGCCGCATCGACTGCGAAGGCGGCCCCGGCCTCTTCGCCCGGCTGATCGAAGCCGACCTGGTCGACCAGCTGTGCCTCACCGTCGCGCCGCTGCTCGTGGCCGGGCAGGCGGGCCGGATCGCGGCCGGGCGGGCGGGACGGATCGCGGCCGTGCCGCGACGGCTCGCCCTGGCGTCGATCCTCGTCGAGGACGGCTTCACGCTCCTGCGCTACCGCCGGGCCGCCGGGTGACCGACGACGCCGACCTGCTCGAACGGGCCGCGGGCGGCGACGACACGGCGTTCGGTGCGCTGGTCTTGCGGCACTCGCCCCGGATGTACCGGGTCGCGCTGCGGATCACCGGCTGCGCGGCCGAGGCCGAGGACGTCGTGCAGGACTCGTGGCTCGCGGCGTGGCGTGCCCTCGCCGGCTTCCGGCAGGAGGCCGCCGTGTCGACCTGGCTCCACCGCGTCGTCACCAACAGCGCGCTGGCCCTGCTGCGCCGGCGCCGTCCGACGGTCTCGCTGGACGCGCCGGACCGGGAGTCCGGTTTGGACAGCCCGTCGTTCGCCGTGCCGGGCCCCGAGGGCCGCGTGGTGCGGGCCGAAGAGGTCGCCGCGGTGCTGCGGGCGATCGGCAGGCTGGAGCTGTCCCAGCGCGTGCCGCTCGTGCTGCGCGAGCTGGAAGGGCTGAGCTACGAAGAAGTCGCCGAAATGCTCGACGTGAACGTCGGCGCCCTGCGTTCCCGGCTGCACCGGGCGAGAGTGGCGGTGCTCGCCGAGCTGGCCCGGTCGAGAACGACGTCGCGCGGATGACGGCTCGCCCGAACCTGGCGAAACACGTGCGCCGGGCGGCGGGATTCCGCAGAATGCGGGCATGCCCTTACCGCTGCAGCCGCCGCTGAAGCCGATGCTCGCCAAGCCCGCGAAGGCCATCCCGGACTCCGGCGGCCTGCTGTTCGAACCGAAGTGGGACGGCTTCCGCTGCATCGTCTTCCGCGACGGCGACGAGCTGTACCTGCAGTCGCGCGCGGAAAAGCCGCTCAACCGGTACTTCCCCGAGGCCGTCGCCCGGCTGCTGGAGGTCCTGCCGCCGCGGGTCGTGCTCGACGGCGAGCTCGTCGTCGCCCGCGGCGGGCGGCTGGACTTCGACGCGCTCACCGAGCGGATCCACCCGGCCGAAAGCCGGATCACGCTGCTGGCCGCCGAGCAGCCCGCCGAGTTCGTCGCCTTCGACGTCCTCGCGCTCGGCGACGAGTCCCTGCTCGACGAACCGACGTCCGTGCGCCGCGAACGGCTCGTCGAGCTGGCCGGCGACCGGTTCCCGCTCACCCCGGCCACCACCGACCCCGGCACCGCGCGGCACTGGTTCGAGCTGTTCGAGGGCGCCGGCCTCGACGGCGTCATCGGCAAGCCGCTGGACGAGCCCTACACGCCCGGCAAACGCGTGATGGTGAAGTACAAGCACCTCCGCACCGCGGACTGCGTGCTCGCCGGGCTGCGCTGGCACGTCGACGGCGGACCGGGCGACCTCGTCGGGTCCTTCCTGCTCGGCCTGCACGACGAGAAGGGCGTGCTGCACCACGTCGGCACCGTCGGGTCGTTCCCCAAGGAGCGCCGCCGCGAGCTGGCCGAAGAGCTCGCGCCGCTGGTCACCGACGGCGAGGACCACCCGTGGGGCGGCCGGGCCACCGGCGAGGCCCAGCGGATCCCGGGTGGCATCACCCGCTGGCGCGCCACCGAGCACGAATGGGTTCCGCTGCGCCCCGAGCGCGTCGTCGAGGTCGCTTACGAGAACACCGAGGGCGGCATGCCGTCGCGGTTCCGGCACAACGCGCGGTTCGTGCGGTGGCGGCCGGACCGCGAGCCCGCGTCGTGTGACTACAGCCAGCTGGACGAGCCCGCGCGCTACGACCTCGACGCCGTTTTCCGCGGCCAGGTGGTCCGGACCCGCTAACCCTCGTCCCACACCGGCCGTGCGAAGCTCGGCCTGTCTTGACCGAACCCTTGATCGACGTGAGGACCCTGCCCGTGCGCCGCCGCCGTACCCGTCTCCTGGCCGCGCTGCTCGCCCTGGCCTCCGCCGCGGGCTGCGCCGCGGGGCCGTCGGTCCGCCCGGCGCTGGTCGAGAACGACGGCAAGACGACCGGCAGCACGCCTCCCGCGTCACCCGGGGTGCCCCTGCCGCCGCTGGCCGAACCGCAGTCGCCGACGCTGAAGTGGGCCGACTGCGACGACGACACCCGCCAGCGGATCGGCACCCCCGGCGTCCCGGACAGCCTGCACTTCACGTGCGCCCGCGTCACCACGCCGCTCGACGCCCCCGGCGAGCCGCGGCGGTCGGTGATGCGGCTGCTGGCGCTGAAGGTCGGCAACGGTCCGGTGCCGCTGGTCGTGGTGAACGACGTCGACGGCGACCCGGGCACCGTGTACGCCGCGCGGCTGGCCGCGACGCTGCCGCCGGCGTTCCTGGAGAAGTTCTCGCTCATCGGCCTGGACCGGCGCGGCACCGGGCTCTCCGGCGCCGCCCAGTGCGTGCCCGCCGACGTCCGGCCCGGTCTCATCGACGCCGACCCGGCGCAAGGCGGCCTGCAGGACGTCCTGGACGCGGCCCGCAAGGCCGGCCAGCAGTGCGCCATCGAGCTGGACGACTCCCAGACCGCGCTGGACAGCTGGCGCGGCGCCGGCGACCTCGACGAGCTGCGCAAGCAGCTGGGCGTGGACCGGCTCGACGCGATCGGCCACGGCGACGGCTCCAAGGTCCTGTCCGAGTACGCGGTGCGTTTCCCCGCGCAGGTCGGGCGGATGGTGCTCGACGGCATCCCCGACCCGGGGGCGGACATGGCCGCGGTCCTCGACGCCGTCGCCGCCGGCGCTCAGTCCACATGGGACGCTTTCGCCGCGGACTGCGCGGCCCGCCACTGCGCGCTCGGCGACCCGAAGGCCGCGCTGGCCGCGCTCCCCGCCCAGCTCCGGCACGCGCTGACCACGACGGAAGACGGCGTCCCGTTCGGCCCCGGGATCGCGATGTTCGCCGTCTATTCGGGGCTCGCGCAGCGCGCGCGGTGGCCGGAGCTGGCCGACGCGATCGCCGCCGCCCGCGCCGGCAACGTCGCCCCGCTCGCCGCGTTCGCCGCGCCGGTGCTGCACGACACGCGCGCCCAGCCGTCGCGGATCGACGCGGCCATCGCGACCCGCTGCAACGACAGCCAGACGCGTCTCTCGGCCGACCAGCTCGACCAGGTCGCGGCCGGGATGCGCGCCAAGTACCCGCAGTTCGGCACGGTCGTCGCCCAGCAGCTGGCCTGGTGCGGCCCGTGGCCGGTGCGCACCGAACCGCTGCCGGCGGCGGGCGCGCCGGGCGCCCCGCCGATCCTGGTCGCGGCGACCGCGGCCGACCCGGTCACGCCCCAGGTGGGCAGCACCCGCGCCGCCGACCAGATGCCCTCGGCGGTGACGATCACGTGGCAGGGCGCGGGCCACGGCGCGATCGGCGTCTCCTCCTGCGTCACCGAAGCGGCCCGCGCCTTCCTGGTGGACGGCAAGATCCCGGCCGACGGCACCCTCTGCCCCGCCTGAACAACGTGATCGAAGCGTCAGCACGCGTGATTGCCGGGTCATCTCCCGTGATTGGAGGGTCGACACCGACTCAAAGCCGTGTCGACTCCCCAATCACGCGTGTCGACTCTCCAATCACGCGTGTCGACTCTCCAATCACGCGTGTCGGCTTCTCGATCACGCCGGTCCGGGGTGGCGGGTGTTGAGGCGGGCGGCCTGGCGGGTCAGGTGGTCGACCTCGGCGAGGCTGGACGCTTTCTTCGCCGCTTCGGCGTACAGCTTCGCTGCCGTCGCCAGGTCGCCGTCGCGCTCGTGGAGGTAGGCGGCCACCGCCGCGTAGCGGGGCAGGGTTTCGTCCAGTTCCGCGAGCGCCGCCAGGCCGGCCCGCGGGCCGTCGGCCTCGCCGACCGCCACCGCGCGGTTGAGCCGCACCACCGGGCTGCCGGTCAGCCGCGCGAGCTCGTCGTACCACTCGACGATCTGCACCCAGTCGGTCTCCGCGGCGTCGGGCGCGTCGGCGTGCAGGGCCGCGATGGCGGCCTGGGCCTGGAACTCGCCCAGCCGGTCGCGGGCCAGCGCCGCCTGCAGGATCTCGACGCCCTCGGCGATCAGCGCGGTGTCCCACCGGGACCGGTCCTGGTCGGCCAGCGGGACGAGCCGGCCGTCGGGCCCGGTCCGCGTGGCGCGCCGCGCGTGGTGCAGCAGCATGAGGGCGAGCAGTCCCGCCACCTCGGGGTGGTCGATCGCCGCCGCGAGCTGCCGGGTGAGCCGGATGGCCTCGGCCGCGAGGTCGACGTCCCCGGAGTACCCCTCGTTGAAGACCAGGTAGAGGACACGCAGCACGGTGGCGACGTCGCCCGGCTGCTCGAACCGCACCCCCGACACGGTCCGCTTGGCCCGGCTGATGCGCTGCGCCATGGTCGCCTCGGGCACCAGGTACGCCTCGGCGATCTGGCGGGTGGTCAGCCCGCCGACGGCACGCAGCGTGAGCGCGACCGCCGACGACGGCGTCAGCGACGGGTGGGCGCACAGGAAGTAGAGCTGGAGCGTGTCGTCCACCGTGGCCGCGGGCCCGGGCGGCACCTCCGCGTCGACGACGTCTTCACGCCGGCGGCGCGCGGTGTCCGCCCGGGTCGCGTCCAGGAACTTGCGCCAGGCCACCGTGACCAGCCAGCCCTTGGGGTCACGCGGAGGGTCGGCTTGCCACGCGCGCAGCGCCTCGACCAGCGCGTCCTGGACGGCGTCCTCGGCCGCCGCGAAGTCGGCTCCGCGGCGGACGAGGATCGTCAGGACGCCCGGCGTGAGGCTGCGGAGCAGGGTTTCGTCCACGCGCCCTATTCCGTGACGGTCGACGGCATGGCCAGGAACGGGCGCAGCTCGAGCCACTCGTGGATCGGCTCCCCGTTCGGCCCCGGTGCGGCCGACAGCTCGCCGGCCAGCTGGAGCGCCCGCTCGTAGCTGTCGACGTCGATCACCATCCAGCCGGCGATGAGGTCCTTGGTCTCGGCGAACGGGCCGTCGGTGACCGGCGGGCGGCCCTCGCCGTCGTAGCGGACGAACGTCCCCTCGGGCGCCACGGCCTGGGCGTCGACGAACTCGCCGGTCGTCTCCAGCTTGGCCGCGAAGTCGCGCATGTACTGGATGTGGGCCGAGATCTCCTCCGGCGTCCACTGGTCCATGGGCTTGTCGCAGTTCTCCGGGGCCGGGGCGCCGCGGTAGTGCTTGAGCAGCAGGTACTTGGCCATGGTGGTTCTCCCTCGGTGTCCGGCGACCCATTCTGGCCGCTCTCACCCCGGGGACGGAGCCGGTTGCGGGTTCTCGACATCGCCGCGGAAGGTTTTTCGCGGCCGCCCTCGACGGGCGGCCGCGAAGCCGGGCTCACTGGCGGTAGGACTCGACCTCGGAGACCGGGCGGGCGGCCGCGTCGTCGGGGTTCTCGTGGAACTCCGTTTTCGCGCGCCGCTGCCGGAGCAGGTCCCAGCACTGGTCGAGCTGCTGCTCGACCGCGGTGAGCCGGTCGCGGTCGGTCCCGCTCAGCCCCACGCCGACCGAGCGCGACCGCAGCTCGTGCTCCTCCGCGATCAGCTCGTCGATCCGGCCCAGGATCTCGCCGTCGGCCATCTGTTCCTCCTCTTCACGGTTGCTCGCGGTGAGACGCTACCCCGGCCCCGGGAATTCCCGCCGCGCCCACGTCGTTGACCAGGGCATGAGCACCGTTGAGCTGACCGCCGAGAACTTCGACCAGACGGTAAACGACAACGAGTTCGTCCTGATCGACTTCTGGGCGAGCTGGTGCGGGCCGTGCCGCCAGTTCGCGCCGGTCTACGAGAAGGCGTCCGAGAAGCACGACGACCTCGTGTTCGCGAGCGTCGACACCGAAGCGCAGCAGCAGCTCGCCGCCGCCTTCGACGTCCGCTCCATCCCGACGCTGGCCATCATCCGGGACAAGACGCTGATCTACGCCCAGCCCGGCGCGCTGCCCGAGCCCGCCCTCGAAGAGCTGATCAAGCAGGCTCGCGAGGTCGACATGGACGAGGTCAAGCGCAAGGCCGCCGAAGCCGAGGCCGAACAGGCCTGACCACCACCACATGACGAAGGCCGCCTCGCGGGGCGGCCTTCGTCATGTTCAGGATCGGGTCGCGAGCGCGCGCAGGAAGAACGCCAGGTTCGCCGGGCGCTCGGCCAGGCGGCGCATGAAGTAGCCGTACCACTCGTCGCCGTAGGGCACGTAGACGCGCATGCGAGCGCCCGACGCCGCGATCCGCCGCTGCTCCTCCGGCCGGATGCCGTAGAGCATCTGGAACTCGTGGTCGTCGTCCGTGCGCCCGTTCTCCTCGGCGAGCGCGGCCGCGATCTCGATCATCCGCGGGTCGTGCGAAGCCACCATCGGATACCCGGAACCCGCCATCAGGACGCGCAGGCAGCGGACGTAGGACTTGTCCACTTCGGACTTCTCCGGGAACGCCACCGACTCCGGCTCGGCGTACGCGCCCTTGCACAGCCGTACGCGCGACCCCGGGCCCGAAAGTTCCCGGCAGTCCTGCTCGGTGCGCCGAAGGTAGGCCTGCAGCACGGCGCCCACCCACGGGTACTCGCCGCGCAGCTCGCGCAGGATGCCGAGGGTCGAGTCCGTGGTGGTGTGGTCCTCCATGTCCAGCGTCACGGTGGCGCCGACCGCCTCGGCCGCCGCGCAGATCTTCCGCGCGTTCTCCAAGGCGACGTCCTCGCCGTTCGACGGCAGGAACTGCCCGACCGCCGACAGCTTCACCGAGACGTCCGCCCCCTCGGCCAGGCCTTCCGCGGCCAGCGCGGTCAGCACGGCTTCGTAGGCCGTCACGGTCGCCGCCGCCTGCGTGGCGTCGGTGGTGTCCTCCCCGAGGTGGTCGAGGGTGATCCGGCGGCCGTCCGCGGCCAGTTCCCGCGCCACGCGGACGGCGTCGGCGGTCTCGGACCCGGCCACGAACCGGCGCACCACGGAGCGCGTGGCGGGCACCGCCTCGACGAGCCGCCGGATGCCCTTCGACCGGGCGGCGGCGAGCAACGGGGCACGCAGCATGACGTCCTCCTCAGCCCTGGTGCGGGTAGCGAACGCTGGTCGGCGGCACGAAGGTCTCCTTGACCGAGCGGGGGCTCGTCCAGCGGAGCAGGTTGAAGATCGAGCCCGCCTTGTCGTTGGTGCCGGAGGCGCGCGCCCCGCCGAACGGCTGCTGGCCGACGACCGCGCCGGTCGGCTTGTCGTTGACGTAGAAGTTGCCCGCGGAGAACTTCAGCGCCTCGGCCGCCTTCGCGACAGCGGTGCGGTCGTTCGCGATCACCGCGCCGGTCAGCGCGTAAGCGGCGGACTCGTCGATGAGCTTCAGGACGTCGTCGAAGCCGCCGTCCTCGTAGACGTACACCGAGAGGATCGGGCCGAAGTACTCGGTCGAGAAGATCTCGTGCTTCGGGTTGTCCGACACCAGGATCGTCGGCTGCACGAAGTAGCCGACGCTGTCGTCGGCCGTGCCGCCGGTGAGGACCTCCACCGAGGCGTCGTTCTTCACGCGGTCGAAGAGGTCAGAGTGCTTCGCGAACGCGCGCCGGTCGATCACCGCGCCGCCGAAGTGCGACAGGTCGGTGACGTCGCCGTAGGACAGCGCCTCGGTTTCGGCGATCAGGCCGTCCTTCAGCTCGTTCCAGACGCTGCGCGGGATGTACGCGCGCGAAGCGGCGGAGCACTTCTGGCCCTGGTATTCGAAGGCGCCGCGGACCAGGGCGGTGCGCAGGACGTCGACGTCGGCGGAGGGGTGCGCGAGCACGAAGTCCTTGCCGCCGGTCTCGCCGACCAGCCGCGGGTAGCCGCGGTAGCCCGCGATGTTCGCGCCGACCGTGCCCCACAGGTGCTGGAACGTCGCGGTCGAACCGGTGAAGTGGATGCCGGCCAGGTCGCGGTGGGTCAAGGCGACCTCGGAGACTGCCTTGCCGTCGCCCGGCAGCAGGTTGATCACGCCCGGCGGCATGCCCGCCTCTTCGAGCAGCCGCATGGTCAGGTGCGCGGCGAACGACTGCGTCGGCGACGGCTTCCACAGCACGGTGTTGCCCATCAACGCGGGCGCGGTCGGCAGGTTGCCGGCGATCGCGGTGAAGTTGAACGGCGTGATCGCGTAGACGAAGCCCTCCAGGGGCCGGTGCTCCATCCGGTTCCACACACCGGGCGAGCTGATCGGCTGCTCGGCGAGGATGCGGCGGCCGAACTCGACGTTGAAGCGCCAGAAGTCGGCGAGCTCGCAGGCGGCGTCGATCTCGGCCTGGGTCGCGGTCTTGGACTGGCCGAGCATGGTGGCGGCGTTCAGCGTGGCACGCCACTTGCCGGTGAGCAGGTCGGCGGCGCGCAGCAGGATCGCGGCGCGGTCGTCGTAGGACAGCGAACGCCACTCCGGGGCGGCCTTCGCGGCGGCCGCGATGGCGTCGGTGGCGTCCTGCTGGGTGGCGCTGTGGATGGTGCCGAGGACGTGCGCGTGGTTGTGCGGCTGGACGACGTCGATCCGCTCGCCGCCGCCGGGACGCTGCTCACCGCCGACGGTGACGGTCAGGTCGACCGGTTCCGCCTGGCCCAGCCGCTTGAGCGCACCCTCGAGCTCGGCGCGCTCGGCGCTGCCCGGCGCGTAGGTGAGCACCGGCTCGTTCGTCGGGGCGGGGGTCTGGGTCACGGCGTCCACGGCGGCTCCTCGGCTCAGCGCTCACTACCTCTTGATGCCCCGAACGGTAACTCCGGACACACTCCGGCGGCTTGTCCGAACGGCTAAAATCGACCGTATGAGCTTGGCCAATCGGACAACACCGTGACGTCGCTGCGCCACGTGCTGGCGACCCTCGGCGAGCCGCTCGTCGAGGTCGTCGTGGCGCCGCACGGCCTGGGCGTCGGAGTCACCGACGTCGTGATCCTCGACCCCGAAGACCCCCTGGAGACCTCGCCCGGCGACCTGGTGCTGGTGATCGGCGCGCGCGGCCGGGCGGCGGCGCCGGCCATCCGCGCGGCCGGGCGCGGCGGCGCGGCCGCGGTGGCGGTCAAGGGGGCGACGGGCGCCGACGTCGCCGCCGACGCGGGCGTCGCGCTGCTCACCGTCGGCGCCGAAGCACGCTGGGAGCAGGTGGAGTCCCTGGCGCGCGGCGTCGTCGAAGCAGCCCGCGCGGGCGGTGAAGCGGCCAGCGGCGAGGTGCTGGGAGACCTGTTCGCCCTGGCCCAGACGATCGCGACGCTCACCGGCGGCCTGGTCAGCATCGAGGACACCGCCAACCGGGTGCTCGCGTATTCGCGGGCGGGCGACGAGGTCGACGAGCTGCGGCGGCTGTCGATCCTCGGTCGCGAAGGCCCCGAGCGCTACCTCGCGATGCTCCGCGAATGGGGCGTCTACCAGCGGCTTCGCGCCGGCGAAGGGATCGTCCGGGTCGACGAGCGGCCCGAGCTGGGCATCCGCCGCCGCATCGCGGCGGGCATCCACGCGGGCAAGCAGCCGCTCGGGACGATCTGGGTCCAGGAGGGCGCCCAGCCGCTCACCGAACGGGCCGAGACGGCGCTGCTCGGCGCGAGCCGTGCCCTGGCGCCGCAGCTGATCCGCGCCCGGACGCTGCCGAGCCCGGAGCTGCGGCTGCGGGAAGACCTCCTGGCCAGCCTGCTGGAGGGACGGCTCGACGCGGAGTCCGTCGCGGACGACATCGGCGCGGACCCTTCGCGGCCGGCGCAGGTGCTGGCGTTTTCCTTGGAACGATCGGACAACCGGCAGCTACGGCGCGCCGAGCTGGTCCACCTGATCGCCGTCCACACGGCGGCGTACCGGCGCAGCGCGCTGGTGAGCGTGATCGGCGGCCGCGTCTACGCGCTGCTGCCGGACCTGCCGGAGCACTCCGACGCGGCGGTGCTGGCGCTGGCTCGCGAAATTACCGCCACCGCCCGCCGTCACCTGGACGTCCCGGTGCGAGCGGCCCTCGGCGGCATCGTGCCCCGGCTTTCGGACGCGGCCGCGTCCCGTGGCGACGCCGACCGGGTCCTGGCGGCGATGGCGCGCGGGCACTGGCCAGCCGACGTCGCCTCGCTGGCCGACGTCCGCGCCGAGGTGCTGCTGTCGGAGGTGCTGGCGTACCTGAGCGGGCAGCCCCGCATCCGCGACCCGCGGCTCACGTCGCTCGTGGAGCACGACGCCGAACACGGCGGGATCCTGGTGCCGGCGGTCCTGGCCTGGCTGGACGCCTTCGGCGACGTCCGGGCGGCGGCGCGGGCGCTGAACCTCCACCCGAACACGGTGCGCTACCGGGTCCGGCGCGCCACCGAAGTGTCCGACGTGGACTTCGCCGACCCCGCTCAGCGCCTGTTGACTCAGCTGCAGCTGAGGCTCTGACCCTGCTAGCTTCGCGCTCGTGGATCTCTTCTCGCGCACGTGGGCGGCGTTGCGCGCCGCGGTGGCTTCCCTTCCCGACGAGGAGTTCGCGAAGCCGTCGGGTTGCCGGGGCTGGCTGGTCCGTGACCTGGTCTGCCACCTCGTCATCGACGCCCAGGACGTGCTGATCACGCTGGTCACGCCGTCCTCGGCCGCGCTCACGCACGACGCGGTCACGTACTGGGCGGTGAGCGACGAGCCGCCGTCGGGCGACGACCCGCTGGACGCGCTGATCGTCCGCCTGGCCGCGGCGTACGAGGATCCGGCCCTGCTGAAGTTCCACCTCGACGACGTCGGCGCCGCGGCGGGCCGCGCGGCCGACCTGGCCGACCCGGGAATGCGGGTGAGCACGCAGGACATGGTCCTCACCGCGGGCGACTACCTCTCGGCGTACGTGCTGGAGTGGACGCTGCACCACTTGGACCTGGTGGCGCACGTGCCGTCCGCCGCTTCACCACCTGCCGAGGGACTGGCGCGGACGCGGCAGCTGCTGGAGCGGATCGCGGGAGCCACGTTCCCGTCGTCGTTCTCCGACGAAGACGTGCTGCTGGTGGCGACCGGGCGGCGCGCCCCCACCGAGGCCGAAACCGCCGAACTGGGCACCCTCGCCGCGCGGCTGCCGTTCGTGCTCGGGTGAGGGGCCGAGGCAGGGCGCCCTGCCTCGGCCCGTCAGCTCACGCCTTCACCAGGCTGAACCGGCGGCGTTCCACGTCAATGCTCTCGATGCGGACGGGCAGCCGGGTCCCGGCGGGCGGCACCTCGGCGGCGCCGGTCACCAGCAGGCCGTGGATCCCCGGGGCCACTTCGACGAAAGCGCCGAACGGCAGCACCCGCGCCACGACGCCGTCGAGCACGCCGCCCTCGGCGTTGGCCGCGACGAACTGCGGCCAGGAACTGTTCTCGGACATGCGATTCACCTCCTTCCCGCGCACGTTCCGATCACTTCGGACACGTACGAGGAGGCGGCGGCCCACGCGGCCGCCCGGAGGTCACGGCTCAGCCGGGTACCCCGTCTGCTCACGGCTCGAGGCCGACCCGGCAGTCACGGAAAAAGGATACCTCTCGTAAGTGGTAAAGCGGGTTCTAACCCGCGATACCACTCACGACGATCCCGCGCAGACCGGCTAGTTCGGCGAGGGCCGCGAAGGAATCGAGCCGCGCGGACTGGTCGTGGGCCGCCGTCGTCGCGAGGACTTCGTCGGCGCCCGTGGCCGAGACCAGCGAGCCCACCCGGTCCGCCACCTCGGCCGGGGTGCCCGAGATCTGGCCGTCCAGGGTCTCCTCGAGCCGGGCGCGCTCGCGGCCGGTCATCGGCATGGCCAGGATCTCGGCGGGCGGCGAGAGCGGCGGGAAGACACCGTGGGAGCGCGAATACACCGTCGCCCAGGCCTCCGAGACGAGCAGCAGGCGCGCGTCCGCCGCCGAGTCCGCCACGGCGATCGCCGTCGACACCACGACGTACGGCTCCCGCGCCCACTCGGACGGCCGGAACCCTTCGCGGTAGCGCGTCACGGCCTCGGCCAAGGCCCGTTCGCCCCGCACCGGCGCGATCACCAGCGGCAGGCCGAGCTCCGCGGCGAGGTCCGCGCCGGACCCGGTGGCCAGCAGGAACGGCGGCACGCGCAGTCCCTCGGCGGGGTAGGCGTGGACGCCCGGGAAAGCGTGTTCTCCGGTGAAGAACCCGAGCAGCTCCCGGATCTGCGCGCCGAAGTCCTCGGCGGCCTCCTTGCCGTGTCCCAGCGCTTCCCGGACACCGGCGGTGAAGCCGACCGACCGGCCCAGCCCCATGTCGATCCGGCCGGGGTGAAGCGCTTCCAGGACGCCGAACTGCTCGGCGACGACGAGCGGCCGGTGGTTCGGCAGCATCACCCCGCCGGTGCCGACGCGGATGCGGCCGGTCGCCCCGGCGACGGCGGCGGCCAGCACGGTCGGCGCGGACCCGGCGACACCCGGCACGCCGTGGTGCTCGGACACCCAGAACCGGTGGTAGCCCAGCCGTTCGATGTCACGGGCGAAGGCGACGGTGTCGCGCAGAGCCCGCGCGGGCCCGCCCACCCGCCGCACGGGCGAACGGTCGAGCACGGAAAACAGCGTCACACCGGGTGCAACGCGCGGCCCGCGGCGGGATTCCCGTTACGGGCGCCAGCGCTCGCTGTAGTCCGGGTGGTCGGCGTAGGGCAGGGCCAGCAGGCGCAGCGTGACGCACCAGTTGGAGCCGGCCTCGTCGGCGGGCACGTGGCAGGTCTCACACCAGTATTCGCTGCCGTAGAGCGGAAAACCCGGGACCTTCTCCGACACCGTCGTGCGGTGCGCGAGCAGGATCCGCCGGGTGGCCTCGATCTCGTTGATCATCTGGTTGACGACGTCGAGCTCGAGGTCGGTCAGCCCGCGGATCTTCTGCTCCACGGCGACTTTCGTCTCGCCGCGGTTCATCGTCTCGCCGGCCTTCGCCTTGTTGACGGCCTGCATGATCAACGCCTGCCGCGCGCCCACACGCGCGGCGAGGAATGCGATCAGGTCGTCCACGCAGGGCCTCCTCCTCGAACCCGCCCCCGGGCATGCCCCGGAGAGTCGCCGATTCGGAACGGCACGTTACGCCGTCGACGACCATGATCGTGACAACGAACGCGGCCGTGCAACATTTGTGACCCGAAAGGCGACAGCGGGCGTTTGCGTGATCACTCCGCGCATTGCGGCTGCGGCAATCGGCGCAGCGTGGGCGGGCATTCCGGTGGCGCTGTGGCTCCTGTTACACCTGCCGGGTCCGGATCAGTCCGGACGCGCTTTGCTCGGCTGGACCCGCTTCGGCTCGCCCGGCATCTTCGGGTAGTCGGGCGGGTACGGCAGATCGCCGAGACCGTGGTCCCGCGCGTCGCGTTCGTACCACTCCAGCGCCGTCTCCAGGCCGAACGGCTCGTCGTCCATCCCGGCGTGGAGGTCGCCGTGCTCTTCCAGGAACGCCGGGATCGTCAGGACGTCGAAGTCGTCCGCGTCCACCTCGTCCAGCAGGTCCCACGTCAGGGGCGTGGACACCGTCGCGCGCGGGGTGCCGCGGACCGACCAGGCCGAGGCCACCGTCCGGTCGCGGGCCGCCTGGTTGTAGTCGAGGAACACCCGGCCGGCACGTTCCTCCTTCCACCACGAGACCGTCGCCTTGTCCGGGATGCGGCGCTCGACTTCGCGGCCGAGCGCGATCACCGCGTGGCGGACCGCGACGAAGTCCCACTCCGGCCGGATCCGCACCAGCACGTGCACCCCGCGCCCGCCGGACGTCTTCGGGTAGCCGGTCAGCCCGGCGTCCGCCAGCACCTCGCGGACCACCCGTGCGACCTCGACCGCGTCGGCGAACCCGGCGCGGTCCGGCGGGTCGACGTCGATGCGCAGCTCGTCGGGGTGGTCGGCGTCCGCGCGGCGCACCGGCCACGGGTGGAAGTCGAACGTGCCCAGGTTGGCCGCCCAGGCGAACACGGCGGGCTCGGTCGGGCACACCTCGTCGGCCGTGCGGCCCGACGGGAAGGTGATCCGGGCCGTCTCGACCCACGGAGGCGCGCCCTTCGGCACGCGCTTGGCGTAGAACCACTCCCCCTCGACGCCGTCGACGTACCGCTTCAGTGTGGTCGGCCGCTCGCCGATCGCGCGCAGCAGCGGCCCGCCGACGGCGATGTAGTGCTCCACGACCTGCCGCTTCGTGATGCCTCGCTGGGGGAAGTACACCTTGTCCGGGCTCGAGACGCGGACCGTGCGGCCGCCCACCTCGTACTCGACCGGGTCACCGTGCTTGGGCATGCGGCCACGCTAGCGGTGATCGCGCTCCTCGGCCGGTAGGCTCGAACGGGTGTCCGGCCGCACCAAGCTGATCGTCGCGCTCGCCGTGCTCGCCGCCTTCGCGGCGGCCGCGGTACTGGTGCCGATCCCCGGTCCGGCCGACCTGCGGGCCTGGGCCGCCGCCACCGGTCCCGCGACCCCGCTCGTCCTGCTCGTCGCATACTCGCTGCTCACCGTGGCGCCGATCCCGCGGACGGTGTTCAACCTCGCCGCCGGCCTGCTCGTGGGCACCACGGCCGGGATCGCGATCGGCCTGGTCGCCACCACCATCGCGGCCGGCCTGTCCTTCGGCCTGGCCCGCCTGCTCGGCCGCGACCTGGTCACCCGGCACCTGCACCGGTCTGCGGTGAAAACGGTCAACGACCGCCTTTCGGACGGCGGTGTCCTCGCCATCACCTCGCTGCGGCTGATCCCGGTGGTGCCGTTCGCGCCGTTCAGCTACCTCTGCGGGGTATCCTCCGTGCGGCTCTTCCCGTACCTGGCCGGTACGCTGCTCGGGAGCGTGCCCGGCACGGTCGCCGTGGTCGTGCTCGGCGACGCCCTGACCGGCGACACGCCGCCCGCGCTGCTCGCCTGCTACGGCGTGTTCGCGCTGGCCGGGGCGATCGGGCTGGTCAAGGTGTTCAAGAAGCGGGCACCGGCCGAACCGGAGCCCGCCGGACCGGCTGGCTGACGCGAACTCCCGCCCGGCCGACCGCTACACTCGATCGGGTGCGCGAAGCGGAAACGCGCTGAGCAGGGCCACCATCACCGGGAATTTCGTCAGGAGCAGTCGCCATCGACACCGGTCAGCTGATCGCGGGGCACTACCGCCTCGTCGAGCACATTGGTAGCGGTGCCATGGGAGTGGTGTGGCGCGCGACCGACGTGCGCCTCGAACGCACCGTCGCGATCAAGCAGATCCTCCCGCAGCCGGGTGTCTCCGAGCCCGAACGCGACAACATGCGCCAGCGCGCGATGCGCGAGGCGAAGAACGCCGCCCGGTTCCAGCACCCGAACGCCATCGTGGTGTTCGACATCGCCGAGCACAACGGCGACCCCTGCCTGGTGATGGAGTACCTGAACGGGCCCAGCCTCTCCACGATCCTGGCAGAGGAGGGCACCCTGCCGCTCGGCCGGGTCGCCCGGATCGGCGAGCAGGTCGCGTCCGCGCTGGTGGCCGCGCACCGCGCCGGGATCGTGCACCGCGACGTCAAGCCGGGCAACATCCTCATCGACGAGACCGGCACCGCGAAGATCACCGACTTCGGCATCTCGCGCGCGGCCGGCGACATGACGCTGACGGCGACCGGCCTGATCGGCGGCACCCCCGCCTACCTGGCGCCCGAGCTGGCCCGCGGCGCCGACCCGGTGCCCAGCTCCGACGTCTTCGCCCTCGGCGCGACCCTCTACCAGGCGATCGAGGGCACCACGCCGTACGGCAACACGACCAACCAGCTCGCGCTGCTCTACGCGGCGGCGAACGGCCAGATCAACCCCCCGGTGCAGGCGGGGGCGGCCACGGCGCTGCTGATGAGCCTGCTGCGCAGCGAGCCGGCGGAGCGGCCGAGCATGGCCGAGGCCCGCGAACGGCTGGCCGCGCTGGCCAAGACCGAGCCGGGCGGCATGACGGCGTCGCCGCCGCTGCTCGCCGGCGGCGCGGGCCGCAAGCCCGCCGCACCCGCGGACGGCGGCGAGCGCCCGCCGTGGCAGCGGACCGAGAACCAGGCGCCCTCGTCGCCGCCGGTCGGCACGCCCGTCCCCGCGGCCAAGACGCCGTCGAACCCGCCGCGCCCGACCGCGGCGTTCATGCCGATGCGGTCGCCCGCCGCGCCGCCGAACACCCCGCCCAGACCGATGCCCGCGGCCTCGCCGACGGCCAGGGCACCCCAGTACTCGTCGAACACCCCCAAAGCGGACAACAAGCGCAAGTACGCACTCTTCGCCGGGGGCGGCGCCGCGGTCGTCGTGGTCGCGGTCATCGTGTTCCTGGTGCTGAACTCGGGTGGCGGCGGGGGTGCGGCCAACAACCAGGCCGGCCAGTCACCGGGCAGCCAGCCCACCGCGGGCCAGAGCACGTCCAAGACCAACAGCTCGAGCAGTGCCGCGAACGCGGCCGGCAAGCTGGGCCAGACGCCATCGGAAGGCCGGATCACCGACTACGGTGCCGCCGGCCGCGCGCTCACCGCGTTCTACGACAACCCCGCGGGTGGCTGGTCGAAGCTGACCCCGGCCGCGCAGCAGGTGTACGGCAGCGAGCAGGCCTTCACCGACTACTGGGCGAACAACAAGGCCCCCAACTACACCACCGCCCGCGCCGACAGCGGCGGCGGGAACAGCGACGGTTCGATCACCATGAACCTGACGGTCAACGGCCAGCGCAACGGCTACCGGATCGTCACGGTCGGCGGCCAGATGCTCATCGACGCCGACACCAGGCTCGGCCCGCAGTCCTCGACCTCCGGCCAGTGAGACTTAACGCGCCGCTGGTGGGCTGACGCGCGCGGATGGCCTACCGTGGTGGTATGGCCGACGACGGAGCTTCGCTGCCGGGCCAGAATCCTCGCTTCCACGAGGATCTGGTCGGCCTGGACCCGTACGACCCGGAGGCGCGCGCGTTCGCCGAGCACCTCGACCGCATCGAACGCTGCGGCCCGAACTACACCATCGAGGCCGCGCTGGACGGCGTCGCCGACTTCGCCGACTCCAGCAACCGCCTCGGCGGGCTGCGCTACTGGGTGTCCGCCCTGATCGTCGTGCTCATCGTGCTCGGCGTGATCGTGGCCGCATGGGACATCGTGGTGCACGCCCTCGCCTGGCTCGCGGCGTAACGTGGATCGGGTGAAAGGTATGAAACCCGTTGTCGGCGCTACCCCGCGCGTCGTGAAGTCCGAACAGGAATGGCGGGCGCAGCTCAGCCCGGACGAGTACGCCGTGCTCCGCCAGGCTGGGACCGAGCGGCCATTCACCGGTGAGTACACCGACACCAAGACGACCGGCGTGTACGAGTGCCGCGCGTGCGGTGCCGAGTTGTTCCGCAGTGACACGAAGTTCGAGAGCCACTGCGGCTGGCCGTCGTTCTTCGACCCGGCGGACTCCGACGCCGTGCTGCTGCGCGAGGACCGCGCCATGGGCATGAAGCGGATCGAGGTGCTCTGCGGCTCGTGCCACAGCCACCTCGGGCACGTCTTCGAGGGCGAGGGCTACCCGACCCCGACCGACCAGCGGTACTGCATCAACTCCATCTCGCTGAAGCTGGTCCCCGAGTCGTAAAAACCGCCAGCCTAAATCCTCCTTAAGGGAGCAACCGGCCGCCCTTCCTCGAACGTGGTCTCCGCACACGGACGAGGGAGGGCGGACTCATGACCGACACCTGGGGCATTCCCGGACCGGTGTTCACGGGTCTCTACCTGGGCCTGATGCTGGCGGTGGCGTTGTACGGCGCGATGCGCGCCAGGCGGCTGTCACAGGGGGACGGCGCAGCCGCGCCAGAGCGACCCGAGGAATTCGCGCTGCTGACCGGCGGGCGTCACCGGCTCGGCGAATTCGTCGTCGCGACGCTGCTGGAGCGGCAGATCATCCGCATCGACAGCACCGGCAAGCTGCATCGCGTCCGCGACACGGCGCCGGACGACCTCGGCCGCGCCGCGCTCGTACACGTCGGCAAAACCGGGAATTCGGTCACCCGGGTGGCCGACGACGTGGGACAGCACTCCTCGGTGGCCGGGCTGGAAGCCGGGCTGGCCGCCCGCGGCCTGCTGACCGACGTCCGGGCGGTCCGCCTGGTCTGGGCGACCACGGCGGTGGCCTACTGGGCGCTGGGCGTGCTCGGCGTGTCCCGGCTGATCGCCGGGTCGGCCTCGGGCCACCCGGTCGGCTATCTGATCCTGCTGCTGGTGCTGAACACCGTCGCGGCCATCGTCACCACAGTCGGTGCCGCGAACCGGCCGCAGGTCAAGATCACCGCCGCCGGGCGGGCCGCCGCGGAGAAAGCCCGTCGCGCCGGGACGCTCACGGCCGGGGCGGCCGGCACCGTCGCGTCCCAGGGCCTCGGCGGGCACCCCGACAAGGACGTCCGGCTGGCCGTCGGCCGGGCCGTCCGGCAGGCGGCCGCGCAGGTATACCGCCGTCCCCGCAGCACCCACTGGGCGAGCGCCGGCGGCGGCGCGGCCGCCGGCTACTACGGGGGCGGAGGCTGCGGTGGTGGCGGAAGCAGCTCGTGCGGCGGCGGCGGTGGCTGCGGAGGCGGTGGCGGCGGAGGCTGCGGCGGTTGAAACGCCGACGCGAGCGCTTGCGTCTCACAGCTACGGTAACCGCGACACACTGAGGGGAGACGGGCGATGACCGACCCGTGGGGCATTTCCGGACCGGATTTCGTGGTCCTCTACATCGTCTTGCTCGGCGCGATGCTGCTGGTCCGGCTCGTCGTGTCCAGGCTCGCCGGCGCCCGGGCACTGCGGGCCGACCAGGCCCGGCCCGGGCCGCCGCCGACCGTCTACCAGCTCGCCTACCTGGCCGGCGGTCCCGACCGGGCGGCCGACGCGGCGGTCGCGGCGCTGGTGGACCGCGGCCGGCTGCGGGTGAACAGTTCCAAGCAGGTCAGCCAGGCCGGGATCCGGCCGTCCGAGCCGCTGGAGCAGGCGGTCTTCGACGTGGCGAAGCTGACGACGACGACCTCGGCCATCCGCGCGCACGTCCGCGGTTCCGCGGCGATGCGCGCCTTGGAGGACAGCCTGGACCGGCAGGGCCTGCTGTCGTCCACCGCCGCGTTGCGGCAGGCCAGGACGTTCGGGGTGGTCCTGCAGCTGGCCTTGCTGGTGCTGGGCGTCGCACGGCTGGTCAACGGCATGTCGCTCGGCCGTCCGGTCGGGATCCTGGTCTTCCTCGTGCTGGTCGCGGCCGTGCTGACGGTGGTCGCCGCGGTGCGACGGACGAAGACCGGTGCCCGGCAGCCGTCGGCCGCGGGCCACCGCGTGCTCGGCCAGGCGCGCGCGGCGGCGTCCGGGCCGGTCCCGGCCGGGATGCTGGCCGGTGGCGTGCTGCTCGGCGGCGCGGCGGCCGCGGTCGCGCTGGGCGGCTGGGCGATGTACCCGGACGAGGAGATCAGCGCGGCGCTGATGCCGCCGGCCGCGTCGTTCGGCGGTGGTGGCTCGTCGGGGTCGTCGTGCAGCAGCGGGTCGTCGTGCTCGAGCGGCTCTTCGTGTGGTTCGTCGTGCGGTGGAGGGGGCTGCGGTGGGTGAGCTGGGCATCGGGATCGGCTGGCGGCACGAGCTCGACCTGTCCATCGCACGCCTGCCGGGGGTGGACTGGGTCGAGGTCGTCGCCGAGAACCTGCACGCGGACCACCTCCCGGAGACGCTGGTGGCGCTGCGGCGTCGTGGCCTGCCGGTGCTGCCGCACGCCGTCTCGCTGTCCCTCGGCGGCGCCGAGCCGCTCGACACGGGCCGTGTCCAGCACCTCGCGGAGATCGCGCGGGCCCTGGACGCGCCGCTGGTCAGCGACCACGTGTGCTTCGTGCGGGCCGGCGGGCTCGACTCGGGGCACCTGATGCCGGTGCCGCGGACGAAGGAGGCCCTGGAAGTACTGGTGGCGAACGTCCGGCTGGCCCAGTCCATCGTGGACGTCCCGTTCGCGCTGGAGAACATCGCCGCGGTACTCGACTGGCCGGACGCCGAGCTGACCGAGGAGCAGTTCCTCACCGAGCTGACCGAGCGGACCGGCTGCCGGCTCATCATCGACGTCGCGAACCTCTACGCCAACGCCCGCAACATCGGCACCGACCCGGCGGCGTTCCTCGACGGAATCCCCTGGGAGCGGCTGGCGTACGTCCACATGGCGGGCGGCGTCGAGCGCGACGGCGTCTACCACGACACCCACGCGCACCCGGTGCTGCCGGAGGTGCTGTCCCTGCTGACGGAACTCCGCCGCCGCACGGACCCGCCGGGAGTGTTGCTGGAGCGCGACGACGACTACCCGCCGGACGACGAGCTGGCGGCGGAGCTGGCGGCCCTGCGAGCGGCGGTGACGCCGTGAGCCGCCCGGAGCTGGCCCGGCGCCAGGCGGAGCTGCTGCACGCACTGCTGGCGGACGGCCCGGTCCCGCCCGGCTTCGACGCTTCGCGGCTTCGCGTCGAAGCGAACGTGCTGCGGCGCAAGCACGGCCGGGTGCTGGCGTATCAGCGCCCGGAACTGGCGGAGACGCTCGGGGACCGGTTCGGGCCGCTGTTCGCGGAGTTCACCGCTTTCCGGCCGAAGCGGGACACCGAGCGGTCCGGGGCGTACGCGGACGAGTTCGCGACGTGGCTGATCGGGGGCGGCCACCTGCCGAAGCCGAAGCGGGGCTTGCGCGACCGCCTTCGGCGGCGCTAGGGAGTCCAGGTCGGTTTGTCGACACCGGGCAGCCGCGTCCCGAAGTCCCAGTGCGGTTCCGCGCCCGGCAACCCGCCGGCCATCCGGACCCGGGTCAACCGCCCGTACCCGCTGTCCGCGTCCTCCATCAGGTCGCTGTAGTCCACCTCGGCCGCCGCGGGATCCTTGCGGCCCAGGGAATCCAGCCAGCGGCCGGTGCCGGCCAGCGAGAGCCGGGCGCGCCAGGTGCCGCCGTCGGTGACCTGGCGGTGCAACGCCGTCATGACCGCCGCCGCCGTGAGCCAGCCCGTCGCGTGGTCCAGCGCCTGGACCGGCAGCGGGGACGGCCCGTCCGGGGACCACGCCATGCCGTTGGACATCTGGACCAGGCTGTCGAACCCGCGGCGCCGCGCCCACGGGCCTTCCCACCCGTACGCGCTCAAGTCGGCGATCACCAGGCCCGGACGCAGCGCAGCAAGCTCCGAAGGCCCGAAGCCGATGCGTTCCAGCGCGCCCGGCCGGAACGACTGCA
>NZ_NMUL01000041.1 GCF_002234595.1 Amycolatopsis vastitatis
CAGCACGTCGGCGCCGTGCGCGGCCAGCACCCGGCCGGCCACCGGCCCGGCGAGCACGTGCGTCAGCTCCAGCACCCGGATCCCGCCCAGCGGCCGGTCCGAGTAGAACAACGTCCGCTTCGGCGCGTCATCGATCGAACCCAGGTCGGCCAGCGGCAGCGACGCCACCGCCGCACCTTGGGGATGCGCGGCCCAGTCCGACGGCGAGCGCAGCTCGGCGGCCGCTCCCCCGGCGCTGACGACGGCGTGCTCGACCTCCCGCGCGCTGCGTCCGGCGACCGCCTTCGCGACCGCGCCGCGGCTCCCGGGCACGCCGAGTCCCCAGCACACCGCCGCTTCGTGGCGCGGGTAGTTGGCGTGCAGGCGCACCCAGCCGTCGGCCGTGCGGTAGTTGCCCGACAGCGGCGCCCAGGCCGACCCGGCGCCGACGCCGTCCACGCGCAGCAACTGCTCGCTGTGGAACGCCGCCGCCGCGTGCCGCGTGTCCGCCGTGACTACGCCCGGCTCGATCTCGCGCAGCTTCAGCATTTCGCCGGCGGCCAACGTGGCCGCGGCCACGGAAGCCGCGGCGGCCGCCGCCACCCGGTACGGCCCGGGCAGCACGTCCTCGGCGCCGGTCAGCTCGAAGGGGCCCGGCCGCGCTCCGGTGAGGGCGTGCCAGACGCCCTCCACAACCTCGCGCACTACGGGAGCGCCGCGACGAGCTCGGCGGGCGGCACGCGCGTGCCGGTGTAGAACGGGATCTCCTCGCGCACGTGCAACCGCGCCTCGGTGCCGCGCAGGTGGCGCATCAGGTCGACGATCCGGTGCAGCTCGTCGGCCTCGAAGGCGAGGATCCACTCGTAGTCGCCGAGGGCGAACGACGCGACGGTGTTGGCGCGCACGTCCGGGTAGTCGCGGGCTTCCTTGCCGTGGTCGGCGAGCATCTTGCGGCGGTCGGCGTCCGGCAGCAGGTACCACTCGTAGGACCGCACGAAGGGATAGACGCAGATGTACTTGCGGGCCTCTTCCCCGGCCAGGAACGCCGGGATGTGGCTCTTGTTGAACTCGGCGGGGCGGTGCAGCGCGGTCTGGCTCCAGACCGGCGTCGACGCGCGGCCGAGCGGTGTCCGGCGGAACCCGGCGTAGGCGGCCTGGACCTGCTCGATCTCCTCGGCGTGCCACCAGATCATGAAGTCGGCGTCGGCGCGCAGGGCGGACAGGTCGTACACGCCGCGGACGACGACGCCCTTGGCCTCGAGCCCGTCGAGGTACTCCGTGGTCTCGCGGCCGGCCGTCCCGCGGTCCTCACCCAGCTTGCCCGGCTCGATCCGGAAGACCGACCAGGTGGTGTAGCGGATGGTGTCGTTGAGCTCGTTGTAGTTGACCCGCGCCATGGCTCCATCCTGTCACCGCGGCGACCGGACTGCCGCCACGGGTCGGGTGAGAGCACTCACGAAGAGAGGTGCGGGCCGGGACCTACGCGGTGAGGTGGGCGGCGATGCGGTGCGCGGCCGCTTCGGCCGTCGCGACGCAGGCGGGCAGGCCGACGCCGTGCAGGGTCGCGCCCGCGACCGCCAGCCCCGGCAGTTCCGCGACCGCCTTCTCGATCCGCTCGACGCGCTCGAGGTGGCCGGGGCCGTACTGCGGCAGGCCGCCGCCCCAGCGCGTCACCAGCGTCTCGATCGGCGCCTCCGTCACGCCGGTCAGCCGGGCGAGGTCGGCGCGGACCACGCGGACCAGCTCGACGTCGTCGGCCTGCAGGGCGCCCAGCTCGCCGAAGCGCCCGACCGAGCCGCGGACCAGCACCGGCCCGGTGGAAAGGTGCGCCCACTTCCGCGAAGAGAACGTGAACGCCTTCGCCGCGTACGGCATGCCGGAAGCGTCTCGTTCGCCCTGGCCGATGAGGATCCCCGAGGCTTCGGGCAGCCGCGTGCCCGGCGGGAGCGCGAGCGCGACGACGGCCATCGACGCCAGCTCCACCTCGCCGAACGCCGCCGAGGCCGCCGGCACCGGGTCGGCCAGGAGCCGGCGGGCCGACGGCGCGGGCACCGCGAGCACCACCGCGTCGACGTCCTCGGTGTTGTCCGCCGGGGCGTGCGCGGTCGGCGCGGCGCCGATGCGCAGCCGCCAGCCGGCGCCGTGCCGCTCGATCTCGCAGACCGGCAGGCCGGTCCGCAGCTCGGCGCCGGAGAGTTCGGTGAGCCGGTCGATCACCGTGCCCAGGCCGCCGGGGACCGTGCCGAACACCGGTGCGGCCGAGGGGTTGGCCGGGAGCTGCGCGGCGGCCGCCGCGGTCAGCGAGCCCGCGCCCGCGGCCACCGCCGACGCCAGGCCCGGCATGGTCGCGCGCAGGCCCAGGCCGTCGGCACCGCCCGCGTAGACGCCGCCGAGCAGCGGGTCGACGAGCCGGTCGACGAGCTCGTCCCCGAACCGCGAACGCAGCAGCGGCCCCAGCGGCACGTCGCCGCCCGGCAGCCTCAGCTCGGGCAGCGACGCCTCGGCCTCGACGGCCCGGCGGCCCGCTTCCGACAGCACTCCGGCGACCGACTCCGCCGACGACGGCACGCCCATCACCGTGCCCGGCGGCAGGCCGGTCACGGTGCCGCCGGCGTGGATCTTCGCGCGGGCCTTCGTCGGGTTGACGACATCGATCCCCAGCTCGCGGGCCAGTGCGAGCATCTCGGGACGGCGGACGAGGAACGCCTCGGCGCCGACGTCGTAGGGCACCCCGGCGAGCTCGACCGTGCGCAGCTTGCCGCCGGGCGTCCGGGTCTTCTCGAACACGACGATCTCGCAGGCGTCGCCGAGCAGCCGCCGCAGCCGGTACGCCGCGGTCAGCCCGGAAACGCCGCCCCCGACGACCGCGACGCGCTTCACAGCTCGTGCACCAGCCCGGCCACGCGGGTCAGCACGTCCGGGTCGACACCCGGCAGGACGCCGTGGCCGAGGTTGAAGATGTGGCCGTCGGCCGCGCGTCCCTCTTCGACGATGCGACGGACCTCGGCTTCGAGAACCGGCCACGACGCGTGCAGCAGCGCCGGGTCGAGGTTGCCCTGGACGATCGCCTTCCCGCCGAGGCGCCGCACCGCCTCGTCCAGCGGGATCCGCCAGTCGACGCCGACGACGTCGGCGCCCGCGTCGCGCATCGCGGCGAGGAGCTCGCCCGTGCCGACGCCGAAGTGGATCCGCGGCACGCCGTAGGAGGCGATGCCTTCGAGCACCTTCGCCGAGTGCGGCAGGACGAACTCGCGGTAGTCCCGCTCGGACAGCGCGCCGGCCCAGGAGTCGAACAGCTGGATCGCGTCGACGCCGGCGTCGAGCTGCGCCCGCAGGAACGTCAGCGCGACGTCGGCCAGCCGCCCGGCCAGCTCGTGCCACAGCGCCGGCTCGGAGTGCATGAGCGCCTTGGTGTGCTCGTGGTTGCGGCTCGGGCCGCCCTCGATGAGGTAGCTGGCCAGCGTGAACGGCGCGCCGGCGAAGCCGATCAGCGGGGTCCCGCCGAGCCGCTCGACGAGCAGCCGGACGCCGTCGGCGACCTTCGAGACCTGGTCGGTCTCCAGCTCCGGCAGCGCTTTCACGGCGGCGAGGTCGCGCACCGGCGCGGCGGCCACCGGGCCGGTGCCGGGGACGATGTCGATGTCGACCCCGGCCGCCTTGAGCGGCACCACGATGTCGCTGAACAGGATCGCGGCGTCGACGCCGTGGCGGCGGACCGGCTGCAGCGTGATCTCGGCGAGCATCTCGGGGTCGAAGCAGGCGTCGAGCATCGGCACGCCCTCGCGCAGGGCGCGGTACTCGGGCAGCGAACGACCGGCCTGGCGCATGAACCAGACGGGCGTGCGGGCCGGGCGTTCGCCGCGCGCGGCGGCCAGGAACGGGGCTTCGGGCAGCTCGCGGCGGCCGGACGTGGTCGTCTGCTGCGGCAAGGGCGGCAAGGGCGTGGTCGGAGACATCGCACGCAATCGTGCCACGTGCCCCGGCGGCCCCTTCTCTCGGCGCGCCTGCGCCCGCAACGGGGCGTGCCCGCCCTAAAGTCGATGCGTGACCGCGATGACGCCAGTGCCCGAACTCTTCCGCGAAGCAGTCGCGGCGCTGCAGTCCGTCCGGCCCCGCCGGGAGGTGCTGCTGGAGCCGATGCGCCCGCCGCAGCGGCTCGCGCCGTGGTCGTACGCGGTCAGCTGCGAAGTGTCCGGCCCCGCCGACGTGCTGGCCTCGGGCCGGCTGGTGCTGCTGCACGACCCGGACGGCCAGGACGGCTGGGACGGCGTGCTGCGTCTCGTCATGTACGTGCGCGCGGAGCTCGACCGCGAACTGGCCACGGATCCCTTCCTGCCCGCGGTCGGCTGGTCGTGGCTGACCGACGCGCTCGAGGTGTCCGGCGCGAGCTGGAAGGCGCTCGGCGGCACGGTGACCGAGACGTCGTCGGCCCGCTTCGGCGACATCTCCGGCCCGGCCCGCACCGACGACCTGGAGGTGCGGGCGTCGTGGACGCCGACGGACGCCGCGCTGCTGCCGCACGGGCAGGCCTTCTGCCAGGTCATGGCGAGCGTCGTGGGCCTGCCGCCGGTCGGCGTGACCCTCTTCGGGCAGCGGCAGAACTCCTGATCTCCCGGGCGATCTTCGCAACGAAACGGCAACGGGCGCCCGCCGTCGGCCGCCCCGGGACCGCCTCTTGTACGAATGTGAGCAAATTTCACATCCACTGAACGCCGTCCAACCGCCTTGTCCGGACGCCTGTGGGCACCGCTGCGCGCGCGGGGCGGCCCACCCCGATGGGGGACCCCGGAGCCCTCACCTCGCGGTTCCTGAGGCTGATTCACGTCCCCGCCCGGCGTCCCCGTTCGTGACGCGAGGCGGTCACACACCGCAACAAGATCAACTTGCGGCACAGCGCGCGTGCGCACGCCCGCACGCGACACGGACAGTCACCGTTCCCGGCGGGAAGACGGGGCGCCGGGCCACCGCCGCGGAGTTGATCATGCCCCGGCCGGAGCCACATTCCGGGGGCCTCGGGCGCCCATCCGGCCCCCCGCCACTAGGCGCACCGGCAGCTGCACACCTCATCTGCACGGCCATTTGGGTGCCGGTAACCAGTGTGCATCGTGTTCGCTGGGCTATCCGTTAGCAACCGGCCGTGTACTAGCCCGATCGTGTTACTACGAACCCACTGAGTGACTGTTCGTTTGAGATAGATACCCATTCGATCCCCCCGCAACGGCCTCAGGGCGGCTACAGTGCCTTCGACGACACCACTTTCGGTCTAAAGCTGGCGCGGCTGAACGGCCGAAGGTCCCGGTGCCGGTCGGGGGGCACGACCGACTCCAGGGAGGTAGTGACGTGGCTACCGTCGGCTTATCTCAGGCCGTCCGATCCACGCCAGCCGGTGCTTTGCCGGCGAGCATGGTTCCGCACCCGCGGGAAGAGCTTTTTTCCGTGTTGGTGGTCGATGACCACCCGCTGTTGAGGGAGGCAATCGCAGCAAGACTCGCACAGATGGGTGCGGGTACCGTCCACGAAGCCGCCACGGTGGCCGAGGCGAGGGCGCGAGCACAGGCCACTGGGCCTTGTGACCTGGCGATCCTCGATCTCGGACTGCCGGACGGCAGCGGCATCGAGCTGGTTACGGAACTCCGTAGCCACGGGTGGCCGCGCGTGGTGGTCCTCGCATCCTCGGACGACCCGTACGCGGTCCGCTCGGCCTTCCAGGCCGGGGCCCAGGCGTACCTGCTGAAGTCCGCGTCGCCGGTCGTCGTGACCGACGGCGTGCGGCGTGTGCTCGAGGGCGGCGTCTACGCCGACCCGAGCGTGGCACCGGTGCTGGCCACCGGGACCCGCGTCGCGGGCACCGACAACACCCCGCGCGAGCTGTCCGCTCGCGAGGTGGAGGTGCTCCAGCTGGTCGCCGACGGGCAGTCCAACAAGGAGATCGGCGAGGAGCTTTCGCTCTCCGCTCTCACCGTCAAGTCCCACCTGTCCCGGATCGGGCGCAAGCTCGGCACGGGCGACCGGGCTCAGATGGTGGCGCTGGCCATGCGGGCCGGCGTGATCCGCTGACACAGGCGAACCTCCCTGCGGGACGGGCGGACCAGGCGCGGTATGCCCGTCCCGTAGGGTCGTCAGTTATGGAAAGTGCAGAGGCCGAGGACACCGGGATGGAGATCGAGTCCACGGGCGGCCCTGTGCTGCTACGCGAACCCGCCGAGGGCACGCCCCCGGTGGTCACGGATCCGGTCGCGCTGGCCGACGCCTGCGCGAAGCTCGCCGCGGGCACCGGCGCGGTCGCCGTCGACACCGAACGCGCGTCCGGCTACCGGTACTTCCCCAAGGCCTATCTCGTGCAGCTGCGCCGCGAAGGGTCCGGCACGGTGCTGATCGACCCGATCGCACTCGACGACCTCGCCCCGCTGCGCGAAGTCCTCAACTCCCTGGAGTGGGTGCTGCACGCCGCCTCCCAGGACCTCCCCTGCCTCGCCGAGCTGGGCCTGCGCCCGGCGGCGCTGTTCGACACCGAGCTGGCCGGACGGCTGGCGGGCTACGAACGCGTGGCGCTCGGGACGCTCGTCGAGCTGCTGCTCGGCTACACCCTCGAGAAGGGGCACAGCGCGGCCGACTGGTCGAAGCGACCGCTGCCGGTCGACTGGCTGAACTACGCCGCTCTTGACGTCGAGCTGCTCATCCAGCTGCGCGAGAAGCTGGAAGCGGAGCTGGGCGCCCAGGGCAAGCTGGAGTGGGCGCGGCAGGAGTTCGAGTTCGTGCGGACGGCCCCGCCGCCGCCCCCGCGGGCCGAGCCGTGGCGCCGGACGTCCGGCGTGCACAAGATCCGCAACCCCCGCAGCCTCGCGGCGGTCCGCGAGCTCTGGCAGGCCCGCGACGAGCTGGCCCGCAAACGCGACCGCGCACCGAGCCGCATCCTGCCGGACAGCGCGATCATCAACGCGGTGACGGCGGACCCGAAGACGGTCGAGGAGCTGCAGGCGCTGCCGGTGTTCAGCGGCCGGGTCCAGCGCAAGTACACGTCGAGCTGGCTGCGCCACCTGCAGGCGGCACGGGCCCTCCCGGCTTCCGAGCTGCCGTCGCCGTCCCAGCCGACCGACGGCCCGCCCCCGGTGAACCGCTGGGCGGACAAGGACCCGGACGCGGCGGCCCGCCTGTCGGCGGCCCGTGCGGCCCTGACGGCGATCGCGGAGGACCGCCGGCTGCCGGTGGAGAACCTCCTGCTGCCGGACCTCGTCCGCCGCACGTGCTGGCGCCCGCCCGCGGAGACCGACGAGGACTCGGTGGCGGAAGTCCTGCGGGCGGGCGGAGCCCGGCCCTGGCAGGTGGAGCTGACGGTCACGGCGTTGAGCAAGGCACTGCAGACCGTGGCTTCCTGACAGCGAATCGGCTCAAGCGCCCCAATGTGGTGTTCGGTGCGTCCAACGCACCCAATGTGGCGTTCGGTGCGTCCAACGCACCCAATGCTCATTGGGGTGTTCAAGACCGGTCAGTCCGTAAGCGTCGCCAGCAACGCGCGGGCCTCCGCCCGCAGCTCGTCCGACGGCTGCGGCAGCCCCACCAACCGGACCACGCCGTCGGCGCCCTCCCGCACGTGGGCCTCGACGTCCAGACCCGGGTCGTCGCGGCGGACCACCGCGATGCTCTCCACCAGCCCGAACACCAGGTCCGTCCGGATCCCGACGGCCGATGGCGCCACGCCCGCAGCCGCCACCAGGCGGCCGTAGGACTCCTTCAGCTCCGCGCGTTCCGTGCGGAAGCGGGCCAGGTTGGGTGAGCCGACCTCGGGCAGCAGGTACAGCGCACCCAGGTTGTGGCGGGCGCCGCCGAGCAGCCCGATGTCCGCGTACGCCAGGGCCCACAGCCGGACCGCCACCGGCGCGGACTCCGCGACGAGCCGGGCGGCCAGGGCCAGCGACGGCCGGACCGTCTCGGCCAGCAGGGCCGCGAGGATGTCTTCCTTGGCCGGGAAGTGGTAGTAGAGCGACGCCTGGCGCAACCCCGCGCGTTCGGCGATCGCCCGTGTCGTCGTCGCCGCGTAACCGGCTCCGGTGAACAGTTCTCCCGCCGCGTCGAGCACCGCCTGGCGCGCGTCCGGCCGGTTCGCCGCCGCTCCGCTCGCCCTCGGCCTGCCGACCCCCGACCCTTTGACCACGGATGTGATCTTGCCAGGTCACGCACCGCGACACGCGCACGGAGGTGCGGTTACGCCCGGATGTCGTCATTGACGCGGCGTCGATCCCGCCGTTAACGCACACATAACAGGACGGAGACCATCGCGTCGTGGTGGCGACCTAATTTCTGTCAAGCGACAGAAACAAGGAGCCCGCATGACGCCACCCGACGAACTCGCCGCCTTCGGTTACCGCCAGGAGCTTCGCCGGTCGCTGGGCGGGTTTTCCGCCTTCGCCGCCGGCTTTTCCTTCGTCTCCATCCTCACCACCGTCTTCCAGCTCTTCGGCTTCGGCTACACCTTCGGCGGGCCGCTGTTCTTCTGGACCTGGCCCGTCGTCCTGGCCGGCCAGCTGCTCGTCGCGCTGATGTTCGCCGAGCTCGCCGCGCGCTACCCGCTCGCCGGATCCGTGTACCAGTGGGCGAAACAGCTCAGCAAAGGCTTCCTCGGCTGGCTCGCCGGCTGGATGATGCTGCTCGGCTGCATCGTCGCGCTCGCCGCCGCCGCGATCGCGCTGCAGATCGTGCTGCCGTCGGTGTGGGACGGCTTCCAGCTCGTGAGCGGCGACCCGTCGGTGACGTCGCCGTCGGGCGCGGCCAACGCCGTGCTGCTCGGCACGCTGCTGCTCGTCTTCACCACCGCGGTCAACGCCGGCGGGGTCCGGCTGATGGCGCGGATCAACGACGTCGGCGTCGCCGCGGAGCTCGTGGGCGTCGTCGTCCTGATCACCGGGCTGGTCCTGTTCGCCGTGCGGGGCCCGCAGGTGGTGCTGCACGACGCCCCGGGCACGAGCGCCGGCATCGGCGGCGTGCTCGCTTCGGCGCTCATGGCCGCGTACGTGCTCTACGGCTTCGACACCGCCGCGTCGGTCGCCGAGGAGACGAAGGACGCGCGCCGGGCGGCTCCGCGGGCGGTGCTGCGCGCTGTGCTCGTGTCCGGGATCGGTGGCCTCGCGGTGGTGCTCACCGCGCTGATGGCCGCGCCGAGCCTCACCGACGGGCAGCTCGCCGGCAAGGGCCTGCCGTACGTGATCACCGCCGTCTTCGGCGACACGCTCGGGCGGGTCTTCCTCGCCGACGTCGCGGTCGCCGTCATCGTCTGCACCCTCACCATCCAGACCGGCACCGTCCGGCTGATCTACGCGATGGCCCGCGACGGCGCCCTGCCCGGGTCCGCCCGCCTCGCCGGGGTCAGCCCGCGCACCGGGACGCCGGTGGCGCCCGCGCTGCTGTCCGGCGCGCTGGCCATCGGCCTGCTGCTGCTCAACTTCGGCAACCCGACGCTGTTCAGCACGATCACCGGGACGTCGGTGGTCGTCGTCTACCTGGCGTACCTGCTGGTCACCGGCCCGCTGCTGGTGAAACGGCTGCGCGGGCGGTTCCCCGCCGAGCCGGGCCGGTTCTCCCTCGGTCGCTGGGGCGTACCGCTGAACGGAGCAGCCGTCCTCTACGGAATCGGCATGATCGTGAACATCGCCTGGCCGCGTGCGGAGATCTACGATCTCGCCGGTTCGGGCTCCCCCTGGATGCTCTTGTTCCCGATAGAGTTCGTCGGCGGCGCACTGGTGATCGGCCGGCTCTGCTGGTTGCGGCTGCGCCCCGCTCCCGCCCTCGAACCCGCGATTTCAGAGAGGACGCCATGAGCACCACCGCGACGACCTACGGCGCTCGCGACCACGCCCGCGCCCAGGCAGGCACCGTCGTCGACACGATGCCGTCGATCCCGGCGAGCACCTGGCCGTCACCCCCGCCCGAGGTCGCGCCCGAGGCGCTGACCTGGGCCGAGACGGTGGCCGGCGGCGGGTACACGCACAAGGTGCTGGCCCGGGGCACGCGGCTGCGGCTGACCGACGTCGACGGCGACGCCTGCGCGCACCTGCTGCTGTTCAACGCCGAGGCGCCGTGGGAACGGCTGAACGTCGCCGACACGGTCAAGGTGCAGTGGAACGCCTACCTCGGCGAGTCGGTGGCGCTGCTGTCGGACCAGGGGCGGGTGCTCGCCACGGTCGTCGCGGACTCCGGCGGGAGGCACGACGCCCTGTGCGGGACGTCCACTGTGGACGGAAACACGGCGCGTTACGGCAGCGGGGCCCCCGAAGGCCCCTCCCCCGCCGGGCTGGCGCTGTTCACGCTGGCGGCGGCGAAGAACGGCCTCGGGCCGCGCGACCTGCCGCCGAGCCTGTCGTTCTTCCAGGGCGTGCGGGTCCAGCCGGAAGGCGGGCTGGAGTTCACCGGCTCCGCGGGCGCGGGCAAGGCCGTCGACCTGCGGATCGAGCTGCCGGTGATCGTGCTGCTGGCCAACGTCGCGCACCCGGTCGACCCGCGGCCGGACTACACCGTGACCAAGCTGGAGGTCCTCGCCTGGCGCGACCGGCCGTCCACACCGGACAGTCCGGAGTGGACGTACACGCCGGAGGCGCAGCGCGCCTTCGAGAACACCGCCGACTACCTCACCGCCCGGGGGATCGCATGAGCACGGCGTACGAGTCCCGGCTGGAAGTCGGCTACGACGTCCCCGCGCGGGCACCGTTCTCGACGGTGCTGAAGCGGGGCCAGGAGCTGACGATCATCGACCTTGGTGGCAACCAAGCCGTCGACTTCCTCTGCTACGACGCGAACGACACCGCGAAGCGCTACAGCGCGGCCGCGACGATCGCCGCGCAGCGGAACATCTTCCTGACCACGGGCAGCGTGCTGCGCACCCAGGAAGGCGCGCCGCTGCTGACGGTCGTCGCCGACACCTGCGGGCGCCACGACACGCTCGGCGGCGCGTGCAGCAAGGAGTCCAACAGCCTCCGCTACGGCCAGCACACGCGGTACCAGCACGCCTGCGTCGAGAACTTCCTCATCGAGGGCGCCAAGTGGGGCCTGGGCAAGCGTGACCTGGTCAGCAACGTCAACTGGTACATGAACGTGCCGGTCGAGGCGGACGGCACCCTCGGCATCGTCGACGGCATCTCCGCGCCGGGCCTGGAAGTCCGGCTGCGCGCGGAGACCGACGTGCTCGTGCTCGTCTCGAACTGCCCGCAGATCAACAACCCCTGCAACGGCTTCGACCCGACGCCGGTGCGGCTGGTCGTCACCTCCCCCGGAGGCGGCGAGTGAGGCTGCTCGTCGCCAACCGCGGCGAGATCGCGGTCCGGATCCTGCGCAGCGCGAAGGAACTGGGTCTCGAGACCGTCGCGGTGTACTCCGACGCCGACCGCCTCGCCCCGCACGTGCGGCTCGCCGACCGGGCCGTCCGGCTCGGCCCGGCGCCCGCGGCGGAAAGCTACCTGCGGGGCGAAGCGATCATCCAGGCCGCGCTCGACACGAGCTGCGACGCGATCCACCCCGGCTACGGCTTCCTCTCGGAGGACGCGGCCTTCGCGCGGGCCTGCGAGGACGCCAAGATCGCGTTCGCCGGGCCGTCCCCGGAGCACCTGGAGGTGTTCGGCAGCAAGCACACCGCGCGCGAAGCGGCGATCGCGGCCAGCGTGCCGCTGCTGGCCGGCACCGGCCTGCTGTCCGATGTGGACGAAGCACTGGCCCGCGCCGAAGGCATCGGCTACCCGGTGATGCTCAAGGCGACCGGCGGCGGGGGCGGGATCGGCATGCGCGCGTGCGCGTCCCCGGAGGAGTTGCGCGCCGCGTGGGACACCGTGCGCAGCGTCGCGGCCAAGAGCTTCGCCAGTTCCGGCGTCTTCCTGGAACGCCTGGTGCGCCGCGCCCGGCACGTCGAGGTCCAGGTGTTCGGCGACGGCCTGGGCGAGGTCCTGGCGCTGGGTACCCGCGACTGTTCGCTGCAGCGGCGCAACCAGAAGGTCGTCGAGGAGTGCCCGGCCCCGGACCTGCCCGACGCCGTCCGGAAGCAGCTCGTCGACTCGGCCGTCGCGCTGTGCTCGTCGGTGCGGTACCGCTCGGCCGGCACGGTCGAGTACGTCTACGACCCCGAACGCGGCGAGGCGGCGTTCCTCGAGGTCAACACCCGGCTGCAGGTCGAACACCCGGTCACCGAGGCGGTCTACGGCGTCGACCTCGTCGCCTGGATGCTGCGGCTCGCCCAGGGCGACCGCGCGATGTTCCGGGCGGTGCCGGTCCCGCGCGGGCACGCCATCGAGGCGCGCGTGTACGCCGAGGACCCGAGCGCCGGGCACCGGCCGAGCGCCGGACTCGTCACCCGGGTCGCGCTGCCCGAAGCCACCCGGGTCGACACCTGGGTCGAACCGGGCACGAACGTCACCACCCACTACGACCCGTTGCTGGCCAAGGTGATCTGCACCGGCACCGACCGCGAAGACGCCTTGGCGAACCTCCGGGAAGCGCTCGCCTCGACCCGGGTCGAGGGCGTGCGGACGAACCTCGGGCAGCTGCGGGCCGCGGCCGCCGACGCCGCCTTCGGCTCGGCCACGCACGACACGTCAACTTTGGACGACGTCGAGGACGCGGAACCGCGGATCGACGTCGTCCGCGGCGGGACGATGACGACCGTGCAGGACTGGCCGGGCCGCACCGGCTACTGGCCCGTCGGGGTGCCGCCGAGTGGGCCGATGGACGACCTTTCGCTGCGGCTGGGCAACCTCGCGCTGGGCAACCCCGAGGGCGCGCCCGGCTTGGAGTGCACCGTGGACGGTGTCACGCTGCGGTTCTCGCACGCCACCGAGGTGTGCGTCACGGGCGCGCCGACGACGGTTCTCGTCGACGGCGCCGAAGTTCCGTTGTGGACACCCGTCGAAGTCCCCGCGGGCGCGACGCTCGACGTCCGTGCGTGCACGGCCGGGCTGCGCAGCTACGTCCTGGTCCGCGGCGGCGTCGACGTGCCGGAGTTCCTCGGCAGCGCGGCGACGTTCACGCTGGGGAGGTTCGGCGGGCACGGCGGCCGCGCGCTGGCCGCGGGCGACGTCCTGCAGCCCGGTCCGGCCCCCGCGGACCCGGTCGTGGGGCCGGTCGCGGAAACCGACCGGCCGTCCTTCGCTCCCCAGTGGACGGTCGGTGCCCTCGAAGGACCGCACGCGGCGCCGGAGTTCTTCACCCCCGAAGACGTCGACACGTTCTACGCCACCGACTGGCAGGTGCACTTCAACTCGGCGCGCACCGGCGTCCGGCTCGTCGGGCCGCGGCCGAAGTGGGCGCGGGCGGACGGCGGCGAAGCGGGCCTGCACCCGTCGAACATCCACGACACGCCGTACGCGATCGGCGCCGTCGACTACACCGGCGACCTGCCGATCCTGCTCGGCCCGGACGGGCCCAGCCTGGGCGGGTTCGTCTGCCCGGCGACGGTCGCCACCGGCGAGCGGTGGAAGCTCGGGCAGCTGCGGCCGGGCGACACCGTGCGGTTCGTGCCGATCGGCACCGACCACGCGGCCGCGCTCCGGACGCGGCCCGCGTCGGCGGTCGAGCCGAGCCGGACCCCGCGCCACGACGGCGGTGTCCTGGCGCGGCTGCCCGAGGCCGACGGCGAGCCGTCGGTCACCTACCGCCGCAGCGGGGACGACAACCTGCTGGTCGAGTACGGCGAGATGAAGCTCGACCTGGCGCTGCGGATGCGGGTGCACGCGCTCGCGGAACGGCTCGCGGCCGAGGGCGTGCCGGGGATCGTCGACCTGACGCCGGGCATCCGGTCGCTGCAGGTGCACGTCGACCCGGACTCGCTGCCGGTCGGCAAGGCGCTCGGCCTGGTCCGGGAGCTGGAGCGGGACCTGCCGCCGACGCACGCCCTCGTGGTGCCGAGCCGCAGCGTCCGGCTTCCCCTGTCGTGGGACGACCCGGCGACGCGCGAGGCGATCGAGCGGTACATGACCGGCGTGCGCGACGACGCGCCGTGGTGCCCGTGGAACATCGAGTTCATCCGGCGCGTGAACGGTCTGTCCAGTGTGGACGACGTGTACCGGACGGTGTTCGACGCCGAATACCTCGTGCTGGGCCTCGGTGACGTCTACCTCGGCGCGCCGGTCGCGACGCCGCTGGACCCGCGTCACCGCTTGGTGACGACGAAGTACAACCCGGCGCGGACGTGGACGGCGGAGAACTCCGTCGGCATCGGCGGCGCCTACCTCTGCGTCTACGGCATGGAAGGGCCGGGCGGCTACCAGTTCGTCGGCCGGACCGTCCAGGTGTGGAACAGCTGGCACGGCGGGGAACAGCCGTGGAACCTGCGGTTCTTCGACCGGATCTCCTGGTACCCGGTGTCCGCCGAAGAGCTGCTGGACCTGCGGGCGCAGAGCGCGTCCGGGAAGCTGGAGCTCGACACCACCGAGGGCTCCTTCGCGCTCGCCGACTACCAGAAGTTTCTCGCGGACAACGCCGGCAGCATCGCCGAGTTCCGGGCGACGCAGGCGGCGGCGTTCGAGGCGGAGCGGCAGGCGTGGGCCGCGGCGGGCGAGTTCGACCCGAAACCGGAGCCGGTCACCCGGCCGCCGGCGCGGGTCGAGGCGCCGCCGGGCGGGCACGTCGTGGAGGCGCCGTTCGCGGCGACGGTGTGGCGGGTGGACGTCACCGCGGGCGAGCGCGTCGAGAACGCGCAGTCGCTGGTGACCCTGGAAGCGATGAAGACGGAGGCGCGGATCCCCGCGCCGGCCGGCGGTGAGGTGGTCGAAGTGCTCGTGTCCCCCGGCGACCAGGTCGCGCCCGGCACCCCGCTGGTGGTGCTCGGATGACCGCCATCGAAGAGCGGGTGCGGGCCGCGTACCGCAGGATCGAGCAGGTGGATCGGCCGGAGATCTGGATCGACCTCCGGGCGGAAGCCGACGTCCTGGCGGAGGCCGCGGCTTTGGAGGAACGCGGCTTGCCGCTGTACGGCAAGCTCGTCGCGGTCAAGGGCAACATCGACGTCGCGGGACTGCCGACGACGGCGGGCTGCCCGGCGTACGCGTACAAGCCGGAGGCCGACGCGCCCGTCGTCGCGCGGCTGCGGGCGGCCGGGGCGCTGGTGCTCGGCACGACCAACCTGGACCAGTTCGCGACCGGCCTGGTCGGGACGCGAAGCCCGTACGGCGCGGTCCGCAACGCCGTCGACCCGGCTTACGTCTCCGGCGGGTCGAGTTCGGGTTCCGCGGTGGCGGTCGCACTGGGCATCGTGGATCTCGCTTTGGGCACCGACACCGCGGGTTCCGGGCGGGTACCGGCGGCGTTCAACGGGATCGTCGGGCTCAAGCCGACCCCGGGGCTCCTGCCGACGGAAGGGGTCGTCCCAGCCTGCGCGAGCATCGACTGCGTGACGCTGTTCGCCCGGACGGTGGAAGAAGCGTCGTTCGCGCTGACCTGCCTCGCCGAACCCGCTCAAGTCCACACGGGACGGTTCCGGCTCGGCGTGCCGTCCCCGGACCAGCTGGGCCCCTTGGCTCCCGGCTGGGCGGAGGCATTCGAAGCCGCGGTGTCGGACTACGCCGCCGCGGGCGCCGAAGTGACCACTGTGGACATCTCGGCGTTCCTGGAAGCCGCGCAGCTGCTGTACGGCGGCGCGTTCGTCGCCGAGCGGTACACCGCGGTCGGCGAGTTCATCGACGCCCACCCGGACGCCGTCGACCCGGTCATGCGGTCGATCATCGGCCCGGCCCGCGACATCCGCGCGCACCGGCTGTTCGCCGACCAGCGGACGCTGGCGGCCCTGCGGGCGGCAGCATTCGCTGCGTTGGCCGGCGTCGACGCGCTCCTCGTCCCGACGACGACCGAGCACCCGACGCTGGCCGAAGTCGCGGCGGACCCGGTCGTGGTCAACGCGCGCCTGGGCCGGTTCACGAACTCGACCAACCTGTTCGGGCTGTCGGCCCTCTCGGTCCCGGCGGGCACGGTGGCCGGGCGCCCGTTCGGCGTGATGTTCCTGGGCGCGCCGCACGACGACCTGAAACTGGCGGCACTGGCCGGACTGCGGCGTGAGCGGGTCCCGATCGTGGTGGTCGGCGCACACCTGAGGGGTCAGCCGCTGAACCACGAGCTGACCTCCCGCGGCGGCCGGTTCGTGTCCGAGGTTTCGACGGCGGCTTCGTACCGGCTGTACGCGCTGGACACCGTGCCGCCCAAGCCGGGACTGGTGCGGGTCGCCTCCGGCGGCGTTTCGGTGGCCGCGGAGGTGTGGGAGCTGCCGCCGCGGGGCTTCGGCGAGTTCGTGGCCGGAATCCCCGCCCCGCTGGCGATCGGCAAACTGGAACTGGCCGACGGCCGGTCGGTGTCCGGCTTCCTCTGCGAACCGGCGGCCACGGAAGGCGCGCAGGACATTTCGGCGAAGGGTGGTTGGCTGGCGCACCTCGGCGTCCGGTAAATCGGTTGCCCGCCGGTCGACACTGAGGTGGTGAACACTCTGCCCTGCGGCCATCCGGGCCGCACCGGCAGCTTGCGCCTCGGCGAGTCCGAAGTCCTCCTGCGGGACGGCGAACTCGGGGGGCAGTGGTCGACGCGCCCCTGTCCGGTGCGGCCGGTCAACGACGGCTGTCTGGCACCGATGCCCAGCGGTTGGCTCGCCCTCACCGAAGCGGGGTTCGTCCGGATCCACGGCGACGACCAGTGGCTCGTCGGACCGGTCGAGCTGCCCGAAGAGACTTGCGAAGACATCCGCGCCTTCCCCGACCGGCCGCGCCGCGGTCTGCACACCTCGCGCGAATGGGTGTGGGACCGGCCGATCGCGTGGCTCGACGACACGACCGTCGCCGTGCAGGGCTTGGGCGTGAGCCACGACCGGATGCTCGACGGCATCGAGCTGTACGACACCGCGACCGGGCGCCGGACGGGGATGTTCGCCGGGCCCGCCGGGCCGATGTGGGGTCACCGCGGGCTCCTGCACGTCACCACCGAGGACGGGTTCGAGGTCTGGGACCCCGCCGACGGCGCCCGGATCGGCTTCGCCGAGGGCTTCCGCCCCACCGCGCACGACCCCGCCACCGGCGCGTTCGCCGAACTCCGTAACGATCAGCTGAGGATCTGGGACCCCGTCGGATAACAACGCTCGTCCCGGGGCAGGAGAACGCCGATGAACCCGGTAGCGACCCCCGGAGGCGGCCATGACCACGGCGACCACATCCCCGCAGACCACCCTCGTCCACTCGTACCTGTTCCTCCGGCGCGCCATCGGGCTCATCGGCCTGGCCCTGCCGTTCGTCCTCATCCTCGGCAAGCAGCTCGCGCAGGGCGGCGACCTCGCCGGGTCGCTCAGCGACTACTACTACACCGGCCTACGGGACGTCCTGGTCGGCGCCATGTGCGCGGTCGGCGTGTTCCTCCTCGCCTACTACGGCCACGACCGGGTCGACAACCTCGCCAGCAGCGTCGCCGGGCTCGGCGCGATCGGCCTCGCCCTGCTGCCCACCACCCCGGACCACGACGTGACGGCCTGGGACCGGACCTCCGGCGTGCTGCACTGGGTCTTCGCGGCCGTGTTCTTCCTCTCCCTCGCCTACTTCTGCCTCCGCCTGTTCCCCCACGACGGTGAACAGCCTCCCGGCACCGGCGTCGTCTACCGCGTCTGCGGGGTGGTGATCCTCGCCTGCCTGGTGCTCATCGCCGTGACCAAGGCGTTCGGCCTGCTGCCGGCGCTGCTGCCCGCGTTGTGGCTGGAGAGCGTCGCGGTGTGGGCGTTCGGCGTCGCCTGGCTCGTGAAAGGACAGACGCTGGAGCCCAAGAGTGTGCGGTAGCCCACTCGACCGGGCCACACCACTGGTTACCGACCGGTAACAAGGGCTATCGTGCGGTCAACAACGTCTACTGATGGAGCTATTCGTGGCCGCACCAGCAACGCCGCTCGCGCCGACCGCGCGGGGCGTGCGAAACGTCGCCTTCGTCGAGGGGGTCCGCACCCCCTTCGGCAAGGCCGGCGACAAGGGCATGTACGCCGGGACCCGCGCCGACGACCTGGTCGTCAACGCCATCCGCGAGCTGCTGCGGCGGCACCCGGAACTGCCGCCCGAGCGCGTCGACGAGGTGGCCATCGCCGCCACCACCCAGACCGGTGACCAGGGCCTGACCATCGGCCGCACCGCCGCGCTGCTGGCCGGGCTGCCCAAGTCGGTGCCCGGCTTCGCCATCGACCGCATGTGCGCGGGCGCCATGACGGCCGTCACCACCGCCGCGTCCGGCATCGGCTTCGGGGCCTACGACATCGCCATCGCCGGCGGCGTCGAGCACATGGGACGGCACCCGATGGGCGAGGGCGTCGACCCGAACCCGCGGATCATCGCCGACAAGCTCGTCGACCCGACCGCACTGGTCATGGGCCAGACCGCGGAGAACCTGCACGACCGGTTCCCCGCGATCACCAAGCGGCGCACCGACGCCTACGCCGCGCGCAGCCAGGAGCGCTACGCCGAGGCCGTCAAGACCGGCAAGATCGGCCCCGAACTGGTTCCGGTCGCGACCCGCTCGAAGGAGCTGGGCTGGGGTCTCGCGACCGAGGACGAGCCGCCCCGCCCGGGCACCACGGTTGAGCAGCTCGCCGGGCTCAAGACGCCGTTCCGCCCGTTCGGCCGGATCACCGCGGGCAACGCCGCGGGCCTCAACGACGGCGCGACCGCGTCGATCCTCGCCGACGAGGAAACCGCCCGCGAGCTGGGCCTGCCGGTCGCCATGCGGCTGGTCGGCTACTCCTTCGCCGGCGTCGAGCCGGAGGTCATGGGCATCGGCCCGGTGCCGGCCACCGAGAAGCTGTTCAAGCGCACCGGCCTGTCCATCGACGACATCGGCCTGTTCGAGATCAACGAGGCCTTCGCCGTGCAGGTGCTGGCCTTCCTCGACCACTTCGGCATCGACGACGAAGACCCGCGCGTCAACCAGTGGGGCGGCGCGATCGCCTGCGGCCACCCGCTGGCCTCGTCCGGCGTCCGGCTCATGACGCAGCTGGCCCGCCAGTTCGCCGAGCGCCCGGACGTCCGGTACGGCATGACCACGATGTGCATCGGCATCGGCATGGGCGGCACCGTGATCTGGGAGAACCCGGCGTTCGAGGGGGCGAAGTAATGACTTTCACCGCTGAAGAAGCGAAGGCCGCGTTCCCGGACGAGGTCGTCACCGAAGCCAAGACCCGGCTGGTCAAGGTACCCGGGCTCGAGAAGCCCGTCGCGCTGATCACGCTCGACAACGGCCATGACCACACCCGGCCGAACACCTTCGGCCCGCAGGGCCTGGTGTCGCTGAACACCGCGCTGGACAAGGCGTTCGAGGCCGAGCCGGCCGCGATCGCCGTCACCGGCAAGCCGTTCATCTTCGCCGTCGGCGCCGACCTGTCCGGCGTCGAATCGGTGAGCGACCCGAAGCTGGCGCGTGAGATCGCCCAGACCGGGCACGACGTGTTCCGCCGCCTCACCGAGTCTTCGATTCCGACGTTCGGGTTCGTCAACGGCGCGGTCATGGGCGGCGGCCTGGAGCTGGCGCTCTCGTGCCACTACCGGACGCTGTCGGAGAACACCGCCGCCATCGCGTTCCCCGAGGTCTTCCTCGGCCTGTTCCCGGGCTGGGGCGGCACGCAGCTGCTGCCGAACCTGATCGGCGCGGACGCGGCCGTCACGGTGATCATCGAGAATGCCCTGGCGCAGAACAAGATGCTCAACGTCAAGCAGGCGGCGGAGCTCGGCATCGTCGACGCGGTCTTCGGCTCGGCCGACTATCTCGAGCAGTCGCTGCTGTGGCTGGCTCGTGTGGTCAACGGCGAGATCACCCCCGCCCGCCGCGAGATCGACCGCGGCTCCGACTGGGACGCGGCCATCGTCCGCGCCAAGTCCATTGTGGACGGACGCACGCACGGCGCGTCGCCGGGCGCGACCAAGGCCGTGGAGCTGCTGGAGCTGGCGCGCGAGAACGACCTCGACCGCGGCTACGCGGCCGAGACCGACGGCCTCGCCGAGCTGCTCATGTCCGACGTCCTGCGCGCCGGGCTGTACTCGTTCAACCTGGTCAACAAGCGCGCCAAGCGCCCGGCCGGCGCGCCGGACAAGTCCCTGGCCCGCAAGGTGAACAAGGTCGGCATCGTCGGCGCCGGCCTGATGGCCAGCCAGCTCGCGCTGCTGTTCGTCCGGCGCCTCAAGGTGCCGGTCGTGCTGACCGACGTCGACCAGGAACGCGTCGACAAGGGCGTCGGCTACGTCCACGCCGAGATCGACAAGCTGCTGAGCAAGAAGCGCCTCTCCCCGGACGGCGCCAACCGGCTCAAGGCCCTGGTCACCGGCTCGCTCGACAAGGCCGCGTTCGCCGACGCCGACTTCGTCATCGAAGCCGTCTTCGAGGAGCTGGGCGTCAAGCAGCAGGTGTTCGCCGAGCTGGAGCAGCACGTCAAGCCCGAGGCGATCCTGGCGACGAACACCTCGTCGCTGTCGATCACCGCGATGGCGTCGAAGCTGCAGCACCCCGAGCGCGTGGTGGGCTTCCACTTCTTCAACCCGGTCGCCGTGCTGCCGCTGCTGGAGATCGTCCGCGGCGAGCAGACCGACGACGCGGCCCTGGCGACGGCGTTCTCGGTCGGCAAGCAGCTGAAGAAGTCCAGCGTGCTGGTGAAGGACGCGTCGGCGTTCGTCGTCAACCGGCTCCTGCTGCGCTTCCTCGGCGAGGTGCTGGTCACCGTCGACGAGGGCACGCCGTTCGAGGTCGCCGACTCCGCGCTCGAGCCGCTGGGCCTGCCGATGACGCCGCTGACGCTGATGCAGCTCGTCGGCCCGGCCATCGCGCTGCACGTCGGCGAGACGCTGCACGAGTCCTTCCCGGACCGGTTCACCGTGTCCGAGAACCTCGCCAAGTTCGTCAAGGCGGGCAAGAAGGGCGTCTGGATCTGGGACGCGCAGGGCAACCAGTCGGCCGACCCCGAGGTCGTCGAACTCTGGACGCAGGGTGACCAGCCGTCCACTTCGGAGCAGGTGCGCGACCGGGCGCTGTCGGCGATCGCCGAGGAGATCCGGATCATGCTCGACGAGGGCGTGGTCGCCGAGGCGCAGGACATCGACCTGTGCCTGATCCTCGGCGCCGGCTGGCCGTTCTGGAACGGCGGCATCACGCCGTACCTGGACCGCTCCGGCGTCTCCGAGCGCGTGAACGGCAAGCCGTTCCTCGCCCCGGGCGTCGCCTCGGTCCCGGCACGCTAGTACTCGCCCTCTCTCGGGCACTTCGGCGGCGGCGCAGTGAGTTTCAGCTGCGCCGCCGTCGCGTCCGCGTCGATCACCGTCACCCGCTCGGCGGTCCGGAAGCGGGCGTGCAGCTCCTGGGCCCACGCCTCGAGGTCGGTGCCCGGGACGGCGAGCAGGGACAACGACGGCGGGTCCACGAACACCCGCCGGGCCTTCGGGTCGTCGCGGACCGACGGCACGGCCGCGCGCATCTCGGCGTCAGAGGGGAAGACCACGACGACCGCGGCGCACAGCGTGTGACCGGCCAGGGGTGCCGGGTTCGTGTCCACCGGCAGCTCCGGCGGCCGGACGAGCGCGGCGATGAAGAACGCGAGCCCGACGCCGGCGGCCAAAGCCAGCGTGATGACCGGCACCAGCACCCGGGCCAGGGGTTTCTCCGCCACACCCAAGATCACAGCACACGTTGGCCGCCGGGACACCGCCCGTTCACCCCGGCGGCTTAGCGTCCCGCCGTGACCACCGACAGACGCCGGTTCCTCAAGGGCGCCGGGCTCGCGGCCGCCGCCGCGAGCGTGCCCCTCCCGGCCCCCGCCGACCTCGACCTGAGCCGGGTGTGCGGCCGCTACCAGTGGCTGGTGGGCGATCACCACACGCACAGCCAGTACTCGTACGACGCGATGTACCGGATCGACCAGATCGCCGCCGGCGGGCGGGCGCACGGCGCGGACTGGATCGTCTTCACCGACCACGGCCACGCCGAGCACGAGAAGGTGTCGGTCGAGCCCACCGAAGCCGACTTCCTCGCCGCCCGGCGGAAGTACCCGGAGCTGCTGCTGTGGCACGGCATGGAGTGGAACGTCCCGGGCGCCGAGCACGCGACGGTGTTCTTCCAGGCCGGTGACCGGCAGGCGGCGAAGCTGCGCGAGTTCGAGCGGACCTTCGACTGGCGGCTGACGAACTCTGAGGCGTCGAGCCCGGCGAACGAAGCCCTGGCGCTCCGGGCGTTGCGCTGGCTCGCTTCGGAAGAGCAGGCGCGGCGGATCCACGCGCCGGTCGTGCTGATCAACCACCCGCTCCGCAACGGCCGCGTCGCCCCGCACGAGCTGCGGGCGTACCGCGACGCCGCCCCGGACATCGTGATCGGCATGGAAGGCGCGCCCGGCGCGCAGGCCGACGGCTTCCCGAAGCCGCTCGGCAACGGCGGCGCGCGCGGCGGCTACGCGAACAGCCCCGGCCCGAACTCGTGGCCGGGCTATCCGCCCGAGGCGTACCGGACGCACGGCGGCTGGGACTGGGCGACGGCGAAGGTCGGCGGGCTCTGGGACTCGCTGCTCGCCGAGGGCAAGCCGTGGTGGATCACCACGAACTCCGACTCCCACTACAACCGCGGTGACACGCTGGTCCGCCCGGACGTGCCGGGCGACTGGTACGACACGCACGGCAGGTTCCCCGACCCCGTCGACACCGGCGTCGCCCAGCTGGCCGCGCCGTACGCCGACTTCTACCCCGGCGAGTTCAGCCGCACGTACGTCGGCGTGACGCGGCGAAGCCTCGAAGGCGTCTTGGAGGGAATGCGGGCCGGGCGGATCTGGCTGTCGCACGGCGGTCTGGTCCAGGAACTGCAGGTCGGCGCGTACGGCAGCGGTGACGCGGCCACACTGGGCGGACGGCTGCGGGTCCGGCGCGGGTCGGACGTCACGGTGGTGGTCTCGGCGCGGCTGGCGTCCCAGCCGAACGGCGGCGGCGCGGTGCCGCGGCTGGCACGGCTCGACGTCGTCGCGGGCCCGGTCACCGGCCCGGTGACCGACCGCGACGCGATGACCGCGCCGGGCACCCGGGTGGTCGAGTCGTTCGAGCCGCGGTGGGCGCCGGGACGGCAGATCGTCTTCCGGCACACGTTCCGGAACGTGCGCGAGCCGTTCTACGCGCGGATCCGCGGCACGAACGGCGATTCCGAGCCGGCGCCGGACGTCGTCGGCCAAGCGAACCCGTTCGAGGACTTGTGGTTGTACGCGAACCCGATTTTCGTGGACGTGTGCTGAAACTCTTCGCGCGAGTGTCCGATGTATACGGTGTGAGACGGATGCTCGTGTGGTCGATCATGACCGGGCTGCGGTTCCTGCTGCGGCTACCGGAGCCGGTGCTGCGCGTGCTCGCCGGGCGGCCGGTGGTGGTGGACGGGCGCCAGCCGGTGCCGACCGCGCGGGTGCTGATCCGGGTGGCGCGGTTCGCGCCGTTCGACGCGCCGCACCACAACGGCGACCTCGCGCGGGCCCGGCGGGAGCTGAACCTGGCGGGCGCGCTCGCCGGCGCGGGGATCTGCCCGGGCGTCCGGACCCGCGGCTCTTCGTGGCCAGGGCCGGGCGGGCCGCTGCCGTTGCGGCTGTACGAACCGGACGGCGTCCCGGCGGGCGGACCGGCGCTGGTGTACTTCCACGGCGGCGGGTTCGTGCTCGGCAGCCTCGACACGCACGAAGGCGCGTGCCGGCTGCTGGCCGAGGAAGCCGGGGTGCGGGTGGTGTCGATCGGCTACCGGCTCGCCCCGGAACACCCGTTCCCGGCGGCGGCCACGGACGCGGTGGCGGCGTTCTCCTTCGTGCACGACCACGCGGCGGAGTTCGGCGTCGACCCGGACCGGCTGGCGGTGGGCGGCGACAGCAGCGGCGGCAACCTCGCGGCGGTGGTCGCCCACACGGCGGCCCGCGGCGAACTGCCCCGGCCGGTGTTCAGCCTCCTGCTCACCCCGGCGACCGACGCGCTCGGCGAGTCGGAGTCGCACCGGCAGTTCGGCTCGGGCTTCCGCCTCGACCGGGACGAGTGGAGCTGGTACCGAGCCCAGTACCTGCGCGACCCGGCCCTGTACCGGGACCCGCGCGCGTCGGTCCTCTACGACGACCACCTGGCGGGCCTACCCCCGACGTACGTGGCAACGTGCGGCTTCGACCTGCTCCGCGACGAAGGCGAGGCCTACGCGGCGCGCTTGGCTTCGGCCGGAGTCCCCCTGATCCACCGACGCCACGAAGGCCAGCTACACGGCTTCGCGAACCGAGTCGGCGTGGACCCGGACGCCCGAGCGGCCATGCTCCACGCAGCGGGAGTCCTCCGAGCAGGCCTCGCCCTCAGCCCTGCCCGTGATGAGGGAGACGACACGCGTGATTGAAGGGTCGACACGCGTGATTGAAGAGACGACACGACGAATCGAGCGAGCCGCGGAGTGTCGACCCTTCCATCACGGGAGATGACCTTCCAATCACGCGTGCTGACCCCTCGATCACGGGTCAGCGGACCGGGAGGTGGACCGTCACGCCCAGGCCGCCGCCCACGATCGGTTCGGCCGTGACCGTTCCGCCGTGCGCCGCCACCGCGGCGCGGACGATCGAGAGGCCCAGGCCCGCACCCGAACGGGCCGTGCGGGCGACGCCGGCGCGGCGGAACGGCTCGAACAGCTCCGGCACCGCCGCCGGGTCCACGAGACCGCCGGACGAGCGGACCCGCAGGGTCGACCACCGCGGCCCGGGCTGGGTGACGACGTCCAGCCAGCCGCCGTCGACGTTGTGCCGGACGGCGTTCTCCAGCAGGTTGCCCGCGATCCGCTCCAGCAGCGCGGGATCGCCGAACGCGGGCGCCGGCGGCGTCGCGAACGAAGCCCGGATGCCGCGCTGCTCGGCTTCGCGGTAGACCGCCCGCCAGGCCCGGTCGACGACCGCCGCCAGGTCGACCGGCTCGCGCACCCCGAGGCCGGCGCCGTCGGTGCGGGCCAGCAGCAGCAGCGAGTTGACCAGCTGCCCGGCCCGCTCGGTGGCGTCGCGGACCACTCCGCCCATCCGGCGCAGTTCGGCGACGTCGGCGTCGTCGTCGGCGAGGGTGACGTCCAGTTCCGTGCGGATCACCGACAACGGCGTCCGCAGCTCGTGGCTCGCGTTCGCGACGAAGTGCCGTTGCGCGTCGAACGCGGACTGGAGCCGGTCGAGCATGTCGTCGAACGTGCCCGCCAGCTCGGCCAGCTCGTCGCGCGAGCGGATCTCGCCGATCCGCTCCCCCAGCGACTCCACCGAGAGCCGCCGCGCGGTCCCGGTGATCTCGCGCAGCGGCAGCAGCACGCGCGAGGTGAACGTCCAGGCGAGGATCGCCGCGGCCGCGACGACCAGCAGGAACGCCAGCGAGCCGAACAGCAGCATCCGGTCGCGGGCGTGCACGCGCAGGTGCTCGGCGAGCGTCGAGGCGTCGACCTCCACGCCGTCGACGACGACCGTGCTGCCCGGCGGCATCTGCGGGACGGCGTCGAGCGAGTCCCGCACCAGCGTCCAGGCCAGCCAGAGCAGCAGCAGGCTGACGGCGGCGACCAGCACGGTCGCCAGCAGCGTGATCCGGGCGCGGAGCGTGCGGGTGCCCGGCAGGTTCACGCGCGCGAAGCGCCGGGCTCCGGCACCCGGTACCCGGAGCCGACGACGGTCTCGATGATCCCCGGCTCGCCGAGCTTCTTGCGCAGCGTCATCACGGTGACCCGGACGGTCGTGGTGAACGGGTCGGCGTTCTCGTCCCACACCCGCTCGAGCAGCTCTTCGCTGCTGACCACGGATCCGGCGGCCTGCAAGAGGACCTCGAGGACGCCGAACTCCTTGCGGGTCAGCTCGACCGGCCCGCTCGCGCGTCGGACGGTCCGCTTGGCCGGGTCCAGCTCGACGTCCCCGGCGGTGAGCAGCGGCGGCGCGGCCGGCGTGGCCCGGCGGCCCAGCGCCCGCACCCGCGCGACCAGCTCGGGGAAGGCGAACGGCTTGGCGAGGTAGTCGTCGGCACCCAGCGACAGCCCGTCCACGCGGTCGGACACCGAACTGCTCGCGGTGAGCATCAGCACCCGGGTCAGCTCCCCGGACGCGACGATCTCCCGGCACAGCTCGTCCCCGGACATCCCGGGCAGGTCCCGGTCCAGCAGCACGACGTCGTACCGGGTGACGGCGGCCTTCTCGTGCCCGTCGTCCCCGGTGAGCGCGACGTCCACCGCCATTCCCTCGCGGCGCAGGCCGCGGGCGATCGCGTCGGCCAGGGGTTCTTCGTCCTCGACTACCAAAACTCGCACGAGCCCACAATCCCATATTTTCCTGAGAGTGCCCTTTAAGGACCTTGTGCGTCCGGTGAGGCCCAGCGCAGCGCGAACCAGAGCCGCATCCGGGTCTCCGGGTCCGCCAGATCCACGTCCAGAGCCCGCTCGACCTGGGCGATCCGGTGCCGGACGCTGTTGCGGTGGACGCCCAGCTCGGCCGCCGTCGGCTCCCAGCCGCCGTGGTGGGCCAGCCACGTCCGCAGCGTCGGCACCAATGACCGGTCCCCAGCCCGGTCGAGCGCCACCAGTGGCTCCAGGGCCCTCGCCGCGAAGCCGCCCGCCACGGCCGGGTCCAGCAGGCCCTCGAAGTCCAGCGGCCCGCTGCCCGCCACGACCGGGCGGCCGAGGGCGCGGGCCCGCGCCAGCAGCAGGTCCAGTTCCGCCACCGCACCGGCCGTCCGGCCGGCCGGGACCGGCGAGCCCACCGCCGCGAGCCAGCCGTGCTCGCGCAGGTCCGCCAGCACCTCCGGCGCCGGGCCGGTCCCGGCGACGGCCGTGAACCGCGGCCCGGGACCGACCTCGACGAGCGGCGTGTCCAGCCGGGCCCGCAACCAGTCCGAGCGCTGGGCCACTTCGTCCGGACCCCGCCGGTACGCCGCCCCGGCGACCAGCCGGACGACCTCCGCGCCCAGCAACGACCGGGCCGCGTCCCCGGGGGACGCCCGGCCGAGCAGCAGGCCGGTGACCGCCGCGCCCAGCTCGGCCGCGTCCGAGCCCGCGCGGCCGACCAGGCCGAGCAGGGCGGCGCCGACGGCGAGGATCGCCCGGTCGGCACCGTCGAACCGCCGGGACCGGCCGACGACCACCAGGTGCGACGCCGTGGCCTGCGGGTACACCGGCTGGACGACAACGAACCCGCCGTCGAGGTCGGTGGTCGCGCTCCGGATCCCGCTGCCCGCCCGCACGGTCGCCATCAGCTCCCGCACCTCCGGCGGCAACGGCGCGGGCGCGTCATGCGCCGAGGCCAGCACGTCCCCGGCGCCGACCAGGGCGACCCAGGACCGCAGCACCGAAGCCAGCGACGACGTCAGCTCGCCGAGCCCCCCGCCCGCGGCGCGTGTCAGCGTCTCGCGCGCCGCCGTGATCCGCCGCTGTTCCCGCTGCCCGGCCTCGGTCAGCGCGACCGAGACCGCCCGGTTGACCGCCAGGAACGGCGTGCGCGACGGCACCACCAGCAGCGGCAGCCCGTGCCGCGCAAGCCCGGCGCAGCGGCTCCGGCAGGGTCTCGTGCACCGTCGGGGTGAGCCCGAACCCCAGCGCCGTCACGCCGGCGTCGCGCAGGCCGCGCACGTACCGGTCGATCCGCTCCGGCAGGTTGACGCCCGCGGTGAGGATCAGCTCGCCGCCCAGCAGGTAGGGCGCGGGTTCCTGCAGCTCACTCACGTGGGCCCAGCGCACCGCGGCGTCCAGCGCGCCCGGCCGCAGTGTCTCGGGGACGACGTCGAGGGCGAGCTCCCGGTTGCCGAGCACGTCCCGTAACGGAACATTCACCTCGGTGGACGGCGAATCCGTGATCGAGGTCATTTCATCCTCACCGATGTCGATTTGGGGATGAATCCTCCCATGCCGAGGAGGTGGCGGGCGAACCTACGGTGGCTCGAAACGACGTGAGGAGGACACCGTGACCGGCGACTACGCGGTGATCGCGCTGTACATCGCGGGCATGCTCGGGGTCGGCTGGTACGGCCTCCGGCTCGCGAAGACGAAGTCCGACTACCTGGTCGCAGGACGGCGGCTGGGCTGGTTCATGTACTCCGGCACGATGTCGGCCGTCGTCCTCGGCGGCGCGTCGACGGTCGGCGGCGTCAAGCTCGGGTACAAGTTCGGCATCTCCGGCATGTGGCTGGTGGTCAGCATCGGCGTCGGCATCCTCGTGCTGCACGCGCTGTTCGCGCGCCGGCTGGTGAAGCTGAAGGTCTACACCGTCGGCGAGATGCTCGACCTGCGCTACGGCGGCCGCACCAGCGCCGTGTCGGGCGTCGTGATGTGGGGCTACACGCTGATGCTCACGGTCACCTCGACGCTGGCGTTCGCGACCATCTTCAAGGTGCTGTTCGACCTGCCGAACTGGGCCGGGATCGCCGTCGGCGGCTCGATCGTCGTGCTCTATTCGGTGCTCGGCGGCATGTGGTCGATCACGCTCACCGACATCGCCCAGTTCGTCATCAAGACCATCGGCATCCTGGCGATCCTGCTGCCGGTCGCGATCAGCTCAGCCGGCGGCTTCTCCGGCATGAGCGCCAAGCTCGACGCGAGCTTCTTCAGCTTCACCTCGATCGGCACCGACACGATCATCACCTACTTCGTCATCTACACGTTCGGCCTGCTGATCGGCCAGGACATCTGGCAGCGCGTGTTCACCGCCCGCACGCCGGCGATCGCGACGTCCGGCGGGATCACCTCCGGCGTCTACTGCCTGGTCTACGGCCTGGCCGGCGCCCTGATCGGCACCGCGGCGCACGCGCTGTACCCGGACATCGCCAGCGCGCAGGACGCCTTCGCGACGATCGTCGAGCGGCTGCTGCCGACCGGCGTCCGCGGCCTGGTGCTGGCCGCCGCGCTCTCGGCGATGATGTCGACGGCGAGCGGCGCGCTGATCGCCTGCTCGACGACGACGACGTCGGACCTGCTCACCAAGGTCGGTCTCAAGAAGGGCGGCGAGGTGGCCCGCAACCGTGTCACCACGCTGGTGCTCGGTCTGGTCGCCATCGGTATCGCCATGATGGTCGACGATGTCGTCAACGCGCTGACGATCGCCTACGACATCCTCGTCGGCGGCCTGCTGGTGGCGATCGTCGGCGCGCTGTTCTGGAAGCGCGGCACCCGGCAGGGCGCGTACGCGTCGATGGTCGCCGGCACCGTGTGCGTGGTGGCGTTCATGATCATCGACGGCGTGGACGCCAACACCCCGATCTACTGGGGCCTGGGCACGAGCCTGGTGGTCTACCTGGCCGTCAGCTTCGCCACGCCCCGCACGTCCGACGCGATCCTCACCGTGTGGACCCGCCGGCTGAACGGCGAAGCCGAAACCACGCCCGACCCGGCCCGGGAACAGGAGCCCACCAGTGCCTAACATCGGACCCCTCGACTCCTCGCGCATCCCCCGCTTCGCGGGGTTCGCGACCTTCGCGCGGCTGCCGCGGATCGACCAGGTCGGCCACGCCGACGTCGCCGTGGTCGGGGTGCCCTTCGACTCCGGGGTGTCCTACCGGCCCGGCGCGCGGTTCGGCCCGGCGGCCGTGCGCGAGGCGAGCCGGCTGCTGCGGCCGTACCACCCGGAGCTGGACGTCTCGCCGTTCGCCGAACGGCAGGTCGTGGACGCCGGTGACATCGCGGTCAACCCGTTCAACATCGGCGAAGCGATCGAGACGCTGCAGCAGGAAGCCGAGGCGCTGCAAGCGAACGGGACGCGGCTGGTGACCGTCGGCGGCGACCACACCATCGCGCTGCCGCTGCTGCGGGCGGCGGCGAAGAAGCACGGCCCCGTCGCCCTGCTGCACTTCGACGCGCACCTCGACACCTGGGACACCTACTTCGGCGAGCCGTACACGCACGGCACCCCGTTCCGGCGGGCGTCCGAGGAAGGCATCCTCGACACGAGCGCGCTGTCGCACGTCGGGACGCGCGGGCCGCTGTACGGCAAGCGCGACCTCGAAGAGGACCGGCGGCTGGGCTTCGGCATCGTCACCTCCGGCGACGTCCTGCGCCGCGGGGTGGCCGAGACCGTCGACGCGCTGCGGCAGCGCATCGGCGACCGCCCGCTGTACGTCTCCGTCGACATCGACGTGCTCGACCCGGCCCACGCGCCCGGCACCGGCACGCCCGAGGCGGGCGGGCTGACCAGCCGCGAGCTGCTGGAGATCCTGCGTGGTTTGCGGGACCTCAACCTGGTCGGCGCGGACGTCGTCGAGCTGGCCCCGGCCTACGACCACGCCGAGATCACCGCCATCGCGGCCTCCCACGTCGCCTACGACCTGGTGAGCCTGCTGACCCTGGGGAAGGGCGCATGACGCGCATCGGCGGCGACGTCGTCGTCGAGACGCTGCGGGCGCTCGGCGCCGACACGGTGTTCGGCCTGCCCGGCCAGCACGCGCTGGGCCTGTTCGAGGCGCTGCGGCGCGCCGGCGACCTGCGCGTGATCAGCGGACGCGTCGAGAACAACCTCGCCTTCGCCGCCGACGGGCACGCCCGCGCCCGGCTCGCGGCGAACCCGGACGGCCCGGTGCCGGTGACACCCCTGATCGTCTCCACCGGCCCGGGCGCGCTGCTGACCCTGGCGTCCCTGCAGGAGTCCCGCGCCGCTTCGGTGCCGGTGCTCGGGATCTCCAGCCAGGTCCCGGTCGCCGGGCTGGGCGGCGGACGGCACGGGTACCTGCACGAGCTGCCCGACCAGCAGGCGAGCTTCCGCGACATCGTGAAGTCGGTCCACGTCGTGCGGCGCGCGAGCCAGATCCCTTCGGCTTTGCGGGAGGCGTGGACGTCGGCGGCGACCGCGCCCTACGGGCCGGTGTGGGTCGAAATCCCCCAGGACGTGCTGCTCGGCCCGGCCGGGATCCCGCCGATCACGTCGGTTTCGGCCACGCCCCCGGCACTGGAACCGCTGCCGGAACTCGTCACGGCGGCGGCCGAGCTGCTGGCGGCGGCGTCGAACCCGGTGATCCTCGCCGGGGGCGGTGCCCTGCGCTCCGGCGCGCACGCGGAGCTGCTGGCCCTGGCCGAAGCCCTGCGAGCGCCGGTGATCTCGACGTTCGGCGGCAAGGGCGTCTTCCCGTGGGGACACGAGCTGTCCGGGCGGTCCTGGCTGGAGGACTGGCACACCACGGAGTTCCTCGCCGCCGCCGACGTGCTGCTGGTGCTCGGCTCCGGCCTCGGCGAGCTGTCCAGCAACTACCGCGAGTTCGCCCCGCGCGGCCGGGTGATCCAGGTCGAGGCCGATCTGGGGAAGCTGGAGTCCAACTACCCCGGTCTCGGCATCCACGCCGACGTCCGGCTCACCGTGGGCGCCCTGCTGGAATGGGTCCCGATGCGGCCGTCCGACGGCCGGGCCGAAGCAGCCGTTTCCGGGCTCCTCTCGCGGGTCGAGTCGCGTTTGGACGGTCAGGACCTGGCCGCCGAGCGCAAGCTGGTCGACGACATCCGGGCCGCGCTCCCCGACGGCACGCAGACCTTCTGGGACATGACGATCGCCGCGTACTGGGCCTGGTCGGCGTGGAACCCCGAAGGCGCGCCGCTCCACACCGCGCAGGGCGCGGGCGGGCTGGGCTACGGCCTGCCGGGCGCGCTCGGCGGCGCGGTCGCCGGCGCTCCGACACTGGCCGTGTCCGGCGACGGCGGCGCGATGTACGGCGTCGCCGAGCTGGCCACCGCGGTGCAGCACGGTCTCGACGTCACGTGGCTGATCGTCGACGACGGCGGCTACGGCGTCCTCCGCGAGTACCTCACCGGCGCGTTCGGCCACACGACGGCCACCGAGCTGGCCCGGCCCGACTTCGTGGCGTTGGCTTCCTCCTTCGGCGTGCCGGCGTGTTTGTCCACTCCGGACACAGTGGGCACGGACCTGGCGAAGGCGCTGCGCGCACCGGGCCCGTCCGTCGTCGTCCTGCCCGCCCTGCTGAAGCTGTTCGCGCCGACCCACCTGGAGAAGGCATGACCCGCACGCTCGACCTGACCGATCCGGCGACCGGCGAGGTGTTCGGCACCAGCAGCGTCGCCTCCCAGTCCGATGTGGACGCCGCGCTCGAATCGGCCGCGCAAGCGTTTGCGGTGTGGCGGCGCAGCACGCCTGCCCAACGTCAGCTGGCCTTGCTGAAGATCGCCGACGCGGTGGAAGCCCGGGCTGCCGAGTTCGCCGGCCTCGAAGTGCGCGAGACCGGCAAGATCCGGTCCGTGGTGCTCGAGGAGGAGATCCCGGAGTGCGTGAGCGCGCTGCGGTTCTTCGCCGGCGCCGCGCGGCAGCTCGAAGGCACCGCGGCCGGGGAGTACGCGCCGGGCCACACGTCGGTGATCCGCCGCGAGCCGGTCGGGGTCTGCGCGCAGATCGCGCCGTGGAACTACCCGCTGATGATGGCGGTCTGGAAGATCGCGCCGGCCCTGGCCGCGGGCAACACGGTGGTGCTCAAGCCCGCCGAGACGACGCCGTCGACGGCCGTGCTGCTGGCCCGCGTCGCGGCGGAGTTCCTGCCTGCGGGGGCTTTCACCGTGCTGACCGGCGACCGCGACACCGGCCGCGCGCTGGTCCGGCACCCGGTCACCGACCTGGTCTCGATCACCGGTTCGACGCGCGCGGGCATCGACGTCGCCACTGTGGCCGCCGCCGACCTCAAGCGCACCCACCTGGAACTGGGCGGCAACGCGCCCCTGCTGGTGTTCCCCGACGCCGACCTCGCCGCGACGGCCGAAGGCATCGTCGGCGCCGCGTTCTACAACGCGGGCCAGGACTGCACGGCGGGCAGCCGGGTGCTGGTCCACGCCTCGATCCACGACGACTTCGTCGCTTCGCTGGCCAAGACCGCCGCGGCGCAGACACCGGGCGTCGACTACGGGCCACTGAACAGTGCCGCGCAGTTTTCCCGCGTCCAGGCCTGATCTCGCGGCTGCCGTCCCACGCGCGAATCGAGACCGGCGGGACGCGGTTCGGTTCGCGCGGGTTCTTCTTCTCGCCCACGGTGATCTCAGGCGTGCGTCAGGACGACGAGATCGTCCAGGAGGAGATCTTCGGGCCGGTGCTCACGGTCCAGTCCTTTTCGGACGAAGCCGCGGCCGTGGCGCTGGCCAACGGCGTGCCGTACGGGCTGGCGTCGTCGATCTGGACCCGGGACCTCGCCGTGGCGACCCGGGTTTCGGCCGAGCTGGACTTCGGCTGCGTGTGGGTGAACACGCACGGACCCCTGGTGGCGGAGATGCCCCACGGCGGCTTCGGCCACTCCGGCCACGGCAAGGACCTCTCGGCGTACGCCTTCGCCGAGTACACCCGCGTCAAGCACGTGATGACGCGGTTCGGCTGAGCACCCGCCCCGGTCGCGGCTCGGCGAGCCGCGCGGGGGCGCCCCCCGTTTTCCACGCTACCGGCGGCCACCGACAGTTTCGGGCCGAAATCCCGGCCCGGCGAGCGCGGCACCCACAACGCGAAGCGGCCCCGGGGAGCATCCCGGGGCCGCCGCGAACATCTCCGCTCAGCTGCGGTCGGCGTTCTTCTTCGTCGGTTCTTCCGAGCCGAGGCGGCCGGAGGCCCACTCCGTCACCCGGCGGGCCACGTCCTGCGCCGTCAGGCCGACGCGGGCCAGGACCTCGTCGCGGCTGCCGTGGTCGTGGAACGACTGCGGCACCGCCAGGTCCCGCAGCGGGACGTCGCACTCGGCGTCGCGGAACAGCGCCGCCAGCGCCGAACCGAAGCCGCCGTGGCGGCCGCTGTCCTCGACCGTCACCACCAGCTTGTGCTGGGCCGCCAGCGCCACCAGCTCGGCCGGCACCGGGAGCACCCAGCGCGGGTCGACGACCGTGACGCCGATGCCCTGGTCGGTCAGCCGGTCGGCGGCCGCCAGCCCGAGGTTCGCGAACGCGCCGACCGTCACCAGCAGCACGTCGGCGCCTTCGACCGGGCGCCGCAGCACGTCGACCGTGCCGATCCGCTCCACCGCCGTCACGTCCGTGCCGACCTTGCCCTTGGAGAACCGCAGTGCGGTCGGCCCGTCCGACACCGCGACGGCCTCGCGCAGCTCCTCGCGCAGCGTGGCCGGGTCGCGGGGCGCCGCCACCCGCATTCCCGGCACCATGCCGAGCAGCGAGAGGTCCCACATGCCGTGGTGGCTCGGCCCGTCCGGCCCGGTGATGCCGGCCCGGTCGAGCACCAGCGTCACCGGCAGGCGGTGCAGCGCGACGTCCATCAGCACCTGGTCGAACGCCCGGTTCAGGAACGTCGAGTAGATCGCCACGACCGGGTGCAGCCCGCCCATCGCGAGCCCCGCGGCCGAGGTGACCGCGTGCTGCTCGGCGATGCCGACGTCGTACCAGCGGTCCGGGAAGGCGTCGGCGAACTTGTCCAGCCCGGTCGAGCGCAGCATCGCCGCCGTGATCGCGACGACGTCCTCCCGCTCGGCGCCGATCTTCGCCAGCTCCGCGCCGAACACGCCGGTCCAGCTCGGGCCCTTCACCGGCGGCAGGCCGGTCTCCGGGTCGATCGGGTCGGTCTGGTGCATCTGGTCGTGCTCGTTGTTGACCGCGGGCGCGTAGCCGTGGCCCTTCTCGGTGACCACGTGCACGATCACCGCGCCGCCGAAGGACTTCGCGCTGTGCAGGGCCTTCTCCAGCGCCACCTGGTCGTGGCCGTCGACCGGGCCGAGGTACTTCAGGCCGAGGTCGGAGAACATCGCCTGCGGGCTGAGCGCGTCCTTCAGCCCGGCCTTCGCGGCGTGCAGCGCGGCGTAGATCGGCTTGCCGACGACCGGGGTGTGCTTGAGGATCTCGCGGCCGCCGTCGAGCAGCCGCTCGTAGCCCGGCTGCAGGCGCAGCGCGGCGAGGTGGTCGGCCAGGCCGCCGATGGTCGGCGAGTACGACCGGCCGTTGTCGTTGATCACGATGACGACCGGGCGGTCCTTGTGCGCGGCGATGTTGTTGAGCGCCTCCCAGCACATGCCGCCGGTCAGCGCGCCGTCGCCGACGACGGCGATCGCGTGCCGCCCGCCGCCGTCCAGCTCGAACGCCTTCGCCAGTCCGTCCACATAGGACAGTCCGGACGACGCGTGGCTGCTCTCCACCCAGTCGTGCTCACTCTCCGCGCGCGACGGGTAGCCGGTGATCCCGCCGGTCTGGCGCAGCAGGTCGAACCCGGCGGCGCGGCCGGTGACGACTTTGTGGACGTACGCCTGGTGGCCGACGTCCCAGACGATCGCGTCGCGAGGCGAGTCGAACACGCGGTGCAGCGCCAGCGTGAGCTCGACGACGCCGAGGTTCGGCCCCAGGTGCCCGCCGGCGCGGCGGACCTTGTCGACGAGGAAGTCCCGGATCTCGGCGGCCAGTTCGCCGAGGTCCTCGACACTCATGCGCTTCAGGTCCGCCGGTCCGTTCACGGACTCCAGCAACGTCACTCGTCTCCACCTCGCCTGCTCGGTTCACCCCATGTTCCGGCCAGTCTACGGAGACCCGCCAGGGAGGTTCCGTCCGCCGCGTCCGGCGTCACAACCGGAGCGCGACCGCACGTCAGCTCCCGGGGTGAACCTCGTCTCGGTGCGTCGCTGTGGCGGTCACGCCGCGTGGCCACGAGAATGGACCGCATGGCGGACTTCTTCATCGGCGGCGAATGGGTGGACGCGGTGGGCGGCGGACGGCGGGAGATCCGCTGCCCGGCCGACGGTTCCCTGGTCGCGACGGTCGCCGAAGGCACCGCCAAGGACACCGAGGCCGCGATCGCGGCGGCGCGCCGGGCGTTCGACACCGGCCCGTGGCCGGGCACGCCCGCGCAGCTGCGCGGTGACCTCCTGCTGCGCACCGCGGACCTGCTGGACCGCGACGCGGAGGCGTTCGCCCGCGCCGAGTCGCTCGACACCGGGAAACGCCTGGTCGAGAGCCGCTATGACATGGCCGACATCGCCGCCTGCCTGCGCTACTTCGGCAAGCTGGCGGGCCAGGACGCCGGGCGCGTCGTGGACACCGGCAACCCGGACGCGTTCAGCCGGATCGTGCACGAGCCGGTCGGCGTCTGCGGGCTGATCACGCCGTGGAACTACCCGCTGCTGCAGACCGTGTGGAAGATCGCGCCGGCGCTGGCCGCGGGCAACACGTTCGTGCTCAAGCCGAGCGAGCTGACCCCGCACACGGCGATCCTGTTCCTGAAGCTGCTGACCGAGGCCGGCCTGCCCGCCGGCGTCGGCAACCTGGTGCTGGGCGCGGGCGCCGAGGTCGGCGCGCCGCTGGCCGAGCACCCGGACGTCGACCTCGTGTCGTTCACCGGCGGGCTGGCCACCGGCAAGGTGATCGCCGCGGCGGCCGCGGGCACCGTCAAGAAAGTGGCGCTGGAGCTGGGCGGGAAGAACCCGAACGTGGTCTTCGCCGACGCGGACTTCGAGACTGCCGTCGACTACGCGCTGACGGCGGTGTTCCTGCACTCCGGCCAGGTGTGCTCGGCGGGCACGCGGCTGATCGTCCAGCGGGAGTGGCACGACGAGTTCGTGGCCGAGCTGGTGCGCCGGGCGGAGCGGATCCGGCTGGGCGGGCCGTTCGACGACCGCGCCGAGACCGGGCCGTTGATCTCGGCGGCGCACCGGGAGAAGGTCGAGCGGTACGTGGCCGCCGCGCTGGCGGAGGGCGCGGTGCTGCGGACGGGCGGCCGCCGTCCGGACGACCCGGCCCTGCAGGACGGCTTCTACTACCTGCCGACCATCCTCGACCAGGTGAAACAGGGTTCGTCGGCGGTCGTCGACGAGTCGTTCGGGCCGGTACTGACGGTCGAGACGTTCACCGACGAGGACGACGCCGTCCGCATCGCCAACGACACGCACTACGGCCTGGCCGGCGCGGTGTTCACGAACGACGCCTCGCGGGCGCAGCGCGTGGCCGGGCGGCTGCGCCACGGCACGGTGTGGATCAACGACTTCCACCCGTACCTGCCGCAGGCCGAGTGGGGCGGTTACAAGCAGTCCGGGTTCGGCCGCGAGCTGGGCCCGACCGGGCTCGCCGAGTACACCGAGGTCAAGCACATCTACCAGAACCTGCGCCCGGCGCCGCAGCACTGGTTCGCCGGCTGAGCGCTCCCCCGATCGGGATCCACTGAACGGCCCAGCCCGGAAAACGTGATCGGAAAGCCGTTTCCGGCGCTCTATGCTGCCTCCACCGCGACGCAGGGAGGCCGGAGTGGAGCAGCAGCGACCGTGGAACCGGCTCCGGGGCCCGCGCGCGGTGATCGTGACCGCGGCCGGGCTGGGGATCATCGCCGGGCTGACCCTGCGGACCGCCGACCACCCCGGGCTCCTCCCGCCGGGCACGCCCGACCCCGAACTGGACCTCGGCCTGCGGCTGGTGTGCGCGGCGGCGGTGCTGGTCGCCGGAACGCTCGCGTACCTGACGTTCGCCCGCAAGCGCGACGAGCCCCTGGCCATGGCGTGCCTGCCGGGGCTGGTCGTCACCGGCGTGATCCTGCGCCACCTGGTGGTGACGCTCCCCCAGGTGGCGCGCTTCGAGCCGGCCGCACGGATCGGCCCCGGCGCCGGGTCGTGGGTCCTGCTGGCATCGGGCCTGGTGATGACGGCGACCGGCTTGGCGGCCGCGTTCGCGGTCCGCCGCGCCGGCTGACGCCCGGCCGCGCGCACGCCACCACACCGAGCCGACCCTCCAGGCACACCAACCGACCCTTCCGGCACGCGAACCCACGCGAACCGACTGCCCCGGCACGCGAACCGACCCTCCAGCCACGCGAACCGACCGCCCCGCACCCGCCCACATCCGACCGAACCCGGCGCGAACCCGCCGGTTCGCTGCTTCGAAGGCCCGTCCAGCCCGGAACCAGGCCCCGCAAGAAACCACGTCGACCGAGCCATCCCGCGCTGCCGTAACCTCGGCCGCCTGCCGATCCTCAGCCGCTGACTCCTTTCCGTCCCAGGAACGCCGCCAGCCGGTCCGCCGCCGTCGCCCCTTCCGGTGCCTCCACCTCCGGGCCGAACGGCCCGCCGGGCTGCCTCGGCGCCGCCCCGAAGCGGGACCGCCACTGCTCCAGCGCCTGCGAGGCCAGTTCGGGCAGCAGATCCGTCGAAGCACCCGTCGCGTCCGCGATGTCCCAGCCGTGGACCACGTACTCGTTCACGCGCATGTGCACCAGGAACACCCCGGGCACCTCGCCCAGCGGGGTCGTCACCTTGCGCGTGAACAGGCCCGGCCCGGCCAGCACGGCCCGCGCCCGGGCCACCGACGCCGCGAACTCCGCCACGGGGTCGGCGCCCAGGTAGTCGCCGTCGGGGGCCGGTGGACCCGTGCCCGCCCAGAAGGCCACCTTCGCGTTGCCGTGTGCCAGGTGGTTCACCACCGCGCGGACGTCCCAGTCCGCGCACGCCGTCGGCAGCGTCCACTGGTCCGGACGGATGCCCGAGACCAGGCCGGTCAGGGTCGAAGCAGCTCGGTCGAAATCGTCGAGAGGAGTCATGCGCACAGTGTGCCGACCACCACCGACAGTTTCCGGAAGGCAGTTTCGGGAAGGCAGTTTCGGGAAGGCGGGGTCAGGAAAGCAGCGCCACGCACTCCACGTGGTGGGTCATCGGGAACGCGTCGAACGCCCGCAGGTCGGTCAGCCCGTACCCGTGCGAGGCGAAGATCGCCACGTCGCGGGCCAGCGCCGCCGGGTCGCAGGCCACGTACACGATCCGGTCCGGCGAGCCCGCCACGATCGACTCCACGACCGCCTTGCCCGCGCCCTTGCGCGGCGGGTCCAGCACCACGACGTCCACGGGCTTCTCCGCCGGCGCCAGCACGTGCTCCACCCGCCCGGCCCGCCACGAAACCTGCGGCAGGTCGGCGAGGTTCCGCTCGCCGTCGGCGACCGCGCGGCGACCGGACTCCACCGCCAGCACCCGGCCCGCGGAACCCACCTGCGCGGCCAGCACCGACGCGAACAGCCCGACCCCGGCGTAGAGGTCCCAGGCCGAGCCGCCCGCCGGCGCCTCCGCCCACTCCGCCACGACCGCGGCCAGCGTCGACGCCGCCGCCGGGTGGACCTGCCAGAAACCGTGGGCGTCGAGGCGCCAGTCGCGGCCCGCCGCGTGCTGGACCGCGACCCCGCCGGTCAGCTGCCGCGCCCGCACCTTCCCGCGCACCGTCGACAGCTCCCGCACGTGCAGGTCGCCGTCGCCGTCGGTGGTGACCTCCAGCTCGCTTCCCGGCCGCCAGCGCCGCGCGAGGACGTCGTCCAGCTCGCCGGGGACCGCGATCGGGCAGTCCTCCAGGGCCACCACCCGGTGGCTGTGGTGGGCGCGCAGGCCCGCGCGCCCGTCGCGGCCGGCGACCAGCCGGACCCGGCTGCGCCAGTCCAGCGGCCCGCCGTCGAGGGCCTCCACGACGACGTCCCGCTCGATCCCGGCCAGCCGCCGCAACTGCTCGGCCACGACCGCGGCCTTCAGCTCGCGCTGGTAGTCCGGCGAAGCGTGCTGCCAGTCGCAGCCGCCGCAGCCACCGGGTACGGCGAGCGGGCAGGGCGGCGGGACCCGGTGCGAAGACGGCGTCAGCACCTCGACGGCGTCCCCGCGGCAGAACGAGCCGCCGTTGTCCTCGGTGACCTCGACGCGGACCTGCTCGCCCGGCAGCGCGTGCCGGACGAACACGACCCGCCCCTCGGCGCGGGCCACGCAGTGGCCGCCGTGTGCCACCGGCCCGACCTCGACCTCGAGGACCCGGCCCAGCCAGCTCGTCATTCGGCGGGCTCCTTGGGCTTCGATGCGCCGGCGCCGGCCGGCTTGGCGTCGGGCGAGAACCCGCGGCGGACGTCACCGGCCGCCGGCCACTCGTTCCGGACGCGCGCGGCCGCCTTCGCCGACGACTCCAGCTGCCACGGCACGCTCGCCACGATCACGCCGGACTGGAACAGCAGGCGGCCCTTGAGCCGCAGCGCGCTCTGGTTGTGCAGCACCTGCTCCCACCAGTGCCCGACCACGTACTCCGGGATGAACACGGTGACCACGTTGCGCGGATTGTCACCGCGCACGCGCTTGACGTAGTCGAGCACCGGCTTCGTGATCTCGCGGTACGGCGACTCGACGACCTTCAGCGGCACCTTGAAGTTGTGCGCGTCCCACTCGGCGGTCAACCGGCGCGTGTCGGCATCGTCCACATTGACCGTCACGGCTTCGAGGACGTCCGGGCGCATCGCCTTGGCGTAGGCCAGCGCGCGCAGCGTCGGACGGTGCAATTTGGACACGAGGACGATCGCGTGGTTGCGCGAGGGCAGCACGGTCGGGGTGTCGCCGAGGTCCTTCAGCTCGTCGGCGACCCGGTCGTAGTGCTTCCGGATCGCGGTCATCAGCACGAAGATCGCCACCATCGCGGCGATCGCGATCCACGCGCCGAGCAGGAACTTCGTGATCAGCACGATCACCAGCACGGTGCCGGTGCAGGTGAGGCCGACCGCGTTGACGGTCTGGGAGCGCCGCATCCGCCGTCGCACGCCGGGGTCGGTTTCCTTGGCCAGCAACCGGTTCCAGTGCCGGATCATGCCGGCCTGGCTCACCGTGAAGGACACGAACACGCCGACGATGTAGAGCTGGATGAGCCGGGTGACCTCGGCGTCGAAGGCGATGATCAGCACCAGCGCGAACGCCGCCAGGAACAGGATCCCGTTGGAGAATGCCAGCCGGTCGCCGCGGGTGTGCAGCTGCCGCGGCAGGTAGCGGTCCTGCGCGAGGATCGAGCCCAGCACCGGGAAGCCGTTGAAGGCGGTGTTCGCGGCCAGCAGCAGGATGATGCCGGTGGAGAAGGAGATGTAGTAGAACGCCGGCGGGAAGTCGGCGAACACCGCGTGCGCGATCTGCGCGACGATCGTCTTCTGCTCGTAGCCGGCGGGCGCGCCGGCGAGCTGCTTCGCCGGGTCTTCGGCGAACTTCACGTCGGTGATCGTGGCGAGGGTGATGATGCCGACCAGCATCGTCACCGCGAGCACGCCCATCATCAGCAGCGTGGTCGCGGCGTTCTTCGACTTGGGCTTCTGGAACGCCGGGACACCGTTGCTGATCGCCTCGACCCCGGTCAGCGCCGCCGCGCCGGAGGAGAACGCCCGCAGCACCAGGAACGCGTACGCCACCCCCGCGAAGGTGCCCTCGGCGTTCAGCGTGAACCCGGCGCTCTCGGCCTTCATCTCGGTGCCGGTGACGGCCTGCACCAGGCCCCACACCACCATGACCATGATGCCCAGGATGAACCCGTATGTCGGGATCGCGAAGGCCTTCCCCGACTCGCGGATGCCGCGCAGGTTCAGCGACGTCAACACGACCACGATCACGATCGAGGCCAGCACCTTGTGCTGGGCGACCCACGGGACCGCCGACCCGATGTTGGCCACACCGGACGAAGTGGACACCGCGACGGTGAGCACGTAGTCGACGAGCAGCGCGCTCGCCACCGTGAGCCCGAACCGGCCGCCCAGGTTGGTGGTGGCGACCTCGTAGTCGCCGCCGCCGCTCGGGTAGGCGTGCACGTTCTGCCGGTAGGAGGCGACGACGACGAGCATGACCACGGCCACGGCGATGCCGATCCACGGCGCCAGCGCGTAGGCCGAGAGGCCCGCCACGCTCAGCGTCAGGAAGATCTCTTCCGGGGCGTACGCCACGCTCGAGAGCGCGTCGGAGGCGAAGATCGGCAGCGCGATGCGCTTGGGCAGCAGCGTGTGGGACAGCCGGTCACTGCGGAACGGACGTCCGAGAACCAGGCGTTTCAGCACGGTCGGGAACTTCGACACCACGAAAGCCTAACGGCACGGGGGCACGGTAGGTTCGGCGCTGGTAGGTAGGGGTAGCAACGGACGGGTAACCGCCAAGGAGGAGGCAGGGCGTGCACGTGGTGATCATGGGATGCGGCCGGGTAGGCGCGTCCCTGGCCGCTGCGCTGGAGCGGCTCGGCCACGAGGTGGCCGTCATCGACAAGAACCAGCAGGCGTTCCGGCGGCTCGGCAGCGACTTCCACGGCCAGCAGGTCGTCGGCGTCGGCTTCGACCGCCGGGTGCTGATCGAAGCCGGCATCGAACGGGCCGGCGCGTTCGCGGCGGTGTCCAGCGGCGACAACTCGAACATCATCTCGGCCAGGGTGGCCCGCGAGAACTTCGGCATCGAGCACGTCGTCGCGCGGATCTACGACCACAAGCGCGCGGCCGTGTACGAGCGGCTGGGCATCCCGACGGTGGCGACGGTGCCGTGGACCACCGACCGGTTCCTGCGCAGCCTCCTGCCGGACGGCGTCGCGTCGGCGTGGCGGGACCCGTCGGGCAACGTCGCGCTGCTGCAGCTGCCGCTGCACGAGGGCTGGGTCGGGCACTCCGTGCGGTCCCTGCAGGAGGCGACCGGCGCGCGGGTGGCGTTCATCATGCGCTTCGGCACCGCGGTGCTGCCCGACACCAAGACCGTGCTGCAGGCCGACGACGTCGTGTGGGTGGCCGCGCGTTCCGGCACCGTCACCGACGTGACCAGTGTGGCCCACCGCGAACCGGAGGACGAGGCATGAGGGTCGCGATTGCGGGCGCGGGCGCGGTCGGCCGCTCCATCGCCGCCGAGCTGATCGACGGCAGGCACCAGGTGATGCTCATCGAGCGCGAAGCCGACCAGTTCGAGCCGCACGCGGTCGAGCAGGCCGACTGGGTGCTCGGCGACGCGTGCGAGGTGTCGATCCTGGAGGAGTCCGGGATCGAGCAGTGCGACGTCGTCATCGCCGCGACCGGCGACGACAAGGCGAACCTCGTGGTGTCACTGCTGGCCAAGACGGAGTTCGCGGTACGGCGCGTGGTGGCCCGGGTGAACAACCCGGCCAACGAGTGGCTGTTCAACGACGCCTGGGGCGTGGACGTCGCGGTGTCGACCCCGCGGATGCTCGCGGCGATGGTCGAGGAGGCGGTCAGCGTCGGCGACCTGGTGCGGCTGATGACGTTCCGGCAGAGCAACGCGAACCTGGTCGAGCTGACGCTGCCGGCGGAGACGCCCCTGGCCGGCAAGCCGGTGAGCGAGCTGACGCTGCCGCGGGACGCGGCCTTGGTGACGATCCTGCGCGGCGACCGGGTGATCATCCCGCAGCCGGAGGACCCGCTGGAGCCGGGCGACGAGCTGCTGTTCGTGGCGACCGCGGACGTCGAGCCGGAGATCCGGACGGCGCTCGGGTACTGAGACCGCCGAGACGCGCGAAGGCCGCTTGAGGAACCCCTACGTTCCTCAAGCGGCCTTCGTGGCTTTCGGGCGACCGGAATTGTCGGTGCCTGCCGGTAGCGTGGAAAACGGGGGGCGCCCCCGCGGGCCGGGGCTTCGCGTGATGCCTTCCTGATCACGGGTGATGCCCCTCTGGACACGGGTGATGCCCCTCCGTCGCCTGCTTTCGCGTGCCTCTGGCCGGAGGTCAGGTGATCGGAGCCGGGCCTCGCGCGGTTGGAGAGGCATCTCGCGTGATTGAGGGGCATCTCGCGTGATTGTGGGGGCATCGGGCGGTCGGCGCGGCGAAACTGTCGGTGGCCGCCGGTAGAGTCGAGAACGGGGGGCGCCCCCGCGCGGGTCAGGCTTCGGGAGTCGCGTACTTCTCGCGCAGCCGGGCTTCGACTTCCGCGTCGGTCTCCGGCTTCGGCTCGGACTCCGCCAGTGCCTTCAGGCGCTTGTCCGACCGCCGGACCGCCCACACGACCACCAGCAGGCCCAGCGCGTACAGCGGGTAGCCCATGGCGATCTTCGCGAAGGCCAGCCAGCCGGTGTAGTCCTCCTGGTAGAGCCACCGCTGGACGACGAACCGGGCGGCGAAGATCGCCGCCATGGCCAGCGTGGCGACGTCGTAGCCGTAGCGGGACGGCTTGTCCTTGCGCCACGCCTGGCCGGTGCCGTTGAGCATGTTCCAGACGACGCCCGCGATCGGCCAGCGCACCACCACCGACAGCACGAAGACGCCGCAGTAGATCAGGCTGGCGTAGATCCCGAAGAGGAAGAACCCCTTCGCGGACCCGGTCCGGTAGGCGATGAACGCCGCGATCGCGACGCCGAAGAACCCGGAGATCGCCGGCTGCAGCGGCTCCTTGCGGACCACCCGCAGCACCGTGATGGCCACCGCGCTGCCCACCGACGTCCAGATGGCCGCGGTCAGGCCGAAGAACGAGTTCGCCAGGACGAACACGATGACCGGCAGCGAGGAGTAGACCAGGCCGGACACGCCGCCCATCTGCTCGAGCAGGGTCGGCTGCGGCTCTTCTTCCGCGTCGGTCTTCTTCTCGCTCGGGGCGGGTTCAGTCACGATGGGTGATCAACTCACTGGGCTCTGGAGCTCGTAATAGGGGTTGTACAGCACCTTCTGGCCGTCACGCTCGGCCATCCGGCCGCGCACCTTGATCGTCCGGCCAGGCTCGATGCCCGGGATCCGGCGGCGGCCGAGCCAGATTAGCGTCACGCCCTGTGTCCCGTCGAACAGCTCGGCCTCCAGCGTGGCGGCCTCGTTGGTCGGGCAGAGCTCCACACTGCGGAGCCGGCCCATCACGGTGACCTCTTCACCCGAGCGGCAGTCACACGCCCGCTGCGCCCCTTCGGCGCCCGACCTCATCGACATCTCGTCGGCGTCGAGTTCCTCGACGTCGCTGGTCAGCTTGCGAACCAACCGGCTGAAGTAGCCGCCGTCTTTGGCGGACATAGGTGCTCCTGTGCTCCGGGGCCCCCGACGTGGTTTTTGCGGCCCGTGCGATTTCCAGCGTAGCTGCGGTCCCCGCCAGGGAAACGCCTTTGCGCAAAGATCGCAACGTGACGTCCGCTATCAGAGTTCCCGCCGCGGTGCTGCTGCCCGGCACCGGCTCGGACGAGGTGTTCGTCCGAGCCGTCTTCGGAGGGCCGCTGCGCGCCCTCGGTGTCCCGCTCATCGCGCCACCCCCGCCACCCGGTGCGGAGCTCGCCGAGGGCTACCTGAAGACGCTGGACGCCTTGGCGGACGAATACGGCGAACTGCTCGTCGGCGGCATTTCGTTCGGCGCGCACCTCGCCGCGGAGTGGGCGGTGCGCCACCCGGGCCGTTGCGGGGGCCTGCTGGCCGCGCTCCCGGCCTGGAACGGCGTCCCCGGCTCAGCACCCGCGTCGCTGGCCGCGACGCTGTCGGCGGATCTGGTGGCCCGTTCCGGGGTCGACGCGGCACTGGCGCAGACCGCGGGCAGCCCGGACTGGCTGCGAGCGGAGCTGGACCGGGCGTGGCGCCGCCACGGCGGCGAACTGGCGGCCGGCCTGCGTGTCGCCGCGGGCCGGCCGGCGCCGACGCTCGGGGACCTGGCCGCGCTGAATGTCCCGGCCGGGATCGGCACCTGCGCGGACGACCCGATCCACCCGACGAAAGTCGCATCCGAGTGGGCGGACGCCCTCCCGCGCGCGGCCCTCGGTGAGACGACGCTCACGGCCTTGGGCGCCGACCGGGAGTCCCTCGGCCGGGCCACCGTCCTGGCCTTCCTGAAAGCCCGGCAAATGCCAGGAGGGGCACCTTCACGGCCGTAAAAGCCGGGAAGGTGCCCCTCCTGGGCTTCAGCCTTGCTGCTGCTGGGCCGCGATGTGCTCCGCCACCGCGTCCGGCAGCGTGATGGTCAGCGGGGTCCGGACCGGCATCGGCGCGTCACCGCGGTCGACGATGGTCCGCCGGACGATCTCCCGCAGCACCTCGACGGCGGCCGCGGCCTCGGACTGGGGCCCGGCGATGACGCCGCGCAGCATCCAGCGGGGCCGGTCGACGCCGACGAAGCGCAGGGCGACGTCGCCGACGATGGCCGAGATCTCCAGGCCCCACTTGCCGCGGCCGAGGTTCACCTTGGCGCCGTCGGCCCGCAGCTGGTCGGCCAGCTCGGCGCTGACCTCGCGCCACAGCCCGCCCGAGCGCGGCGCGGCGTACGCGCTGACCGTGATCTGGCCCTGCTCGGTGACGACGTGCACGGCGCGCACGCCCTGGGTCTCCGGGTCCATTTCGACCTGGACCTGGGAACCGTCGGGCACCGGCACCTTCACCGAGCCGAGGTCGATCCGCGGGACGCCGTCGTCGTCGAAGTCCGCGACGTCGTACGGGCCGTCGGAGACGTCCGACAGCTCCGGCCCGTCCTCGTCGTCGTAGCCGTCGTCCTCGATCGTGTCGTCGGCCTCGGGCGCGGCGTGCCGTCCGGCGGACCCGCCCTCGGTCCGCCGCTTGCGTCCGAAAATCCCCACTAGCTCTCCGTTCCTTCCCCCGCGCCGGCGCCCGTGGCGAGCGCCGGTGCTCCCAGTGTGGCGTGTCCACCTGTCGAGCCGTAGCCTCCGTCGCCCCGCTCGGTGGCGTCGAGCTCGGCGACCTCGACGAACTCCGCGTGCTCGACCCGCTGCACGACCAGCTGGGCGATGCGGTCGCCGCGCGTGAGCTTCACCGGGTGCACCGGGTCGTGGTTGATCAAACAGACTTTGATCTCCCCGCGGTACCCCGCGTCGATCGTGCCCGGGGTGTTCACCACCGAGAGGCCGGCCCGGGCGGCCAGGCCCGACCGTGGGTGGACGAAGCCCGCGTACCCGGGCGGGAGCGCGATCGCGACGCCGGTGCCGACGACGCCGCGTTCCCCGGGTCCGAGCACGATATCCGAGGTGGTGACGAGATCGGCGCCCGCGTCGCCCGGCCGGGCGTAGGCGGGCAGCGGGACATCCGGGTCGAGCCGGGAGAGGAGTACCTGAACGCTGGACACGGGCCGCGAGATTACTCTGTTCCCGTGGGTGAATCAGCGAAGACGGCCGCGAACACCGCGGTCCGGCATTCCGAGCGGCTGTACGTCCCGTGGTGGGGCTGGCCGCTGCCGGTGCTGGGGGCGGTCCTGCTGGCCGCCGAGATCGACCTCGGGTACCCGGGGATCCGGGCTTGGCTGCCGTACGTGATCGCGCTGCCGGTGGTCGTGGCGCTGCTGCTGTCGCTGGGCCGGTCGAAGGTCCGGATCACCGGCGGTGACGAGCCGGAGCTGTGGGTCGGCGACGCGCACCTGCCGCTGCGCTACGTCGGCGAGGTGGAGGTCTTCGACAAGGAAGCCAAGCGCAAGGCGCTGGGCCGCGACGGCGACCCCGCCGCCTACGTGCTGCACCGCGGCTGGGTCGGCCCGGTCGTGCGGCTCCGCCTGACCGACGCGAACGACCCGACACCGTACTGGCTGTTCAGCACCCGGCACCCGGAAAAGGTCGTCGAGCTGCTGAAGAACGCCTGACCCGGCTCCTCGAGACATGGGAAGGGGGCCGGCCTGCCGGCCGGCCCCCTTGTCCCCAGCGCGCTTCGAGCCTCCCCCTCGCTCTTTTGCCGAGCACTGCCCTCGAGGCTCTCCGTCGCGTCTGTTCGTCCCCTGTGTCCGAGAACCCCTCTGCGCTTCTCAGGCGCAGTCGCGGCAGATCAGGCGTCCGCCGTTGTCCTCGGCCAGCCGGCTGCGGTGGTGCACCAGGAAGCAGACGGAGCAGGTGAACTCGTCCGCCTGCTTCGGCACCACCTTCACGGTCATGTCCTCACCGGAAAGCCCGGAGAGGTCGGCACCCGGCAGCTCGAAGTTCTCGGCGGTCGCGTCCTCGTCGACGTCGACGACGCCGGACTGGTTCTCGTTCCGCCGGGCCTTGAGCTCCTCCAACGAGTCTTCGGCCAGCTCGTCGGCTTCGCTGCGGCGCGGAGCGTCGTAGTCGGTAGCCATGTGTCCCTCACCCCTGCGATCAGCTTGTGTAGTCGTTTTCCCGGACCCCCGGATGCGCCCGTGAGTCCGCCGTGCCGCTGGTCAACGTTCCAGGGCCCTCGTTTGTGCCCGACGGCCGAAGTGACCGAGGTCTCTTCTTTTTGCGCCTCTTCCTGCGGCCGGAGCCCGGGAAGGGTAGCTCACCGCTCTGCGGGTTCTGCAACGAGTCAGACATTGCCGGGGAATCGTCACCCGACAGGGGGAACCCGCAGGTAAGACGCGTTGTGGTCCGTTCGGGTTGCCCGTGGGTGGAGAACTTCACGCGCGACCCGTGTCCGCTTGCCCCGGCCGGGCCGGGCGTGGTGCGATCACTGCACGGGGATCGGCCCCGGGCGGGAGCCCGGGACCACGGGCACGACCGGATGTCCCGGCGGGGCGACCCGGGACGACGCGCGCCGTCCGGTGCGCCTAGGCTGACCGGCCTCGAACGGTGCCGGTGCACACGGCCGGACACGGTCGGATTCGGTGTTTGGGGAAGGGACAGGCAGGTGGCGTCGGGGAACGGCATCGGGGACCGTGGGGCGCGGCCGTATCGCAAGCACAAGCCGCTGCCGGCGCTGATCGTCATCGGCGTGCTCGCCGTCGCCGCGATCGTCGTCTGGGTGAACGCGGTCATCAGCAAGGGTGACATCGACGAGGCCGTCCGCTGCGACCCGCCCGCCAGCCCGCCACCGGGCGTCACGTTCAGCACCCTCCCCCACGACGCGCTCGACGGCCGCGCGCCCATCCCGCCCGACAAGGTCGCCTACCGGGTCCTCAACGCCTCCCAGTCCCGCGGCAAGGGCGGCATGACCACGACCGCGCTGAAGGAACTCGGGTTCACCGGGGCCGCCGAACCGGCCAGCGACCCGGCGTACGAGAACCGCGAGGCCAAGTGCCGTGGCCAGATCCGCTTCGGCGAGAACGGCGCCACCGCGGCCCGGACGCTCAGCCTGGTCGTCCCGTGCGCCGAGCTGGTCCAGGACAACCGCAAGGACGCGAGCGTCGACGTCGTCACGGGCACCCTCTTCGGCGACGTCCGGCCCCGCGCCGAGGCCCGCCAGATCATCACCCAGCTCGCCGACTGGTCGAAGGCCCACCAGGGCGGCGGCGGCAACGAGCAGTCCGCGGGCGCGAAGGCCCCGGTCATCGACCAGACGCTGCTGGCATCGGCCCGCAACGTGGAGTGCTGACCGGCGCCGGACCGCGCGCCGCGGGGGCGCCCCCCGTTTTCCACGCTACCGGAGGGCACCGACAGTTCCGGTCGCCCTGATGAGCAGGCCTCCCGCTCAGACGTCGGCCGCGCCGCAGTCCGCCAGGACCTTCCGCAGCGGGCCGGCGATGGACGGGGCCGCCGCGTACGTCGCGTCCGCGCCGAGGTCCGCCGCGGCGCCCGGGACGGCCACCTCCGCGCCCGCCTCCGCCGCGATCAGCGCCCCGGCCGCCCAGTCCCAGCGGTTGAGCCCGTGCTCCACGTAGGCGTCCAGCCAGCCCGCCGCCACCGCGCACAGGTCGAGTGACGCCGCGCCGTTGCGGCGGATGTCCCGCACGCGTCCCAGCAGCTCCGCCGCGAACCGCGACTGCCGGGTCCGCCGCTCCGGCGAGTACGCGAAACCGGTTCCGACGAGCGTCACCTCCAGCCGCGACGGCGCCGACACGGCCAGCCGCCGTCCGTCCAGGAACGCGCCCTGCCCGCGAGCCGCCGACCAGACGCGGCCGCTCGCCGGTTCCACGACCGCGCCGGCCACCGAGACCCCGCCGACCTGCGCCGCCACCGACACCGCGAACCACGGCAGGCCGTAGAGGAAGTTGACCGTCCCGTCGATCGGGTCGACCACCCACGTCAAGCCGTCGCCCGCCGCGCCGCCGCCTTCCTCGCCCAGCACCGGCTCCCCCGGGCGCAGCGAAGCCAGCCGCGCCCGGACGAGGCGCTCCGACTCGTGGTCCACCGCGGTCACCACGTCGGTGTCCCCGGACTTCGTGCCCACAGCGACCGTACGACCGCCCGCCATCCCCTCCCAGGCCTCGCGGACCAGCTCGGCGGCGTCCGTCGCGACCTGCACCGCGACGCTTTTCAGCAACGACTCGTCAACTCCCACGTCCGACATGTCACCACATCCGGTTAAAGTCTCCGAGGCAGGCTTCTGAATCGTGCGAGAAGGGACCACGTCCGTGGTGGAGGCGACCCGCCGAGGTTTCGGCATCGACATCGGCGGCAGCGGGATCAAGGGCGCCTTGGTCGACCTGGACAAGGGGCAGCTCATCGGCGACCGGATCCGGATCGAGACGCCGAAGCCGTCCACCCCGTCGGCGGTGGCGGACGTCGTGCACGACATCGTGACGCAGGCGGGCTGGGACGGCCCGGTCGGCGTGACGCTCCCCGCGGTCGTCAAGAAGGGCGTCGCGCACACCGCGGCCAACATCGACAAGCAGTGGATCGGCACGGACGCCGACGCGCTGTTCGCCAAGCGGCTCGGCCGCGGCGTCGACCAGGTCGCGATGCTCAACGACGCCGACGCGGCGGGCATGGCGGAGATCCGCTTCGGCGACCCGGTCGCGCGCACGGGCGTGACCGCGCTGCTCACCTTCGGCACCGGCATCGGCAGCGCGGTGTTCCAGGACGGCAAGCTCGTGCCCAACACCGAGTTCGGCCACCTGGAGATCGACGGCCACGACGCCGAGAAGCGCGCGGCCGCCTCGGTGAAGGACAACGAGGGCCTCACCTACCCCGAATGGGCCAAGCGCGTGCACCGTTACCTGACTGTGCTGGAGAACCTCATCTGGCCCGACCTGTTCATCGTCGGCGGCGGCGTCAGCAAGAAGGCCGAGAAATGGGTGCCGCTGCTGGACCTCCGGACTCCGGTGCTGGTCGCGAGCCTGCAGAACAACGCCGGGATCGTCGGCGCCGCGGCCGCCGCGGCGGAGGGCATCCAGCACTGATCGGCCCTCGAGGGTGATCGCTTCGCACCGCATGCGCGTACCGTCGTTACAATGGAACACGGCCCACGGCTGCGGAGGCCAAAACCGCAGGCCGAGGCGTGATCCCCGAATGTGAGGCAGCAGTGGCACCCGTGCCGTTGCTCGTCGTGATCGACCGCTGCGAAAGGGCGTAAGTGGCAGCCGCAAGAACCGCAACCCGAGGCGGGACGAAGACAGCGACCGCAGCCGGCGAGCCGGCCGAAGAGGCAGCCACCGGGACGGCGAAGCCGGCGGCCCGCAAGACCACCACGGCCAAGAAGGCACCGGCCAAGAAGGCACCGGCGAAGAAGCCCGCGACCAAGGGCGCGAAGACCGAAGACGGCGAGCCGGACGGTCCCGTCGACATCGACGAGGCCGAACTCGACACGCCCGACCTGTCGGACCTCGAAGAGGTCGAGGTCGACGTCGTCGACGAAACCGTCAACGACGAGCCGGACACCGACTCGGCCGACGACGATGACGACGACGATGACGAGGAGACCCCGGCGCAGCGCCGTCGCGGGGCGGCGGCGGACAAGGCGGCCGCCGCCAAGAGCTCCGACAACCCGGACTTCGTCTGGGACGAGGAGGAGTCCGAGGCGCTGCGGCAGGCGCGCAAGGACGCCGAGCTCACCGCGTCCGCCGACTCCGTGCGTGCCTACCTCAAGCAGATCGGCAAGGTCGCGCTGCTGAACGCGGAGGAGGAGGTGGAGCTGGCCAAGCGGATCGAGGCCGGGCTCTACGCCGCCGAGCGCGTGCGCACCGCCGAGGAGGAGGGCGAGAAGCTCGTCACCCAGATGCGCCGCGATCTCAAGTGGATCGTGCGTGACGGCGAGCGCGCCAAGAACCACCTGCTCGAGGCGAACCTCCGGCTCGTGGTGTCGCTGGCCAAGCGCTACACCGGCCGCGGCATGGCGTTCCTGGACCTGATCCAGGAGGGCAACCTCGGCCTGATCCGCGCGGTGGAGAAGTTCGACTACACCAAGGGCTACAAGTTCTCGACGTACGCCACGTGGTGGATCCGCCAGGCGATCACCCGCGCGATGGCCGACCAGGCCCGCACCATCCGCATCCCGGTGCACATGGTCGAGGTCATCAACAAGCTGGGCCGCATCCAGCGCGAGCTGCTCCAGGACCTCGGCCGCGAGCCGACCCCGGAAGAGCTCGCCAAGGAGATGGACATCTCTCCGGAGAAGGTCCTCGAGATCCAGCAGTACGCGCGCGAGCCGATCTCGCTGGACCAGACGATCGGCGACGAGGGCGACTCCCAGCTCGGCGACTTCATCGAGGACTCCGAGGCGGTCGTCGCGGTCGACGCGGTGTCGTTCACGCTGCTGCAGGACCAGCTCCAGTCGGTGCTGCAGACGCTGTCCGAGCGCGAGGCCGGCGTGGTCCGGCTGCGCTTCGGCCTCACGGACGGCCAGCCGCGCACGCTCGACGAGATCGGCCAGGTGTACGGGGTGACCCGTGAGCGCATCCGGCAGATCGAGTCGAAGACGATGTCGAAGCTGCGCCACCCGTCGCGGTCGCAGGTCCTGCGGGACTACCTGGACTGATTTCTTGGCACACTGAGTTCTTGGTACAAAAGGGAAAACCCCGTCACGAAAGTGGCGGGGTTTTCCCTTTTCGGGAATCTTGGTGACAAGATCGCCTACTCCCGAGAGGGTCCCCATGAAGATCGGCATCGGTTTGCCGAACCAGGTCCGCGACATGCGTCCGGACGTCATCCCCGCCTGGGCCGCGAAAGCCGAGGAAGCCGGGTTCTCGACGCTCGGCACCGTCGGCCGGATCGCCTACCCCGGCGTGATGGACACCGTCGCGCTCGCCGCGGCGGCCGGCGCCACCAGCCGGATCGGGCTGATCAGCAACGTCCTGCTCGGCACCGTGTGGCCGCCCGTGCTGCTGGCGAAGGAGATCGCCGGCATCGACGGCGTCTCCGGTGGCCGGCTCACCCTCGGCATCGGGATCGGCGGGCGGCCGGACGACTTCGTCGCCGACGGGCTCGGCCCGAAGGGGCTCGGCAAGCGGATCGACGCCGACCTCGAGGTCTACCGGGACGTGTGGAACGGCAAGCCCGTCGGCGGCGGCGACAACCCCGCCGTCCCGCCCGGCACCCGCGAAGTGCCGTTGCTGTTCGGCGGGTTCGCGCCGAAAGCCCTGGCGCGGATGGCGAAGTGGGGCGAGGGCTACGTCGCCGGTTCGGTGCCGCCCGACATGGTCGCCGGCTCGTTCGACCAGGCCCGCACCGCCTGGCGGGAGGCCGGGCGCGAGGGCGAGCCGCGGCTCGTCGCGATCGCGTACTTCGCGCTCGGCGAGCCCGAAACCGGCCGGGCGAAGGTCCACGACTACTACAGCTACATGGGCGAAGAGGGGGCCGGCTTCATCGCGTCGGGCGTGCGCACCACCCCGGACGCGGTGCGCGAAGCCGTGCAGGCGTTCGGTGACCTCGGGGCCGACGAGCTGATCTTCAACCCGGCCACCGACGAGCTTGACGACATCGCCCGGCTCGGCGGCCTCGTGCTGTGATTCACGGCCGGCCGGTGAGCACCGTCCATGGGACGTGCACCGGCCGGGAGGAGAGGTTCTGGCTGTTCACCGGCGTCTGCCCGGCCTACTCCGGGCAGACGCCGGTGTGCACGAAGTTCGTGTCCGAAACCGGTTCCACGAGCAGGACGTGCCGGTGGCCGAGCCCGTTGGCGTCCACAAAGGACAGCCGGAACTCAGGGCACGACCAGCCCGCGTTCCCGCAACGACTGCTCGACGCGCAGCCTTTCGATTTCGCGGTCCATCCCCTCGGGCAGTTCCCCGAGCCGGTGCGGGACGCCGACCTGGCGGCAGGCCACGGTGAGGAGCTCGTCGTACGCCTGCCGGGTGCCGAACCGCCGGGCGGCCGGGGTGCCGGACGGGTAACCGGCGAGCAGCCGGTGCACCCGCCGCAGGTCGGCGGCGACCCGTTCGATGGGCGGCCCTTCGGGCTGCGGCTTCGCGCGTCTCTCCCGGATCCGGCCGACGAGTTTCGGGACGCGCAGCGCGCACCAGAACAGCACCGTGGGAGCGACACAGACCACGGCGAAGAAAATCAGGTTCACGACGACACCACCGGAGCCGTCCATACCCCGATGGTAAGCCCGCAACGCCCACCTGGCGGAGAGCTTTTCGCGTGATTGAAGGGTCAGCACACGTGATTGGAGAGTCGACACGACGCCGGTCGCCGTGTCGACCCTCCAATCACGCGTGTCGTCGCTCCAATCACGCGTGTCGACCCTTCGGTTACGTGAGGTCGGGGTCCGGTGAGGTCTCTTCGGCCAGCCAGAGGACTCCCGCCGGCGGGAGCTGGAGGACGGCTGAGGCCGGCTGGCCGTGCCACGGGTCCTCCGTCGCCTCCACCGCGCCCAGGTTGCCGACGCCGGAGCCGCCGTAGATCTCGGCGTCGGTGTTGACCACCTCGCGCCAGACGCCCGCCGCGGGCAGGCCGACCCGGTAGTCGTGGTGCGGGACGCCGGCGAAGTTGGCCACGCACGCCAGCCGCGAACCGTCGGCGCCGATGCGCAGGAAGCTCAGGACGTTGCCGCTCGAGTCGTTCGCGTCGATCCAGGCGAAGCCCTCCGGGGCGGTGTCCTGGCTGTAGAGCGCCGGAGTGGACCGGTACACCGAGTTCAGCGAGCGCAGCAGGTCCTGCACCCCGCGGTGCAGGGGCTCCTCCAGCAGGTGCCAGTCCAGCGACCGCTGCTCCGACCACTCCCCTTCCTGGCCGAACTCGCCGCCCATGAACAGCAGCTGCTTGCCCGGGTGCGCCCACATGAACGCCAGCAGCGAACGCACGCCCGCCGCCTTGTTCCACGCGTCGCCCGGCATCCGGCCCCACAGGGATCCCTTGCCGTGCACCACTTCGTCGTGCGACAGCGGCAGCACGAAGTTCTCGCTCCAGGCGTACACGAGCGAGAACGTCATCTCGTTGTGGTGGTACGCGCGGTGGATCGGCTCGTGCGAGAGGTACCGGAGCGTGTCGTGCATCCAGCCCATGTTCCACTTGAAGCCGAACCCGAGGCCGCCGAGGTGCGTCGGGCGCGTGACACCCGGCCAGGCCGTCGACTCCTCGGCCACCATCACGACACCCGGGTGTCGCTTGTAGACGGTCGCGTTCAGCTCCTGCAGGAACCGCACGGCGTCGAGGTTTTCCCGCCCGCCGTACTGGTTGGGCAGCCACTCCCCTTCGTTGCGGGAGTAGTCGAGGTACAGCATCGACGCCACCGCGTCGACGCGCAGGCCGTCGAGGTGGAACTCCTCGATCCAGTACAGCGCGTTGGCGACCAGGAAGTTGCGGACTTCGTTGCGGCCGAAGTCGAACACGAGCGTGCCCCAGTCGGGCTGCTCGCCGCGACGCGGGTCCGCGTGCTCGTACAGCGCGGTGCCGTCGAACTTCGCCAGCGCCCAGCTGTCCTTCGGGAAGTGCGCGGGCACCCAGTCGACGAGCACGCCGATGCCCCGCTGGTGCAGGCGGTCGACGAAGTACCGGAAGTCGTCCGGCGAGCCGAAGCGGGACGTCGGCGCGTAGTACGACGTCACCTGGTAGCCCCACGAGCCGCCGAACGGGTGCTCCGAGACCGGCAGCAGCTCCACGTGCGTGAAGCCGGTCTCGACGACGTAGTCGGCCAGCTGGTCGGCCAGCTCGCGGTAGTCGAGGCCCGGCCGCCACGACCCGAGGTGGACTTCGTAGACGCTCATCGGCGCCGCGGCCCACTGGGTCGCTTCCCGCCGCGCGACCCACTCGTCGTCTTCCCACGCGTACGCGGAGCGGGTGACGACCGACGCCGTCGCCGGGGGCTTCTCCGTGGCGAACGCCATCGGGTCGGCCTTCTCGTGCCAGTTGCCGTCGGCGCCGAGGATGCGGAACTTGTAGCAGGTGCCCACGCCGACACCCGGCACGAACAGCTCCCAGACCCCGGACGAGCCGAGCGAACGCATCGGGTGCCCGCGCCCGTCCCAGCCGTTGAAGTCGCCGATCACGCGGATGCCGCGGGCGTTCGGCGCCCAGACCGCGAACGACGTCCCTTCGACGACGCCGTTCGGCGTGTCGTAGGAGCGGACGCGCGCGCCGAGCACCTCCCAGAGCCGCTCGTGCCTGCCCTCGCCGATCAGGTGCAAGTCCAGCTCCCCCACCGTGGGCAGCCAGCGGTACGGGTCGTCGGCGGTGGCGGTGTGCCCGTCGTACTCGACTTCCAGCCGGTAGTCGCCGGGGTGCTCCGGCACCGCGACGGCGAACAGCGCGTCGATCACCGGCTCCATCGGGTACCGGTGCTCACCCGCGCACAGCGCGACGGCCTTCGCGCCGGGCAGCAGCGCCCGGGCCGCGAAGCCCTTGCCGACGGCGTGCACGCCCAGCACCGAGTGCGGGTCGTGGTGAGACCCCGCCAGTAGCCGGTCGATGTCCGCGGCCGGCGGGGCCGCGGCCGGGAGGCCTTCCGGAACGGCGTTCACGGTGTCATCCCTCTCCGCTCGTGATCCGGGCGATCGAAGCGAGCGGCACGCCCAGCCAGTCCGGCCGGTTCGCGTGTTCGTAGCCCACTTCGTAGACCGCCTTGTCCAGTTCGAAGGCACGCAGCAGCGGGCCCTGGTCGCGGGGGTCCGCCGCGATCGCGGCGTACCCCTCGCAGAATGCCGTCCGGTTGCGCTCGGACCACTCCATCGCGCGCTCGGCCAGTGCCGGGTCGTCCGGCTGGCCGACCAGCATCTGCTGGGCCGCGTAGTCGAACGACCTCAGCATGCCCGCGACGTCGCGCAACGGCGAGCGGAGCGCGTGCCGCTCCTCCACCGGGGCCGCGGGCTCCCCTTCGAAGTCGATCAGCAGCCAGCCGCCGACCGTCCGCAGGACCTGGCCGAGGTGCAGGTCGCCGTGGATGTACTGCATGGTTACCGAGTCCAGCGGCAGCGTCCGCAGCTTCTCGAACGCCGCCCGCAGCGCCGGGGCGTGCGCGGCCAGCTCCGGGACCCGCGCGGCGATCGTGTCGAGCCGGTCGAGCATCGCCTTCGCGGAGCGCTCCAGCTCGTGAGCGTCGACCGGCTCGGTGCCGAGGGCCTCGGCGAGGTCGGCGTGCACCTCGGCGACGGCGCGCCCGAGCCGCTCGGCCTCGCCGGCGAAGTCGCCGCCGACCTCCTCGGCGTGCAGCTCCGGCGCGGCCATCAGGTCGCGGACGCTGGTCGTGGCCATCGCCCAGCCGTCGACGGCGTCCGGGACGAACTGCTGGAGCATGCCGACCGTCGTCGGCTCGCCGTCCAGGTCGCCGGTGATCGAGCCGAGCGGGTGCGCGATGTGCTTGCTGCCGACGCCCTGCAGCGCCCGGTGCAGCAGCAGGTCCTTGTTCTTGCCCGGCGTCAGCTTGCGGAACAGCTTGAGGATGTACTGCCCGCCGTAGACCAGCGACGTGTTGCTCTGCTCCGACGAGATCGGCCGCGCGCGCAGGCCGGTCTCCAGCGTCACGCCGGGCTCGTGCTCGAAGACGAGCGAGCCGACGCGTTCCTCCCTGGCCATCAGGTCCAGCAGCACGCCGGTGACGTCCAGGTCACCTGAGGCCTCGTAGGCGTTGAGATCGCCGACGGCGCCGATCCAGCTGCCGGACGCGATCTCCGGCGGGTGCGTCCGGCGGCCGACGAGCAGCTGGTAGGGCTCGCGCCGGTCGTCCTGGGCGACCTCGATGACGACGTGCAGCAGCTGCGGATCGCCGGACACCAGCTCGGTCACGCCGAGTGTCCGGACGCCGGTCACCGGCCGGTCCTTGCCGGCGAACCAGCGCTGCTCCGGCAGCCAGCGCTTCAGGTCCTCGGTCAGGTCGTCGACCAGCTCACGCGGGTCGGACAAGGGACTCACCTCGCTTCGCCTTCGTCTCCCGGGCTCGTCAGCTGGAACCAGTAGAAGCCGTGTCCCGGCAGCGTCAGCAGGTACGACAGGTCCCCGATGCTGGGGAACCGCACGCCGCCGGTGAGCTCCACCGGCGTGCACCCGCGGTGCGCGGAGAGATCCAGCTCCACCGGCTGCGGGAACCGGGAGAGGTTGTTCACGCAGAGCACGACGTCCTCCCCGCCGTCCGGGCGCCGCCACTGGCGCTTGTAGGCCAGCACGCTGGGGTTGGACCCGCCGAGGTCGACGAACTCGCCTTCGGCGAACGCGTGGTGCTGCTTGCGCACCTCGATCATCCGGCGGGTCCAGTTGAGCAGTGAGGCGTCGTTGTTCGACTGCGCCTCGACGTTCAGCCCCTGGTAGCCGTACACCGGGTCCATGATCACCGGCAGGTAGATCCGGCCCGGGTCGCAGGAGGAGAACCCGGCGTTGCGGTCCGGGGTCCACTGCATGGGGGTGCGCACCGCGTCGCGGTCGCCGAGCCAGATGTTGTCTCCCATGCCGATCTCGTCACCGTAGTACAGAACGGGCGATCCCGGCAGGGACAGCAGCATCGCGGTGAACAGCTCCTGCTGGTTGCGGTCGTTGTCCAGCAGCGGGGCCAGCCTCCGGCGGATGCCGATGTTGGCCTTCATGCGCGGGTCCTTGGCGTACTCCGTGTACATGTAGTCGCGCTCTTCGTCGGTGACCATCTCGAGGGTCAGCTCGTCGTGGTTGCGCAGGAAGATGCCCCACTGGGCCCCGCTGGGGATGGTCGGGGTCTGGGCGAGGATCTCCGAGATCGGGAACCGCGACTCGCGCCGCACCGCCATGAAGATCCGCGGCATCAGCGGGAAGTGGAACGCCATGTGGCATTCGTCGCCGCCGACGGCCGGGTCGCCGAAGTACTCGACGACGTCCGAGGGCCACTGGTTGGCCTCGGCCAGCAGGATCCGGCCCGGGTACTCGTCGTCGACGACCTTGCGGCAGCGCTTGAGGAACTCGTGCGTCCGCGGCAGGTTCTCGCAGTTGGTGCCCTCCTGCTCGAACAGGTACGGCACGGCGTCGAGGCGGAACCCGTCGATGCCCAGGTCCAGCCAGAACCGCAGGGTGTCGATCATCGCGTTCTGGACGTCGACGTTCTCGAAGTTCAGGTCGGGCTGGTGGGAGAAGAACCGGTGCCAGTAGAACTGGCCGCGCACGGGGTCGTAAGTCCAGTTCGACGTCTCGGTGTCGACGAAGATGATCCGCGCGTCGGCGTAGCGGGAGTCGTCGTCGCTCCACACGTAGTAGTCGCCGTACGGCCCGTCGGGGTCGCTGCGGGACTGCTGGAACCACGGGTGTGCGTCCGAGGTGTGGTTGAGCACCAGGTCGGTGATCACCCGGATGCCGCGCCGGTGCGCCTCGTTGAGCAGGAAGACGAAGTCCTCCACGCTGCCGAACTCCGGGAGCACGGCGCGGAAGTCGCTGATGTCGTACCCGCCGTCGCGCAACGGCGACGCGTAGAACGGCGGCAGCCACAGGCAGTCGATGCCGAGCCAGGCCAGGTAGTCGAGCCGGCCGGCCAGCCCGCGCAAGTCGCCGGTGCCGTCGCCGTTGGAGTCGGCGAACGCGCGCACCAGCACTTCGTAGAACACCGCGCCCTTGAACCACTCCGGGTTGCTCGGCGCCTGCTGCGCCGACCGGAAGTCCCCGGCCTGCGGCTCCACGAGCATGCCGTCCGCCGTCATCGCCTCGCCGGTGTGCGGCACGCCCTCCAGTCCCAGTGCCGCGTCGGGCCGGGCTTCTTCCGCCATGTGTTCCACCTCGTCCCTTCGAACCCTGTCCTTTCCGTCCTCAGCCGGCCAGCCGGCGTCTCACCGACACGACGTGGGCCACGGCCCGCCAGGGTTCGAGCCGGACGTAGTTCGCCTGACCCCAGTCCCAAGTGTCGCCGGTGACCTCGTCGTGGGCGATCAGCCGTTCGTGGGCCTCGAACCCGAGTGCCGCGGTGTCGAGCCACAGCGTGCCCTCTTGGGGCCCGTACGGGTCGAGCGTCAGGACGGTGACCACGGTGTCGCCGGTGGCCGGGTCCTGTTTGGAGTAGGCCAGCAGCGCGTCGTTGTCGACGTGGTGGAAGTGCAGGGTGCGCATCTGCTGCAGCGCGGGGTGCGCGCGGCGGACGGCGTTCAGCTTCGCCAGCCACGGCTCCAGCGAACGCCCTTCGGCGAGCGCGCGCTCGAAGTCGCGCGGGCGCAGCTGGTACTTCTCGGAGTCGAGGTACTCCTCGCTGCCCTCGCGGACCGGGACGTGCTCGAACAGCTCGTAACCGGAGTAGACGCCCCACGTCGGCGAGATCGTCGCCGCGAGGGCGGCGCGCAGGGCGAACATGCCCGGGCCGCCGCGCTGCAGTGACTCGTGGAGGATGTCCGGGGTGTTGACGAACAGGTTCGGCCGGCCCTCGTTCCAGTGCTCCCGCAGGTCGATGGCGAAGTCGATCAGTTCCTGCTTGCCGGTCCGCCAGGTGAAGTAGGTGTAGCTCTGGGTGAAGCCGAGCCGGGCCAGGCCCCACAGCCGCGCCGGCCGGGTGAACGCCTCGGCCAGGAAGATCACGTCCGGGTGAGCGTCCTTGACCGACTGGATCAGCCAGGCCCAGAAGTCCGGCGGCTTGGTGTGCGGGTTGTCGACCCGGAAGATCTTCACCCCGTGGTCGATCCAGACCGTGATCACCCGGAGCATCTCTTCGTAGACGGCCTTGGGGTCGTTGTCGAAGTTGATCGGGTAGATGTCCTGGTACTTCTTGGGCGGGTTCTCGGCGTAGGCGATCGAGCCGTCCGGGCGGGTGGTGAAGAACTCGGGGTTCTTGAGCACCCACGGGTGGTCGGGCGCGGCCTGCAGCGCGAAGTCGAGCGCCACCTCCATGCCGAGCTCTTCCGCGCGGGCCACGAAGGCGTCGAAGTCGTCGAAGGTGCCGAGGTCGGGGTGGATGGCGTCGTGCCCGCCCTCGTCGGAGCCGATGGCCCACGGCGAGCCGACGTCGTCCGGGGTCGCGTCGAGGGTGTTGTTGGGGCCCTTGCGGTTCACCCGCCCGATCGGGTGGACCGGCGGGAGGTAGACGACGTCGAAGCCCATCTTCGCGACGCGGTCGAGCGCGCCCGCGGCGGTGGCGAAGGTGCCGTGCACCGGCTTGCCCTCGGCGTCGAGCCCGCCGGTCGAGCGGGGGAACAGCTCGTACCAGGAGCCGAACGCGGCGCGGCGGCGGTCGACCCAGACCTTGCGCGGCTTGCCCTTGGTGATCAGCTCGCGCACCGGGAACTCGTGCATGAGCTGGCGGATTTCGGGCGAGAGCGCGGGCCCGACGCGCTCGGCGAGGCCGCGTTCCTCGTCGCGCAACGCCGCCACCGCGCCGAGCAGCAGCTGCTTCTCCGCCCGGCGGTCGGGACGGCGGGCGACGCGCTCCAGCAGGCGGGCGCCGTTCTCGATGTCGTTGGCGAGGTCCTCGGGCCCCTGCCCGGCGGCGACCTTCACCTCGACGTTGTGCTCCCACGTCGCCCACGGGTCGCCCCAGGCGTCGATCCGGAACGTCCACAGGCCGGTCGTGTCCGGGACGATCACCGCGGCGAACTCGTCGGGGTGATCGGAGCCGCGCGGCGCCATCCGCGTCTGGCGCGTCAGCCGGTCGTCCGGCCCGCGCCACGCGACGGTGGCGGCGACCGCGTCGTGACCTTCGCGCCAGACGGTCGCGGTGACCGGGATGTGTTCTCCCACAACGGCTTTGGCCGGATACCGGCCGCAGCTCACGCTGGGGGAGACGTCGTCGATGCCGAGCCGGCCGGTCATGGGCAACGCCCCTCGGTGTGTCGGTTGGACGCAGGCAGGCGACAGTCTGCCTGACTCGATCAAGCGCCCACGAGGCAGGGTTCCCTTGCGGGGTACCCAAGATCCACCGTCCGAAACGCTGTTCCCGCAAGGAATTTCCGGCGGATGTCCGGGAGGTTACGCCCGATGCGCGGCCCTCCGCCGTCCCACCCGGACGACGCGCGAACCCGAACGGCCAAGACCCGTACCCGAACGGACGACTCGCGTGTGCCTGAAGGGTCGACACGCGTGATGGGAGAGTCAACTCGCGTGATCGAAGGGTCGACACGGCGGCCGGGCTCGTGTCGACCCTTCAATCACGCGTGTCGGCCTTCTGATCACGCGTGTCGGCTCTTCGAGCACGGTCAGTAGGGTTCGGGTTGGGGGTCGGCGGCCAGGCGGGGGGCTCGCAGCAGGAGCAGGGAACGGGACTGCAGCGTCACGCGGCTCTTGGCTTCCAGGGGGCCCGGGTGGGCCGGGCTGCCGTCGCCGGTGCTCGTGTCGAGCGTCGGCTTGAACGTCTCGCCGTACTCACGGCCCGGCAGGGTCACCTCGGCCGGCGCGTCACCCGCGTGCAGCCACAGCAGCCACGAGTGGTCGGGCACGAGCGCGCCGTCGCGGTTGCGGGCCTGGCTGTTCGAGCCGTCGATCCACATGCCGAGCGTGTGGCGGTCCTCGAACCAGTCGGTCTCGCCGAACTCCTCACCGTCCGGGCGGAACCAGACGAGGTCCGGCTTGCCGGTCGGGGTCGTCCGGCCTTCGAAGAACTCCGGCTGCCGCAGCGCCGGGCTGTTGGCGCGCAGCCGCACCACCCGGCGCGCGAAGGCGAGCATGGCCTCGGCCTCCGGGTCGTCCGGCGTCCAGTCGAACCAGGACGTCTCGTCGTCGAGGCAGTACGCGTTGTTGTTGCCGTGCTGGGTCCGCCAGAACTCGTCACCGGCCGTCAGCATCGGGGTGCCGGTGGACAGCAGCAGCGTGGCGAAAAGGTTGCGGGCCTGCCGGGTCCGCAGGGCCCGGATCGCCGGGTCCGCCGTGTCGCCCTCGGCGCCGTGGTTCCACGACCGGTTGTCGTTGCCGCCGTCGCGGTTGTCCTCGCCGTTGGCTTCGTTGTGCTTTTCGTTGTAGGACACCAGGTCCCGCAGCGTGAAGCCGTCGTGCGCGGTGACGAAGTTGATCGACTGCCACGGCCGGCGCAGGTTGTGGTCGTAGAGGTCCGACGAGCCGGACAGCCGGTAGGCGAGGTCGCGGACGCCGGTCGCGCCGCGCCAGAAGTCACGGACGGTGTCGCGGTAGCGGCCGTTCCACTCCGCCCACTGGGCGCCGAAGCCGCCGACGCGGTAGCCCTCGCCGGTCGCGTCCCACGGCTCGGCGATCAGCTTGCAGTGCGAGAGCACCGGGTCGGTGGTGATCGCGGTGAGCAGCGTGGACGCCGGGTCGAACGCGCCGCCGCGCGGCCGCCCGAGCGTGCTGGCGAGGTCGAACCGGAAGCCGTCGACACCCATCTCCTGCGTCCAGTACCGCAGCGAGTCGGTCACCAGCCGGACCACGGTCGGCGAGCCGGCCTCGAGGGTGTTGCCGCAGCCGGTGATGTCGGCCATGTGGCCACGCTCGGTGTGCAGGTAGTACACCGGCGCGTTCAGCCCCCGGAAGCTCAGCGTCGGCCCGTCGGGGCCGCCCTCGCAGGTGTGGTTGAACACGACGTCGAGGATCACCTCGATACCGGCCGCGTGCAGGGCGGCCACCATCAGCCGGAACTCCTCGACTTCGTGGCCGGGTTCGCTGGCGTAGGCGGCGTGCGGCGCGAAGAAGCCCAGCGGCGAGTATCCCCAGTAGTTGTGCCGTCCCGCCCGGATCAGCGACGGCTCGTCGAGGAACGAGTGCACCGGCAGCAGCTCCACCGAGGTGACGCCGAGGCGGGTGAGGTACTCGATCGCCACCGGGTGGGCCAGGCCGAGGTAGGTGCCGCGCAGGGCCTCCGGGATGAACGGGTGCTGCCGGGTGAACCCCTTGACGTGCAGCTCGTAGACCACCGCCTCCTCGAACGGCACCTCCGGCTTGGTCCCGGTGTCCGGCCCGCCGGGCGAGGTGACCACCGACAGCGGCACGCTGCCCAGGGAGTCCACAGTGGACATCGGACCGCGTTCCGGGTCGCCGGTGAAGCCCTGGGCCGCGCGCAGGTCGGTGAGCCCGCCGGTGATCTGCCGGGCGTACGGGTCGAGCAGCAGCTTGTGCGGGTTGCACCGCAGGCCGCGGGCCGGGTCGTAGGGCCCGTGGACCCGGTAGCCGTACCGCTGCCCCGGCGTCACCCCGGGCACCAGGCCGTGCCAGACGCCGAAGGTGCGTTCGGTCAGCGCGATCCGGCGTTCCGATCCGTCGGCGTCGATCAGGCACAGCTCGACGGCGTCCGCGACGGCGGACGTGATCGCGAACCGCACCCCGCCGGCCTCCGGGTGGGCACCGAGCGGAAAGGGGCGGCCGGCGAGGACGTGGTCGGCGGAGGGTCGTGTGGCCATTCCTGAATCGTCCCAGATCCGGCCGGTTCGCCGCGCGATGTGTCGCAGGAGTTACCCTGCCGCCGCCGTTTCGACCAGGACGAAGGTGTCCGGCGGCAGCTGCGCGGCGCCACCGTCCACGGTGGCCTCGCCCCAGGTCAGCAGGGCCGCCGTGGCTCCGAGTGGCAGCGTCACCGGGCCGGCACCGAAGTTGACGGCCAGCCGCAGCCCGCCGCGGTGCAGCACGAGCCAGGACGCGTCCGGGGCGGTGTCGAGACGCAGGTCCGCGATCCGCGGGTCGGCCAGCTCGGGCCGTTCGCGGCGCAGCCGGATCAACGTACGGTAGAGGTCCAGCACCTCACGGTGACCGGGACGCTCGACCTCGGCCCAGTCGAGCCGCGAACGGTCCACCGTGGCCGGGTCCATCGGGTCGGGCACGTCGGCCTCGCCCCAGCCGTGCCGGGCGAACTCGCGACGGCGTCCCGTGCGGACGGCTTCGGCCAGCTCCGGGTCCGGGAAGGACGCGAAGAACTGCCACGGCGTGCTCGCCGCCCACTCCTCCCCCATGAACACCATCGGCGTGTACGGCGAGCAGAACAGCAGGGCCGCGCCGCAGGCCAGCCGGCCGGGGGCGACCGTGGCGGACAGCCGGTCGCCGGTCGCGCGGTTGCCGATCTGGTCGTGGTTCTGCAGGTAGCCGAGGAAGCGGTGGCCGGGCACGGTCCGGGTGTCAACCGGACGGCCGTGCGTCCGCTCCCGGAACGACGACCAGGTCCCGGCGTGGAAGAACACCTCGCGCAGGACCCGCTCGAGCGCGTCCGGCGCGGCGAAGTCGGCGTAGTAGCCGGACGTCTCGCCGGTGAGCTTGACGTGCAGCGCGTGGTGCAGGTCGTCCGACCACTGCGCGTGCAAGCCGTAGCCGCCGCGCTCGCGGGGCGTGACCAGCTTCGGGTCGTTGAGGTCGGATTCGGCGATCAGCGTCAGCGGCCGGTTCAGCGCCGCCGACAGCGCGTCGACCTCGCCGGCGAGCTGTTCGAGCAGGTGAACGGCCCGGCGGTCGAGCAAGGCGTGCACGGCGTCCAGGCGCAGCGCGTCGACGTGGAAGTCGCGGAACCAGCTCAGCGCGTTGTCGATCACGTACCGGCGGACCTCGTCGGAGCCGGGGCCGTCGAGGTTGAGGCCGGGCCCCCAGTCGTTCTGCCCGGCGAAGTACGGCCCGAACCGGTCGAGGTAGGCGCCCGAGGGCCCGAGGTGGTTGTAGACGACGTCGAGCACGACGGCCAGGCCGCGCGCGTGGGCGGCGTCGACGAACCGCTTGAAGCCGTCGGGCCCGCCGTAGGGCTCGTGGACCGCGCCCCAGAGGACGCCGTCGTAGCCCCAGCCCGCAGTGCCGTCGAACGAGTTGACCGGCAGCAGCTCGACGTGCGTGATCCCGAGGTCGACGAGGTGGCCGAGGCGCTCGATCGCCGCGTCGAAGGTGCCGCCCTCGGTGAACGTGCCGACGTGCAGCTCGTAGAGGACACCGCCGGGCAGCTGCCGCCCGGTCCAGGCGTCGTCGGTCCAGGCGAACTCGCCGTGGTCGTAGACGCGCGACTCCTCGTGCACCCCGTGCGGCTGGTGGCGTGAGCGCGGGTCGGGCAGCGGCTTCTCGTCGTCGTCCAGGAGGAAGGCGTAGTTGACGCCCTCCGCCTCGGCGTGCCACCAGCCGCCGTCGCCCGCGGTCATCTCGTGCACGCCGGCGTCGACGCTCACCCGGACCTTGCGGGCCGCGGGGGCCCACACGCTGAACTTCATGCGTCTCCTCGCACCAGCAACGCGACGGGATAGCGGTCGAACAGGGTGGCCAGGTCCGGGCTCGCGTCCCGGCCGGTCAGGACGTCGGTCCAGACGCCGGCGGGCAGCGGGAGGACCGTGTCGCGCCAGCCGCCGCCGGCTTCGAGGCCGATCGGGAGCCGGGTCACCGCCACGGCGAGATCGGGGCTGCGCGTGTAGGCGAGGCAGTGGCCCGCCGCGGCCCCTTCGGCCCGCAGTGGCCGGTAGCCGCGGAACAGCGCCGGGTGCTCCTGCCGCAGCCGCAGCGCCTTGTGCACGACCAGCAGCTTCGCCGCGCCCGACGCGTCGATCTCCGGCAGCTCGCCTTCGGTGATCCGGGCCAGGATCTCGCGGCGCACCACGTAGTCGACCGGGCGGCGGTTGTCCGGGTCGACCAGCGAGAAGTCCCACAGCTCGGTGCCCTGGTAGACGTCCGGGACGCCGGGCGCGGTCAGCTGGACGAGCTTCTGCCCGAGGGAGTTCGCGTAGCCGGGCCCCTCGATGCGCTTGACGAACGCCTCGATGTCGGAGGCCAGTTCGGCGTCGTTCACGACGTCTTCGGGCCAGGCGGCGACGTCGGCCTCGAACGCCTCGTCGTGGTCGGTCCAGCTGGTCCGGAGCTTGGCCTCCTTGGCCGCCTTGTCGAGGTAGTCCCGCAGGCGCGACGGCTCGATCGGCCAGGTCGACACGAGCGTCTGCCAGGCGAGCAGGTTCAGCGACGGCTCGTCGATGCCGCGCCGGGCGGTCCAGCGCCGGACAGCCTGGGCGAACTCGCCGGGCACCTCGGCGAGCACGGCCATCCGGGCGCGGGTGTCCTCGGAACGCTTGGTGTCGTGCGTGGTCAGCGTCGTCATCGCCGCCGGGTGTCCGGCCTCGCGCTCGGCGGCGAGCCGGTGGAACTCCTCGACGCCGAGGCCGAACCGGTCCGGGTTGCCGCCGACCTCGTTGAGCGCGGCGAACCGGGTGTAGCGGTAGAACGTCGTGTCCTCGGTGCCCTTGGCGACGACCATGCCGGACGTCTGCTGGATCCGGGTCGCCAGCTCGCTCGCAGGGTTTCTGCGCACGTAGGCGTCGAGGAGGATCAACCCGTCGGCGAGGTCGGGCCGGGCGCGGCGGGCGCCTTCGATCGCCGCGGTCCAGTGGTCCGTGCCTTCGGGCAGGTAGGAGCGGTAGACGGGGAAAGCGATCATCGTCTCGGCCACCGCCTGCCTGGCCTGCTCCCGGTCGACGTCGGGCAGCAGCGCCGCGATCCGCCGGACCTCGGCGACGAGAATGCGGTCGGTGACCAGGCGCCGGGCCTCGGCCTCGACGCGGTGGTAGCCGGTCTTCACGCCCAGCTCGTTCGCGAGCGCGGTGAAGTCGGGCTCGGCGGCCGGATCGACGAAGACGCCGGCGATCTCGCGCAGGGCGTCGTAGCCGGTGGTGCCGTCGACCGGCCAGCTCTGCGGCAGCGGCTCGCCCGGGTGAAGGATCTTCTCCGCGACGATCCACGCCTCCGGGGCGTTCTCGCGCAGCCGCCGGAAGTAGCCGCCCGGGTCGGCGAGGCCGTCGGGGTGGTCGACGCGCAGGCCGGTGACGTCGCCGTCGGCGACCCAGCGCAGCACCTCGCCGTGCGTCTCGGCGAACACCGTCGGGTCTTCGACGCGGACCGCGGCCAGGTTCGTGATGTCGAAGAACCGGCGGTAGTTCAGCTCGGCGTTGCCGCGGCGCCAGCCGATCAGGCGGTAGTGCTGGCGGTCGTGGACCTCTTGCGGCGTCCCGCCTTCCGTGCCGGGGGCGATCGGGAACCGGTGGTCGTAGTAGGCGAGCTCGTCGCCGTCGACGGTCAGCTCGGCGACGGCTCCATCGTCACTGTCGTCGCCGAGGACCGGCAGCAGGAGGGGGCCGCGGTCCCAGTCGACGTCGAAGAAGGACGCGTACTCGGAGCCGCGGCCGTGCTTCAGCACGTCCCACCACCACCGGTTGGCCTTCGGCACCTCGACCGACATGTGGTTCGGCACGATGTCGACGACCAGGCCGAGGCCGAGCTCCTTCAGCAGGGCGGCGAGCTCCTGCCGGGCGGACTCGCCGCCCAGCTCGGGCCGGGCGCGCGTCGGGTCGACGACGTCGTAGCCGTGGGTCGAGCCCGGCGTCGCGTCCAGCACCGGCGACGCGTACAACGCGCCGATGCCGAGGTCGCGCAGGTAGCCGGCGATGCCGGCCGCGTCGCTGAAGGTGAACTCCGGGCGCAGCTGCACCCGGTAGGTCGACTCCGGCACCGTCATTCGGGCTCCGTCTCCGTCCGTTGCAACACGATCAGGGACCGGGCGGGCAGGGTGAACTGGCCGCCGCCTTCGATCGGCTTCGCGTCGGCGGGTTCGACCTCGCCGGTCGCGGTGTCGACGACGACGGTCCAGGCCTGGCCGTACCCGTTGCCCGGCAGCTGGGCGTCGATGTCTTCGTAGTGCGCGTTGAAGGCGAGCAGGAACGAGTCGTCCTCGACCTTCATCCCCCGCTGGTCGAGGTCCGGGATCGCCTTGCCGTTGAGGAAGACCACGACCGCCTTGCCGAAGCCGTCGTCCCAGTTCTGCTCGGTCATCTCCTCGCCGGCCGGGGTGAACCAGGCGATGTCGCCGAGCTTCTCGCCCTTGCCGACCGGGCCGCCCTGGAAGAACCGGCGGCGGCGGAACACCGGGTGCCGGTGCCGGAACGCACCCAGCCCGCCGGTGAACTTCACCAGGTCCGCGTTGTCCTTCGCCAGTTCCCAGTCCATCCAGGACAGTTCGGAGTCCTGGCAGTACACGTTGTTGTTGCCCTGCTGGGTGCGGCCGAACTCGTCGCCGTGCAGGATCATCGGGATGCCCTGCGACAGCATCAGCGTGGCCAGCATGTTGCGCTGCTGCCTCACGCGCAGTCCCTGCACCTCGGGGTCGTCGGTCTCGCCCTCGACACCGCAGTTCCACGACCGGTTGTCGTCGGCGCCGTCGCGGCCGTCCTCGCCGTTGGCCTCGTTGTGCTTTTCGTTGTAGGACACCAGGTCCCGCAGCGTGAAGCCGTCGTGCGCGGTGACGAAGTTGATCGACGCGAACGGGCGGCGGCCGTCGTCCTGGTAGAGGTCCGACGAGCCGGTGATGCGGGAGGCGAACTCGCCCAGCGTCGAGGGCTCGCCGCGCCAGAAGTCCCGGACGGTGTCGCGGAACTGCCCGTTCCACTCCGTCCACAGCGGCGGGAAGTTCCCGACCTGGTAGCCACCGGGCCCGACGTCCCACGGCTCGGCGATCAGCTTCACCTGGCTGACGATCGGGTCCTGCTGCACGAGGTCGAAGAACGTGGACAGCCGGTCGACGTCGTAGAACTCGCGCGCCAGCGCCGAAGCGAGGTCGAACCGGAAGCCGTCGACGTGCATCTCGGTCACCCAGTACCGCAGCGAGTCCATGATCAGCTGCAGGGTGTGCGGGTTGCGCACGTTGAGCGAGTTCCCGGTGCCGGTGTAGTCCATGTAGTACTCGGGCTCCCCCTCGACCAGCCGGTAGTAGGCCTCGTTGTCGATGCCGCGCATCGACAGGGTCGGCCCGAGGTGGTTGCCCTCGGCGGTGTGGTTGTAAACCACGTCCAGGATCACTTCGATCCCGGCCTCGTGGAAGGCCTTGACCATGCCCTTGAACTCCTGGACCTGGCCGCCTTCGCCGGGCATCGCCGCGTAGGCGTCGTGGGGGGCGAAGTACCCGATCGTGTTGTAGCCCCAGTAGTTCGTCAGGCCCTTCTCGGCGAGCCCGTGGTCGGTGACGAACTGGTGCACCGGCAGCAGCTCCACCGCCGTCACGCCGAGCTTCTGCAGGTGCTCCATCACGGCCGGGTGCGCGAGACCGGCGTAGGTGCCCTGCAGCGGTTCGGGCACGAACGGGTGATTCACGGTCATGCCCTTGACATGGGCTTCGTAGATGACCGTCTCGTTGTACGGCCGCTTCGGCTGGCGGTCGTTGCCCCAGTCGAAGAACGGGTTCGCCACCAGCGAATACGGCACCCGGCCTGCGGAGTCGTCGTCGTTGCGCTCGTCAGGGTTGTCGAACTTGTAGCCGAACAGCGACTCGTCCCACTTCACGCCGTGCGAGACGGCCTTCGCGTACGGGTCGATGAGCAGCTTGTTCGGGTTGCAGCGCAGGCCGCGCTTCGGGTCGTACGGGCCGTGCACGCGGAACCCGTACCGCCGTCCGGGCCCGACGTTGAGCAGGTAGCCGTGGTGGACGAAGCCGTCCACCTCTTCGAGCGCGTACCGCTCCTCCTTGCCCTCGTCGTCGAACAGGCACAGTTCGACCCGTTCGGCGACCTCGGAGAACAGGGCGAAGTTCGTCCCGACTCCGTCGTAGGTCGCGCCGAGCGGGTAGGGCGTTCCTGGCCAGGGCCGCACTGGGGTCTCCTCGAGCTTGGGTCGTGCCGGTATCACCGGGGGTCGCGCGTGACGGGGTGGTCGTTACCGGGGCAGCGGACGGGCCGCCGCCAGCGGCTTGACCGCGGCGCGGACCCCCTTCGCGGTGAAGAAGCCGTCTACGCTGACGGGAAGGCGAATCCGCCAGTTAGGGTACTGGTCGACCGTTCCGGGCAGATTCGGCTGCCGCACTTGGCCCGCCACGTCCGCGGGCGACGTCAGCACGAGCCGCGACGCGGCCGACGCCAGCAGCGTGTGCAGCGCGACGACCGGGTCGTCGTCCGGAATCCCTTCCCGCGCAACGAGTTCGAACAGCGCCTTCCGCTCGGCGGCGGCCGCCTCTTCCTCCGCTTCGACGCCCCGGTCCAGCAGGCCCAGCTCGGCGCGGATCCGGACGTGCTCGCTCTTCAGCCAGCCCGGGACCGTCGGCAGGTCGTGCGTGGAAATGCTGGCCATGGCGTCGGGATCCCACTCCGCGGGGCGGGTGAACGGCTTGCCCGGCGCGTCCCAGTCGCGTTCGAACCACAGCACGGCCGAGCTGAGCATGCCCCGCTCGTGCATGGTGTCGGTGACGGTCTCCTCGACGGTGCCCAGGTCCTCCCCCACGACGACCGCGCCGGCGCGGTGCGCTTCGAGCGCGAGCACACCGACCATCGCTTCGGCGTCGTAGTGGACGTACGTCCCGCGGTGCGCGGGCTCGCCCGGCGGGATCCACCACAGCCGCCAGAGCCCGGCGATGTGGTCGACGCGGATGCCGTCGGCGTACCGCAGCACACCGCGGATGACGTCCCGGAACGGCCCGTACCCGGCCTCGGCGAGCTTGTCCGGCCGCCAGGGCGGCAGGTTCCAGTCCTGCCCCTGCTGGTTGAACGCGTCCGGCGGCGCGCCGACCCGCACGTCGGCGGCGAAGACGTCCCGCACCGCCCAGGTGTCGGCCCCGCCCGGGTGCACGCCGACCGGCAGGTCGTGCACGATCCCGACCGTCATCCCGGCCTCGCGCGCCGCCACGCGCGCGGTTTCCAGCTGCACCCGGCAGAGGTGCTGCAGCCACGCGTGGAAGCCGACGCGCTCCTTCAGCTCCTCCCGTGCCTTCTCCACCTCCGGCCCGGCCGGGTCGCGCAGCGGCTCCGGCCAGTCCCGCCAGTCCGCCCCGTGCCGCTCGGCGAGGGCGCAGAACAGCGCGAAGTCCAGCAGGTCGGCGTCCTCGGGCACCTCCTCCACGCGGTGCGGCCAGAGCAGTTCGAGCGCCGCGCGCTTGGCCGTCCACACCGCGTCGTAGTCGATGAGCTCGCCGCCACGGTCCGGCTCCAGCGACCGCACCGCGTCCTGGACCGCCCGGTCGGCCGCACCGAACGTCTCGGTGGCCGTGACGCGCAGGTAGACGGGGTTGGCGAACCGCCGGCTCGCGGGCGAGTACGGCGAGCGCTCGACCGGGTGGGCCGGGCTGATCGCCTGCACCGGGTTGACCAGCAGGACACCGGCGTCCAGCTCCGCGGCGGACCGGGCGGCGAAGGTCGCGAGGTCCGCGTAGTCGCCGATGCCCCAGGAGCCGGCCGAGTGCAGGGCGTAGAGCTGCAGCATCCACCCCCACGCGGGCCGGACCTCCGGCAGCTTCGCCGGCACGACCGCGAGCACGGCCTCCTGGCCGTCCGCGACCACCCGGTGCCAGCCGAGCGGCAGGTCCGCCGGCAGCTCCCCGTCGGCGCGCCGACGGGTGCCGTCCTCGAGCACGACCTCGGCGTCGACGCCCAGCGGCCGTCCGGTGCCTTCCCGCACGACGATCGTCGGCGGCAGGACGGCGGCGGACCGGGCTGCGCGCGCCGTGGTCAGCGCTTCGGCCATGGCCTCCTCACTGGTCGCGTCGACACCGAACTGGCCGAGGACGGCGATGACGACGTCGTCGTCCACGTCGACCCAGACCTGGTCGGCGTTCTCGTACCGGGTGGCGACCCCGTGGCGGTCGGCGAGCTCGTGCAGGGCACTGCGGGCGGGGATCTCTTCGGGCACGGGGACCAGCATTCCGGTGCCCGGCCGTTCCCGCCATCTGCGCGGGACGACGTCACTTCGCCCCGGTCGTCCGCACCCGCCGCCGATCTGCGGGAACGCCCGTGACCTTTTAACTTCTCCTCATGGGTGAGCGGAGAACGCTGAACGTGGACGAGGTCCTGGACCGCCAGGACTCCGGGGAGCTCAAACGGCGGCTGCGCGGGCGCGACCTGGTCGGGTTCGGCGTCGGGATCATCATCGGCACCGGCATCTTCACCCTCGCGGGCGTCGAGGCGAAGACGCACGCCGGGCCCGCCGTGACGTTGTCCTTCGTGCTCGGCGCGGTCGTCGCCGGGCTCGCGGCGCTGTGTTACGCGGAGCTGGCCTCCAGCGTCCCGACAGCCGGAAGCGCTTACACCTACGCCTTCGCCACCCTCGGCGAAGTGTTCGCCTGGATCATCGGCTGGGACCTGCTGCTGGAGTTCGCGCTCGGCGCCGCCGTGGTCTCGCGCGGCTGGTCGGGGTACCTGGCGAACCTGCTCGGGCTGTCGCCGGAGTGGTTCGGCGAAGACGCGAAGGTGAACATCGGCGCGGTGCTCATCATCGGCGTGCTGACGGTGGTCGCCGTGCTGGGTATCAAGGAGTCGGCCCGGCTGACCAACCTGCTGGTGTGCGTGAAGGTCGCGGTCTGCGTCCTGGTGCTCGCGGTCGGCCTGTTCTTCGTCCGGGGCGCCAACCTGACGCCGTTCGTCCCGCCGGCCCGGGCGCCCGAGGCGGGCACGACGGTGCTGGAGCAACCGATCGTCCAGGCGGCGCTCGGCCTGGAGCAGTCGGTGTACGGCATCGCCGGGATGATCACCGCGGCCGCGGTGGTCTTCTTCGCCTACACCGGCTTCGAAGCACTCGCGAACCTCGGCGAAGAGACGCTGAACCCGCGCAAGGACCTCCGGGTCGGCATCCTCGGCGCGCTGGGGGTGTGCGCGCTGCTCTACATCGGCGTGTCGATCGTGCTGACCGGCATGGTCCCGTTCACCGACATCGACACCGGCGCGCCGCTGGCCGACGCGTTCGACCGGGTCGGCCAGCACTGGGTGGGCGCGCTGATCTCGCTCGGCGCGGTGACCGGCCTGACGTCGGTGATGATGGTCGAACTGGTCACGATCGGGCGGATCGGGTTCGCGATGGGCCGGGACGGCCTGCTGCCGAAGGCGCTCGGCACCGCGCACCCGCGCTGGGGCACCCCGCACCGGATGACCATCGGCGGCGCGGCACTGATCGCAGTGCTGGCCGCGTTCGTCCCGATCTCCGAACTGGCCGACATGGTCAGCATCGGCGCGCTGTCGGCGATGATCATCGTGGCCGTGGCGGTCCCGGTGCTGCGCCGCCGCCGTCCCGACCTGGAGCGGCCGTTCTCCGTGCCCTTCTCGCCGGTGGTGCCGATCCTGGCCGCGCTGGCGTGCCTGTACCTGATGCTCAACCTGAACGTGCTCACGTGGATCCGCTTCGCGGTGTGGCTGTTGATCGGCCTGGTGATCTACTTCGCCTACGGCCGCCGTCACTCCCGTTTTGCGCCCGGAAACGCGGAGACGGCGGTCAGTCCCAAAAGGACGGAGTGAGCCCGGCGACGCGGGCCGCCTCGCGGACGACGCCGTCCTGGTCCGCGTCGACGACCACCAGCACGCCGAGCCCGGCCAGTGCCGCCGTCACCCATTCCACGGGCTGGTCGTGGATCCCGTTGTCCCCCAACGACGGGTAAGTGTCCACAACGGACAGAAGGGTGCCCTCGGCACCGATGCGGATGCCCGCCAGGAGCACGAAGTGACCTCCGGGCGGGCGCCAGCGGGACGTCCACAGCGGCGGGACCCCGGTGTCGAGGTAGTCGAGCAACGCGCGTTCCGGGGTGTCGTGGGCGCCGAGCTCGGCACCGTCGATCCGGGCGACCACCGCGACGCGCGGGACGTCCCACAGCCCGACGAGCAGGTCGAACAGCGACCCGGTGGTCCACTCCCCCGTCACCGGCACCGCCGTGAGGGTGCCCCGCGACAGCGAACCGACGGCCGACGCGAGCCCGGAAACCCGGGTACCGGCCGCGGCCGGATCGTCGACGACCGGCAACGGCAGCCGGAAGTCGCGACGGCCCGTCTCGCCCCGCGGGTGCACGGCCGGCCCGCGGACCGTGCCCGCGGCCGCCGCGACGGCGTCCTGGTCGAGCCCGTCGAGCCCGGCCGCCCGCAGCGCCGCGAGCCCGCAGAACGCCGCGGCCAGCCCGTCCTTCTGGGGCAGCTCCGCCTGGGCCACCGCGGCCAGCCGGGCGCCGCCCGGCAGCCACCGCACCCCGGACAGGTCGAGCTGCCCGCCGTCGATCCCCGAAGACATCGGTCCCCTCAGAACCTTGTTCAGCCGTCAGCCGGCGCGAGTGTCACCACAGGCGGGTGCCTGCGGTCCGTAGCGCCGTCTCGACCAGAATAAGGTTCTCAATAGCGCCAAAGATGGGCGGCGACGATCTCGTCCGCCGTGTGGTCGGCCGCCCACGCCGCGTCCGACGCCCGGACGGCGCGGAAGGCACCCAGCAGCTCGTCGCCGAGCACGCCGGCGATCCGCGGCGACGCCAGCAGCGCGGCGTCCTGTTCGGCGGTGTCCGCCGGCAGCCGGCGCACGCCGCGCGTCTCCCGCTCCCCGTCCGTCCAGCCACCCGGGTCCTCGCCGATCGGCTCGGGCAACGCGGGCGCGTCCTCGATGCCGGCCATCCCGGCGGCCAGCACCACCGCCAGCGCGAGGTACGGGTTGGCCGAGGCGTCGGACGTCTTGAGCTCGACGTTCGCGTGGTCGGCGCCCAGCAGCGGCGTGCCGGGGACGTACCGCAGCGGCGCCTCCCGGTTCTCCACGCCCCAGAACGCGTAAGCGCCCGCGAAGTAGCCCGGCCGGAGGCGAAGGGTCGAAGGCACGCTCGGCGCGGTGATCGCGGTCAGCGCCGGCAGGTCGCGCAGCAGCCCGGCGAGGTAGCCGGCGCCGTCGCCTTCGGGGGTGTTCTCGGCGCCGTCGAGCAGGTTGCGGCCCTTGCGGCGGACGGAGGTGTGCAGGTGCCAGCCGTTGCCGGCCGCACCCAGCCCGACGAGCGGCGCGAAGCTGACGGCGAGGCCGTGCGCACGGGCGGCGGCGTGGATGGTCTGGCGGGCGAGCAGCTGGTCGTCGGCGGCCGAGACGGGATCGGTGGCGGCGAGCGACAGCTCGAGCTGGGCCACGCCGTACTCGGCGTGCAGCTGGCCGATCCGCAGGCCGTTGGCGGCGAAGTCGTGCAGGAGGGCCGCGACGAAGCCGTCCAGGCCGACCAGGGCGTGCGGGCTGTAGGCCGGGCCGGGGTGCCCGGGCGTCGTCACGACGTCGGTGCTGCCCGCGGGCGCGACGGCGAACTCGAGCTCGTAGCCGGCCCGGAACTCGAGCCCGCGCCGCGTACCCTCCGCGACCTGCCGTTCGAGCACCGCACGCTGGCAGTACGGCCACGGCTCGCCGTCCTTGGTGAGCTGCCGGACCGGTGCCCAGGCGAGCGCGGGCTGCCCGGCCAGCCGGCGCAGCCGGTCGACCACGGGCACAAGCCGGATGTCCCCGGACGGCGTCGCAAGGCCGGCGTGCCCGTAGGTGATGGCGTCGCGGCTGTCGAAGACGGCGAAGAGCGAGGTCGCGCCGACGCCGCGGGTGGCGGCGTCGGCCAGGCCGGCGATGGGGACGACGCGGGAGCGCGGGATGCCGTTGTTGTCCGCCCAGGCGAGGTGGACACCGCCCACTCCGGCGGCGGCGAAGTCCTTCGCCGCGGCCGACGCCGCTTTCGTCATGGCCACCCGCTTCCTGCCGCCCGGGGCTCAGTATCCCGGGCGGGCGAGGCGGAGACCATCACGATCCGACCGGCGGAAACACCCCCGCCCTCCCTGGACGGGGTTCCGGCAAAGTCGCTGGGTCGCGCCGACCGCCCGCCTGAGCCGGGCGTGACGCCCGCACGGCCCGTCTGTGGACAACTCAGCCCGGCGGCTCCGGAACCCGCCGCGCGGAGGACTCCCGGCTGCGCAGCGCCACCCCCGCCACCACGGCCAGCGTCCCCAGTGCCTCGGGCAGCGAAGGCACCTGCCCGAGCAGCACGAACCCCATCACGCCCGCCGTCACCGGGAGCAACGCCAGCAGCACCGCGAAGCGCGCCTGGCCCACCCGGCGCAGCACCACCTGGTCGAGCGCGTACGGCACCACCGTCGACAGCACCCCGACGCCGATGCCCAGCAGCAACAGGCGTGGCGAAGACCACACTCCGCCGGTGCCGGCGGCGAGCGGCGACAGGACGAGCGTGCCCGCCGCGAAGCCGATCGCCAGGCTGTCGATGCCGTCGCCGTCCACCGCCACCCGCTTGCCCAGCAGGATGTACCCCGCCCAGGCCGCCGCCGCGGCCAGGGCGAACACCACTCCCCAGAAGCTGCCCGCCAGCCGGACGTCCGCGATGGCCACCACCCCGGTGGCCACCAGCAGGACCGCGAGCACGTCCCGCAGCGTCCGGGATCCCAGAGCCGCCACGACGACCGGGCCCGCGAACTCCATCGCCACCGCCGTCCCGAGCGGCAGGCGGGCGATCGCCTCGTAGAAGAGCACGTTCATGCCCGCCGTCACGACGCCGAAGACGATCGCCAGCAGCAGGCGCCTGCCCCGCCAGGCCGCCCGGGGTGGCCGGCGCCAGGCGAGCAGCACCACCGCCGCGCCGAGGCAGCGCAGCCACGCCACCCCGGCGGGCGTCGCGTGGCCGAAAAGACCGACCGCGATCGCCGCGCCGGCGTACATGGAAATTCCGCTGAGAACGAACAAGGCCGGAGCGGGTACCACGGAAAGTCGCCGGGGGGAAGTCGCCGATGTCACGATCTCATGCTGCCTGACCACGGAAAACGTAACTCTCCGGGTATTCGTCTCCTGGATTGCGGGACCCGGCTACGGCATCCGGGGTAAATCGGCGTGACTCAGGTCCCACCGGCGCGGGAACACTTGCGGGCAGCGAAACGTCTGGAACAGTGGAAGCACGAACACCGCGGAGCCGGAGGCGATCGCCGCCACCGGCATCAGTCCCGAAGTGGGCGTAGCTGGATCGATGGCACCGGGCGACCGGTGCCGGGACGGAGGGAGACCCCCATGACATCGCCGACGCTCACCCGCCCCGAACTGACCGCCGCCGACCGCTGTGACCGGTGCGGAGCAGCAGCTCAGGTACGAGCCATCCTCAGCACGGGTGGCGAACTGCTCTTCTGCGGGCACCACGCCCGCGAGCACGAGGCCAAGCTCAAGGAACTGTCCGCCGACATCCAGCGGTAACACAGACGAGCGAAAGGCGGCCGGTGCGCACAGGCGCCGGCCGCCTTTCTGCATCTTGCAGAATGCGTGCCTTTTATCACGGCACGGCCGCGAACCGCAGTGATTACGGACACAAAAGCGGACAGGAAATCAGACAGAATCCAGCACGACCTCGAACGCCACTTCCGCGGCGCCGAGCAGCTTCCCGTCGGCCCCCAGCGCCGAGCTGACGATCCGCGTGCCCCCGACCGCCCGGCTCACCAGGCTGCGCCGGCGCACCTCGGCGCCCACATGCCGCAGCACCGCCTCCGGCAGCACCGTCAGCAGGTCGCCGAGGATCACCAGCTGCGCCCCGAGCAGGTTGACGATGTTGATCAGCCCCAGCGTCAGCCACTCGGCGAACTCCGCGAGCTGCGACAGCGCCGCCTCCGGGTCCCGGCCCAGCTCGCGCAGCTCGAACAGGATCGCGCCGCGCGGGGTGTCCTCGGCCAGCCCGAGCGCCCGGCAGAGCGCCGCTTCGCCGACCTCGGTCTCCCAGCAGCCGCTGCTGCCGCAGTAGCAGGGCCGCCCGTCCGGGCGGATCACCATGTGCCCGATCTCGCCGACGTAGCCGGCGCCGCCGCGCAGCGCCGACCCTTCGGCGATGACGCCGCCGCCGACCCCGACGTCCGCCGAGATGTACACCACGTCGGACGCCCCTCGGGCCGCCCCGCGCAGGTGCTCGGCGACCGCGCCGAACTCGGCGTCGTTGCCGACCAGGATCGGGATCTGCAGCACCGCGCCGAGCCGCTCGCCGAGCGCGACGTCGGTCCAGCGCAGGTTCGGGGCCTCGTGCACGTGCCCGTCCGCGCGCCGGACGACACCGGGCACCGACACCCCGGCCGCCACCGGCGTCACGCCGAGGTCGCTCGCCAGGATGTTCGTCGACTCGATGACGTGGGTGATGACCTCTTCGGGCTGCCCCATCCGGCCGCGCAGGTTCCAGCTGTTGCGGCCCAGGATCTGCCCGCCCAGCCCGACCAGGGCGATCGCGACGTGCTCGACCTGCAGGTCGACCGCGAGCACGACCGCCGCGTGCGGCTGGGGCAGGACCAGGAGCGAGGGGCGGCCCGCCCCTCGTCCCGGCCTCGGCACCTTCTCCTCGACGACGCCGGCTTCGGCGAGCCCGTCGACGAGGGTCTTGATCGTGCTCCGGTTGAGCCCCAGCTGCGTGGCCAGGGTCGCCCGGGTGCTCGGCCCGCCGACGTGCAGCAGGCGGAGCAGGGTCGTGCGGTTGTGCCGGCGCACCTCGTCCGGTCGAGCAACGGGCGAGCTGGTCACGGGTTTTATCATCCCATGCTGGTTCAGCGCGTCGACGCAGCCGCGCGGCGCCGGGACAGCGCGTCGACCGTGGCGGCGAGCAGGAGGACCAGACCGGTGACGATGTTCACCACGGCGGCAGTCTGGTGGAGCAGGCCCAGGCCGTTGATGACGACGGCGATGACCAGACCACCGACGACGGCGTCGGCGACCCGGCCCTTGCCGCCGAACAGCGACGTGCCGCCGATGACCGCCGAACCGACCGCGAACAGCAGCGTGTTGAGGCCACCGGACTGCGGGCTGACCGAACCGACCTTCGACGCGGTGACGATGCCGCCGATTGCCGCGACCGCGGAGCCGATGATGAACACGCTCGCCCGGATCTTGGGCACGTCGATACCGGCGCGGCGGGCGGCTTCCTTGTTGCCGCCGACCGCGTAGACGTACCGGCCGTACCTGGTCCGGTTGAGCACGTAGGTCCCGGCCACCAGCAGCACCAGCATGATCGGGATGACGTACGGGACGCCCTCGATCGTGACGACCGCCTTGTTCACCGAGCGGTTGATGGTCAGCAGCCACGTTCCCACCGCCGACAGCACGACGAGCGTGCCCACCTTGATCATCACCAGTGCCGTCGGCTGGACGACCAGGCCGCGCTGGAGCCGTTTGAAGTGGCTGATCAGCGTGATCACCGCGAAGCCGCCGGCGGCGACGAGGAAGAAGATCCAGCTGCCCAGGATGTCCAGGTTGCCGTTGGCGATCTTGTTCAGGATGTCCGAGTTGCTGATGCCGATCGTGCCGCCCTCACCGATGAACTGCAGCAGGACGCCCTGCCACACGATGAACAGCGCCAGTGTCACGACGAAGGACGGCATGCCGATCTTCGACACGAGAAAGCCGGTGATGCAGCCGATCGCGGTGCCGACGCAGATGGCCAGCACGATCTCGAGCCAGGCGTTCGCAGGGACGCCGATCGCGACGATCAGCAGGCCGAGCAGCGAAAGCCCGGCCCCCGCCCAGATCCGCTGATAGGCCGACAGCAGCATGGCCACGGCGAGGACCCCGATGAACGTGACGAACACGCCGGTTCCCAAGGTGCCCAGCAGGTTCCCGGCGTGCACGTAGTGCAGGGCCATCACGGACGCGGCCACACCGGAGGCCACACCGGCGGCGAGGTCGATCTCCCCGAGCAGCAGCACGAAGACGATGCCCATCGCGATGATGATGACGCCCGCGCCCTGCGGGAAGACGTTCGCGATGTTGGCCAGGGTGAAGAAGTTGTCCGACAGCGCGCTGAACAGGATGACGAGCACGAGCAGGCCGAACAGCGACGGCAGCGCGCCGAGCTCGCCGGCCCGCAGGCGGGCGAAGTAGTCGCGGACCGCCTCGCCGGTTGACATCGATGTCGTGTCGATCCCGAAGTCGGTGATCGCCGCCGAGGGGTTCTGGGTCTGCGCGAGCGCGTCGGCGGGGGTGCCGGCCTCGTGCTTGGCAGGGGTTTCAGTCATTTCCGGTTCTTTCTTCCCGCTCACAGGACCACGGATTCGGGCCGGGCCAGGCCGAGGTCACCGGAGCGACCCGCGGTGATCAGCTCCACGACCTGGCCGTGGGAGACGTCCTTCGTGTGCACCTCGGCGACGAGCCTGCCGAGGTAGAGCACGGCGATGCGGTCGGCGACCTCGAACACGTCGGCCATGTTGTGGCTGATCAGCACGACCCCCAGGCCCTGCTCGGCCAGCCGGCGGACCAGGTCGAGCACCTGCCGGGTCTGCGCGACACCGAGCGCGGCGGTCGGCTCGTCGAGCACGACGACCTTGCTGTTCCACAGCACCGACTTCGCGATGGCGACGGTCTGCCGCTGACCACCGGACAGCGAGGAGACCGGCGTGCGGACCGACTTCACGGTCCGGACCGACAAAGAGGCCAGCGTCTCGCGGGCGGCCTTCTCCATGCTGGCTTCGTCGAGCTTCCACGAGTTGCCGCGCTCGCGGCCGAGGAACATGTTCTGGACGATGTCGAGGTTGTCGGCGAGCGCGAGGTCCTGGTAGACGACCTCGATGCCGAGCTCGGCCGCGTCCTTCGGACCGCGGATGTGGGCGTCCTCGCCGTTGAACCGCACGGCCCCCGAGTCGTACGGGTGGATGCCGGCGATGCACTTGACGAGGGTCGACTTGCCGGCGCCGTTGTCGCCGACCAAGGCGGTGACCTCGCCCGCGCGCACGTCGAAGTCCACGTCGTGGAGGACGTGGACCGGGCCGAAACTCTTGTTCAGGCCCTTGATCTCGAGAATGGGCTCACTCATGGATGGGCTTTCTCCTGGGTGGGGACCGGGCCGGGACGCGCCGTCGGGGTGCGCGTCCCGGCCCGGCTGTTCAAGGGGTGATGCGGGGACTCAGCCGGAGATGCCGAGCGAGCTGCACTTGGCGGCGAGGTCGCCACCGCAGATCTCGCTCGCCTTCACGTAGCCCTGGGTCACGACGGTCTTGACGTCCTTCGCCAGGATCGTCGTCGGCGTCAGCAGCACGGACTTGATGTCGCGGTTGCCCTTCGGGTCGTGCAGCGTGCCCGTGGCGATGGCGTCGGCCGCGGCCTTGTCGCCCTTGGCCAGTGCGGCAGCCAGCTTCGCGGTCGCCTCGGCCTCTTCCTTGATCGGCTTGAAGACGGTCATGTACTGGTCGCCGCGCATGACCGCCATCAGGCCGTCGGCGGTGGCGTCCTGGCCGGTGACCGGGACCTTGCCGTTGAGACCGTTCTTCTTGAGGATCGTGATGACCGCGCCGGCCAGGCCGTCGTTCGCCGCGACGACGCCGTCGACCCTGCCGCCGTTGTTGGTGAAGATCTGCTCGAACGTCGTGCCGCCGAGCTGGTTGTCCCAGTCGTTGATCGGCTGCTTCTGGATCCGCTTCAGCTTGCCGGAGGTGAACAGCGGCTCGAGGACGGACTCCTGGCCCTTGGTGAACAGCGTGGCGTTGTTGTCGGTCGGGGCGCCCTCGATCTGGACGACACCCGCGCCGGCCTTGTCCTTCAGCGCGTCCGCCATGGCCTGGCCCTGGAGCTGGCCGACCTTCTCGTTGTCGAACGAGACGTAGTAGTCGGCGCTGCCACCGAGGCTCGGCCGGTCGTAGTCGATGACCGGGATGCCCGCGGCTTTGGCCTTGGACTCGACCGAGGCACCGACGGCCGGGTCGGACGGGGCGATGATCAGGGCCTTGACACCCGAGCTGATGAAGCCGTCGGCCAGGGTGGTGAACTTCTGGGCGTCGCCCTGGGCGTTCTGGACGTCCGCGTCGAAGCCCTGCGCCGCGAGGGCGGCCTGCAGCATCGGCTTGTCGAAGGCTTCCCAGCGCGCCGAGCTGGCGGTCTCCGGCAGGATGACGCCGACCTTGCCGCTGGCGCCGCCGCCGGCGGCCGGGGCCGAGGAGGAAGCGGAGTTGCTTCCCGTGCCCCCGCTGTTCGAACTGTTGGTACCGCAGGCGGTGAGCACCAGGCCGGCGCTCACCGTGGCGGCGAGGAGGGTAAGGGTTCTGCTGCGCATCCTCGTTCCTTCCGGATCCAAGCATTGGTGACGAGCGGCCGTCGGCGTGTGCTTCGGGCCAGCGAGGCGGCGATCCGGGAGGCCCGGCGCACCGTCGCGCATATGTTGTGGGCGACAACATATGCCGCTGAGCGGCTGCGGGGAAGATAGCTGGATCGATTAAATGACACCAATTGGACACGGTTCGGCAACACGGGCTGAGCCTCGCCCGGAAAGAGTAGATCCGCTGACGATGTGATCGCCAGCACTCACGGTTAGTTACATGTATGTTTCGCGCGGACGCCAGGTTGCTCCGGTCGTGTGCACCGAGCGCAACCTCGTGGCGAATCCACGGCTCCGGGCCGGGATTGGTCGCCGACTTGCGAACTTCGGGCGCTCAGGTGCCTGAAGGGCCGTTCGAGAAGGGACGGACGGGCAGGACGCCGGTGACAGTGCGATACGCAGCGTCACAAGCCCGGCGGTGCGGTGATGCCGCCCTCCCGGGAACGGACGGTGATCACCGGAACTTCAGCCTCCCGGGCGACAAGGCACGGGGACCGGCCGCCCTCCCTACCAGGACCGCAGCGTGACGATCCGCTCTTCGAGCTGCTCCACGGTCGCCATGGCGGTCACCGGCCCACCGCACACGCGCCGCAGCTCGTTGTGGATCGCGCCGTGCGGCTTCTTCGTCCGGTGGTGGTACATGCCGACCAGCGCGTTCAGCTCCTTGCGCAACGCTCCGAGCCGCTCGCTCACCGACTGGGAGCGGACCGGCTGCGACGCCGGCTCCTCCTTCGCCGGCTTGCGGCGCTTCTCGTCCGCGATCTGCTCTTCCTGCCGCTTCCGCAGCAGCGCCCGGACCTGGTCCGGCTCCAGGAGCCCCGGCAGGCCCAGGTACTCCTGCTCCTCGTCGGACCCCGAGAACACCGCCGTGCCGAACGAGTTGCCGTCGTAGATGACCTGGTCGAGCTCGGCCGAGGCGCCCAGTGACGTGAACGCCTTCTCCTCTTCGCCCGGCTCGTCCTCGGTGCGGTTGGCCTGGGCGAGGAGCTCGTCCTCCCAGCCTTCCTTCTCCCGGTGCGGCTTGCCGAGCACGTGGTCGCGCTGCGCCTCGAGCTCGCTGGCCAGCTCCAGCAGCACCGGCACCGACGGCAGGAACACGCTCGCCGTCTCGCCCTTCTTGCGCGCGCGCACGTACCGGCCGATCGCCTGGGCGAAGAACAGCGGGGTCGACGCGCTCGTCGCGTACACACCCACTGCCAGGCGCGGGACGTCGACGCCTTCGGAGACCATCCGGACCGCCACGATCCAGCGCTCGTTCGTCTCGGAGAACTCCTTGATCCGGCCCGAGGCCTTCGGGTCGTCCGAGAGCACCAGCGTCGGCATCTCGCCGGAGATGCGTTCCAGGATCTTCGCGTACGCCCGCGCGGACTCCTGGTCCGTCGCGATCACCAGGCCGCCCGCGTCGGGCACGCTCTGGCGGACCTGCGACAACCGCGTGTCGGCGGCCTGCAGGACGGCCGGGATCCACTCGCCCGCCGGGTCGAGCGCCGTGCGCCACGCGCGGGCGTTCTGCTCCGCCGTCAGCGGCTCGCCGAGCCGCGCGGTGAACTCCTCCCCCGCGCTCGTGCGCCAGGAGGCCTCGCCCGAATACGCCAGGAAGACGACCGGCCGGACCACGCCGTCGGCCAGCGCGTCGGCGTAGCCGTAGGAGTGGTCGGCCTTGCTGCGCTGGAAGCCGCCCGCGTCCGGCTCGTAGGTGACGAACGGGATGGCCGAGTCGTCGGACCGGAACGGCGTCCCGGTCAGCGACAGGCGCCGCACGGCCGGGGCGAAGGCCTCGCGGATCGCGTCGCCCCACGACTTCGCGTCGCCGCCGTGGTGGATCTCGTCGAGGATCACCAGCGTCTTGCGGTTCTCGGTGCGCACCCGGTGCAGCGTCGGGTGCGCCGCGACCTGCGCGTACGTCAGCGCGACACCGTTGTAGTCCGACGAGGTGACGCCGGTGGTGTTGCGGAAGTTCGAGTCGATGGCGATGCCGGCCGCGGCGGCCGCGGCCGCCCACTGGTGCTTGAGGTGCTCGGTCGGGGTCACGATGGTGATCGCCTCGACCGTGCGGTCGCTCAGCAGCTCGGCGGCGATCCGCAGACCGAACACCGTCTTGCCGGCGCCCGGCGTCGCGACCGCGAGGAAGTCCTTCGGCTTCTGCGTCAGGTACTTGGTGAGCGCCCGCCGCTGCCACGCCCGCAGCGGGCGCGCGGTCGAGTCCTTCTCCGCGGGAGGCGCCCCGAGCTGCGTCTCCGTCATCGCCGGTCCTCCCCCTCGCTCAAGTGCTTTGACGTGCGAAAACCCTCACTGTGGTACCGACTGCTGCTGCATTGAGCGGCCGGCGACTGCGGTGAGGGCACTGGAGCGAGTCTACCGGCCGGGTCCGACAGTTCCCGGCACCGGCACGGGTGATGTCCGCCGACACGCCCGGCCGCAGGGGGTGTGACGAGCCAAATCAGCACCGATGGACCATGCTGGACACGTCATGGGTGAGGTGCAGCCGTCCGCAGCGACGAAGGTGGCCCGCAAGGGGCCGTGGCGGCTCGTCACGCGCACGTTCGCCAAGGCCTGGGAGGGCAACATCTTCTCCGAGGCCGCCGAAGCGGCCTTCTGGCAGACGCTGTCGCTGCCGCCGCTGCTGCTGGGACTGCTCGGCGCGCTGGGCTTCGTGGGCGAGTGGTTCGGCCAGGGTGTCGTCGGCGCCGTGCACGACCGCATCATCGGCTTCTGCCGGACGGTGTTCAGCACCAACGCCGTCGCGGACATCATCGAACCGACGGTGAACAGCATCCTCACCGTCGGCAAGGGCGAGATCGTCTCGGTCGGCTTCCTGATCTCGCTGTGGGCCGGTTCGTCGGCGATGTCGTCGTTCGTGGACGCGATCACCGTCGCGCACGACCAGTACGGCGTCCGCAACGACGTCTGGCAGCGGATCTTCGCACTCCTGCTCTACCTGTGCGGCCTGGTGATCCTCGTGGTCGGGCTGCCGCTGCTGGCGATCGGCCCCGACCTGCTGCCGGAGTTCTTCCCGCCCGACTGGCGCCCGACCGTGACGTCGTGGGTGAGCACGCTGTACTTCCCGACGCTCGGCGTGATGATCACCCTCGCGCTGACCACGCTGTACAAGCTCGCGCTGCCGCGGAAGCTGCCGTGGCACCGCGGGCTGCCCGGCGCGGTGCTCGCCATGGTCGTGTTCCTGCTTTCCTCGGTGGGCCTGCGCGTCTACCTGAACTGGATCACCAAGACCGGCTACACCTACGGCGCGCTCGCGGCGCCGATCGCGTTCCTGCTGCTGATGTTCTTCATCGGGCTGGCCGTGGTCGGCGGTGCCTACTTCAACAGCGCGATCCAGGAGCTGTGGCCGGCCAAGGCGACCCGGCGGCAGCGGCGCAAGTGGCGGCGGCTGGAGATGGAACGCGCTTCCGAGCGGCTGCGCTCGGAAGAGGGCCGCAAGCCGCGGGAACGCTCGACCACGCCGCTGCGGCGCCCGCGCGCCGGGGACGTCTCCCCCAACGGCGCCGAGCCGTCCGATGAGGACACTTCGTCACCCAGCGCGCCGGAACCGGCACCGAGCGCCGCCCAGGGGCACGGGTCCTCCGAAGGGACGACCCGGAATCCACCCACAGACTGAGTCGCTCCTCAGTTCGGACATGGGACGCTCTGCCGGTCACTGATGACGGCGCGGATCGCCGCGTCGTTTCCGAGGGGGTTCCGAGAGTCATGTCCGTGCTGGCCAGACTGAGCCTGCGCAACCGAAGCCTGATCGGCCTGCTGGCGCTCGTCGTCATCGGCTTCGGTGCTTTCGCGCTGCCGCAGCTCAAACAGCAGCTGTTCCCGTCCCTGCAGTTCCCGCAGGCGCAGATCGTCACTGCGTACCCCGGCGCGTCGCCGGACGCGGTCGACCGGCAGGTCAGCGAGCCCCTCGAGGGCGGCCTGCAGGGCTTGAAGGGCCTGGAGCAGGTCACGTCGACGTCGTCGGACGGCGTTTCGCGGGTCGTCGCGCAGTTCGAGTTCGGCACGGACATCGACGCCGCCGTCTCGCAGATCCAGCAGGTGGTGAACCAGGTCCGGCCCCGGCTGCCGCAGAACACCGAACCGGCCGTGTCCGCGGGCAGCACCGACGACCTGCCGGTGGCCCTGGTCGCCGCGGGCACCACGGGTGACCCGCAGGCGCTCGCGCCCGCGCTGACCGACCAGGTCGCGCCGGAGCTGCGGAAGATCGAGGGCGTCCGCACCGTGACCGTCACCGGGGTGCAGCAGCCGCGCGTCACGATCACGCTCGACTACGCGAAGCTGGCCGCCGCGGGCGTCGACCCGGCGTCGATCGCCACGACGCTGCAGACCGCCGGCGCCGCCGTGCCGGCCGGCACGCTGACCGAAGGCGGCAAGACGCTGTCCGTCCAGGTCGGTGGCGGGCAGACCACTGTGGACACTCTCCGCAACCTCTACCTGACGCCGGGTGCGGCCGCGCGGACGGGCGGGCCGGCGCGCGGCCCGGTGAAGCTGGGTGACGTCGCCGACGTCCAGACCGGGTTCGCGCCCCCGACGTCGATCACGCGCACCAACGGCAAGCCGAGCCTCGGCCTGTCGATCACCATGGTGGACAACGGGAACGCGGTCGCGATCTCCCAGGCGGTGCGGGACAAGCTGCCGGACCTGGCGAAGAAGACCGGCGCCGAGATGAGCGTCGTGTTCGACCAGGGCACCCCGGTGAAGGACGCGATCAGCGGCCTGACCACCGAAGGCCTGCTCGGGCTGGCGTTCGCGGTCGTCGTCATCCTGCTGTTCCTGCTGTCGGTGCGCTCGACGCTGGTGACCGCGGTGTCGATCCCGCTGTCGGTGGTCGTCGCGCTGCTGGCGCTGTGGACCGGCGACCTGTCGCTCAACCTGCTCACCCTCGGCGCGCTGACCATCGCGATCGGCCGGGTGGTCGACGACTCGATCGTGGTGCTGGAGAACATCAAACGGCATCTGGCCTACGGCGAGGAGAAGCAACGCGCGGTGCTCGACGGCGTCCGGGAGGTGGCCGGCGCGGTCACTTCGTCGACGCTGACGACCGTCGCGGTGTTCCTGCCGATCGCGTTCGTCGGCGGGTTCGTGGGCGAGCTGTTCTCGCCGTTCGCGATCACCGTCACGGTGGCGCTGCTGGCCTCGCTGCTCGTGTCGCTGACCGTGGTTCCCGTGCTGGCGTACTGGTTCCTGAAGCCGCCGGCGGTGCCGTCGGACGCCGTCGAAGCCGAGCGAGCCCGCACGGCTGCCATCGAGAAGGAACGCCGCAGCGTCCTGCAGCGCGCGTACCTGCCGGTGATCCGGTTCGCGACCCGGCGGCGGCTGACCGTCGTCCTGTTGGCGCTGCTGATCTTCGCGGGCACGGTCGGGCTGGCGACGCGGCTCGACACGAACTTCCTCGACCAGTCCGGCGGCACCACGCTGAACATGACGCAGAAGCTGCCCGCGGGCACCAGCGTCGAGGCGAAGGAGCAGGCGGCCACGGCCGTCGAGCAGGCCCTCGCGGCCGAGTCCGCGGTGCGGACCTACCAGGTCAGCATCGGCGGGGGCGGCACGTTCGGCTTCGGCGGCGGCACCAACACGAGCATTTCGGTCACCGTCGCCAAGGGCACCGACCTCGACGCCTTGTCCGACCGCCTGCGCGCGAAGCTGGCCTCGCGGCCCGAGCTGGGGGAGATCAAGATCGGGGCGGACGCGTCCGGGTTCAACTCCGACCAGGTCTCGGTGACGGTGACCGCGCCGTCGGAGGCGGCGCTGAAACCCGCGTCCGACCAGGTGGCGCAGGCGCTGCGCGGGGTGTCCGGGCTGACCGAGGTGAGCAGCGACCTGGCCGTCGGCTCGCCGCGGGTGCAGGTCGAGGTGGACGACGCCGCGGCCGCCGCGCACGGGCTGTCGGCGAGCACCATCGGGCAGGTCGCCAACCAGGCGATCGCCGGCCGCACGGTGACGCAGCTGCCGGTCGGCGGGCAGCGCACGGACATCGTCCTGCGCGCCGGCACCGCCCCGGCGACGGTCGAGCAGGTGAAGGGCCTCCCGATCCCGGGCCCGGGCGGCGTCGTCCGGCTCGACGAGGTGGCCAAGGTGTCCACTGTGGACGGACCGGCTTCGGTGCACCGCACCGGCGGCGACCTGAGCACCACGGTGACCGCCAAGAACACCGGCACCGACCTGAGCAAGACCACCGCCGACATCAAGTCCAAACTGGACGGTCTGACCTTCACCGGTGGCGCGTCGTACTCGCTCGGCGGCGTGAGCCAGGACCAGCAGGAGGCGTTCTCGAACCTGTTCCTGGCACTGCTGGCGGCCATCGCGATCGTGTTCCTGATCATGGTGGCGACGTTCCGGAGCCTGATCCAGCCGCTGATCCTGCTGGTGTCGATCCCGTTCGCGGCGACCGGCGCGATCGGGCTGCTGCTGGCCACCGGCACCGCGCTCGGCCTGCCTGCCCTGATCGGCATGCTGATGCTGGTCGGCATCGTCGTGACCAACGCGATCGTGCTGATCGACCTGATCAACCAGTACCGCGCCGACGGGATGAGCGTCGCCGACGCCGTCACCGAAGGCGGCCGGCGCCGGCTGCGGCCGATCCTCATGACGGCGGCGGCGACGATCTTCGCGCTGGTCCCGATGGCACTCGGCATCACCGGCCAGGGCGGGTTCATCGGCCAGCCCCTGGCGATCGTGGTGATCGGCGGCCTGGTCAGCTCGACGCTGCTGACCCTGGTCCTGGTCCCGACCCTCTACACGATGGTCGAGACCCGCAAGGAACGCCGGAAGGCCCGCCGCGAAGCGCGCCGGACCCCGGCCCAGGCCCCGGATTCGGAGTCCCTGAACCCGGAACTCGCGTGATCCGAACGCCGGCACGCGTGATTTGAGGGTCGACTCGCGTGATCAGGAGGACGACACGCCGGAGCCACGGCAGGCCCGGCGTGTCGTCGCTTCAATCACGCGAGTCGACTCCGCAATCACGCGTGTCGGCCCTTCCGTCACGGAGTCAGCGCTGCTGGAAGCGGTAGGTCTTGCTGTCGAAGAGGATGCAGATGCTCGGGGACATCACGACCACGCGGAGGGTGTTGTCGCGCTCGTCGAAGTCGATGCCCTCGACCTCGAACGAGCCCGAGCAGCCGCTGCGGAGCGGGAGCTGGCCCAGTGAGGTGACGTGGCCGGTGACGTCCGAACCGGACAGCAGGCCGGCCAGGTCGACCTGGAGCAGGGGCTTGGTCGTGCCGAAGAGGCTGCCGTCCGGGTCGTCGGACGCGCAGAGCAGGCGGGTCGCGGTCTGGAAGTCGCAGCCCTGGACGTCGCGGACCGCGTGGTCCAGGCGGATCGCCGACGCGTAGGGCAGGTTCTGGGCCGGGTTCGTGAACACCGTGCCCGGCATCGGGTGCACCAGGAGCCGGTCCATGGTGCCCCACTCCCCCGCCACCAGCCAGCGCGCGTCGGGCGAGACCGCGGCGAAGGAGTTGTTGTTCGCTTCCCACGACTCGAGGTTGTGCTTGTAGTTGGCCCACGAGCCGTCCGGGGCCTGGACGCGGAAGAGCTTCGCGCCGCGGTCGTCACGCTGGTAGGGCTCGACGTACCAGCCCTGCGCGGAGCCCGGGTCGCCGACGTGGTTCCAGCCTTGGGAGTTCAGGTCGGCCGGGATCGTGCCGATCCCGGTGTAGCGGATCGTGGTGCCCGACGGGCGCACGATCGTCGCGAGCCCCTGGCTCTCGTCGAGGGCCCTCGCGTTGTCGGACCCGATCTCCGTCCAGCCGGTGACGGCCTGGGCCAGCGCGGGCGAGACCACGGCCAGCAGGGCGACGAGGGTGAGCACGATCCCGGTTCTGCGCATGTGCCACTCCGGTGGGTGAGGGAACCTGGCCCGGGAGATTTACCAGGACTCCCGCACCCGGCACACCCGCCGAATGAAGGTTTTTCACGTTTGTTCGGCTATCTGTCCGTTTCCGGACAGCAGAAAGGCCCCGGCGGGCTCACCCGCCGGGGTTCAGGCCGGACTCACTTACCCGGACGGAGACTGTCGTAGATCTCCTTGCAGGCCGGGCACACGGGCGACCCGGGCTTCGGCGACTTCGTCACCGGGAAGACCTCGCCGCACAGCGCCACCACGTGAGTGCCCATGACCGCGCTCTCGGCGATCTTGTTCTTCTTCACGTAGTGGAACATCTTCGGGGTGTCGTCGTCGGTGGTGTCCGTGCCCTCGGGCGTGGTTTCCGGCTTCGTCAGCGTCTCGGTGCTCACCCGGCCATTGTGCCCGAGTCCCGCCGAACCTCGTACGAAAGCCCCTCGACCTGGCAGGATTCCCCGCATGTTCCAGAAGGTGCTCGCGACGTTCGGCTCGGGCGGGGCGAAGATCGACGCCCGGCTGCTGGACGCCGCCGCGGCCCCGGGCCGCCCGCTGCACGGCGAGGTGCTGCTGCTCGGCGGCGAGGTGGACCAGGAGATCAAGGGCCTCGCGGTGACGCTGCTGGCCCGCGTCCGGGTGCCCGGCGGCGACCGGACCGAAGACCTGCCGTTCGGCTCCCACCAGCTCGTCGGCCGGGAGATCGTCCGAGCCGGCCGGCAGGTCAGGGTGCCGTTCGAGCTGCCGCTGCCCTGGGAAACGCCGGTGACCAGCGTCTACGGCAAGCCCTTGACCGGCATGGCGGTCGGGGTCCGGGCCGAGCTGGACCTGGCCGCGGCGGTGTCGGACCCGTTCGACGCCGATGCCGTCGCGATCGAGCCGCTGCCGGCGCAGAAGCGGGTCCTCGACGCGGTGAGCCGGCTCGGCTTCACCTTCCGCGAGGCGATCCTCGAGCCGGGCCGGGTCGACGGCGGCCGCCAGCGGCTGCCGTTCTTCCAGGAGATCCGGTTCGCGCCCTCACCCCGCTTCGCGAGCGTCTTTTCCCAGGTCGCGGTGACTTTCTTGACGTCGCCGGAGCGCACCGACGTCGTCCTGGAGGTCACCAAGCGGGTGCGGGTGAGCAAGTCCGGCGGCTTCGGCGGCCGCGGGCAGGACTTCCTCGGGATGTTCACGGTGAAGCCGGACGTCGACTGGGAGAAGCAGCTCGAAGCCTGGCTGGACCAGGTCGCGCGGCCGCGCGGGATCTTCGACTAGCCGTGGAGTGGACCGACGCGATCACGGTGCTGGGCGGCGCGTCCGACGCGTGGCCACGGCTCGAAGCCCGGTACGGCGAGCCCCATCGCCGCTACCACACGCTCGCGCACGCCGCCGCGGTCGCGCGTGACTCCGGCTGGCTGGCTGAAGGCCTCAGCGCCACCGAACGCGCGGTGGTCGCCGTCGCGGCTTGGACGCACGACGTCGTGTACGACGCGAAGCCCGGCGAAGACGAACGCGCCAGCGCCGCCTGGGCCCGCGAAGCCCTGGAAGGGGTCGCCGAAGCCCACGTCGAGCGGGTCGAGGACCTGATCCTCGCCACGATCGAGCACGACGCCCCGGCGGACGACCTCCTGGCCACCGCCCTCCTCGACGCCGATCTCGCCATCCTCGGAGCACCCGAAGAGCAGTACGCGACGTACGCCCGCGGAGTGCGCGAGGAGTACGCGAAGTACCCCGACGACGTCTGGCGCGAAGGGCGCATCGCGGTCCTGGAGAGAATGCTCGCGCGAGAGCTTTACCGCAGCGAAGCCGCGCGGACACGCTGGGCGAGCGCCGCGACGGCGAACCTGACGGCCGAGCTGACCCACTGGCACCGCGCGGCGGGCGATCACCGATGATGGTCCCTCGTGACTACCGCACTCTCGCTGCACGAAGAGGTCGCCTCGGCGCTGCGTGACGGGCACCCCGTCGTCGCGCTGGAGAGCACCATCCTGTCCCACGGCCTGCCGCCGGGCCGCAACCTCGACGTCGCCCGCCGCCTCGAAGGCGTGGTCCGCGACGGCGGCGCCGTCCCGGCCACGATCGCGGTGCTCGACGGGCGGGTCGTCGTCGGCCTCTCCCCCGCGGAACTCGAGCGCGTCTGCGCGCCGGACGCCGGCCTGGACAAGCTGTCGCTGCGCGACCTCGGCCCGGCCGTCGGGCTCGGCCGGTCCGGCGCGACGACCGTGGCGAGCACGTCGGCGCTGGCCGCCGCGGCCGGGATCGGGATGTTCGCCACCGGCGGCCTCGGCGGCGTGCACGTCGGGGCCGCGCAGAGCTGGGACGTCTCGGCGGACCTCGGCGTGCTGGCGAAGGTGCCGACCGTCGTGGTCTGCTCCGGCGTGAAGTCGGTGCTCGACATCCCGGCCACCCTCGAGGTGCTGGAGACGAACTCGGTGCCGGTGCTGGGGTACCGCACCGACGACTTCCCGGCGTTCTACCTGCGTTCGTCCGGGCACGCCGTCGGCTGGCGGGTCGACGACCCGAAGCAGGCGGCCGCCGTGATCGACGCGCACCGCGCCTACGCGGGTTCGGGTGTCCTGCTGGCGAACCCGATCCCCGCGGAGTCCGAAATGGACAAAGAACTGCACGACCGGCTGCTCGCCGAGGGGCTCGCCCTGGTGGCGGACCGGGGTGTGCACGGCGCCGACGTCACGCCGGTGCTGCTGGAGCACTTCCACACCGCGAGCGGCGGGGTCAGCATCGACGCGAACGAAGCGCTGGTGCTGAACAACGCGAAGCTGGCCACCGAAGTGGCCGTGGCGCTCGCATGACCGGGATCGTGGTCGTCGGCGACGCGGCCCTCGACGTGATCGCCCGGCACGACAAGCCGTTGCCGCACGGGGGCGACGCCCGCGCGAAGATCCGGTTCACCGGCGGCGGCGCGGGCGCCAACACCGCGCTGTGGCTGCGGTCCCTCGGCGCCGAGACGACGCTGCTCGCGCGGATCGGCGACGACCCCGGCGGCCGGCTGATCCGCGCGGAGCTGGAGGCGGCGGGCGTGCGGTGCGCGTTCGCCGTCGACGCCGAGGCGCCGACCTGCTGCGTCGTGGTGATGGTCGACGGCTCCGGCCAGCGCAGCATGCTGGCCGACCGCGGCGCGAACCAGCGGTTCGCTCCCGGGGACGTCACCGCCGAAGCGCTCGAAGGGGCGAGCCACCTGCACCTGTCCGGGTACGTCCTGCTCGACCCGCCGTCGCGCGCAGCCGGTCTCGCGGCGCTGGCCGTGGCGAAGGAAGCCGGCCTGACGACGTCGGTCGACCCGCAGGCCGCCGCGCACATCACCGACCCGGCCGCGTTCCTGGCCGACGTCCGCGGGGTCGACCTGCTGATGCCGAACACCGAAGAGCTGGTCGCGCTGACCGGCTCGGCGGATCCCGCGTCGGCGAAGGAACTGCTCGGGACGGTCGGCGCGGTGGTGGTCACCGCCGGGCTCGACGGCGCCAGCTGGGTCGACGCGGGCGGCGTCACGAGCGTGCCCGCGGTCGAAGCGGAGTGCATCGATTCGACGGGGGCGGGTGACGCGTTCGACGCGGGCGTGCTCACCGGCTGGCTGGCCGGTGAGTCCACAGTGGACATCCTGCGGCACGGGACGCGGCTCGGCGCGCTGGCCGTCGGGAAGGTGGGCCCCCAGCCGTCCTGAGTGTGAGAAACAGGGTTAGAACCCTGTTTCTCACTCACGAGCCGTGGTGGGGCTCAGCCGTCGATGACGCGGTGGGTGGTGCCTTCGATCGCCTTCGCCTCGCGCTGGTAGGTCGAGACGTTCTCGGACTTGCGGGGCGGGCGGTCGTTGGCGATCAGCACCGCGATCCACGGCAGCGGCACGGAGATCGCCAGGAAGCCCAGGGCCAGCCACCACACGTGGTAGGTCAGCCCGGCGAGGATCAGACACGGGATGCGGCAGCACATCATGATGACGTACTTGCGCTTGCGCGCGGCGAACTGCTCTTCGTACGACGGGGCCGCCCCGGTGATCAGCACCGGGTCCGAGTCGTTGGCGGGCATGGTCACTGCACCACCTCCGCCGTCCATCGTCCCACTTGCGCGGGTCATCCGACACCGGGGTGGCGCAACTCGCTCAACGCGGAAAGCACCAGCGTCTCGATGCCGGTGCGCAGGGTCGGGTGCAGCACCGGGGCGAACCGCGGCGAGTGGTTGGACGGGATGTCGCGCTCGAACCGGCCCTCGGTCATCGCCGTGATCACCGTCTCCGGGTCGAAGCCGCCGACCAGCCAGAACACCGACGGCACGCCGGCCGCGCGGCCGAACTCGCTGAAGTCCTCACTGCCGGTGATCAGCGGTGCCGGGAACACGACGTCGGTCCCGAAGTGGCCGCGGAAGACCTCGGTGAGCGCCTCGCTGGCGGCCTCGTCGTTCTCGGTGACCGGGTAGGCGCCGGAGCGCTCGATCTCCGGCGGCTTCGGCGCGCCGGCCGTGGCCGCCTCGCCGTGGACGATCCGCTCGACCGCGGCCAGCACCCGCTCGCGCACGGCCTGGTCGAACGAACGGATGTTGACCTCCATGACGGCGTCGTCGGCGATCACGTTGCTCGCCGTGCCGACGTGCAGCGAACCGACCGTGACCACGGCCGAGTCCGTGGCGGCGATCTCGCGCGACACGATCGTCTGCAGCTTGAGCACCACGGACGCGGCCAGCACCGCCGGGTCGACGGTCGTCTCCGGGCGTGAGCCGTGGCCGCCGCGGCCGTGCAGGGTGACGCGCAGCGTGTCGGTCGCGGCCATGATCACGCCCGGCCGGGTGAGCACCCAGCCCGCGGGGCCGGGCACCAGGTGCTGCCCGAACACGACGTCGGGTTTCCCGGCGATCTCGAACAGGCCGTCGGCCACCATCGCCGCGGCACCGCCCGCGCCCTCCTCCCCCGGTTGGAACACCACCAGCAGCGTGCCGGCCCAGGTGTCGCGCCCCTTCGCGAGCAGCGCGGCGGCGCCGGAGAGCCAGGTGGCGTGCATGTCGTGCCCGCAGGCGTGCATGACCGGGACGTCGGTGCCGTGCTCGTCGGTGCCGCGGACGGTGCTCGCGTAGGACAGCCCGGTCTTCTCCTCGACCGGCAGCGCGTCGATGTCGGCGCGCAGCAGCACCGTGGGCCCCTCGCCGTTGCGCAGCACGCCCAGCACGCCGGTCCGGGCGATGCCGGTGTGCACCTCGTAGCCGTCGCGCTCCAGCCGCCGGGCCAGCTCGGCCGCCGTCCGGGTCTCGGCGAAGGACAGCTCCGGGTGCCGGTGGAGGTCGATGTAGAGCGCTTCGAGCTCGGGCAGCGCCGCGTCGAGCGGGGCGAGGACGCGTTCAGGGGTCACGGGAGCCATCGTGGCAGCATTACCCACCGTGAGCACGCGAAGTGGAACGCCCGACCTGTCCGACGACGTCTGCGCGCGGCTGCGCGAGGCCTTCCGGCGCACCGGCTACGACGCCGACGGCGTGGTGGCCGCCCTGGGCGGTGCCGCGCACGCGGCGCTCGGCCGCGGCGAGCCGGTGCCTGCCGAGCGCGCGAGCCGGGACGCGGGTGACCTCGGCACGCTGATCCGGCTGTTCCTGCTCGGCGGAACCGAGCCCGAGACGGCGGTCAAGGCCGCTTTCGCGCCGCTCACACCCGAGGACGCCGTCTTCGCCGGTGTGTTGTCGGCGGCCGATGGCGGCTACCGGGCCGCGCTGGACATCCGGCCCCACGGCGATGAAGAGGGCTCGTGGTGGGTCGTGTCCGACCTCGACGCCGACGTGCTCGGCACCACCGTGCCCGAGGACCACGTGCTCGGCGTCGGCCACGCGTCGCTGTCGCTGATCCGCGCGACCAGCCGCCGCCCGGTCGGCACCCTGCTCGACCTGGGCACCGGCAACGGCGTGCAGGCGCTGCACGCGACCCGGCACGCCGGGCGCGTCACCGCGACCGACGTCTCCGCCCGGGCCCTCGCGCTGGCCGCGGCGACCTTCCGGCTGAACGAACTGGACGTCGAGCTGGTGCGCGGCGAGTGGTTCGCGCCGGTCGCGCGGCGGAAGTTCGACCAGGTCGTGTGCAACCCGCCGTTCGTCGTCGGCCCGGCCCGCGTCGACTACACCTACCGCGACTCCGGGCTGGCGGGCGACGACGCGAGCGCGCTGGTCGTGCGGCAGCTGCCGGGCTTCCTCAACGACGGCGGCGTGGGTCACCTGCTCGCTTCGTGGCTGCACACCTCCAGCGAAGACTGGGCCGATCGGGTGAGCCGCTGGCTGCCCGCCGAAACCGACGCCTGGTTCGTGCAGCGGGACGTCGCCGATCCGGCGCTCTACGTCGGCACGTGGCTGCGGGACGCGGGCCTCGACCCGCGTTCGCCCGAGGGCCGGGCGAAGGCCGCGGCGTGGCTCGACTGGTTCGCCGCCCACGACGTCCGGGGCATCGGCTTCGGCTTCGTCACGCTGCGACGCGCGGCCGGGCGGACTCCGACCGTGGTGTGCGAGGACCTCAGGCAGGCCTACGACGACCCGCTGGGCCCGGAAGCGGCGGGTTGGCTGGACCGCGTGGAATGGCTGCGAGAATCGGGCGATTCTCTCCTCGATGTCCGTTTTGTCGTGCCCGACACGGTTTTGCTGGAAAGCGTCGAGGAACCCGGCGACGAGGGCTGGACGACGACGATCCGCCGCCTGCACCGCACCGACGGACCGGGCTGGCAGCACGAGGTCGACGAGCTGGCCGCGAGGCTGCTGGCGGGCTGCCGCGGCGCGCTGCCGCTGGAGGACCTGATCGAGCTCCTCGCGGCCGCGCAGGGGCTGTCGTCCGAGGAGCTGGCGGCCGCCGCGCTGCCCGTCGTCCGGGAGCTCGTCCGGCACGGCATGCTCGTCCCGGCGGAGCGGTGAGGGCCGTCGCCGCCCGCGTCACACGGGCGGACGTCACCGTCGACGGCGAGGTCGTCGGCGCGATCGACGAGCCGGGTTTGCTTGTGCTGCTGGGAATCCACGCCGGCGACGACGTCGCGAAGGCCGCCGTGATGGCACGCAAATTGCACGAACTGCGTGTGCTGCGCGACGAGGAATCATGCGCCACGGCGAATGCGCCGCTGCTCGTCGTGAGCCAGTTCACGCTCTACGGCGACACGAAGAAAGGCCGGCGCCCGTCGTGGACACAGGCGGCCCGGCCGGAGGTCGCCGAGCCGTTGGTGGACGCCGTCGTGGGCGAGCTGCGCGGCCGCGGCGCCACCGTGGCGACGGGCCGCTTCGGGGCCATGATGGCGGTCTCGAGCATCAACGACGGTCCGTTCACCGTTCTGGTAGAGGTCTAGACCATGGCCGGACGGTTCACTTCCTGACCGGATTCATACGGGATTCTCAGGTTTCCCGGTCATGAACGTTCTCAGCAAAAGCTCAGCATTGGTTCAGCAACCGGATCGGTCCCGCATCCGTCTTCCTCTATGACGGACCGGGAACGTTTTGGGAACCCGGAGCGTTGTGCCAGATGTCCAGCCAAGCCGGCCGGACCGGCGTACCGGGATCCACAGGCCCCGGTTCGCGGGTACGAACCCGGCGGGACCACCGCAGCAGCACGTTCAGCCCGTGACCGGGGAGGCAGAATGTCAGTCCAGACTCTCGAACGCGAGTCGCGCGGGATTCGCGAGCGTATCCCGGCTCAGATGTCCGAGGAGCCGTCGTTGAGCGTGGGGACGCTCACCGACGCCGACCTCGACGCCCAGAGCCCCGCCGCCGACCTCGTCCGCGTCTACCTCAACGGCATCGGCAAGACGGCCCTGCTCAGCGCGGCCGACGAGGTCGAGCTCGCCAAGCGCATCGAAGCCGGGGTCTTCGCCCAGCACATGCTGGACACGGCCGAAAACCTCACCGCGAAGCGCCGCACCGAGCTGGCGGCCCTGATCCGCGACGGCCACGTGGCGAAGAACCACCTGCTGGAGGCCAACCTCCGCCTGGTGGTCTCGCTCGCCAAGCGCTACACCGGCCGGGGGATGCCGCTGCTCGACCTGATCCAGGAGGGGAACCTGGGTCTCATCCGCGCGGTGGAGAAGTTCGACTACTCCAAGGGGTTCAAGTTCTCGACCTACGCCACCTGGTGGATCCGGCAGGCCATCACCCGGGGCATGGCCGACCAGGGCCGCACCATCCGGCTCCCGGTCCACCTGGTGGAACAGGTCAACAAGCTGGCCCGCATCAAGCGCGACCTGCACCAGCAGCTCGGGCGGGACGCGACGCACGAGGAGCTGGCGGCCGAGTCGGGCATCCCGGCCCACAAGATCTCGGACCTGCTCGACCACTCGCGTGACCCGGTAAGCCTCGACATGCCGGTCGGCACGGAGGAGGACGCCCCGCTGGGCGACTTCATCGAGGACTCCGAGGCGACCGACGCCGAGAGCGCCGTCATCTCGGGCCTGCTCCAGGACGACCTCCGCCGCGTCCTGGCGACGCTGGACGACCGCGAGCAGCACGTCATCCGGCTCCGCTACGGCCTCGACGACGGCCAGCCCCGCACCCTCGACCAGATCGGCAAGCACTTCGGGCTGTCCCGCGAGCGCGTGCGCCAGATCGAGCGCGAGGTCATGTCCAAGCTCCGCCAGGGCGAGCGCGCGGACCGGCTCCGCGCCTACGCCAGCTGATCGATTCTCGTCCGAGGGCGGGTGCACGCCGTGCACCCGCCCTCGGTCATTTCCGCACCCCGCTGACCAGGCGTTCGGCCGGGCGCGAAAATTTTCCACGAAAGCCGGGTTTCGTCCTTTACCGGCCTGGGTAGCAACCCTCCGCCAGCACCCGTTCGGCGGCGTTGACTTATGACCTGCGTCACGACAGCCTCGATTGAGGCGGCCACGGAGCGACCAGTGCCGGCGCAGGCCTCGCGACCGGGTGTGCACGCATCCGGGAGCTTTCCCCGGGAGGTCGGGTCCGTCGGGGTGGACCCGGCCTCCCGACCAGCTTCCGCGGCGCACCCGGCCCGCCGGCGAAGCCTGGCCGTGGGGCGTCTCACAGTGACCGCATGCCTCTTCGGCGTGACCCTTGCCGCTGCGTAGGGTGGACCGATCCCGGAGCTGGCAAAGGAGCCTGGCAGTGCCGTCCACCACGTTTCAGCACACCGAAGTCCTCCCGCTGGGCAAGGACACCACCACCGAGTACCGGCTGGTCACCGACGAGGGCGTCGAGACCGTCGAAGCCGCCGGGCGGACGTTCCTGAAGATCGACCCCGCGGCGCTCACCACCCTGGCCCGCACCGCCATCACCGACATCCAGCACCTGTTGCGCACGTCACACCTCGCCCAGCTGCGCGCCATCGTCGACGACCCCGAAGCCAGCGGCAACGACCGGTTCGTGGCCATGGACCTGCTGCGCAACGCCGCCATCTCCGCCGGTGGCGTGCTCCCCATGTGCCAGGACACCGGCACCGCCATCGTCATCGGCAAGCGCGGCGAGGGCGTCCTCACCGGCGGGGACGACGAGCGCGCGCTTTCGCAGGGCATCTTCGACGCCTACCAGCAGCTGAACCTCCGCTATTCGCAGATGGCGCCGCTGAACTTCTGGGACGAGCGCAACACCGGCACCAACCTGCCCGCGCAGATCGAGCTCTACCACAAGGACGGGCAAAACGACCCGTCCTACGAGTTCCTCTTCATGGCCAAGGGCGGTGGCAGCGCCAACAAGACGTTCCTCTACCAGGAGACCAAGGCCGTCCTGAACCCGAAGCGGCTCGCCCGGTTCCTCGACGAGAAGCTGCGCAGCCTCGGCACCGCCGCCTGCCCGCCGTACCACCTCGCGATCGTCGTCGGCGGCATGTCCGCGGAGTTCAACCTCAAGGTCGCGAAGCTCGCCTCCGCCCGCTACCTCGACAACCTCCCGGCCGAGGGTTCCGAGCTGGGCCACGCCTTCCGTGACCGCGATCTCGAGCAACAGGTCCTCGAGATGACCCGGCAGTTCGGCATCGGCGCGCAGTTCGGCGGCAAGTACTTCTGCCACGACGTCCGCGTCATCCGGCTCCCCCGGCACGGTGCCAGTTGCCCGGTGGGCGTCGCCGTCTCCTGCTCGGCCGACCGGCAGGCCAAGGCCAAGATCACCGCCGACGGCGTCTTCATCGAGCAGCTCGAGCGCGACCCGGCCCGCTTCCTGCCCGACGTCACCGAAGAAGACCTCTCCGACGACGTCGTCAGTGTCGACCTCAACCGGCCGATGGCCGAGATCCGCGCGCAGCTTTCGCAGCTGCCGGTCAAGACACGGCTTTCGCTCACCGGGCCGCTGGTCGTCGCCCGCGACATCGCCCACGCGAAGATCGCCGAACGCCTCGACGCCGGCGAGGAGATGCCGGACTACCTGAAGAACCACCCGGTCTACTACGCCGGGCCGGCGAAGACGCCCGAGGGCTACGCGTCCGGCTCGTTCGGGCCGACCACGGCCGGGCGGATGGACTCCTACGTCGAGCAGTTCCAGGCCGCCGGCGGCTCACTCGTCATGCTGGCCAAGGGAAACCGCTCGAAGCAGGTGACCGCGGCGTGCCAGGCGCACGGCGGGTTCTACCTCGGCTCCATCGGCGGCCCGGCCGCCCGGCTGGCGCAGGACTGCATCAAGAAGGTCGACGTCCTCGAGTACGCCGAACTCGGGATGGAGGCCGTCTGGAAGATCGAGGTCGAGGACTTCCCGGCGTTCATCGTCATCGACGACAAGGGCAACGACTTCTTCGCCAGCACCGGCGATCCGGTGCTGCAGATCAGCTTCCGCTGACAGACCGAAGCGGCCTTCCGTCCACGGAGGACAGAAGGCCGCTTCTGGCCCGGAGAAGGGGCACCGGCCCGCCACCGGTGCCCCCTTCCTTCCCGCTCCCTCAGCCGACGCGCTCGATCCGCGCGCGCCGGATGAGGAACTTTCCGGGTTCCCGAACCTGTTCGAAGGCCGCGTTGTTGAGCAGCGTGCAGCTGCCCGACACCGACGTCACCTCCACGGTCGTGGACTTCGAGTTGTCCAGGTTGGTCACCTTCAGCTTCGTCCCCGCCGGGAACTGGTTGCTCGACGCGGCCGGTGCGCCGCCCTCCCCCGAGAGGGTGACTGTCGAACCGGCGCACACGACGCCCTTCTGCGCCGCCGCGCCCGCACCGGCGGCGGCCTGGTCCTGTTTCTTCTGCTGACCGGGCGCCTGGGCCTTGCCCGGCGCGTTGCCGGAGTTGCCGGGCGCGGCGGCGGCCTGGCCGTTGTTCGCCGCGACGTTCGCCGTGCAGCCCGCGACCTGCCGCCGCTGCTGGATCAGGTCCACCACGGCCTGCCGGTTGGCGATCCGCGCGGCCGACTGCGCGTCCGGGTTCGCCTGCTGCCCCGCGATGAAGGTCAGGTTGTTCTGCAACGCGGTGTCGAGTCCCGCGCAGTTCTCCTTGGGCGCTTCGGCGGCGTTGCCCGCGGGACTGCTCAGCGCGATGGCCGTCGCGGTGACACCGGCGACCCCCAGCAACGCGGCCAATCCGACGGTCGCCTGCTTGCGGTGCCGACCACTGCTCAACCGGGGCATGGGCCCCTCCTCTCTGATCACCACCTCACCCGGGGACACGGCCCGGTCACCGCGGCGGTTCACCGGGAGCGCTGACAATTTCGACAACTTCGACAACGGCGGATCGACCTGGTCCGGACCAATGCCCGACCGTCCACTGCGGACCGGGCAGACGGAAACGGCCCCGGAGAACATCTCCGGGGCCGTGGCGTCGTCGCGGTTACTTCGGCGGCGTCGTCTTCAGCACCACCGTGCGCTGGTCGAGCGGCGCGGCGAGCACGACCGAGATCACCGGGTACCGGATGTCCATCGTGCACATCTGACCGGTCTGCGCCTTGGTCTCGCTCAGGTTGACCACGACGCGGTCGCCGGTCTGCTCGGCCGCCTCGCCGAGCGCGTGGCCGCAGCCGCCTTCCTGGGCGCGGATGTCGAGCACCATGCCGCCGTTGGAGGTCCACACCTCGTGCGGGAACCCGGCGGGCAGCGCGGTCGCGTCGACCTTGCCCGGAGGGACCGGGGTGCTGCCCTCGGGCACGGTGAGCCGCGGTTTGCCCGGCGGGTTGGCCGTCGGCGGCGCCGGCAGGACCGATGCGCTCGGCGACGGCGACGTCGACACGCTGCCGGTGGGCCCGGCGGAGTCGCCTCCGGCGGCGGGCTGGGCGGTGGACATGTCCGGGCCGGCACAGGCCGTCACCATCAGCAGGAGCGCACCTGTCCCGACCACCTTCGCTGAGTACCTCATGCGTGAAGGACGGAACGGGGGCGCCGCGGGGTTGCACCGGACGTGGTCCAGGCGGGCGTCCCCGGGCATCCCGGCGACGCCCGCCCAGCGTCGAGGGAAATTCAGCCCTGGCGGAGGACGATCGTGCGCGTGCCGAGCGACTCCGACAGCGGCAGCGGGATCCGGATCTCCTTGATGTAGTCGGGGCACATCTGGCCCTTCGGCGCGGAGGTGACGGTGACCAGCACGACCACCTGCTGCGCGGTCTGGTCGCCGACGCGCGCCGAGATGCGGCGGCAGCCGCCCTCCTCGGCCTGCAGGGTCAGCGTCCGGCCGTCGATGCTCCGGAAGAGGCTGCGCGGGTAGCCCTCGGGCAGCCCTCGGGCGTCGACCTGGGTCTCGGCCACGACGTCGTCACCCGGCGCGATCCCCTGCGTCGGGCGCCCGACGGTCTGGGACGGCGGCGGGCCGGCGGACGGGGTCACCGTCGGAGGCACGGACGGTGACGACGAGGGTGTCGGGGGCCCGGTCACCGACGTCCCGGGCCCGGTGCCGCTCGCCGCAGGAGCGCCGGCGCCGGTATTGGCCGCGCAGGCGGTCACCGTGAGCAGCAGCAGGCCGGTCCCCAGCAGTTTCACCGTGGTACGCATACCTGCCAGACGGAACGGAACCCGCGCCGGGTTGCATCCGGGCGCCGGTCAGTCGGCGCGGCCCAGGCGGGTCAGGAAGCTAAGCCGGTCGCCGCGGTAGAGCGAGCGCACGCGCTCGAACGGCGTGCCGTCCCGCCCCCACGCGACGCGGTGCGTGAGCAGCATCGGCAGGGCCGGGTTGGTGCCGATCAGGAGCGCTTCGCGCGGGGTGGCCAGCACGGTCTCGACGCGCTCCTCGGCGCCGTGGACCGCCACGCCGCTCAGGCACGCCGAGAGCGGCTGCCCGGGGTCGAACGCGTCCAGGAGGCCCGGGAACCGCTCGGCGGGGAGATAAGTCGACTCCAGGCCGACGCGCTCCTCGTCGGCCAGCAGGACCCGCTCGATGTGGAACACCTCCGCGTCCGAGGTGACCCGCAGGTCGGCGGCCAGCGCGCGGCCCGCCGGGCGCCGTTCCAACGTGATGGCGCTGCGGCCGGGCCGGACGCCCTGGCGCCGCGGCCCCTCGGCGGAGCCGGTCAGGGCCAGCGGCTGGACGAGCTTCGGCCCGGCGACGTAGGTGCCGCTCCCCTGGCGGCGGCTGAGCTTGCCCTCGAGCACCAGCTCCCCCACCGCCTGCCGTACCGTCGCCCGCGACACATCGAACCGTTCGCACAATTCCCGTTCCGTGGGCAGCACCGCGCCTTCGCCGAGTTCCGCGATCACCGCCAGCAGCTCGACCTTGACCGCGTAATACCGCGGGACACGGCCGTGCTCGGGAATCCCGTCGAGCACGGGACCGTCGGCGGACAGGCGGGAATGGGGCGAAGGGGCGGACACGGAATCGACCCTATTGGGTTCTGCGTACGCCGTGGTTCGCTGTGGTCAGCAACACGGCTGTCACACGGAGGATCACCCGGATGCGCTCGACCCCACTGGCTCGCCGCCTCGGCCTCGCCGACGCCGTTTTCCTGGGCCTCGGCTCGATGATCGGCGCCGGCGTGTTCGCCGCGTTCGCCCCGGCGGCGCGGGCGGCGGGCGCCGGATTGCTCATCGCGCTGGTCCTCGCGGCCGTCGTCGCTTACTGCAATGCGACGTCTTCGGCGCAGCTCGCCGCGATTCATCCCCAATCCGGCGGGACCTACGTTTACGGCCGGGAAAGGCTCGGTGAATTCTGGGGTTTCCTCGCCGGCTGGGGATTCGTCACCGGGAAGACGGCCAGCTGCGCCGCGATGACGCTGACCGTCGTCGCCTACGCCGCGCCCGGCCTCGGGCAGCCGTGGCGGAGCGCGCTCGCCGTCGCCGTCGTCGCCGCGCTCACGGTAGTCAACTACTTCGGCGTGCACCGGTCCGCGCTGGCGACCCGGGTGATCGTGTCGTGCACCCTCCTCGTGCTCACCGCCGCCGCGGTGACGATGGCCGCGGGACCGCACGCCGGCGGCCCGCTCGTCGCCTGGCCCGGCGGCGGGGGCGTCCTCGAGGCGGCGGGGCTGCTCTTCTTCGCCTTCGCCGGGTACGCGCGGCTCGCGACGCTCGGCGAGGAGGTCCGCGACCCGGCCCGGACCATCCCCCGCGCCATCCCGCTCGCCCTCGGCATCACGCTCGTGGTCTACGCCGCGCTGGCGGTGCTGCTGCTCGTCCGGCTCGGCCCGGCCGCGCTCGCCGCGAGCCCGGACCCGATCGCCGCGGCCGTCCCGGGGTGGCTCGCACCGGTCGTGCGGGTGGGCGCGGCGCTGGCGGCGCTCGGCTCGCTGCTGGCGCTCATCCTCGGCGTCTCGCGCACGACGCTGGCGATGAGCCGCGACGGCCACCTCCCCCGGTTCCTCGCCGCGGTGCACCCGCGCTACAACGTGCCGCACCGCGCCGAGCTGGCTGTCGGGCTCATCGTCGCCGTGCTCGCCGCGTCGATCGACCTGCGGGCCGCGATCGGCTTCTCGTCCTTCGCCGTGCTGACGTACTACGCGATCGCCAACGCCGCGGCGTTCACGCTGAGGGGGAAGGCCCGGCCGATCGCCGTGCTCGGGCTGGCCGGGTGCGTGGTGCTGGCCTTCAGCCTGCCGTTGCCGTCGGTGCTGGCCGGCTGCGGCGCGCTCGTGCTGGGCAGTCTGGCCTACGGCCTTCGTCGGATGCGCCGGTGAGAAATCACCCAACCGCCCGAAAGATCCGAAGAAAGTCGGTTGTCCCGGTCTGTGACCACCTGGTGTAGTCGTGGAGCCGCTTTCGGCAACGGCTTCCACTGTGGACACTGGAAGGACTGATCCCCTTGGCCCCCAAGCGCTGGTTCACCCTGCTCAGAAACGCCACCACCGCACTCGCCGCGGTCGCCGCGGCGGCCTCGTTCGCCACCCCGGCGATCGCCACCGCCGCCCAGCCGCCGTCCACCGACGTCGTCGGCGGCACCCGGGCCGCCCAGGGCGAATTCCCGTTCATGGTCCGGCTTTCCATGGGCTGCGGCGGAGCGCTGTACACCAAGCAGATCGTCCTGACGGCCGCGCACTGCGTGAGCCGGACCGGGTCGAACACCTCCATCACGGCGACGGTCGGCGTGGTCGACCTCAACAGCTCCAGCGCGCAGAAGATCCGCTCGACCTACGTCTACCGGTCCCCCACGTACGACACCGCGACCGGCGGCGACTGGGCGCTGATCAAGCTCGCGAGCCCGGTGAGCGGGCTTTCGACGCTGCCGATCGCGTCGACGTCGGCCTACAACTCCGGCACGTTCACCGTGGCCGGCTGGGGTGCGGCGACCGAAGGCGGTTCGCAGCAGCGGTACCTGCTCAAGGCGACCGTCCCGTTCGTCGACGACGCCACCTGCGCCGCGCAGGGCGGCAGCTACCCCGACCTGATCCCGAGCGCCGAGATCTGCGCGGGCAACCTGGCCTCGGGCGGCGTCGACACCTGCCAGGGCGACTCCGGCGGCCCGATGTTCCGCCGGGACAACGCAGGCGCGTGGATCCAGGTGGGCATCGTCAGCTGGGGTGACGGCTGCGCCCGGCCGCACGCCCCCGGCGTCTACACCGAGGTGAGCACGTTCGCGTCGAAGATCGCCTCGGCGGCCGCCGGCCTGTAACCGTTACGCACGAAGAAGGGCCCCCACCGCT
>NZ_NMUL01000042.1 GCF_002234595.1 Amycolatopsis vastitatis
ACTCAAAGCGAGTCATTCCTAGCAGTTTTTGGTGGGACACCCACTCAATCGCAATCCGCGAGAGCTTGGTTCGTGTCCCGGCGGCCACCCGGTCTCCCTGGCGACTTGGAGAACTTTACACCCCCTCCGAGGCCCCGAAACAGGGGGGTACCTTAACCGCATTCCCGCAGGTCAAGCCCTGTTTCGGGCCCTCGGGGGCCGGTCAGCCGCCGAGCGCGACGCCGGCGACGTTCCGCTTGCCCTTGCGGACCACGAGCCACTTGCCGTGCAGGGCGTCGCCCGCCGACGGCGTCCACTCCTCGTCCGCGACCTTCACGTTGTTGACGTACGCGCCGCCCTCCTTGACCGCGCGGCGTGCGGCGGCCTTGCTGTCCACCAGTCCCCCGGCGAGCAGCAGGTCGACGATCGTCGGGGCGCCCGACGGGTCCACCTTGCCGTTCGGCACCTCGGCCATCGCCGCGTCGAGGGTGCGTCCGTCCAGGTCACGGAGCTCTCCGCGGCCGAACAGGGCCTGGCTGGCGGCGATCACCTGCCGGGTCTGCTCCTCGCCGTGCACGAGCGTGGTGAACTCCTCCGCCAGCCGGCGCTGGGCCGCACGCAGGTGGGGGCGCTGTTCGGTGTCCTCGGCGAGCGCCGCGATCTCCTCTTGGTCGAGGAACGTGAACATCCGCAGGTACCGGACCACGTCGGCGTCACCCACATTGACGAAGTACTGGTACCAGGCGTACGGCGAGGTCATCTCCGGGTCGAGCCAGACGCTCCCGCCGCCCGTCGACTTGCCGAACTTGCGTCCCTCGGAGTCGGTGACCAGTGGCGCGGTCACCGCGTGCACGCTCGCGCCTTCGGTCCGGCGGATCAGGTCCACCCCGCCGACGAGGTTGACCCACTGGTCGGATCCGCCGACCTGCAGCTTGCAGCCGTACTCGCGGTACAGGTGCCGGTAGTCCTGCGACTGCAGGAGCAGGTAGCTGAACTCGGCGTAGGACATGCCGTCGCCCTCGAGCCGGCGCCTGACCGTGTCCCGGTTGAGCATGACGTTGACCGAGAAGTGCTTCCCGACGTCGCGCAGGAACTCCAGAACGTTCTGCTCGCCGGTCCAGTTGAGGTTGTTCTCGACGATCGCCCCGGTGGGCGAGTCGTCGAAGTCGACGAACTTCTCGAGCTGGCCGCGGATGCGCCCGGCCCACTCGGCGACGACGTCGGCGGTGTTCAGCGAGCGCTCACCGGTGTCGCGCGGGTCGCCGATCATCGCGGTCGCGCTGCCGGCCAGCACGATCGGCCGGTGCCCGGCGCGCTGGAAGCGCTTGAGCATGAGCAGCGGGACCAGGTTGCCGGCGTGCAGGCTGGGCGCGGTCGGGTCGAAACCGCAATAGAGCGTCACGGGGCCCTGGTCGAGCTCGCGCCGGAGGGCGTCGATGTCGGTGGACTGCGCGATCAGGCCGCGCCAGGACAGCTCGTCGAGGATGTGTTCGCTCACGCCTGTAGATCCTCCCGCACCAGGTCAACCGACTAACTGGCGGGTCGGACCCGGCGCTTACCGCCGCGGCGGTAGGTGGACACGGCAGGGGAGCCTTCGACCCAGAACCGCCAAGGCGTGTCCATCGCCATCGCGACGCCGACGCGGGGGCCCGTCCGGATGTGCTCCGCCGGCACGCGCTCGCCCACGTGCAAGCGGACCGGGGATGCCGGGTCGGTCAGGTCGGCGCCGTTCTGCTCGCGGTCGATGCGGAGCACCGAGGTCAGGATGGCCGGGCCCTTGGCCAGCTCGCCGGTTCCTCGCGCGGCCGGACGACGGCGACGGACGACGTCGAGGCCCGAGACGACCTCGCCGGCCCGCAGCAGCACCGCGCCGGCCACGCCGTCATGGGAGCCGACGATGTTCGCGCAGAAGTGCATCCCGTAGACGAAGTACACGTACAGGTGCCCCGCCGGGCCCCACATGACGGCGTTGCGCGGGGTCCGGCCGCGGTAGCAGTGCGACGCCGGATCGTCTTCGCCGCGGTAGGCCTCGACTTCGACCAAGCGGACGCCGACCGTGCCGTCGGGACCGTCGGCCTCGAGAACCGAGCCGAGCAGGAGGTGAGCCAGGTCAACCGGGTCGAGCGCCAGTTCCTCGCGGGTGAACAACCGGCCTGCGTCGCCGCTCAAGCGGGCTCCTCCCTCGGACGTCCTGGCGCGAGCAGCCTAACGACCGCTGCCCGCGCCAAGCCGTCCGGTGTCAGGTCAGTTCAGCCACTGGCGGGCCGCGGTGACGCGCTCTTCGAGGCGGGCCCGCTGCTCGGCCACGCGTTCCGGGGCCGTGCCGCCCCGGGCGTTGCGGGACTTCACCGACCCTTCCACGGTGAGCACACCGCGGACAGCCGGGGTGAGCGCCGGGTTGATCTTCTCGAACTCCTCGTCGGTCAGCTGGTCCAGGCCGACCCCGCGGGCTTCGGCGACGCGGACGCTTTCGCCCGCGGCCTCGTGCGCGACGCGGAACGGGACGCCCTGACGCACCAGCCACTCGGCGATGTCCGTGGCGAGCGTGAAGCCCGCCGGGGCCAGGTCGGCGAGCCGGTCGGTGTGGAAGGTGAGCGTGGCGAGCATCCCCGCGATCGCCGGGAACAGGAGCTCGAGCTGCTCGACCGAGTCGAACACCGGCTCCTTGTCCTCCTGCAGGTCGCGGTTGTAGGCCAGCGGCTGCGCCTTGAGGGTGGCCAGCAGGCCGGTGAGGTTGCCGATCAGCCGGCCCGCCTTGCCGCGGGTCAGCTCCGCGACGTCCGGGTTCTTCTTCTGCGGCATGATCGAGCTGCCGGTGGCCCACGCGTCGTCCAGCGTCACGTAGCCGAACTCCGCGGTGTTCCAGATGATCACCTCTTCGGCGATCCGGGACAGGTTCACCGCGAGCATCGCGACGGCGAACGCGAACTCGGCGACGAAGTCCCGCGAAGCGGTCCCGTCGATCGAGTTCTCGACGCTCGACGCGAAGCCCAGCTCTTCCGCGACGGCCTCGGGGTCGAGCCCCAGGGACGAGCCGGCGAGGGCGCCGGAGCCGTACGGCGACTCCGCCGTACGGGCGTCCCAGTCCTGCAGCCGCGAGACGTCGCGCAGCAGGGCCTGGCCGTGGGCCATCAGGTGGTGCGCCAGCAGCACCGGCTGGGCGTGCTGCAGGTGCGTGCGGCCGGGCAGGATCGCGTCCGGGTGCCGTTTCGCCTGCGACACCAGCGCGTCGACGACTTCCAGGGTGCCCGCGACGACGCGGCGGGCCGCGTCCCGCAGCCACATCCGGAACAGCGTGGCGACCTGGTCGTTGCGGGACCGGCCGGCCCGCAGCTTGCCGCCGAGCTCGGTGCCCGCCCGTTCGAGCAGGCCGCGTTCGAGGGCCGTGTGCACGTCCTCGTCGGCGATCGTGGGGGTGAACTGCCCCGAAGCGACGTCCTGGGCGAGCGTGTCCAGCGCGGCCAGCATGCCGGTCAGCTCGTCTTCGGTGAGCAGGCCCGCCTTGTGCAGCACGCGCGCGTGCGCGCGGGACCCGGCGATGTCGTAGGGCGCCAAGCGCCAGTCGAAGTGCGTCGACGCGCTCAACGCGGCCATGGCCTCCGCCGGACCGCTGGCGAACCGGCCGCCCCACAGCTGCACCGGCTGCTCGTTCCCGCTCACTGTTCTCGCTTCTCCTCGATGTGTTCGTTGGGTCTGTGCCCGGTCATGATCCTCCCGGGTATCGCGCGGGCTCGCGCGCGGTCATGCTGGTCCTTCGTCTCCGGCTTCGTGCGCGGAGCGCTGCGCGAGGGCCGCGAAGCGCTCCGCCAGCTCCTTGCCCGTCAGGGGTTCCCGCGCGATCACGGCGACGGTGTCGTCGCCCGCGATCGAGCCGACGACCTCTTCGAGGGCGGCCCGGTCGATCGCGCTGGCCAGGAACTGCGCCGCGCCGGGCGGCGTCCGCAGCACCATCAAGTTGCCCGACGAGTCCGCCGAGACCATCAGCTCCGCCAGCAGCCGCGAGAGCCGTGACGTGCCGCCCTGCACCCCGCGGACCGGGCTGCCGTCCTCCGGGATGACGTAGACCGGCGCCCCCGAGTCCGGCCCCCGCAGCTTGACCGCGCCCAGCTCGTCGAGGTCACGCGACAACGTCGCCTGCGTGACCTCGATGCCTTCGGCGGCCAGCAGCTTGGCCAGCTCGGTCTGGCTGCGGATGGTCATGGTGGACACCAGCTCGGTGATCCGCGCCTGCCGCCCCACCCGGCTGCTGGTCATCGCCGGCTCTCTTCGAAGAGCCAGACCAGCAAGGCCTTCTGGGCGTGCAGCCGGTTCTCGGCCTCGTCCCACACCGCGCTGGCCGGCCCGTCGATGACCTCGTCGGTGATCTCCCAGCCGCGGTGCGCCGGCAGGCAGTGCAGCACGATCGCCTCGTCCGCCGCCTTCTTCAGCAGCTCGGTGTTGACCTGCAGGGCGCGGAACGGGCCCACCCGGTCGAGCCCGTCGTTCTCCTGCCCCATCGACGTCCACGTGTCGGTGACGAGCACGTCCGCGCCGGCGACGGCGGCGTACGGGTCGGTGAACACGGTGGCGGTGCCGCCGGTCTCGTTCGCGCGTTTCTTCGCGTCGAGCATCACGCCCTGGTCGGGCTGGAAGCCGACCGGCGAGACGACCCGGATGTGCATGCCGGCGGTGACCCCGCCGAGCAGCAGCGAGTGCGCCATGTTGTTGGCGCCGTCACCGAGGTAGACGAGGGTGAGACCCTCGAGCTTCCCCTTGCGCTCCCGGATCGTCATCAGGTCGGTGAGCACCTGGCACGGGTGGAACTCGTCGGTGAGCGCGTTGACCACCGGGATCGACGCGGCCGAGGCCATCGCTTCGATGCGCTTCTGCGCGAAGGTGCGCCACACGATCCCGTCGACGTAGCGCGACAACACCCGCGAAGTGTCTTCGATGGTCTCTTCGCGGCCGAGCTGCATGGACCGGCCGTCGACGATCACCGGGTGCCCGCCGAGCTGGCTGATGCCGACCTCGAACGAGAACCGGGTGCGGGTCGAGTTCTTCTCGAAGATCGCCGTGATCGACTTGCCGGCCAGGGTCCTGGTGCCCAGCGGGTCGGCCTTGAGCGCGTCGGCGATGTCGAGGATGGCCTTCTGTTCGGCGGGACTGACGTCGTCGTCGCGGAGGAAGTGGCGGAGCATCAGTCAGAGTCCTTCGTGGTGGAGTCGAGCGCGTTCGGGAGTGCGGCGAGGAACCCTTCGGCCTGCCCGCCGTCGAGCACGAGCGGCGGCGCGAGCCGGATGGCGTCCGGGGCGACCGGGTTGACGAGGTAGCCGGCGTCCTGGGCGGCCTTGGCGACCGCGGCCGAGACGGGCCGCTTGAGAGCGATGCCGAGCAGCAGCCCGGCGCCGCGCACCCCGGCGACGAGCGGGTGCCCCAGCGACTCGACCCCCGCCGCGATGTCCTTGCCCAGCGCGGAGACGTGGTCCAGGAGGTTGTCCGCGGCGATGGTCTTCAGCACGGCCAGCCCGGCCGCGCAGCACACCGGGTTGCCGCCGAAGGTGGTGCCGTGGTGGCCGGGCTTGAGCAGGTCGCCCGCCGCGCCGACGCCGATCACCGCGCCCAGCGGCAGCCCGCCGCCGAGGCCCTTCGCCAGGGTGATCACGTCCGGCACGATGCCGGCCTGCTGGTAGCCGAACCAGGTGCCGAGCCTGCCGAGGCCGGTCTGCACCTCGTCGAGCACCAGCAGCGTGCCGGTGGCCTTGGTGATCTCGCGGGCGGCCTGGAGGTAGCCGTCCGGCGCCGGGATCACACCGGCCTCGCCGAGCACCGGCTCGAGGAAGACGGCCGCGGTTTCGGTGTCGACGGCCGCTTTGAGCGCTCCGACGTCCCCGAACGGCACGTGCTCCACCCCGGGCACCAGCGGTTTGAAGGGGTCGCGCTTGCCAGGCTGGCCGGTGAGCGTCAGCGCGCCCATGGTCCGGCCGTGGAACGCCCCTTCGGCGGCGACCACCTTGGTGCGCCCGGTCAGCCGGCTGATCTTCAGCGCGGCTTCGTTGGCCTCGGCGCCGGAGTTGACGAACAGCACCTTGCCGTGGCCGGTGAGGCCGGCGACGTCGAGCAGTGCTTCGGCGAGCTCGACGGCCACCGGGTTGATGTACAGGTTCGAGGTGTGGCCGAGCTGCTTGATCTGCGCGGTGACGGCTTCGACGACCGCCGGGTGGGCGTGGCCGAGCGCGTTGACGGCAATGCCGCCGACCAGGTCGACGTACTCCCGGCCGTCGGCGTCCCACACCTTCGCGCCCTCGCCGCGCACCAGCGTCAGCTTGGGCGTGCCGTAGTTGTCCATCAGGGCGGACTGCCAGTGCGACTGGCCGTCCACATTGGACTTGAGGTCGGTCACGGGAGCTCCGTTTCGGGGAAGACCATGGTGCCGATGCCACGGGAGGTGAAGACCTCCAGCAGCACCGAATGGGCGAGGCGGCCGTCGATCACGTGCGCCCGGCGCACGCCGCCGCGGATGGCGCGCACGCACGCCTCCATCTTCGGGATCATGCCGCTGGCCAGCGTGGGCAGCATGGTCTCGAGCCGGTCGACGCGGACGCGGTCGATCAGCGACGACCGGTCGGGCCAGTTCGCGTACAGGCCCTCGACATCGGTCAGCACGACGAGCTTCTCGGCGCCCAGCGCGGCCGCCAGCGCACCCGCGGCCGTGTCGGCGTTGACGTTGTGCACGACACCGTCGACGTCCGGGGCGACCGTGGAGACCACCGGGATGCGCCCGGCGTTGACGATGTCGAGCACCGCGTCCGGGTTGACCTCGGCGACCTCGCCGACGAGCCCGATGTCGACCTGCTCACCGTCCACAGTGGCCTGTTTGCGCTCGGCGGTGAACAGCCGGGCGTCCTCGCCGGAGATGCCGACCGCGTACGGCCCGTGGGCGTTGATCAGCCCCACCAGCTCGCGGCTGACCTGGCCGGTGAGCACCATCCGGACGATGTCCATCGTCTCCGGGGTGGTGACCCGCAGCCCGCCCTTGAACTCGCCCTCGACGCCGAGGCGCTTGAGCATCGCGGTGATCTGCGGACCGCCGCCGTGCACGACCACCGGCCGCAGGCCGGCCAGCCGCAGGAACACCATGTCCTCGGCGAAGGCCGCCTTCAGCTGGTCGTCGATCATGGCGTTGCCGCCGTACTTCACCACCACGGTGGCGCCGTGGAACCGCTGCAGCCACGGCAGCGCCTCGATGAGCACCCCGGCCTTCTCGGCCGCCGTCGCGAGTCTCTCGTCCGCGGAAATCAGAGCCTCCTGGTTCATGAGGAGTACGCGCTGTTCTCTTCGACGTAACCGTGCGAAAGGTCGGTGGTGTAGATGGTCGCCGTGCCCGCGCCGACGCCGAGGTCGACGACGATCTCGACGGCCCGGCCGGTGAGGTCCGCCTCGGACCGGTCGGCGGCCGGCACGCCCTGCGCGAACAAGGTGACGCCGTTGATCGCGATCGACACGGTGTCCGGGTCGATGCGGGCCGGCACCCGGCCGAGCGCCATGGCGATCCGGCCCCAGTTCGGGTCCGAGCCGAACAGCGCCGTCTTGACCAGGTTGTCTTCGGCGATCGTGCGGGCCACGGCGATCGCGTCGGCCTCGGAGTCCGCTCCTTGCACCGTGATGTCGACGTCCTTGGTGGCGCCCTCGGAGTCCGCGCGCAGCTGGAGCACCAGGTCGTGGCTCACCGCGGTGAGCAGCTCGGTGAGCTCCGCCTCGGTGGGCTCGACGCCGCTCGCGCCGGACGCCAGGACCAGGACGGTGTCGTTGGTGGACGTGCCGCCGTCGACGTCGAGCCGGTCGAAGGTGACGTGGGTCGCCGCGCGCAGGGCGCGGTCGAGGGTGGCCTTGTCCACCACGGCGTCGGTGGTCAGCACCGACAGCATGGTGGCGAGGTTCGGCGCGAGCATGCCCGCGCCCTTGGCGAAACCGCCGACGCTCCAGCCGCTGTCGTGCTTCGCGAACGCCTGCTTCGGCTTGGAGTCGGTGGTCATCACGCCCTTGGCGGCGTTCAAGCTCGCCTCGGCACTCGCGTCGAGAGCCTTGAACGCGGTGTCCACGCCCGCCAGCACGGCTTCCATCGGCAGCCGCTCGCCGATGAGACCGGTGGAGCAGACGGCGACCTCGATCGCCCCCGTTTCCAGGACTTCGGCGACTTTCTCGGCCGTGGCGTGGGTGTCCTGGAAACCGCCGGGACCGGTGGCCGCGTTGGCGCCGCCCGAGTTGAGGACGACGGCCTTCAGCCGCTGTTGCTTGAGCACCTCCTGCGACCACAGCACCGGCGCGGCCTTGATCACGTTGCGGGTGAAGACACCCGCCGCCACGTCGAGCGGGCCGTCGTTGACGACCAGGGTGAGGTCGAGCGCGCCGGAGGCCTTGATCCCGGCGGCGACGCCGGCGGCGCGGAAGCCCTGGGGGCCGGTGACGGTCACGGTGCGACTCCTACGGTGGAAAGGCCGGTCGTCTCGGGGAAGCCGAGGGCCAGGTTCATCGACTGGACGGCACCGCCGGCGGTGCCCTTGGTGAGGTTGTCGATCGCGGCGACCACGACCAGGCGTCGCGCGTCGGTGTCGACCGCGACCTGCAGCTGGACGTTGTTCGACCCGAGCGTCGACGCGGTGGCCGGCCAGGCGCCGGCGGGCTGCAGCTGGACGAACGGTTCGGCGTCGTAGGCCTTTTCGTAGGCCGCGCGGGCGGAAGCCTCGTCGACCCCGGGCTTGAGGGGGGCGCTCGCCGTGGTGAGGATGCCACGGGGCATCGGCGCGAGCACCGGGGTGAAGGACACGGTGACCTGCTCCCCCGCGACGGCCGAGAGGTTCTGGGCGAACTCCGGGGTGTGGCGGTGCGCGCCGCCGACGCCGTACGCGCTGGCCGAGCCCATCACCTCGGAGCCGAGCAGGTTCGGTTTGAGGCTCTTGCCGGCGCCCGAGGTGCCGGTGACCGCGACCACCGTCACGTCGGGCTCGACCAGCCCGGCGGCCAGCGCGGGAGCCAACGCCAGCGACCCGCCGGTCGGGAAGCAGCCGGGCACGGCGACGCGCTTGGTGCCGGCGAGTTTCTCGCGGGCACCGGGCAGTTCCGGCAGGCCGTACGGCCACTGGCCGGCGTGGTCACCGCCGTACCAGCGCTGCCAGTCGGCCGCGTCGGCCAGGCGGTGGTCGGCGCCGAGGTCGACGACCAGGACGTCCGGGCCGAGCTGGGCCGCGATCCCGGCGGAGTGCCCGTGGGGCAGCGCCAGGAACACGACGTCGTGGCCGGCCAGGGTCTCCGGGGTCGTCTCGGCGAGGACGCGGTCGGCGAGGGGAACCAGGTGGGGCTGGTGGACGCCCAGTTTCGTGCCCGCGCTGCTGGCGGCCGTCAGCGCACCGATCTCGACCTCGGGATGGGTCAGGAGCAGGCGCAGCAGCTCACCGCCCGCGTACCCGCTGGCTCCGGCCACTGCGATGTTCACCGTCATACGCATGATTATGCACGCCCTTGCAAGGCTAAACAAACGAGATAACCGGGAAGTGGCCCCTGCCACCTTGGGATGCTGAGTGGATGACGGACACCCCGGCACGGCTGCTCGGCCTGCTTTCGCTGCTCCAGACGCCCCGCGAGTGGCCGGGCAGCGAACTGGCCGACCGGCTCGGGGTCAGCCCGCGCACCATCCGCCGCGACGTCGAGCGGCTGCGCGACCTCGGCTACCCGGTCGAGGCCAGCCGCGGTGTCGCGGGCGGGTACCGGCTGGTCGCCGGCACCGCGATGCCGCCGCTCGTGCTCGACGACGACGAAGCCGTCGCGATCGCGGTGGGCCTGCGGACCGCGGCGGGGCAGACCGTCGACGGCATCGAGGAGGCGTCCGTGCGGGCGCTGGCGAAGCTCGAGCAGGTCCTGCCCGCCCGGCTGCGCCGCCGGGTGGGCACGATCGGCACGGCGACCGTCGCCGTGCCGGCCGGCGGGCCCGTCGTCGACCCGGCGCAGCTGACGGTGTTCGCGGGCGCGATCACCAACCACGAGACGGTCCGGTTCCGCTACCGCGCGAACGACGGGACCGAGACCCGGCGCCGGGTCGAACCGCTGCGGCTGGTGGCCACCGGCCGCCGCTGGTACCTGGTCGCCTACGACCTCGACCGGGCGGACTGGCGGATCTTCCGGGCCGACCGCGTCCGCGATGCCCAGGCGACCGGCGGCCGCGTTACCCCACGGGAGCCCCCTGCCGCCGATCTGGCGGCCTACGTCGTCGACCGGCTGTACGACCTCATGCCGACGTTCCGGGCGGTGGCCGTGCTGGCGGAACCAGCGGCGCAGATCGCGCCCCGCCTCGGCGTGGCCGCCGGCGAGCTGACCGACCTGGACGACGGCCGCTGCCGGTGGCGCAGTCACCCGGACACGCTGGACTGGCTCGCGTTCCGGCTGCTGGGGCTCGGCTGCGCGTTCACGGTCGAGGAACCGCGGGAACTGGTCGAACACCTCAAGGTGCTCGCGGCCCGCGCCACCGCCGCGGCGACGGGTTCCGGCGCGCGGGACTGACGGGTGGTGCGGCATTGCTCCCCCTCGGTTGCGTAGCCCACATCGAATCTCTGCGGCAGGCCGTCATAGCCCGCGGCGAACCAACCGAAGCCCCGGACGATCCGAGCCGGCTCCGCGACCTCGGCGCGGAGATGCCGATCGGGTGTCCTTCGCGGTGTTCCCGCGAGATCCGGCGCCGCCCGCCAGCACGGACATCGAGCCTCGGCGCACGCTGGGCGGGGAATGCACCTCGCCGGCCTCGGGGTCGTAGCAGACCAGGTCATGACGCGCGGCCAGTTCGCGGACGAACCGCGAGACCGTATCGGCGGCGGACCAGACGATCGTCATGAGCACGCCCTCGCCGACGACGGCCGGATCACAGCACCACGGACTGTCTGCGCGCTGTCCCATGGGCAGCGAGGACCGTGGTGGATAGCGCGCGGTCAGCTCACGGTGGAACGCGACAGCCCGCGGATCCACCGCTGCCGACTCCGGTTCACAGGTCACCAGTTGCTCGTACTTGCGGTCGGCGTCCTCCACGGTCGTAACCGCGGACGCAGGCCACACGACGAGATCGAAGCTCATCGGAACAACTCCGTTCAGGAAGGCGGAAAGGAACGACGGCCGGAGTGGGCCGGTCCACTGTGGACCGGCCCACCGCCTGCTCAGCCCGGCTCGCCCTCGTCCAGATCCGTCCGCCTGCTCGGCGGGACGGGGAGGTAGCAGCCCGGGTTCTCCGGGTCGCAGCCCACGCGGGGCAGCCGGGCGCGGATGCCACCGGGGGTGCGCTCGAAGTACGCCGCGATCTCCGCGACGCTCTCCCCCGCGATCCACCGGTTCTCCAGCTCCGCGTCCATCTCCTCGCTCCACGGGCGGCCCTGCTGCGCAGGACGACCCGCGGATCTTCGCCGCGGCGCCCGGCCCGCACCCGTCGCGGACAGCAACCCGTCCGCCACGAGGTCGGCCACCGTGTCCGCCAGTTCGGCGTCCAGGTCGAGGCTGCCCTCGGCGACCGGTTCACCGCCGGGTCCGCCGGCTTCCAGGGTGATCATCACCCGGGGGGTGGGTTCGGCGCGGTCGACGTCCGTCCTGGTCGCGACCACGATCTGGTAGGTGATTCCGTGTGCCCGGATCTCGGTCCGGCGCTCTTCGATGATCGACATGCCGTGAAGCTAGCGCGCACCCCCGACAATTTCCGGCCACGCCCTGCTCACGGGCGACTTCGCTCCGAAACTGTCGGACCCCTCCCCTAACGTCCCGGATGACCACGACCCGTCACGAGGAGGCGACGATGAGAGACCGGCGGACAAGACGGTGCCCCGGTCCGGGCGAACCGGACCGGGGCACCGGGTGGAGCTTCTTCAGCGTCTTCCGCTCAGAAGTGCAGAAGCTGAGCCAGCGTGCTCTGCTTCTCCTGGGCAGCCTTCGCGGAGCTGTCCGACTTCTGCGCCGCGGCGCCGTCGGGCACCGGCGGCGGCACCGGGCTGCACTGGACGTCCGAGTGGTTGCCGGGCAGCCGCTTCGGCAGGGTGCCGGTGGCCAGGTAGTCGGCGATCTTGTCGTCCACACAGGACACCCCGGACAGCGAACCCGCGTGGGTCGTACCACCCGGCGCGCTGATCAGGCTCGAGTTCGGGAACCGCTTCCGGACCTCGAGGCTGCCGGTGTACGGCGTGGCGGCGTCGAGCTCCTCGCTGATCAGCAGCGCACCGGCCACCTTGCTGCCGTCGATGTCGACCGGCTTGCCCGCCTTCGCCGGCCAGTACACGCAAGGCGCGTTGAACCAGGCGTTGCCCCAGGTCTCGAACGGCGCCTTGAAGTAGGTCAGCCAGTTGTCGATCCGCCACCGGTTCCAGTCGGTCGGCCACTGCACGTCGGTGCACTGCACACCCAGGTAGACGGCGAACCCGTTGTCGTTGCCGGGCGGGTTCGAGTCGTCGTAGAGCGCCTTCAGCGTCTGCCAGTCACCCTTGTGCACGTAGCCGTCGAAGGCCTTGGCCATGTCGACCCAGCCGAAGACGTAGTAGCCGGCCTGCAGGAAGATGTCGGTCCACTCGTCACCGCCGATGACGCCGCCCGCCGGCTTCTTGGCGAGCTTGCGCTGGGTGTCGTACCAGAGCTTCTCGACGGCGTCACCGGTCTTGCCCAGGTGGTAGACGTCGTCGTACTTGGCCAGCCAGTCGAAGTAGATCTTGATGTTCTTGTCGAACGCGACGTCCTGGTCGAGGTTGGCCTGGTACCAGACCTTCCGCGGGTCGACGTTGCCGTCGAGCACCATCCGTCGGACGTTCTTCGGGTACAGCGTGCTGTACACCTGGCCGAGGTAGGTGCCGTAGGAGAAGCCGTAGTAGTTGATCTGCTTCTCGCCCAGCGCCTTGCGCAGGCTGTCCATGTCCTGCGCGACGTCGGTCGTCTTGAGGTGGTCGAGGATCGCGCCGTTCTTGCGGCACGCGTCGGCGTACCCCTTCGAGCGGGCGAGCCACGTCTTCTCCAGCTGCGGAGTGGTCGGCACGTACGCGGGCCGGTTGTAGCTGAAGTAGTTCCCGTCGCAGCTGATCGAGGGCTTGCTGGACCCGACGCCCCGCGGGTCGAAGCCGATCCAGTCGTAGTTGTCCCCGGCGTGGTTCGGCACGTACTTGCCGAGCACCGACAGACCGAGGCCCGAACCGCCGGGGCCGCCCGGGTTGACCAGCATGATCCCCTGGGACTGCGCGGTCTTGTGCTTGATCCGCGAGAGCGCGACGGAGACCTTCGCCCCGCCCGGGTGCGCGTAGTCCATCGGCACCTCGAGGAAACCGCACTCGGCGCCGGCGGCCTTGAGGCTCGCCGACGTGCACGGACCCCAGGCGATCGGCGCGGGGGTGAACTGCGCCCCGGGATCCGCCGAGGCGGCGGGCGCGGCGGCCATCAGCCCGGCCGCGAGCCCCGCGGCGGCGACGGCGGCAACGATTCTTTTCACAGTCATCCTTTTCGTCCGCGTTCGACAGAGTTCGCCGGATTCCGGCGAAACTACCGGCAACACTGCACAATCTCGCTGACCGACGCGGCTTCCGCCATCCGCCTTTCGTCGGGACCTGCGCCGTCCGTCGTGCACCGGAACTGTCGGTGGCAGGCAGTACGCTGCGGCCCTCCGGAGGGGGTGGGGAGGACGGATGAGCGTGGCCGAAGAGCTGGTCAAGGCGGTTCGCGCCGGGTTGGCCGGGGCGGCCGACCCAGAAAAGGCACCGGCGATGCGGGCGTACATGAAGTCGGCCATGCCCTTCCGCGGCGTGGCGAAACCCCAGCGCAGCGCGCTCCTCAAGCGGGTGCTGGCCGACCACATACTGCCCGATCGAGTGACGTATTCGGCGACCGTCCTCCAGTTGTGGCGGACCGCCGAATTCCGCGAGGAGCGGTACGCGGCCATCGATCTTTCCGGATATCGGGCATACCGGCCGTGGCAGGACGCAGGGTTGATCCCGATGTACGAGGAAATGATCGTCAGCGGGGCGTGGTGGGACTACGTGGACGAGCTGGCCATCCGCCGGATCGGGCCGATCCTGCGATCCGGCCGTGCTCGGGTCACTCCGGTCATGCTGGACTGGGCGGCGGGCCGGGACCTCTGGCGGCGGCGCACGGCGATCATCTGCCAGGTCGGCGCGAAGGAGGACACCGACACCGACCTGCTCACCCGGGCGATCGAGCCCGCGATCGCCGAGCCGGAGTTCTTCCTGCGCAAGGGAATCGGCTGGGCCTTGCGGGACTACGCGAGGACGGCACCGGACTGGGTGCGGTCTTTCGTGGACGAGCACCCTGGCCTGTCCGGGTTGTCCCGCCGCGAAGCGCTCAAGCACATCGGGTGATGTGCGGCTGCGGGCGGGACGGATCCGGAGAGTCAGCGCACGTGCCCAGAAGGTCGGCTGGCGTCCCCGGGGGGTCGACTCGCGTACCCAGACAGTCGGCTCGCGTACCCGAACGGCCGGCTGGCTTGCCCAGAGGATCGACCCGCGACCCGGAGGGTCGACTCGCGCACCCACAGGGTCGACTCGCGCACCCACAGGGTCGGCTGGTTCGCTCGGCTGCTCCGCGGCGCGGTCCGGGGACGCGAAGAGGGGCCGGTGCCCCGGCCCCTCTTCCTGTGCGTCGTGCGCGGCGGCTACGCGCGGAGCGTCGCGTCGAACCGCTCGCCCGCCGCGGCGATCGCCGCGTCGCGGGCCTTCGTCGCCTCGTCGACCGTCAGGGTCCGGTCCGCCGCGCGGAACCGCAGCTTGTAGGCCAGCGACCGCTTGCCCTCGCCGACCTGCTCGCCGGCGTAGACGTCGAACAGCGTGATGTCCTCCAGCAGCTCGCCGGCCCCGTCGCGCAGCACCGTGGCGAGGTCCGCCGACGGCACGTCCACGGCCGCCACCAGTGCGACGTCCAGCAGCACCGGCGGGTAGCCGGACACGCTCGGCGCCGGACGCGAATCCGGCAGCGGGATCGCCTCCAGGTCCAGCTCCATCGCGACCGTCCGCGGCGGCAGGCCGAGGGCCTCCACCACCTTGGGGTGCAGCTCGCCGGCGTGGCCGACCGGCCAGTCGCCCACCCGCAGCTGGGCGCAGCGGCCCGGGTGCCACGGCGGCAGGTCGGTGGCCTGCACGGTCAGCTCGACACCGGCGGCCTCGGCGACCGTCCGGGCGGCCTGCACCGCGTCGGCCCAGCTCGCCTGCTCGCCTCCGCCCCACCAGCCGGGACGGCGCCGGTGACCGGCGAGCACCACGGCGACGTGCAGCGGCTGCTGCGGCACGGCCGCTTCGAGCAGGGCCAGCTCCTCGTCCGTCGGCCGCCGGTCGACGCCGAGGTCCGGCATCTTCAGCGGGTTCGGCGCGGGCAGTACCACCTGGCCGATCTGGAACAGCGAAACGTCCTTCATCCCGCGCGACACGTTGCGCTGCAGCGTGTCGAGCAGGCCCGGCAGCAGCGTGGTGGCCATCCGGTTGCGGTCGGCCTCCAACGGGTTGCGCACCACGACGGTGTTGCGGCGGACGTCGTCGGCGGGCAGGCCGAAGGCGTCCCACACCGCGTCGCCGACGAACGGGAACGGCCGCACCTCGACGTACCCGGCTTCGGCCAGGGCGCGTGCGACGTTGCGGCTGCGCCGCTGGGCGTCGGTCAGGCCGCGGCCGGCCGGGGCGGCGGGCAGCGTCGACGGGATGCTGTCGTACCCCTCCAGCCGCAGCACCTCTTCGACGAGGTCGGCGGGCTGGCGAAGGTCGCCGCGCCAGCTCGGCGGGATGGCGGTGACCAGGCCGGTGCCGTCGTCGCCGGTGCCGACCGAGACCTTGCAGCCGATCTGGGTGAGCCGGCGGACGGTCACCCCGCGCTGGTAGTTCACGCCCGCGACCTTGTCGGGCAGGTTGATCGGCATCACGACCGCCGGGTTCGGCTCGACCACGCCCTCGTCGGTGCGGCCGGGCTGGATGGCGGCGTCGCCGTACTGGCGCAGCAGGCGGGCGGCCAGCTCGACGGCGGCCGGGCACAGCTGCGGGTCGGTGAACCGCTCGAACCGCTTGGCGGCCTCGGAGAACAGCTTGTGCCGACGCGCCGTGCGGCTGATCGCGGCCGGGTTCCAGTGCGCTGCCTCGAGCAGGACGTCGGTGCTCTCGGCCGTGATCTCGGTGCTCGCGCCACCCATCGTGCCCGCCAGCGAGATGACCCCGCTGTCGTCGGCGATCACGATGTCGTCCGGGTCGAGCGCGCGCTCGACATCGTCCAAAGTGGTCAGTTTCTCGCCCGGCGCCGCCCGGCGGACCACCAGGTCGCCCTGGATGGCCTTGGTGGCGAACGCGTGCAGCGGATGCCCGAGCTCGAGCATCACGTAGTTCGTGACGTCCACGGCCAGGGAGATGGAGCGGATGCCGGCCAGCATCAGCCGCCGCCGCATCCACCAGGGGGTCGGCGCGGTCGCGTCCAGGCCGGTGACGCGGCGCAGCACGAACCGCGGGCAGCCTTCCGGGTCCTCGACGCGGACCGGCCAGGCGTCGCCCTCGGCCGCCGGGACCTCCAGCAGGGCCGGGTCGCCGAAGGGCACGTCCAGCGCGTTCGACAGCTCGCGCGCGAGGCCGCGGATCGACAGCGCGTAGCCGCGGTCCGGGGTCGGGGCGAGCTCGATCACCGTGTCGCCGAGGCCGAGCAGCTCGCTCGCGTCGTCGCCCGGGCTCGCGGTGCCCGGCGGCAGCACGAGGATGCCGGTGTGGTCGTCGCCGAGGCCGAGCTCGCGCGCCGAGCAGATCATGCCGTCGCTGATCCGGCCGTAGGTCTTGCGGGAGGCGATGGCGAAGTCACCGGGCAGGACGGCGCCGGGCAGCGCGACGACGACCAGGTCGCCCTCGGCGAAGTTGCGCGCGCCGCAGATGATGCCGCGGGTCTTGATGCCGTGCGGGCCCTCGTCGAACTCGCCGGCTTCGTCGTCCTCGTCTTCGTCCTCGTCGTCCAGGTCCTCGGCTTCGTCGGTGGGCTCGCCGACGTCGACGCGGCAGAACCGGACCGGCTTCTTGAACTCGGTGAGCTCCTCGATCTCGGCCACCCGGCCGACGAGCAGCGGGCCGGTCACGGGCCCGAGCTCGCTCAGGTCGTCGACCTCGATCCCGATCCGCACGAACGCGTCGGCCAGGTCCTGCGGCGTGACCTCCTCGGTGAGATCGAGGTGTTCGGTCAGCCAGCTGACGGGGAGTCGCACTACGCCTCCGTTCCGAAGGGAAGGGTGAAGCGGACGTCGCCTTCCACCATGTCGCGCATGTCCGGGATCCCGTTGCGGAACTGCAGGGTGCGCTCGATGCCCATGCCGAAGGCGAAGCCCGAGTACACCTCGGGGTCGACGCCGCAGGCGCGCAGCACGTTCGGGTTGACCATGCCGCAGCCGCCCCACTCGACCCAGCCGGGGCCGCCCTTCTTCTCCTCGAACCAGACGTCCACCTCGGCGGACGGCTCGGTGAAGGGGAAGAAGTGCGGGCGCAGCCGCGTCTTCGAGTTCTCGCCGAACATCGCGCGGGCGAAGGCGTCGAGCGTGCCCTTGAGGTGCGCCATGGTGATGCCCTTGTCCACCGCGAGGCCCTCGACCTGGGTGAACACCGGGGTGTGCGTCGAGTCGAGCTCGTCGGTGCGGTACGTCCGGCCCGGGCAGACGACGTACACCGGCAGGTCGCGGTGCAGCAGCGTGCGGGCCTGCACCGGCGAGGTGTGCGTGCGCAGCACCAGGCCGGAGTCCTCTTCGCCGACGTAGAAGGTGTCCTGCAGCTGGCGGGCCGGGTGGTCCTTGCCGAAGTTCAGCGCGTCGAAGTTGAACCACTCGGCTTCGAGCTCCGGGCCCTCGGCGACCTCGTAGCCCATCGCGACGAAGGCGTCCGCGACGCGTTCGGAGACGGTGCTGATCGGGTGCCGGGCACCCCGCGGGACGCGGTCCCACGGCAGGGTGACGTCGACGGCCTCTTCGCGCAGCACGCGCTCGTCACGCTCCACCTGGAGCTCGGCGCGGCGCTTGTCGAAGGCCGACTGGACGGCCTGCCGGGCCTCGTTGACGCGCTTGCCCGCCTCGGCCTTCTCCTGCTTGGGCAGGGCGCCGATCTCGCGGCGGGCCAGCAGCAGCGGCGAGTGGTCGCCGAGGTGAGCGGGCTTGACCTCGGCCAGCGCTTCGAGCCCGGTCGCGGCGGCGAACGCCGCTTCGGCGGCCTTGACGGCCTCCTGCAGCGTTTCGGGGGCGAGTACCGCGCCCTGGGCTTCCTTCTCCGTGGCTCCGGACATAACTCCTCGGCGTCCGCTGGGACTGGTCGTTCGCGCGCCGCCGGACACGCGGCACGCGAGAGGTCAAAGGCGAGAAAAGTCTATGGGATCGGGTCCGCGCGGCCCCGGTCGCCCTCGAAGCCACGCGGCTGCCCGGCCGGCGCGCCCGGAACGCTTCGGCGGCACGAGCCGAAACGAACCCGCCGGCGGCGGCGCAGCGACACAGCGCGGCCGGATGACGCGCCGCCGGAGACCGGCGGCCAAAGAAGGAAGGAACGGCCGTACGACAAGGGTTCCCGCCGGTCAGCGGCGTGCCGCCATCGCGCTCGTGTAGACGCAGACGGCCGCCGCCGTCGCGAGGTTCAGGCTCTCGGCCCGGCCGTACAGGGGGATCCGGATGGCGAGGTCGGTCCGGTCGAGGACGTCGGGCGGCAGGCCGTGGGCCTCGTTGCCGAACACCCACGCCGTCGGCGCGGCGAGGTCCACCCGATCGAGTTCGGCGTCGGCGTAGCCGTGGGCGGCGAACGTCCGCAGGCCCGCGGCCGAGCAGGCGGCCAGCGCGGCCGGGACGTCGCGGACGCGCGCGATCGGGAGGTGGAACAGGCTGCCGGCGGCCGCGCGGACGCACTTGCCATTGTGCGGGTCGACGGTGTCGCCCGCGAGGACCACCGCGTCGGCGCCCGCCGCGTCGGCGACGCGGATCACCGTGCCCGCGTTGCCGGGGTCGGCGACGTCCACCAGCACCACCACGAGCTTGGCGGCCGGGGTCACGGCCTCTTCGAGCGGGCGGTCCAGCAATGCGCAGACGGCCACGATGCCCTGGGGCGTCACGGTTTCGCTCAGCCCGTCCGCGGCGCGGTCGGTGATCGGCGAGACGGCGACACCGGCCTCGCGGGCCGCGTCGAGCAGGCCGGCGTGCTGTGCCGCCGCGCGCTCGGTGACGAACAGCTCGTACACGGTTCCGCCGGACAGCGCGGCCTCGACGGCGTTGGCGCCCTCGGCCAGGAACCGGCCGGTCTTGTCGCGTTCCGCGCGCCGCGTCAGCTTGCGCGCAGCAACGACCCGGGGGGTCCGCTCGGTGAACGGTTCCGCCCCGGGTCGGGAAAAGCTGCCGGTCAGGCCGACTTCGCTTCGCCGGTGTTCACGTTGGCCTTGGCGAGCTCGGCCAGCGCGGTGAAGGCGGCGGCGTCGTTGACGGCCAGGTCCGCGAGGATCTTGCGGTCGACCTCGACACCCGCGGCCTTGATGCCCTGGATGAACCGGTTGTAGGTCACGCCGTTCGCACGGGCGGCCGCGTTGATGCGGGTGATCCACAGCTGGCGGAAGTCACCCTTGCGGGCACGGCGGTCCCGGTAGGCGTAGTTGAGCGAGTGAAGCGTCTGCTCCTTGGCCTTGCGGTACAGCCGCGAACGCTGGCCGCGGTAGCCGCTGGCCAGTTCGAGAGTTGCGCGACGCTTCTTCTGGGCGTTGACCGCCCGCTTGACGCGTGCCACGGGTCCATCCTGTCGATCTCAGGGGGCGAAGGGGGAAACGCCCCGGGTGGTTAGAGCAAGTTCTGCGGGATCAGATGCCGAGCAGGCGCTTGAGACGGCCGGCCTCGGTCTTCGACACCTCGGTGGTGCCCTCGAGACGGCGGGTCACGCGGCTGGACTTCTTCTCCATGCGGTGGCGCCGGCCGGTCATCTGGCGGCGCAGCTTGCCCGTACCCGTCTTGCGGATGCGCTTGGACGTCCCGCTGTGGGTCTTCATCTTCGGCATTTCTGTCCTCTTTCGTGCGGCGGCTCACCGGAGAACCGGTGAGCCGCTGACTCGTGCTGGTCGGCGCTTATGCCTCAGGGGCCGGGTCGGGCGCCTGCTCGGCCTTGGCCTTCGGCTTCACGTTCTTGTGCGGGGCCAGCACCATGATCATGTTGCGGCCGTCCTGCTTGGCCGACGACTCCACGAAACCGAGCTCGGTGACGTCCTCGGCGAGCTTCTGCAGCAGCCGGTAGCCGAGCTCCGGCCGGGACTGCTCGCGACCGCGGAACATGATCGTGACCTTGACCTTGTTGCCCGCCGCCAGGAAGCGCGACACGTGACCCTTCTTGGTCTCGTAGTCGTGCTGGTCGATCTTGGGGCGCAGCTTCTGTTCCTTGATGACGGTCAGCTGCTGGTTGCGACGCGACTCGCGGGCCTTCTGCGCGCTCTCGTACTTGAACTTGCCGAAGTCCATGAGCTTGCACACCGGCGGGCGGGCCTGCGGCGCGACCTCGACGAGGTCGAGGTCGTTCTCCTGCGCCAGGCGCAGCGCATCCTCGATCCGGACGATGCCGACCTGTTCGCCGGCGGGTCCGACGAGTCGGACTTCCGGCACCCGGATACGGTCGTTGATGCGTGTCTCGGAGCTGATGGGGCCTCCTTGGTCCGAGGAATGTTTCCTGTTCTCGTTCGACCTGGTGCCCACATAGCGAAGGCCCCGACACCGTTCGGTGCGCGGGGCCCACTCTGTTTCCGATCGCACCCGGCCGCGAAGCCGGGCACTTCACCCTGGACTTCACGCCCGGGCGAGACCGGACCCGACCACCTGTACGGTGACGCGGGTGGGAGCGGGGCTCCACTTGCCGCCCCCGATCGCTCGGGGGCTGGTCGCTCGTGGAAGGGTACCAGACGTGTCGGAACAACCTTCGCAACAGCCCCCGTATTCCCCGGAAGCCCGCCACCTGGAGGACATCCCCAGCGTGGAAGTGATCAGCCGCGCCGCGGTCATGCTGCTGTCGGCGGGCGCCGAACGGCTCGGCCTCGCCGACGCCGACCCGGCCACCTCCCCGCACCGCGACCTCGACGAAGCGCGCCGCCTGATCACCGCGCTGGCCGGGCTCGTGACGGCCTCGGCGGAGTACCTGGGCCTGCACGCCGGCCCCTTGCGCGACGGCTTGCAGTCGCTCCAGAAGGCGTTCCGCGAGGCTTCCGTCGTACCCGATCCGCCTGGGCAGGGACCCGGAGAGAAGTACACCGGCCCGGTCTACTGACCGCGGGCCCGACCTCGCTCAGAACCTCCCCCGCCCTCTCCGGGGGGCGTCCCCGAGTCCAGTGTATCGGGGGTGCCGGACGAAAAGCCGGAGAAGGCGGGGGCCAGGGCGGAGTTGTCCACATCACGGGCCGGCTGTGGACAACCGTGAACCGAACCGCGAACCCGCCCGGATGTGACCGGCCGGTTCAGGCCGCCTGGATGTGACTGAGCAAGCCTGGCGGAACGAGCCACCGACATCTAACATGTTAGATGTGAGTCTCTCGAAGGTCGCTCGTCCGCTGCTGCGTGACGAGGCGTACGACCGCATCCGCCAGGCCATCGTCGACGGGACGCTGCCGCCCGGTGCTGCGCTGCGCGACGGCGATCTCGCCGATCAGCTCGGGCTCTCGAAAGCCCCCGTTCGGGAAGCTCTGCGCCGCCTGGCCGAAGAAGGGCTCGTCGACTCGAAGCCGCAGAGCTACACCCGGGTCTCCGATGTCATGTCGCGCGATGTGCTCGATGCCCGGGAGATCGTGCGGGTGCTGCACGAGTTCGCCGTCCGGCAGGCCGTGCCGAAGTGCCGTCCGGGCGACGTCGCCGCCATGCGGGCGGCCAACGACCGCTTCGCCGCCGCCATCGAGGCCGGTGATGTCGCGGCCGCCGTGAAAGCGGACGACGAACTGCACGACATTCCCGTAAGGCTCGCCGGCAACGCCGCTGTCGCCGCGACCCTCGACCGGTACACGCCGCTGCTGCGCCGGCTGGAGCACGCCCGGTTCAGCTCCGCGCTCGCCTGGAACTCCGTCGAGCGCCACACGCGGCTCATCGACGCGCTCGAAAAGCACGACACCGGCGAAGCCGTCTCCGTGATTTCCACCATCTGGACCGACCTCCTGGAGGACCGATGACCCTCGCCGACTTCCCGCGCTTCCCGTTGCTGTTCGGGCCGTCGCCGGTGCACCCCCTGGACCGGCTCACCGACCACCTCGGTGGCGCGAAGGTCTGGGCCAAGCGCGAAGACGTCAACTCGGGCCTCGCGTACGGCGGCAACAAGACCCGCAAGCTCGAGTACCTCGTCGCCGACGCGCTCGCCCAGGGTGCCGACACGCTCGTCTCCATCGGCGGCGTCCAGTCCAACCACACCCGGCAGGTCGCCGCCGCCGCGGCGCGCGCCGGGCTGAAGGCCGTGCTCGTGCAGGAAAGCTGGGTCGACTGGCACGACCCGCTCTACGACAAGGTCGGCAACATCCAGCTCTCGCGGATCCTCGGCGCCGACGTCCGGCTCGTCGAAGCCGGCTTCGGCATCGGCTTCAAGCAGACGTGGGAGGACGCGATCGCCGAGATCGAGGCCGGCGGCGGGAAACCGTACGCCATTCCCGCCGGCGCTTCCGACCACCGGCTCGGCGGGCTCGGCTTCGCGAACTGGATCGTGGAACTCGAGAAGCAGGAAGAGGAACTCGGCGTCTTCTTCGACACCGTGATCGTCTGCTCGGTCACCGGCAGCACCCAGGCCGGGATGGTCGCCGGGACCGCGCTCGGCAAGAAGCGGCGGATCCTCGGCATCGACGCCTCCGCCAAGCCGGACGAGACCCGCGAGCAGGTCACACGCATCGCGCGCAACACCGCCGAGCTGATCGGCGCCGGGGAGATCCCCGACGTCGAACTCGACGATCGCTACCACGCCGGGATCTACGGCATTCCCGACAAGTCCACTGTGGACGCAATCGAGACGTGCGCCCGGCTGGAGGGGATGATCACCGACCCGGTGTACGAGGGCAAGTCGATGGCCGGGCTGATGGACCTCGTCAAGAACGGCGAGATCGCGCGGGACTCGAACGTCCTCTACGCCCACCTCGGCGGGCAGCCAGCCCTGAACGGCTACACGAGCGTCCTGGGCTGACCGCCGCCACCGGAGTCAGTCCAGCACGCAGAGCACGTCGATCTCGACGAGCAGCTCACCCGGGAGACCGACGTACACCGTCGTGCGGGCCGGCTGCGGCGCGTCGCCGATCAGCTCGTCGTACACCTCGTTGAACGGCGCGAAGTGCGCCGTGTCGGTCAGGTACACCCGCACCATGATCGCGTCCGCGAGGCTCGAGCCCGCCTCCGCCAGCACGGCTTCGATGTTCTTGAACGTCTGCCGGGTCTGGCCGGCGACGTCGTCGCCGACGATCTCGTTCGTGGCCGGGTCGAAGGCGACCTGGCCGGCGACCTGCAGCAGGTTCCCCTTGCGGACGGCCTGCGAGAACTTCGCCGGCGGCTTCGGCGCGTTCTCGGTGGAAACTGCCGTCTTGCTCATCAGTGCCCCTTTCCGTTCCCCGTCCATCCACTGTGGACGGAAGCTTCGTGCGTCGCCGCCCGCAGGTCCGGGACCAGGGCGAGCAGGCCTTCGTAGTCGAGCAGCACCTTCGGCACCGACATCGACGCGGCGGCGAGGACTTCGCCGCCCGTCCCCCGCACCGGCGCCGCGATGCAGTGGATGAAGTCCTCGTGTTCGGCGTTGTCGACGGCGTACCCGAGCTGGGCCACGCGTTCCAGCTCGGCCAGGTAGGCCTCGGGCGTGGTGATCGTGTTCGGCGTCCGCACCGGGTACTCGATCGACCGCGCGATCTCCTCGCGGCGGGCCGCGGGCATCGCGGCGACCAGCACCTTCCCCACCGCGGTGCAGTGCAGCGGCGCGCGCTTGCCGATGCGCGAGTACATCCGCACCGAGTGCCTGCCTTCGAACTTGTCGATGTAGACGACTTCGCCGTCCTCGTAGCTGGCCAGGTGCACGGTGTGCCCGGTGCGCGCGTTGAGGGCGGCGAGCGCGGGCTGGGCGCTGCGCCGGACGTCGAAGGAATCGAGGGCCTGGTTGGCGAGGTCGAACATGGCGCTGCCCAGCCGGTAGTACCGGGCGCCCTCCCGGCGGACGAAGTGGTGCTGTTCGAGGGTGCGCAGCAGCCGCAGCACCGTCGACTTGTGCACGCCGATCTCTTCGGCGAGGTCGTCGAGGGTGCGGGCGTCCTTCGCGATCGAACCCAGCAACGTCAGCGCGCGGTCCAAGCTCTGGCTCATGTGAGTACCACGCCCTCTCCGGTCAGCCGCGCCGAACGCCACTCGTCCGGGTCCGCGTGCAGCAGGGTATCCACGACCGGGGGCGGCAGCGGCACGCCGACGTCGTCGTGGGTGAGCAGGGTGACGGCGGCCTGGAGGTGCCCCTGCCGCAGCCGCTCCAAGGGCCGGGCCCCGCGCAGCGTCGCGGCCAGGAACCCGGCGGCGAACGCGTCGCCCGCCCCGACCGGCTCGACGACGTCGACCTTCAGCGCGGGCGCGAACAACGGCTCGCCTTCGACCAGCGTCGCGCCGCGTTCGCCGTGCTTGACGACGAGCGTGCGCGGCTCCGGGAGCAAAGCCCGCAGTTTCGCCGGGTCGCCGGTCCCCCACACCCGCTGGGCCTCGTCGTCGCCGGTCAGGACGATGTCCGCCCGACCGGCCAGTTCGGCGAGCAGCGCCGGGTCACGGCCCGTCCAGAGCGCCGGCCGCAGGTTGACGTCGAACGAGATCAGCCGGTCGCCGCGGGGCATGTCCAAGAGCGCGCGCACCAGCGCGAGACAGCTGTCCGACAGCGCCGGGGTGATCCCGGACAGGTGCAGCACCCGGACGCCGTCGAGGTCGAGCCGGTCGAGCAGCGAAGGCCCCATCCCGGACGCCGCCGAGCCGGTCCGGTAGTAGCGCACGGGACTGCCGCCCGCGCCGCTTTCCTTGACGTAGAGCCCGGTCGGGCGCAGCGGGTCGACGTAACAGGCGCTGACGTCGACACCGTGGGAAGCGACCTCCCGCAGCATCGCGCGGCCGAACGGGTCGTCACCGACGGCGCTCACCCAGCCGCTGCGGATCCCCAGCGTCGGCAGGTTGCAGGCCACGTTCGATTCGGCGCCGCCGATGGTGCGCACCCAGTGCTTCACCTCGTCCGGCGGGCCGGGTTCGGCGGGCACGAACAGCGCCATCGACTCGCCCACACACAGCACCTCGGGCCCGCTCGTCACTGTCCGTCTCCCTGCCCTTCACCCCGTTGACCTGTGGCGACCCCGGATGCTACACCTATGGGGCGCACCATGCGCAACAGTCGTTGCAACATACGCAACAGAGGTCGCCGCCGATGAACCCTTGCCCGATGGACCCTTGCCTGATGGACTCCGCCGCGCTCGACGCCCTCCGCCGGGAGCGGATCGACTGGCGTTTCCGCTCGGCCGCGCCCGCGTTGGCCGGGCTCACCCTGGACGAAGCCGCGGACCGCCGGCTCAACCTGTTCACCGACGGGTTCTTCGCCCCTTTCGTCGTCCTCGACGACGAAGCCCTCGAGCACAACCTGCGGACGATGGCCGCGTGGTGCCTCGCCCGGGGCGTGGTCCTCGCCCCGCACGGCAAGACGACCATGGCGCCGCAGCTGTTCGCGCGCCAGATCGAGCACGGCGCATGGGGCGTGACCTGCGCGAACGCCGGTCACCTCCGGATCTACCGCGCTTTCGGCGTGTCCCGGATCCTGCTCGCCAACCAGTTCCTCGACCCCGCGGGCCTGCGCTGGCTGGCCGCCGAGCTGGTGGCGGACCCCGCGTTCGAGTTCCTCTGCTGGGTCGACTCGGTCCGCGGCGTCGAGCTGATGACCGAAGCCCTGCAAGGCGCCGAACGCCCGGTCGACGTCCTGGTCGAACTGGGCGCCGACGGCGGCCGCACCGGCGTCCGCGACACCGCCACCGCGCTGGCGATCGCCGAAGCGGTGGCTGCGAGCCCGGTGCTGCGCCTGCGGGGCACCGGCGGCTACGAGGGCGCGTTGTCGCACGACACCGACGAAGCCGCGCTGGCCAAGATCAGCTCCTATGTGGACAGTCTGCGTGACCTCGCGATCTCGTTCGCGGACAAGGGACTCCTCGACGGGCAGATCATCGTCACCGCCGGCGGCAGCGCGTACTTCGACCAGGTCGCGAACGAGCTGACGAAACCGTGGCCGGAGGGTCTCGACGTGCTGCCGGTACTGCGCAGCGGCGCGTACCTCACCCACGACGACGGCTTCTACCGCGAGATCTCCCCGCTCGGCGACCACCCGCGCATCGACGGCGTCGCCTCCTTCCGGCCCGCGCTCCGGGCCTGGGCGCAGGTGACGTCGAAGCCGTCGGACGTCCTCGCGCTGCTGACCCTCGGCAAGCGCGACGCGTCCTTCGACGAGGGCATGCCCGAGCCCCAGCTGCGCCGGACGCCGAGCGGGCCCGCCGAGCCGCTCGAAGGGCACGTCGTCGCGAAGATGAACGACCAGCACGCGTTCCTCACCCTGCCCTCGGGCTCCCCGGTCGAGGTCGGCGACTGGATCGGCCTCGGCCTTTCCCACCCCTGCACGGTGTTCGACAAGTGGCCGCTGCTGCCGGTGACCGCGGCCGACGGCGAAACCGTCGTCGACTACGTCCGGACGTGGTTCTGATGGACGTCGTCTTCCGGGGCGCGCTGGTCGCCGACGGCACCGGCGACGCGCTCGCCCGGCACGACGTCGGCGTCACCGGGGACCGGATCGCCGAAATCGCCGAGCCGGGCTCGCTCACCGGACGCCGGAGCGTCGACGCGGACGGCTTGGTCCTCGCGCCCGGGTTCATCGACATGCATTCGCACTCCGACCTGCAGCTGCTGGCCAATCCGGAGCACCCGGCCAAGATCACGCAGGGTGTGACGACCGAGGTGCTCGGCCAGGACGGGCTTTCGTACGCGCCCGTCAACGACGTCGTGCTCGAAGCGCTCAGGCAGCAGCTCGCGGGCTGGAACGACGACCCGCCGGGGTTCGACTGGAACTGGCGCTCGGTCGGCGAGTACCTCGACCGCCTCGACCGGGGCGTCGCCGTCAACGCCGCCTACCTGGTGCCGCAGGGCACGGTCCGCATGCTTGCCGTCGGCTGGGACGACCGCCCGGCGACGGACGCCGAGCTGAACCGGATGAAGGAACTCGTCGCCAGTGGCCTGGCCGAGGGCGCGGTGGGGATGTCGTCCGGCCTCACCTACACACCAGGGATGTATGCGGAGACCGGCGAACTGGTCGAGCTGTGCCGCGTCGTCGGCGAGCTGGGCGGGTTCTACAGCCCGCACCACCGCAGCTACGGCAAGGGCGCGCTGGAGGCGTTCGCCGAGATGATCGACGTCTCGCGCCGGTCCGGCTGCCCCCTGCACCTGGCGCACGCGACGATGAACTTCTCCGTCAACAAGGGCAAGGCACCCGAGCTGCTGAAGCTCCTGGACGACGCGCTCGACGACGGCTGCGACATCTCCCTCGACACCTACCCGTACCTGCCGGGCGCGACGTACCTGTCGGCGCTGCTGCCGAGCTGGGCCGCCGAAGGCGGCCTCGACGCCACGCTGGCTCGCTTGTCCGATGTGGACCAACGCGAGCGGATCCGCGCCGCGATCGAGGAGTCCGGTTCGGACGGTGCGCACGGCGTCCCGATCGACTGGGAAGCCATCGAAATCAACGGCGTCCGCAACGAGCGCAACGCCCACCTCGTCGGGCACAGCGTCGCCGCTTCGGCCGCCGCGGCGAACGTGCCGCCGTCAGAGCTGTACTTCGACACCCTGCTCGACGAACGGCTCGGGACGTCGTGCCTGATGCACGTCGGGCACGAGGAGAACGTCCAGGCCATCATGCGGCACCGGACGCACACCGGCGGCAGCGACGGGCTGCTCGTCGGCGCGCGGCCGCACCCGCGCGCGTGGGGCACGTTCCCCCGCTACCTCGCCCGGTACGTCCGCGAACTGGGCGTACTGGACCTCGCCGAGTGCGTCGCCCACCTCACCGGGCGGGCCGCGCGGCGGCTGCGGCTGACCGACCGCGGGCTGGTCCGCGCCGGGTACGCCGCCGACCTGGTGCTGTTCGACCCCGAAACGATCACCGACACCGCCACCTTCGAAGACCCGCGGCAGCCCGCCACGGGCCTCACCCACGTGTTCGTCAACGGCGTCGCCGCCCTCGACGACGGCCGTCCCACCGGCGCCCTCGCCGGCCGTTCCCTGCGCAACCCCCGGAGAGCCCGATGATCCACTGGCTGCAACACACCACGGGTGGCCTGCTCACGCTCGCCGCCGTCTCGATCGCCGTCCTGCTGGCGCTGATCATCAAGCTGCGGCTCGAACCCTTCATCGCCCTCATCGTCGTCGGCCTGCTCACCGCGCTGGCCGCGGGCCTGCCCGTCGGGACGATCGTCGGGTCGGCCCAGAAGGCGTCGGACTCCCTGCTGGAAAAGGGGTTCGGCAGCATCCTCGGGCACATCACGGCGATCATCGGCCTCGGCACGATCCTCGGGTCGATCCTGGAACGCTCAGGCGGCGCGAAGGTGCTGACCGGCGCGTTGCTGCGGTCGTTCGGCGAAAAGCGGGCGCCGCTGGCGATGGGTGTCGCCGGGTTCGTCTTCGGCATCCCGGTGTTCTTCGACATCGGCATCTTCGTCCTGGCCCCGCTGGTCTACGTCGCCGCGAAGCAGGGCGGCAAGTCGCTGGTGCTGTACGCGATGCCGCTGCTGGCCGGCCTGTCGATCACGCACGCCTTCCTGCCGCCGCACCCGGGCCCGGTGGCCGCGGCCGGGCTGCTGCACGTCGAGCTCGGCTGGATCATCCTGATGGGCCTGGCCTGCGGTATCCCCGCGTTCCTCATCGGCGGCGTGCTCTACTCGACGTGGATCGGCAAGCGCATCACGGTCGACGTGCCGGAGGACATGGTCTTCGCCGAAGAAGAGGGCGAGCAGGAGGAGAACCCGCCGTCGCTCGGGCTGGTCGCCGCGATCATCGCGGTGCCGCTGGTACTGATCCTGGCCGGCACGTTCGGCAGCATCTGGCTCCCGAAGGGTTCCGCGCTCGCCGGCGTCGCCGCGTTCATCGGGACCCCGGCGGTCGCGCTGACCGTGGCCGTCCTGCTCGCGTCCTGGCTGCTGGGCCTGCGGCGCGGCTTCACCGGCAAGGACCTCAACGAGCTGGCCGCGAAGTCGCTGCGGCCGGTCGCGATGATCCTGCTGGTCGTCGGCGCGGGCGCGTTCTTCGGCGCGGTGCTGTCGGCGACCGGGATCGGCAAGGCCGTGGCCGACTCCCTGCACGACGCCGGGCTGCCCGTGCTGCTCGCGGCGTACGTCATCAGCTGCGGCATGCGCATCGCGCAGGGCTCGGCCACCGTAGCCATCGTCACCACCAGCGGGATCATCGCGCCGACCGTGGCCCAGCTCGGGTATTCGCAGATCCAGCTGGCCCTGCTGGTGATGGCGATCTCCGCCGGGTCGATCATCGCCTCGCACGTGAACGACGGCGGGTTCTGGATCGTTTCGCGGTACTTCAACCTCACCGTGCCGCAGACGCTCAAGTCCTGGACCGCGCTGGAAACCGTGCTTTCCGTTTCCGGATTCGGGGTTTCGGCATTGCTCATGGCTGTGGTCTAGACCATACTGGAGCAAGCCGCCTCGAACCCGTTGGGAGACAACGACCATGACCGGACTTTCCCGCCGCACGTTCCTCGGCGCCGCCGGAGCCGCGGGCGCGGCCACCGTTCTCGGCACGCAGTTCGCCGACGCGGCCACCACGGAGAAGGGCTGCTTCGCCGGAACGACCGTGTACATCGGCAGCTACACCACCGGGGCGACCGGGCACGGCCTCGACGTCGCCACCCGTTCGGGCGCGGCGCTGACCCCGGTCCGGACCGTCCCGGGGATCACCGACACGTCGTGGTTCGACCGCGGCGCCGACGGCAAGACGCTGTACGTCACCAACGAAGGCGACCCGGCCGGATACGTCTCGGCGCTGAACATCGCCGACGTCACGAAACCGAAGCTGATCAACAAGGTTTCGTCGAAGGGCGGCGCGCCGACGCACCTTTCGGTGCATTCGAGCGGGAAGTACGTGCTGGCGGCGAACTACAGCTCGGGCAGCGTCGTCGTGCTGCCGATCCTCGGCGGGGGCAAGCTCGGAGCGGCCACCGACCTGGTGACCCACCACGCCGACTCCGGGCAGGCCCACGCCCACCAGGTCGTCAACGACCCCACCGGCCGCTGGGTGCTGTCGGTGGACCTCGGCGCCGACTCGGTCTACGTGTACTCGCTCGACGTCGCCACCGGGAAGCTTTCGCTGCACCAGCAGCTGAAGCTGCCGTCCGGGGCCGGGCCGCGGCACCTCGCCTTCCACCCGAACGGCCGGTTCGCCTACATCCTGCAGGAGCTGCGCGCGGAGATCACCGTGGCGAGCTGGGACGCCGCTTCCGGAAGGCTGAAAGCGCTCTCGGTGGTGCCCGCGGTGCCGTCCGGCACCACGGGTGACCGGTTCCCGGGCGAGATCCTCGTGTCCCCCGACGCGAAACTGCTCCACGCCACGGTGCGCGGGCCGAACACGATCGCGTCTTTCTCGGTGTCACCGGACGGCGCCGCGGTCAAGCTCGTGTCCACTGTGTCCAGTGGTGGAAACTGGCCGCGGCACCTCGCGATCGACCCCGAGGGGCAGTGGTTCTACGTCTCGAACCAGCGTTCCGGCACGGTCACCTGGCTGCCGCGCGACCCGGCCACCGGCCTGCCCGGCGCGGTCGCCGGGAACCTCGCCGTCGGCAGCGTCAACTCCGTCCACTTCGCCTGACCCCAAACCCTCGTGAGTGCGTAACAGTGTTAGAACACTGTTACGCACTCACGAGGGCACCTACGGGAGGTTCCTCATGAGGCTTCGCCGCACTCTGCCCGTCGTAGCCGGGCTGGCCCTGCTGGCCGGCTGCGCGCCTACCCAGTCCGCGCCCGCCGGCTCCGGGAGCGACGAGAAGACCGGCACCGTTCGCGTCTGGCTGTTCGACGAGGCCAACCGCGCGCCGAAGGAGGCGGCGGTCAAGGACGCGATCGCCGAGTTCAAGGCGGCCCACCAGGGCGTCGAGGTCGATGTCCAGTGGGTGCCCGTCGAAGGCCGCGCCGACAAGTTCTCCGGCGCCTTCAACGACCCGGCCAACGCGCCGGACGTGGCCGAGTTCGGCAACACCGACGTCTCGAAATACGCCGCCACCGGCGCGCTGGCCGACCTGACCGGCGACCTCGCGTCGTGGAGCGAGGGCAAGGACCTCATCCCGTCCGTGCTGGAGACGGCGAAGTCCGGCGGCAAGACCTACGGCCTGCCCTGGTACACCGGCGTCCGCGCGCTGTACTACCGCAGCGACGTCTTCACCGAGCTGGGCCTCAAGCCGCCCGCGACGCTCGCCGAGCTGACCGACACCGCCCGCCGGATCCGCGCCGCCAAGCCGGACCTCTACGGCATCGCCGTCGGCGGCAAGTACACCTACGCGATGCTGCCCTTCCTCTGGGCCAACGGCGGGGAGCTGGCGCAGCAGAACGGGGACAAGTGGAAGTCGGCCGTGACCGGTGAGCAGGCCAAGGCCGGCGTGACGCAGTACGCGGCCCTGCTCAAGGACGACATCTGCCCGCCGGCGCAGTGCGCGAACCTGACCGGCACGCAGAGCGTCACGGCGTTCGCGGGCGGCAAGGCCGGGATGACCATCGGCGGCGACTTCAACCGCAAGGCCGTCGAGCAGGGCGCGGTGAAGGGCAAGTACGCCGTCGTGCCGCTGCCGGGCGCCACCGCGGGCAGCATCGCCCCGGCGTTCGCCGGCGGCAACCTGCTCGGCGTGTTCAAGGCGAGCAAGCACCGCGGCCTGGCGCTGGAGTTCGCCGAGCTGCTCGGCGGCGCGAAGTACCAGGAGAAGATGTACACGGCGATGGGCAACCTGCCGACGCTGAGCAGCGTGCAGCAGAAGCTCGCGGCGAACGACCCGTTCCTCAAGCCGTTCGTCGAGACCCTCAAGGCGGGGACGAAGTTCGTCCCGGCGACCCCGGCGTGGTCGAAGATCGACAGCCAGAACGTGCTGCCGACGGCCGTCCAGCAGATCGCGACCGGTGGGAAGGACCCGTCGGCGGCCCTGGCCGACGCGGCCGCCGCGATGGACAAGGCCTTCGGCTAGTGGTGGCCCAGCAGGTCCGTCCCGTCGCCGTGCCGCGGAAGACGCGGCGGCGGGACGGCCGGGCCGCCGCGCTCTACCTCGCCCCGGCGGGCATCCTGCTCGCCGCGCTGCTGGCCTACCCGATCTACCAGCTGGTCCTGATCTCGTTCTACGACTACGGCCAGCCGCAGGCCGCGGGCAACGCGCCGCTGGTGTTCCTCGGCTTCGCGAACTACACCGATCTGCTGTCCCAGGCGCAGTTCTGGACGGTGCTCGGCAAGACGATCGGGTTCGCCGCGGCCTGCGTCGCCGGTTCGCTGATCGTCGGCACCGGGCTCGCGGTGCTGGCGAGCCGGGTGCGCTCGCTCCCCCGGATGTTGCTGTTCCTGGCCGCGCTGGGCGCGTGGTCGACCCCGGCGATCGCGGGCTCCTACGTCTGGCTGTTCCTGTTCGACACCGACTTCGGCCTGGTCAACGAGGTGCTCTCGGGGCTCGGGCTCCCCTTCGAACACCACTCGTGGACGTTCGGCACGCTCGGCGCGTTCGGGCTGGTCGCCGCCGAGGTGATCTGGTGCTCGTTCCCGTTCGTGCTGGTCACGATGTACGCCGGGATCAAGGGCATCCCGGACGAGGTCCTGGAAGCGGCGTCGCTGGACGGCGCGTCGGCGTGGCGCACGACGTGGACGATCGTCCTGCCGATGGTGCGGCCGCTGCTGATGATCGCCACCGTGCAGTCGATCATCTGGGACTTCAAGGTCTTCACCCAGATCTACGTGATGACCAACGGCGGTGGCGTGGCCGGGCGCAACCTCGTGCTCAACGTCTACGCCTACCAGCAGGCCTTCGCGGGGCAGGAATACGGCCTCGGCTCGGCGATCGGAGTCGTCATGACGCTGTTGCTGCTGTCGGTCACCGGGCTGTACGTCCGGACGCAGCGCCGGAGCGCGGCATGGCTGTGAACCGTCCTGGCCGGCTGGTCGCCGAGGTCGTCACGGTCGTGATCGCCGGGGTCGTCGCCTTCCCGCTGTACTGGATGCTGCTGTCGGCGATCAAGCCGCCGGGCGAGATCCAGGCGGCGAACCCGAAGCCGTGGACGTTCCACCCGTCGTTCGACAGCTTTTCGCGGGTCCTCACGGTGTCGGGCTTCGGGCGGTACTTCGTCAACAGCCTGGTGGTGGCGCTGGTCGTCGTGGTGTTGTCGCTGCTGCTGTCGTTCCTCTCCGCGGTGGCGTTGACGCGGTTCTCCTTCAAGGGCCGTACGGTGCTGCTGGTGATGACGCTCGTCGCCCAGATGGTGCCGGTCGAGGCGCTGACCATCCCGCTGTTCTTCCTGATGCGGTCCCTCGGCGGCGCGGTACCGGCGCTGGGTCTCAACGAGCTGGGTTCGCTGGTGCTGGTGCACCTGGCGTTCAGCCTGCCGTTCGCGATCTGGATGCTGCGCGGGTTCGTCGCGGCTGTACCGGTGGAGCTGGAAGAGGCCGCGAAGCTCGACGGCGCGTCGCGGATGCGGTTCACCTGGCAGATCCTGTTCCCGCTGGTGGCGCCGGGCTTGGTCGCGGTGAGCGTGCTCGCGTTCATCCACGCCTGGAACGACTTCCTGTTCGCGAAGACGTTCATCATCTCCAAGACCGAGAACCAGACGCTGCCACAGGCGATCCTGGTGTTCTTCAAGCCGGAGGACACCGACTGGGGCGCGGTCATGGCCGCTTCGACGCTCATGACGATCCCGGTGCTGGTGTTCTTCGTCCTGGTCCAACGACGGCTGGTGTCGGGCATGGCCGGCGCCGTGAAGGGCTGACATGTCATTCGACACGCTGCTCCCCCGCCCGGTTTCGGTGACGCCCGAGCCGGGTTCGTGCCCCTGGCCGTCCACTGTGGACGTCCGGCCCGCCGCCCTGCCGCCGGAGGGCTACCGGCTCTCGATTTCCCCTTCCGGCGTCGTGCTGGAAGCGGCCGGCTCCGCCGGGGAGTGCCACGGCCGGGAGACGTTGCGCCAGCTGGCGGGGCCGTCCGCGTTCCGGCTGGCCGGCTTCGCGCCGACGTCGCTGCCGTGCGGGGTGGTCGAGGACCACCCGCGGTTCGGCTGGCGCGGGTGCCTGCTCGACGTCGCCCGGCACTTCCGGACCAAAGCGGAAGTCCTCCGGTTCGTCGACCTGCTCGCGGCGCACAAGCTGAACGTGCTGAACCTGCACCTCACCGACGACCAGGGCTGGCGCTTCGAGGTCCCGGCGTTCCCGCGGTTGACGTCGGTGGGCGGCTGGCGGCCCTCGTCGATGGTGGGCAGCGGAGGCGCCCAGGACGGGCGTCCGCACGGCGGCTTCTACACGGGCGACGACCTGCGGGAGATCGTCGCTTACGCCGCTTCGCGGGCCATCACGGTCGTGCCGGAGATCGACATCCCCGGGCACGCGCGGGCGGCGCTGGCGGCTTACCCGTCTCTGGGCACTTCGTCGTCCTACGAGGTCTGGACCGAATGGGGCATCAGCACCTCGCTGCTTTCGCCAGTTTCGTCTACTTTGGACTTCTTCCGGACGGTGTTCGACCACCTGCTGGAGATCTTCCCGTCCCCGGTGATCGCCCTGGGCGGCGACGAGACGCCGGGCGCGACCGACGAGCACCGCGCGTTCGTCCGGCAGCTGGCCGAGTACCTGGTGGCGCGCGGCCGCACCCCGATGGGCTGGGACGAGGTCCTCGACATCGACGGGCTGCCGCCGATGGTGATCGCCGCCTGGCGCGACGAGGACGCGGGCATCCAGGCGGCCGCGGCGGGGCACGACGTGGTGATGTGCCCGGATCAGCACGTGTATCTGGACCACCGGCAGTCCGAGCACCCGGATGAGCCGATCCCGGTCGGCGCGGTGCACACGCTGGAAGACGTCTACGCGTACGAACCGGCGCTGAGCGGGCCACGGCTGCGCGGTGTCCAGGCGCAGGTGTGGACCGAGCACCTCGACAGCGTCCGGCGGGTGGACTACATGGCGTTCCCGCGGCTGTCGGCGTTCGCGGAAGTGGCGTGGAGCAGCGGGCCGCGGGACTACGCGGAGTTCCTGCCGCGCCTGCGAGACCACCACCTGCCGCGGCTCGACGCGCTGGGCGTCGAGTACCGGCCGCTGGACGGTCCGCATCCGTGGCAGACGCGGCCGGGAGTGCCGGGACGGCCACGCTAACTTCCCCCGCCCTCAGCGTGCCGTTCACGCCGGTGAGGCACCTGAAACGGGGACGCTACGACTTTGCCAGAACCCTCGCCCCGGAAACCTCCCCCGCCCTCCCTTGCTTACGGCAGCAGCGTAACCGTGACCGACTTCGTGGGGCCCACGTTCCCCGCCGCGTCGATGGAGCGGTACTCGATGCGGTGCGTGCCGTAGCCCGGCTTGCGTTCGGAGAACGGCGACACCGTCAGGCCGCCCTCGCCGAGATTTCCGTATGCCAGGCCGTCGATCTCCGTGCCGCGCGGGGTGAACAGGTACGGCGCCTCCGGGTCCGTCGGCCAGCCGTAGAACTTGTGCCAGCCGTCGCCGTCCACCCGGAACTCCGGCATGCCGTCCGGCGACTTCAGGCGCATCGTGAACGAACCGTGGTACACGGTGCCCGGGGGCAGCTCGGCCGTGGTCGTCGGGCCGGTCGCGTCCACCGTCCAGGTCAACGTCGTGCCGCCCGTCGTCGCCGTCAGCGTGTGCGAGCCGCGGGGCGCGTCCAGGGCGATGTCGGAGCCGGTCCCCACCAGGCGGCCGTCGAGCGTCCACAGGACCTCGGGGATCGAGCCGGTCGGCTCGCCGGTTTCGACGTAGACGACGTCGTGGGCGCCGACCGGTCGCGACACCGGCGTCGACGCCACCACCGCCGGTCCGCCGGCCGGCGGCGTGACCACCGCGGTGTCCACCGTCCAGGTGCGGGTCGCCGTCGGCCGAGCGGCCGGGTCGCGGACGAACGGCGTCGGGTCGGTCACCGTCGCCGTCAGCGTGTGCTTGCCCGGCTTGACGTGCTCGCGGCGCAGGTCGACCGCGTCACGACCGGGCAGCCTGGTGCCGTCGAGCGTCCACGTGACGTCCAGGCGGTGGCTCACCGGGTGCAGCGGGCGCACCCGGACGACGCGGTCGGCGCCGATCGTCCCGGCCGGGGTGCCGCCGCCGATCAGCGGGACCTTCGCCGAGATGCGCTGCGTCATCCGTTCGCGGCCGACCTGGTCGAACGCGTAGCCGAGTGTCTTCATCATCGAGTGCCTGCTCGGCCGCCACACCCCGGTCTGGGTGTACAGCCCGCCTTCGAAGCGGCCGATCGTGCCGCCGGCCTCGCTGGGCTCGCCCAGCCAGCGCCACCACTTCGCGTGCTGAGCGCGCATCTGCGGCTCGGTCAGCAGGGTGTGGTGGATCGAGTCCGGCTCGCCGCCTTCGTAGGCGCCGCCTGGGACGTTGCGGGCGTAGTAGTCGTACTCGTCGTCGAGGCCGCCGAGGGAGTGGCCGAGCTCGTGCGGCGAGATCAGCGCGGACAACGCGTTGCCCCCGGACGCCGTCGCGTAGGTGCCGCCCGCGCCGCCGTAGGTCTCGCTGTTGCCCAGTGCCAGGATCTGCCGGTTCGCCGGGGTCGTGCCGGGCACGAGGTCGGCGTACCGCTGGGCGGCCGCGTCGTCGACGGTCAGCAGCCGCTGCACGCTCTGCGGGTTGCAGCCGCCCCAGAAACCCATGTCCAGCGGGGTGTTCCGCCGCGGCGCGTCGAGCGAGGGGTCACAGTCCACACCGGACTCCGGTGAGGTGATGGAAACGGCGTAGACGTTAAAGTAGCTGCGGTAGGACTTGAACGGCTCGAGCGACCACAGGGTGCTGACGTGCCGCTCGACGTCGGCGAAGAACTTCGGCTGCTCGGCGGCGGTGTAGCCGTCCCCGAGGACAACGAGGTTGAACCGCTGGGCGACCGGACCGGTCACCTGGACCTCGGTGACGGTGGCCGCGGGCTCCGCCGCGTACGCCGGAGTGGCGAGCCCGAGGGACAGTACGAACGCTGCGACGAACCCGGCCCATTTCCGCATGGCGGCACTCCCCTGGTCGGCGTTCTTTCCGGTCTACCGCACCGGTCGGAGCGCCGGAACCCGCCGGAAGTCGGGACCGTGGGATGGGCCGTCACACGCGAGTCAGCCGGTACCAGACCTCGGGCCGCCCGACCTGGCCGTAGTGCGGCTCGCGGTGGGCCATTCCGTTGTCCGCCAAGTACTCCAGGTACCGCCGGGCCGTCACGCGGGACGCGCCGATCGCGCTCGCCGCCGCGCCCGCGGAAAGTCCTTCCGCCGCACCGGAAAGCGCGTCCGTGATCGCTTCCAGGGTCTGGACGCTCATTCCCTTCGGCAACGGCGGCTGCTCGGTCGTGCGCAAGGCACCGAGGGCCCGGTCGATCTCCGCCTGGCCGGTGACCTCGCCGGACGCGTCGCGGAACTCGGCGTAGCGCTCGAGCTTCTCCCGCAGCGTGGCGAAGGTGAACGGCTTGAGCAGGTACTGCACCACGCCGACCGACACCGCGGCCTTGACCAGGCCGAGGTCGCGCGCCGACGTCACGGCGATGACGTCGATCGGCAGCCCGGCCGCGCGCAGCGAACGGCACACCGCCAGCCCGTGCGTGTCGGGCAGGTAGAAGTCGAGCAGCACCAGGTCGACCGGCTCGCGTTCGCAGAACCGCAGGGCCTCGCCGCCCGAGTGGACCACGCCCGCCACCGAGAAGCCCGGGAGCCGTTCGACGTAGACGCGGTGCGCCTCGGCGGCCACCGGCTCGTCCTCCACCACCAGCACCCGGATCACCGGTCCGCCTCCTGCCGCGGCAGCCGGACGGTGAACACCGCGCCGCCGTCCCGTCCGACGTCGACCGTACCGCCGTAGCGGCGCACCGCCTGGCCGACGAGCGCGAGCCCGAGTCCGTGGCCGTCGCCGGCTTTCGTCGACCAGCCGCGGCGGAAGACGTCGGCGTCCTCGGGGACGCCGGGTCCGCTGTCGGCCACGCGCAGCAGCAGGCCGCCCTCGTCGGAGCGGGCGGTGACGACCACCTTGGGGTGACCGGTGCCCCGCACGGCCGCGTCGAGGCCGTTGTCGATCAGGTTGCCGAGGATGGTCACCAGGTCGCGGGCGGCGACGCCGAGGGACGCGTCGTCGATCACCGTGTCCGGGGTGACCGTCAGCTCGACCCCGCGCTCGCTCGCCTCGGCGGCCTTGCCCAGCAGCAACGCGGCGAGCACCGGCTCGGCGACCGCGCCGACGACCCGGTCGGTCAGCTCCTGGGCCAGCGCCAGCTCGGCGGTCGCGAACTCGACGGCCTGCTCGGGCTTGCCGATCTCGACCAGGGAAACGACCGTGTGCAACCGGTTCGCCGCCTCGTGCGCCTGCGACCGCAGCGCCTCGGCGAGGCCACGGGCGGTGGTCAGCTCCCCGGTGAGCGTCTGCAGCTCGGTGTGGTCGCGCAGGACGACGACGGTGCCCTGCGCGCGGCCGCCCGAGCGGACCGCCGTCGTGCTGACCAGCAGCACGCGCGAATCCGTCAGGTGCAGCTCCTCGGCCCGGTTCTCGGCGGAGGTGAACGCCTCGGCCAGCCCGTCGGGCAGTCCCAGCGCGGCCAGCTCGCGCCCGACGGGATCGGTGTCGAGGCCGAGGAGGGTCCGTGCGCCGTCGTTGCAGAGCCCGATCCGCCCGTCGCGGTCGACGAGCAGCACGCCTTCGCGGACCGAATGCAGCACGGCTTCGTGGTACTCGAAGAGGTTGCTCAGCTCGTCCGGCGCGACACCGCGGGTCTGGCGCCGCAGCCGGGCGCTGATCAGCCAGCCGCCGAGCGCGCCGACCAGCAGGACCGCCCCCGCGACGCCGAACAGCGGCCACAGCCGCTCGCGCAGTTCGGCGGAGATCGCCGCGACCTTGATCCCGACCGCGACGAGCGCGATCACCCGGTGGCCGGCGTCGAACACCGGCACGACCGTGCGCACCGACGGGCCGAGCGAGCCGGTGTAGGTCTCGGTGAGCGGCTCGCCCCGCTGGGCCTTGCCGATGTTCCCGATGTAGGGCTGCCCGATCAGCGCCGGGGTCGGGTGCGTGTAGCGGATCCCGGCCGGGCTCATGATCGTGATGAAGTCGACCTGGGTGTCGTGCTGCACGCGCAGCGCCAGCGGCTGCAGCGTCGCGCTCGGGTTCGGCGTCCCCACCGCCGCCACGACGCTGGGCGCGTCCGCGATCGTCAGCGCCACCGCGCGCACCTGGTCCTCGGCGTTCTGCTGGACCGCGTGTCCCGCGTCGAGCCAGGCGAAGGTGATCCCGGCGCCCGCCAGCACGCAGAGCACCGCGAGCTGCAGCACGAGCAGCTGGCGCGCCAGGCTCCAGTGGGACCGCAACGTCGGGGGCACCTCCTCATACCAGCACACACGCGCGCCGGTGTCCGAACGAGACGGTCGATCATCACACGAACTCAATGAACACAAGTGAGCCGGATCACCGAACTGCGCTTACAGTGTGCCGCAACCTGGACCACCCCTAGCTGGAGGCAACGGTGCCTACACCGACCCCCGACGCGGCGCCGCGCCGCGACAAGACCCGCTACCTCTACCTGGCCGTGATCGTCGCGGTCTTGCTGGGTATCGCGGTCGGCTTTCTCTTCCCCGGCTTCGCCAAGGGCCTGAAGCCGCTGGGCGACGGCTTCGTCAACCTGATCAAGATGATGATCTCGCCGATCATCTTCTGCACCATCGTGATCGGCGTCGGGTCGGTCGCGAAGGCGGCGAAGGTCGGCAAGATCGGCCTGATGGCGCTCGTCTACTTCATCGCGATGTCGACGTTCGCGCTGGCGATCGGCCTGATCGTGGGCAACCTGCTGCACCCCGGCAGCGGGCTGCACCTGAACGCGGGCGACGTGAAGAAGGCGCACGACTCGGCGACCGGCTCGGCCGGCCCGGTGGAGTTCGCGCTCGGCATCATCCCGAAGACACTCGTTTCGGCCTTCACCGAAGGCCAGGTGCTGCAGACGCTGCTGGTCGCCCTGCTCGTCGGCTTCGCGCTGCAGAAGCTCGGCCCGAAGGGCGCGCCGATCCTGCGCGGCATCGAGCACATCCAGCGGCTGGTGTTCCGGATCCTGGCGATGATCATGTGGGCCGCCCCGATCGGCGCGTTCGGCGCCATCGCCGCGGTGGTCGGCGCGACCGGGCTCAACGCGTTGAAGAGCCTCGCGGTGATCATGATCGGGTTCTACCTGACCTGCCTCGTGTTCGTCTTCGGCGTCCTCGGTGCCGTCCTGTGGATGGGCGCGCGGGTGAGCATCCTGAAGCTGCTCAACTACCTGCGCCGCGAGTTCCTGCTGATCCTCTCGACGTCGTCGTCGGAGTCGGCGCTGCCGCGCCTGATCGCGAAGATGGAGCACCTCGGCGTCGGCAAGTCGGTCGTCGGTATCACCGTGCCCACCGGGTACTCGTTCAACCTCGACGGCACCGCGATCTACCTGACCATGGCGACGCTGTTCATCGCCTCCGCGCAGGACGAGCCGCTGTCCATCGGCTCGCAGATCGGCCTGCTGCTGTTCATGATCCTCGCCTCGAAGGGCGCGGCGGGCGTCAGCGGCTCGGGCATCGCGGTGCTCGCCAGCGGCCTGCAGTCGCACCGGCCGGAGCTGGTCAACGGCGTCGGCTTCATCCTCGGCATCGACCGGTTCATGTCGGAGGCCCGCGCGCTGACGAACTTCGCCGGCAACGCCGTCGCGACCGTCCTCATCGGAAACTGGACGAAGGAGTTCGACCGCGAACAGGCCCAGCGGGTGTTCGCCGGCGAGGAACCGTTCGACGAAGCCACGATGCTCGACGAGCACGAGCCGGTGAAAACCGAGCCGGAGGGCGAAAAGGTCCCGGCTTGACCCCCTGACGTTCGTGCTCACTGCCCCCGCTGAGCACGAACCACCGCGGGCCGCGGTGCGAGTCTCCCCGACCTCGCACTGCGGCCCGTTCCACGTTCTTGGGCAAGCAGAATTCAGCCCGCCTGGGCGTCGTAGACGACGCGCGCGGCGGCGATCTCGTCGCGGTGCCGCTCCGCCCAGCCGAGCAGGCCGTTCAGCGACTGGTAGAGCTCTTTCGCCATCGGCGTGGCCTCGTACTCCACACGCGGCGGGACGGTCGGGTAGACCGTGCGGACCAGCAGGCCGTCCCGCTCGAGGTTGCGCAGGGTCAACGTCAGCATCCGGCGGCTGATCCCCTCGACCGAGCGCTCCAGCTCGGTGAACCGCACCGGGCCCCGCGTGGCCTCCAGGAGGATGCCGATCGCCCACTTGCCGCTGATCCGGTTGATGACCTCCAGCACCGTGCAGACGTCGAGTTTTTCCGGGTCCACCTCGACTGCCTGGACAGGTACATCGATGTTCCCCTGGGACATGAAAGTGCCTCCTTCCCGGCGCAGTCATGGTCACACATGATGGGCACTGTTACAAGAAGTGCCCTGGCAACGACCAGGGGAATCTCGACTGGAGGGGCCTGACATGGCCGAGAACCACCCCACCCGCTCCCGCGGCCTCGCCCTGGCGGTGCTCTGCGCCGCCTCGCTGATGGTCGTGCTGGACAGCAGCATCGTCGCGGTGGCGCTGCCCGCGATCCAGGCCGACCTCGGGTTCACGCCCGCCGGGCTCTCCTGGGTCTTCACCGCCTACCTGGTCGCGTTCGGCGGCCTGCTCCTGATCTCCGGCCGCCTGGGCGACCTGATCGGCCGCCGCCGCGTCTTCCTCGGCGGGCTGGCGCTGTTCACTTTCGCTTCCCTGGTCGCGGGTCTGGCCTCCGACGCGGGTGTCCTGGTCGTCTCGCGGTTCGTCCAGGGCATCGGCGGTGCGCTCGCGTCGGCCGTGGTGCTGGGCATGATCGTCACGATGTACCCCGAGCCGCGGGCGCGGACCAAGGCGATCGGCGTCTACAGCTTCACGCAGGCGGCGGGCGCGTCGATCGGGCTCATCGCGGGCGGCGCGCTCACCCAGGCGCTGAACTGGCACTGGACGTTCTACGTCAACCTGCCGATCGGCGTGGTCGCGCTGCTGCTGGCCGTCCGGGTGGTCGAGGCGGACCGCGGCACCGGCCTGCGGGCGGGCCTGGACGTCCTCGGCGCGGTCCTGGTCACCGGCGCGGTGATGCTCGGCGTGTACGCGATCTCGTCCGCCGTGTGGGGTGCGCTGGCCGCGGCGGTCGTCCTGCTGGCCGCGTTCGTGGTGCGGCAGGCGAAGGCCCGGACGCCGTTGCTGCCGCTGCGGCTGTTCCGGCTCCGCGCGGTGACGGGCGCGAACCTGGTGATGGTGCTGATGGTCGCCGGGATGCTCGGCTTCCAGTTCGTCACGGCGTTGTACCTGCAGCAGGTGCTGGGCCTCGACGCGCTGGGCACGGGTGTCGCGTTCCTGCCGGTGCCGCTGGTGATCGCGGTGGCGTCGCTCGGCTTCGCGGACAAGGTCACCGCGCGGTTCGGGCCGCGGGCGGTGCTGCTGACGGGGCTGGGCCTGGTGATCGTGGGCCTGCTGCTGCTCACCCGGGTGTCGGGCTCCTACTTCGCCGACGTCCTGCCGCCGCTGCTCCTGATGGGCCTCGGCGCCGGCGTGGCCATCCCGGCCCTGATGGGGCTGGCGATGGCGGACGTCCCGGCCGCGGACGCCGGTGCCGCGTCCGGCCTGATCAACACGACCCAGCAGGTCGGCGCGGCCGTCGGTACGGCGGTGCTGGCCACGGTGGCCGCCTCTCGGACGGCCAGCCTCGGTGGGGTGGACCACCGCGAGGCCCTGGCGGCCGGGTTCCAGCTGGCGTACGGCGTCAGCGCGGGCTTCCTGATCGCGGCGGTGGCGCTGGGCGGCCTGGTCCTGGCCCGCCGCCCCCGCCGGATCTCCGCCGCCGCTCCCGAACCCGAGGTCTGCGTCGCCGGTCAGGCGTGACGGAAGCGCCGGCTCGCGTGATCCGAGGGTCGACACTCGTGATTGAAGGGACGACACGGCCAGCCCGGCGTGTCGTCCCTTCAATCACGTGAGTCGACCTCCTGATCACGCGAGCCGGCGCTTCGATCACGGGAGAGGTAGGCCGAAAGTCCACGGTGGCCCCGCCGCATCATCAGCGCGTGGTTCGCGCGGAACAGCGGCCGGGCCACCGTGTCGAGGCGCCGCAGCAACTCCTTCCGGGCCTGGACGTCCTGGGTGATCTCCAGCAGCGTGCCCGCGCCCGCCGCGCGGACCGCTCCCGCCAGGGTCCCGTCGAGGTCGCCGCTGAGCCTGACCCGCATCAGGCCCGTGCGCTCGTCCTGGTGGTCCCGGTGCATCCGGACGATCAGCCGGAACGGCAGCCGGGACCGGCAAACCAGCTCGGCGGTGTCGTCGTCCACGCGGCGCACCGCGCGGACGTCCGACCACCACCTCGGGTAGCCGGCGAGGTCGGTGACCACGCCGAAGACCCGCTCGGGCGCGGTTCCGGGCAGCAGCCACGTGCTGCGGAACCGGTACTGCGCACCCGTCATGCCTGTCAAACCTGGGCCGAGACCAGCTTCCGGCCGTCCACCGTGACGATGTCGACCGACTTCACGTCGTCGGGTGCCACCAGCGCGGAGCCGTCGAGCGAGAAGCCCTGGCTCTCCCACTTCTCGGACACCTTCCAGCTGCCGGCGGTGACCGCCTGGCCTTCCTTCGTGACGACCTGCAGCAGGCACTGCTCTCCGGCCTTGACGCCCTTCACGGCGACGTTGACCCGGACCCAGCCCTGGAACGGGGCCACCGACGCGGCCAGCTGCACGCCGGTCGTCGGGTCCCGCCCTTCGGCGTTCTTCGTGCCGGGCACATCGGTCTGCGGCGCGGGGATCGCGACGTCGGGACCGGTCGAGCCGGTCTGCCGTCCCACCAGGATCCCGCCGCCGAGCGCGGCCACGACCAGCACCGCCGCCGCGACCAGGGCCAGGCCCCGCCGTGACGTCGAACGGGCCGGTGCCACGCGCTCCTCTTCGTCGCGCACCCGGCGCAGGGTCTTCTGCAGCAGCAGGTCCCCGCCTTCGGGTGGCCCGTCGAGGAACGCCTCGGGCGGTACCTCGTCGAGCGACTCGCGCAACGCCACGAGCTCGTTCAGGTCGAACCGGCACTGCGCGCAGGTCTGCAGGTGCCGCCGCTCGAAGTCGGCCGCCTCCCCGGGGTCGAGCGCGCCGAGGGCGTACGCGCCGAGCTGCGTGTGACTCTCGTCGACCGAGTTCATCGCGCCACCTCCGTTCCGCTCGAAATCATCGCTGCTCTGAGTGCTCTTAGTGCGTAGTAAGACCTTGATTTCACGGTACCCGGTGCGACGCCCAGTGTTCTCGCCGCTTCGGCCACCGTCCGTCCCCGGTAGTAGATCTCCACCAGGACCTCTCGATGCTCGTTGGACAGCCCGTCCATCGCACCGAGCACCGTCATCGAGTCGACCACGCCCTGGGCGTGGTCACGCTCGACGGACGGGGTCGGCACGCCTTCGGCCGGTTCGGCCACTTCTTGTGGCCGTGCCGCCCGGGCCCGTGCCCGGTCGGTGACCAGGTTGCGCGCGACGGTCAGCAACCAGCCGCGCACCGAGCCCTTCCCGTCGTTCTGCAGATCGTCCGCGTGTTTCCACGCTCGGACGAGCGTCTCCTGGACCACGTCCTCGGCTGCCGCCCGATCACCGGTCAGCCTCGTCGCGTAGGCCAGCAGGCTTCGCCCGTGTTCGGCGTACAGCTGCCGAATGAGGTCTTCACCTTTGGCCTTCTTAGGCCGCCTGCCTCCTATGGCCACCCTCGTCCTCCCGACGGTGTTCTGAGTCGGCGAGGACAGTACTGCAACCCCCAGTGTCACCGGCGGTGCGTGCGCCGAGCGCAGCGCGACCATGGTGTTCATCGGCTGCCCGTCCTTCCTCGTTTGCCCGGAAAACCGTCGGTGATCAGTACCCGGAGCCACCGGCCGCGGGACCGCCCTGCTTACCCGCGGTGATCTTGCTGCCGTCCGGCGCCAGGGCGAACCAGGCGCCGTTGACGCCCTGGCCGTTCATGTCGCCGGTGACCTTGTCGCCGGAGAACTCGTACAGCGGCCAGCCGTTGAGCGTGATCTGCTTGGTGCCGTCCTTGCGCGTCACCGTGCCGACCTGGGTGTCCTGGATGCCCTTGAGCATCGGCGTCGCCACTCCGGCGAGCATCGGCGGCCACTGCGTCGCGCACTCTCCGTCGCAATTGGACGTCGGCGGCTGGGAGAGGTCCTTGTCGAACCGGTAGAGCGTCTTGCCGTCGGCGTCGGTGACCACCGCGCCGACGCCGGCGACCGTGCCGACGGACAGCATCTTGTGGCCCGGCTCACCGTGTTGCGGTCCCTGGGCCCCGGAGGCCATCTCGCTGCAGGCCGACAACGTGGCGACGGCGACCAGCGCGACGGCGCTGGCGACGACCGGCCGGATACGGTTCATGACGTTCTCTCCTCGGTGAGGGCGGCACCGCCGTCCGGCGGACCTCGACACCCAGAACACGGCCGCCCACGCGAAACGGTTCAGCCCGGTTTCGCGCGATTCGGTGCCGGTTCGCCGCCGGATTGGTCTGTCCCGGTGATCGGCACGATCTTGTCGCCGTGCGGGCGCGTTCCTAAGCTGATCACGTTCGCACCGCCGCCCCCGTCCGTCCGGGAGGCCGTCGTGTCCGCGAAACCCCTCGTGTTCGCCGCGCTGCTGGCCGCGGGCTGTTCCGCGGCGCCGCCGCCGTCCTTCACCGCGACCCTGACCTCGCCCACGGACATCGTGCTGAGCTGGCCGGACGACTCGCCGCACAACGACGTCGGCCACCGGGTCGACTACGCGAACGACCCGGCCGGGCCGTGGACGACGCTGCGGTTCCTGCCGCCGCACACGACGAGCTACCACCACCCGGACCTGATCCCGGAGACGCCGTTCTACTACCGGGTGCAGCCGTTCACCGGTCCGGTCTCGACAGAGCTGCACGCGGTGACGTCCGGCGAAACGGTGACCTTCACCTGGGCCGACCGTTCGAGCGACGAAGCCGGGTTCCTGCTCGAGATCCGGCGCCCGGGCGCGCCCGACTTCGACCCGGTGGAGGTGACCGACCCGAACGTGACGACCTGCGCGCTCTCGCTGCTCCCCGGCGAGGAGAGGTCGGCCTACCGGCTCCGGACGCTGTATTACGGCCCGCTCTCGCCGGTGGTCCACCAGACCACCGGCAAGGAGCGGTGACCGCTTACTCGGCCACGAGGACGTGGCGGAGGAACTCGCCCGTGTAGCTGCCCTCGACCTCGGCGACGTACTCGGGCGTGCCCTCGGCGACGATCGTGCCGCCGCCCGAGCCGCCCTCGGGGCCCATGTCGATGATCCAGTCGGAGGTCTTGATCACGTCGAGGTTGTGCTCGATCACGATCACCGAGTTGCCCTTGTCGACCAGCCCGTTGATCACGCCGATCAGCTTGTTGATGTCCTCGAAGTGCAGGCCGGTCGTCGGCTCGTCGAGGATGTACACCGTCTTGCCCGTCGAGCGCTTCTGCAGCTCGCTGGCCAGCTTGACGCGCTGCGCCTCACCGCCGGACAGCGTCGGCGCCGGCTGGCCGAGCCGGACGTAGCCGAGGCCGACGTCGACCAGCGTCTGCAGGTGGCGGTGGATGGCCTTGATCGGCTCGAAGAACTCCGCGGCCTCCTCGATGGGCATGTCGAGCACGTCCGAGACGGTCTTGCCCTTGTAGTGCACCTCGAGGGTCTCCCGGTTGTACCGGGCGCCCTTGCAGACCTCGCACGGGACGTAGACGTCCGGCAGGAAGTTCATCTCGATCTTGATCGTGCCGTCGCCGGCGCACGCCTCGCAGCGGCCGCCCTTGACGTTGAACGAGAACCGACCCTGCTGGTAGCCGCGCACCTTCGCCTCGGTCGTCGCGGCGAACAGCTTGCGGACGTGGTCCCAGACACCGGTGTAGGTGGCCGGGTTGGACCGCGGGGTCCGCCCGATCGGCGACTGGTCGACGCGCACCAGCTTGTCGACGTTGTTCAGGCCGTTCACCCGGGTGTGGCGGCCCGGCACCTGGCGGGCGCCGTTGAGCTTGTTCGCCAGCACCGTCGCGAGGATGTCGTTCACCAGCGTCGACTTGCCCGAGCCGGAGACGCCGGTGACCGAGACCAGGCAGCCCAGCGGGAACGAGACGTCCAGCCCGCGCAGGTTGTGCTCGCGCGCGCCCACGACGGTCAGCTGCCGCTTCTTGTCGATCGGCCGCCGGATGGCCGGCACCTCGATCCTGCGGCGCCCGGACAGGTACTGCCCGGTCAGCGACTCCTTGCTCTTCAAGAGCTTCTTGTACGGTCCACTGTGGACGATGTGGCCGCCGTGCTCGCCCGCGCCCGGGCCGATGTCGACCACCCAGTCGCTGGAGCGGATGGTGTCCTCGTCGTGCTCGACGACGATCAGCGTGTTGCCCAGGTTCCGCAGCCGGGTCAGCGTCTCGATCAAGCGGTGGTTGTCGCGCTGGTGCAGGCCGATCGACGGCTCGTCCAGCACGTACAGCACGCCCACCAGGCCGGAACCGATCTGCGTCGCCAGCCGGATCCGCTGCGCCTCACCACCCGACAGCGTCGCCGACGCCCGGTCGAGCGAAAGGTACGTCAGGCCGACGTCGAGCAGGAAGCGCAGCCGCGCCTGGATCTCCTTGAGCACCGCGCCGGCGATCATCGTCTCGCGCTGGCCCAGCTCCAGCTCGTCGAGGAACTGCGACGCCTCCGCGATGGACAGCGCGCAGACCTCGGCGATCGACATGTCACCACGGGTCTTGTGCGCCAGCGTCACCGCGAGGATCTCCGGCTTGAGCCGGGTGCCCTGGCAGGCCGGGCACGGCACCTCGCGCATGTAGCCCTCGTACCGCTCGCGCATGTACTCGGACTCGGTCTGCTCCTGGCGCCGCTCGAGGAACGGGATGACGCCCTCGAAGGCCGCGTAGTACGAACGCTGGCGGCCGTAGCGGTTCTTGTAGCGGACGTGGACCTGCTCGTCGACGCCGTGCAGCACCGCCTTCTGGGCGCGCGCGGGCAGCCGCCGCCACGGCGTGTCCATCCGGAAGCCGATCGTCTCCGACAGCGACTCGAGCAGCCGGATGAAGTAGTCCGCGCTCTGGCCGCCCGACCACGGCGCGATCGCGCCCTCGGCCAGCGACAGCTCGTCGTCCGGCACCACCAGCTCCGGGTCGACCTCCTTGCGGATGCCGATGCCGGTGCACTCGGGGCAGGCGCCGTAGGGCGAGTTGAAGGAGAACGAGCGGGGCTCGAGGTCCTCGATGGCCAGCGGGTGGCCGTTGGGGCAGGCCAGGTTCTCGGAGAAGCCGCGGATCCGGTGCGGGTCGTTCTCCGGCAGGTCGACGAAGTCGAGCTCGATCAGCCCGTCGGCCAGGCGCAGCGCCGTCTCGACCGAGTCGGTGAGCCGCTGGCGTGAGCTCGACTTGACGCTCAGCCGGTCGATGACCACCGCGATCTGGTGCTTTTCCTGCTTCTTCAGCTTCGGCGGGTCGGTGAGCGCGTGGACCGTGCCGTCCACGACCACCCGCGCGTAGCCCTGCTGCTGCAGGTTCTCGAACAGGTCGACGTACTCGCCCTTGCGCCCGCGCACCACCGGCGCGAGCACCTGGAAGCGGACGCCTTCGTCCATCTCCAGCACCTGGTCGACGATCTGCTGCGGGGTCTGCTTGCTGATCGGCTCGCCGCACGTGGGGCAGTGCGCCTTGCCGGCGCGGGCGTAGAGCAGGCGCAGGTAGTCGTAGACCTCGGTGATCGTGCCCACAGTCGAACGCGGGTTGCGCGAAGTCGACTTCTGGTCGATCGACACCGCGGGCGAGAGGCCCTCGATGAAGTCGACGTCCGGCTTGTCCATCTGCCCGAGGAACTGGCGGGCGTACGCCGACAGCGATTCGACGTAGCGGCGCTGCCCTTCGGCGAAGATGGTGTCGAAGGCGAGGCTCGACTTCCCGGACCCGGACAGGCCGGTGAACACGATCAGGCTGTCGCGGGGCAGGTCGAGATCCACGCCGCGGAGGTTGTGCTCGCGGGCACCGCGAACAACGAGGCGATCAGCCACGCCAGGGTCCTCTCAGGTCATTCTCAGTCATTCTCAGCTGCGGTCGCCGACCCGGTCGGTGTTGGTTGAAACTGCGCGCACGGGTGGCCGCAACCATGCTACGAGCCACCACCGACAGAAACGGGTTCCGAGGCTGTGACCTGCGGTTCTTCGGACTTTCGACGGCTGGTGAGCCACCGGTGGGCCGGGCGTTCGACCCCCACGGTGACCGCCCAGCCCGCCAGCACGGCGGCGGCCAGGACCGCGGGGAGCCGCAGCCAGCCGGGGACGCCGACGTTCAGGAGCGCGCGGGCCAGGATGTAACCCAGTTCCTGGTGCACCAGATAAAGACCATACGAGATGCCCGCGAGCCAGGTGACGGCCGGGGCGATCCGGGCCAGCCCGGGGAACCGCCAGTCCGGGCCGCGGGCGGCCAGGCAGACCAGCAGGAGCAGCACGGCGAACCCGATCGTGGACGGCCAGCGCTCGGCGTCCTGCGGCAGCGCCCGGTGCAGCGGGAACACCTGCAGGTCCTGCGCGGCGACCGCGGCGATCCCGAACAGGGCGGCGTGCCACGTCTCCAGGCGCCGCCGCGACCAGAACCAGATCGCGATCCCGATGGCGAAGACGTGCAGCCGGTGCAGGCCCAGGCCGTAGTAGAAGCTGTCGACGACCGGGCGCACCGTCGCGGGGTCGAAGACGAGGAAGCGGAGCACGAGCGGGACGAGGATCAGCGCCCACAGCAGGGCGACGGTCAGCCGGTGGGTCCGCCACGACCGCGGCCACAGCAGGGCCGCGCCGGTGAACGCCATCAGCTGCACCGGCAACGTCCAGTAGGAGCCGTCGAGGTAGTAGAAGGCGTCCCAGCGGATGCCCCACTCCTGCACCATGCCGAGGTTGGCGACCAGGTCCAGCCCGGTCGGGATGTACCACGGCGAGGGGTTCGCCGGCGGCCCCTGCGGCACGCCGAAGAGGAAGCCGGCGACGCCGGGCGGGTAGGGCAGGCCGCTGAAGGAGATGGCCGCCCACCGCGTCACGACGTAGGTCACGAGGACGACGACGAAGTACGCGGGCACGAGCCGCGCGACGCGGTTCCACAACCACCGGCGCGGGTGCCCCTTGCGGAGGCTCGCGCACACGAAGAACGCGGAGATGACGAGCAGGATCGCCGCGCCGAACTGCGCGGTCACCCTTACGGGGTACCCCGTCAGCTCGGGGTGCAGGAGGGCGCCCTGGTGCGTTACGTGCCCGAGGATCACCGCCGAAACGGCGACTACGCGGAGGAGATCCCAGCTGATCCGGCGCGGCGTCGGCGAGGTGGGCACGGTCGTCCTGGGGTCGGGCTGGCGGGGTCGCCCGGAAGCCTACGTGGCGGACCGGGCAGGCGCCTGTGCGGGTGGAACCGCTTGGAACGAAACGACTACCGTGTGCACGGTGAACATCGTGGAGACCTACACCGGGCACGTCGACCCGGGCGGCGACGCCACCCGGCGGACCCTGGACGCGCTGACCATCACCAAGCTGTCCGTCGGCCCGATGGACAACAACACGTACCTGCTGGTGTGCCGGGAGTCGAACGAGGCACTGCTCGTCGACGCGGCGAACGACCCGGACCGCATCTCCGACCTGATCGGCCACGGCCCGGACCGGCCCGCGTTGAAGACGGTCGTCACGACCCACCAGCACCAGGACCACTGGCAGGCACTGGGCGCGGTGGCGGGGGCCAACGGCGCGAACACCGCGGCCCACCCGCTGGACGCTCCGCCGCTGCCGGTGCCGCCGGACTTCCTGGTGGAGCACGGGGACACGCTGTCGGTGGGCCGGATCACGCTCGAGGTGATCCACCTGCGCGGGCACACGCCGGGGTCGATCGCGCTGCTGTACCGCGATCCGGCCGGGATCCCGCACCTGTTCACCGGGGACTCGCTGTTCCCGGGCGGGGTGGGGAAGACCGCGTCGCCGGAGAACTTCACGTCGTTGCTCGACGACGTCGAGTCGCGGATCTTCGGGGAGCTGCCGGACGAGACGTGGTTCTACCCGGGCCACGGCGACGACTCGACGCTGGGCGCGGAACGGCCGAAGCTGCGGGAGTGGCGCGAGCGCGGCTGGTGACTTCGGCTTGGCCGCGTGATACCTAATGACGCGGACGGCCGGTGTTCCCGCGCATTGGAGCGAGCTTGAAGCGAAAGCAGGCCGCGGCGGCGGCCGGGGCGACGTTCGCCAACATCGCGGTGGCCATCACGATCAACGTCCTGACTTCCGGCTGGAGCTGGCTCGTCTTCGTGGCACTGGCCGTGCTGTCGGCCGCCTGGGTCGGCCTCGAGATCTGGCGCGCGACACCGCGGCGCGGGCACGGCGGATCCACCGTGATCTCGACCGTGCCCCGCCCCGGTGGCGCGTTCGTGCCCCGCCCGGAGCTGACGGCCCGCATCGTGCGGCCCCTCCTGAGCGGCAAGGCCGGGCAGGTCGGGATCACCACGGGCCTGGCCGGTGCCGGCGGTTTCGGCAAGACGACCCTCGCCGCCGAGGTCTGCGAGCGGCCGGACATCAAGGCCACGTTCAGCTGGATCGACTGGGTGACGGTCGGCCAGGAGGTCCGCGGTGCCGCGCTGGCCGACACGATCAACGACCTCATCGAGCGCATCGACGGGCAGCGGCCCGGCTTGACCAGTCCCGAGCAGGCCGGCTTCCGCCTGGGCGAGCTCCTCGAGGAGAAGGGCCGTTCGCTGCTCGTCGTCGACGACGTGTGGACGGCCGAGCAGCTCCGCCCGTTCCTCAACGCCGGACGCGGGTGCACGCTGCTGATCACCACCCGGATCCCCGATCTGCTGCCGGACGGCGCGGAAGCGGTCGTGGTGGACCAGATGAGCCGGCAGCAGGCTCGCGACCTGGTCACCGGCGGCCTCCCCGAACTGCCCGAAGAGCTTCGCGAGCAGCTGCTCGACCTCACCGGCCGGTGGCCGCTGGCCCTCGGGCTGGCCAACGGCGCACTACGCCGGGCCGCCCGGGACGGAAGCGATGTCGCCGCCACCGCGAGCCTGCTGCTTCGGCGGCTGCAGGAGCGCGGCCCCACGGCACTCGACGTCACCGACGCCGCGCGCCGCGACCGCGCCGTCGCCGCGACGCTCGAGTCGTCGCTCGGGGTGCTGGGCGATCGCCGCGACCGGGTGGTGGAACTGGCGATCTTCCCCGAGGACGTGGAGATCCCGCAGCAGCTGGTGGCCACGCTCTGGCAGAAGACGGCGGGACTCTCCCCCGAGGACGGCGAGCGGCTGGGCGACGAACTGGCCGAGCTGTCCCTCGTCACCCGGCGCGCGGGCACGACCGATCTCCGGCTGCACGACATCGTGCGCACCTACCTGCGTTACGAATGCGGGACCGAGCGGCTGACGGTTCTTCACCAGAGCTTCCTGGACGCCGTGGCGGCCACGCTGCCGGAACCGGACCGGCAGCCGGTCCCCTGGTGGACCCTGCCCACGTCGGCGGAACACCTCTGGCGAACCCTCGCCTACCACCTCGCCGGCGCCGAGCGCACGGACGAGCTGTCCACTCTGGTGACGTCTCCGCCGTGGGTGATCGCCAAGCTGCGCCGGTTCGGGCCGGTCGCCATCGCCGAAGACCTGGCTCTCGTGCGCACCGAACCAGCCACGGACCTCACGCGCTTCCTGGACCAGATGGGGCATCTGCTGATCGCCGGCACACCCGACCACGCCGTGGTCAACGCGCTGGCGCAACGCCTGAGCCAGGTGGACTGGCTGGCAGAACTCCGCGAAGCCGCCTTGAAAGCGGTCGACGGCGTTCCCCGTCTCGTGCCGCGGCGGCCGCTGCCGGACCTCCCGGACCCCGCGTTGAACCGGGTGCTCGAAGGCGCCGAAGGGCAGGTCAGCGCCAGCGCACTGAGCCCCGACGGCAGCTGGCTGGCCGTGGCTGTGAACGACGGCATCCGGCTCTGGGAACCCGAAAGCGGACGGCTGATCCGGCTGGTCGACGCCCCGGACATCGACGACGACGTACTCGCGCTCTCCCCCGACGGCAAGGTGCTCGCTTCGGCGGACGACGAAGGGACGATCCGGCTGTGGGACACCGGAACGTGGCGAACCACCTCGGTGCTCCGAGGACACAGCACCTGGCTGTCCAGCCTCGCCTTCTCGGCCGACGGGGAAAAGCTGTTCACCTTGGACAGCGACGGCAACGTCTTCACGTGGGATTTGCCCACCGGTGTGAAGACGGGCGGGTTCAAAGTGCCGGAGTCGGCGCGTGCCTGTCTTCCGGTCGTCGAGGGCCGGTTGCTGCTCCTCGACCGTGACGGCCTGAAACTGTGGAATCCCGAAGCCGGAACGCACACCGTCCTGCCTGAAGAGCCCTACACCTACGTCATCAACGTGGCGGTCAGTCCCGACCAGCGGTGGATCGCCGCGGTCGGCATCACAGGACTGTCCGTCTACGACGCCGGTCGCGCCGGCAAGCTGTGGCACACGCTCCACCATCATCTCGACCTGACCGCCGCGGCGTTCTCCTCGGACGGCCACACGCTCGCCACCGGCGGCGAAGACGGCATCGTCACCTTCTGGGACACCCGGACCTGGCTGCCGACGGGCCGCATCGCCGCGCACGGCGCCGAGGTCCGGCGGCTGGCCTTCACCGCCGACGGCTCGGTGCTCGCGTCGACCGGCGGCGACGGGACACTGCGGTTGTGGACGCCGGCCCGCGCCCGTACCGGAATCGACCGCGACCGCGACGGCGGGGTCAAGGCCTGCGCCGCCCCGGCGGACGGATCATGGCTGGCGGTCGCCAAAGCGAACTCGGTGGTCGTCTACGACCCCGCGTCCGCCGAACCGCGGGAGGAGCTGCGGTACCTGGGCGGCATCGACACCCTCCAGACCACTCTCGACGGCCGGCACCTCGCGGCCGAACGAACCAGCTCGGTGTGTGTCAGCGACACCGGGAACTGGCAGTCGTCGCACAGCCTGAACCACCCGGCGGGCCGGTACGTCCGCGACCTCTCGATCGGTGGCGACATCGTCTGCGTCTCCCAGCAAGATCACGTGGTCGCGTGGAACATCGGCACCTGGGCCGATCCCGTCGTCCTGACCGCGGGCGAAACCGGTGGGCTCCAGGTCCACGACCAGGTGCCCGAGGTCCCGGACTCCCGGCTGGACACGCTGAAGCGACGGTTCAAGCGCGGCAGCCGGGACGTTCACTACCTCGAAGCCACCGTCGCCCCTTCCGGCTCGTGGATAGCCGTCAAAGACGGCAACCGGCTGCTGATCGCCGACACCGGAACCTGGAAGACGCTCAAGACCCTCACCTTCGGCACCGAGCCCGACGGCAGCCTGATCGTCCCGGACGAAAGCGCCCTCATCGTGCACGTGGACGGAAAGCTGCAGTACTGGGACACCCGTTCCTGGACCCTGGTGCGGGAACTCAAGACGGCGGAGGCCGACGCCAAGGCGGGTGCCTGGTCTCCCGGCTGCTCCTTGCTCGCGGTGGTCACGGAGGACCGGGCCCTCCGCATCCTCGACGCGCGGACGTGGGCCTGCCTCACCGAGTTCCGCCTCGACGGCGAAGTGTCCGGCTGCGCGTGGCTGAGCGACGACCGGCTCGTCGCGGTCGGCGGGCACGGCATCTCCTGGTTCACCTACGTCCCGGGAGACGAGCACGGCGAGCCGCGATCGGAGCAGCCGGGTAACGCTTGAGGTGTCAAAAGCCGCTCACCGGGCAACGCACCGGACGAACCGGACGTCCCCCGAAGACCCAGCGCTGGGACTTCCACCGGTTCGCTCCGCCAGGAGGCCCACCATGTCCAAGACCCTCAGACGCGCGCTCGCCGCCGTCATGCTGCTGCTCGCCGGGACGCTCGCCGCCGCGGGACCGGCCCAGGCCGCTTCCACCACGCCCGCCCTGATCAACATCCGGACCGGGCTCAACCCCGGGTTCGACCGGATCGTGCTCGACCTGTCCGCCGGGAACGTGCCCGGGACCCTCAGCTACCAGCTCGTCGACGAGCTCACCTCCGACCCGAGCGGCGAGATCGTGTGGCTCACCGGGGAGTACTTCATCAACGTCTCCGCCTTCGCCCTGGTCGCGCACGACGCCAACGGGAACCCCACCTACACCGGACCGCAGAAGTTCCGGACGCGGAACCTCGCCAACGTCATGGCCGTCGCCGTCACCGGAGACTTCGAGGCGGCCACCACGATCGGGATCGGGGTGCGGTCGCGGACCGCGGTGAACGTCTTCACGCTCACCTCGCCCAACCGCGTCGTCATCGACGTCGCCCACTGAAAACTGAATGACCGGCGCGGGTGGCCCCGGACGGGTCACCCGCGCTCGTACGGCGTCTTCTCCCCCGCTTCGACCGCGAACGGCAGGTGGTTGCCCGCCGGCGGCAGCGGGCACGTCGCGAAGTCGGTGAACGCACAGGGCAGGTTCACCGCGCGGTTGAAGTCCAAGGTCACCGACCCGTCCGGCGCGGGCGCGCCCACCGGCAGCGACCGGTTGGCCGCGTACGTCGTGACCCCGCTCGTCTCGTCCGTGAACAGGATGCTGAGCCCGCCCTCCTTGCCGTTGAACGCGGTCAGCGAATGCGCCACTCCATCGTGGGAGAAGTGGACGACGCCCGGTGCCGTGTAGACGTGGCTGAGGCCTTCCACGACCGCGCCCACGGTCGTCGGCCGGGGCTCGACGAACGGCTCGAACCGCCCGGACAGCACCCACGACGGCGACGGCTCGTACGCCGGGACCCCGTGGAACTCGCGCAGCACCTCGGCCTTCGGGTCGTGGACGCGGATCAGGTACCCCGAGCGGCGGGCCACCTCGATCTCGACGTCACCGGCCAGGACCCGGGTGCCCGCCCCGCTGTTGACCAGCTCGAACCGCCGGACGTCCGTGATCGCCTGTCCCTCGTGCGACAGCGAGGTGCCGGCCGGGTCGACGTACGCCGCGTCCGCGTCCTGCCACCAGCGGCCGGGGATGCCGGGGTACTCGCGCGGCGCGTCGGTCAGCCAGTCCAGCGACACCAGCGCGAGCCAGCCGTGCGGCTCGGCCAGATCGGCCTCGCGCCGGGCCTTCCAGTCCTGCCACTCCTGCGTGAACGTGCTCATCGCCGGCCCCTTTCCGTCGCCTACGACGGTGCCAACCCGCCACTCGCGCCGGTATTCCGCGTCCCAGTATCCGGGCTTGCCGCCAGCCAGGCGATTTCGCGCTCGCCGCCGGCGGGGACGACGACCCGCCGGAACGCCGCGGCGTCCAGGTCGCCGGCCACGGCGGCGTGGAACCGGTCGGAGACGATCAGCAGCTGGTCCACCTCCGGCGACGCCACCAACGCCGCCTTCAGCGCTTCGGATTCGCACAGCCACACCGACAACGCGACCGCGGCACCGCCGAAGTACGGCGGCCGCAGCACGACGTCACCGTGGTCGGCCGCCAGCCTCAGCCGCAGCCTGCCGAACTCGTTGAGGTGGCGGTTGCGGCGGCGCAGCGCGTCGTCCAGCAGCGCGACGAGCCCCGTCGCGACCCACCGGCGCGGCACCGTCGGCGGGATGACCAAGGTCGTGTTGTCGCCCTCGGGCCTGCGGTACCACGTCGGGGTGCGGTACGGCACCGGGACGTGCTCGAACACCTCGTCCAGCACCGCGTCCAGGGTGACCCCGAGGTGCACCGCGCGGGCGGTGCGGCCGCGGCTCGGCGCGACGATCCCGATCCGGACGACGGTCGCGGCCACCGGGACGGTGCGCACGGCGCCTCACTCCTCCCGGGAGCCGAACGACCACTGGAGGCCGTAGCCGAGTCCCTGGTGCAGGTCGTGGAACTCGAGCCCCACCTCGCCGACCCGGTTGACGGTCAGCGCGTCGCCCGAGTCGACGCCGTCGTCGATCACCCGTCCGGGGACGCCGTTGAGCCGCCACACCCGCGACGGCGGGTCGGCGCGGTCGAACCGGACCCGTACCGAGAACTCCTCGCAGCGGCGCAGCGGCGTCATCACGTAGTAGGGCCGCAGTGCCGTGCGCCGCGGCGTGAACCGGATGCCGTACTCGTGGCGCTGGCCGAGCCGCAACGGGTTCGGCAGCCGCATGACGAACTGCGCGTGGCTCGCCGAGACCTGGCGCGCTTCGACGATTTCACCACCGAAGAGCACGTCCGCGGTGATGTCCGGCACCGGGTCGCTGCCCGGCTCGGCCGGCACGCTGAAGGACAGGACGAGCTCGTCGAGCTCGTCGACCTCCGCGACGATCCGGCGTTCCTCCTGCAGCTCCGGCGGCTCGCGGTCGAGCCGGAGCATGGCCTTCATCGACTCGACGTACCAGCCGGCCAGCGGGTGCTTGTCCCGGCTGGGCACCGGCGCCCCGAGCAGCTCGTCGAGCCGCCGGAACGCCAGGTCGATCCGGCGGCGCGCGGTGCGCGGGTCGCGGTCCAGGACGCTGGCCAGCCACGAGATCCGCCGGTCGAGGAACTCCCCCGCGGCCTCTTCGTGCAGGCCGAGCGCGGCCAGCGCGGCCAGCCGCAGGTCGGCGGGCAGCCGTCCGCACAGCTCGGTGAGCCGCAGCACGAGCTTCTGCCGGGCGGCGGTGGGCTGGTCGGTGTCTTCGATTCCGCACGCTTCCCGCAGGCAGGGACCGATCCGCTGGTGCAGGTCGGCCGCGTCGAGACCGCGGCCGCGGCGCAGTTCGTTCAGTTCGCGCACGAACGGGAACGACATCTCCCGCGTCATCCCACCCCTTCCCGATCGTGTCGGCGGAAAGAGCTGCTCACATTACCAGTGGCAGTTCCGCCGGAGGGTGACAGATGCGGGACACCCGCATTCGCGGAATGCCCGGCCGGCCGACCCCCCACGAGCCGGTCGGCCGGGTCTCACCACAGGTCAGTTGACCCCGAAGATCAGGGCCCAGATCGAGTGGCTCTCCATCCCACACACCTCCTCATCGCTGCACCCGGGAGCGGTGCGGGGCCGTGAACGCCGGCACGACAGGCTCCGCCCGCGTTTCCGGTGACCGCGAGGAATCCCGCCTGCGGCAACCGGTCACGAACGCGGCGAAGACCGAATTCACCGGGGTGGAAATGAGGCAATGACGTCCACGGCAAGCACTTCCCGTCCTCGCTGGAAAATGAAATCCGGCCGGAGGCATCTGGCGTGAATTCCGGCCGTGCTCCAGAATCGCCGCGTGGCGGCGTCCGTCAGATGCCCGTTGTCACGGCTCTTGTGTGCCGTTTGGCTCAGAACGGGCGAAGGCCCGCAGGACGCGCAGCCGGCGGATCAGGATCCGGCGACGGCCGGTCTCGACGATCCCCCGCTGCCGCAGCATGGCCAGCGCCCGCGCGACGGTACGCCGGGCGGCGCCGATCTGCGCGGCGATGTCGGCCTGCGACAGCGCGGCCTCGATGACCACGCCCTCCGGCGTGGTCCGGCCGTGTTCCTCCGCCAGCCGCAGCAGGTGCACCGCGACCCGGCGGCTGACGTCGAACGCGGCCGAGTCGACCCGAGCGGACTCGGCGGCGCGGAGCCGGACGGCGACGGTCTTGAGCGTCGCGATGGCGATTTCGGGCCGGGCCCGCAGGACGGCGAGGAACTGGGCGCCGGTCAGCTGGAAGACGACGCAGGGTTCGATCGCGCGGCACGACGCCGTCCGCGCCCAGCCGTTGATCGCCGCGAGGTCGCCCAGCACCTCGCCGGGGCCGCGCAGCCCGAAGAGCACCTCGCGGCCGTCTTCGACGACCGTGGAGACGCGCACCCAGCCGGAGACGAGCACGTGGACGTGATCGGACGGGTCGCCCTCCATGAGCACGAAGTCGTTCGCCCGGAACCGGCGGCGTACGCCTTGGGCGAGCAGGTACTCGCGATCGTCTTCGGAGAGGTAGGCCAGGAGCGCCCCCTCCGCCGCCTCGTCGTGCCCGTTCATGGCTCCCCCTCCGGATCACCACGGTAACCCGGTGTGGCGGCCAGGAGCGAGGATCGCGACCGGTAGGGTCGCCGCGTGGACGTGGAGATCTACACCGACGGCGCGTGCAGCGGGAACCCCGGACCGGGCGGCTGGGGCGCGGTGCTGCGCTACGGACGGCACGAGCGCGAGCTGTACGGCGGCGAAGCCACCCCGACGACGAACAACCGGATGGAGCTGACCGCGCCGATCCGGGCCCTGGAGAGCCTGACCCGGCCGTCACAGGTCCGCGTCTACACGGACAGCACGTACGTCCGCAACGGGATCACGCAGTGGCTGCCCCGCTGGAAGAACAACGGCTGGCAGACGGCGGCGCGCGAGCCGGTCAAGAACGCGGACCTGTGGCAGCGCCTCGACGCGGCGGTCGGCGAGCACCAGGTCGAATGGCTGTGGGTGAAGGGTCACGCGGGACTGCCGGACAACGAGCGCGCCGACCGGCTCGCGGTGCGCGGGGCGCAGGAGGCGCGGGAAACCGGGAAGCCGGTCAACGCCGGTTAGTCCGGAATGGACGGACAGCGCGCCTTTTCTGCCCCCGCCGGGGCTTCGTGGCACAATTCCCCGATGCCTCCCGCCCCGTGCCCGTGCGGCCTCGCCGAGTCCTACGCCGCCTGCTGCGGCCGGTTCCACGACGGCGGGCTCACCGCTCCCACCGCCGAGCTGCTGATGCGTTCGCGGTTCAGCGCCTTCGCCGTCGGGGACACCGGATACCTGCTGCGCACCTGGCACCCGGACACCCGGCCGCGGCGGCTGGCGCTCGACGCCGGCCAGGAGTGGACGCGGCTGGAGATCCTCGGCCGCACCGGGGGCGGCCTGCTGCACAGCGAGGGCACCGTCGAGTTCCGGGCGCACTACCGCCACCGCGGCCGGGACGGCTTCCTCGAGGAGAACAGCCGCTTCCGCCGTGAGGACGGCCACTGGGTCTACCTGGACGCGGAAGCCTGATGGGCACCGCGATCGTCGGCGTGGCGGGCGCGCTCCTCGGCGTCCTGGCCGGCGGTTTCCTCCAGCTGCTGCAGGCGGCGCGCAACCGCCGATGGCAGCGGGAGGACGCGCTCGGCAAGCTGAAGCAGGCCGTCTACGCCGAGTACCTGCGTGCGATCAGCGCGAGCTACGGGCAGGCGATGGCCGGCGACCGGAGCCGCAGCGAGGACGCGCGTCTCCACGCCGCCACGGCCGAGATCGACGTCCTGGCCGGCCGGGAGGTGGCCGGCCCGGCGCGGGAGCTGGCGGGCACCGTGATCGAGGTGCACACGAAGATCGCCGCGGCCGGCGGGGTCGAGCAGGCCGTCGTCGACACGGTCGACCGGCGGCGGCTCGCAGTGATCGAACTCTTCAAGGCCGACCTCGGGATCGAAAAGGAGTAGAAACCCGCCCCGCGCCCCGCCTTCGTCGTGATAAACAGTGCGGCGATGGGAAAACTGACGCGCCGCGCCCGGGCGAAGGCGGACTACCTCGGCTTCCTCGGCGCCCGGGAGTGGCCGCTCGCCGCGTCGGGGCTGGGGGTCGTGCTCGGCGTCGTCACCATCCTGCCGAGCGCGGTCGGCGTCGTGCTCTCCGTCGTCGCGCTCGCGCTGGGCGTGGCCACCTTCACCCGTGACGTCCGGCTGCTGCGCCGGCGGTGGGCCGGGTTCGAGTTCACCACCATCGCCGCGCCCTTCCCGACCGCGGAGCTTCCGCCGCCCGCGGCCTACCCGGAATCGGCCTACCTCGCCGTGCCCGCCCGCGGGACGGCGCTGGTCAGCGCCGCGATCGACCGCGACCTGTGGGAAGAGCGGCACACCATCGACGTCGCCGAGGAGCCGTACCGGCTGCCGCCGGCGCTGAAGGCGACCGCGCCGCACGTGCTGCCGCTGCGGGCCCGTGGCCGCCTGCTGTTCAACGGCCCGATCGTCGGCATGCGCGGCGACCCGCTGCCCGCCGCCGGGGCCCGGCCCGCGCCGATCCGGCTGCACCGGGCCCGGTTCTTCGACGCCGTCTGCTCGAACGAACTGGGCACGCTGCGCATCACGCGCACCGACACGGGCGAAGAGTACGACCTGCGCAAGGCCGAGCTCACCGACACCGCCGGTGCCCTCCGGGAGCTGAGCGGCAGCACGCTGGCCGACCTCGTCGGCGTCTCCACGGTCGCGTTCACCACCGACGGCAAGCTGGTCACCGTCCGGCAGTCGTCGCTCAACGCCGTGAGCGGGCTGCTGCTGGCGCCTTCGGGCAGCGGCTCGCTCGAACCCCGCGACCTGCGCACCCCCGACGACAGCCCGCGCCGGTTCCTCCACACCGCGGTCTGCGCGGGGATGGAACGCGAGCTGTGCGAGGAGAGCGGCCTCACTCCCCGGGACGTCCGTTCGACGCGGCTGGTCGGGTTCGCGCGCTGGATGGAGCGCGGCGCCAAGCCGGAGTTCTTCGGGCTGACCGAGCTGGGGGTCGACAGCGCCGAGGTCGCCCGGCGCCGTCCGGTCAGCGGCGAGCGCCTCTACAGCTCGGGGCTGACGCTCTTCGACGTCGATCTCTCTGGCATCGGGGCGGCACTGGCCGGCGGTGTCCCGCTGAGCGAAGCACTTCCTCAACGCCTGTGGGAGGACGGTTCCCTCCCGCTGCTCCTGGCGTTGCGCGCCGCGGCGGCGTGGCAAGCGGCCCGGGTCTGACCGAAACGCCCCTGTTCTCCGGGTGACCGGGCCGCTACGATCGTCCGCAATTGTTAGGAAAGTTCCCTAACGATTATCCGCTGTCCCCACGCCGCCGTGGTGCCTAGGAGGCGCGCTAGTGAGCTATCGGCAGAGAAGAACCCGGACACTCCTGGCGGCGGCGGTGCTCGCCGTCGCCGTGAGCGGGGCGACCGTTCCGGCGGCCACCGGGCAGGAACCGGCGAGAGCGGTGGTCACCGCCGCGAGCCCGGCCACCGCGGTGCCCGGCTTCCTGATCCAGACGTCGGCGCAGGTCAGCGACGACTCCGCGGTTTCCAAGCCCGGCTACGACACGTCCGGCTGGTACCCGGTCGGCCCGCGGTCGACCGTCTACGCCGGCCTGCTGGCCAACGGCAAGTACGCCGACCCGTTCTACTCGACGAACATGAAGAACGTGCCGACCGCGGACTTCAAGGTCCCGTGGTGGTACCGCACCGACCTGACCGTCACCGACACCACCCAGCGCACGTACCTCGACTTCAGTGGCGTGCTGTCGAAGGCCGACGTCTGGGTCAACGGGACGCGGATCGCCGACAAGACCCAGGTCACCGGCGCCTACACCCGCCACGACCTGGACATCACCGCGCAGGTGAAGGCGGGCACGAACAGCGTCGCGTTCAAGATCTACCCGAACGACCCGAACAAGGACCTGTCGATGGGCTGGATCGACTGGGCGCAGACCCCGCCGGACCAGAACATGGGCATCGTGCGGGACGTCCTCGTCCGGCGCAGCGGCCCGGTGGCGCTGCGCGGCGGCCACGTCGTCACGAAGCTGACCGGGCTGAGCCACGCCGACCTGACGGTGAAGGCCGACGTCCGCAACGACAGCGCGGCCGCGGTGTCGGCGACGGTGTCGGGCACGGTCGCCGGACGCGCGATCAGCCAGCCGGTTTCGCTGGCGGCCAAGGAGAAGAAGACCGTCACCTTCCCGGCGGTCGGGATCGACAACCCGCAGATCTGGTGGCCGGCCGGGATGGGCGGGCAACCGCTCTACGACCTCGACCTGACCGCGAGCGCCGGCGGCACGGCGTCGGACTCCTCGCACTCGAGCTTCGGCGTCCGCCAGGTGACGGCGAACAAGAACTCGGGCGGCGGCCGCGCGTACACGATCAACGGGCGTCCGCTGCTGATCAAGGGCGGCGGCTACTCGCCGGACCTGTTCCTGCGCTGGAACGAGCAGTACGCGGCGGACAAGCTCGCCTACGTCAAGGACCTCGGGCTCAACACCGTGCGCCTGGAAGGGCACATCGAACCGGACGAGTTCTTCGACCTCGCCGACCGGATGGGCGTGCTGACGCTGCCCGGCTGGGAGTGCTGCGACAAGTGGGAGGGCCAGGTCAACGGCAGCGAACCGGGTGACTCGTGGACGTCCGCGGACTACCCGGTGGCGAAGGCGTCGATGACCGCGGAAGCCGAGCGGCTGCGCGACCACCCGAGCGTCATCTCGTTCCTCATCGGCAGCGACTTCGCGCCCGACGCGACGATCGAGAAGAACTACCTCGACGCGCTGAGCGCCGCGGACTGGCCGACGCCGGTGGTGCCGGCCGCGTCGGCGAAGTCCTCGCCGCAGCTGGGGTCGTCCGGGATGAAGATGAACGGCCCGTACGACTACGTCCCGCCGAACTACTGGTACGACAAGGCGCACAGCGACCTCGGCGGTGCGTGGGGCTTCAACTCCGAGACCAGCGCCGGGCCGGACATCCCGACGATGGACACGCTCAAGCGGATGATGTCGTCCGGCGAGCTGGACACGCTGTGGAAGAACCCGTCGGCCGCGCAGTACCACCGGTCCTCGTCGTCGACGTTCGCCAACCTGAAGCTGTTCGGTGACGCGCTGACCGGCCGCTACGGCAAGCCGGCGAGTCTCGACGACTTCGTCCGGAAGGCGCAGCTGGCGCAGTACGAGAACATCCGCGCCGAGTTCGAGTCGCACTCGCGCAACTTCAGCGACGGCTCGAACCCGGCCACCGGGATCATCTACTGGATGCTCAACAGCGGCTGGACGTCGCTGCACTGGCAGCTGTTCGACGCCTACCTCGACCAGAACGGCTCCTACTTCGGGGCCAAGAAGGCGAACGAGCCGCTGCACATCCAGTACTCGTACGACACCAAGTCGGTCGTGGTGGTCAACCACAACCACGACGCGGCCTCGGGGTTGACCGCCCGCGTGCAGCTGTTCAACTTGGACGGCACCTCGAAGTTCGACCAGACGAAGAGCGTTTCGGTGGGCGGTGACGGCGCGAAGACGACCGCGCTGACCATCGGCTCGGTGAGCGGGCTGTCGACGACGTACCTGGCGAAGCTGGTCCTGACCGATTCGTCGGGCAAGGAGGTCAGCCGGAACGTGTACTGGCTGTCCACCAAGGCCGACACGCTGGATTGGGGCAACAGCGACTGGTACTACACGCCGACGACGTCGTACGCCGACCTGTCCGGGCTGAACGGCCTGGCGCAGGTGGCGGTGGACACGACCGCGTCGACGACGACGAACGGTGACGGCACCACGACGACCAAGGTGACGCTGAAGAACGGCTCGTCCGGCAAGGTGCCGGCGTTCTTCGTCGACGCGCACGTGGTCGGCGCGGCGGGTGCGCCGGTGCTGCCGGTGCGGTGGACGGACAACCAGGTCAGCCTCTGGCCGGGCGAGTCCACCACGCTGACGGCGACCTACCGGACCGCGGACCTCAAGGGCGCCAAGCCGTCCGTGCGGGTCGCGGGCTGGAACACCGGGACGAAGACGATCCCGGCGGACGGCTCGGTCGACCCGGGTACCCCGGCCGACTACCAGGCCGAGGACGCGACGATCACCAGCGGCGTCGTGGAGTCGAACCACACCGGCTACACCGGCGGCGGGTTCGTCAACTACGACAACGCGGTCGGCAGCGCGGTGGAGTTCTCCGTGACCGCGGCCGCGGCGGGACCCGCGAACGTCGTCCTGCGGTTCGCCAACGGCACCACGGCGAACCGGCCGATGGACATCACGGTGAACGGTACGAAGGTGGCGTCCGGGGTGGCGTTCGGCGGCACCGGGAACTGGGACACGTGGCAGACGGTCACGATTCCGGCAACGCTGACCGCCGGGACGAACAAGATCAAGGCGACCGCGACGACCGCCAACGGCGGCCCGAACGTCGACAAGATCACCGTCTAGGTCCGGGCCGGGGCGGTTTCGCGCCGCCCCGGCTCAGTCCCAGAGGAGGCGCTGCTCGCGGTCCGGGTCGGAGACCGTCGTGGAGACGTCGTCGAAGAGGCGCGTCACCCGGTCAGCGGGGGTGTAGCGCGGCCAGCCCGGGTCGCCGGTGGCGGCAAAACGGACCCAGGCGTCAAACATCTCCGTCGCCACCGCCTGCATCCGTTCCGCCGGGAACGGCCGCCCGGCGAAGAGGAACCGCCAGTTGCGGTTGCGGATGTCGTCGAACATCAGCGGCAGGTCGAGCCCGTGTACCGCACCCAGACCGCGGCCGCGTGGCGCGATCCGCCAGTCCAGGCGGTACATCCAGGCGTCCGGCTGTGCCTCGGCGAAGCGGATCGCCGGGATCCACCAGTCCCCCGCTGTCAGCGCGCGGTTGCGGACCTGGTCGGCCGGCCAATCGAGCAGCTCGGTGTAGGCCGCGACGGCCTTCTCGATCTCTTCGGCGTCCAGCATCGTCGAGCCGGCGCCCAGGAGCTTCGCGCCACCGGATTGCAGCCAGCTGAACAGGTCCTCTTCGTCGGCCGTGGTCCCGATCAGCAGCGGGACTTCGCGCACGCCGTCCAGCGGGCGTTCGGGAAGCAGCTCGTCGCCGACGACCACCCGGTAGGTCACCTTGGTGCCCGACACCGCCGAAACCCGTTGCTGTGCCTCGAGAATCCGGGTCACCGGCAGGGTCGCGAGGTCGTCCGGCGAGGCGTCCAGTTCCTCGAGGACCGCTTCGGCCACGGCCGCGCCTTCGGCCGGGGTATGGACGACCGAGCCGACGCCGGTGCCGCTCTGCACGATCGCCCGGTGCACGAGCCCGCGCGTGGCCGGCACGGCCAGCAGCGTCCCGACCGTGCGGCCGCCGTTGGACTGCCCGGCCAGCGTGACGCGGCCCGGGTCGCCCCCGAACGCGCCGATGTTGTCCCGCACCCACTCCAGCGCGGCGACCTGGTCACGCAGCGACAGGTTCGAATCGGCGACGCCGGGCAGGTGCACCATCCCGAGCACGCCGAGCCGGTAGGCGACGGTCACGACGACCACGCCCCGCCGCGCGTACGCGGACGCGTCGAACTGGTGCGGTGCACCGATCACGCCGCCTCCGCCGTGGATCCACACCAGCACCGGGTACGAGCCGGGCGCGGCGGGCGCGTAGACGTTCAGGTACAGGCAGTCCTCGTCGCCGGTGAAGCCGCGGCCGGTCAGCTCGGGCTGCGGCGCGCGGGGCGCCCACCGGGTGGCCTTTCGGACACCCGGCCACGGCGGCACCGGGCGCGGCGCGCGGAACCGCAGCTCCCCCACCGGCGGCTCGGCGTACGGCACGCCGAGGAACGTCCTGACCCCGTCCCGTCCGGACCCGCGCAGGGCGCCGGCCGCGATCTCCACTGTCGTCACGTGTCCAGCCTAGGGACTTGCCCTGGAGCACGCTCCAGCGTCTCGGGCCGCTCGGCGAGCTGGCCAGGTGACACCTGCCGCGGGCGGCGGGTAATGATTACCCCGTGCACATCGCGGCAGAGATAGTGGCGCTGGTCGTGACCGTCCTGGTCGTCAGCGCGGTGGCGCGGCGGCTGGACTGGTCCGCCCCGCTGTGCCTGATCGTCGTCGGCGTCGCCGGCTCGTACGTCCCCGGCGTGCCCGAAGTCCACCTCGACCCCGAGGTCGTGCTGGTCGGCCTGCTGCCGCCGCTGCTGTATTCGGCGGCCATCCAGACGTCGCTGGTCGACTTCCGGAAGAACCGCGGCGCGATCGGGCTGATGTCGGTCGGGCTGGTGGTGTTCACCGCGCTCGGCGTCGGCTTGGTCGCCTGGGCGGTGATCCCCGGGCTGCCGCTGGCCGGCGGCATCGCGCTGGGCGCGGTGGTGGCGCCGCCGGACGCCGTCGCGGCGAGCGTCGTCGCCCGCCGGGTCGGCATGCCCCGCAAGCTGATCCGGCTGCTGGAAGGCGAGAGCCTGTTCAACGACGCCGCCGCGCTGGTCGCCCTCCGCACGGCCATCGCCGCGCTGGCCGGGTCGGTCAGCCTGTGGCAGGTCGGCGCGGACTTCTTCCGCGCGGCCATCGGCGGGGCCGTGGTCGGGCTCGTCGTCGGGTTCGCGGCCGCCTTCGTCCGCGCCCGGATGGACGAGCCGGTGCTCGACACCGCGCTGTCGTTCGCCGTGCCGTTCATCGCCTACATCCCGGCCGAGGCGATCCACGGCTCCGGCGTGCTCGCGGTGGTGATCGCCGGGCTCATCCTCGGGCACAAGGCCCCGCAGATCCTCTCCGGCTCGACCCGGCTGGCGTCCCGGCTGAACTGGCAGACCATCCAGTTCCTGCTGGAGAACATGGTCTTCCTGCTGATCGGCCTGCAGCTGCGGCGGATCCTCGCCGAGGTCGGCCGGAGCGGGCTGTCACTGGTGACGCTCACCTGGATCTGCGTCGCCGTGCTCGGTGCGACCATCCTCACCCGCGTGCTGTACCTGATCGGCATCGGCACGGTGAAACGCGTCAAACGGCGTCTCCTGCCGGGGAAGGTCAAGGCGAAGATCTGGCCGTGGCGCTACTCGGCCGTCATCGCGTGGGCGGGCATGCGCGGGGTGGTCACGCTCGCGGCCGCGTTCGTGCTGCCCGCGGACACCCCGCAGCGGGCCGTGCTGGTGCTCGCGGCGTTCGTCGTCGTGGCCGGCACGCTGGCCGTGCAGGGCATGACGCTGCCGCCGCTGATCCGGCGGCTGCGGCTGCCCCGGCCCGACCCCGCGGAGGACGCGCTGCAGGAGGCGGCCGTCCTGCACGACATGACCCGGGCGGCGCTGGCCAAGCTGGAGGAGATCCGGCAGCCCGACGACCCGCCGGAGATCATCCAGCGGCTGCGCGACCGCCTGCAGCACCGGGCCGACTCGGCGTGGGAGCAGCTCGGCCGGCAGAGCGCGCTGGCCGAAACGCCGAGCGACGCCTACCGCCGCCTGCGGCTGGAGCTCCTGGAGGTGGAGCGCAACCAGTTCCTCAAGGCCCGGGCCAGCGGCAGCGCCGACGACGACGTCCTGCGGAAGGTCCTGGAACGGCTGGACATCGAGGAGTCCATGCTCGACCGCGACGAGGCCGAGCCCGACATCGAGGGCCGCGAACTGCGCACCCCGGCCGCGACGGCCGGTTCGTGCAAGCACCTGGCCCACGAGTGGGTGGACAAGGACCCCAGCTCGGCCGACAGCTGCGCCGCCTGCCTCGCCGAGGGCACGACGTGGGTGCACCTGCGGATGTGCCTGAAGTGCGGCAACGTCGCGTGCTGCGACTCCTCGCCGCGCCGCCACGCCACGCGGCACTTCCACGAATCCCGCCATCCGGTCATGCGCAGCTTCGAACCGGGCGAGACGTGGCGATGGTGTTTCGTGGACAAGCAACTCGGCTAGGGTCGAGGCCATGAGCACGCCCGAGCAGGAGATCGAATACCGCCAGCACCGGTTCAGCCCGCCCCCGGGCGCGACGGAGATCTTCCTGGTCCGGCACGGCGAATCGGCTCCGGCCCGCGGCGACGCCCCGTTCGACCTGGTCGACGGCCAGGCCGACCCGGACCTCGCGCCGGAAGGCCGTGACCACGCCCAGCGCGTCGGCGTCCGGCTCGCCGGGGAGCGGATCGACGCGATCTACGTGACGACGCTGCGCCGCACGGTGCAGACCGCCGCGCCGCTGGCGGAAAAGCTGGGGCTGACCCCGGTCGTCGAGCCGGACCTGCGCGAGATCCACCTGGGCGACTGGGAGAACGGGCTGTTCCGGAAGTACACCACCGAAGGCCACCCGATCGTCGAACGGCTGTGGACCGAGCAGCGCTGGGACGTCATCCCCGGCGCGGAGTCCGACGAGCGGTTCGGTGCCCGGCTGCGCGGCGCCCTCACCCGCATCGCGGCCGCGCACCCCGATCAGCGCGTCGCGGTGTTCACCCACGGCGGCGTGATCGGCGAGGTGTTCGCCCAGGCCAGCCGCTCGGTCGAGCGGTTCGCGTTCCTCGGCGCCGACAACGGCTCGATTTCGCACCTGGTGCTGCACGGCGACCACTGGATCGTGCGGCGCTTCAACGACACGGCCCACCTGGCTACTCCGCTCGGCTGAGCTTCCCGGCCGCGACGAACTGCACGGCCACCAGGATCGAGACGGCTTCCGCGGCCAGCAGCCCGATCAGCACGAGCACCTGCGTCATCCCGGCCTGGACCGGGCCGGCGCCACCGAGCAGGACGCCGACGTAGGCGCCCGGCAGCGTCACCAGGCCGACCGTGCGGGTCTGGTCCAGCGCCGGGATCAGCGCGTGCCCGGCCGACGGGCGGCAGATCTCCAGCGCGGCCGGCCGCGGCAGGAACCCCAGCGCCAGCGCGGCTTCGTACTCACCGTGGCGGGACTTGAGCTCGTCGAGGGCGCGCCGCGCGGCCTGCGACGTCGCGGTCATCGCCCCGCCGATCACGATGCCCGCGATCGGCACGACGGCGATCGGCCGCGGCGGGACCACGCGCGCGCCGAGGACCAGCGCCAGCACCGGCACCACGCCGGCGGCGATGGCCAGCGCCGTCCACGGCACGTTCGCCCAGGTGCCGACTCGGCGCGCCGACGTCACCGCGGCGATGCCGAACATCAGCAGCACGAACAGGCCGGTCAGCGGCGCCGAGCGCAGGACGGCGGTGATCACCAGCGACACGACGGCCAGCTGGGCGACCGCGCGGACGGCGGCGATCAGCACGGCTCGTCCCGGCCCGAGCCCACCCGCCTGGACGACGGCGGCACCGGTGAGGGCCAGCAGGACCAGCACCGCCACCAAGGCGGGCCCGAAGGTGATCGCGGCGTCGTTCACGCCGCCGATCCTCCCGCACGACCCTGCCGCACTACTCAGACGGCGCAGCTCACGAAGGCCTGCTCCGGCTCTTGCACGGCCTTTTCGACCACGACGGCCCCGTCGACGACGATCCGGCAGCGCAGCTCGCCGGGGCCGGGGTTCCGGGCGGCGATGCTGCGGAACGGCGTGCGGCCGGCCGGGACGGACTCGGTGAACGACACCGACCACGGCGTCGTCACCTCGGAGCGCTGGGTCAGGGCCGAGCCGGCGGCGGTGTAGGTGACGTTGCGGGCGCCGTGCGCGCCCAGCAGCTCGTAGACGACGGTGTGACTGACCGCGCGGACCGCGGCCGGGACGACCGGCGCGGCCACCGGCGGTTCCTTGGCCGGTCCGCGCGCGGACCTGGGCACGATGGACGACGTCACCGCGAAAGCCGCGGCGAGCACGCCCAGGACGACGACGACGCTTCCGGCCGACCGCGCCCGGGCGGCGCAGTCGCGCCGGTCCTTCACAGCAGGCCTGATCACGGTGGGAACACCCATGGAGAGGTCTTCTCTCGTCGCGCGCACTTCCGCCGAGTGCGTCGACCTATATCTCGCCGTGACCTAACTCCGCGTTAGCCGGTCTTCGCAAGAAGTCGCACATTCACCCAAACGGGCGTCCCGGCCGGTTTTGTCGGACCCCCGGGGCATGATCGGGGTGTGTACGAGGAGGCGGCGCCACCAGGACCGTTGCACGGCGTGGCGCGGTGCGTGTGGCGCTCGGCTTCGGCGGGACCGAAGCGGATCGTCCCCGACGGCTGCGTGGACCTGGTCGCCGGGAACGGCGAGGTGTTCGTGGCGGGCCCGGACACGTCGGCGTGGTCGTCGGCGACCCGCCCGGGGGCGGTGCTGACCGGGGTGCGGTTCGTCCCGGGGCGCGCGGCGGCGGTGCTCGGCGTGGCCGCCGACGAGCTGCGCGACCGCCGGGTGCCCTTGGGCGAGCTGTGGGGGGAGCAGGTCGTCGAGCGGCTGCTGGCGGGTGAACTGTCGCCCGCGCAAGCGGTTGCGGCGCGGCTGCCGGAGGTTCCGCCGCCCGACCCGGCGGTGGCGGCGTTGATCGGCCGGTTGGACGCGGGGGCGGCCCGGGTGGCCGAAGCGGCCGCGGAGCTGGCTCGGGCCGGAGCGACCGGCGAGCAGGCTGCCGCTGCGGCGGCGGCTGCCCACCTCGGCCCGGCCACTGCGGCCGCCGCACTCGCTCAGCACGCCGAGCGCCGGGCGGACACCACAGCCGCCCGGGTCGAGGACCCCGCGGCGTCCCACGCGGTCGGCGAACGGCGGCTGCGGCGGCGGTTCGTCCAGGCGGTCGGCTACGGCCCGGCCACCTACCTCCGGGTCAGCCGGTTCCAGCGCGCCGTCGCGCTGGCTCCGCACGTCGCCGGGCTGGCCGCGCTGGCCGCCGCCGCGGGGTACGCCGACCAGGCGCACCTCAGCCGGGACTGCCGGGCCCTGACCGGCCTGGCACCCCGCGCGTACTTCCGCGGACCCTCCACTGTGGACGCGACAGCGCGTGATCAGCTCCGTTCGGCGTAACCCGTGCAGGCAACCGGAAGTGGGTCTTCGGCCAATAAGGTAAGCGGAAGGTAAAACACTACCAAGAGCGCTATTCTCCCCCTCGACGAGTGATCAGGGCTCCCCCAGGAGGGCGTGTGGCCACCATCAGCGACGTCGCGGCGAGAGCCGGCGTCTCCACGGCGACCGTGTCGCGCGCACTCAACGGCAAGTCCACTGTGGACCCCGCATTGGCCGCGCGCGTCCAGGAAGCGGCCGCCGAGCTCGGGTACCACCCGAACGGGCTGGCCCGGAACCTGCGCCGGCAGGAGACGGCGGTGCTCGCGCTCATCATCTCCGACGTCGAGAACCCCTTTTTCACCGCCATCGCGCGCGGCGTCGAAGACCTCGCGCAGCGGTCCGGGTACTCGGTGGTGCTCTGCAACTCCGACGAGAACGAGGACAAGGAGCGGCGCTACATCGAGGTCGCGCTACAGGAGCGGGTCGCCGGGGTGGTGCTGTCGCCCACCGGCCGGTCGACGAACGTCGAAGGCCTGCGCCGCCAAGGAACTCCCCTGGTCGCGGTCGACCGGCCGCTGCCCGCCGCGGCGGGCGACCAGGTGCTGGTCGACACGCGGCACGCGGCCGCGGAGGCCACGCGGCACCTGCTCGCCGGCGGTTACCGGCGCGTCGGCTGCCTGACCGGGCCCGCCGGCGTCCGTACCGCCGACGACCGCCTGGCCGGTTACGCCGACGTCGTCGGCGAAGGGAACGTCGTGTCGCGGCGGGCGGAGTACCGCGCCGAAGGGGCCCGGCTGGCCGCGCTGGAACTGCTCGACGAGCCGTCGCCGCCGGACGCCCTGCTGGTCGCGAACAGCACGATGGCGATCGGGGTGCTGGAGGCGCTGTCGGCGCGTGGTCTGCGTCCCGGGCGGGACGTCGGCATCGTCTCGTTCGACGACGCGCCGTGGACGACGCTGATCGACCCGCCGCTCACCGTGGTGGCGCAGCCGGCGTACGAGGTCGGGCGTGTGGCGGCGCAGCTCCTGCTGGCCCGGATCACCGACAGCAGCCGCGACGCGACCACCACGACCCTCGAAGCCCGGCTGATCGAGCGGAAAAGCTCCCGCCGCTGAACCTGGAGGGTCGGCTCGCGTGCCCAGAGGGCCGGCTCGCGTACCTGAAGGGTCGGGAGCGACGTGCCCGGGGGGCCGGCTCGTGCCAGGCCCCCCAGGCACGCCCCACCCCCTGTGTCCCCCATGACCGGCGCGTGGCCGGATCCTGTGAGCACGGAGCGGAAATCGTTTTCTCCCCGGAACGTAGGTGGGCCCGGTCGCGGTGTCAAGCCACGGAGGGTCTGGACAACCTCGGCCGATCCGGGGAAACTGACCGGAAGTTGCCTACTCAACGTGTTGATTGATGTGCCCAAAGTGTCGATCTCTGGTGAATTCACGCACAGACAGGGCAAGAAAACGCACGAACCCGCACAGGCGCGCTGTTTCGGGTTAACCTGAGCCACATGTCTGTAGCGCTGGAGAACATCCTCGCCAAGGCGGGCTTGAAGGTGGATGCCGACGAGTTCCTCACGCTCGTCGAAGACGCGGCGCGCAGGCTGTCCCCACCGAATCCCGATCCCTCGCACTACTTCTCCGCCGACCAGCGGGCCGCGCTCGCCGACGTCGGCCTGGACCTGTCGCCGCGCCGCGAGGACGAACCCGACTTCAGGGCCCGCACGGTGGCCGCCCACGCGGTGCTCGCCGAAGGCGCGCTCAGCGTCAACGAGGCGGCCAAGACCCTCGGCGTCGACGACAGCCGGATCCGGCACCGCCTCAAGGAAGGCAGGCTGACCGGCTGGAAGGACGGCGGCTGGCGGCTCCCGGCGTGGCAGTTCGCCGGCTCGGGCGTGCTCCCCGGCCTCGAGGTCGTGCTCAAGGCGTTGCCCGAAGACCAGCCCGCGCTCGTCGTCGCCGCCTTCATGAGCACCCCGCAGGACGATCTGGTGATCAACGACCACCCGGCGACCCCTCGCCAATGGCTCCTCTCCGGTGGTGATCCGGACCACGTGGCCCGCCTCATCGCCACGCTCGGCACGCCGCTCTAGGCTGGACTCTCCCGAGCAAGATCACCGACAAGGACGGACCACCCCCGACCCATGGCCCGGCTCCCCCTGCCGCCCGCCCGATCCGTCCTGGTCCGGCAGCTGAACCGCGCCGACGACGTCGTGCCGGTCCAGCCCACGACCAGGCTCGTCCGGATCTTCACCGCGCACGGCAACCACCCCCAGCAGTGGAACTCGTTCCGCTACACCGGCCCGCTCCCCCACGGCCGGTTCGACCAGCAGTCGCCCGGCCGCGGCGGCGTGCCGGTCACCGACCCCGCGAACGGGGTGCTCTACTTCGGCCTCACGGTGCGCACCTCGGTCGCCGAGGTCTTCCAGACCAGCTCGACGGTCGACCGCCGCACGCGCGGTCCCCGGCTGGTCGTCGTCCGCCCGACGCGCACGCTGCGCCTGCTCGACCTGACCGGCCTGTGGCCGACGCGGGTGGGGGCGTCGCAGGAAATCTCCAGCGGTCCCAAGAAGCTCGCGCAGGCGTGGGCCCGCGCGATCCGCGGCGCGTTCAGCGACCTCGACGGCCTCTGGTACCGCTCCTCGATGGACTCCGGCGACCCGGCGATCTGCCTGTGGGACCCGCCGGCGGGCGCGGCGCTGCCGATCGCGCCGGACGTGCTGCTGCCGCTGGACCACCCGGGCCTGGACGTCCCGCTGGGCCGCGTCTGCGAAGAGCTGAACTACACGCTGCTCAACTGAGCGTCGAGGATCGGGACGATCGCCCGCAGGTCGTCGCCGTCGACGACGTGGGTGGCGACGGCGCGGGCCGCCGGGGTGGCGTTGAACCCGATGCTGGTCCCCACCGCGGCGAAGAGCGGCAGGTCCGACCGGCTGTCCCCGACCGCGACGCACGCCTCCGGCGCGACGCCGGACTGACGGGCCTGCGCCAGCGCGAAGTCGCGCTTGCCGTACTCGTCCAGGTGCTCGGCGACGCGGCCGGTGTAGCGCCCGGCTTCGGCCTCGGGCACCGGGCCGCAGAAGGCGGCGAAGCCGAACCGGCCGGCGAGCAGCCGGCCGACCGGCGTCCACGCCAGCGTGGTGAGGATCGGGCGGAGACCGTGGTCGTGGCACCACGCCACCGTCTCGGCGATCCCGCCGACCAGCGGCAGCGTCTCCAGCCGGGCCGCGATCTCGGCCTCGGTGTGCCCCGCCCAGCCGCGGGCGTCGATGATCGACGCCTCCTGGTTGGTCATCCGGCCCGCGACGTCGGCCGCTTCGGCCGCGACGAGCTCCGCCTCGTGACCCAGCGCGGCGGCCACCCACGCGCACGAACTCGTGCCGGGCACGAGCGTGCCGTCGACGTCGAAGCAGACCAAGCCGCGCCTCACAGGTGCCGCGACCACCAGTCCAGGACCGCTTCGAAGCGCTGCACGCGGTGCCGCGGGCGCCCCGAGCGGGTCAGCTCGTGGCCTTCGCCCGGGAACAGCAGGAACTCCGCGTCCGCTCCCGCGCGGCGCAGGGCCACGAACATCCGCTGCGCCTGCTCCAGCGGGCAGCGCCAGTCCTGCTCCGAATGCACCACCGCGAACGGGATGCGGATCTGCGCGGCGTACGTGAGCGGGCTGCGCTCGCGCAGCACCTCGGGGTCGGTGCCGATGTAGGCGTCGACGAACATGTAGCCGATGTCGGAGCTGCCCAGCATCGAGTCCCACGCGTTGACCGCGCGCTCGCTCCACGCCGCCTTGAAGCGCTCGCCGTGGTGGGCCGCCAGCCAGCTCGTCATGAAGCCGCCGTACGAGCCGCCCATGATGCCGACGCGGGAGGCGTCCAGGTCCGGGCGTTCGAGGGCCTTGTCCAGCAGCGCCAGGACGTCGTCGACGTCGACCGTGCCGAAGCCGTGCGTGATCGCGTGGCCGTGCTCGCGCCCGTAGCCCGCCGCACCACGCGGGTTGCCGAGCACCACCGCGTACCCCGCCGACGCGTACACCTGCGCCTCGTCGAACACCGCCCATTCCTGCTGGGTGAACGGGCCGCCGTGCACCACGCGCAGCACCGGGTGCGGGCCGTCGCCCTCGGGCAGCACCAGCCAGCCGTGCACCGGGTAGCCGTCCGGCGCCGTGGTCTCCAGCTCGAGCATGGGCCGGATACCCTTGTCCCGCAACGGCTTCGAGTAGTCGGTCAGCACCACCGGGTCGCCGTCGCCGAGCAGCACGACCTCCCCCGAAGACTCGGGAGAAGCGACCACCGCCGCGATCACCGCGCCGTCGAGGGCGAACGACCGCAGCGCGGTCCGGTCCGCGTACACGGCGGGCAGGTCGGCCAGCGGGGCGTCCGCGGCGGCGACGGGGACCGCGCGCAGCTCCACCGCGCCGCGGTTGCGGACGGCCACGAGCACGTCGCCGTCGCGCGGGGCCGGCGGACCCGCGGCCCCCTCGCAGTCCACCGTTTCGACGTCGGTCAGCCGCCGGGGCTTCACCGGGCCGGCGCCGAACTCGGGCACCGCCGCGTACAGCCCGGTCGGCGCGGCTTCGTGGTGGTCCTCGAAGGACTGTCCGAAGTAGAACAACGTGCCGTCGGGGCCGAACACCGGCCGCTCCGCGTAGCCCTCGCACCGCACGATGACCTCCGGGTCGCCGCCATCGGCGGAGACCGCGCAGATGTCGCGGTAGTCGCTTTCGGCCGCGCCCCAGTCCGGGGGCGCGGTGAAGACCACGCGGCTGCCGTCCGGTGTCCACGCCGGGTGGGCCGCGTCGAACCCTTCTCCGGTCAGCGGTTCGGGCTCGTGCGGCTCGTCTTCGAGTGCGTCGAGGACGAACAGCCGCTGCGCCCGGTCCCGCACGAACCCGACGTCGTCGATCCGGTAGTCCAGCCGCGTGATCCGGCGCGGGGCCTCGGCGGCCGGCTCCGGCGTCTCGCCGCCGGCGTCTTCAGTGCCGTAGCGGCCCGCCTCCGGCACGCGCGCGGTGAAGGCGATCCGCCGCGAGTCCGGCGCCCACACCGGTTCCCCGGCGCCGAGGTGCAGTGAGGTGAGCCGGCGCGCTTCGCCGCCGCCGGACGGCATGACGTGCAGCTGCGGGCTGCCGTCCGCGCCCTTGCCCTCCCCCGCGCGGAGGAACGCCACCCAGCGCCCGTCCGGGGAGATCGACGGCGCCGAGTCGCGAGGACCGTGGGTCCACGCGGTCTCGCCGCCGTCGAGCGACACACGCCGCAGCGCGCTGTGCGCGGCGTCGGTCTTGAGATCGGGCCGCTTCAGCGCGGTGAGCAGCAGGTTCCCGCGCAGGGCGGGACGGCCGGGGACGACGAGGTCTTCGATGTCGGCAGGACGCACGTCCCCGACCGTACCGGAATTCCTTAGCGCTGCGAACGACTTACGCGGGGACTTGCTTCCGCTCGTCGCGCCGGGCCTTGGCCAGGCTGGCCACCGTCGTCACGGTGAGCACGACGACGATCACGCCGAGCGAGATCCAGTTGTTGATGTCCAGCCAGTCCGGCACGACGTGGTACTCGTGCAGCGCGTGCAGGAACAGCTTCGCCCCGATGAAGGCGAGGATCGTCGCGAGGCCGTAGGTCAGGTAGACCAGCTTCGTCACCAGCCCGCCGAGCAGGAAGTACAGCTGCCGCAGGCCCATCAGCGCGAACGCGTTGGCGGTGAAGACGAGGAACGCCTCCTGTGTGATGCCGAAGATCGCCGGGATCGAGTCGACGGCGAAGAGCAGGTCCGCCGAGCCGATGGCCACGATGACCAGCAGCATCGGCGTGATCATCCGCTTGCCGTCGATCTTCACCGTGTAGTGGTGGCCGTGGTAGTCGTCGGTCACCGGGGCGATCTTGCGGACCTGCCGGGTGACGGCGTTCTCGTGGTACTCCTCTTCTTCGCCCTTGCTCCGCAGCATGCTGACCGCCGTCCAGACCAGCACCGCGCCGAAGAGGAAGAAGACCCAGACGAACTGCTCGATCAGCGCCGCGCCGATGGCGATGAAGACGCTCCGCATGCCGAGCGCGAGCAGGATGCCGACCAGCAGCACGCGGTGCTGGTGGATCGCGGGCACCTTGAACGACGCCATGATGATCATGAAGATGAACAGGTTGTCGACGCTCAGCGAGTACTCGGTGATGTACCCGGTGAAGAACTCGACGCCCGGGTCGTGCCCGGCGAAGATCCACACGCCGATGCCGAAGAGGATCGCGCAGGAGATGTAGAAGATCACCCAGCGGGCGGCTTCCCCCGTGGTCACTTCGTGCGGCTTGCGATCGACGATGACCAGGTCCAGCGCGATCAGCGCGAGCAGGCCACCGATCGTGGCGATCCACAGCCACAGGGGGACAGTCATGGAACTCGAACCTCCGGATAGTGCGCATGAGCAACTAACCGGAGGTCTCTTCCGCCGGTCAAGACACCGGCCGACGGTGCCGGGGGCGAAGGGCCCCGTGCTGACGACACCGCCGCGAAGGAATACTCCCCTCACAGCCCGTCCAGTTTGCCGGTTCCCCCCGCCCGAGCGCCAGCCGGGATCGCGCACGTCACCAGGTTGGTCCTGTAATTCTGGTCACCTTGGTCCACCAGGTGGCCCGGACCGGGTGATCGAGGTGTGATCGGCGTGTGATCGACGTGAGCCGGTGAGGACACTCTCAGCAAGACTCAAATACGGTCACGTCGTGCCCCGACTTCCGCTCCCGCGCACCCGCGGAGCCCGCCTCACCGCGCTCGCCGCCGTCGTCGTGGTCCTGGCCGCCGGCGCGGTCTTCTGGATCACGCGCCCGGCGGCGGCCCCGCCGGTGCCCGCGCAGGACGCGTTGATCGACATGCCCGCCGGGCCCGGCTCGGCCGGGCAGGTCAAGATCGACACGACGACCTACCTCCCGGCGACCGTGCCCGCGCCCGCGGTGCTGCTGGCGCACGGCTTCGGCGGGGACAAGAACAGCGTTGCCGACGACGCCCGCGAACTCGCGCGGAAGGGCTTCGTCGTGATGACGTGGTCCGCGCGCGGCTTCGGCAGGAGCACCGGCAAGATCGGGCTCAACGACCCGGACGGCGAAGTCGCCGACGCGAGCCGCCTGATCGACCGGCTCGTCGCGCAGCGCCAGGTGACGCTCGACGCGAAGGGCGACCCCGAGGTCGCCGTCACCGGGGCCTCCTACGGCGGCGCGCTCGCCCTGCTGCTGGCCGGCACGGACAAGCGCGTCGACGCGGTCGCCCCGGTGATCACCTACAACGACCTCGCGCAGGGCCTGATCCCGAACGCGGCGGCCCCCGCGCCACCGGCGTCGGGAACCCCGGCGGCCGGCGCGTTCGCGCCCGGCGGCGTGTTCAAGAAGAGCTGGGCAGGCATCTTCTTCTCGGCCGGTTCCGGGGCCGCGGCGAGCGGTTCGCCGTCCGCCGAAGCGCCGGAGGCCGGGCAGGAGACCGACACCGGATCCACCGGCGCGACCGGGGCCGGCGCGGCGGCCGCCCTCCCGGCGGCTCCGCCCGGCGGGGGCGGCCCGCGCGGTGGTCCGGCGGACCCGTGCGGCCGGTTCACCGCCGCGGTCTGCCGCGCCTACACCGAGCTGGGCACCACCGGACAGGCGAGCCAGGCGAGCATCGACCTGCTCCACCGCGTCTCCCCCGCGTCCGTGACGAGCAAGATCACCGTGCCCACGCTGCTGGTGCAGGGCGAAAGCGACACGCTGTTCGGCCTCGACCAGTCCGATGCGACCGCCCGCCAGATCACCGCGGCGGGCGGCAAGGTGCGGACGATCTGGTACACCGGCGGCCACGACGGCGGAAAGCCGGGACCGCAGCTGCGGGCGAAGATCGCCGACTTCCTGTGGACCGCCGTCGGCGGCGGCGATCCCGGCACCGGGTTCAGCTACGACGTCCAAGGCACCCTGCGCGCCAACGGAACCCCGTCGGTCCGCACGGTCAACGCCCCGGCCTATCCCGGGCTGACCGGCCCGGCCACCGAACGGCGGCTGCTGGCGCTGACCGGTCCCGCGCAGCCCGTGGTGCGCCCGGCGGGGGCGAACCCCTCGGCGGTGAGCGGCATCCCCGGGCTCAACGGCGTCGCGAGCAGCACGTCACGGCTGGGCGCGCTGTTCAGCAACGACCCGCCCGGCCAGGCCGCGCAGTTCACCACCGCGCCGGTGGACAGCCAGATCGTCGTCAGCGGCTCGTCGACCGTGCGGCTCCAGGTCGCCGCGGACCCGGCGCACCCGCAACCGGACGCGGTGCTGTTCGCGAAGCTCTACGACGTCGGGCAGGACGGCTCGCGGGTGCTGCCGGCCAACGCGATCGCCCCGTTCCGGGTGAGCGGGCTGCCCACCGACGGCACGCCGGTCGACGTCACGGTGACGCTGCCCGGCATCGTCCGGCCGATCGAGGGCGGGCACTCGCTGCGCCTGGTCGTCGGCACCACCGACCAGGCGTTCGCCGCCCCGGCCGCGCCCGCGGTGTTCCGGATCGGGCTGGCCGACGGCACCGCGCTGGCGGTGCCGATCGTGCCCGGCGCGTCCGTCGGCTCCCCGGCCCCGGCCGGGCAGCTGGTCGGCATCGCCGTGACGCTGGCGGCCGGTGTGGCCGTGGCGCTCTTCGCGGCGCTGCGCCGCCGCCGCGCCACCGACGCCGACCCGGAGCTCGCCACCACCCCGCTGGTCATCGAAGGGCTGCGCAAGCAGTACGCGGGCGGGTTCGTCGCGGTGAAGGACCTCTCCTTCCGCGTCGAGCCGGGCCAGGTCCTCGGCCTGCTCGGGCCGAACGGCGCGGGCAAGACGACCACGCTGCGGATGCTGATGGGCCTGATCACGCCGACCGAAGGCAGCATCCGCGTGTTCGGGCACAAGATCACCCCGGGCGCCCCCGTGCTGTCGCGGATCGGCTCGTTCGTCGAAGGGTCCGGCTTCCTGCCGCACCTGTCCGGCCGGGCGAACCTCGAGCTGTACTGGGCTTCGACCGGGCGTCCGGCCGAGAAGGCGCACTTCGCGGAGGCGCTGGAGATCGCCGGGCTCGGTACCGCGATCGAGCGCCGGGTGCGGACCTACAGCCAGGGCATGCGGCAGCGGCTGGCGATCGCGCAGGCCATGCTCGGCCTGCCGGAGCTGATGGTGCTCGACGAACCGACCAACGGGCTCGACCCGCCCCAGATCCACCAGATGCGCGAGGTGCTGAAGCGGTACGCCGCGACCGGCCGCACCGTGGTGGTGTCCAGCCACCTGCTGGCCGAGGTCGAGCAGACCTGCACGCACGTCGTGGTCATGCACCGCGGTTCGCTGGTGGCCTCGGGTGAGGTCGGCGAGCTGGCCGCGGCCGGCGGCGAAGCGACGTTCCGGGTCGGCGACGGCGACGTGGACACAGCCGCGGCGGCGCTGAAGGCGGTCGGCGGGGTCACCTCGGTCAACGTCGAGGGCGACCTCGTGCACGCCGATCTCGACGGGCTGCCGCGCGCCGAGGCCGTGGCGGTGCTGGTCCGCGCCGGCGTGGCGGTGGAGCAGGCCGGGCCGAGGCGCCGGCTGGAAGACGCGTTCCTGCAACTGGTCGGAGATGAGTCGTGAGTGATTCCGGTGTGCACACCGACCCGCACGCGCTCGACGAGCTGAGCGACATCGCATCGCAGGAGCACGCGGGCGTCGGACCGGACGGCGCGGTCGAGGGCTACTCGGCGCGCCGGACGCTGCGGCTCGGCGTCGAGCTGCGGCGTCAGCTCAAGCGGCGGCGCACGCAGTTCCTGCTCGGGTTCGTCGCCGTCCTGCCGTTCATCCTGGTGATCGCGTTCCAGCTCGGGCAGTCGAGCCCGAACCGGCGCAGCGGCGGGTTCGTCGACCTGGCCACGGCGTCCGCGCCGAACTTCGTCGTGCTGGCGCTGTTCGTGTCCGGGACGTTCCTGCTGCCGATGATCGTCGCGCTGTTCTTCGGCGACACCATCGCGAGCGAGGCGTCGTGGTCGAGCCTGAAGTACCTGCTGGCCGTCCCGGTGCCGCGGCAGCGGGTGCTGCGGCAGAAGGCGATCGTGTCCGGGCTGCTGTCGGCGTTCGCGCTCGTCCTGCTGCCCTTGGTGTCACTCGGCGTCGGGGTGCTCTGGTACGGCGCGGGCGCCGCGATCAGCCCGACCGGCGACGCGGTGTCCTTCGGCGACAGCCTGCTCGCCATCGCACTGTCCACTGTGTACATCATCCTGCAGCTGGCCTGGGTGGCCGGGCTGGCGCTGGCGTTGAGCGTGTCGACCGACGCCCCGCTCGGCGCGGTCGGCGGCGCGGTGCTGGTGGCGATCCTGTCCCAGATCCTCGACCAGATCACGGCGCTGGAAGGCCTGCGCAACTACCTGCCGACGCACTACGCGTTCTCGTGGATGGACCTGATTTCCACCGACGTCGACTGGACGAACCTGGCGAGCGGCATGCTCTCGGCGGTGATCTACGGGACGGTGTTCTTCCTCTACGCCGGGCGGCGGTTCGCTCGAAAAGACATCACCAGCTGAGGCCTGCGCCGCTGGTGAAGACGCTCAACGTGGTGCTGCGCAGGGTCCTGCCCAGCCCGCTCGGCCGCCGGGTCGGCGAGTTCATGCTCCTCCCCTTCACCGAGGACGAGACGGTGGTCGCGCGGACCCTGCAGGACCGCATCGCCGAGCTGGCGCGACCGGGAGCACTTCGGCGTCGTCCGGTTGAGCGTCAAGAACTGACCGGCCCGCGGGCGTCGCGGTACGGTCGGCTCGTGCCGATCATCCTGGAGAGCCACCACGACGTCGCCGTGCTGCGGATCGACCACGGCAAGGGCAACACCCTCGACACGGATTCCTGCCGCGAGCTGGTGCTCCGGCTGGAAGACGCCGAGCAGGCCCGCGCGGTGGTGCTCACCGGCACCGGCGGCATCTTCTCCGCGGGCGTGGACCTCAAGCGGCTCGACGAAGGCGGCGCGCCGTACGTCTCGGAGTTCCTGCCGCTGCTGTCGGACGCGCTGCTGGCCGTGTTCGGCTGCCCGCGTCCGGTGGTCGCCGCGCTGAACGGGCACGCCGTGGCCGGGGGCGCGGTGCTCGCCGCGGCCTGCGACCACCGGGTGCTCGGCCCGGGCACCATCGGAGTGACCGAGCTGCTCGTCGGCGTGCCGTTCCCGCTGGCCGCGCTGGAGATCCTGCGCTGCGCGTACGGGACGGCGCCGCTGCCTCGGCTCACCTACTCGGGTGAAGTCTTCGGCGGCGAGGACGCGCTCGCCCGCGGGCTGGCCGACGAGCTGGCGGCCCCGGAGGAAGTCCTCGAGCGCGCCCTCGGCGTCGCGGCCCGGCTCGGCGAGCTGCCCGCCGAGCCGTTCGCCCACACCAAGGCCCAGATCCGGCAGCCGTTCCACGAACGGATCGCCGAGTACCGGCACTCCGACGACCCGGAGGTCGAGCGGCTGTGGCGGTCGCCCGAGACGCTCGCCGCCGTCAAGTCCTATGTGGACAGGATGCTGCGCTAGGCGCGCCATGGCTCGTGCCCGGTCGAGACCGTCTTCCACGCCCCCGGATGCCGCGCCACCCGCCAAAAGTCGGTTCCCGACCGATTCTGCGCCCGGACAGCCGATTGCCGACCGCCGCCGGTTCTGTGAGGGTCCCACGGAGGGTTCATGAGCCGGGAGGGTGCTCGATGCGCAGACTGTTCACCGCAGGCGCGGTCCTGCTCGCGATGGCCGGCCTGGCCCCGGCGGCCGCGGCGGCCCCCGACATCAAGGCCGAGCTGCAGAAGATTCCCGGGCTGACGATCGTGTCGGAGGACGCGGCGCCGGCCGGGTACCGGTTCTTCAAGCTGACCTTCACCCAGCCCGCCGACCACCGGCACCCCGGCGCGGGCACGTTCCAGCAGCGGTTCACCCTGCTGCACCGCGACTTCGCCGCCCCGACGGTGGCCTTCACGAGCGGCTACAACGTCAGCGGGTCGCCGAACCGGTCCGAGCCGACGCAGATCGTCGACGGCAACCAGCTGTCGATGGAATACCGCTACTTCACGCCTTCGCGGCCGGAGCCGGAGAACTGGGCGAAGCAGCTGACGATCTGGCAGGCCGCCGCCGACGAGCACCGCGCGGTGCAGGCGTTCAAGGCGATCTACCCGGGCAAGTGGCTGGCCACGGGCGGCAGCAAGGGCGGCATGACCGCGACGTACTTCCGGCGGTTCTTCCCCGACGACGTCGACGCGACCATCCCGTACGTCGCGCCCAACGACGTCATCGACCCGGTCGACGTCTACAACCGGTTCCTGTCCCGGGTCGGCGACGACCCGGGGTGCCGTGCCGCGCTCAAGGCCATCCAGCGCGACGCGCTGAAGCGGCGTGACGAGCTGGGTGCGATCGCGGCGGCGGACGCGGCCCGGCGGGGCCTGACGTTCTCGATCGTCGGGTCGGCCGACAAGTCGCTCGAGATCTCGGTGATCGACTCGTACTTCGCCTTCTGGCAGTACCAGAAGCAGTCCGACTGCGCGACGGTGCCCGCTGCGGGGGCACCGGCGGCCGACGTCTACGCCTGGTACGAGAAGGTGGAAAGCCTCAACACCTACTCCGACCAGGACCTGGCGCCCTACATCCCGTACTACTACCAGGCCGCGGCCCAGCTCGGCTCGCCCGAGGCGTACGACGGCTACCTCCGCGACCTGCTGCGCTACCCCGGCGCCGACCAGCCGAAGACGTTCGTGCCGAGCTCGGTCCGGATCCCGCGCTTCGACTACCTGGCGATGCCCGACATCGACTTCTGGGTGAAGTCCCGCGGCACGCGGCTGCTGTTCGTGTACGGCTCGAACGACCCGTGGGGCGCCGAGCCGTTCGAACTCGGCTTCGGCAGCCGCGACTCGTACCGCTACTACGTGCCGGGCGGCAACCACGGGTCGAAGATCGCGCAGCTGCCCGCGGCCGACGCGGCCGCGGCCACGGCGACGGTCCGGCGCTGGGCCGGCCTGCCACCTGCCTCGACGTTCGCCGCGCGCACGGCTCCGGCCGGGTTCCCGGACTTCGACGCCGACCTCACCCTTTCGGCGCGACCGCCGCTTTGACACGCGCTTTGACACGCGCTTTGACACGTTTGTGACCTCCCGGAACCGGGCTGTCAGGCGTAGTCTCGCCACACCTGACGGCCCGGCCCGAGGAGGCCTGCATGCCTCGTCCCGTCCACTTCGAGATCCACGCTGGTGACCCCGAACGCGCGGCCGCCTTCTACACGAACGTGTTCGGCTGGAAGCTCGAACGCTGGGGAGACGTCCCCTACTGGGTGATCAAGACCGGCGAAGGCGATGGCATCGACGGCGGGCTCGTCCCCCGCCAGGGCCCGGCCCCCGAGGCGTCCGCCCCGATCCACGGCTTCGTCAACACGATCGACGTCGCCGACCTCGACCACGCCCTCGGCGAGGTCAACCGCGCCGGCGGGACGCTGGCCCTGCCGAAGAGCCCGGTGCCGGGCGTCGGGTGGCTGGCGTACTGCAAGGACACCGAAGGCAACATCTTCGGCATGCTGCAGCCGGACGAGAACGCGCCGGCCCCGGGGTAGGTCACTTGATGCCGGCGGCGTCCATCCCCCTCAGCTCCTTCTTCAGGTCCGAGATCTCGTCGCGCAGCCGGGCCGCCAGTTCGAACTGCAGGTCGCGGGCCGCCTGCATCATCTGGTCCGTCATCTGCTGGATCAGGTCCGCCAGCTGGGCCCGCGGCATGGCCGAGACGTCCTTGTCGACCAGCATGCCGGAGCTGCGCACCCGGTCGCCCTGCTCGGGCTTCTTGCCCCGGGACGAGTTCCGGCCCGAGCCGCCCACCGAGACCTGCTCGGTGTCTTCGGCCTCGCTGTAGACGCGGTCGAGGATGTCGGCGATCTTCTTCCGCAGCGGCTGCGGGTCGACGCCGCGTTCCTTGTTGTACGCGACCTGCTTTTCGCGACGCCGGTCCGTCTCGTCGATCGCGTGCTGCATCGAATCGGTGATCTTGTCCGCGTACATGTGGACTTCGCCGGAGACGTTTCGCGCCGCGCGGCCGATCGTCTGGATCAGCGACGTCCCGCTCCGGAGGAAGCCCTCCTTGTCCGCGTCGAGGATCGCCACCAGCGACACCTCCGGCAGGTCGAGGCCCTCGCGCAGCAGGTTGATGCCGACCAGCACGTCGAAGTCGCCCGCCCGCAGCTGCCGCAGCAGCTCGACCCGGCGCAGCGTGTCGACCTCCGAGTGCAGGTAGCGCACCCGGATGCCCAGCTCCAGCAGGTAGTCGGTCAGGTCCTCGGACATCTTCTTCGTCAGCGTGGTGACCAGGACCCGCTCGTCCTTGGCCGCCCGCTCCCGGATCTCGTGCACCAGGTCGTCGATCTGGCCTTCGGTCGGCTTCACGACCACCTTCGGGTCGACCAGGCCGGTCGGCCGGATCACCTGCTCGACGAACTCGCCGCCCGCCTGGCCCATCTCGTACGGCCCCGGCGTCGCCGACAGGTACACCGTCTGCCCGATCCGGTCCGAGAACTCTTCCCAGGTCAGCGGCCGGTTGTCCACCGCGCTCGGAAGGCGGAAGCCGTACTCCACCAGGTTCCGCTTCCGCGACATGTCGCCTTCGTACATGCCGCCGATCTGCGGGACCGTCTGGTGCGACTCGTCGATCACCAGCAGGAAGTCGTCCGGGAAGTAGTCGATCAGGGTCGCCGGCGCCGTGCCGGCGCCGCGGCCGTCGATGTGCCGCGAGTAGTTCTCGATGCCGGAGCAGAAGCCGACCTGGCGCATCATCTCGATGTCGTAGGCCGTGCGCATCCGCAGCCGCTGCGCTTCCAGGAGCTTGCCCTGCTTCTCCAGCTCGGCCAGCCGGTCTTCGAGCTCCTTCTCGATCCCCTGGATCGCCTTTTCCATCCGCTCCGGGCCGGCGACGTAGTGCGTCGCCGGGAAGATCCGGACCTCGTCGACCTCCTTGACGATGTCCCCGGTCAGCGGGTGCAGGTAGTAGAGCTTCTCGACCTCGTCGCCGAAGAACTCGACGCGGATGGCCAGCTCCTCGTAGGCCGGGATGATCTCCACCGTGTCGCCCCGGGCGCGGAACGTGCCGCGCGCGAAGGCGATGTCGTTGCGCGTGTACTGGACGTCGACGAGCGCGCGGAGGAAGACGTCGCGGTCCAGCTGCATGCCGACCGCCAGCTTCGACGACCGGTCGAGGTAGGACTGCGGCGTGCCCAGGCCGTAGATGCACGAGACACTGGCGACGACGATGACGTCCCGCCGCGAGAGCAGGTTCATCGTCGCGGAGTGCCGCAGCCGCTCGACGTCGTCGTTGATCGACGAGTCCTTCTCGATGTAGGTGTCCGTCTGCGCGATGTACGCCTCGGGCTGGTAGTAGTCGTAGTAGCTGACGAAGTATTCGACCGCGTTGTGCGGGAACAGCTCACGCAGCTCGTTGGCCAGCTGCGCGGCCAGTGTCTTGTTCGGCGCCATCACCAGCGTCGGCCGCTGGACGCGCTCGATCAGCCACGCCGTCGTCGCCGACTTGCCGGTACCGGTGGCGCCCAGCAGCACGACGTCCTTCTCGCCCGCCCTGATCCGGCGTTCGAGCTCGTCGATGGCCGCCGGCTGGTCGCCGGCGGGCTGGTAGTCACTGACCACCTCGAAGCGACCGCCGGTCCGGGGGATCTCCGAGACCGGGCGGAAGTCGGACTGGGCGAGCACGGGGTGTTCGGTTGCGAAAGCCACGGGGACCAGAGTAGGCCGACCCACCGACAATTTCCGTCGGCCCTGGTCAGCGGGGTCGGAACACCGTGACGGAAGCGACTTCGCCGCCGTCGACCGAGCAGTGGAGGACCGCCCCGGGCGTGGGGTCGTCACCGAAGCACGAGACCAGCACCCGGTCGGGTCCGGTCGCCTGCACCTCGGTGCGCGGGAACTCCGCGAGGACGTCGGCCACCTCGTCCGTGGGCGCCGCGAGGTGGGCCAGGACGACCTCGCGCGGGGACGGCGGGGGCGGGATCGGCAGGCCGTGGCCTTCGAAGAGGCGGTTCAGCTGGTCCGCCGCCGAAACCGCGCGGGGGAAGCCCGCGAACGCGGCCGTCTGCACCACGACTTCGCAGACCTCCGCCGGCGACAGCCCCGCGGCGAGCCCGGTCCGGAGGTGGACGCTCAGCGGCGGCCCCACCATGCCCGCGGCGACGATCGCCGCGAGCGTGGCCGCCTCCCGGGTCCGGGCGTCCAGCGCCGGACGTTCGTGCAGGTGGCCGTACACCGTGCCGACCGCCAGCTCCCCCAGCGCCGGGATGGTGGCGAACAGCGCGTCGAGCCGCTTCGCGCCGTCCTCGACCAGGTCGGCGAAGTTTTCGCGGCCCTGTCGGTGCAGCTCCGCCATCGGGTCGGTCATCGCGCTCCCCTCTCAGCAGTTGCAGTCGCAGCAGGAGCAACAGTCGCAGCAGTCGCCACAACCGTCACAGCCGCTGCAGCAGTCACAGCCGTCACAGGTGCCCACCGGTTTTCCGCTCCACGGCCCAGGATAGGGATCGCGGCAGCAGAACTGGCACGTGCAGCACATGTAGGGCGTGAGGGCGCAGCCGAGGAAGAAGTTGCGTTTCTTCGGCGGGACGGCGAATTTCGGGTACCAAAGGCCACCGCCCTTGCCGTCGAGCGGCTCGGGTCCGGTGGAATCGCCGGGGCCGTCCGGCCCACCCGGGCCGCCGGGACCTCCTGGGCCTCCCGGGCCTCCCGGACCGCGGCCACCGGGGCCGCCGGGGCCTGGAGCGCCGGGCGGCGGAACCGGGCCCGGCGGCGGAAATCCGTGCGGCTGCGGTGATCCGCCCCAGCCCGGCGGAACCTGGTGCGGGTGCTGCTGCGGCGCCGGGCCGGGCCCGATCCACCCCGGCGGCGGCTGCTGCGGCGCCGGGCCGGGGCCGATCCACCCGGGTGGCGGCTGCTGCGCGGACGGCACGCCGTGCCCGGGTGCCGAGCCGTGGCCGAAGGCGCGGTGCACCGCCTGCCGCAGCTCGTGGACCAGCAGGGCGTGCACCAGGGCCGGGTTGCCGAACTCGGCTTCGCGCAACGCCAGCTCGACGCCCAGCACGGCGTCGTCGCACAGGCGTCTCGCCTCGGCCCATCCCGTTCCGGTGGCCAGGAGCGGGTTCCAGGCGCCGGTGGCCGCGTCGGTGACGTGGTCCTCGACCGCGTCCAGCAGGTGTGCCACCCGCCCGAACAGGCGGCCGGCCTCGGCGAGCGGCGCGGCGTTGCCCGGTCGTCCGGCCAGCTCGGCCGTCCGGGCGAAGGCCGCCGCCGTGGCCAGTTCGGCGGGCTCGGTCGCGAGCAGGGCCGAGTCCCCGGGACGGATCGCGCGCTCCAGTTCGCCCTGCCGGTCGACGGCCTCGGTGAGCACCGCCGTGTCGAACCCGACCCGGGACCCGGTGCGGCTGCCCTGCGCCGCCCAGCGGGCCGCGACGCGGCGCGCGGCCACGGCCACAGGACGCCTGCCGAAGGCGCCGTCGCGGTCCTCGACGTGGTCGTCCACCTTCGCGGCGGCCAGCACCAGCGACACCGCGGCGGCGAGCTGGGCGCCCTCGCCGCGCGCGACCGACGCCGTCCGCATGCCCCGCAGCGGGCACGGGCCCGCGTCCCGCCGCCGGTCCGCCCGCGGCGTCTGCGCCTCGACCAGCACGGAGATGATCAGCCCGTCGTAGTTGGTGACGACGCGGGCGAGCTGGCCGTGTTCGTCGCGCAGCGTGAGACAGAGCCCGCACAGGTGAGCCAGCCAGTCGGCGTGCAGGCCGGCGGACAGCCGGTGACGGCACGGCCTGATGATCCCGAACATCCCCAGTCCCCTCGGCTCCCTGGACGGTCGGCGCACCTTAGCCCGAACGTGTCGCGCGCGCGGCGGGTGTGTGCGATTCGTGACCGGTTCCGCCGCCGGTCCCGGCAGGATGGGCGGCATGGCCGCACTGCACCCGCCGAAGGTCGAGATCTTCGACCCCGCCGCGCGCGCGAACATCGATCCGAAGGGCATCCGGCGGGAGGTCGAGGAGTACCGCGAGGAGCCGTTCGGCCTGTACGTCGCCCGCCCGACGCCGGGCCGCGCGCAGTTCCACTACCTCGAGTCGTGGCTGGTGCCCGGGCTGGGCCTCCGCTTCACCGACTTCTGGTTCGCCCCCGGCCACGAGCGCGACCAGGACTTCTACCTCGACGTGGTCCGGGTCCGCCGCGACGGGCCACGCTGGATCGCCACCGACCTGTACGTCGACCTGGTGCTCAAGGACAAGCTGTCCCTGCGGGTCATCGACACCGACGAGCTGCTGGAAGCCCTCGCCGCGGGCCTGCTCACCGCGGAAGACGCGGAGTACGCGCTGAAGACGACGTACGCCGCGGTGGAGGGTCTGGCCGCCCACGGTTACGACCTCGCGGCCTGGCTGTCCACAAGGGACATCACGCTGACCTGGCGACGGCATCCCTAGTCCGATTCGGCCGGTGACTGACATCGTGGGTGTGGGCCCGTAGCCGTGTGGCTGCGGGCCTGTCCCCATGCTGTGGTTATGCCGCGAACGGCAAGGGTTGGTGCAGGTTGTTGCGCCTCGGTTTTCGCTGTTTGTCCAAGAACACCGGCGGTAAGAACTCCGGGAGACCGTCGGTGGCGATGCGGACTTGCCATCCTGAGCGGTGCAGCAGCCGGTGGTGGTGCGCCGGTCTCGTCATCCAGCTTGCCGTTGATCTCCCAGATCCCGGTCCGTTTCCGTCGCAGGGAGAGTTCCCGGGTCGGGGTGGCGGGTTCGGTGTCATCAGGTTCCGCACCATCGGGGTCGAGGTGCGCCAGGATCCGGGCGCCGAGCGCGGCGACCTGCCGATGCCCCGCCTCGGCGGCGAAGTCGAGCAGATGCCGCTCAGCCCCCTCCCGGTGCTCGGGCGGAACGTCCTGCAGGACCCCGGCAATCACGTCGATCATCGGGTTGCTCAGCTGTCCCGACCGGGCCACCACCCCCGTGGCGGCCGCCACCGCCGGAATCGGGGTGCCATCCAGGCTCAGGCCGGGGTTGACCGCCCGTGCCCGCTTCACCATCCGCTCGGCCGAAGATTTCGGGACATCCGCGAGATGCTCCAGCAACCGGGGAACCGACCGGTAGCCGAACAGCTCCAGCACACCCCGCTGCTCAACCTCGACCAGCAGCGCACCCAGTTCGGCTTCGGCGGACCGGATGCACGCGAACAGGGAGCCGATACGGTCGGCCAGGGCCACCGCATCAGACTGCCAGAGCGCGTGTTCGGTCATAACTCAAGATTACCGGCAATCGAACACCTGTCATCACACGAACAGGTAGCAACAAAGCAGAACTGTCACAGCGACGGAACACCCCTCGAAAGAGGCGGCAGAGGGACTCGATGCGTGGGGAATCGGCGCTGGCGACCACAAGGACAAGCAACCACGGCAAGCGCCGATTTCCCACGCCACGGCGAAGCCGTGCTTGAAACTCAACCAAACGACAGCAGCCGCACACCCGCCGAAACCGACGGGTGCACGGCCGTCCGACCGGACCAAGAATCGGCCGGAACCCTGAAGCGAGAAGGAAATCAGGCCGGTGTCACGTCAAGGGGAAGGTGCCGGACACTGACGATCACCTGAGGATTCTGAAACTCGACCTGGTCATAGCCGGCAACGGCAATGTCCCGGTACCGGTCGAAGAGCACCTCGAAAGCGATCCGTCCCTCCAACCGCGCCAGCGGAGCGCCGAAACAGAAGTGAATGCCGTGCCCGAACGTCAGGTGCGGGTTAGGGTTCCTCGCCACGTGGAACTCATTGGGACGGTCGAAGAAAGCCGGATCGCGGTTGGCCGCGGCCAGATCGGCCATCACGATCGAGTTCTCCGGAATGGTGTGGCCGCCCAGCTCGACCGGCTTCGTCGTGCGGCGGCCCAGTTCGGGGAACGGCGGCAGCATCCGCAGTACCTCCTCCAGCGCCGCCGGCAACCCCGCGGGCGAGGATCGCAACGCGGCCGCCGCACCAGGGTTCCGGTCGAACGTCACCACGGCGTTGCCGAGCAACGCGGTCGTCGTGATGTGCCCGGCGATCAGCAGCAGCGCCACGAACCCGACGATCTCCTGGTCCTCGAGCCGTTCGCCGTTGAACTCCGCCTCCACCAGCCTGCTGGTCAGCCCGGGCCCGGGGTGGGCGCGGTGGTGGCGGATGTGGTCGAGGATGTAGGCGTTCATCTCGCGGATGGTCGGGGCGATGGCGTCCAGCGCCCGCTGGATGTCTTCCATGTCGGCCGACTCGCCCAGCTGGTCGCCGCTGAAGAGCACCTGCGCCCAGCGGGTGAACAGCGGGCGGTCCGCGACCGGGACGCCGAGCAGTTCCGCGATCACGATGATCGGCAGCGGGTAGGCGAGCGCGTCGACGATGTCGACCCGGGAGGTGCCGTCGACCTCGTCGAGCAGCTCGCCGGCGATGGCCCGGATCCGGGGTTCGAGCCCGGCGACCACGCGCGGGGTGAACGCCTGGCTGACCAGGGTGCGCAGCTTGCGGTGGTCCGGCGGGTCCATCCCGACGAAGTTGCCCTTGCGGAAGGTTTCGAAGTCCTCCTGGACCGGGGTGAGCCCGCTGAAGTCCGAGGAGAACGTGGCCGGGTCGGACAGGACCCGCGAGACGGCCGGGTGGTCGAGCACCCGCCAGCTCCCCGCCTCCTCGTCGTGGTGCACCGGCCCGCCGCGCTCGCGCAGCTCGGCCGAACGCGCGAGCAGGTCTTCGAAGGCGAACGCGACGCCGGTTTCCTGCGTGGTCATGACTTGGTCTCCTCGGTGCTCGTTTCGGCGGGGGTCAGGGTGTCGCTGCGCGGGAACCTGCGCAGGGTGGGGCTGAAGGTGACGACGAGGGTGATCAGCGCGATGCCCGCGGCGCACAGCAGGACGGCGTCCGTGCCGGGGAAGGCCTGCACCACCAGACCGCCGAAGGCGGGCCCGGTCGCGGCGGACACTCCGCCGATCACGGCCATCACGCTGGTCAGCCGTCCGCGCAGCCGGTCGGGGGTGAGCAGCAGCTGGTAGGTCCCGATCGTCGTGTTGGCGGTCGGCGGGAGCAGGGCCATGGCGACGAACAGCGCCCCCAGCAGGTAGCCGTCGTGGATGACGGCGGCGACCGGGGTCAGCAGCGTCAGCACCCAGAACACGCTCATGATCGACACGTAGGGGCTGAGCCGCCGCTGCAGGTACGGCGCGATGAGTGAGCCCACCACCCCGCCGACGCCGAGCATCGCGGCCATCACGCCGATCTCGCCCGAGGTGACGCCCCGCTCCTTGGCCAGGACGATGATGACGATGTAGTAGGCGCTGAAGAAGAAGTTCAGGCTCACCGCGCACGCCACGGTGACGCGCACGTGCCGTTCGCTCCACACCCAGCGCAGGCCTTCGGCCATCTCCCGGCCGAGGTGCCCGCCCTCCGTGGCCGCGGCCTCGCGCCGCGGCGCCCGGACGAAACACAGGGCCACCAGCGAAACCAGGTGGGCGAGCGCGTCGAACGCGAACGGGACCGCCCGGCCGAGACCGTAGAGGAACCCGCCGACCGCGGTGCCCGACAGCTGGCCGAGCGCGCCGCGCGCGGAGTTCATCGCCACCGCGGTGGGCAGCTGGGCCGCCGGCACGACCCCGGCCAGCATCGCGCCTTCGGCCGGGCCGAACAGCGACCGGCAGCAGCCCATGACCGCGGCGACCGCGATCAGGTGGGCGATGCTCACGACGTCCCACCAGATCGCCGCCACCAGGCTCGCCACCGCCAGCGCGTACACCGCTTCGCAGGCGAGAAGGATCTTCTTGCGGTCCCAGCGGTCCGCCAGCGCGCCGGCGGGCAGCCCGGCGACCAGCTGGGCCATCGCGTCGACGCCGAGCACCAGCCCGGACAGCGCCGGTGAGCCGGTCACCGCCAGCACCAGCAGCGGCAACGCGATCATCGACGCGCTGAACCCGGCTTCCGACAGTGCCTGGCTGCCCCAGAGCAGCTGGTAGTTCCGGTTCCGGGAAAGCCGCGTGGTCACCGCCGCTCCTTCCGGGTGTCGGCGGCGATCCGCCTGAGCGCGGCGGCGAAGTCGCCCGCCACGGCTTCGACGGTCGCCCGGTCGTGGCGATCGGGTTGGTGGATCAGGGAAAACACCAGCTCGCCGTCTTGGACCGCGCCGACCAGATCGAGCAGGTACGGGCGGTGCTCGGCCGGGTCGTGGTCGAGACCGAGCGAACCGTGGGCCGCCGCGTAGAGGCTTTCGGACGTCGCCGCCGCCCCGGAATCGTCCCACTGGCCGAGGTAGTTGAACGAGATCTGCGGCTGCGGCCCGGTTTCGGCGAGCTTCGCCCGGACGTCCGGGCTGCCGAGGTGGCGGAGCGCGCCGTAGCCGAACCCGTTGCCCGGCACCGCTCGCAGCTGCTTGCGGACCGACTTGACCAGCGTCCGCCAGTCCGGGTCGTCCGCGCCGTCTGTGCCGTCGATCGAGAGCGCCACCGGGTAGAGGGTGGTGAACCAGCCGACGGTCCGGTTGAGGTCGACGCCGTCGAGGACGTCTTCCCGGCCGTGGCCTTCCAGCGCGATCGACACGTCCGGCCGTCCGGTCCACCGGGCCAGCGCCCACGCCAGTGCGGCGAGCAGGACGTCGTTGACGCGCGTCCGGTACGCCGACGGCGCCGAGCGCAGCAGGGCGTTGGTCTCGTGGGCGTCGAGCACCACGGTCACCTCCGCCGTGCCGCCGTCGGTGCCGGTGTCGTGGTCCACCGGCAGTTCGCCCGAGGCGGGCAGACCGGTCCAGTAGGCCACTTCGTCGTCGAACCCGCCGTCGCGGACGTGGTCGCGGAGGCGGTGTGCCCAGTCCCGGAACGACGTCGTCCGCGGACCGAGGTCGATCTGCGCCTGCCGCGCGGCCTGCCGGTAGGCGGTGTCGAGGTCGTCGAGCAGGATGCGCCAGGAGACGGCGTCGACCACGACGTGGTGCGCGGCCAGGAACAGCCGTGGCCGCCACTGGGGTTCCGCGGTGACCAGGACGGCGGCCAGCAGCGGGCCCCGGGTGAGGTCGAACCCGGCGTGGACGTCGTCGGCGATCCGCTCCAGCGCCGCCGGCCGGTCGGCCTCGGGCACGGCGGTCAGGTCTTCGTGACGCAGCCCGGGCACCGGCTCGACATCGGCGTTGTGCTGGCGCCAGCCCTCGTCGGTGCGGGTGAACCGCATCCGCAGGGCGTCGTGGTGGGTCCACACCGCGGCCAGTGCCCGCCTGAGCGCGTCGGCGTCGAAGCCGTCGGCGAGTTCGAGGAGCATCGACTGGTTGAAGTGGTGCGGGTTCACGGTGTGGATCCCGAAGAACCAGTCCTGGATCGGGGTCAGCGGCACCGGCCCGACCACCGGCCCGTCCGCCTCGGCCGCTTCGGCCACCGCGCCGGCCTGGGGAGCGAGGAGGGCGATGGTCTGGTGCAGGAAGATGTCCTTTGTGGACAGCTGCAGCCCGGCCTGCCGGGCCCGGGAAACCACCTGCATGCTCAGGATCGAATCGCCGCCCAGCTCGAAGAAGTTGTCCTCGGTGCCGACCCGGTCCAGGCCGAGGACCTGGGCCCAGATTTCGCAGAGCACCCGTTCGGCCGGGGTGACCGGCTCGACGTGGCGGGTGGCCGGTTCGGCCGTGGCGGCGACCGCGGGCAGGGCGCGGCGGTCGACCTTGCCGCTCGGGCCGAGCGGGAGCGCGGGCAGTTCCAGGAACGCCGAGGGCACCAGGTGCCCTGGCAGCGACCGGCCCAGGAACTCGCGCAGGTCCGCGGCACCGACGGGGTCGGCCCCCGGCTCGGTGACGAAGCAGGCGACCAGGCGTTTGTACCCCGCGTCGTCCTGCTGGACGGCGGCGACCGCGGCGGCCACCCCGGGGTGCCGGGTCAGCGCCGCCTCCACCTCCCCCAGCTCGATCCGGAAGCCGCGCACCTTCACCTGGTCGTCGGCCCGGCCGGTGAACTCCAGCTGCCCGGCCGCCGTCCAGCGGACGACGTCGCCGGTGCGGTACATCCGTTCCCCGGGCGCGCCGAAGGGGTTGGCGGTGAACCGGTCCGCGGTCAGGCCCGGGCGGTCGAAGTAGCCGCGGGCCAGGCTCGGCCCGGCGACGTAGAGCTCGCCCGCGACGCCGACCGGCACCGGCGCGAGCGCGGCGTCGAGCACGTAGACGCGCGTGTTCGGGATCGGACGGCCGATGGGGGGCGGCGTTCCCGGGACGAGTGGCTCGCTCCAGGTCGCGACGACCGTCGATTCTGTGGGGCCGTAGGCGTTGATCATCCGGCGGCCGGGTGCCCAGCGGTCCACCAGCTCCGGCGGGCAGGCGTCCCCGCCGACGACGAGCGTGCGCAGGTCGGGCAGCTCGGTCGCCGGGACGGTGGTCAGCGCGGCCGGCGGGATCAGGGTGTGGGTGATCCGGTGGGCGGCGAGGAACTCGGCGAGGGGCTCGCCCAGCAGCGGTTCCGGCGGGACCACGACGAGTGCGGCGCCGGAGGGCAGGGCCAGGCACAGTTCCAGCACGGCCGCGTCGAAGCTCGGCGAGGAGTAGGCCAGGACGCGGTCGCCTTCGGTGACGCGGAGATGCTCGGCTTCGGCCGCGGCGAAACCGGCCAGACCGGCGTGGGTGACGACCACGCCCTTGGGGCGGCCGGTCGAGCCGGAGGTGTAGATGACGTAGGCGGGGTGCTCCGGGCGGACCGGGACCGGGGCGGCGGGCTCGGATGGCTCGGTGTCGAACAATCCCGGGTCGTCCAGCGAGAGCACCGGCACTCCCTCGGGTACCGGGGGCGCCAGGCCGTCCAGAGTCAGGACCAGCGCCGGGCGGGCGTCGGCGAGCATGAACGTGATGCGCTCGATCGGGTAAGTCGGGTCGACCGGCAGGAACGCTCCGCCCGCCTTCCACACCGCCAGCTGCGCGACGATGATCTCCACCGACCGCGGCAGGGCGAGCGCCACGATCCGTTCCGGGCCGATGCCGTGCCCGGCCAGCACCCGGGCCAGCCGGGCCGCGCGGGCGTCGAGCTCGGCGTACGTGAGGGACTCGTCCGCGACAAGAGCCACAGCGTCCGGCGTCCGGCGCGCCTGGGCCGAGACCAGCGAAGGCAAAGTACGCGACTCCACCGGGCGGGCCGTGTCGTTCCACGTACTCAAGACCAGGTCGCGTTCGGCCGCCCCGATCAGGGGCAGCCGGGACAGGGGCCGGTCCGGGTTCTCCGCGACTCCCGCCAGCAGCACACCCAGATGCGCGGCCAGGCGGTCGATCGTGGCGGCGTCGAACAGGTCCGTGTTGTACGTCAGCGCCGCGCGCAGCTCGCCCCCGTCCGGCTGGAACTCGAGCGTCAGGTCGAAGTTCGCCGCGGTCGCGGGCTGCGCGATCTCCTCCGTCTCGACGCCGGGCAGCCGGGTCGCTTCCCGCGGGGTGTTCTGCAGCACCACCATCACCTGGAACAGCGGGGTGCGGCTGGGGTCGCGGCCCGGCTGCACCGCGTCGACGACCCGGTCGAACGGCAGGTCCTGGTGGTCGAACGCCTCGCGGACGCCCGCGGCGACGTCGTCGAGGAACGCCGTGAACACCTGGTCCGGACGAACCTGCGAGCGCAGCACCAGGGTGTTGACGAAGAACCCGACGAGTCCCTCCAGCTCGGGCCGCTCCCGGCCGGAGGTGACCGTGCCGACCGCGACGTCGTCCTGGCCGGCCCAGCGGCCGAGCAGCACCTGGCAGGCGGCGACGAGGGTGGTGAACAGCGTCGTCTCCCGCTGGCGGCTCACCTTTTCGAGCCGGGCGGTCACCGCCGCCGGGACGACGATCTCGCACGTCGCGCCGCGCGTCGTGCGCACCGGCGGGCGGGGCCGGTCGGTGGGCAGCTGCAGCGGGGTGAGGTCGCGCAGGCGCTCGGTCCAGTAGGCGACCTGCCCGGACAGGACCCGCTCGGCGAGCCGGCCGCGTTGCCAGGCCGCGAAGTCCGCGTACTGCACCGGTAGCGGCGGCAGGTCGGCCTTCTCGCCGTGCAAAGCGGCCGCGTAGAGCACGCCGACCTCCTCGGCGATGAGCCCGTTCGACCACCCGTCGGTGACGATGTGGTGCACGGCGACGATCAGCACGTGCTCCCGCGGCGCGAGCCGGATCAGCTTCGCCCGCAACAGCGGCCCTTCGCTCAGGTCGAAGGGCTGTTCGCCTTCGGCACGCAGGATGTCCGCGAGGTCCTCCTCCCGGGCGTCGGTGACCGGCAGCGGGACCGGCGACGGCGGGTGCACGATCTGGACGCCGTGGCCGTCGGCCGAGCCGAACGTCGTGCGCAGCGGCTCGTGCCGGGCGACCAGGGCGGTGAACGCCCCGGCGAGCGCGTCGACATCCAGTTCGCCGCGCAGGCGCACCGCGGAACTCGTGACGTACTCGGTGCCGCCGGGCTCGAACTCGTCGAGGAACCACAGCCGCTGCTGAGCGAAGGACTGCGGCAGCTCGCCGTCGCGGGGGACGGCGGGGATCGGGTCCTTGGCGGTGGCCCCGACGGTTTCGATCGCGGCGGCGAGCCGGGAGACCGTCGGGTGGGCGAAAACCGCGCGCGGCGAAAGCGAGACACCGCATTCGGCCAGCAGCCGGGAAACGAGCCGGATGCTGAGGATCGAATCGCCGCCCAGCTCGAAGAAGTTGTCCTTCGCGCCGACCCGCTCGACCCCGAGCAGCCGCTGCCAGATCCCGGCGACGGCGCGCTGGGTCGCGGTGGCCGGCTCGACGTAGGGCCTGGACGTCAGCGGGCCGTCCGGGGCGGGCAGGGCGCGGCGGTCGACCTTTCCGTTGCGGTTCAACGGCAACGCGGCCAGCACCATGACGACGGCCGGGACCATGTACTCGGGCAGCGCCGCGGCGACGTGCGCGCGCAGCTCGTCGGGATCCGCGGCCCGCTCGAGGACGACGTGGGCGATCAGCCGCTTGATGCCGGAGGAGTCCGGGTGGACGGTCGCGACCGCCTGGGCGACCGCGGGATGGGCGGCCAGCACGGCTTCGACCTCGGCGAGTTCGATGCGGAAGCCGCGCAGCTTGACCTGGTCGTCGGAGCGGCCGAGGAACACCAGCTCGCCGCCGGGCCCGCGCCGGACGACGTCACCGGTGCGGTACATCCGCTCCCCCGGCGCGCCGAACGGGTCGGGGACGAACCGCTCGGCCGTCAGGCCGGGACGACCGAGGTAGCCGCGCGCCAGGCCGGCTCCGGCCAGGCACAGTTCGCCCGGTGCTCCCGTGGGCAGCGGGCGCAGCTCGGCGTCCAGCACGTACGCGCGCATGCCGTCGAGCGGACGGCCGATCGGGACGGGCTCGGGGACGCCCGTCTCGCCGGTCAGCCGGAACGAGGTCGCGAAGGTGGTCGTTTCGGTCGGGCCGTAGCCGTCGACGACGACCAGGCCGGGGCACGCGGCCTGGACCGTCCGCACCATGGCGGGCGGGACGACGTCGCCACCGGTCCACACCTCGCGCAAGCCGCGCAGGCAGTCCGGGTCGTCCTGGGCGAGCAGCCGGAAGAGCCCGGCGGTCAGCCACGCCGACGTCACGTCGTGCTCGGACACCGCGCGGCGCAACGACGCGGGCGTCAGGTCGGGCCCGTCGGGCAGGACCGTCGCGCCGCCGGTGAGCAGCGGGACCCACAGCTCGTAGGTGGAGGCGTCGAAGGCCAGCGGCGAGTGGGCGAGCACCCGGGTGTGGGCGTCGCCGGTGAACCGGCTGTCCTGGGCGAGCGCGGTGATGTCGCGGTGGCGCACCGCGACGCCCTTGGGGACGCCCGTGCTCCCGGACGTGTACATCACGTAGGCGAGGTTGTCCGGAACCGCGCGGCAGTCCGGCGCGGTCCGGGACCGCTGTTCGCCGACGGTCAGCGACGGTCCACTGTGGACGGATTCGGCGACCGTCAGCCAGGTGTCGCCGGCCACCACGACCGACACCCCGGCCTCCGCGAGCACGGCGCGCAGCCGTTCGTGCGGCGCCCGGGTGTCCAGCGGCACGTAAGCCGCGCCGGCCTTGAGCACGGCGAGTTCGGCGACGACGTGCTCGACCGACGGTTCGAGCAGCAGCCCGACCCGGTCCTCCACGGCGACGCCGAGCCCGGCCAGCCGCTGCGCCAGGTGGTTTGCCCGCTCGTCGAGCTCGAGACAGGTCAGGGTGCGGTCGCCGGCGAGCACGGCGGGGGCGTCCGGACGGCGCCGCACCTGGTCGGCGAACAGGGCCGGCACCGTGGACGGCGTCCCGGCGGCATCGGGGCCGTGGGCGTCGGCGAGCACCTGGGCGCGTTCGGCGGCGCCGACCCACGGCACCCGTGCCAGGGGACGGCCGGCGTCCGCGGTGACGCCGTCGAGCAGCGCGACCAGGCGGTCGGTCAGCGCGGTGACGGTGCCGGCGTCGAACAGCGCCGGGTCGTAGGCGAGGTCGAGGGCGAGGCCTTCGTCCAGGGACGCCCGCAGGCACAGCGGGAAGTTCGTGGCGTCGGCCGAGGCGACCTCGACGACCCGGGGCGCGCCCGCGGTGGCGGGTTCGCTGATCGGGTAGTTCTCGAAGACCACCATGCTGTCGAACAGGTTCTGCCCGGCGGGGACGTCGCTGAGCGGGCGGAGCCGGGCCAGTGACACGAAGTCGTGGTCGCGGGCCTCGCTCTGGGCCGCCTGCAGCTGTCCGAGCCACCGCGCCACCGGCTGGGTGCCGTCGACGCGGACGCGGGTGGGGATGGTGTTGATGAACAGGCCGATCATCGATTCGACGCCGGCCAGGTCGCCCGGGCGCCCGGAAACCGTGGTGCCGAAGAGGACGTCACGGTCGCCGGAGACCATCGCCAGCAGCAGTGCCCAGACGCCCTGCACGACGGTGTTGACGGTCAGGCCGTGGGTCCTGGCGAACTCCCGCAGCCGCAGCGTCGCCGCCGCCGGCAGCTCGGTCCGGACCGCATCGGTGGAACGGGACTGGTGCGCCTCGGCCGGCGGGCGGTCGTACGGCAACGCGGTCGGGGCGTCGAAGCCGGCCAGGGTGGTCCGCCAGAACTCGTCGGCCGCGGCCTGGTCGCGATCCGCCAGCCAGCCGAGGTAGTCCCGGTAGGGGCGGCGGGCGACGAGGGCGGGCCGGACGCCGGCGGTCGCGGCGGCGTAGTGCTCGCACGCCTCGGCGAAGATCTGCGCGGCACTCCAGCCGTCGAACAGGACGTGGTGGGAGGTCCACACGAGGTCGACTTCGTCGCCAGGGAGGGCGGCGATCGTCAGCCGGGTCAGCGGGGCGCGGGTCAGGTCGAACGGAACCGCGCGGTCGGCTTCCAGGGCTTCCCGCAGGGCGGTTTCGCGCTCCGCCGGGCCGAGGTCGCGCCAGTCGTGGTGGGTGACCGGCAGGGTCGCGGCGCGGTCCACCACCTGGACGGGCTCTTCGACACCCGTCCAGACGAGCCGGGTCCGCAGCACCGGGGTGCGGTCGACGACCCGCTGCCAGGCGGCGGCGAGCCCCGCGGGGTCGGCGACGCCGGCGAGCCGGATGCGGACCTGTTCGAAGTAGGCCGGGGAGCCGTCGTCGAGCAGGGTGTGGAACACCATCCCGGCCTGCAGCGGGGTGAGCGGGTAGACGTCCTCGACCGCGCGGCCGTCGCCGGCCACGGTGTCCAGTTCGGCCGCGCTCAACCCGGCCAGGGGGAAGTCCGACGGCGTGCGGCCGCCGGCGCCGGGGACGGCGCAGTGCGCGACGATTTCCCGGAGCGCCGTGACGACCTGCTCGGCGAGCCCGCGCACGGTGTCCTCGCGGTGGACCTCGGGCGCGTAGGTCCACGCCAGTTCGAGGCGGCCGCCGTCGACGATGCCGACGACGTCGAGCAGCGCGGTGCGCGGCCGCCCGGGGTCGATGTCGTCGCCGACGTCGCCCCAGCCCCGGTACAGCCCGTCGTCGTCGCCGGCGGTCCATTGCCCGTGGTAGTTCAGGGAAATCTGCGGCACCGGGCCGTCGCGCAGGGGCGAGTCCGGGGTCAGCCACCGCAGCGCGCCGTAGCCGAGGCCCTTGCCGGGCACGGCCCGCAGCTGTTCCTTGACCGCCTTCAGCGTCGGTCCCCAGTCGTCGGCCGCCGGGAGGGTGAGCGCGACCGGGAACTCGGCGGTGAACCAGCCGACCGTGCGGGACAGGTCGAGATCGTCGAAGATCTCTTCTCGGCCGTGTCCTTCCAGGGAGACCAGGACGCGCTCGCGGCCGGTCCAGCGGGCCAGCACCCGGCCGAGCGCGCTGAGCAGGACGTCGTTGATCTGGGTGCGGTAGACCTCGGGGACCTGGTGCAGCAGGGCGTCGGTCGTGCCGGTGTCCAGGCGGACGGTGACCGTGCGGGCGCGGCCGGCGGTGTTCTCCCCCGCCGCGTCGACGGGCAGGTCCGGGATGACGCCGTCGAGCGCTTCCGTCCAGTACGGCAGTTCGGCGTCGAACGCGTGCCCGGCGAGGCGGTCCGCCCAGCGGAGGGAGCTGACCGGTGCCGGGCCCAGGTCGACCGGCCGGCCGGAAACCACCTGGCGGTAGGCGGTTTCCAGGTCGTCGAACAGGATCCGCCACGACACGCCGTCGATCACCAGGTGGTGGACGACCAGCAGCAGCCGCGGCGGCCGCCCGGGAGAAGTGATCAGCACGGCCGCGGCGAGCGGCCCGTGCTCGACCCGCAGGGTGGCGCGGGCTTCGGCCGCGACCGCACGGGTGTCCACATCGGACACCTCGAGGTGCCGGACCGCCGGGATTTCCGCGTCGGCCCGGAACTCCTGCCGCCACCCGTCGCCGGTGCGGGTGAACCGGGTGCGCAGGGCGTCGTGGCGGGCCAGCACCGCGTGCAGCGCGGTTTCGAGCGCGGGAAGCTCCACGTCCGGGTCGAGTTCGGCGAGCGTGGACATCGTGAAGTGGTCGTGGTGGCCGGTTTCGAAGAACCACCGCTGGATCGGGGTCAGGGGCGCCGAGCCGGTGAAGCCCGAGTCGGGCTCGGCGGTCTCCTCGGCGCCGGCGACCAGGGCCAGTTCGGCGATGCTCTGGTGGCGGAAGACGTCCCGGGAGGTCAGGCGCAGGCCGTGCCGCCGGGCCCGGGAGACGACCTGGATGCTGAGGATCGAATCCCCGCCGAGGGCGAAGAAGTTGTCGTCCACGCCTGGTTCTCCGGCGCCGAGGACGTCGGCCCAGATCTCCGCGAGCAGCCGTTCGGTGTCCGTGCGCGGCGCGGTCCGGCCTTCGACCGGGGCCGTCTGGACGGCGGGCGCGGGCAGCGCGCGGCGGTCGACCTTGCCGCTGGTCGCCAGCGGGAGCCGCTCGAGCGGGACGAACACCGACGGCACGAGGTGGTCGGGCAGGGTCTCCTTCAGCGCCGTCCGCAGCCGCGCCGGGTCCGCCGTCGAGCCGTCGGCCGGGACGACGTAGGCGACCAGCCGGGCGTGGCCGTCGTCGCGGCGGGCGACGACCACCGCGTCGGCGACCTCGGGCAGCGCACGCAGCGCCGCCTCGACCTCGCCGGGCTCGATGCGGAAGCCGCGGATCTTGACCTGGTCGTCGACGCGGCCGAGGTACTCCAGATACCCCTCGGCGGTCCAGCGGACGCGGTCGCCGGTGGCGTACATCCGGCTGCCCGGCGGTCCGAAGGGGTTGGCGCGGAACCGATCCGCCGTCAGCCCGGGCCGGTTCAGGTAGCCGCGGGCGAGCTGGACGCCGGCCAGGTGCAGTTCGCCGGGCACGCCGATCGGGGCCGGGCGCAGCCGGTCGTCGAGGACGTAGGTGCGCACGTTCCCGATGGGGCGGCCGATCACTTCGCGCGCGGTCTCCCCGATCCGGCAGAGGGTCGCGTCGACCGTGCACTCGGTCGGGCCGTAGAGGTTGAACGCGGTCACGCCGTCGACGTCGCTCAGGTCGCGCCACAGCGCTTCGCCGACGGCCTCCCCGCCGATCAGCAGCACGGACGGCCAGTGCTCCCCGAACCCCGCGTCCAGCAGGTGCCGGACGAACGACGGCGTCGAGTTGACCAGATCGATCTCGTGCTCGGCGACATACCTGGCGAGCAGGGCCGGGTCGAGCCGGGTGTCGCCGTCGATCACGTGCAGCTGGTGCCCGGCCGTGAGCATCAGCAGCACGGCTTCCCAGGACGCGTCGAAGGAGAACGCGGCGGTCAGCGCCACCCGCAGCCGGTCCTTCCCGGCCGCGGCGGTGAACTGGCCCGCGTGGTCGACGGCGAAGTTGGCCAGCGAGCGGTGGCCGACGAGCACGCCCTTCGGGGTTCCGGTGGAGCCGGAGGTGTAGATGGCGTAGGCCGTGTGGTCCGGGGTGAGCGGCGCGAGCCGGTCGGCGTCGGTGAGGTTCGTGTCCTCTCCTTCCGCGTCAACCGGCTCGGTGAGGACCAGTACCGGCCGCGCGTCCGCCAACAACGCTTCACGCCGTCGGGCGGGCAGCTCGGGATCCAGGGGCAGGTGGGCCGCACCGGCCTTGAGGACGGCCAGGATCGTGACCACGAGTTCCGCGGACCGGGGCAGCGCGACGGCGACGAGCCGCTCGGGCCCGGCACCGCGGGCGACGAGGGCGCGCGCGATCCCGTTGGCCCGGGTGTTCAGCTCGGCGAAGGTCAACGTCGTGTCGCCGCAGACCAGCGCGGTCGCGTTCGGGGTCCGGGCGGCCTGGGCCTCGAACAGCTCGACGACTCCTGCGTCCGGCACCGGGCGGTCGGTCGCGTTCCACGTCTCGACGACGAGGTCGTGCTCGGCCGTCGGCAGCAGCGGCAGCGTGTCGACCGGCCGGTCCGGGTCGGCCGTGACGGCGGTGAGCAGGACCGTGAGGTGCTCGGCGAACCGCCGCATGGTCGCCGCGTCGAACAGGTCGGTGTTGTAGTTGAGCAGGCCGCGCAAGCCGTCCGCGCGCTCCTCGAACTCGACGCTCAGGTCGAACCCGGCGGTGGTCATCGGCAGGGTCAGCTCACTCGCCGTGAGCCCGGTGAGGGCGGGCAGGCGGTTCCCGGCGTTCTGCAGGGTCACCAGCACCTCGAACAGGGGGGTGCGGCTGGGGTCGCGGTCGGGGCTCAGCTCGTCGACGATCCGCTCGAACGGCACCTCCTGGTGCGCGAAGGCGTCGAGGACCGTGCGGCGGACAGCGCCGAGCAGCTCGCCGAAGCCCCGCTGTCCGTCCACATGGGACCGCAGCACGACGGTGTTGACGAAGAGGCCGACCAGATCCTGGACTTCCGCGTGGTCGCGGCCGGAGGTCACCGTGCCGACGGCGACGTCGTCCTGGCCGGCCCAGCGCCGCAGTACCAGCTGGCAGGCCGCGACCAGCGCCGTGAACAACGTCGTGTCGCGCTCCCGGCTCAGCCGCCGCAGGCCGTCGAGGGCGTCGGCGCCGAGGGAGAACTCGTGTTCGGCGCCGTTCGACGTCCGGGTGGCCGGGCGCGGGCGGTCGGCCGGCAGATCGAGGGGACGCAGGCCGTCGAGTTCCCGCCGCCAGAAGCCGAGCTGTTCGGCCAGGAAGTCGCCGGTGAGACGCTCGCGCTGCCAGGCGGCGAAGTCCGCGTACTGGATCGGCAGTGCGGGCAGTTCGGCTCGCTCGTCACCGTAGAGGGTGGCCAGCTCGCCGGCGAGGACACCCATCGACCAGCCGTCGGTGATGATGTGGTGCAGGGACAGGACGAGCGCGTGGTCGTCCGCGGCCAGGCGGACGAGCCGGGCCCGCAGCAGCGGGCCGCGTGCCAGGTCGAACGGCCGGGCGAGGTCTTCGGCCAGCAGCCGCTGCAGGTCCTTCGGGCCGGTGACGTCGGTGACCGGCAGCGCGAGCTGCCACGGCTCCCCCACGACCTGGCGGGGCCGTCCGTCGGCGGCCGGGAACGTGGTGCGCAGCGACTCGTGCCGGGCGATCAGCGTGGTGAGCGCCCGGGAGAGGGCGTCGAGCCGCAGGTCTCCGCGCAGCCGCACGCCGAAGACCGTGACGTGGTCGGTGCTGCCGGGGGCGAAGTCGTCGAGGAACCACAGGCGCTGCTGGGCGAAGGACAGCGGCAGCTCGCCGTCGCGCGCGACCGGCGTGATCGCCGCGGTGAGCGGGATGGCGGACGCGGCGGGCAGCGCGGCCGCCAGGCCCGCCACCGTCGGGTGGTCGAACACCGTCCGCGGCGACACTTCGACGCCGAAGGCCTCGCGCAGCGCGGAGGTGAACCGGATGCTGAGGATGGAATCCCCGCCCAGCTCGAAGAAGTGCCCCTCGGCCCCGACCCGCTCCAGGCCGAGCGTGGCGGCCAGGACCGCCGCGACCGTGCGTTCGGTTTCGGTGCGGGGTTCGACGAACTCCGCACCCGCCGGCGCGGCCGCGGCAGGCGCGGGCAACGCCCGCTGGTCGAGCTTTCCGTTGCGCGTCAACGGCATTTCGTCGATGGCGACGAACGCCGACGGCACCATGTACTCCGGCAGCGACCGGCCCAGGTGCTCACGCAGCCGGGCCGCGCTCGGCGGCGCGTCCGGGGTCGCGGCGACGACGTAGGCGACCAGCCGCTTGCGGCCGGGTTCGTCCTCACGGGCCAGCACGGCCGCCGAACGGACCTCCGGCAGGGCGAGCAGGGTGGCCTCGATCTCGCCCGGTTCGATGCGGAAGCCCCGGATCTTCACCTGGTGGTCGGCACGGCCGTGGTAGCGCAGGGCGCCGCCGGCGGTGCGGGAGACCCGGTCGCCGGACCGGTACATGCGGGAGCCGGGCGCACCGAAGGGGTCGGCGACGAACCGGGCCGCGGTCAGCCCGGGGCGGCCGAGGTAGCCGCGGGCCAGCCCGTCACCGGCCACGTACAGCTCGCCGGGCACCCCGGCCGGGACCGGGTTCAGGTCGGCGTCGAGGACGTACCCGCGCAGGTCGGGCAGAACCGAGCCGATGATCCCCGGGGTGTCCACATCGGACACGAGGTCGTGGTGGGTGACGTGCACGGTGGTTTCGGTGATGCCGTACATGTTCACCAGCCGCGGGGCGCGGTCGCCGTGGCGGGCGAACCAGCCGGTCAGCCTGCGCGTATCCAGGGCCTCGCCGCCGAAGATCACGTACCTCAGCGAAAGCCGGATGCCGGGATCGTCCTCGTCGGCCCGGACCAGCTGGTAGAACGCCGACGGCGTCTGGTTGAGCACGGTGACGCGCTCGTCGGCCAGCAGGCGCAGGAACTCCCGCGGCGACCGGGACACCGCGTGCGGCACGACGACGAGCCGGCCGCCGTGCAGCAGCGGCCCCCAGATCTCCCAGACGGAGAAGTCGAACGCGTAGGAGTGGAACAACGTCCAGACGTCGTCGCGGCCGAACTCGAACCGGCCGGCGGTCGCGGCGAACAGGCGGGTGACGTTGCGGTGCGGGATCACCACGCCCTTGGGCAGCCCGGTCGAGCCGGAGGTGTAGATGACGTAGGCGGGGTGGTCCGGGGTACAACGCAGCGGCGGGTCGGTTTCGGGACCGGTTTCGACGTCGACGTCTTCGGGGGCGAGGACGGCGACGGGATCGGTGTCGGCGAATATCCGGTCGACGCGTTCGGCCGGCGTGGCCGGGTCGATCGGCAGGTAGGCGGCCCCGGCCTTGAGCACGGCGAGGATCGCGACGACCTGCTCCGGCGAGCGCGGCAGGCGCAGCGCGACGAACCGCTCGGGCCCGGCGCCGAGGGCGATCAGCCGGTGCGCCAGCCGGTTGACCCGCGCGTTGAGCTCGGCGTAGGTAAGCGAGGTGCCGTCGCCGGTGAGCGCGACCGCGTCCGGGTGCGCCGCGACCCGAGCGGCGAACAGCTCGGTGATGGTCGGCGCGGGCAGCGACACGGCTTGGTCCACCACCAGCCGGGCGCGGTCGTCGGCCGACAGCCAGGGCAGCCGGGCGATCGGGCGGTCCGGGTTCTCGGCGATCCCGAGCAGCAGGGTCTCCAGCCGCGCGGCCAGCGCGGCGGCGGTGCTGTCGTCGAACAGGTCCGGGTCGGTGCCCAGCTCGAAGCCCAGGCGCCGGTCGACGTAGGCGCGCAGGGTGACCGGGAACGTCGTGGCGTCGAGCGCGGTGACTTCCCGCAGGGTGACGCCCGCCTGCGCAGCGGCGTTCTCGTCGAACGGGTAGTTCTCGAACGCGACCATGCTGTCGAACAGGTTCCCGCCCGACGGGACGTCGCTGAGGGCACGCAGCTTCCCGAGCGCGAGGAAGTCGTACCGCCGCGCCTGGTTCTGCTCGTCCTGCAGCCGCCGCAGCCACGCCAGCACGGCCTCGCCGCTGTCGATCCGCGTCCGCGTCGGGACGGTGTTGATGAACATCCCGATCATGTTCTCGACGCCCGGCAGGTCGTCGGGACGGCCGGAGACGGTGGTGCCGAACACGACGTCGGACTCGCCGCTCGAGTGGGCCAGCAGCAGCGCCCACGCGCCCTGGACGAGCGTGTTGACGGTCAGGCTGTGCCGCCGGGCCACCTCCCGCAGCCGGTCTGTGTCCTCCGTGGACAGCGAGACCCGGACAGACCGGGAGGACCGCGTCCGGTGCGCCTGGGCCGGTGACCGGTCCCACGGCAGCGGGGTCGGGGCGGCGAACCCGGACAGCACCGCGCGCCAGTGGTCTTCGGCCGTGGTGACGTCCTGCGCGGCCAGCCAGCCGAGGTAGTCGCGGAACGGCCGGTGGGCCGGCACCCGCGGGACCCGGTGCTCGGTGATCGCGGCGTACTGCTCGCACACCTCGGTGAAGATCTGCGCCAGGCTCCAGCCGTCGAGCACGACGTGGTGGGACGTCCACATCAGCAGCACGCGGTCGTGGGTCAGCGCGATGATCGCGAGCCGCATCAGCGGGGCGGTGGTCAGGTCCATCCCGGCAGCGGCGTCCTCGGCCGAAAGCCGCTCCAGCTGGGCGGTCTGCTCGGCCTCGGACAGCCCGCGCCAGTCGTGGCGGGTGATCGGCACGACCGCCCGGTGCCGCACGACCTGCAGCGGTTCCTCGACGCCGTCCCAGACCAGCTGGGTTCGCAGGACCGGTGTCCGGTCGGCGACCTGCTGCCAGGCCTGCGCGAAGGCGTCGGTGTCGCGGACGCCGTCGAGCAGCATCCGGGCCTGGTCGACGTAGGCGTCGGCCGTCGGATCGAGGAGGCTGTGGAACAGCATGCCCGCCTGCAGCGGGGTCAGTGGGTAGATGTCGTCGACCTCGCGGCCGTCGCCGACGATCCGGTCTACAGTGGACTGGTCGAGGCGGGCCAGCGGGAAGTCCGACGGCGTGCGGCCGCCGCTGCCGGGCCGCGCGCAGTGCGCGACGATCTCCCGCAGCCCGGTCACCATCGCCTCGGCCAGCTCCCGGACCGTTTCGGCGTCGTAGACCTGGTCCGAATAGGACCACGTCACCGAAAGCTCGCCGGACTCGACGACGCCGGTGACGTCCAGCTGGTAGGTGCTCGCCTCATCCGGGGCGATGTCCGGGCCCGGGCTGTCGTGGCGGCCGCGGAACAGGCCGTCGGCACCGGCCTGGGCGTCCCAGCGGCCGTGGTAGTTGAAGCAGATCTGCGGCAGCGGGAACGCCTGCAGGGCGTGCCCCGCCGCGCCGGGCTCGCCGAGGTACCGCAGTGCCTCGTAGCTCAGGCCCCGGCGCGGGACGGCCCGCAGCTGTTCCTTGACCGCCTTGAGGGTCGCGCCCCACTCCCCCGACGGCGGCAGGTCGAGCGCCACCGGGAACTGCGTGGTGAACCAGCCGACCGTCCGGGAGAGGTCCACGCCGTCGAGGACGTCCTCCCGGCCGTGTCCCTCCAAGGCGATCAGGACGCCGTCCTGCCGCGTCCGGTCCGCCAGTGCCCGCCCGAGCGCGCTGAGCAGCACGTCGTTGACCTGGGTCCGGTAGGTCGCGGGCACCTTGTGCAGCAGCGCGTCGGTGTCTTCGGCGCCGAGGCTCACGGTCAGCGTGCGGGTCGAGCCGGTGGTCCCGGCGCCCGCGTGGTCGGCCGCCAGCGCCGGCGGGACCCGGCGGGCGACGCGCGTCCAGTGCTCGAGGTCGTCGTCGAACCCCCCGGAACGGACGTGCTCCTCCAGCAGGTGCGCCCACTGGGTGAACGGCGTGGCCGTGCCCGCGAGCCGGACCGGCGCGCCGGCGACGACCTGCTGGTAAGCGGTTTCGAGGTCGCCGAGCAGCAGCCGCAGCGAAACGCCGTCGGCCACGAGGTGGTGCACGGCCAGGAACAGCAGCGGCGGCCGCGTGCCGCGCAGGAGCAAAGCCGCACCGGCGAGCGCGCCGGTGGTCACGTCGAGCCCGGCGCGCACCTGCGCGGCCGCGGCCTCGATGCCGGCGCGCTGCCCGGCGTCGCCGAACGAGGACAGGTCCCGGATCCGCAGGATCCCGGACGACGGCGCCGGCGTGACCTCCTGCCGCCACCGGCCGTCGACGGTGAAGAACCGGGTCCGCAGGGCGTCGTGGTGGGCGACCACCGCGTCGAGTGCGGTCCGCAGTGCCCGCTGGTCGACGTCGGCCGGCAGTTCCAGCAGCTGCGACATCGTGAAGTGGTCCAACGGCCCGTGGGTGGCGAAGAACCAGTGCTGGATCGGGGTGAGCGGCGCCGGGCCGGCGATCGGTCCCGCGGCCGGGGCGTGGACGGCGGCGGTCTGCACCGCGGTCGCGAGCCCGGCGATGGTCTGGTGCAGGAAGATGTCCCGCGAGGTGAGCCGCAGGCCGGCCTGGCGGGCCTGCGCGACCACCTGGATGCTGAGGATCGAGTCGCCGCCGAGGCCGAAGAAGTTGTCCTCGACGCCGACGCGGTCGTTGCCGAGCACCTCGGACCAGATCGCCACCAGCTGGTGCTCGACGGCGGTCCGCGCGGGCATGTAGGCCTGGCCGCCGTCCGGCGGCGCGTCGGGTGCCGGGAGCGCCCGGCGGTCGACTTTGCCTTGCGGTGTCAGCGGAACGGCGTCGATCGGGACGAACGCCGAGGGCACCAGGTAGTCGGGCAGCGTGGTCCGGAGGGCGGCGCGCAGCTCGTCGGCCGTGGGCAGCACCGGTCCGGCGCCGACGACGTACGCGACCAGCCGGGCGTGCCCGCCGTCCGGGCGGTTGGCGACCACGACGGCCGCGCTCACCGCGGGCAGGCGGACCAGCGCGGCCTCGACCTCGCCCGGCTCGACGCGGAACCCGCGGATCTTCACCTGGTCGTCGAGGCGGCCCAGGTACTCCAGCTGCCCGTCGGCCGTCCAGCGGACCCGGTCGCCGGTGCGGTACATCCGCGTCCCCGGCTCGCCGAAGGGGTCGGCGACGAAGCTGCCGGCGGTCCGGCCCGGCCGGCCGAGGTAGCCGCGGGCGAGCTGCGCCCCGGCGAGGCACAGCTCGCCGGGCACGCCGGGCGGCACCGGCCGCAGGTCCTGGTCGAGGACGTAGGCGCGGGTGTTGGCCAGTGGACGGCCCAGCACCGGACGCGTCGTTTCGCCGACCCGGCACGAGACGGCGTCCACGGTGTACTCGGTCGGGCCGTAGAAGTTGTGCGCCACGGTCACTTCGGCGTCGGCGAGTTCGCGCCAGAGCTTTTCGTCGAGGGCTTCGCCGCCGAGCATGAGGATCTTCGGCCGGTGGCGCGGGTCGGTCAGCAGCCCGGCGGGGATCAGCCGGCGCAGGTAGGTCGGGGTGAGGTCGAGGAAGTCGATTCTTCGCTCGGCGATGTGGTCGACGAGGGCGTGGGCGTCGAGCCGGACGTCTTCGCCGATCAGGTGCAGCTCGTGGCCGTCGGCCATGAGCAGCGGGCCCTCCAGGGACGTGTCGAACGACAAGGTCGCCGTCAGCGCCACCCGCAGCCGCCGGCCGGGGGCGGCGAAGTCGTTGCGGTGGTTGAAGAGCAGGTTGGTGAGGTTGCGGTGCGGGACCGCGACGCCCTTCGGCCGGCCGGTCGACCCGGACGTGTAGATGACGTAAGCCGCGTTGTCCGGCCGTAGCGGCGCAAGCCGATCGGCGTCGGTGAGGTCCGCGGCGGAGTACTCCTGCTGCGCGGCGGCGATCTCCGCTGTTCCGAGGACCAGGCTCGCACCGGCGTCCTGCCGCAGCAGCTCTTTCCGGTCGGCGGGCAGCGCCGGATCGATCGGCAGGTACACCGCACCCGCCTTCAGCACCGCCAGGAAGGCCACGATCGCCTCCGCAGTGCGCGGCAGCTCGAGCGCGACGACCCGCTCGGGACCCGCGCCCAGCGAAACGAGGTGACGGGCCAGGCGGTTGGCGAGCGCGTTCAGCTCGGCGAAGCTCAGCGCGATCTCCCCGGCGACGAGCGCGGTCTCGTCCGGGCTGCGCTGGGCTTGGGACTCGAACAGCTCGGTGAGGGTCGTCGCGGGCACGTCCAGCTCGGGACCGTGCCCGCCGGTGAGCAGCCGGTGCCGCTCGTCCCCGGTCAGCAGCGGCAGCTCGCCGATCGGGCGGTGCGCGTCGGCGGCGATCGCGGTGAGCAGCACCGTGAGGTGCTCGCCCAGCGCGACGGCGGTCCGCTCGTCGAACAGGTCGGTGTTGTACTCGAGCGATCCTTCGAGCGCGTCGGCGGACGGCTGGAACTCCACGGTCAGGTCGAAGTTGGCGGCGCGGCGGGCCACCTCGACCGGCTCGGCCGTGAGACCGGCGAAGTCCGGTTGGCCGCCCGGACTCCCGTGCAGCAGCACCATCGTGTCGAACAGCGGGGTGCGGCTGGGATCCCGCTCGAGCCGCAGTGCTTCGACGAGCTTCTCGAACGGCGCTTCGGCGTGCTCGAAGGACTCCAGCACCGTCGTGCGGACGGCGTCGAGGAACGTCCCGAACGGCGCGGTACGGTCCACAGTGGACCTGATGACGACGGTGTCGACGAAGAAGCCGACCGTTCGCTCCAGCTCGGGCCGGTTCCGGCCGGAAACCACGGTGCCCACGGCGATGTCGGTCCGGCCGGTGTAGCGGGCGAACAGCACCTGGCAGGCCGCGACCAGCACGGTGTAGAGCGTGGTGTCGTGGACGCGGGCCAGCTCGGCCAGCCCGGACGCGACGTCGGCCGGGACGCTGAAGCGGTGCACCGCACCCGCCGTCGTGCGCACGGCTGGCCGCGGCCGGTCGGACGGCAGATCGAGGGGTTCGACGCCGGCCAGCTGGGTGGTCCAGTAGGCGAGGTGCCGGTCGAGGGCGGGCCCGGCGAGCCGGTTCCGCTGCCACACGGCGAAGTCGGCGTACTGGACCGCCGGCTCGGGCAGTTCCGCGGGCTCGCCGCGGACGGTGGCCGCATACAGCGTGCCGAGCTCGCCGACCAGGATGCCCATGCTCTCGCCGTCGGTGACGACGTGGTGGGCGGTGATCAGCAGGACGTGGTCCTCCTCGGCGACCCGCACCAGCAGCAGCCGCACCAGCGGGCCGCGGCGGAGGTCGAACGACCGGCCGTACTCCGTTTCCAGGACTTCGTCCAGGTCGGCGGGCCGCAGCGCGGGGTCGGTGGTCAGGTCGACCGTCCGCACCGGGATCTCCGGGGCGGCGTGGACGACCTGCACGGGCGTGCCGCCGGTGTCGTCGATCGTCGTGCGCAGGGCCTCGTGGCGCGCCACCAGCTGCGCCAGCGCGCCGGTGAGCGCCCCGGTGTCGAGCGGGCCGGTCAGCCGCAGCCCCACGGCACTGTTGTACTCCGCGTCCCCCGGCCGGAACTCGTCGAGGAACCACAGGCGCTGCTGGGCGAACGACAGCGGCAGGGCGTTCTCGCGCGGCGCCCGGCCGATGACGTCGGTCCGCTCCGCCCGCCCGGCCAGCCGGCGCTTGAGCGTCTCCCGCAGTTCCGCGGGCAGCGCGTCGATGCGGCTCTTCCTCGAGGTGGTCATCGCTTTCGTTTCCTCACAACGCGAGTCGGGGTGGTCCGGGGGCGTCGTGAGTGAGAAACAGTGTTAGAACACTGTTTCTCACTCACGACCGACGGCGGGACTGGTCGGGGGCGGCGGTCAGGAGGCCCGGCGGCGCCGCCGGGCGACGCGGCCCCCGGCCTGCATGGCGCTGACGGCCCCGGTGGCTGGGTCGGTCAGGAAGCGGCCGCCGATGATCCGGCGGCCGGTGCCGGGTTCGCGCACCGAGAACGACCCGTCGCGCAGCATCGCCAGCTCGGGGTAGACCTCGCCGTCGACGACGAGGACCGCGCCGCCGTCCGCGCGGACGTCCACCTGGTACTCGAGGTCGCCGTTGGTGTAGCGGCCCGTCAGGTCGGCGGCCGGCCCGGTGGCCCGGTCGAGGCCGCTGGGCAGCTCGTAGTCGCCGACCGGCAGGCCGTCGGCGCGCAGGGCGGCGACCAGGTCCGTCCACAGCGCCGAGCCGGTGCTCGCGTTGGTGGTGAGCGCGACGACCCGGCCGTGCTCGGCGTCCACCCGCAGGTGGCACGAGGTGCCGTCGGCGGTGCCGTCGTGGCCGGCCCAGTCGGCGTCGGCACCCCGGTAGACCGCCAGGCCGAGGCCCCAGCCGTCGGCCAGGCCGAACGGTTCCGCCCCCGCCACCGGACGGCGCATCAGCTCCAGCAGGTCCGCCGGCAGCGGGCCGTCCTCGCCGCAGAACATGAGCCCGAACGCGGCGAGGTCTTCGGCGCTCAAGGCGAGCGCGCCGGCCGCGGCCTCGACGGTGGTGAGCGTCTGCGCGACGGGCCGGGCGCGGCCGGTGGCGGCGTGCACGGCGTGCCCGCTGAGGTGGGCGTCCGCCCGGCGCCGGGTGCCCGGCTCGACGACGAACGCCGCGGCGATCCCGAGCTCGTCGAGCAGCAGCGTGTCGATGGCCTCCCACCAGCTCATCCCGGTGATGGCCTCGACCAGGTAGCCGGCCAGCACGTAACCGACGTTGGAGTAGGAGAAGCCCTGTCCGGGCGGCTGGACGAGCCCGGCGTCCCGGCACGCCCGCAGGTACCGGCGGGCCGACCCGGTCCCGTCGGCGGCGGCCCCGAGCGCGGCGGGCAGCCCGCCGGTGTGGCTCAGGACCTGTTCGACGGTGGGTCTGCCGACCTGCGGCCCGAGGCCGTCCAGGTGCTCGGCGAGCGGGTCGTCCGGGCTCAGGTCGCCGTCGGCGACGAGCAGCATCGCCAGCGCCGCGGTGAACGCCTTGGTGATGGAGCCGACCGGGAACTTCGCCGTGGCGTCCGCCCCGACGGCCACCGCGGCGGGACGGCTGCCGTCGTGGACGACCAGCTGGGCGGCGGGCACGCCGTGCTTGTGGCAGAGGCCGGCGAGCAGCCGCCGCAGCCGCTCGTCGGACGTGGACCGCGGGTCCCCGGCCGGAACCCGGAGCGTCTGGGAAAACGTCGAAGGAGAGGGCATGAACGGGGACCTTCCGCGTCGGTTCGGTGGGGGCGGGCGGCGGCGACGGCTCAGCCGTCGGCCGCCATCTGCCGCTGCAGGCTCAGCGGCCGCATGTCGGTCCAGACCTCGTCGACGTGGTCCATGCACTCCTGGCGGCCGCCGCGGAACCCGTCGGCACGCCAGCCCGCGGGGATCTCGGTCGCCACCGGCCACAGCGAGTACTGACCTTCGTCGTTGACCAGTACCTGGAACTCGGCGTCTTCCTGCATGTGCTTTCACCTTTCCTGTAAGGGTTTCTCAGTGGTCCTGTCCGGCGGCGAGCCGCTCGAGGTCCTGCAGGACCCGTTCTTCGACGAGCTCCGCCAGCGCGAGCACGGTGCCGGCGGTGAGCACGTCCTTGGGCGTGATTTCGACGTCGAAGGCGGACTTCGTCATCGAGGTGATGCGCAGGCTGCGCAGCGAATCGCCGCCGAGGGCGTAGAAGTTGTCCTCGACGCCGACCCGGTCGAGCCCGAGTGCCTCGGCCCAGATCGCGGCGAGGACCTCTTCGGTCTCGGTCTCCGGCGCCGCGTACCCGGCGCTCTCCTCCGGCGCGGCCGGCGCGGGCAGCGCCCGCCGGTCCAGCTTTCCGCTGGCGGTCAGGGGAAGCGCGGCCAGCCGGACGAACGCGGCGGGCACGAAGTGGGCCGGCAGGGCCGCGGCGACGTGCTCCCGCAGCCCGGTGCCCGGATCGCCCACGACGTAGGCGATCAGCCGCTGGTCGGCCGCGATGACGGCGGCGTCGCGGACGTCCGGGTGCGCGCGCAGGACCGCTTCGATCTCGCCGGGCTCGATCCGGAAGCCGCGGATCTTGACCTGGTCGTCGGCCCGGCCGAGGAACTCCAGCGTGCCGTCGTCCCGCCAGCGCACCAGGTCGCCGGTGCGGTACATCCGTGTGCCCGGCGCCCCGAACGGATCGGCGAGGAACCGCGACGCGGTGAGCCCCGGCCGGTCGAGGTAGCCGCGGGCAAGGCCGGCCCCGGAGACGTACAGCTCCCCCGCGGCGCCCATCGGCACCGGGCGCAGGGCGGCGTCGAGGACGCGGACGCGGGTGTTGCGGATCGGGCGGCCGATCGGCGGGGTGGTCCCGGGGGCGAGGGGGTCGCTCCAGGTCGCCACCACCGTCGTTTCGGTGGGCCCGTAGGCGTTGATCATCCGGCGGCCGGGCGCCCAGCGGGCCACCAGGTCGGCCGGGCACGCCTCGCCGCCGACCACCAGGGTGCGGAACGCGGGCAGGTCGACGTCGGGCACGCTCGCCATGGCCACCGGCGGGATCAGCGCGTGGGTGACGCCTTCGTCGCGCAGCACGGCGGCCAGGTGGTCGCCGAGCAGCGGTCCGGGCGGCGGCACGACCAGCGCGGCGCCCGCCGGGAGCGCCATGCACAGCTCCAGCACCGAGGCGTCGAAACTCGGCGAAGAGAACTGCAGCACGCGGTCGCCGGGCCGGACGTCGAAGTGGGCGATCTCGGCACCGGAGAAGCTCGCCAGTCCGGCGTGGGTGACGACGACGCCCTTCGGGGTGCCGGTCGAGCCGGAGGTGTAGATGACGTACGCGGGCGCGGTCAGCGGCACCGACCGGGCGAGCGGGGTGGCCGGGCCGTGGGCCTCCGAGCCGTCGAGGACGAGCACGTCGTCGACCGGCAACAGCGTTCCCGGCTTGGTCACCACGACGACCGGTTTCGCGTCGGCGAGCATGAACGCGATCCGCTCGGCGGGGTAGTCCGGGTCGACCGGCAGGTACGCGGCGCCGGTCTTCAGCACGGCCAGCTGCGCGACGACGATCTCCACCGAGCGTGGCAGGGCGAGCGCGACGATCCGCTCCGGGCCCGCGCCGCGGGCGGCCAGCAGCCTGGCCAGCCGGGCGGCCCGCGTGTCGAGTTCGGCGAAGGTGAGCCGTTCGTCGCGCGAAACCACCGCGACGGCGTCGGGGGTGCGGGCCACCTGGGCCTCGATCAGGTCGGTCAGGGTGACCGGCGGGACCTCGTGGCCGGTGTCGTTGAACGCGACGAGGACCTGGTCGCGTTCGTCGGCGGTGAGGACGTCGAGTTCCCGCAGCGGCCGGGCCGGGTCCTCGGCCAGCGTTTCGAGGAGGTGCTCGAGCTGCCCGGCGAGCCGTTGGGCGGTCGCCTCGTCGAACAGGGCGGGGTCGTAGCCGACGCCGAGGGACAGGCGCGGGCCCGGGGCGGCGACAATGCTGAGCGGGTAGTTGGTCGCTTCCATGGCCTGCAGCTCCCGCAGCCGCACGCCGTGCGCGGCGACATCGTCCGCGGTGACCGGGTAGTTCTCGAAGACCACGAGGCTGTCGAACAGGTTCCGGCCGCCCTCGACACCGCTCCAGCCCTGCACGGCGGTCAGCGGGACGTGCTCGAACCGGCGCGACTCGGCCTGGGTCTTCTGCAGGGTGCGCAGCCACTCGGCGACCGGGGCCGCCGGGTCGGCGGTCACCCGCACGGGCAGGGTGTTGATGAAGATGCCGGTGATGTCGTCGACCCCGGCCAGCCCGGCCGGGCGGCCGGACACGGTGGCGCCGAAGCAGACGTCGTCCTCGCCGCTGTGCCGGGACAGCAGGAGCGCCCAGGCGCCCTGCACGACGGCGTTCACGGTGAGCCGCTCGCGCCGGGCGAACGCCGCCAAGCGGCCGGTCGCCTGCTCGTCGAGGTCGCGGCTGACCCAGGTCGACGAACTCGATTCGTGCGCGGCCGCCGGGACCCGGTCGTACGGCAGCGGCGTCGGCTCGGTGACGTCGCCGAGTTCGCGGCTCCAGTACTCTTCGGCGCCCTCGGCGTTCTGGCCGCTCAGCCACGAGACGTAGTCCCCGAACGGACGGCGGTGCGGCAGGGCGGGCGGTTGGCCGTCGCGCAGGGCCGCATACGCGGTGCAGACGTCGGAGAGCACCTGGAAGACGCTCCAGCCGTCCAGCAGGACGTGGTGGAAGGTCCAGACGAGCTGGACGGCGTCGTCCGGCAGCCGGGCCAGGGTGACCCGCAGCAGCGGCGCGGTCGCCAGGTCGAACGGCTTGGCCCGGTCATCGGCGAGCAGCTCGCGCAGGGCTTCCTCGCGGTCGCGGTCCCGCCAGTCCAGCTCGGTGACCGGGACGCGCGCTTCGCGGTGGACCACGAGCAGCGGGTCGGGGACGTCCTCCCAGACGACGCTGCCGCGCAGGACCGGCGTCCGGTCGACCACGTGCTGCCAGGCTTCGGCCAGCACCCGCGGCTCGGCGACGCCGTCGAGGACGGCGGTGACCTGTTCGAAGTAGACGCCTTGGGCCTCTTGGGAAAGCCCGTGGAAGACCATGCCGGCCTGCATCGGCGTCAACGGGTGGAGGTCGGCCACGCCGCGGCCGTCGCCGGCGATCCGGTCGACCTGCCGCTGGTCCAGCCGGGCGAGCGGGAAGTCCGACGGCGTGCGGCCGCCCGTCCCGGGCTCGGCGCAGTGCGCGACGATTTCGCCCAGCGCGGCCACCAGATCGGCGGCCAGCTTCTCGACCGTGGCGGGATTGTGCGTGTCCCGCCAGTAGGACCAGGTCAGTTCCAGGGTTTCCCGGTCCACCCGGCCGACGACGTCGAGCACGTGTCCCCGGCCCGTGCCCTCGCCGGTCGAAGAGTCCAGGCTGCCGGCCGCGCCGTCGAGGCGGCCCAGGTAGTTGAAGCTGATCTCGGGCTCGAGCGCGGGCGCGGTTCCGGTCAGGTACCGCAGCGCGCCGAAGCCCACGCCGCGGCGGGGCACGGCCCGCAGCTGCTCCTTCACGGACTTGAGCAGGGCGGCCCAGTCGTCGTCGATCCGCAGCGCGACCGGGTACAGCGAGGTGAACCAGCCGACCGTGCGGGACAGGTCGACGTCCTCGAACAGGTCCTCGCGGCCGTGCCCCTCGAGGTCGACCAGCACGCCGTCGCGCCCGGTCCAGCGGGCCAGGACGCGGCCCAGCGCGGCCAGCAGCACGTCGTTGACCTGGGTCCGGTAGACGCCCGGGACGTCCTGCAGCAGCGCCCGGGTCAGCTCGGCGTCCAGGCGCGTGGTGACCGTGCCGGTGCCCTCGGCCGCCGCGTCGGCGTCGACCGGCAAAGCAGGGTCGACGGCGAGAGCGTCGCGCCAGTACGGCAGTTCGTCGTCGAAGCCACCGGCCTCGGCGTGGGTGGCGAGCCGGTTGGCCCAGTCGCGGAACGACGTCGTCTTCGGCGGCAGCGGCTCGCCGCGGTAGGCGGTTTCCAGGTCCTCCAGGAGGATCCGCCACGAGACGCCGTCGACGACGAGGTGGTTGACCGTCAGCCGCAGGACCGCGGGCTCCAGGAGTTCGGCGGTGAGCAGCGGCCCGCGGGCCACGTCGATTTCGGCGCCGAGGATCTCGATCGGGTCCGCCGGGGCGTTCTCCTGGCGGCCATCGCTGAACCGCATCCGCAGCGCGTCGTGGTGCTCGGCCAGCGCCGCCAGGGCCGCGCGGAGGGTGTCGACGTCGAACGGCTCGGCGCGCTCGATGCGGACCGACTGGGTGAACTCGTCGGGGTTTCCGAAGTCCCCGGCGAAGAACCAGTGCTGGATCGGGGTCAGCGCGGCGGCGCCGCTGACCGGCCCCTGCTCGGCCACGGTCACCGCGGCCGAGCCCGCCGCGACGGCCAGCGCGGCGACGGTCTGGTGAGCGAACAGGTCACGCGGGGTCAGCGCGAGGCCGTGGCGCCGGGCACGGGAGACGACCTGGATGCTGAGGATCGAGTCACCGCCGAGTTCGAAGAAGTTGTCCTCGACGCCGACCCCGGGCACGCCGAGCACGTCGGCCCAGACCTCGGCGAGCACGCGTTCGGTGTCCGTGCGCGGTGGCACGTATCCGGTCGCCGGCTGCCCGGCCGGGGCGGGCAGGGCGTTCCGGTCGACCTTTCCGTTGGCGCTCAAGGGCAGTGCGTCGAGCGTCACGAAGGCCGAGGGCACCATGTAGTCGGGCAGGTCCCGGTGCAGCCAGGCCCGCAGGTCCGGCTTTGCGGTCGTGACGACGTAGGCGACGAGCCGCCGGTCCCGCGTGACGACCACCGCCTCGGTGACATCCGAGTGGGCGGCCAGGGCCGTCTCGATCTCGCCCAGCTCGATCCGGAAGCCGCGGATCTTCACCTGGTCGTCGGCGCGGCCGACGAACTCCAGGACGCCGCCGGCGGACCAGCGGACCACGTCGCCGGTGCGGTACATCCGCTCCCCCGGCGCCCCGAACGGGTTGGCCACGAACCGTTCCGCGGTCAGGCCTGGCCGGCCGAGGTAGCCGCGGGACACGCCGGTGCCGGCGATGAACAGTTCGCCCGTCACGCCCGGCGGGACCGGCCGCAAGCTGTCGTCGAGGACGTAGGCGGCCATGTTGTCCAGGGGCCGTCCGATCGGCATCGCGTCCGGCACCCCGTCCTCGGGCGCCAGGACGAACCTGCTGGCGAAAGTGGTCGTCTCGGTCGGACCGTAACCGTCCACGACGGTCAGCCCGGGGCAGGCGTCCCGCACCTGGCGGACCGCGGCGGCGGGCACGACGTCACCGCCGGTCCACACCTCGCCGACACCCCGCAGGCACCCGGGATCCTCCTGCGCCAGCAGGCGGAACAGCCCCGCGGTCAGCCAGAGCGCACGCACTCCCTGCCGGGTGACGACGTCACGCAGGACGTCGGCATCCACGTCGCCCGGCGGCGCGACGACGACGCGGCCGCCGTTCAGCAGCGGCACCCACACCTCGTACGTCGAGGCGTCGAACGCCTGCGGCGAGTGCAGCAGCACGGTTCGGTGTGCCTCGCTCGCGAACGAGCGGTCCGAGGCCAGACCCACGATGTCGCGGTGGGTCACCGCCACACCCTTCGGCTTGCCCGTCGACCCGGACGTGTACATCACGTACGCCAGGTTTCCGGGCCGCACCACCACATCGGGCGCACCCGCGGAGCCGGTTTCGCCCACCCGGGCTACCGGTCCACTGTGGATGTCCGAACAGGACCGGTCGGCGATGACCACGGAGACGCCCGCTTCGGCCAGGACCAGGCGCATCCGGGCGGCCGGGGCCCGCAGGTCGACCGGGACGTACGCGGCACCGGCCTTGAGCACCGCCAGCTCGGCCACGACGACGTCCGCCGAGCGCTCCAGCAGCAGCCCGACCCGATCTTCCACCCCGGCGCCCAGCTCGACGAGCCGGCGCGCGAGCCCGTCGGCGCGGGCGTCCAGCTCGGCGTAGGTCAAGTCCCCGACCGCCTGAGCGTCCGGGGTCCGGCGGACCTGCTCGGCGAACCGGCTCACCACCGTGGCCTCGGCCACCGGGTGCGCGGTCGTGTTGAACGTCCGCAGCACGCGCTCGCGGTCGTCGTCGGTCAGCAGGTCGAGTTCGCCGACCCGCTGCCCGGGACGCGCGGCGATGCGCTCGAGGACGAGCAGCAGCTGCGCGGCCAGCCGGTCGATCGTGGCCCGGTCGAACAGGTCCGGGTCGTGGTCGAACGACACCGACAGCCGCTCGCCCGGCGTGACGACCACGCTGAGCGGGTAGTTGGTCGGCTGCAGCTCGCCTTCCTCGTGCAGGCCGATCCCGTGCTCGGCCACGGCCTCGGTGTCGAACGGGTAGTTCTCGAAGACCAGGATGCTGTCGAACAGCGTGGTGCCCGCCCAGCTCTGCAGCTGGGCCAAGGACACGTAGTCGAACCGGCGCGACCGCGCTTGAGCCGTCTGCAGGTCCCGCAGCCAGTCCGAAACAGACAGTCCATCACGGACGCTCACCGTGGCGGGCAGCGTGTTGATGAACAGCCCGATCATCGACTCGACGCCCGGCAGGTCGGCGGGCCGCCCGGACACGGTGGTGCCGAAGACGACGTCGGATTCCCCGCTGTAGCGGGAAAGCACCAGCCCCCACGCCCCCTGCAGGATCGTGTTGAGCGTCAGGCCGGCGCGCCGTGCCAGCTCCCGCAGCCCCTCGGCCGGCGCCGACACCCGGACCGACGCGGCGGACCGCGTGCGGTGGGCCTCCACCGGGCGGCGGTCGTAGGGCAGCGGCGTCGGCGTCCGCAGCCCGGAAAGCTGCTCGCGCCAGTGCTGTTCGGCAGCCGCGGTGTCCTGCTCGCCGAGCCGGCGCAGGTATTCGCGGAACGGCGGGCGGCGGCCCGGCCCGGCGGCGCCCGCGTACCGGGCGCACACCTCACCGAACGCCTGCGCGGCGCTCCAGCCGTCGAGCAGCACGTGGTGGAACGTCCACACCAGCAGCACGTCACCGCCGGGCAGCCGCGCGAACGCCAGGCGCATCAGCGGGGCGGCCGTCAGGTCGAATCCGAGCGCGCGGTCGGCTTCGAGGAACCGCTCCTGTTCGCGGGCGCGCTCCTGCTCGTCCAGGGCCGTCCAGTCGAGGTGGACGACCGGGACGCTGACGGACCGCTCGACGACCTGCACGGGTTCGTCGAGGCCGTCCCAGACGACGCGGCTGCGCAGCACCGGCGTGTCCGCCACGACCCGTTGCCACGCCCTGGCGAGGCGTTCGGGGTCGGTGACGCCGGTCAGCCGCAGCCGCACCTGGTTGAGGTAGGTCCCGGCCGCGCCGTCGACGAGGCTGTGGAAGACCATGCCCGACTGCATCGGGGTGAGCGGGTAGATGTCCTCGACCGTCCGGCCGGTGCCGGCGAGGCGGTCCACCGCGGCCTGGTCGAGCCGCGCCAGGGGGAAGTCCGACGGCGTGCGGCCGCCCGCGTCCGGCCGGGCGCAGTGGCCGACGATCCCCGTGAGGGCTGCGAGGAGGGCCTCGGCCAGCCCGCGCACGGTGGTCTCGGTGTGGACGCCCGTGGAGTAGTGCCAGGTCAGTTCGAGCTCGTCACCGACGACCGCGCCGACGACGTCGAGCTGGTGCGCGCGGGTCTGCTCGGGGTGCGCGGCACCGCCCAGGCCACCGCCGTGGTCGAAGCGGCCCAGGTAGTTGAAGCTGATCCGCGGTTCGACGCGCGGGGCGGTGCCGGCGAGGTAGCGCAGGGCGCCGTAGCCGATCCCGCGGCGCGGAATCGCGCGGAGCCGTTCCTTCGTCGCCTTCAGGGCGTCGCCCCAGTCCTCGCCGGACGAGGTCAGCTCGACCGGGAAGATGGAGGTGAACCAGCCGACGGTCCGGGACAGGTCGATCCCGGGGAACAGGTCCTCCCGCCCGTGGCCTTCGAGGTCGACGAGGACCCGGTCGCGGCCCGTCCAGTCCCGCAGGACGCGGCCGAGCGCGGTCAGCAGGACGTCGTTGACCTGCGTCCGGTACGCCCCCGGCACGTCGTGCAGCACCGCACGGGTCTCCTCCGCGGGCAGCCGCACGACCACCGAGCGGGCCGAGCCGTAGGTGTTTTCGCCCCCCGCGTCGACCGGCAGGGCCGGGTCGGCGTCGATCGCCGCCCAGTGGCCGAGTTCGTCGTCGAAGAAGCCTTCGGCCGCGCGGCGGGTCAGGGTGCGGGCCCAGTCGCGGAAGGACGTCGTCCGCGCGGGAAGCTCGCCGCCGGCCAGCAAGGTCTCCAGGTCCTCCATGAGGATCCGCCACGAGACGCCGTCGACGACCAGGTGGTGCGCGGCGAGCGTCAGCGTCGAGCCGGACAGCTCGGCGCGCAGCAGCGGCCCCTTCTCGAGGTCGATGGTGGCGTCGAGGACGTCCACGGCGTCGGCCGCGTGGTGCTGGCCGTCGGGGGTGAACCGCAGCCGCAGGACGTCGTGGTGCAGCTGGAGGTCGCGCAGCGCGCGGCGCAGCACGGCCGGGTCCGGCGGGGCGGGCAGTTCCACCGAGACGGACTGGACGAACTGTTCCGCGTGCACCGGCCGCGGGTCGAGGTACCAGTGCTGCACCGGCGTCAGCGGCACCTCCCCGGTCACCGGCTCCGCGTCGGCGACGGCCGCGACGGGAGCGGCCGGGGTCGCGGCGAGGGCGAGCGCGGCGACGGTCGGGTGGTCGAAGACCTGGCCCGGCATCAGGTCGAGACCCGCGCGGCGGGCCCGGGAAACCACCTGGATGCTGAGGATCGAGTCGCCGCCGAGTTCGAAGAAGTTGTCGTCGGCGCCGACGCGGTCCACCCGCAGCACCTCGGCCCAGATGCCGGTGAGCAGCCGTTCGGCGTCCGTCGCCGGTTCGCGGTAGCCCGGCCCGGAGCCGCCCGTCCAGTCCGGGGCGGGCAGCGCCCGCCGGTCCACCTTGCCGTTTTCGTTGAGCGGCAAGGCTTCGAGCGGGACGAACGCCGCCGGCACGAGGTAGTCCGGCAGGGAGCGCGAGAGAAATCCGCGGAGGTCCGGCGTCCCGGTCGCGACGACGTAGGCGACGAGCCGCTTGGTCCCGCCGGACTCCGCCGCGACGACGACGGCCTCGGTGACGTCCGGGTGGGCGGTCAGCGCGGTCTCGATCTCCCCCAGTTCGACGCGGAAGCCGCGGATCTTCACCTGGTCGTCGGCGCGGCCGACGAACTCCAGCACCTGCCCGCCGGTCCACCGGACGAGGTCGCCGGTGCGGTACATCCGCTCGCCCGGCTCGCCGAACGGGTTGGCCGGGAACCGTTCCGCCGTCAGCCCCGGCTGCCCGAGGTAGCCGCGGGCCAGCCCGGTGCCGGCCAGGTACAGCTCGCCGACGGCACCCGGCGCGGCCGGGCGCAGCCCGTGGTCGAGGACGTAGGCCGCCATGTCGTCCAGCGGCCGCCCGATCGGCAGCACGTCCGGCACCGGCTCCCCCGGTGTCAGGGGGAACCGGGTGGCGAAGGTCGTCGCCTCGGTGGGCCCGTAGACGTCCACCACGGTGAGGCCCGGGCACGCGTCCGACACCTGGTGCACCGCCGCGGGGCGGACGACCTCGCCGCCGGTCCACACCTCGCGGACGCCGCGCAGGCAGCCGGGATCCTCCTGCGCCAGCACGCGGAACAGCCCCGCGGTCATGAACAGCCCGGTCACCCCGTACGTGGTGATCACGCGGCGCAGCACGTCGGCGTCGACGTCCCCCGGCGGGGCGACGACGACCCGGCCGCCGCTGAGCAACGGCACCCACAGCTCGTACGTCGAGGCGTCGAACGCGAGCGCGGAGTGCATGAGCACGACCCGGTGGGCGGGGCCGGCGAAGGACCGCTCCCGGGCCAGGCCGACGATGTCCCGGTGGGTGATCGCCACGCCCTTCGGGGTGCCCGTCGAGCCCGAGGTGTACATGACGTACGCGAGGTTTTCGGGACGCAGCACCACATCCGGCGACTCAACCGGCCCATCGCCGATCTCGCGGACCGACATCACGGGTCCACTGTGGACATCATGCGCGAGCTGGAGACCGGCGTCGTCGGTCACCAGCACGCGCACGCCGTCGAGCAACCTCGTCAGCCGGCTGCGGGGCGCGCGGGCGTCCAGCGGCAGGTACGCGCCACCGGCCTTGAGCACCGCCAGTTCGGCGACGACGACGTCGGCCGAGCGGCCGAGCAGCAACCCGACCAGGTCGTCCCGCCGGGTTCCGAGGTCGAGCAGCCGGTGGGCCAGCCGGTTCGCCCGGGCGTCCAGCTCCGCGTACGTCAGGGTTTCCTCGCCGGTGACGGCGACCGCGTCCGGGGTGCGCCGCACCTGCTCGGCGAACAGTTCCGGCACGGTCGCTTCCGGGAGGTCCTGCGTGGCGCCGGTCCCCTGGGCCAGGACGTCGTGCTGGTCGGCGTCGGTGAGCATGCGCAGCCGGGCGAGCGGCTCGTTCGGCCGCGTCGCGAGTTCGGAGAGCAGGGTCTCCAGGTTCCCGGCGAACCCGGCGATCGTTTCGGGCTCGAAGAGGTCCGGGTCGTAGCCGAAGAGCAGTTCCAGGCGCTCCTCGCCGGGGTAGGCGACGACGCTGAGCGGATAGTTGGTCGTCTCCACGCCCCGCAGGTCGCGCAACCCCAGCTCCGCCGTGACCGGGTAGTTCTCGAAGACCAGGAGCGTGTCGAACTCCCCGCCCCAGCTCTGCAGACGCGCCAGGGACAGGTGGTCGAAACGCCGTGCCTCGGCTTGGGCCTCCTGGAGGCCGCGCAGCCAGTCGACGGCACCGGCCCGCTCGTCGACGTCGGCGACGACCGGCAGCGTCGTGATGAACATGCCGGTGATCTCGTCGGCACCGGGCAGTTGGGCGGGCCGTCCGGCGACCGTGGTGCCGAAGCAGACCTCCGGCCGTCCGGTGTGGCGGGCCAGCAGCACCGCCCAGGCGCCCTGGACGAGGGTGTTGAGGGTGACCCCGTGGCGTTGCGCGGCCGTGCGCAGCGGAGCCGAGGGCAGCTCGATCCGCAGTGCGGCCGTCGACTCGACCGGGTGCCCGTCGGCGGTGTGGTCGGTACGCAGCCGGACCGGCTCGGGCCGTCCCGAAAGCTGCTCGCGCCAGAACCGTTCCGCCGCGGGCTGGTCCTGTTCGGACAGCCACCGGACGTGGTCGCGGAACGGGCGGCGAGTGGGCAGGGGCCGCCCGGCGTGCGCGGCCGAGACGTCGGAGAGGACCCGGAAGAGGCTCCAGCCGTCGAGCAGGAGGTGGTGGAACGTCCAGACCACCCGGACTTCGGTCGCCGAGACGCGGGCGAGCAGCAGCCGCATCAGCGGCACGGTGCCCAGGTCCAGGCCGGCGTCGCGGTCGGCCGCCAGGACGGCGTCGAGATCTTCGGGTTCGGTGGTCCAGTCCCGGAGGTCGACGGGCAGGGCGACCTGCCGGTGAACCACCTGCATGGGCGCGTCGAGGCCGTCCCAGACCACCTGGGTGCGCAGCACCGGCGTCCGGTCCACGACCCGCTGCCAGGCGCGGGCCAGTGCGGCCGGGTCGGGGACGTCGCTCATCACGAACGTGACCTGCTGGAGGTAGGCCTGGCGGCCACCGCCGGTGAGCCGGTGGAACAGCATCCCGGCCTGGGCGGGGGTGAGCGGGTAGATGTCCTCGACGTCGCGGCCGTTCCCGACCAAGCGGTCCACTCCTGCCTGGTCGAGGGCGGCCAGGGGGAAGTCCGACGGCGTGCGGCCGCCGACACCCGGTTCGGTGCAGTGCGTGACGATCTCGGTCAGGCCGTGGACGAGGTCGTCGGCGACCGTGCGGATCGCGGCTTCCTCGTGGAGCTGTTCCGAGTAGAACCAGGTGATTTCCAGGCGGCCGTCGGTGACTCGCGCGACGACATCGACGGCGTGCGCGCGGACGTCCTCGGGGTTCTGTGCGAGTTCCAATTCCCGCTCGAGCCCGCGGTAAAGCTCGCCCTCGACTTCGAACCGGCCGAGGTAGTTGAAGCTGAGCCGGGGTTCCACGGCGGGCGCGGTCCCGGCGAGGTGCCGCAGCACGCCGTAGGACAGGCCGCGGGCCGGGATCGCGCGCAGCTGCTCCTTGACGGACTTGAGCAGGGTCGCGAGGCCGTCGTCCGGCACGTCGAGCGCGACGGGGAACATCGACGTGAACCAGCCGACCGTGCGGGACAGGTCGACGTCGTCGAACAGGTCTTCCCGCCCGTGGCCTTCGAGGTCGACCAGCACGCGATCGGCGCCGCTCCAGCGGCGCAGGGCCCCGCCGAGCGCGGCGAGGAGGACGTCGTTGACCTGGGTCCGGTAGACGCCCGGGACGTCCTGCAGCAGCGCCCGGGTGAGCTCGGCGTCGAGCCGGGTGGTGACCGTGCGGGTGCTCGCCACGGTGTTGGCGCCGTCGGCGTCCAGGGGGATCTGGATGCCGTCGACCGCCTGCCAGTACGGGAGGTCGCCGGTGAAGTCGTGCTCGGCGAGCCGGTTCGCCCAGTCCTGGAACGACGTCGTCCGGGCACTCAGGTCGCGCCCGTGGTAGGCGTGGTCGAGGTCCTCGAGGAGGATCCGCCACGAGACGCCGTCCACGACGAGGTGGTGCACGGCCAGGCGCAGCGTCGTGCCGGTCAGCTCCGCGCTCACCAGCGGACCGTGCTCGATGTCGATCTTCGCGCCGAAGACGTCCACGTCGCCGGGCTCGGCGTGCTCCTGCGCCCAGCCCGCGGCGGTGCGGCGGAACCGCAGCCGCAGCGCGTCGTGGTGGGCGACGACGGTGTTCACCGCGGTCCGCAGCCGGTCTTCGTCGACGTCGTCGGCGAGCCGGACGCTCAGCTGCTGGGCGAAGTGGTCCGGGTCGGCCGGGTCGGTGTCGAGGTACCAGTGCTGGATCGGCGTGACGACGACCGCTCCGGTCGCGGGCGGCCGCTCGGCCACGGGCGCGGCCACCCCGGCCGCCACGGCGAGCGCGGCGATCGTCTGGTGCCGGAAGACGTCCCTGGTGGTGATCCGCAAGCCGGCCTTCGCGGCCTCGGACACGAGCCGGATGCCGAGGATCGAGTCGCCGCCGAGTTCGAAGAAGTTGTCCTCGACGCCGACCTCGGGCAGCCCGAGGGCGTCGGCCCAGATCTTCGCGAGCAGCCGTTCGGTCTCGGTGCGCGGCGCGACGCGGGTGGAGCCGCCCGTCCAGTCGGGGGCGGGCAGGGCACGGCGGTCGAGCTTGCCGCTGGGGTTGAGCGGCAGCCGGTCGAGGGGCACGAACGCCGACGGCACGAGGTGGGCGGGCAGCGACGCGCCGAGGAACTCGCGCAGGTCGGCGGGCGCCTCGGGCACGACGTAGGCGACCAGCCGCTGGTGCCCGGCGTCGGCGCGCGCGACGACCACCGCCTCGGTCACGTCCGGGTGCTGCCGCAGCGCGGCCTCGACCTCGCCGGGCTCGATCCGGAAGCCGCGGATCTTGACCTGGTCGTCGGCGCGGCCCAGGTACTCCAGCTCGCCGCGGGTGGTCCAGCGGACGACGTCACCGGTGCGGTACATCCGGGCACCCGGCTCGCCGAAGGGGTCGGCCACGAACCGGCCGGCGGTCAGGCCCGGCCGGCCGAGGTAGCCGCGGGCCACGCCGGCGCCGCCGAGGTGCAGCTCGCCGGGCACGCCGACGGGCACCGGCCGCATCCCGCGGTCGAGCACGTACGCGCGGATGCCGGCGATCGGTCGGCCGATCGGCGGGGTGCGGTCCGTGTCGTGGTACCACGCGGTGGCGTACACAGTGGACTCGGTGGGGCCGTAGATGTTGGCGATCCGGCTGTCCGGCAAGGCTTTCCGGATGTCGTGCAGCGCGTGCAGCGTCAGCGCTTCACCGGCCAAGACCACAGTGGACGGCCGTACTGATACCGCGCCCTGGGCGAGCAGCTGAGCGAACGCCGAGGGCACGCCGCTGACCAGGCCGACCGGCCGGCCGTCGTGCTCGCCTTCGCCGAGGGCCAGCACGTCCCGCACGATTTCGACGGTGGCGCCGGTCATCAGCGGCGCGAAGATCTCGAACACCGAGACGTCGAAGTTCAGCGACGTCGAAGCGACCACTGTGGACCCGGGACGGAAGACGTCCCGGAAGTCGGTTCCGGCCCACGCCATCAGGTTCGCGGCGCTGCGGTGGGCGATCACCACGCCCTTGGGGCGGCCGGTCGAGCCGGACGTGTGGATCACGTAGGCCGGGTGGTCCGGATTCGTGGCGTGACCGAGCGGTTCCGCGGACCGGCCGTCGAGCAGGCCGGGGTCGTCGAACGCGAGGGCGGGCACCGATCCGGGGCCCCGGCCGTCCGGGGTGAGCAGCAGGGCCGGGCCGGCGTCGTCGAGGATCAGTTCCTTGCGGTCGGCCGGGTAGGCGGGGTCGACCGGGAGGTAGGCGGCGCCGGACTTGAGCACGCCGAGCAGCGCCACGAGGATCCGTTCCGTGCGCGGCAGGGAGACGGCGACGAACCGCTCGGGCCCGGCGCCCCGCTCGATCAGGACCCGGGCCAGCCGGTTGGCCTGCTCGTCGAGCTCCCGGTAGGTGAGCGAGCGGTCTTCGCAGACGACGGCCACCGCGTCCGGCGTGCGGGCCGCCTGGGCCTCGAACAGCTGCGGCAGCGTGGTTTCCGGCACCTCGAGCACCGGTCCGCGGGACAGGTCGTCCAGGTGGGCCCGCTCGGCGCCGTCCATGAGCGGCAGCTCGGCCACCGGCCGGCGCGGGTCGGCGACCACCGCCTCCGCGAGCACCCGCAGGTGCCCGGCCAAGCGGTCGATCGTCTCGGCGTCGAAGAGCGCGGTGTCGTATTCGATCGCCACGCTCCGGCCCTGCGGCTGGAACTCCAGCACGAGGTCGAACCGGGCCCGGGGGCGGGGCAGATCGTGCTCGCCCAGGCGGAGGGCGCCCGCCTCCCGGGGCCGGACGAGGTCCTGCTGGAGCACCAGCAGCACCTGCACCAGCGGGGTCCGGCTCGGGTCACGGGCCGGCCGCAGGTCGTCGACGACCTGGTCGAACGGCACTTCACCGGCGGCGAAGGCCGCCAGCGTCGTCTCCTTGACCCGGCCGAGGAACTCGTCGAACGGCCGGCCCGGATCGACCGCCGACCGCAGGACGAGGGTGTTGACGAAGAACCCGGCGAGCCGTTCGAGCTGGTCGTGGTCGCGGCCGGACACCGCGGTGCCGACGGCGACGTCGTCCTGCCCGGTGTAGCGGGCCAGCAGCAGCTGGACGACCGCGGTCAGCGTCGTGAAGAGCGTCGCGCCGGAGTCGGCGGCCAGCTCGGCGAGGCCGGTCGGCAGCTCGTACCGGCGGATCGCGCCTTCGGTGGCACGGACAGGCGGCCGGGGCCGGTCGGTCGGCAGGTCGAGGGGTTCGAGGCCGGCGAGCTGCTCGCGCCAGTACGCCAGCTGCCGCTCGCGCAGCGGCCCGGCCAGCCGGTCGCGGTGCCACCGGGAGTAGTCGCGGTAGCCGATGTCGAGGGGGGCGAGCTTCTCCCCCGCGTAGAGCGCGGCCAGCTCGTCGACGAGCAGGCCGACCGACCAGCCGTCGGTGACGATGTGGTGCTGGCACAGCAGAAGCAGGTGGTCGTCCTCGCCGCGCCGGATCAGCGTGGCCCGGGTGAGCGGGCCGGTGGTCAGGTCGAAAGGGCGGTCCAGTTCGGCCGCGAGCTGCGCGTCGAGGTCGGCCTCGGCGCCGGCTTCCCGCAGCGGGATGGTCCCCGTGCCGGCGACGACCTGGACGCCTTCGCCGTCGACGGTCCGGAACGTCGTCCGCAGCGACTCGTGCCGCGCGGCCAGCGCGTCCAGTGCGTCGCGCAGGGCCTCGCGGTCCAGCGGGCCGGACAGGGTGAGGCCGACGCCGGCGTTGTATTCGGTGCTGCCCGGGTTCTGCTGGTCGAGCACCCACAGGCGGCGCTGGACCGGCGACAACGGCTCCACGGCGTCGTGCGCCACGGGTTCGATCCGGCCGGCCGGGGCGCCGCCGTCGGGCAGCAGTTCGGCGAGTTTCGCGATGGTGCGGGCGTCGAACACCACCCGCGGGGACAGGTCGGCCCCGAACCGGGCGCGGACCCGGGCGAGCGCCCGTGCCCCGAGGATCGAGTCCCCGCCGAGTTCGAAGAAGTCGGCGTCCACGCCGACCTCGGGCACGCCGAGCACGTCGGCCCAGATGTCGGCGAGCGCCCGCTCGGCCGGGGTCCGTGGCGGGGTGTGGGTGGCGCGGACCTGGGCCTGCCAGTCGGGTTCGGGCAGCGCGTCGCGGTCGAGCTTGCCGTGGTGGGTCAGCGGCATCGCCTCGAGCGGGACGAAAGCGGCCGGGACCATGTACGGCGGCAGCCGGTCGGCCGCGGCCGACCGCAGGGCCGCGGGATCGGCGTCGCCGGCGAAGTAGGCGACCAGGCGTTTGTCGCCGGGCTGGTCCTCTCGGGCGACGACGACCGCTTCCCGGACGTCCTGGCGGCTCAGCAGCAGCGCTTCGATCTCGCCGGGTTCGATCCGGAAGCCGCGGATCTTGACCTGGTGGTCGGTCCGCCCGACGAACTCCAGCTCACCGGCCGCGGTGCGCCGGACGACGTCGCCGGTCCGGTACATCCGGGCACCGGGACCGCCGAAGGGGTCGGCCACGAACCGGCTCGCGGTCAGCCCCGGCCGGTCCAGGTACCCACGGGCCAGTTTCGGGCCGGCGAGGTAGAGCTCCCCGGTGGCGGCCGGGCGCAGTGCCTCGTCGAGCACGTACGCGGTGGCGTCCGGCAGCGGACGGCCGATCGGGGGCGTCCCGCCGGGGACGAGGGGATCGCTCCAGGTCGCCACGACGGTGAACTCGGTGGGGCCGTAGGAGTTGATCATGCGGCGCCCGGGCGCCCAGGTCCGGACCAGTTCGGGCGGGCAGGCGTCCCCGCCGACGATCACCGTCCGGAAGTCCGGCAGCGCGGCGGCGTGCGCCGCCGACAACGTGGCCAGCGCGACCGGCGGGATCAGCGCGTGGGTCACCTTCTCCCCGGCCAGGACCTCGGCGAGCCGGTCACCCAGCAGCGGACCCGGCGGGGGCACGACCAGCGCCGCGCCCGTCGGCAACGCCATGCACAGTTCCAGGATCGACGCGTCGAAGCTGGGGGAAGCGAACTCGAGGACGCGGTCGCCGGGCCGCACGTCGTACCGCTCCCGCATCGCGGCGGCGAAGCCGGCCAGGCCGCGGTGGGTGACGAGCACGCCCTTGGGGACGCCGGTCGAGCCGGACGTGTAGATGAGGTAGGCCGGGTTGCCGACGTGCAACGGCCGCGTTTGGCCGGGGTCGTCGCCGGGTAGGCCGTCGAGCAGCCCGGGCTCGTCGAGGTGGAGGGTGGTGGTCGTCGGCTCGGTGCCGGCCCGGTCCGCGGACGAGCGCGTCACGACAAGCACCGGCCGTGCGTCGGCGAGCATGAAGGCGATCCGCTCGGCGGGCTGGTCCGGGTCGACGGGCAGGAAAGCGGCGCCGGCCTTGGCCACCGCCAGCTGCGCGACGATCAGGTCCGCCGACCTCGGCAGGACCAGCGCGACGACGCGTTCCGGCCCGGCCCCGTGACGCAGCAGCAATCGCGACAACCGGTTCGCCCGCGCGGTCAACTCCGCATAGGTCATCGTGCCGTCGGCACCGGTCAAAGCAAGCGCTTCCGGGGTACGGGAGGTTTGCTCCTCGACCAGTTCGGCGAGAGTCGGACTGTCGTCGTCTCCCGGCACAAGGGCGGCAGGAATCGAGACGTCGTATCGCGGCATTGCTGGAACCTTTCGAGCACGTGGGGGCGTCAGAGCGGGATCGACGACACTTCTTGCCACTCGTTCAACAAATCGTCCCGGCACTTCGGGCGCCAGGTGAACGCGAAGGAACGAGCGCGTGACACAGTGATCCTTTCCGCCGTGAAGCCGCGCAGCGAAGCCCGGAAACAGTTCCGTTTTCGACGCCCGTCACCGCGGCGCCGATTCGGCCCCAGCGGCAGTCGAGCCCTCGCGACAACCGGTGTTCTTGTGCGACAGGTCAGTCATCCGGCGGTCGAGAGGCCCCCCAAGACCAGCCGGATTGGCCTCACGCTACCCAGTGGACGCCATGCTCGTACCGCCGAACGGAGCATTAAGTGAAATGCCGAAAAAACGCGGATGACTACTCAAACGGGGAGTAGTACACCGTCGATTATTGTTCACTCTTCTGCCGGAAAATGTTACCTCGATTGGGAGGTTTGACTTTGCGACAACGTGCCTACCTGCGAAAACTCGACGTCACCGGGTGCCCTGAGTCGCCACTGGAGAACGGATGGATACCTGCCAGTATGCAAGCGTCGAAAGTCTCGGGGCCATCGGCTATCACCCGAATGGCGCGTAACGAGTGCCGCAGGGACACTTCGGAGAAGCGACTTCTCGCCCGGATCACCGAAGGCCCGCCAATCGGGAGCAATCGGGACGGTGAAGTCATCGAATGGCGCGCTCACCGGGACGTCGCGATCATGACGGGCCGGATGATTCCCAAGATCGGCTTATGCGCGGAACCCGCCCGATCATTCCGCAAGTTTCGGGCGGACGGCGTCGACGACGAGATCGAGCAGCCGCCCGATCCGCTCGGCGTCCCGATCCGCGGTGGCGAGGAAAACCCCGAGAACCATCAGGACGACGTCCTCGGCGTCGACGTCGGCCCGCAGCGTGCCGGCCTGCGCCCCGCGCTCCAGAATCGACCCGATCGCCGCCGTGAGACGCCGGCGCGTCGCCGGGGTCGCGATGCGCCCCGAAGCCACGCTCGCGCGGAGCAGGTCGCCCATTCCCCGTTTCGTCTCGACGAAAGCCGCATAGCGATCCATCCACGCGCGCAACGCGACCTCGGGCGGGAATTCGGCCAGCAGCGCCGGCGCGCCGGCCGTGACGTCGTCGAGTTCCGCCGCGTACACCGATTCGACCAGCGCCTCGCGCGTCGGGAAGTGGCGGTAGAGCGTGCCGATCCCGACCCCTGCCTCGCGGGCGATCGCTTCGAGGGCGACGGTGCCGTCGGCGGCCGCGAAGGCGCGCCGCGCGACCGCGATGAGCTTCTCGCGGTTGCGGCGCGCGTCGGAGCGGGCCGGGCGCGCCGAGGATTCGGGCGAAGACAAAGCGGAGGCACCTCCGGTTGTGCTACCTTCCGGTTAGCGGAGGCTCCTCCGCTTCGTCATCATCGCACGAAAGCGGGACCACCATGTCTTCTCCCCTGGCCGGCCGCACCGTCTCCCGCGTCGGGTACGGCGCCATGCGGCTCGAACGCCTGCACAACGACCCCGGCGCGGCCGTCACACTCCTGCGCCGCGCCTTCGAGCTCGGCGTCGACCACGTCGACACCGCCCAGTTCTACGGAAACGGCTTCACCAACGAGGTGATCCGCAAGGCGCTCGGGCCGGGGGACGACGTCCTCGTCGCGACCAAGGTCGGCGCGGACCCCAACCCCGGCGGCCCGATCCCGCTGCGCCTCGCGCAACGGCCCGAAGAGCTGCGCGCGAGCGTCGAGGACAACCTCCGGGCGCTCGGCGTCGACCGGATCCCGCTGGTGAACCTGCGCCGCGCCGACCGGCGGCCGGGCGTGCTCGCCGAGGGCGACCAGCTCGTCGGCCTCGACGACCAGCTCGCGGTGATGACGGCCCTGCGCGACGAGGGCAAGATCGGCGCGATCGGCCTCAGCAGCGTCACCCTCGACGGCCTGCGCCGGGCTCTCCCGGCCGGCATCGCCTGCGTGCAGAACGCCTACAACCTCATCGGCCGCGACGACGAGGACATGCTGGCGCTCTGCGTCGCGGAGAACATCGCCTGGGTCCCGTTCTTCCCGCTGGGCGGCGCCTTCCCCGGCCTGCCGATGGTGACCGACGAGCCGGCGGTCCAGCGGGCCGCGCGGGCCCTCGGCCACACGCCCGCCCAGATCGGCCTGGCCTGGCTGCTGCACCACGCCCCGAACACCCACCTCATCCCGGGCACCGCGAGCGCGGAGCACCTCGAGGAGAACATCGCGGCCGGCGGCATCGTGCTCGACGCGGCCACGCTCGCCGCGCTCGACGCGGTCCCGGTCCGCTCGATGAGCGTTCCGCTCGGCTGAGCCGAGCCTCCTACCGGCGGTGTACGCGGGCGCCCGTGTGCGACACGTTGTCAGGGGCCACCGACTGCTCCGGGGAGACGACGTGCCGCGGTTGCGCATCCACTTCACCGACGCGGATCTCGCGCACACGCGGTTGAAACCGGACATCGACCTGATGTGGGAGATCACCAGCAGCGCCCAGATCCTGCAGCACGCGGACGGCGCGTTGTTCTTCGCCCGGTGGCGCCGGTTCGTGCGCGAACGCGCCGTCCACGACGCCCGGCTGCGGAGGGCGCTGCACACCGTGGTGACAGTGGCGCCGCACGCGGCCTACTTCCCGGATCTCCTGACCCCCGACGGGGACGTGACCGGCATCGACGAAGCCAGCGACGCGGTCCTGTCGACCTCGTCGCGCCGCCTGCGCGAGGAGATCGGCCGGATCCGTCCGGCGACCGGTCCGGCGGCGAGCTGGCTGCACGACCTCGCCGGGGGAAAGCCGGCCGCGCTCCGGCAGCTGCGGCGGGACCTGCGGGTCTACTTCCGGTCCGCGATCGAGCCGCACCTGCCGGCGATCGAGGAGGGGCGGTGCGCCGACGTGGCCGCCGGGATCCAGCAGTACCTGCACGGCGGCCCGGAAGGGCCGCTGCACGGGCTCGGCCGGGCCACGCGGTGGGAGCCGCCGGTGCTGTCCGTCGGCTACCCGCACGACCGGGACCTGTACCTCGACGGCCGGGGCCTGGTGCTGATCCCCTGCTATTTCGCCCTGCACCACCCGGTGGCCCTGGCCGATCCCGGACTGCGCCCGGTGCTGGCGTTCCCCATCCGGACCGAGGCCCGGCTCCTGGCCGGCGGGCACGCGGACGGCGACCACGTCACCGCGCTGCTGGGCGCCACCCGGGCGTCGATCCTGCGGTCGGTGATCGGCGGCAACACCACCACCCGGCTGGCCGGGGCGGTCGGCGTCGCGCCCGCCACGGTGAGCCACCACACCCGCGTCCTCCGCGAGGCGGGGCTGATCACCACCGAACGCCACGAAAACCTCGCCCGGCACCGCATCACGCCGTTGGGACTGCAGGTGCTCGGCGCGGACCGGTGAATGCCCGGCAACGACATCAGCGCCGCGGCGACGAGATCCTCCAAGGCCGCCACTAGTAATAAACTGTTGACTAATCAACTTCGAGATCCCCGTGTCTGCCACACTCGACGGTCTCGATAGTAATGAGTACAGTACTAACCATGGAAGACGATCTCGCCGCGGCCCGGGCGGTGCGCTCAGGCGTCCTGCGCCTGGCGCGGCGGCTGCGCGGAGCCCGCTCGGCGCACGCCTTGAGCCCGGCCAAGGTCGGCGTGCTGGGGTACCTGTTCCGGCACGGCACCGGCAGTCCCGGCGAAATCGCCGCCGCCGACGGGCAACGTCCTCAGGCGCTGACCAAGGTGTTCGCCGAACTCGAGGCCGAAGGGCTGATCACCCGGGCCCCCAACGAACACGACGGGCGCGGCGCGGTGCTCACCCTCACCGACCGGGGCACGGCGGCCCTGCATGACGACATGCGTGAGCGTGACGAATGGCTGGCCTCGGCGCTCGACGAGCTCAGCGGGACCGAGATCGGGCTCCTGCGGCTGGCCGCTCCTCTGCTCGAACGCCTCGCCGACCAGCCTGCCCCGCGCCCGCCGGAGCGCGAACACGCCGAGGAGGACGCATGACCGAACCGTTCCCGTTCCCCCGTGACTGCCCGTACGACCCGCCGCCGAAGCTCGCGCGGCTGCAGCGCGACGCGCCGATCAGCCGGGTCCGGATCTGGGACGGCAGCACCCCGTGGCTGCTCACCCGCTACGACGACGTCCGCGCCGTGCTCGCCGACCGGCGCTTCTCCGTCGACCCCACGCGTCCCGGCTACCCCGCGCGCGGCCCGGCCGGCCGCGCCCGGCGGCGTGGGGCGGGTTCGTTCATCAGCATGGGCGCCCCGGAGCACACCCGCCTGCGCCGCATGCTGATCACCGAGTTCACGCCGCGCCGCATCGCCGCACTGCGGCCCGCCGTGGAGCGCACCGCGGCCGAGCTGCTCGACCGGCTGACCGGCGGGTCCGGACCCGCCGATCTGGTCGGGGCCTACGCGCTGCCGCTGGCGTCGACCGTCATCGCCGATCTGCTCGGCGTGCCCTACGACGACCACGAGTTCTTCGAGGAACGCGCCCGCGTGATGGTCGACGATTCCGCGTCCGGAGAAGCCAACCGCGCCGCCACGGCCGACCTCGCCCGCTATCTGGGCGGCCTCCTCCAGCGCCGGCGCGCCCATCCCGCCGACGACCTGCTCGGCAGGCTGAGCGCCCAGCAGGTCGAACCCGGCAAGCTCGACCGGGCCGGGGCGGTGTCGATGGCCGTGCTGCTGCTCGTCGCCGGGCACGAGACCACCGCCAACCAGATCGCGCTGTCGGTGGCCTTCCTCCTCCGGAATCCCGGGCACGCCGAGACGTTCCGGCAGCCGGACGGCCCGCCCGCCACCGCCGTCGACGAGCTCCTGCGGCTGCTGACCATCACCCACACCGGACGGCGCCGGGTCGCGACGGCCGACGTGCCGGTCGGCGGGGTGACCGTCCGCGCGGGCGAGGGCGTCATCGCCGCGGCGGACATCGCCAACCGCGACTCCGGCCGGTTCCCCGGCCCCGCCGACCTCGGCCGCACCCCCAACCACCACCTGGCCTTCGGCCACGGCGAGCACCTCTGCCTCGGCCACCACCTGGCCCGGCTGGAACTCGAGACAGCGCTTACCGCGTTGCTGCGGCGGCTGCCCGCGCTCAGGCTCGCCGCCGCGGAGGAGGACCTGCCCTTCCGCCACGCCCACCCGATCTACGGCATCGATCGCCTGCCCGTGACGTGGAACTGACCACGGGCGCGACTCACCACGGCGGTGGGCCGGTGCTGCCGCGCACGACCAGCGTCACCGGCACCGGCTCGACGACCGCGGCCCGGATCCCCGTCGCGGTCTCGTCGAGCAACGTCCGGACCACCCGGCGGCCCAGCTCGGAGAACGACTGCCGGACGGTGGTCAGCGGCGGCCAGAAGCTCGCCGCTTCGGGCATGTCGTCGAAACCGGCCACGCTGACCTCTCCCGGCACCGAACGCCCGGCTTCGTGCAGCGCGCGCAGCAGGCCCAGTGCCATCTGGTCGTTCGCCGCGAACACCGCGGTCACGGCGGGGTCGTGGCACAGCATCCGCCCCAGCGTGTAACCGGATTCGGCCGACCAGTCCCCGACCACCGGCAGCGGGACCGGGCGGTCGAACCGGGTGAGCGTCGCGCGCCAGGCGTGTTCACGGCGCTCGGCCGCGAACGAATCCGTGGGACCCGCGACGTGCCAGACGGTTTCGTGGCCCAAGCGGAGGAGGTGTTCGGTCGCCAGCGTGGCCCCCTGCGCCTGATCGGTGTCGACGGCCGGGTAGCCGGCGCGGGGGTTCGAATCGACCACCACCACCGGCACGTCCGCCGGGAACTCGATGCCGGGCCAGTCCAGGTCGTATTCCTCCACGAGGACGACCATGCCCTCGACGGCCTGCTGCCCGAGCTGCCGGAACGCCCGCGTCACCGCGGACCGGGTCGGCTTGCCGAGCGACGTCAGCTTGACCGAGTACCCCTCGGCGGCGGCCGCTTGCGCGATGGCGTCGAGCGTCCGGCTGTTGCCCAGCGTGGCGAGCGTCGAGGTGAGCACGCCGATCGAGCGCGCCGGGTCCGGCAGCACCGCGCCGCGGACATCCGGCAGGGGATCCCCTGTCGTCCGCTCTCGCATTCCGCCTCACCCGCTCTCGGTCGACCACCGAGGTCACCACAGTGACGCCGATTGTTCACCTCGATGTCAACAACGCCACTAACCGGTAACAACCGGCGAAGAGTCGAAATGGCCTCGAAAGACCGACGCTGACCTGCGGAGGGATGGCGGCGTCACGGCTCGCCGGTGAACAACGTCACTGAGCGGCGGGCGGTGACGCACGAACGCCGTGCGCCACCGCCCGGGGAACCGGCTAGCGCTGGGTGTAGACGAACCCGGCCTTGTCGAGCTCGTCGCCGGAGCGGCCGTGGAAGCCCGCGATCTGCCAGCCGGCCGGGGCCGTGCGCGTCACGCAGTCCGAAGTCGCCGAGCCACCCGCGAGCACCCGCCCGAGGTTGGTGGTGAAGCGGGCCGAGAAGATCCGCGTGGTGTTGCTGTACTTGCCCTGGCACAACGTCGCCGTCGTGACGTACTCGCCGCTGCCCATCGTCAGCGACGACGCCGTCCCGCCGGACCCGCCGTGCGCGAGGATCGTGCCGTTCTCCAGCGTCACGCCGACCTGGTCGACCCGGTTCCCGGCGCGCAGGGACAGCGTCCGGACGCGCGCGCCGGCCGGCACGGCGTCGACGTCGGTGTAGTAGTCACCGTGCGGACCGCCGTACTGGTCGGACAGCCGCAGCGCCGGATTGCGCGTCCAGTCGAAGCGGACCGTGATCGGGTCGTGGTCCGACAGCATCCGGCCGGCGTCGTCGAGGAACTTCGCGTGTTCGTTGTTGTACACCGTCGCATTGAGCGAAAGGAGCTTGCTGCCACGGTAAAGGACCTTGTCGACGATCTCGCAGTCGTTCGTGACGTGCTGGTCGTCGCAGAGCAGCGCGGGGCTGCCGGGGGCGGGCGCCACCCCGCCGCGCGCGAGCTTCACCCAGGCGTCGGTGAGGCCGTTGTCCCCGGCGAACTGGGCGATCGTGTCGGCCGCGCGGGTGTAGCGCGTGTTGGTGTCGCCCATGACGATGACCGCGTTCCCGGCCGAGTGCGCCCGGATGAACTCCGTCAGCTGCGCCAGGTTCGACGCGCGGGACGCCTCGTCACCGTCGTTGGTCCCGGCGTTCGTGTGCAGGTTGTACACGTCGGTGTAGACGCCCTCGGCCAGCCGGAGCCGCATGAACGTGAAACCCTTGGGAGTCAGGCAGTCCCCCGAGTCGAGCTGGCAGGACTTCCAGCGCGCGCGCTCGAAGTCGTCGGTGTCGTAGGGCAGCGAAGAAAGCGTGTTCAGCCCGCTGCCGATGCCCGCGCCCCCGCTGGTGGGCGTGCGGTACGGGTGGTTGTCGGCGGCGTAGAGCGCGGCGTGGTAGTTGAAGTCCTCCTCGACGTGCACCAGGTCGTACGCGCCGATCCGCTGGCCGATCGCCGTCGTGGCCGGCGTCCGCGGCGTCGGCGCGCTGGAGATGCCCTCCGGCAGGCCGGCGACGTTGTAGCTCAGCACGGAGAAGCTGCCGCCGTCGGTGGCGTCGGCGTGCGCGACGGCCGGGGCCATCGTGCACGCCACGGCCACGGCGGCGAGGACGGCAAGGCGTTTCTTCACGAGAACTCCCGCAGGATTCGGAGGGACAAGCCGGTCGGGGTGTAGCGGGGAACCACCCGGAAGCCCGGGCGGTCGGCCTTGACGACGGCGAACCGTCCCTGGACGCGGCGGGCGCTCAGCACCGGGATCTCCCGCGCGGGGCACGAGCCGTCGAGCTGGATCTCCAGTGTGCTGCCCGGGTCCAGGGTGACCGTGCCGGAGACGGCCAGCGCCGGGCCCGCGCCCGGCCGCACGGACAGGGTGCCGCCGGCCTGGCGGTAGCCGCCCACGCGCAGGCCGGACAGCCGCAGGACACCGCCCGTCACCTCGACGGCTCCGGTGCCGAGCGCGCACGGCGACGCCGCGGCCAGCGTGCCCGCCGTCAGCCGTGTGCCGCCGCGGTAGCTGTTGTTCCCGTGCAGGGCCAGCGTCCCGCCGCCGGCCTTGACGAGGCCGCCGTCGCCGCCGATGTCGTTGCGCCAGCTGTCGTTCGCGTGGAAGCCGCCACGGGCCGCGTCCAGTTCGACGCGGACGTCGGCGGCGAAGGCCCCGTAGCCGTCGGCGGCCGCGAACAGGTTCAGCCGTCCCCACTGCTCCGGTCCGTCGAGCAGCGGGTGGCCTCCGGGGAACGCGGTCGTCCGCAGCACCTCGCGCCGCTGCGCGGCGGTCAGGTACGGGAGCCGGGTCTCCAGCAGCGCTTCCGCGCCCTTCGGCACCGCCATCGGGAGGTTCCGGCCGCGGCGCGGGAGCCCGTACGTCGCCCGCCGGGCGACCATCTCGGCGTTCGCGCACCGGTCGGCGTACTCGTCCGCGCCGCTGTGCGCGCGGGCGAAGAGCGTGTCGGCCGTCGTTCCGGTCTTCGCGGTGAAGTACGCGAGGGCCTGTTCGCGCGCGCTCGCCTTCAGGGTCGCGTTCTCGGGGTCGACGAGCGTGGCGGCGGCCAGGGCCGTGGCCAGGATCCGGCCGCCGATGACGTCGACCGGGGAGTGCATCCCGGCGACGATCCGGGTGTCGGACAGGTCGTACGCCCGCGCCACCAGCTCCTGGAACCGCTCGGGCACGGCGTAGGCGAGCGCGAGGCAGGCCAGGTGGAAGGCGTTGGTGTGGCCGCTCGGGTACCCGGCGTCGTCGACCGGGCTCGTGCTGCGCTGCCGCAGCAGCTGCGGGGCGACGACGACGTCGGAGGAGTAGACCGGGAAGCCCAGGGAGTCGACCCGGCCGGTGTCGACGACCCGGCTGTCCGCGGTCAGCCGCCACGGGCGCGGGTACTGGTAGGCGTACTTGCTGGGGTTGCCCGACGCGAACGTGCCCCGCACGGTGTCGACGAGCCGCGCCACCAGGCCGAGTTCGGAGTCGTAGGAGCCGGCGCCGAGCGCCGATCCCGCGGGCGCGTCCGCCGGGACGGCGTCGTCGATCTTGGTCGCGGGGGTTCCGTCCGGCGCACTGGTGATGCTCGTGACGGCCTTGGCGCCGCGGCGGTAGAGGTCGGAGAGGGGCCCGAGGCCGCCGATGGCGGCGTAGGACTGGTGCTGCCGGTCGTAGACGAAGGCCCGCTTCGCGTCGGCGGCGCTCCTGGCCCGGGTGACGGCGACGACGTGGCGGACGTTCGCCCGCAGCACCTCCGCGTCGAGCACGGTCCCGGTGTCCCACGACGGCCCGGTGCGCCACAGCCGCTGCATCCCGGACAGTGCCCGGACCGCGGCGTTGGTCTCCGGCGTCCGGTTGGCCGGGACGTTGGTCCGGTAGCTGTCGACGAACGCCGCTTCCTCCGCCCAGGCGGGGACGCCCAGCAACGCGGGCGCGGCGATGACGGCGGGGACCAGCGCGCTCCGGCGCAGGAAGCTCCGTCTGTCCAATGTGTCCGGTGTCAACTCGTTCTCCTGGGACGCCTGCACGGCGGATCGTCGAGGGGCGGCTCGCCCGTTCCCGCGCCGGAACGCCGGGCGGGCGGGCGAAAAGCCAGGTCGGCCGTCGGGAATGATCAGCGCCGTGATCACCCGCGTCAAGGGCCGTCGGCAGGAATTCGGCCAGGGGTAACCGGCTGTCCGCACGGGCGAAGGGTGAATTCGTCGAATTCGACTCTTTCGGCAGTCGCGCCCGGTCCGGTCGGCGTAACCGCGGTTGGGCCGGTTGCGCTCAGTCCACTGTGGACCGTTCCGCCGCCGTCGGCCGTCACCCGCCGGGGCACTCGAGAGGTCGGCACGCCGGGATCGCTCCCATTCTTCATCGCCAGTTTCGGTCACCGGGGAAATCCCGTGGCCGCCGGCGCCCCATGCCCGCCGCGTCCCTCTTCCCCGCACTACTCCGAACAGCCCACAAACCGGCCGCCCGGGTGCAACTTGCAGATGCGCGTTGCTCGCTGTCGCCATTTCCCGGCTTGAGGTGACTTCTCCTCCCGCAGATCTTTGATACACGCCAGTCGCGGCGGGGAAATTTCCCCGAAGGAGGAGATGTGTATAGACTCCACAGTGGAGCAGTGAATTCTCACCCTCGGTCACAATAACGTCACACTGGATGTGCCCCGCGTTCTTCAAGGAGCAGGAATGGCCCAGAAAGTCCTCGTCGAGACGCTCGACGACATCGACGGCACGCCCGCCGCCCGCACCATCCCGTTCGCCCTCGACGGCGTCACCTACGAGATCGACCTGTCCGAGGAAAACGCCGCCGCGCTGCGCGACGAACTGGCCCGGTACATCGGCGCCGCCCGTCGCACCGGCGGTCGCAAGGTCCGCGTCGCGACCGGCCAGCCGGCCACGACCGCGTCCGACCGCGAACGCAATCAGCAGATCCGGGCGTGGGCCAACGCGAACGGCTACGAGGTTTCCGAACGAGGACGCCTGGCTTCCGAAGTCATCGCCGCCTTCGAGCAGGCGCAGATCGCCGAAGCGGAAGAGCCGGTGAAGGCCGTGCGCAAGCGGGCTCCCCGCAAGAAGGCCGCCGCCGCGAAGAACTGACGACATCGGCCACGAACCAGCGAGGGCGACCCCTGTCGAAGGGGTCGCCTTTTCGCACGGTACCGGTGGATGATCATGCCTGGATCCAGGCTTCGCGCCCCGCGGCATCACCGATGGCTGTGTCGTGATCCTCGGCGTCCGGTACGACCGGGAGTGATGTCCCGGTCGAGGGCCGTTCGTCCCTGAAGACCTGGGTCTTCGGGATTCCGGTGAACGCCGCCGAACGGCGTAACGCGCCGGGCCCACCGTCGACCCGAGCCGTTTCCGCGGCGCCCGCGATCCGTACCCCGGAGATTGGTGAGCCTGTCCGGCCGCGTGGCCGCCCCCGGAACAGGAGGCAATGGCCGTCGAAATCAGGAATCAGGCCGCCTCGGCCGATCTCCACCGCGAATCGGCGCGTATTGCCGCACCGCTCACGAGCGGCCGTCCGAAAGCGGCTCGAAGACGGTTTTCGGCCGCATCCCCCGCCGAGGACCCGGACGCCCGCACGCCGGGGCGATGCCGGGAAGGGACGACGAGTAGCCTGGCCGAGTGCTCGACATGCGGAACATGGGGTGCCGGGAGCTGGGGGAACTCGTCTCGGCAACTACGTCGGCCAGTTCAAGCAGGCCATCGGCCAGGATGGCGCCTTGAGCGGCATCCCCGATCTCGGTCCCCCGCCCGAGCGCGTCACCGTCCACGTCGGACAGGTGCGCCGCCTGATCGGCGACCAGTTCCCGCGCTGGGCCGGTCTCCCGGTCCGGCCCGTGGCCCGGGGCGGGTGGGACAACTTCACCTTCCACCTCGGCGACACGATGGTGGCGCGGCTGCCCAGCGCGGCCGAGTACGCCTTGGCGGTCGGCAAGGAACAGCGGTGGCTTCCCGTGCTCGCTCCCCAGTTGCCGCTCCCCGTCCCCGTGCCGCTGGCCCAGGGGCATCCGGGCATGGACTATCCGTTCTCGTGGTCGGTCAACCCGTGGCTTCCCGGCGAACCCGCGAGCATCGAGCGGATTCCGGACCCCGTCCCCTTCGCCCTCGACCTGGCCGGGTTCGTGGCCGCCTTGCGAAGCGTCGACACCGACGGCGCTCCCCGGCCGGGTAAGCACAACTGGTTCCGCGGCGCCACCCTGCGCACCTACGAGGGGCAGGCCGGGCGCGCGCTCGCGGCACTGGACGGTCACCTCGACGTCGGCCTGGCCGACGGGATCTGGCAGGCCGCGCTGGCCGCGCTGTGGGACGGTGCGGACGTCTGGTTCCACGGCGACCTCGCCCCGGGCAACCTCCTGCTCGACGGCGGGAAGCTGGCGGCCGTCATCGACTTCGGGACCTGCGGGGTCGGCGACCCGTCGTGCGACCTGGCCATCGCGTGGACGCTCCTGACCGCCGACGGACGGCAGGCGTTCCGCGAGCGTTTGGCCATCGACGAGGCGGCCTGGGCGCGCGGACGCGGCTGGGCCCTGTGGAAGACGCTCGTCGCGTGCGCCCAGACCGTGGGCCGGACCGACGAGGAGGCCGCGAACGCGCGCCGCGTCCTCGGCGAGATCTTCTCCGGCTAACGGTCACCCACCGCCGTGCGTCTTCCGGCCCGGCGTCCCGGACACCGCACGAGCGGTTCTCCGGCTCCAGACCGCGGCGACGACCGCCGGCAGCAGGACCGCGGGCAGGCCGCCGAGGAGCCAAGCGTCGACCTTCGCCACCGAGACGTCCGAGGGATGACCCGACGTGCCGGTGTGGGCCAGCACCAGAACGTCGCGGGGCGCGGAGCTCCAGGTCCCGTCGCGGGATTCGTCCCCCGGACCGCCCACTTAGCGGCCGCTTACAATGGTCCCGGTCGGGGTCACAGTCGGGGTCACGATCGGGCAGGCCGTCGTGCCCGGCCCGCGGGCGATGCGATCTGGGAGGATCACCGGATGACGATGTCGCTGTCGGCCGAACTGTGGCCGGACGTGCAGCCCGAGACCGCGCGCCGTCTGATGCTGGCCGGGGTGGAAGCCTTCGCCAAGCGCGGCTACCACGCCACCACCACGCGGGACATCGCCGGCGCCGCGGGGATGTCCCCGGCCGCGCTCTACGTGCACTTCCCCTCCAAGGCCGCCCTGCTGTTCGCGATCAGCCGGTACGGCCACGAGCAGACCCTCGCGCTGGTCGAAAACGTCGTCGCCAAGGAAGCCGACCCCGTCGAGCGGATCCGGCTGATCGTCGAGGACTTCGTGGCCTGGCACGCGCGGCGCCACACCGTGGCCCGCGTCGTCCAGTACGAGCTGCAGGCACTGCCCGAGGAGGAGTTCGAAGTGGTCGCGCAGCTGCGGCGCCGGATCGAGCGGATCGTGCGCGAGGTGATCGCCGAGGGCGTCGCGGCCGGCGTGTTCGCGGTGTCCGACCCGCACATCTCGGCCCGGGCCGTGCTCTCCCTCGGCGTCGACGTCGCCCGCTGGTACAGCGACCGCGCGCGGCAGACGCCGACCGCGCTGGGCAAGGAATACGGCGGCCTGGTGCTGCGCATGCTCGGCGTCACACCTGAGACCCCCGTCACAGACTAAGCAGTCGTTCAAGTCCGCCCGCAGTAGCGGACAATCCCTGTCCGCTACTCGTGCCACAGTGGTCCCCGTGCCGAACCACACCGTCCTGAGCACGCGGGCGCTGAACCGCGCCACCCTCGCCCGGCAGCTGCTGCTCGACCGCGCCGGCCTCTCCGTGCACGACGCCGTCGCGCACCTGTGCGGCCTGCAGGCGCAGGAACCGCAGGAGCCGTTCACCGGACTGTGGTCGCGGTTGCGCTCGTTCGACCCGGCGGCGTTGTCGGACCTGCTGACCGGGCGGCGCGTGGTGCGGACCCACCTCATGCGCCGGACCGTCCACCTGCTCACCGCCGACGACGTCCTGGTGTGGCGCGCCCGGTTCGACACCATGCTGCGCCAGCGTGTCCTGGGCACCTACCGCCGTGAGCTCGACGGAGTGGATTTGGACGCGCTCGCGGCGGCGGGCCGGGCGGTGCTGGCCGACGGCGAGCCGCGCTCGATGGGCGAACTCGCGCGGGCGGTCGCCGGACGCTGGCCCGAGCCGGGGCCGCGGCCGCTCGGCGAGATGCTGATCGCCGCGCTGATCCCGACGGTCCAGCTGCCGCCGCGCGGGGTGTGGCGCACCAAAGCGGGGGTGCGCAACCTTCCCCTCGCCGCGTGGCTGGGCCGCGACGCCGACCCGCTCGACCCGGACGACCGGCCGCTCGTGCGGCGCTACCTGGCCGCGTTCGGTCCGGCGGCCTCGGCCGACCTCCGGGCGTGGTGCGGGCTGGCCGGGCTCCCGGCGGCGGTGAAGGCACTGCGCGACGAGCTGGCGGTCTTCCGCGACGAGCGCGGCCGCGAGCTCCTCGACCTGCCGGACGCGCCGCGGCCCGATCCGGACACCCCGGTGCCGGTGCGGTTCCTGCCGGCGTTCGACAACGCGATCCTCGGCTACGACGACCGCAGCCGCATCATCGACGACACCCACCGCGGGCTCTCGGTGGCGGGCGAACGGGTGGTGCTGGTGGACGGCTGCGTCTCCGCCACCTGGACGGTGGACGCCGGAACCGTGGCCGTCACACCGTTGCGACGCCTGTCGCGGACCGAACGGGCCGATGTCGCCGAGGAAGGCCAGGCGCTGGCGTCGTTCCTCTCCGACGGCGAAAGCGATCAGCTGCGCATCGCCGGCTAGCCGACCGCCCGGGCGAACCGGTCGGCGACCTCCCGCAGCCGCTCGACCAGCCCCGGCGGCGCTTCCTCGATCACGAAGTCGAAGCCCCACTGGGCCAGGTAGTACGGCACGGTGTCGAGGGTGTTCGCCCCGGTCCGCACCCGGCAGCTGTGTTCGTCGACGGCCTCGACCACCCCGCTGGTGGGCGGGATGCGCCGCGCCAGCACCTCCGCCGGCGCGGCCACCCGCAGCACGAACTGGTGCGGGTAGGGCGCCGTCGAGATCTGGCGCGAGACGTAGGCGGCGAGGTCCTCGGCAGGGGGCTCGCGCGGGGTGAACCGGAAGCTCGTCACCGGCACCTCCGCGATCCGGTCGACGCGGAAGGTGCGCCAGCCGGCGCGGTCGAGGTCGAAGGCGACCAGGTACCAGCGCCGGCCGGTGTGGACCAGTCGCAGCGGCTCGACCGAGCGCTGCGTCCGCGTGCCGTCGCGGTCGCCGTAGCCGAACCGCAGCCGCTCGTGGTCACGGCAGGCCGCGGCGATCGTGGTCAGCACCTCCGCGTCGACCGTCGGACCGGCGCCGGGCAGCGAGAGCGTCGCCGCGTGCAGTGCGCCGACCCGCGGCCGCAGCCGGGCGGGCAGTACCTGCTCCAGCTTCGCCAGCGCGCGCACCGACGTCTCCTCGATACCGCTGACCGTGCCGCTCGCCGCCGTGCGCAGGCCGACCGCGACCGCGACGGCCTCGTCGTCGTCGAGCAGCAGCGGCGGCAGCGCGGCGCCCGCGCCGAGGCGGTAGCCGCCGGCCACACCGGGGGTGGCGTGCACCGGGTAGCCGAGGGAGCGCAGGCGCTCGACGTCCCGGCGGATCGTGCGGACGTCGACCTCGAGCCGCGACGCGAGGTCGGCGCCCGGCCAGTCGCGCCGCGCCTGCAGCAGGGAGAGCAGCCTGAGCAGGCGTTCCGAAGTCCCGTACATGCCACGCAGTGTGCCAGACATCGAGGACAGTTCCGGTCCGCGATTCGCCGGATCGTGCCGCCGCGCGGGCGAACACTTGCCACGGACCTCGCCGGGCGAAAGAGTGACGCATGCCGTTCGATCCGCACACCCTGCTCGCCGTCGCTCGTGAAGAAGCCGAGCTGGGCAAGGCCGAGGGCGGCGTGCCGATCGGGGCCGCGCTGTTCGACACCACGGGCACGCTGCTGGGCCGTGGGCACAACCGGCGCGTGCAGGACGGCGACCCGTCGATGCACGCCGAGACCGCGGCGTTCCGCAACGCCGGCCGCCGCCCGCACTACCGCGACACGATCATGGTCACCACGCTCTCGCCGTGCTGGTACTGCTCCGGGCTCGTCCGTCAGTTCGGGATCGGGCGCGTCGTCATCGGCGAGGCGGAGACCTTCCACGGCGGGCACGACTGGCTCGCCGGGCTCGGCGTGGAGATCACCTTGCTCGACGATCCCGCCTGCACCGCGCTGATGACGGAGTTCATCGCCGCGCGCCCGGACCTGTGGTTCGAGGACATCGGGGTCGAAAAGTCCGAATAGGACACCTGTTTCGGGGAGGAACCTGCATGCCGTCATCCGTTCCGCTCGTGGACCTTTCGCCGTGGTTCGCGGGCACGTCCGAGGGCCGCGCCGAGGTCGCGGCCCGGATCGACGCCGCGCTGCGGGAGTCCGGCTTCCTGCTGGTCACCGGGCACGGCGTCCCGGACGACCTGCGCACCCGGACGCGTGAGCTGGCGCGGGAGTTCTTCGCGCTGCCCGAGGACGTCAAGCAGCGTTACGCCGTCACCGTCGGCGGCCGCGGCTGGCTGCCGCCGGGTGTGGAGGCCAACGGCTACGCCGAGGGCACCGAGACCCCGCCGGACCTGAAGGAGTCCTACTCCGCGGGCGCGGACACCCGCACCGGCGTCGCCGACGTCGACGGGTTCTGGTTCCAGCCCAACGTCTGGCCGGACGAGATACCCGGCTTCGGCGAGACGGCGACGGAGTACATGCGCCGCATGCGGGCGCTGTCGGACCACCTGCTGGAGATCTTCGCCGCGGCGCTGGGGCTCGCGGAAAGCCACTTCACGCGGCACACCGTGCACCCGACGTACACGTTCAACATCAACTGGTACCCGCCGATGAGCCGGGTCGGCGCCCCGGAGCCGGACCAGTTCCGCATCGGCCCGCACACCGACTTCGGCACGGTGACGGTGCTCGACCGCCAGGCGGGGGTCGGCGGCCTGCAGGTCTGCACGGCCGAGGGCGAGTGGCAGGACGCGCCGTTCCACCCGGAGGCCCTCACGGTGAACATCGGCGACCTGATGGCCCGCTGGACGGGCGACCGCTGGCGCTCGACGCGCCACCGCGTCCTCCCGCCTTCGACGACGGCCCCGGACGAGGACCTCGTGTCGCTGATCTTCTTCTACGAAACCGACCACGACGCCCGGATCACGTCACTGGCCCCGCCGCTCGGCAACCGCGTCTATCCCGAGGTGATCGCGGCGGACTACCTGCGGGAGAAGCTCAACGCGATCACGATGAGCTGACGCCTCACGACTCCGGTTCGGCGCACACCGTCCGGTTGCGGCCCGCCGCCTTCGCCCGCAGCAACGCCGTCTCCGCGGCCACCAGCGCGTCCGCGAGCAGCAGCCCATCCGCGCAGCCCGCGACGCCGATCGACACCGTCACGCCGACGAACTGGGGTCCGTCGCCCGAGGCCTTCAACGCCACCAGCGTCGAGGCGATCCGCAGGCGGATCCGCTCGGCGATCGCCATCGCGTCGAACGGGCCGGTGCCGGGCAGGAGCACCGCGAACTCTTCGCCGCCCGACCGGCCCACGAGATCCGCGGCCCGGACCTCGTCGCGCAGCGTGCCCGCGACAGCGCGCAGGACGGCGTCGCCGATGCGGGCGCCGTAGCGGTCGTTGAGCTGGCGGAAGTGGTCGAGGTCGAGGAGCAGCACAGCCGCGCCGGGGCCGTGCCTGCCGAGCCGGTCCAGCCGGGCCTCGGCGGCGCCACGCCACGACGCGGCGGTCAGCACGCCGGTGCCGGGGTCGAGGGTGACGTGGTCGCGGCGGCCGGCGCCGAGGCCGCCGCGGTGCAGCACGACGGTGGCGCCGCCCAGCAGCGGCACGAGCAGCGGCGCCGCTCCGGCGGCCCAGGCGAGCGGCAGGCCGAACGCGGTCATCGCGGCGTCGAAGGCGTATCCCGCCGCGGCCTCGCGCGGACGGCGGGGGCCGTCGGCGGCGGTCACCAGCGCGGCGTTCACCGCGAGGAACACCAGCCCGGCGACGGCGAGCAGGGCGACGGTGCGGGCGTCGAGGACTTCGCCGAGCGGCCGGACGCCGGTCGCGGTGAGGAAGGCTCCGGCGACGAGACCGGCCAGCGCCGTCGCCGCGGCCCCGAACACCTGCCGGTACACGGGTTTTCTGCGGACCCGGCACCACTGGTGCACCGCGGAGAGCACGACCAGCCCGACGGCGAGCCCGGGCCGGAGGACGAGCACGCCCGCGAAGATCCACGGGGTGTCGACGCCGGGGCCGAGGAGGGTGTCCTCGCGGTGGCGTTCCACCGGCCGCGCCAGCTCGGCCGACACCAGCATCCCGCCCAGGAGCAGCGCGAACGGCACCAGCATCGCGGCCAGCGGCGGGTACCGGAGGGCGGCGAGCACGACGGCGGAGACGGCGAGGACGTCGATCAGGAGGAGGTAGCAGACCTGGCCGCGGCGCGGCAGCCGCCACAGCGCCCAGCGGGCCAGGACGACGGCGGGCAGGAACCGGCCCGGGCGGCGTTCCCCGCCGGCGGCGACCGTGGAATCCCCCACCATTTCGGCAAAGTAGCCGGTATACGGGTTCCTGTCACTCCGCCTTCAGGGGAATTTCACATCGCGGCGAACCGGGGGCACCGTGGGTCATTTTCCGACCGAAGAAGGGTTGACACCCAATATTGGTCTAGTCCACTGTGTGGTGGCACACAGCACTCCTCCCGGGTTGATCCCGCCGCCTCAAACCGGAGGTGCTCCACCCTGCACGTCTGGAGGACCCCCATGAAATCAGTGCGCCGTCTGCTCACCCTCGCGGTCGCGGCTTCGGCCTCGATGGCGACGGCGATCGGTCTCGCCCCGCAGGCCATGGCCGCGGTGGACCCGGTGCTCGCGTCCCCGTACCTGTACCAGTGGGGCGGGCAGACCAGCCCGACCGCGGCGATGTCCGCGACCGGCGTGAAAGCGTTTACGTTGGCGTTCGTGCTGTCGGACGGCGGCTGCAACCCGAAGTGGGACGGCAGCCGTTCGCTGACCGGCTCGGACAAGACGATGATCCAGAACATCCGCAACGCGGGCGGGGACGTGATCCCGTCCTTCGGCGGCTGGTCCGGCACGAAGCTGGGCTCGAAGTGCACGTCGGCTTCGGCGCTGGCAGGTGCCTACCAGAAGGTGATCGACGCCTACGGCCTCAAGGCGATCGACCTCGACATCGAGAACACCGACGAGTTCGAAAACAACACGGTGCAGGACCGCATCCTCAACGCCGTCAAGCTCACCAAGCAGAAGAACCCGAACCTGCGCGTGGTGATCACCATCGGCACCGAGACCACCGGCCCGAACACCTGGGGCAAGCGGCTGATCAACCAGGCCAAGGCGATCGGCGCGAACGTCGACGTCTGGTCGGTCATGCCGTTCGACTTCTCCAGCGGCGGTGACATGGCCGCGCACACGAAGTCCGCGGTCGACGGGCTGAAGAACCAGCTCAAGACCACCTTCGGCTGGAGCGACGACACCGCCTACCGGCACAGCGGCCTCTCCTCGATGAACGGCAAGACCGACAACGCGGGCGAGACGGTCACCGTCGCGAACTTCACCACCATCCGCAGCTACGCGACGAGCCACCACCTGGCCCGGTTCACCTTCTGGGCCACGAACCGCGACTGCAGCGGCGGCGGCGAATGCAGCGGCATCAGCCAGAGCAAGTACGCGTTCACCAAGATCGTCGCCGGCTACACCGGCTGACACAGGCCCGTAGTGGGGCTGTCGGAGGCCCTCTCACCGGCATCGGGGTCGGTGAGAGGGCCTTCGCGGGGTTCACTCACCGGAAAGCGGTTCCGCTGACCGGGAAACACCGTCAGCGCACCGGCTGCCCGTAGGCGTACCCGGGGCAGCCGTACGGGGAGCACCCGTAATAGCCCGGGTAGGGCGGATAGGACGGGTACCGCGGCGGCGTGCTCTTCGGCGTCGTGTTCGGCGGAGGCGGCGGCAGCTCCACCGTCACCGTGGGCGTCGGGGTCGGCGTCTTGCGCGCGTGCATCACCACCGCGGACGGCGTCGTCGTCTCCGTGGGCGGCGCGGCGATCGCGGTCGACGACACGACGGCCGTGGCCGGTTGCAGCTGCGGGAACTGCGTCGACCCCGGCACCGGGTCCGCCCGCGTCGCCAGGATCACCACCAGCCCGCCCAGGACCACGATCACCGCCGACGCCAAGGCGAACCGGGCCGCCGACCCGCGCGGCTCGGGCTCGGGCCCGCGGCGAGCCGCCGCTTCGGCCGAGCGCGAGCCGGGTTTGCGCGGCCGCGCCCCCGCTTCGCGCAGCAGTTCGTCGACCGTGACCCGGTCCCGTCTACGCGCCTTGCGCGCCATGAACGACCTCCACCACCCCAGTGCTGATTCGGGTGGATATTAGGAACCGCAGCCGGAATTGTAAACGCGCTGATCGCAGCGGTCTTGTTATCGTTCCGAGACAACCGGATCGCGTTCTCGGCCGTAGTGGTCAACGAGCCGCGAACCGCCGGCGCAAGCCGGCCACCCGGCGGGTCACCGGCGTGAACTCCGGGAGCTTCAGCACCGCCAGCAACCCGAAGGGAACGGCCATCCCGAGCAGCCCCTGGACCGGCAGTTTCACCCAGGCGGCCGGGATCGTCCCGAGCGACGCTGGGACGGCGTACCCGGCGAGCACGGCGGCCACCACGCCGAGCCCGCTCACCGACAGGGTGATCAGGCCGACCCGCAGGGACCGCTTGCTGCGCAGGTGCCCGAGCCGGACCCACAGCCAGACCTGGCCGAGCACGGCGCCGACCACGAACCCGGCGCCGTTCACGAGCATCACGCCGTAGACGATGTGCTCGCCGTCGAGCAGCCCGCGGCAGAGCAGCAGCAGCGGGATCTTCACCGCGGTCATGACGACCATGATCAGCGTGGGCGTGCGGGCGTCCTTCATCGCGTAGAACACCCGCAGCTGCAACATGACCAGCGCGAACGGCAGCAGCCCGACAGCGGAGACGGCCAGGGTCTGGCCGAGCCGCTCGGCGTCGTCCAGGGTGCCGCGGCCCCAGGTGAAGATCGCGATGCCGACCGGCGTGCCGACCACGGCCAGCACCGCCGAGATGGGCACGAAGAGCACCGTCGACATGCGGGACGCGAGCGACAGGTCGCCGACCAGCGACACGGTGTCGCCGTCCGCGGCGGCGCGGCTCATCCGGGGCATCAGCGCGGTCAGCAGCGAGACGCCGAGGATGCCGTACGGCAGCTGGAAGAGCAGGGACGCGTAGCTGTAGGCCGTGACACCGCCGCTGGTGCCGCCGGTCAGCACGCGGGTGGTGATGACGAACCCGACGTGGCTCACCACGACGTAGCCGAGGATCCACGCGGCGAGCCCGCCGAACTCCTTGATCCGCGGGTCGAACCCCCAGCGCCAGCGGAACCGGAACCCGGTGCGCAGCAACGCCGGGATCAGCACGAGCGCCTGCGCGACGATGCCGAGCGTGGTGCCGAGGCCGAGCACGAGCAGTTTCGGGTCGCTCATCCGGGCCGGATCGAGGCTCAGCTCGCCCGGCACCACCGCGAACACGACCAGCGTGCCGGTGACGACGACGTTGTTGAGCACCGGCGCCCAGGCCGGCGGGCCGAAGACGTTCTGGGCGTTGAGGATCGCCGACAGCAGTGCGAACAGGCCGTAGAACAGGATCTGCGGCAGCAGCAGGTACGCCAGCGCCGTGGTCAGCCCGGGGTTGGCCGTCGGAGACGATTTGTCGACGTAGAGCGCGGTGAACACCGGGGCGATCGCCACCGCGACGATCGTGCCGACGACCAGCAGCACGAGTCCCATCGTGATGAGCCGCTGCGTGTAGGCGCGGCCGCCGTCCGGGTCGTCCTGGGAGCGGACCAGCAGCGGCACCACCACGCTGGCGAGGACGCCGCCGAAGAGCAGTTCGAACACGATGTTGGGCAGGGTGTTCGCGACGGTGAAGGAGTCGTTGACGACCCTGGTCCCGACCACCGCGGCCAGCAGCAGCTTCGCCACGAACCCGGTGACGCGGCTGACGGCCGAGGCGACCGCCATCCGGCCGCTGGAGCGCGCCAGCGACGAGCCGGCGCCCTCACCGCGTCCGGCGCTGACCGGCGAAGCGGGCGGCCGCGCGACGATCTGGGTGGCGAACTCGTCGTACGGCCGCCGGGAGACGTCGAGGTCACGGGTCGGCCAGTGCGGGCCGCGCAGCTCGCTGGGGAGGAAGACGGTCGCCTCGTCGTCCACTGGGGGGTGCTCCGCCATGAGGACAAGACTGCCAGCTCAGGGGCCCGCGCGGGACCTCTTTCGCGATCGAACGAGCGAGCGACGCCCGCGACGCTGCGTGACGCGCCTCAGGCGGCGGCGGTGACCGCGAGCGCGGCACGGCCCGCCTCGGTCAGCTCGGCGGGGACGCGCCCGGTGGCGTTTCCGGCGGCGGGCCGGAGGTAGCCGCCGCGGGCGAGGGCGTGCGCGGTCATCTGATCGCAGCAGGCGAATCCGTCGACGAAGAGGTCGGGCTCGCAGCTGCACGACATCTGCGCGCGACCGTCGGCCACCGCCCTCAGCATCGCCATCGCGCGGTGGGTGAGCTCGACTCCTGAACCGGACACCGGACTGCCTTCCTGTGCGAAACCACTACAACGAGTCATTCGCCCGTTGGGCCGATTGTGTTACTTACGGCACTATGACGTTTCGGCCGCACCGGAGGTTCCGTCGCGGCGGGCAGCAGTCTCCGGCGCGGCGGGCGCCGGTACTTTGGGGCCGAGGTCTGGGTTCGTCATCTGTGGAGCTGACCGGCTCCTACCCGGCCAGCCGGAGCTCCAGCGTCCGCGCCCATTCGCGGACGATCTGCCGCCGCCTGCGGGTGTCGTCCGTCAGGAGGTTGGCCAGGCCGAGGCCGCGGCCCAGGTCGAGGGTGGCCTGGACCAGCTCCCGCACCCCCGGCCGGGACTCGTCGACGCCGAGCAGCTCCACCGTCACCCGGTGCGCCTCGCGCCCGACCCGGGCTTCCAGGGGCACCAGCACGTCCCGCAGGGCGTCGTCGGTCGCCGCGAACGCCCACAGCTGCAGGGCGGCGCGGAACAGCGGTCCGGTGTAGAGGTTCAGCACCATCTCCACGACGCGCTCGATGCGGGACGCCCCGCTCGGCAGGTCGGCGGCCTGGGCCCGCAGCTCGTCGATCTGGGCCTGCCCGAGCAGGTCGACCGCGGCGACCACCAGGTCCTCCCGGGCCGGGAAGTGGTGCTGGGCCGCGCCGCGCGAGACGCCGGCGCGTTCGGCGATCCCGGCCACCGTGACGCTGTGCCAGCCGCGCTCACCGAAGCTGTCGAGCGCGGCCTCGATCAACCGCCGCCGGGTCGTGCGGCTGCGCTCCTGCTGGGGTTCGCGGACGCCGGTCAAGCGGACACTCCTAATAGGACTTGGGCAGGCCGAGGCTGTGCTGGCCGACGAAGTTGAGCACCATCTCGCGGCTGACCGGGGCGATCCGGCCGAGCCGGACCGCCGTCACCAGGGTGCCGAGGCCGTACTCGGTGGCCAGGCCGTTGCCGCCGTGGGTCTGCACGGCCTGGTCGGTCGCGCGGATCGCGACCTCGGCGGCCGCGTACTTGGCCATGTTGGCCGACTCCCCTGCCGCGAAGTCGTCGCCGGAGTCGTAGAGCGACGCCGCTTTCTGCGTCATCAGCTTCGCCAGCTCCAGCTCGATCTTGATCTCGGCGAGCGGGTGGGCGAGACCCTGGTGCGTGCCGATCGGGACACCCCAGACCTGCCGCTGGTTGGCGTAGCCGACGGCCTTGGCCAGCGCGTACCGCGCGATGCCGAGCGAGAACGACGCGCCCATGATGCGTTCCGGGTTGAGGCCGGCGAACAGCTGCGCGATCGCCGCGTCCTCCTCGCCGACCAGGGCTTCCGCGGGCAGGTGGACGTCGTCGAGGAACAGGGAGAACTGGTTTTCCGGCGCGACGACGTCCATCGGGATCTTCGTGTACTCGAAGCCAGGGGTGCCCGTCGGCAGGATGAACAGCGCGGGCTTGAGCTTGCCGGTCTTCGCGTCCTCGGTGCGGCCGACGACGAGCACGGCGTCCGCCTCGTCGACGCCGGAGATGTACACCTTGCGTCCGTTGAGGACCCAGCCGCCGGCGTCCCGGCGCGCGGTGGTCGTGATCCGGTGCGAGTTCGACCCGGCGTCCGGCTCGGTGATCGCGAAGACCATCCGCTTGCTGCCGTCGGCGATGCCGGGCAGCCACTGCTTCTTCTGCTCCTCCGTGCCGAACCGCGAGATCACCGTCCCGCAGATCGCCGGCGAGACGACCATCAGCAGCAACGGCGAGCCCGCGGCGGCCAGCTCTTCGAGCACCGCGGCCAGGTCGGCGATGCCCGCGCCCCCGCCGCCGTACTCCTCGGGGATGTTGACGCCGAGGTAGCCCAGCCGGCCGGCCTCGTCCCACAGCTCGTGGGTCTTCTCGTCCGCGCGGGCCTTGCGCGCGTAGTACTCGTGGCCGTACTTCGCACCCAGTTCGGCGACGGCCTTCCGGAGCGCGATCCGCTCTTCCGGCTCGATGAAGTTCATGGCGTTCATGCTTCGTCTCCCACCACAGCTAAGATCGTGCCCACTTCGACCTGTTGGCCCACGGTCACCGGCAGCTCGGTCACCACGCCGTCGGCAGGGGCGGCGATCCGGTGTTCCATCTTCATCGCTTCGAGCCACAGCAGCGGGTCACCGGCCTTCACGGTGTTCCCGGCTTGGACCGCGAGCCGGACGACGGTGCCCGGCATCGGCGCGACCAGCGACCCGGCGGCCAGCGCCGCGTCCGGGTCGGCGAACCGCGGCGCCGCCGTCAGCGCGACCGAACCGAGCGCGGAGTCCACATAGGACACACCATCGTGGCGCGCGACCTCGAAGGTGCGCCGCACCCCGGCGACTTCCAGCACCACCCGGCCCGGCTCGGCGGAGACCAGCTCGGCGCCGAACCCGTCGGCGCGAAGGCCGTCCCGGGTCAGCGAGTAGACCACTTCGTGCTCGCGGTCCGCGACCGTGAAGACCTTGCGCTGACCGGCCGAGCGCACGTTGCGCCAGCCGCTGGGCAGCCGTCCCTGCGTCGTCGCGGACGCCCGGTTGCCCGCCGCGTCCGCCAGCGCCGCGGCCAGGGCGGACAGCCGCTCGGTGTCTTCAGTGGCCAGTGGCGCGGCCAACGTGTCGAGACCGTGGCGGTCGAAGAAGGCCGTGTCCGTCTCACCCGCGAGGAAGGCTTCGTGGCGGAGGATGTTCACCAGGAGATCGCGGTTCGTGACGACGCCGTGGATCTTGGCGCCGGCCAGCGCCTTGGCGAGCCGCCGGGCGGCTTCGGCGCGGGTCGGGGCCCAGGTGATCACCTTGGCCAGCATCGGGTCGTAGTGGACGCCGACCACGGAGCCGCTCTCGAAGCCCGAGTCGAGCCGCAGGCCCGGGCCGTGCGTGAACGTACGGTCCACATCGGGCACTTCGAAGGTGTGGAGCGTGCCGCTCTGCGGCTGCCAGCCCGCCGCCGGGTCTTCGGCGTAGAGCCGGACCTCGATGGAGTGGCCGGCCGTGGGTGGCGGGCCGGCCGGGAGGCGCTCCCCCTCGGCGATCCGCAGCTGCAACGCGACCAGGTCGAGGCCGGTGACGTTCTCGGTGACCGGGTGCTCGACCTGCAGCCGGGTGTTCATCTCGAGGAAGTAGAACCGGCCGTCCGGTCCGGCGAGGAACTCGACCGTGCCCGCGCCGACGTAGTCGATCGCCTTGGCGGCCTTGCGCGCGGCCTCGAACAGTTCCTCGCGCATGGCCGCGTCGACGAACGGCGACGGCGCTTCCTCGACGACCTTCTGGTGGCGACGCTGGATCGAGCACTCCCGCTCGCCCACCGCCCACACCGTGCCGTGCCGATCGGCGAGCACCTGGACCTCGATGTGGCGTCCGGTCTCCAGGTAGCGCTCGCAGAAGACGGTCGGGTCGCCGAACGCGGACCCGGCCTCGGCACTGGCGCCTTCCACCGCTTCGGCCAGTTCGCCGAGGGACCGGACCACGCGCATCCCGCGGCCGCCACCGCCCGCGGAGGCCTTGACCAGCAAGGGCAGGTCGTCGGACGTCACCGAAGCGGGGTCCAGTTCGGACAGCACGGGGACACCCGCGGCGGCCATCAGCCGCTTGGACTCCACTTTGGAGCCCATGGTCTCGATGGCTTCCGGCGGTGGCCCGACCCAGGTGAGCCCGGCGTCGAGGACGGCCCGCGCGAACGCCGCGTTCTCGGACAGGAAGCCGTAGCCGGGGTGGACGGCGTCCGCGCCGGTCTCGGCCGCCGCCTTGACCAGCAGCTCGGCTCGCAGGTACGTCTCGGACGGCGCGTTGCCGGGCAGCCGCACGGCCGCGTCGGCTTCGACCGCGTGCGGGGCGGCGGCATCGGCGTCGGAGAACACCGCGACGGTGCCGATCCCGGCGTCGCGGCAGGTCCGGAAGACGCGGCGGGCGATCTCGCCGCGGTTGGCGACCAGCAGGTTCTGGATCACAGCGCCCTCACATCCGGAAGACGCCGAAGCCGTCGGCGCCCTTCACTGGTCCATTGTGGATCGCGGACAGGCTCAGCCCGAGCACCGTCCGGGTGTCGCGCGGGTCGATGATGCCGTCGTCGTAGAGCATGCCGGAGAGGAACATCGGCATCGACTCGGCTTCGATCTGGCCCTCCACCATGGCGCGCATGGCCTTGTCGTGCTCCTCGTTGTACTCCTGGCCGCGGCTCTCGGCGGCCGCGCGGGCCACGATGGACAGCACACCGGCCAGCTGGGCCGGGCCCATCACCGCGGACTTCGCACTGGGCCAGGCGAACAGGAAGCGCGGATCGAAGGCACGGCCGCACATCCCGTAGTGCCCGGCGCCGTAGGACGCTCCCATGAGGACGGACAGGTGCGGCACCTTCGAGTTCGACACGGCGTTGATCATCATCGCCCCGTGCTTGATGATGCCGCTCTGCTCGTACTCCTTGCCGACCATGTACCCGGTCGTGTTGTGCAGGAAGACGAGCGGGGTGTGGATCTGGTTGGCCAGCTGGATGAACTGCGCGGCCTTCTGCGATTCCTCGCCGAACAGCACGCCCTGGGCGTTGGCCAGGACACCGACCGGATAACCGTGGATGCTCGCCCAGCCCGTCACGAGCGAAGAGCCGTACAGCGGCTTGAACTCGTCGAAGTCTGAGCCGTCGACGACGCGGGCGATGACCTCGCGCGGGTCGAAGGGCACCTTGAGGTCGGCCGGGACGATGCCGAGCAGGTCCTCGGCGTCGTACAGCGGTTCGTCGTAGGCCGGCTTGGGCGATGGCCCCTGCTTGGTCCAGTTGAGCCGCTTGACGATGTTCCGGCCCAGCCGGATCGCGTCCTGCTCGTCGGCGGCCAGGTAGTCGGCCAGACCCGACGTGCGCGCGTGCATCTCGGCACCGCCGAGCGACTCGTCGTCGGACTCCTCGCCGGTGGCCATCTTGACCAGCGGCGGCCCGCCGAGGAACACCTTGGCGCGCTCCTTCACCATCACGACGTAGTCCGACATGCCCGGCAGGTACGCGCCACCGGCGGTCGAGTTGCCGAAGACCAGGGCGATCGTCGGGCAGCCCGCGGCCGACGCCCGCGTGATGTCACGGAAGATCCGGCCACCCGGGATGAAGATCTCCTTCTGCGTCGGCAGGTCCGCGCCGCCGGATTCGACGAGGTTGATCGTCGGCAGCCGGTTCTGCGCGGCGATGTCCGCCGCCCGGAAGCTTTTTTTCGTCGTCCACGGGTTGCTCGCGCCGCCCTTGACCGTCGGGTCGCTGGCCGAGATCAGGCACTCGACGCCTTCGACGACGCCGATGCCGGTCACCAGGCTCGCGCCGACGCGGTAGTCGGTGCCCCAGGCGGCCAGCGGCGACAGCTCCAGGAACGGCGAGTCCGGGTCGAGCAGCAGCTCGATCCGTTCCCGCGCGAGCAGCTTGCCGCGCTTGCGGTGGCGCTCGACGTACTTCTCGCCGCCGCCGGCGACGGCTTTGGCGTGCTCGGCGTCGATCTCGGCGAGCTTCTCCAGCATCGCCTCGCGGTTCGCGCCGAACCCGGCGTCCCGCGTGTCCACTGTGGACCTCAGAGCAGTCACGAGGTGTATCCCAATCGCTTCGCGGCCAGGCCGGTGAGGATCTCGGTGGTGCCGCCGCCGATGCCGAGGATCCGGACGTCGCGGTAGTGGCGTTCCACTTCGGACTCGCGCATGTAGCCGAGCCCGCCGTGCAGCTGGACGGCCTCGTTGACCACCCACTCGGCGGCTTCGACGGCGGTGTTCTTGGCGAAACAGGCTTCGGCGACGACTTCTTCGCCCGACACGTGCCGGATCGCGGTCTGCCGGGTGTAGGTGCGGGCCACGTCCACGCGGCGCGCCATCTCCGTCAGCTTGTGCTGGACGACCTGGCGCGAGATAAGCGGACGGCCGAACGTCTCGCGCAGCCGGCACCAGTCCAGTGTCAGATCCAGTGCCCGCTGCGCGTGCGCGTACGCCTGCACGGCCAGCGAAAGCCGTTCGGTGACGAACTGGGTGGCCACCTGGGCGAACCCGCTGTTCTCGGCGCCGACGAGGTTCTCCACCGGTACCCGGACGTCCACGTAGGACAGTTCGGCCGTGTCGGAGCAGAGCCAGCCCATCTTCTCCAGCTTGCGGGACACGGTGAAGCCCGGCGTCCCGCGCTCGACCACGATCAGCGACAGCCCCTGTGCGCCGTCACCGCCGGTGCGCACCACCGTCGTCACGAAGTCCGCGCGGCAGCCGGAGGTGATGAACGTCTTGGCGCCGTTGACAACGTACTCGTCGCCCTCGCGGACGGCGGTGGTCCGGATCCCGGCGACGTCCGAGCCGCCGTCCGGCTCGGTCACGGCCAGGGAGCCGATCTTGTCGCCGTTCAGCGTCGGGCGCACCCAGCGTTCGATCTGCACCGGGTCGCCCGCCTCGGCGATGTGCGGGACGGCGATGCCGCAGGTGAACAGCGACGCGAAGAGCCCGCCGGAGCCACCCGCGTAGTGCATCTCCTCGGCGACGACCAAAGCATCGAGGTAGTTGCCGTCTCCGCCGCCGATCTCCTCGGGGAAGGCGACGCCGAGCAGGCCCAGTTCGCCGGCCTTGCGGTGCAGCTCCCGGGGCAGCTCGCCGGCGCGCTCCCAGTCGTCGAGGTGCGGCAGGACCTCCTGCTCGACGAACTTCCGCACGGTCTCGCGCAGCTCGGTTCGCTCGGGCGTGCGGAAGGGATCGGTCACAGGAGAACCTCCGGGACGTCGATCTCCCGCGACCGCAGCCACTCGCCGAGCGCCTTGGCCTGCGGGTCGAACCGCGCCTGCGACGCGACGCCCTCGCCGAGGATGCCTTCGACGACGAAGTTCATCGCCCACAGGTTCGGCAGCAGGTAGCGCGTCACCGGCAGGGCGGCGGTCTCGGGCAGCAGCAGCTTGAATTCGGCGACGGTCAGCCGGTGGACCAGCCAGCGCCACGCCTCTTCCGACCGCACCCAGACGCCGAGATTGGCGTTGCCGCCCTTGTCGCCGCTGCGGGCCCCGGCGATCGTGCCCAGGGGCACCCGCCGCACCGAACCGTGGTCCAGGGGCTCGGGCAACGCCGGTTCGTCCACTTCGGACAATTCCCGAGTGGACAACGAAGGTGCTATTTCGACACGCATCCCGTCCGGCAGCACGGCCACGTGCGGGACCTGTCCGGCGTCCACAAAGGCCGCGGTGTAGACGCCGTACGGCGAGGCGTCCGACGGCGGCGCGGTGACGTGGAAGCCGGGGTAGCTGGCCAGCGCGAGTTCGACGGCCGCGCCGGTGAACGCCCGGCCCGCGACCTTGGGGTCGGCGTCCTTGACGGCGACGTGCAGCAGTGCGCTCGCGGTCTGCTCGGTCTCGGCGTCCGGGTGGTCGGTGCGGGCGAGGGTCCAGCGGACGTCGGCGGGTGGCCGGTCCCTCATGGACGCTTCGAGTTGTTCGCGCACCAGCGCGGCTTTCGCCTCGATGTCGAGTCCGGTGAGGACGAAGGTCGTCTCGTTGCGGAACCCGCCGAGGGTGTTCAGGGCGACCTTCAGCGTCGGCGGCGGGGCTTCGCCGCGGACACCGGAGATGCGGACGCGGTCCGGACCGTCTTCCGCCAGTGACAGCGTGTCGAACCGGGTCGTCACGTCCGGCCCGGCGTACCGCGCGCCGGTGATCTCGTACAGCAGCTGGGCGGTGACCGTGCCGGCGTTGACCACGCCGCCGGTGCCCGGGTGCTTGGTGATGACGCTCGAGCCGTCGGCCTCGATCTCGGCGATCGGGAAGCCCGGCACGCCCAGGGAATGCTCGGTGAAGAAGGCGTAGTTTCCGCCGGTGGCCTGGGCACCGCACTCGATGACGTGCCCCGCGGCGACCGCACCGGCCAAGGCGTCGAAGTCGTCACGGGCCCAGCCGTAGTGCACGGCGGCCGGGCCGACGATGACCGAGGCGTCGGTCACGCGCCCGGTGACGACGACGTCCGCCCCGGCGTTCAGGCACTCGGCGATTCCCCACGCGCCCAGATAAGCGTTGGCGGTCAAAGGTTTCCCGAGCTGCAGCTCCTCTGCGCGACCGACCAGGTCGTCACCCTCGACGTGCGCGATCTTGACGTCGAGACCGAGACGGTCGGCCAGCTCGCGGAGAGCGTCGGCGAGCCCGGCCGGGTTGAGGCCGCCCGCGTTGGTGACGATCTTGACGCCCTTTTCCCGTGCCAGGCCGAGGTTCTCCTCCATCTGCCGGAGGAACGTCTTGGCGTAGCCGCGGGTGGCGTCCTTCATCCGGTCGCGGCCGAGGATGAGCATGGTCAGCTCGGCGAGGTAGTCGCCGGTCAGGACGTCGAGAGGGCCGCCGGTGAGCATCTCGCGCACCGCGGAGAACCGGTCGCCGTAGAACCCGGACGCGTTGCCGATCCGGTAGGTCATGCGAACTGTCCCGGCTTCCGGCCGGTGCCAGGCGGCCCCGCGAACGCCTGCGCGATGCCGAGCCACTCCTCGACGTCGGCGCCGTGGGCGACGAGCCCGGTGTCCGCCGGGTGCCGCCGTTGCGTGACGACGAGGCAGAAGTCCAGCGCGCTGCCGGTCAGCTTCTGCTCGGCGTCCTCGGAGCCGAACGCCCAGGTGGAGCCGTCCGGCGCGGTCAGCTCGACGCGGAACTCCTCGGCAGGCGGGGCGAGCGAGTGGACCTTGTAGGCGAAGTCGCGGGTGCGGACGCCGAAGCGGGCGAGGTGCCACAGCCGCGCGGTCGGCTCGCGGGTCAGGCCGAGGGCGTCGAAGATGTCCTGGCCGTGGGCCCAGGTCTCCATCATCCGCGCGGTCGCCATCGAGGCCGCGCTCATCGGCGGCCCGTACCAGGGCAGCTTCTGCCCGTCCGGCACCGCGGCGAGCGCTTCGGCCAGCGCCGCACGCCCGGAACGCCAGTCTTCGAGGATCTCCCCCGGCGGCCGCTGCGCCCCGGCGGCGGCACCCTCGTCGACGTAGGTCTCCCCCGCCTTGAGCAGCTCCTCGACCTCGGCCTGCCAGTCTTCCGGGTGCGCCGCGGCGATCAGGGCCTTGCGGTCGGTCCAGGCCAGGTGCGCGATCTGGTGCGCGATCGTCCACCCCGCGGCCGGTGTCTCCCGCGCCCAGCCGGACGCCGGCAGGTCCGCCACCACGTCGTCGATCGTCCGTGTCTCCGCGTCGAGATCCCCGAGGATCACGCCGAGATCCGCCATCCGTCGCCTCCTTGCGTCCTGCTTCCCAGCGTCGCACCGGTCGGCAGAAAAATCAAGCACGCCTGATTGTTTTACTCCGGACGCTGCGGACCCACTATTGACATCTTGCCAGTAGTGCTCTCCTGCAATAACTTCGTCGCATGGCCGACTACGCCGAGATCACCTACGCCGTCGCGGACCGGATCGCCACGGTCACGCTGAACCGCCCCGAGGCGCGCAACGGCTACACGATCCGGATGGCCGACGAGCTCGGCGCGGCGATGGACCGCGCCGACCGCGACGAGGACGTCCGCGTGGTCGTCCTGACCGGCGCGGGCCGGGACTTCTGCGTCGGCGCCGACCTGTCGCAGGGCGGTTTCGACTTCGATCCCGCGACCGGCCCGGACGCGGCGTGGCAGGAACCCGCCGGCCGGTGCTCGAAGCGGATCTTCACGATGAACAAGCCGGTGATCGCCGCCCTGCACGGCGCGGCCGTCGGCGGCGGGGTCACCATCACGCTCTCCTGCGACTACCGGCTCGCCTCGGAAGACTCGCGCTTCGGCTTCGTCTTCACCCGCCGCGGCATCTACCCCGAAGGCGCGTCGGCCTGGTTCCTCCCCCGGCTCGTCGGCATGGGCACCGCACTCGACTGGATGATCAGCGGCCGCGTGTTCACCGCGGCCGAGGCCCTCGAAAAAGGCCTGGTGCACAAGGTGCTGCCCGCCGGGACCGTGCTGGACGCCGCGTACGAACTCGCCGGGGAGATCGTCGCGACGACCGCGCCGGTGTCCGTCGCGGTCACCCGGCAGCTGCTCTACCGGATGGCGAGCGCCGAGTCGCCGTTCCCGGTGCACGACCTCGACTCGAAGCTGATCGGCGGGCTCGGCGCGAACCCCGACGCCGTCGAAGGGGTCATGTCGTTCCTGCAGAAACGGCCGCCCGCGTTCGGCATGCGCGTCGACAAGGACCTGCCCGGCTACCTCCCCTGGCTGGAGAAATGACCTCGTACCCGCCACAGCCCTGGCACCTGACCGCCGACGCCCACCTGTCGATCTGGCGCGTGCCCGCCCGGGAGGTGCACCCGGGCGCCCTGTCCGTCGCCGGGCACACCACCGTGTTCACCGCCTGGATCGCCTACCGCGAGCCCGGGCAGCTCAGCTACCACGAGCTGCTCGCCGCCGTCCCGGTCCGCGGGAAGCGCACCACGTGCACGATCACGCGGATCTGGGTCGACTCCGAAGTCTCCCTCGCCGGCGGCCGCGAACTGTGGGCCATCCCGAAGGACCTCGCCGACCTTCGGTTCACCGATCGCACCTTCACCGCGGCGACCGGCGACGGCTGGATCGCGACCGCGGCCTTCACGCCGAGACCGGGCCCGCGGCTCGCGCTTCCCACCCGGTTCGACGTCCTCCAGGACCGCGGCGGCACCCCGGTCAGGACGCCCGTGCGCGCGAAGATCGGACCCCGGCTCGCCGCGGCCGACTGGACGATCAACGCCGCCGGTCCGCTCGGCTACCTGGCCGGCCGACGCCCGTTCGTGAGCCTCGCCCTGCCCGGCGCGGAGCTGGAATTCGGCGCCTGAGCAGCACCTCTGGGTGATCACGCAACCCCGCCAGAGTGAACTCGCGACACGCCATCTGGGGTCCCGCGCGCATCCCGACCCCAACATGTAGTCTCTGGGAACCGGCAGCCCCCAGCGACGGGGAGACCGCTGCAGAGGGCGGCCGGGCAGCTTTCAAGAAACCGCAGCGCACGGCCTCATGACGCCGTGTGGCGATCGAACGCGCCCGAAAACTTGGAGACACGCATGTCAGTCGAAACCGGTCAGCGGCCCTCCGCCGCCGACACCCCCACCGCGATCCGGGTCATCCGGCGGGACGGCAGCGTGTCGCCGTTCGACGCCGGCAAGATCTCGGTCGCGCTGACGAAGGCGTTCCTCGCGGTCGAGGGCGGCGACGCCGCCGCGTCCTCCCGCGTGCACCACGTCGTCGCCGAGCTGACCCAGCAGGTGGAGACCACCCTGCTGCGCCACGCCGGCCCCGAGACGGCCCTGCACATCGAGCAGATCCAGGACATCGTCGAACTCGCGCTCATGCGCGGCGAGCACCACAAGGTCGCGCGCGCCTACGTCCTCTACCGCGAGGAGCGCAGCAAGGCCCGCGAGGCCGCCAAGCCCGCCACCACCGAGGCCACCCTCAACGTCAAGGGCACCGACGGCGTCCTGCGCCCGCTCGACTGGGCCCGCGTGTCCCACGTCGTGGGCGAGGCCGTCGCCGGTCTCGACGACGTCACCGCCGAGCCGGTGCTGGCCGAGGCCAAGCGCAACCTCTACGACGGCATCAGCGCCGAGGAACTCGCCCTCGCCCAGGTCCTGGCCGCCCGCGTGCTGGTCGAGCAGGAGCCGAACTACTCGTACGTCTCCGCCCGCCTGCTGCTGGACAAGCTCCGCGGCGAAGCGCTGAGCTACCTCGCCGGCACCCCGCGCCTGGCCAGCCAGGACGAGATGGCCGGCGAGTACCCCGCGTACTTCCGCGCCTACCTGCGCCGCGCGATCGAGCTGGAACTGGTCGACGCCGAGCTGCAGCGCTTCGACCTGGACAAGATCACCGCGGCGATCCGGCCCGAGCGCGACCTCGACTTCGGCTTCCTCGGCCTGCAGACGCTCTACGACCGGTACTTCCAGCACCACGACGGCACCCGCTTCGAGCTGCCGCAGGCGTTCTTCATGCGCGTCGCCATGGGCCTGGCGATCCGCGAGGACGACCGCGAAGCCCGCGCCATCGAGTTCTACGAGCTGCTCTCGAGCTTCCACTTCATGGCGTCCACCCCGACGCTGTTCAACTCGGGCACCACGCGCCCGCAGCTGTCGTCCTGCTTCCTGACCACGGTGGACGACGACCTGGACTCGATCTTCCAGGCGTACAAGAACAACGCGCTGCTGGCGAAGTACTCGGGCGGCCTCGGCAACGACTGGACCCCGGTCCGCGGCCTCGGCGCGCACATCAAGGGCACCAACGGCCAGTCGCAGGGCGTCGTGCCGTTCCTCAAGATCGCCAACGACACCGCCGTCGCGGTCAACCAGGGCGGCAAGCGCAAGGGCGCGGCCTGCGCGTACCTCGAGACGTGGCACGTCGACATCGAGGAGTTCCTCGACCTGCGCAAGAACACCGGTGACGACCGCCGCCGCACCCACGACATGAACACCGCGAACTGGGTGCCGGACGAGTTCCTCCGCCGCGTCGAGGCCGACGCGCAGTGGACGCTGTTCTCGCCGAACGAGACCCCGGACCTGCACGACCTCTACGGCAACGAGTTCTCCGCCCGCTACCGCGAGTACGAGGCGATGGCCGACCGCGGCGAGATCAAGGTCTTCCGCCGGATTCGCGCCGTCGACCTGTGGCGCCGCATGCTGACCATGCTGTTCGAGACCGGTCACCCGTGGATCACCTTCAAGGACCCGTGCAACCTGCGCTCGCCGCAGCAGCACGTCGGCGTCGTGCACTCGTCCAACCTGTGCACCGAAATCACGCTGAACACCACCGTCGACGAGGTCGCGGTCTGCAACCTCGGCTCGGTGAACCTGCTCAAGCACGTCACCCCCGAGGGCCTGGACACGAAGCGCCTCGAGAAGACCGTGCGCACCGCCGTCCGCATGCTGGACAACGTGATCGACATCAACTTCTACACGATCCCGGAGGCGCGCCGCTCCAACCTGCGCCACCGCCCGGTCGGCCTGGGCATCATGGGCTTCCAGGACGCGCTGTTCGAAATCGGCGTCCCGTTCGCCTCCGAAGAGGCCGTGAAGTTCGCCGACGTCTCCATGGAGCACCTCTCCTACTACGCGATCTCGGCGTCGACCGACCTCGCCGAGGAGCGCGGGCAGTACCAGTCGTTCGAGGGCTCGCTGTGGAGCAAGGGCATCCTGCCGATCGACTCGATGCAGCTGCTCATCGACGCCCGCCAGGGTGACGGCCTTGACGTCGACACCTCGTCCACTTTGGACTGGGCGCCGCTGCGCGAGCGCGTGAAGACCGTCGGGATGCGCAACTCCAACGTGATGGCGATCGCGCCAACCGCGACGATCTCCAACATCTCCGGCGTCGGGCAGTCGATCGAGCCGCTGTTCCAGAACCTGTTCGTCAAGTCGAACATGTCCGGCGACTTCACCGTCGTCAACCCGCACCTGGTCAAGAGCCTCAAGGCCCGCGGCCTGTGGGACGAGGTCATGGTCAGCGATCTCAAGTACTTCGACGGCAGCCTCGGGCAGATCGACCGCGTCCCGGACGATCTGAAGGCGCTGTACGCGACGGCGTTCGAGATCGAGTCGAAGTGGATCGTCGACGCCGGTTCGGTGCGCCAGAAGTGGATCGACCAGGCGCAGTCGCTGAACCTGTACATCGCGGCGCCGAGCGGCCGCAAGCTCGACCAGCTCTACCGCTACGCGTGGCACAAGGGCCTCAAGACCACGTACTACCTGCGGGCGCAGTCCGCGACGCACGTGGAGAAGAGCACCCTGCGCGGCACCGACGGCAAGCTGAACGCCGTCTCGGCCACCCCGGCTCCCGCCGCGGCGGCTCCGGCTCCGGCCCCCACGCCGGCGCCTGCTCCTGCTCCCGCGCCTTCGCCGAAGCCGGAGCCGGACGTCGACTTCGTGGCCACCGAAGGCGCCGCCTGCCGCATCGACGACCCCGACTGCGAAGCCTGCCAGTAAAGGAACCCCTGCACAGATGACCAACGTGGAGACGACGGACGCGACCGGCCTCGGGGAGATCGAGGTCGGCGCCGCCCGGATCAACGTCGACGACAAGCGCATGATCAACGCGCGCGCCGACGTCAACCAGCTGCTGCCCATGAAGTACAAGTGGGCGTGGGAGAAGTACCTGGCCGGCTGCAACAACCACTGGATGCCGACCGAGGTCGCCATGCAGGCCGACATCGCGCTGTGGAAGTCCCCGGACGGCCTCACCGAGGACGAGCGGCAGATGCTCAAGCGCAACCTGGGCTTCTTCGCGACCGCGGAGTCTTTGGTGGCCAACAACATCGTGCTCGCGGTGTACCGGCAGATCACCAACCCCGAGTGCCGCCAGTACCTGCTGCGCCAGGCGTTCGAGGAGGCCGTGCACACGCACACCTTCCAGTACATCTGCGAGAGCCTCGGCCTGGTCGAGGGCGAGCTGTTCAACATGTACCGCGAGGTTCCGTCCATTTCGGACAAGGACGCGTGGGCGCTGAAGTACACGCAGAACCTGGAGAACCCGGACTTCGAGACCGGGACGCCGGAGGCCGACCAGGCGTTCCTGCGTGACCTCGTCGCGTTCTACGTGATCTTCGAGGGCATGTGGTTCTACACCGGCTTCGCGCAGATCCTGTCACTGGGCCGCCGGAACAAGATGGTCGGCATCGCCGAGCAGTACCAGTACATCCTGCGCGACGAGTCGATCCACCTGAACTTCGGCATCGACTGCATCAACCAGATCAAGATCGAGAACCCGCACCTGTGGACCGAAGAGTTCCAGGCCGAGGTGCGCGGGATGCTGAAGGAGGCGTGCGAGCTCGAGGTCAAGTACGCGCGCGACACGATGCCGCGCGGCATGCTCGGCCTGTCGGCGCAGCTGTGCGAGCAGTACATGCACTTCATCACCGACCGCCGCGCGCAGCAGATCGGCCTCCAGCCGATCTTCGGCGAGACCGAGAACCCGTTCCCGTGGATGTCCGAGGCGATGGACCTGAAGAAGGAGAAGAACTTCTTCGAGACCCGCGTCATCGAATACCAGTCGGGCGGCGCCCTCGACTGGGACTGACGTCCTTCGACGACGGCCCCGCCCCGGTTCGCCCGGGGCGGGGCCGTTTCACGTCGTCGCCCGCGCGGCGATCTCGGCGTCGAGCGGGCTCATGTCCGGGTCGACGGGCTCGCGCGGTGACCACCACCGGAAGCCGAGCCCTTCCTCGCTGAGCGTCAGCCGGGGCGCGGTGGCGAGCTCAGTCCGGTAGATGGCGAGTAGTTCCCGGCGCACCGGACGGGTCAGGTCGAACTCCGCGACGACGGCGAAGGTCAGCACCACGTCGTCGATGCCGGTCTCCTCGGCGAGTTCGCGGGCCGCGGTCTCGCGGGCGGTTTCCCCCGGTTCCCGTATCCCGCCGGGGAGTTCCCATTGCTCGCGGTGCCTGTCGAACATCATCAGGACGGCGCCGGCGTGGACGACCACGACCAGCGAGGCGGGCACCGGAGGCAGGTCGCTTTCGGCCACGCGGCGCACGGCCAGCAGCACATTGCCCGCCCGGTCACGCAAGGGAAGCTCGGCCATCCCCGCATTCTTCCGGGGTCAATAGGCGTAACGCCGCACGGTTTCCGGGTGAATCACCAGGCGCACCTGGTCCGTCTTCAGGATCGCCTCGAGATCGGCGGCGCGAGCCGGGTCGTCGAGGTCCCAGTACCGCGACGCCAAGCGCGACGCCAACTCATGGGCGCCGTCGGGTTCGAGCGAAACCCGGCCGGCGACCGACACCCAGCGTTCGCGCTCCCCCACCGGCGCCGCGACCACGATCGACGCCCGCGGGTCCCGGCGGACGCGGCGCACCTTGAGGGCGTCCGGTTCGGTGAACAGCTGGATCGTGCCGTCGCCGGCCGCCTCGAACCACACCGGGCGGGGCTCACCGGTGGACACGGTCAGGAAGCCGTGCAGGGGACGTCGGAGAAGCTCGAGATCTTCGGGAGTCACTGCGTTCATGTCCCGATTGAACCCGGCGGGCACGGACGATCCCATGGGTAAAACCCCGGGATCCCTGTCCATTCGTCTAACCTCGGGACTGTGGACGACCTCTTCCGCGGCGTGCGGGCCCACGGCTCGCTGTTCGGCAGTTCGGCCCTGTCCCCGCCGTTTTCCCTGCACTTCGTCGACGGCGCACCGCTGACGCTGTGCACCGCGCTCTCCGGCGGCGGCTGGATCGTCCCGGAACACGGCGAACCCGAGCCGCTGCGCGCCTATGACACCGTCGTCGTGCGCGGGCCGGGGACGTTCACCTTCGTCGACGAGATCGGCACCGGCGCCGAACCGGTCGCGTGCGGCGAGTACTGCGCCGCCCCCGAACTGGGCGGGACCCGGTACCGGCGCGGCTGGCACGACACCGGCGACGGCCCGACCACCCTGATCGTCGGCGCCTACCCCGTGCTCGGCGAGATCAGCCGCCCGCTGCTGGACGCCCTGCCCGCCGTGCTGCACGTCGACGGCGGCGGCACCGGGGACGCCGTCCTGGACCACCTCGCCGGCGAAGTCGCCGTGGACGCCCCGGGCCAGCAGGTGGTCCTCGACCGGCTCCTGGACTGGATGCTCGTCTGCACCCTGCGCGCTTGGTTCGACCGGCCCGGCGGCGAGCCACCGGCCTGGTGGACGGCCCAGCGCGACCCGGTGGCCGGGCCGGCCCTGCGCCTGCTGCACGACGAACCGGCGGCGCCCTGGACCGTCGCGGCGCTGGCCGCCCGCGTCGGCATCTCGCGGTCCACGCTGGCCAAGCGGTTCGCCGAGCTGGTCGGCGAACCGCCGCTGACCTACCTGACCCGCCGCCGCATGGCGCTCGCCGCGGACCTCCTGGCCGAACGGCCGGGCGCGACCGTCGCGGAGGTGGCCCGTGCCGTGGGGTACGCCGACCCGTTCGGCTTCAGCGCGGCGTTCAAGCGGGTCCGCGGCGTCACTCCGAGCGAGTTCCGGCGCAGACCACCCGAAAAGACGGCCCCGGAGGTGTTGTCACGGCGTCAACAAGGGTGCATCGTGGAGGGGTAAGCGATCTCGACGGGGAGATGGTCACTTTGCCGGGCACCGTGGGCCGAGCCGCCGAAGCACTGCGCGAACGCGTGCCGCCGCTGACCGCGCTCCCCCTGCCGCACAAAGTCGACGAGCGCTGGCTGCGGTCCCGCTGGCCCGTCAAGGAACTCGCGACGCCGCCCGCGGGCAGCGGCCTCAAACCGGTGCTCGGCGACGACGGACCGCCGTTGGTCGGGCACATGCTCGAAATGATGCGGTTCGGCCCCGCGTTCGGCCTCCGCCGGTACGAGCTCTACGGCCCGGTGTCGTGGACCGGCGGGTTCGGCCGCCGGATCGTCGCGCTGTCCGGGCCCGAAGCCACCCAGATCGCGCTCGTCAACAAGGACAAGGCGTTCTCCCAGGAGGGCTGGAAGTTCTTCATCGAGAAGTTCTTCGAGCGCGGCCTGATGCTGATGGACTTCGGCGAGCACCACCTGCACCGGCGGATCATGCAGGAGGCCTTCACCCGCCCGCGGCTGACCGGCTACGTCGGCGAGATGGGCCCCGCGCTGCGCGAAGGCGTCGCCGCATGGCGCGGCAGCGAACGGCCCCGGCTGTACTGGGCGCTCAAGCAGCTGACCCTCGACGTCGCGACCCGCGTGTTCATGGGCATGCCCAGCGGCGGCGACGCGGCCCGGATCAACCGCGCGTTCGTCAGCTCCGTGCGGGCCGGCACCGCCTTCGTGCGCTTCCCGGTGCCGGGTGGCCGCTGGTCGGCCGGGCTGCACGGCCGGAAGGTCCTCGAGCGCTACTTCGGCGAAACCCTGCCCGCCAAACGGCGTTCGGGCTCCGGCGACCTGTTCGCCGCGCTGTGCCAGGCCACCACCTCCGAGGGCGACCGGTTCTCCGACGCCGACATCGTCAATCACATGATCTTCCTGATGATGGCCGCCCACGACACGACGACCATCACCGCCAGCACCATCGCGTACTACCTGGCGAAGCACCCGGAGTGGCAGGACCGCGCGCGCGAGGAGTCCCTGGCCCTCGGCGACGACATCCTCGACATCGACGCCGTCGAAAAGCTCGAAACGCTCGACCTCGTGATGAAGGAAGCGCTGCGGCTGGTGGCGCCGGTGCCGTCGCTGACCCGCCAGACCGTCAAGGACACCGAAGTGCTCGGCCACTACATCCCGGCGGGCACCCTGGTCGGCGTCTCGCCCACGGTCAACCACTTCACGCCGGAGTGCTGGACGAACCCCTTCGCGTTCGACCCGGAACGGTTCGCCGAGCCGCGCCGCGAGGACAAGTCGCACCGGATGGCGTGGATGCCCTTCGGCGGCGGCGCGCACAAGTGCATCGGGCTGCACTTCGGGAGTCTCGAGGTGAAGTTGCTTTTGCACGAAATGCTGCGGGCGTACCGCTGGTCGGTTCCGGAGAGTTACACCGCGCGCTGGGACTACGTCTCGCTGCCGGTGCCGGCGGACGGTCTTCCGGTCCGCCTGACCCCGCGCTGACCCCCGCGCTGTCCACCACGGCATACAACCGGTGACGAAAAGTTACCGCATGTGGAGATTCGTTCACTCGTTCAGCCGGTAGACACCCCGTTACGCGCATGATGGCGTGGCATCGGTCGCGGACGAGGGGTGCTTAGTGTGGCGTCATGATCCCCGATACCGTGTCCGACCTGGCCTGACCTGTGCATGAAGAGGTGGAGTGTGCCTGAGCCCGGTGCCGCGTCAGGACTGCTGGACGTGGCGCGCCGGTGGGCGGCGACGTTGGCCGACACCAAAGGAGTAACACTTCCCCCGGAGGAGCTCGAACCGCTCCTGCTGGAGGTCGCGAACGACGCTGTCGGCCAAGCCGCCTCGAGGCACGACGGCGCGCTGCTGCGGTTCACCGCGCTGTACGCCGCGTCGCCGATGGGGATCGCGCTGGCCGACCCGGACGGCGGCATCGTCGAAGCCAACCTGGCGCTGGGGCAGCTGCTCGGCTGTTCCCCGGACCGGTTGCGCGGCAGGCACATCACCGACCTGGGCTCGACCGAGCACGACGTCTCGCGGCTGAAGGCGGGCCTGGAGCAGGTGCGTTCGGGGCGCGAGCGCTACCAGGAGCGGATGCTGCTCGACCACACCGAGGACGGGCAGCTCTGGACCGACGTCACCCTCGCCCGGCTGCCGGGTGACCGGCCGGGCTCGGTCTACCCCGTGCTGATGGTCTCCGACGCGAACGAGCTGCACCTGCTGCAGGAGCGGCTGCTGCACCAGAACGTGCACGACCCGCTGACCGGGCTGCCGAACGCGTCGTCGTTCACCACCAAGCTCGAAGCCGCGCTCGGGGCGGGCGCGCGCGACGACATCGCGCTGATCTACCTCGACGTCGACGGCTTCAAGGTGATCAACGACGGCCTCGGCGCCGGCGTCGGCGACCAGGTGCTGCGCGGGGTCGCGAACAAGCTGTCGGCGGTGTTCACCGGCCACCACGACGGGTTCGTCGCCCGGCTCTCCGGTGACGGCTTCGCGGTGCTGCTGCGGGGCGAGCTGGCGGCCACCGAGGTCGTCGGGCTGGTCGAACGCGCGCTGGAGGACCTCAACGAGCCGATCTACCTCGGCGGGCACGGCATCGGCGTCAGCGCGAGCGCGGGCATCGTCGTGCGCGCGGCCGTCGAAGGCGGCGCCGCGGAACTGCTGCGAGCGGCGGAGATCGCGCTGCACCGGGCCAAGGAGGCCGGCAAGGCGCAGTGGATGCTGTTCGACCCCGAGCTGGACGCCCGCGACCGCGGCCGCTACCAGCTGGGCGCGGTGATCGCCGGCGCGCTGGAGAACGGCGAGTTCTCGCTCGTCTACCAGCCCACGGTGAAGCTGGCCCGGCCCGACGAGCTCGCCGCTGTCAACGCCGGGCTGCGGTGGAACCACCCGGAGAAGGGCGAGCTCGGCGCCGACGAGTTCTACCCGCTGGCGCAGACCACGGGGATGACGGTACCGCTGGGCCGCTGGCTCCTCGCCGAGTCGCTGGCGGCGACCGCCCGCTGGCGGGCGCGGCTGGGCGACGCCGCCCCGGACGTCTGCGTCCGGCTGCCGGCGCGGCTGGCCATCGACCCGGACCTGGTGCTGCTGGTTAAGGAGCAGCTGGACAAGCACCAGCTGCCGGCGAGGGCGCTGCGGCTGTGCACCGACCGCGACTCCGTGCTGGACCCGCGTGGCGAAGTCCTGGACTCCCTCGCCGTGCTGGCCGACCTCGGCGCGCACCTGGTGCTGACGATCTCCGGCTCGGCGGACCTGGAGCTGATCCCGATGCACCGCCTCCCGGTGCGGCACGTGATCCTGTCGGGCCCGGTGGTCGACGCGCTCGACGCAGACGCCCCGGCCGACGCGGCGATCCGCCACCTGACGCAGCTGATCACCCGTGCCCACGAGCTGCACTTGAAGGTCGGCGCGGAAGGCGTCCGCACGCACGAGCAGGCGGCCCGGCTGCGCCAGCTGGGCGTGGTGGCGGCGCGCGGCCCGTTCGTGAGCGACTCGGCCACCGGCGACGAGGTCGACGAGCTGATCAACCGCCACCCGCGCCGCTGACCCGGCCCCAAACGCCCCAATGTGGCGTTGGTTGCGTCCAACGCACCGAACGCCACATTGGGTGCGTTGGACGCACCGAACGCCACATTGGGGCGCATGTTGACCAAGCCGGTGCCGCGGCGGCTCCGAACACCCGGCAAGATGGGTTCTGCCGCCGACGAGAAGGGACGTCCATGGACGCCGGAGACCTCGCCCCCGACTTCACCCTGCCCGACGACCAGGGGGTCGACCGCACGCTGTCGGACTTCCTGGCCACCGGTCCGGTCGTGCTGTTCTTCTACCCGGCCGCGATGACCGGCGGCTGCACTGCGGAGAGCTGCCACTTCCGCGACCTGGCGGCGGAGTTCGCCGAGGTCGGCGCGCACCGCGTCGGCATCAGCCCGGACGCGATCACGAAGCAGCGCGCCTTCTCCGCGGCGAACGGCTTCGACTACCCGCTGCTGTCCGATGTGGAGGGTGAGGTCGCCAAGCAGTTCGGGGTGTGGCGGAAACTCGTGCCCCTGCACGCCAAGCGCGTCACGTTCGTGATCGGCGAGGACCGGAAGGTCATCGAGAAGATCAAGAGCGAGCTGAACTTCACGGTCCACGCCGACCAGGCGCTCAAGGTGCTGCGGGAGCGGAACAAGGTGGCGTGAGCCGCCAGACGTGGTAGGTGCCGGCGCACGAGGGCGCCCACGGCGGCTCCATGGGCGCCTCGCCCACCTTCGTGAACCCGAGCCGGGCGGGCACCGCTCCACTTCGGACGTTCCGCTCGTCGTGCTTGATCTCGACGTACCCGGCGCCGAGGCGGAACGCCTCCGCCGTCAGCAGTGCGACGGCGCGGGTCATCAAGCCGCGGCCCGTGAAGCCGCGGGCGAGCCAGTAGCCGATCTCGACGCCGCCTTCCCGCGTCATCAGGCCGATGGCGCCCGCGATCGAGCCGTCAACATGGAGCGCGAAGTCGTACGTTTGCCCGCGCCGCCAGTTCTCCCGGCTGTGCCGCAGGAATTCGGCACCGTCCTCGGTCGTGTAGCCGCCCGTCGCCCAGATCAGCCAGGGGCCGATGTGCTCGAGGGACCCGATGACCGCCGCGACGAGCTCCGGCACGTCGGCGAACTGCCAGCGGGCCAGGGTGAATTCGCCTTCGCGGTAGGTCTCGGCCGGAACTTCCACGCGTCCCATGGTGCTCCGGCCGGGACCTCGGCGCGCGCGAATTAATTGACGATGACGCTGTCCGGGACCGGGCTGTCGTTCTTCAGCGCGTCGAACAGCTGCTTCGACTTGGTCTTGTCCCAGTTCTCCGCCGACCCGCTGGTCACCGGCACCGTCGTCGTCACCACGCCACCGGAAGAAATCCCGCGCATGGCGATCGCGAGGCCGGCGAGGTTGTGCACGTGGTCGCCCGAGTCCATGGTGAGCGCGTCCGGCGCCGAGGACAGCAGCGGGAAGAAGTCGAACGGGTTGAGCAGCGTGCCGGGGCTGGCGATCTGGCCGACCAGCGCGCCGATGAACTTGCGCTGGTTGGCGATGCGGTCGAGGTCCGACCGCGGCGTCGCCGCGCTGTGCCGCATCCGGACGAAGCCCAGCGCCGACCGGCCGTCGAGCGACTGGCAGCCCGCCTTGATGCTGATGCCGGTCACGGTGTCGTCCATGTCCTTGTCGATGCACATGTCGACCCCGCCGATCGCGTCGACGATCTTGGCGAAACCGCCGAAGCCGATCTCCGCGTAGTGGTCGATGTGCAGCCCGGTCGCGCCTTCGACGGTCTGCGCGAGCAGGGCCGGCCCGCCGAGCGAGAACGCCGCGTTGATCTTGTTGGTGCCGTGGCCGGGGATCTTGACCTGCGAGTCGCGCGGCAGGGACAGCAGCGTCGGCTTCGTGCTGTTGTCCGGGAGGTGCGCGACCATGATCGTGTCGGTGCGCTGCCCGCCGCCCGCCGCGGCGACGTCACCGGTGGCGAGCCGTTCCTCGTCCTCCGCCGTCAGGCCTTCGCGGCTGTCCGAGCCGACGATCAGCCAGTTGGTGCCGGACTCGGCGACCGGACGGCCGGGGTAGTCGGCGAGCGCGTCCACGCGCTTGATCGAGAACTCCAGGTAGACCCAGATGCCGGCGAGGAACACGACGAAGACCAGCGCCAGGGTGAGCAGGACCTTGCCGACGCTCCACCGGCGGCGGCGCGGCGGCCGGGACGGCGGGTAGTCGTCCTCGGCCGGACGGCGGGGCGGGTCCTGCCGCGGCGGCGGAGGTGGCGCGTGCTGCGGTTCCGGCTCGCCCATCGGGCGGGTGCGCTCGTCGTACGGGCTGCGCCCGCGCCCCGGCAGCGGCATCATCTGCGCGCGCTGGTGGTCGCGGGGGCGCGCGGGAGGCCGGGGCGGCATGCGGCGCCCGCCGTCGTCGCCACGGTACGTCATCTCCATCACCCAATCCCGATCCGGACGAAGTGTCGTCGTCAGTCAACCGCACGTCCTCGAAAGAGGGACGTCCGGCATCGGGGTCGGGTTGCGGTTACCGGCCGGTTGCCTCGTAGCCGAACTGCTGGACCTTGAGGTACCCGGACCGGAACCCGGCCTCGGAATAGGCCAGGTAGAACTCCCACATCCGGCGGAAGACGTCGTCGAACCCGAACCCGGCGATGTCGGCCCAGCGGTACAGGAACCGTTCGCGCCACCACCGTAGCGTGCGCGCGTAGTCCTGGCCGAACTCGCGCATACCGGCCAGCTTGAGCCGGGTGTTCGCCTTGACGCCCTCCTCGATCGAGCGCACCGACGGGATGAGGCCGCCCGGGAAGATGTACTTGTGGACCCAGGTGTAGACGCGCGACGCCGCCAGCATCCGGTCGTGGTCCATGGTGATGGCCTGCAGGCCGAACCGGCCGCCGGGGCGGAGCCGCTCCCCGATCGTCGTGTAGAACGCAGGCCAGTAGGACGCGCCGACGGCCTCGATCATCTCGACGCTGACCACGGCGTCGTACTGGCCGCTCGACTCACGGTAGTCGCACAGCTTCACCTCGACGCGGTCCGAGAACCCGGCCTCGGCGATGCGTTCGGTGGCCAGCGCGCGCTGTTCCTCCGAAATGGTCAGTGACGTCACGCGGGCGCCGCGGGCGGCGGCGCGGATGGCGAGCTCACCCCATCCGGTGCCGATTTCGAGGACTTCGCTGCCTTCGCGGACGCCGGCGTAGTCGAGGACGCTGTCGATCTTGCGGTGCTGGGCGGCGGTGAGGTCGTCGCCGGGACCGAACAGCGCCGAGGAGTACATCATCGACTCGTCGAGGAAAGCGCCGAACAGGTCGTTGGACAGGTCGTAGTGCCGGTGGATGTTGACCCGCGCGCCTTCGAGGGTGTTCTCCTCCGACGGCGGCTGCGTGCGCTCGGCGATCCGCCGGAACTTCTGCAGCACCGGCGGCACCAGCGTGGCCATCCGCTCGGCGAACGGCGTGAGCACCTCGGCCAGGTCGGACGCCGTCCAGTCGCCGGCCATGTAGGACTCGCCGAAGCCGATCTTGGCGTCGACGCCGAGGCGGTGGAAGAACGCGTCCGGCCGCAGAATGCGCATTTCGGGCGATTCGGGGCCGCCGGCGCCGAGCACGGTGCCGTCCGGGAACGTCACCCGCAGCTGCAGCGGGCGGACCGCGCGACGGAACAGCGCGGCGGCGATCCGCGCGCGCAACGCGGAGTGCGGCGGGGCGGCCAGGCCCGGCCAGCGGGACTCGTCCGGGACGCCGTCGGCCGGCGCCTGGTCAACGCTCGAAGTGGTCACGGTTCTCCCTCCGGCCGGCCGGGTACGCCGGTGATCGATCCAGCGCCGCACCCCCGCGGCACGCTCCACCGAATGCCCTGTTCAGGGCGTCTTCACACAGGTATCCGCAGCCGCTCGGGCCCCTCCGCGGCCCACGCCCCGCCGAGGGCCCCACCGTCGTTCCCGGCGAGCAGGTCCAGTGTGAAAGCAATCGTCAGCCGGGTCCAGACGGACGACCGGCGCAGCATCGCGTGGCCTTCGCCGGAGATCTCGAACCGGGCAACGCGGGCGGCGACGCGCTCGGCACGCTGCGCGAAGGCGTGGGACTCGGCCGGGCTGGTCATCCGGTCGCGGGTGCCGTGCACGATGAGCACCGACCGCCCGGCGACGGCCTCGACCGGTTCGCCCCGCGGCGTCCACGGCGCCAGCGCGCAGACCCCGCGCACGGCGGGGTCGTCGGCCACGCGCAGGGCGACCCGGGCCCCCATGGAGTGGCCGACCAGCACCACCGGCAGGCCGGGGTGGTCGGCGCGGATGCGTTCGAGAGCCCAGCGGGCGTCCTCGACCGGGTCCTCGGCGGGCGAGTTCCAGCCGTAGCGGCGGTTGCGCAGCAGCCGCACCTCGACGCCGTGACCATCGGGGCTCCGCCCCGAGCCGGGGGCTCCGCCACCCGGACCCCCCGAAAAGCCGGTGTTCCCGCGCCCGGCCCGGTGCAGGGCGCGCGCGATCGGCACCATCCGCAGATAGGCGAGCTTCCAGGGCGGCACGCTGCCCGTCCCGTGCTCCGCACCACCGTGCAGCACGAGCACGACCGCTTCGGTCCGCCCGCGCGCCGGCCACACCGACACCGCCGGTTCTGCCTCGCTCACCCGTGTCCTCCCGTCCCCGCCTCCGGGTCAACCCTGCCCGGCCACCCGGCTATTCCACCGCGCCCGGTGGTCCGCACGGTAGATTCGGCGCCCGATCCCCGACGGAAGGGTGGGTGTGGTGAGCGCCACGGACATCGCGGGCAGCGTCGCCAAGCAGCTGGCGGACGTCGAGCAGGCCAACGCCGAGGCAGTGCGCGCGGCGGCGGAGCTGGTACTGGGGGTGATCCGGGCGGACGCACTGGTCTACACCGCGGGCGCCGGGCACTCGCTGGCGGCGGTCGCCGAGACGTTCTACCGGGCGGGTGGCCTGGCCTGCGTCTACCCGCTCTACCACCCGGAGCTGCTGCCGCTGCACGGCGCGGTGCACAGCACGAAGACCGAGCGCCGCAGCGGCCTCGCCGAGGAGGTCCTCGCGGAGCGCGCGCCGGGGCCGGACGACGTGCTCGTGGTGTTTTCGACGTCCGGGGTGAACCCGTACCCGGTCGAGCTGTGCATCGCCGCGCGCGAGCGGGGTGCGGCGGTGATCGCGGTGACGTCGCGGGCGTCCGTGGCGGCGGCGCCGCGGCGGTCGTCGAGCACGCTGGTCGAGCAGGGCACGGTGGTGCTGGACTCGCTGGTGGTCCCCGGCGACGCGAGCTACCCGCCGGACGCCCCGCGCACCGCACCACTGTCCACTGTGGTCAATGCCTTCCTGTGGAACCTGGTGCTCGCGGAGGTTTACGACCGCGGCACCGCCGAAGGCCTCGAGCTCCCGTTGTGGCGCAGCTCCAACGTCGTGGGCGGCGACGAGGCCAACGCGGCTCTGCTGGCCAAGTACGGCGAAATCGTTCCCCAACTGCGGTAGTTTCGCCGGTAGTTCGTCGGAAAGCACCGGCCGGGCACGTCTTGACGGACGTGCCCGCACCGCTTTAGCGTCAACATACCGACTGGTCGGTGTGGACCGGTCACTCCGCGGAGGAGGTCCCATGGACAGCGCCACGGCAACGGTGCACGGCGAGTGCGCCCCGGGCTTCGAGCCGGTGCGGGAAGCCTTCGAGGAGAACTTCCGCAGCCGCGGTGAGCTGGGGGCGGCGTTCACCGCCACCCGGCACGGCGAAGTCGTGGCGGACCTGTGGGGCGGCTGGTCCGGTCCGGACCGCGACCGGCCGTGGCAGGCGGACACGCTGGCCAACGTCTGGTCGACGACCAAGGGCATGACCGCGATCTGCGCGCACAAGCTCGCCGACGCGGGCGAACTCGACGTGGACGCGCCGGTCGCGAAGTACTGGCCGGAGTTCGCCGCGGCCGGGAAGTCCGCGATCCCGGTGCGCTGGCTGCTTTCGCACCGCTCCGGCGTGCCCGGGATCGGCCTGGACCGGCCGGTGCGCGTCGAGGAGCTGTACGACTGGGACCTGATGACGTCGCTGTTCGCGGCGCAGGAACCGTTGTACGAGCCCGGTTCCGCGGGCGGCTACCACGCGCTGGCCTACGGCTGGCTCGTCGGCGAAGTCGTGCGGCGGGTCGCCGGGCAGGGCATCCGCGAGTTCTTCGCCGAGCAGGTCGCCGGGCCGCTCGGCGCGGACTTCTCGATCGGGCTCGCCTCCGACGCCGACCTGGACCGCTGCGCGACCCTCGTCGACCCGGTGATGACGGAGGAGATGGCGAACGCCCTGGCGGCGGCGTTCGCCCAGGCGGGGCCGGTCGCCCAGGCCGCGCTGATGAACCCGCGCGTCCAGGGCCACGACGCCAACGACCCGGCGTGGCGGCGCGCGGTCATGCCGGCGTTGAACGGCCACGGCACGGCCCGCGCGATCGCGACGATCTACACCGCGCTCGCCGACGGCTCACTCCTGTCTCCCCCGGCGCTGGCCCGCGCGCGGGAGAGCCAGGGCAAGGAGATCGACGCGGTGCTCGGCCTGCCGAACGAGTGGGGCCTGGGCTTCTACCTCGGCAGCGACGCCCGCGGCTTCGGCCCGAACCCGGCGGCCTTCGGCCACGACGGCCTCGGCGGCTCCACCGGCGGCGCGGACCCGGACAACGGCATCGCCTTCGGCTACACCCTCAACCAGCTGGGCCCCCTGATCCGCGACGACCCCCGCAAAATGGCCCTGGTCACCGCCCTCTACACGTGCGTGGAAGGTCAACACGCGTGACCCAGAGGTCGACACGCGTGATTGGAGGGTCGACACGGCGCTGGCACCGTGTCGACCCTTCAATCACGTGAGTTGACTCTCCAATCACGCGTGATGACCCCTCAATCACGCCACGGCGGGTTCTTCGTCGGCGAACTGGGTTGCGTGGAGGGTTGCGTAGCGGCCGTTGGCGGCCAGGAGTTCGTCGTGGGTGCCGCGCTCGACGATCTCGCCGTGCTCCAGGACCAGGATCTGGTCGGCCGCGCGGACCGTCGACAGCCGGTGCGCGATGACCAGGGCCGTGCGGCCCGCCAGCGCGTGTGTCAGCGCTTCGCCGACCGCGGCCTCGGACTCGGAGTCCAGGTGCGCGGTCGCCTCGTCGAGGATGACGACCTTGGGCTGGGCCAGCAGCAGCCGCGCGATGGTCAGCCGCTGGCGTTCGCCGCCGGAAAGCCGGTAGCCACGCTCCCCGACCGTCGTGTCGAGGCCGTCCGGCAGCGACCTCACCAGGTCGCCGAGGCGTGCGCGGTCCAGCGCTTCCCAGATCTCGTCGTCGGTGACGTCCGGACGCGCGTACGCCAGGTTCGCGCGGATCGTGTCGTGGAAGAGGTGCCCGTCCTGGGTCACGACGCCGACGGTTTCCCGCAGCGAAGCGAAAGTCAGGTCCCGGACGTCCACATCGGACAGCCGGACCGAGCCGGAGTCGACGTCGTAGAGCCGCGGCAGCAGCGACGCGATCGTCGACTTCCCCGCCCCCGACGATCCGACGAGCGCGACCATCTGCCCCGGTTCGGCGCGGAACGAGATGCCGTGCAGCACCTCTTCGCCGCCGCGGTGGTCGAGCGTGACGACGTCCTCCAGTGACGCCAGCGAGTACCGGTCCGCCGCCGGGTACCCGAAGCGGACGTCGGCGAACTCGACCGAGACGCCGGCCGGGGCGGCCAACGCCCGCGCGGACGGCTTCTCCTCGATCATCGGCTTGAGGTCCAGGACCTCGAAGACCCGCTCGAACGAGACCAGGGCCGTCATGACGTCGACGCGGACGTTGGCGAGCGCGGTCAGCGGCGCGTAGAGCCGGGTCAGCAGCAGCGCCAGCGCGACGACGGTGCCGGGGGCGAGCTTGCCGGTCAGCGCGAGGTAGCCGCCGAGGCCGTAGACGAGCGCCTGCGCCAGCGCCGAAACCAGGGTCAGGCTCGTCATGAACCAGCGGGTCAGCATCGCGGTCCGGACGCCGATGTCCCGCACTCGCCCCGCGCGCACCCCGAAGTCGTCCGCCTCCTGCACCGGACGGCCGAACAGCTTCACCAGCGTCGCGCCCGGCGCGGAGAACCGCTCGGTCATCTGCGTGGTCATCCCGGCGTTGAGGTTCGCGGCTTCCCGCTGCAGCCCGGCCATCCGGCGGCCGAGCCGGCGCGCGGGGATGACGAAGATCGGCAGCAGCACCAGCGCGAGCAGCGTGACCTGCCACGACAGCGTGAGCATGACGGCCAGCGACAGCGCCAGCTGGATGACGTTGGTGACGAGCCCGGACAGCGTCGCGGTGAACGTCCGCTGCGCGCCGATGACGTCGTTGTTGAGCCGCGAAACCAGCGCGCCGGTGCGGGTGCGGGTGAAGAACGCGATCGGCATGCGCTGCACGTGCTCGAAGACCGCGCGCCGCAGGTCGTAGATGATGCCCTCGCCGATGCGCGCGGACTGCCACCGCTCGATCAGGCCGAACCCGGCGTCGGCGACGGCCAGCGCGGCGATCACCACGGCGAGCCAGATCACCAGCGGCAGGTCGCGGCCGCCGACGATCGCGTCGACCACCTTGCCCGCCAGGACGGGCGTCGACACGGCGAGGACGGCCGAGACGACCGTCAGCACGAGGAAAGCCACCAGGCGCCGCCAATGCGGCCGGGCGAAGCGCGCCACGCGTTTCAGCGTGCCGCGGGTGAGCGCCTTGGGCGCGTCGCCGGCGCGCATCGCCGAGCTCCACAGCCCCCACATGTTGTCCACGGGAAACCCCCAGTGTCAGAAACCTCTACCATGGCTGAGGTTTTCGCCGGATATGACCTGGACAACGCGCTCGCTGTCCGTTTGCTTCCCGATGCCGTTCACTCCGCGCGAACAACCTGGTGCAGGGCGGCGCGCAGCCGCTCGGCGTCCTCGGCCGAGAGCGGCTCCAGCAGGAGCGCCTCGGCCTTCCGCGTGACTTCGGTGCCCGCCTCGCGGACGCGCTCGCCCTCCGGAGTCAGCAGCACCAAGCGCTTGCGCCGGTCCCCCGGCGCGACCTCGCGCCGGACGAGGCCCTTGGCCTCCAGCTCGTCGACGAGCGCGACCATCGTCGTCCGGTCGACGCCCAGCCGGGCCGCGCCGTCCTGTTGCGACCGCGCCGGCCCGTCACCGAAGAGCGTGAGCAGCGCGAGCTGCCGCCCGGTGACGCCGAGTGGCGCATACAGCGGCTCGGCCAGCTCGGCGAGCCGCAACTGGGCGTGCTTGAGCAGGTAGCCGAGCCGCTGGGTGACGGCGAGGGGCGCGCTGGACATGCGCAGACTCTACACCTACGCTGATCGTCAGTTTCGCTGATGATTTCTTCAACTGATGATCAGGAGTTCCCATGACCACCGTCGGGCTCAAACCGCCCCAACAGCACATCGGCGTCGCCGCGCTCCGCGAGATCTGGGCGATCGCCGACGACGCCGGTTTCGACGGTTGCTGGGTGTTCGACCACCTCGCCCCGATGGGCCCGGACCGCACCGGCGACATCTTCGACGGCTGGAGCCTGCTGGCCGCGATGGCCGAAGCGACGCGGCGGGTGCGGATCGGCTGCCTGGTCTCCGGCAACACCAACCGGCACCCGGGCACGTTCGCCAAGATCGCCGCGACCGTCGACCACCTCTCCGGCGGCCGGCTCGACGTCGGCCTCGGCGCGGGCGGCGACCGGCTGACGGACGCGATGATGGGCACGCCGACGCCGTCCGCGGCGGAACGCGTCGAAAGGCTGGCCGAGACCTGCGAAATCCTCCGTCTCCTGTGGACCGGGCCGGTTACCGGGTACCGGGGCCGCCACTACACCCTGACCGGCGCGATCAGCGACCCGAAGCCGGTCCAACGGCCGAAACCGCCGCTGTGGCTGGGCAGCAGCGGCGAAAAGCGCGGTCTGCGCGTCGTCGCCGAGCACGCCGACGTCTGGCTCAACGCGGCGCTGCCGGGGACGGAAATCCCCGAGCTGCAACGGCTTTCGCGCGTCCTGGACGTGCATTGCGCGGCGGTGGGGCGCGATCCGGCGACCGTCCGCCGGGCCGTGCAGTTCCGGCCGCCGTCCGATGCGGACAGCGCGCTGAGACTCGCACGCAGCTACATCGAGGCCGGCTTCACGGAGCTGGTGCTGATGCCCGCCGGCCGCGACGACGTCGTCGCGGCCTCCGAAGCGGCCGCGAAGCTGCTCCCCCGCCTGCGAGACGTCGGCTGAACCGGGCGGCGGCCCTCTCGGTAGCCTGGCGACGTGGGAACGGAGGTGGGCCAGGCGCCCGCATGGCGGCGCGCGGCCCGGCTCTTCACGGCGCCGGCGCGCACCGGAGAGGCCGCCCCCCTGCGCTGGGATCTGGGCTTCTACCTGGCCTGCCTGGCTTTCGCGCTGCCGACCGCGCTCATGTCCGAGTTCTACGGCTACCGCGTCTGGGGCAACTTCGCGACGGTGGCGTACGGCTTCGGTGCGGTGCACAGCGGGTATCTGCTGCTTTCCGCCCGCCAGGGACGGACGCCGCGCGGCGTGCTCGGTTCACGATGGTGCGGAATTGCCGCGGTCGCCCTGTTGGCCATGATCTTTCCGCTGGTGCTTCTCGTGATTCGCCGCCTGACCGGTGTGGACTGGCTCATCACGCCGGTCTCGTGGGCCGCGCAGCCCGAGGTCTGGGTGATCGAACGGTCCGCGGATCTGCTGCTGCACCACGGAACGCTGTACGTCGACGTCACCGCGCTCGGCCGGCCCCCCGTGGTAAACGATTACACCCCCTACGGCCCGGTGATGGCGGTCTTCGGCCTGCCGCGGGCCCTGTTCGGGGGCAGCCCCCTGGCCGACGCGCTCACCGACGCCCGCTGGATGTTCGCCCTGGCCGCCTGCGCGTGCGTCCTGGGCTCGCTCAAGCTGTTGAAGTGGCCGAAGGTGCCGGTCGGCGCCGCGCAGCTCGCGCTGGCCTGCCCGCTCACCGCGCTCACCTGGGCCGTGGCCGGCCCGGACCTGGCGATCGTCGGCCTGCTGGTGCTGGCCTGCGCGCTCGCGGCCACCGGGCGGGTCGCCTGGTCGGGCCTGGTGCTGGCGCTGGTGATCAGCGCGAAGCTCATCGTCGCGCCCGCGGCCGCCGTCCTGGCGGTGCTCGTGCTGGTACGCCGGGGCTCGGTTCGCCACGAAGAAGGTCTCGGCTGGACGGCACTGACCCGGTTCGCGACGGCGCTGGTGGCGACGACGGCCGCCGTGCACCTGCCGGTGTACCTGGTGGACCCGGCGGCGTTCGTCGAGCACGTCTTCCGGTTCCCGCTCGGGATGGGTGTCGTGCGGTCGCCCGCGGCCAGCCCGCTGCCGGGCCATCTGATCGCCGAGACGGGCGCGCTCGGCCGGGTGGCGGCGTTCGCGCTGGTCGGCGCCGCGGCCGTGGCCATGCTGGTGTGGCTGGTGCGCCGGCCCCCCGCGAACGGCTCCGGCGCACTGCTGCGCATCGCCGTCGGACTCGGCGCGTTGATCCTGCTCACCCCGGCCACCCGGTACGGCTACCTGGTGTACCCGCTGGTCCTGCTCGGGGCCCACCTGGCGTTCCGCGTGGCCGAAGATCCCGCTGCGCCCCCCGCGCAGCAGTCCGCGACTTCTACTTCTTCTTGACCCTGGTGGCCCCGCCGCGCCCCCGCAGCTGGACGCCGGACTCCGACAGCACCCGGTGGACGAACCCGTAGGACCGCCCCGTCGACTCCGCGAGCGCCCGGATGCTCGAGCCCTTCTCGTATTTCTTCTTCAGGTCAGCGGCCAGCTTGTCGCGCGTGTTGCCGGTGATCCGCGCGCCTTTCTTGAGATCAGCCACGTCGATCGCCTTCCCGCCGAGAGTGTTCTGGGCCACATAACGGCCCCTGCCGGGGCAATGATCGAACACTGAGCGCCGGAATGCCAGACGACAGACGTGAAACAGCCGAAATTGCGATCACATTGGGCCATTCCAGTGCCTCGCGGTGAGTGATCTTGCACCCGAATGGACGCACCTGTCACGCAAGCTGGACAAGTTCCAGATAGTCGGCGGACCAATGGTCCTCGGTGCCGTCGGGCAGCAGGATCACCCGCTCCGGCTCCAGCGCCTCGACGGCGCCGGGGTCGTGGGTCACCAGGACGACGGCACCGGCGAAGCTGCGCAGGGCGTCCAGGACCTGCGCACGGCTGGCCGGGTCGAGGTTGTTGGTCGGCTCGTCGAGCAGCAACACGTTGGCAGCGCTGGAGACCAGGCCGGCCAGCGCGAGGCGGGTCTTCTCGCCGCCGGAAAGCGTGCCCGCCGGCTGGTCGAGTTGTTCGCCGGTGAAGAGGAACGAGCCGAGCAGGTTCCGCAACTCCTGCGCGCCGGTGTCCGGAGCGAGGTGTCGGATGTTTTCCCACACCGACGCATCATGATCAAGAGTTTCGTGTTCCTGTGCGTAATAGCCCAAACGCAATCCGTGACCCGGAACGACGGAACCGGTGTCCATGGTTTCCATTCCACCGAGGAGCCGGAGCAATGTCGTCTTTCCCGCGCCGTTCAAGCCGAGTACGACGACCTTCGAACCGCGGTCGATCGCGAGGTCGACGCCGGTGAAGATTTCGAGCGAGCCATAGGACTTCGAGAGGCCCTCGGCGGTGAGCGGGGTCCGGCCGCAGGGCGCGGGTTCGGGGAACTTGATCCGGGCGACCTTGTCGGCCTGCCGGGTGTCCTCGAGCGCGGACAGCATCTGCTCGGCGCGGCGCGCCATGTTCTTGGCCGCCACGGCCTTCGTCGCCTTCGCGCCGAGCTTCGCGGCCTGCTGCTGCAGGGCCGACGCCTTCTTCTCGGCGTTGGCGCGTTCACGGCGGCGGCGCTTCTCGTCGGTGGCGCGCGCGTCGAGGTAGCGCTGCCAGCCCATGTTGTACAGGTCGAGCTCGCCGCGGGTGGCGTCGAGGAACCAGACCTTGTTGACGACGTCGGCCAGCAGCTCGACGTCGTGGCTGATCACGACCAGGCCGCCGTCGTGCTGCTTGAGGAACCCGCGCAGCCAGTTGATCGAGTCGGCGTCGAGGTGGTTGGTGGGCTCGTCGAGCAGCAGGATCGTCTCGGACTTGCCGCCGGCGCCCGCTTCGGCCGCGGCGAACAGGATCCGCGCCAGCTCGACGCGGCGGCGCTGGCCGCCGGACAGCGTCTGCAGCGTCTGCGCGAGGACCCGGTCGGCCAGGCCGAGGTTGGAGCAGATCCGCGCCGCTTCGCTCTCCGCGGCGTACCCGCCGAGGGACGCGAAGCGCTCCTCGAGCCGGGCGTAGCGGTTGATGGCCTTGTCGCGCGCGGCGTCGTCGACGAGCTCGGCCATGGAAGCCTGTGCCTTTTCCATGTCGCGCATCAGCTTGTCCAGACCACGCGCGGAGAGCACGCGGTCCTTCGCGGTGACCGACAGGTCGCCTTCACGCGGGTCCTGCGGCAGGTAGCCGAGCTCGCCGGTGCGGCGGACCTCGCCCGCGTGCGGCTCGCCCTCGCCGGCGAGGACCTTCAGCGAGGTGGTCTTGCCCGCGCCGTTGCGGCCGACGAGGCCGATGCGGTCGCCGGGCTGGATGCGGAGGGTGGCGCCGTCGAGCAGGATGCGCGAACCCGCGCGCAGCTCAAGGCCGGTGGCCGTGATCAAGGGGAACTCCCGTGGAAAGGGGGCGAATGGAGGACAGCGTCAAGCGGCCGGTCGGGCCGCGGCGTCACTCCAGCTGGATATCCACGAAGACCAGTGTACGGGCCGCGGTCCACCGGATTTTCCGGACGTGTGCGGTCTCACCCGTCGCGCAGCGTGACCTGCACGGACAGCGCGCGGACGGCGGCCTCCTCGAGCACGGCCCGGCTCGGTTCGCCGACGTCCAGCACGCGGGGTTCGGCACGGGAAAACAGCGGGGCCAGCCTTCGGTCCTCGCGCAGCTCGTCGAGGGCGCGCCGGTCACCGCCGAGCACCACGGCATCCACTTCGGACAGCCGGGGCACGAGCACTTCGAAGACGTCCTTCGCCGCGTCCTGGAGCGCGTGCCGGGCCTGCCCCGCGCGACGCCGGGCGAAGCGCTGCTGCGACCAGCCGCCCGCGGCGGACCGGCCCTGCACGAGGTGCCGGTCGGTGCGCGAGACCTCGATCCGGCCGCCCCGCGCGATGCCGACGCTGTGCCCGCCGCGCCGCACCACCACGAGCGCGATGCGCCGCGGCACCAGCGCGTGGGCGACCAGCCCGGCCACGGACGGTTCTCCGAGTGGCCCGAACGGGACGGTGGCGGTCGCGGAGGTGCCGTCGGCCGCGGTCACCCGGACCACGTCCGGAGTCCCCGAGGTCGTCGCGATCCCGCCGTGCCGCTCGGCGAACCGGGCGAAGAAGCCCGCGAGCCGCTCGGGCGGCACCTCGACCGCGCGGCCGCCACCCGCGACCTCCCGTGGCTTCATGCCGGAAACGGTACGGGGCCGCCGCGAAATCGCGACGGCCCCGTACTGGTGATCGTTCGTTACAGCGGGTGCACCGGCCCGTTGTTCGTGTAACCCCGCACGTTCGACGGCGCGCCGGCCGCCGGGGGCTGCACGAACCCGTTGAGGTGCAGGGCGACCGAGCGGATCGAGCCGACGTCGCCGCCGGCCGCGTCCACCACGCCGAACGTCCACGTGCCGTCGACGGCCGCACCGGCGAGGTTGCCGGTCAGGGCCTGCGTCGGCCGCCACGTACCGGTGAACGGCGCGTTGGCCGACGTCACCGTGCTGAACGCCGCCGCCGCGTTGTCGGCGAAGACGACCTGGCACAGGTTCTTGCCGGAACCGCCGTTGCGCTGGAACACCGTCGCCTTCGCCCCGGAGGGCGCGGTCAGCGTGCCGACCAGGTCACCGACGTAGGTGTGGTCCAGACCCACGGTGGTCGAGGCGGTGTCGGTGCTGCAGGTGGTGCCGTCCACGGAGAACGACACCTTGGACGCGCGGCCGACCCCGCTGACCGGGATGGTCACCGACGCCCCGACCGGGCTGTTGTCCGGGATCGCCACCGGCGCGCCGGTGTAGGCGAAGTCCTTCGTCACCGGCGACGGGGTGCCGACCGGCAGCGAGAACGTCGACGTCGTCGGCGAGTGCGCGCCGGCGAACGTCACGCGGGCGTTCAGCACCACCGGCACGCCGAGCTGCTGGCTCGCCGGGACGGTGATGGTGAAGTCGTTGACGCCGGTCTGTCCCGGGCTGATGGTGCCGTAGGACTTGGCCCGCGGCATGATGGTGACACCCGGGGTCGGGCTGGTGAGCACGACGCTGGTGGACACTGCGGTGCCGTCGCCGTCGTTGGTCACCGGCAGCGTCACCTTGGCGGTGTCGCCCGGGTCGAGCGCCGGGCCGCCGTCGGCCGGGGTGACCGTCGGCTGCTTGGCGACGGCCAGCGGCTGCGGGCTGGCGCCGGTGTAGGCGAGCACCTTGTCCGCGAGGATGACGCCGGCGCCGGTGAAGTTGTCCGGACCGGGCTTCTCGATGTCGACCGCGGTGTTGATCAGCGCTTCGCGCACCTCCGAGGACGGCAGGCCGGGGTTGCCGGACAGCACGAGCGCGGCGATCGCGGCGGCGTGCGGCGCGGCGGCCGACGTGCCGAAGAACGGGTTGAACCCGCTCACGCTGGTCTGCACGCCGTCGGCGGCGGTGATCTCCGGCTTGTTCCGGACCTCGCCGCCGGTCGAAGACACGTTGCCCGGGGTGATGGGCGTGCCGTCGGCTTCGTAGAACACGCGGCGCGGGCCGTCGGAGGTGAACCGCTCGGCCTTGGTGGCCCCGCTGAACGAGCCCGGGTACGGGCCGGCCGGGTTGGCCGGGTCACCGGGTTCCAGGGCCCGGCCGAACGCCTTGGCCGCCGGGGCGGCCGCGACGCTGAAGGCGTTGCGCGCGGCCGAATGGCCGACCGTCACGCCCGGCGTGTTGTACGCCTTGAGACCGTCCGCCGAGTCGGAGAACCGGCCGCGCAGCGCGGACAGCGACAGGTAGCGGTTCTGGCCGGAGAACTTCACGACGGCCAGGCGCAGCCCGGTGCCGCCGAAGGCCGGCGTCCGCAGGATCTCGAACGGGTCCTGCGTGCCGTCCTGGACGTTCTGGCCGAAGCTGACCACGGCACCCGTGGAGTCGAGCAGGTAGAGGTCGTAGTCGTTCGCCGACGCGCCGATCGGGTCGGACCAGTGCAGCGTCACGGGGACGCCGGCCGACGACGCGTCCGAGATCGGCTCGTAGATCTGGTTGCCCGCCGCACCGGCGAAGTTGTGCGCGGTCCCGGCGAACTTGCCGACCGACTTGCCGGAGTCGACGAAGTCGCCTTCCCAGTGCGCGGCGGTGCCGCTGGCGACGTTGCCTTCGTTGCCCGCGGACGAGAAGTACAGCGCGCCGTCCGCGGTCACGTCGTTCACGGCCTGGGCGATGATCCAGTCCTGGAACGGGGATTCCTTGAAGTAGATGACGTCGTCGACGATGACGTCGCAGTGCGACTCGAAGCGCAGCTTGCGGATGTTGTCCGCGAAGCTGGCGTCCGAATTGAACGCCGACGCGAAGCCGAGCGCGGCGCGGGGCGCGAGGTCGTGGATGATCTCGAGCATCGCCGTGCCCTCGTCGCCGTCGCCCTCCTGGCCGGCGATGACGTCGACGTTCGGCGGGAGCTCGCCCTTGGCCTGCGAGGCCGCCAGGGAGTCGACGCCGTCGGACAGCGCGCACGCCTTGACCCCGACGCCGGTGACGCCGAACTGCTGGCGCGCGATGTCGGCGTTGTGCGCGCGGTCGCCTTCGCTGACCAGTGGCGCGGCCGCGGCGGCACTGCGCTGTGCCTTGGCGCCGAGGGCCTTCTGCAGCTCGCCGGCGATGCGGGCGCCCTTCTGCTGCTTGGTTTCCCCGGACTTGCCGGGCGTCGACGGCGTGGCCAGCTCGCGCGCGGTCATCGCCTGGTCGGCCTGCTCGACGCGCTTGACGTCGCCGCGGGCGGCGATCTCGCTGACCTTGTCCACCGGGATCTCGGCTCGGACGCTGGCGTAGCGGTCGGACACCGCGCGGATGCCCGCACCGGCCTTGGTGAGCCCGGCGATGAGGTCGGGCGAGACCTTGCTCGCCCGGATGTCGACCACGACGGTGCCGGTGGCGCTCACCCCGGATTGGAGCGCGTTCAGCTGCTTCCCCAGCCCCTTTTCGGCGACCAGCAGCTTACTGTCTATTTTGGACTCAGTGGCGGTGCGGGCCGCCTTGACCGCCTGCAGGGCGGCGATCTGCTGTTGCGCGGTTTCGGTGAACGCGTCCGGTCCGGACGCGGTGGCGGCCCCCGCGACGGGCGGGGACACCAGGCCGAGAGCGGCGAGGAGTGCCGCGGCCCCGGCAGTGAGCACAGTGGATCTCGATCTGTTGGAACGGGTACGGCGCACGGGCGCCCTCCGATTCTCCAGGCGCGTGCCCCGACTCACGCTGACCGACGCCGGTGATCACCGGCTGGCACCAGCTAAGTACCGTTAGTTCTCCGTAAACATCAGCCGTTCGAGTGACAAAGGACGGATAATTTCCCGAAGGGGCCAGAGGTTGTAGGCCGTTCAGCTCAGCGGCGTTCCGATCACCGGACAGTGACGAGACAACCGGGATCGGGCGTGCAAAGGACGTCCCCCGAAGCGAAACCCGTTACCGGGTCGGTCAGAGCACAAAGGAGTCGGACCACGGCTGCGCGGCCCGTCCGGACAACGCGTCCAGCAGCGTCACGGCCTGTTTGTCGGTCAGCGAAGCCACGAAGTCCACCACCGCCCGCCCGCGGGCGAGGCCACGCACCGCGTCCGCCCCGGTCACCGGCTCACCCGTCGCCCCGACCAGCAGCTCCGGCGCCGACCGCGCCAGCTCGGTGTACTCGGCGCGGGCCAGCTCGACGAGGTCGTGCAGGCGGCGCGGCAGGCGGGACACCTCGTCGCGGTCGAGCAGCCACGCGTCGAGCGCGTCGACCAGGCTCGTCACGAGCCCGGCCTGGCCGCGCTGGTGCAGCGCGAGGTCCGGGCGCAGCAGCACGAACCGCCGGTGCACGAACTTGAGCACCTGCACCTCGTGCCACTGGGCGGGGCGCAGCGAGACGTGACCGCTGCGGGTGGAAGGCGAAGCGACCACGTACACGCCGTCGACCAGCCGGGCGGTCCAGTTCGCGGAGAACGCGGCCGTCGCCTGCTCCGCCTCGATCGAGCCGTCGAACTCCCCGGCGAGCAGGCCGTCGACCAGCTCCGCGTGCACCCGCGCGACGGCGGCGGCGAACGCGTCGTCGTCGACGATCCACGCGTCCTTGGCGTGCAGGCGACGGCGGAGGCGTTCCAGCGAACGGCCCGGGCGGCGCAGGCCCGCGTACAGCGTTTCGTCGTCCAGCGCGGCCAATTCGCGCGCGTGCTCCAGCCACTCCCCCAGCTCGGCCGCGACCGGCGCGTGCTGCAGGACGCCGATGCGGTGAAAGTCCTGCAGGTCGTGGATGGCGTAGGCGATGTCGTCGGCAGTGTCCATCACGGACGCTTCGACGGTCTGCTGCCAGCCTTCGACGCGGCCGGCGAAGGCCGCGCGAGCCTGCTCGAAGTCGTCGAGTTCGGTGGCGTAGGCGGAGAACTTGGCCGCGCCGGTGCCGGGCACCTCACCCGGTTCGGCGGCGCCGCGCGGCGGCACGGCCATCTCCGACGGGTGCGGCGACGGGTGGTGCAGCCGCAGCCAGGGGTACTTGAGGACCGCGGCCCGCACGGCGGCGGTGAGGTCGAGCCCGATCGCCGACGGCCCGCGCACGTCGGTCGTGGTGAGGATGCGGAACGTCTGCGCGTTGCCCTCGAAGCCGTCGGCGAGGCCGAAGCGGTGCCGGGCGATGCGGTCGAGCGTCTGCTCCCCGAGGTGCCCGAACGGCGGGTGCCCGAGATCGTGGGCGAGCGCGGCGGCCTCGGCGACGTCCGGGTCGCAGCCGCCCAGCTTGGCGGCGATGTCGGCGTCGTCCCCGCCGGCAACGCGTTCGGCGATGGCGCGGGCGACCTGCGCGACCTTCAGGCTGTGCGTGAGCCGGTTGTGCAGCAGCCCGGCACCGCCGGCGCTGACCACCTGCGTCACCCCGCCCAGGCGCGCGAAGAAGGGGGACGCGGCGATCCGGTCACGGTCGATCCGGAACGGGCTGGTCGCCAGGTCGGTGAACCCGCCGACGTTCGCCACGGGGTCGCGCCGGGCCACCCGCGGGTCGGTGTGCTCGCTGCCCTGATCCATGCGCCCGACCTTATCCGCCGGTTCCCCCGAACGGCGGCCGAGCCCACCACCGGGTCAGGACTCGGGTGGGGTCGTGTACGCCTGCAAGGTGCGGTCGGCCGCCGCCCGGGCCTTGGCCGGGTCCGCGCCCGCGGCGACGTCGGCTTCGTACCAGGCCTCGTTCGATGCCGTCATGAACCGGATGCCCTCCGGTGACATCATCCAGGCCATCGCCGCCTCCGGGTCGACCGTCGTGCCCGGCGCGGCCAGGTGCAGGACCAGGCCGACCAGCGCGCCGTCCCAGCCGATGCCGACCGCGCCCGGGCCGAACTCGTCCCAGTGGTCGTCGACGTGGGCGACGTGCTCCAGCTCGAACCGCGTGCCGTCGCCCTCGGGCGTCAGGCGGACCTCGATCCAGCTGACGCCGCCTTGCATCTCCCACGTCGCGGCGAAGCTCTTCGGCGGGTCGCAACGCTCGACCGTGCCGCCCGCGTTGCCCTCCAGCTGGTACTTCCCCCCGACGCGAAGCTCGCCGGACACCGGCAGGAACCAGCGCGGGATGCGCTCGGGGTTCGTGCAGGCGTCCCACAGGTCGTCGACGTCGGTGTCGTAGACCTGGCTGATCGTCAGGACGCGGGCCTCCTTCCCCTCGATCACCCGGTCGCCGAGGGTCCGGCGGACGGCGCTGATCTGGTGGCTGACGTCGATCACGGGTTTTCTCCTTCGGTGAGGCGGCGCGCACGCTTGCCGCGCGCGATCTCGGTGGCCAGCGCGTCCAGCGGCGGGGTCCAGTACCGGCGGAACCGGTCGAGCCAGACGTCGACGTCCCGCAGCGGCGCGTGCCCGACCGCGTACAGCCGCCGCGTCCCGTCCTGGCGGACGACGGCGAAGCCGCTCTCCCGCAACACCTTCAGGTGCTGGGACACCGCGGGCTGCGAGATGCCGAACTCGGCCCGGATCACCTCGGTCACCGCGCCGGCGGCCCGTTCGCCGTCGGCCAGCAGCTCGAGGATCCGGCGGCGGACCGGGTCGCCGAGGACGTCGAACGCGTGCACCCGGTCAAATTACAAGCAGCCACTTATATAAGTCAAGGGTGAACTAGTGGCGACCGTCACGGGGGTGTTGGGCCGATGCGGGGAACGGCGGTGAACATCAGTCGACATCCGTTCCGCTGAGCCGCCGGACCCGCGACGATCGGGCTCGTGAAGTCGCCACGCGCGGTCCGCTTCGCCTTCCAGCCGCTGTACAGCCTCCACACGGGAGGCGTCGTGGCCCACGAAGCGCTGGCCAGGCCCGAGCAGGGCACGGTCCCCGAACTGCTCGCGCACGCACGCCGCGAGGGCCGGCTCGCCGCGGTCGACCTCGGGCTCGCGGCCGCCGCCGTCCGGCAGGACGCCGAAGACCCGACGGCACTCCCCCTGCACCTCAACCTCTCCGCGCGCACCCTCGCCGCACCGCCGTCGATGTTCGACGACCTCCTGGCGGAGCTCGGCGACGCCGGCCGCCGCACCCGCGACGTCGTCCTCGAGATCGGCCCGCCCTTCGCGGCGCTGCCCGGTGAGCGCGCGGTCGCCGGGATGCGGGCGCTCACCGAGCTCGGCTTCCGGCTGGCGCTCGACGGCCTCGGCCGCGGCGACCTGCCGCTGGGCCTGCTCGTCGAGGCGCCGGTCGACCTGGTGAAGCTCGACCGCACGGTGTTGCGCGGGCTGCCGGACGACCAGGCCGCGGCCGCCGTCGTCGAAGCGCTGCTGCACTACACGAACCGCACCGGCACCCGGCTCGTCGCGACCGGCGTGGAGACCGACACCCAGCTCGACGCCGTCCACGGCCTCGGCGTCCGGATCGCGCAGGGGAACCTCCTCGCCGCGCCCACCGCCGCCGGTCCCGCGCCGGCCCTGCTCGCGCGGCCTCGCGCCGCCGTCGCGCCAGGCCCGGCGAAGTGCGTCGGCGACTTCCTCCGCCCGGCCACGACGCTGCCGGAAACCGCGACCTGCGACGAAGTCCGCGAAGTGCTCGCGGCGGCCGACGCGCCTTCGGGCGTCGTCGGGGTGGACGAGCTGAACCGGCCGCGCTGGTCGGTCGACCGGACCCGGTTCCTGGTCGCCGTCACCGGCCCGTACGGGCACGCGCTGCACGCCAGGCGCCCGGCCGCGCGGCTCGCCGACACCCCGCACACGATCGAGGCCCGCGCCGGCGCGATGGAGTTCCTCGAGCTGGTCACCGACGCCGACTGGGGCCGCACCGGCGACGACGTCGTCGTGGTCGACGAGGTCGGCCGCTGCCTCGGCGTGGTGCTGGTGACCGAGGTGGTGCGCGGTGTCGCCGAGGCGAAGGTCGAGGCCGCGGCGGCGCTGAACCCGCTCACGCGGCTGCCGGGCAGCGACACCGTGGCCCGCGACGTCGCCCGCCGGATCACCATCGGCGAGCCGTTCGTGGCGGCGTGGCTGGACATCGACGCGTTCAAGGCGGTCAACGACACCGCCGGCTTCGCCGCGGGCGACAACCTGATCCGCGAGCTGGGCGCGGCCCTCACCGGCCTGGCCGGCGGACTGCGCCGGATGCGGGTCGGCCACGTCGGCGGCGACGACTTCCTGGTGGTCTGCGACGTCGACGAGATCGCGACGGTGGCGGGCGCCCTGCTGGACCGCCGCTGGTCGGCCGACGGCCTGCCGGTGACGGTGTCGCTGGCGACGCTCGTCTGCGCGAGCGGTGCGATCGGGTCGTACCAGGAGGTTTCGCGGCTGCTGGCGCCGTTGAAGAAGCGCGCGAAGACGGTGCCCGGGTCGAGCTGGGTGCTCGGCCGCCCGGGCTCGGACCGCGTGGAAGTGTTGCGCGGCATCGGCTCGCGGGGACTGCAGGCCGCGGCGGGCTAGCTTGTCGTGAGTGTTCAGGCGGGTTCTAACGCGCCTGAACACTCACGACCCCCAGTCGAGGGTGAGCTGGGCGCCGATCGCCGCGGCCGCCCACGCCACGTACTGCTCGTGCTCCCAGCCGCACACCTGCGTCAGGTGGTCGTAGGCCTCGTGCGAGGTGATCAAGCCGATCGCGTCCGCCAAAGCGCCGACGCGGGCACCTGAAGGAGCCAGCCCCGCCGTCCGGAGCCGCTCGACGATCTCCGCGCGGCGGACCAGGGCCAGCTCCGCGCGGACCGCCGCCACCGCCGGGTCGGCCGCCGCCGCCGTCGTGAACGCGCGCCAGATCGGCAACGACCCGCGCACCCCCGCGGCCACCCGCGACACCACCGCCGGCAGGTCCGCCGGCCCGGGCGGGCCCGCCAGCGCGTCCAGGTTCGCCGCGTCCGGGTCGCCCGCGAAGCCGTCCCGGAACGCGGCGAGCAGCAGTTCCGGCTTGCGGCCCGTCTGCGTCACCGTCTCCAGGCTCACCCCGGCCGCGGCGGCGATCTGCCGCATGCTCGTGCCCGCGTAGCCGCGCTCGGCGAACAGCCGCCCCGCCGTCGCGATCACGTGTGCCCGGGTGCGCCGGGCGCGGGCTTCCCGCACCGGCGAGTCGTAGCGCCGCCGCTCACTCGAAGAATCCGGTATCGTCATCAATTGGATAGTACAGCGTATCGGTCAATCAAGGGGGAACCATGGCCTCGGTACTCGTCTGCGTGCACCCGGCGCGCGGTCACGTCGGGCCGACCAAGCCCATCGTCGAGGCGCTGATCGCCGCCGGGCACGAGGTCGCCGTCGTCACCGGGGCGCGCTACCGGGAGACGTTCGAGAAGCTGGGCGCCACCGTCGAACTCCTGCCTCCAGCGGCCGACTTCGACGAGACCGACCTGGACGGCTCGATCCCCGGACGAGCCGGGAAGCGCGGGCTGCGGCTCGCGCGCTTCGAGCTGACCAACTTCGTCCGCGCGATGCCCCACCAGCTGAGCGTCATCGACGAGCGGGAAGCCGATGTCGTGCTGTGCGATCCGCTGATGATGGCCGGGCTGGCGCTGGTCCGGCGGAAGCGACGGCCGCGCGTGCTCACCCTCGGGTTCCTGCCGTTCATGCCGCCCGTCCCGACCGGCCCGCCCGGCCACCTGCGCGGGATGACCCTCAAAGCGCTCGCGCCGTTGGTGCTCGGGCCCGCGCAGAAACTGGCGAAAGACCTGCTGGGCGAGGATCCCGGCATGCTGTTCACGGACTGGCCGTTGCGCAGCGACGGCGTGCTGCAGATGACCTGCCCGGGCTTCGAGTACCCGCGCCCCGAAGCTCCGCTGCACTTCATCGGGCCGACGACGGTCAGCGCGGCGAGCGAGCACCCGCTGCCGCCGTGGTGGGCGGACCTGGACGGCTCGCGGCCGGTGGTGCACGTGACCCAGGGGACGGTGGCGAACGACGACCTCGGCCGGCTCGTCGAACCCGCGATCGCCGGGCTGGCCGGCGAAGACGTGCTGGTCGTCGTGACGACGTGCGGCACTCCGCTGCGGCCCGGCCCGCTGCCGGCGAACGTCCGGGTGGCGGACTTCCTGCCCTACGACGAGCTGCTCCCCCGCTGCGCCGCGATGGTCACCAACGGCGGGTACGGCGGGGTCAACCACGCTCTCCGGTACGGGGTGCCGCTTGTCGTCGTCGGAGCCAGTGAGGACAAGCGCGAGGTGGCCGCCCGGGTCACGTGGTCCGGCGCCGGGATCGGCCGCGCCCGCGCCACGGCCTCGCCGCGGATGCTGCGACGCGCGGTCCGTGCCGTCCTGGACGACCCGCGCTACCCCGACCGCGCGCGGGACCTGGCCGCCGAGATCGCCGCTGGGCCGTCGATGGACGAGGTGGTCAAGCTGATCACGGGAGGTCGTGAGTGAGAAACAGGGTTAGAACACTGTTTCTCACTCACGAGCGGTGTGCTGCCAGGTAGGCCGCGAAGCGCTCGTCGACCTCCTCGGGCGTCAGTCCGAAGTCGGCGAGGCTGTAGCGGTGCACCGGTTTCCGCTCGCCGGTCCGGCTCGCCTCGTGGACCGCCGTCATCGCCGCGCGCGCCTCGCCGGTGAACGTCAGTCCGAAGTGGTCGTACACAGTGGACACGGTGCCGATCGGGTCAGCCACGAAGTCCTCGTACCGCACGTCGAAGAACTGCGCCGGGTTGTGCCGCGCGCGGGCCCAGCCGAACTCGTCGGCCCCGCGGGCCCACAGCTCGAGCTGCGAGCGGCCGATCACCTCGCCGCGGAACTTCGTCGACCAGCCGTCCGCGGCCTTCTCGGCCAGGCTGCACATCGACGCCATGATCGTGCGCGGGGCCCGGTGCGTCTGGATCACCAGCGCGTCCGGGTAGTTCGCCATCAGCGCGTCGAGGGCGAAGAGGTGGCTCGGGTTCTTGAGCACCCAGCGCTTGCCCGCGTCCGGCAGCCCGATCAGCTGGAGGTTGCGCTTGTGCCGGGCGTAGGCGTCGGTCCAGTCCTGCTTCGCCAGCCAGCGCGAGTAGCGCGGCAGGTGCGCGAGGCACTCGAAGGACACCGATCGCATCGACTGGCGCAGCAGCTGCCAGCACTCCTCGACCTGGTCCGCGGACATGTGGTGGACGCCCATGAACTCCGGGTGCTCGACGTGGTGGCGTTCGTAGCCGGCCTGGATGCCCTGGAAGATCGGGTTGTCCGCCCACGTCTCGCGCGGCGGCCTCGGCTGCGGGACCTCGGCGAGCCACACCTCGAGCCCCTGGTGCGCGGGGTCCTCGGCGAGCAGCCGGTGCAGCGCGGTCGTGCCGGTGCGAGGCAGGCCGGTGACGAAGATCGGCCGCTCGACACGGACGTCCGCGTACGCCGGGTTCTGCTTCCACGACGCTTCGCTGAGCAACCGTGCCACGAGCGCGCCGCGCAGGAACGCCCGGTGCACCTTGTTGCCGAACGGCGTGAGGTCCTCGTCGGCCTCGTACGACTCCAGCAGCACGCGCAGGCCTTCGACGTACTCGTCGTCGCCGAAGTCGTCGAGCCCGGTCAGCCTGGACGCCGAGGCGTGCAGGTCCTCGACGGTGCCGACGTCTTCCCGGCCGGGGAGCATGGATCCTCCTAGTGGTGGTACTCGCCGCCGTTGACGTCGAGGCACTGCCCGGTGATCGCGCGCGCCATCGGCGAGGCGAGGAACACCACGGCGTCGGCGATCTCGTCGGGTTCCGGCAGCTTGCGCAGGTCTATTGTGGACGCTGTCTCCGCGTAGACCTCTTCCGGCGTGATGCCGCGTTCTTTGGCCAGGTAAGCGAAGTACCACTGGAGGTTCGGCCCCCAGATGTACCCCGGTGCCACGGTGTTGACGCGCACGCCGTCCGGCCCCAGCTCGCTCGCGAGGCTCTGGGAGAGCGACAGCAGCGCCGACTTCGCCATCTTGTACGCGCCGAACGTGCGCCGCGAGTGCCGCAGCACCGCGGAGTTGATCATCACCAGCGAGCCCTTGCTCTCCTTGAGCGCGGGCAGGAACAGCCGCGTCAGCCGGAGCACGGAGATCGCCGCGGTCTCGAAACCGGCACGGACGGCGTCGAAGTCCACAGTGGCCAGATCGGTCAGCGGTGGCACGGCGAAGGCGTTGTGCACCACGGTGTCGACCCGCCCGAAGGCCTCGAGCGCCGCGGTGACCAGGTGCTCGGACGAGTCCGCGTCGTCGATGTCGGTGCGGATCGCGACCGCCCGGCGGCCGAGGTCGGTGACCTCCTTCGCGACCTCGGTGAGCCGCGACTCGGTGCGCGCGGCGAGCACGACGTCCGCCCCGGCCAGCGCGCTGCGCACGGCGATCGACCGGCCGAGCCCCGGGCCGATGCCCGAGACCACGACGACCTTGTCCCGCAACAGATCCGACACGCTCACCCCAGCATCCGGGCGGCGACGGCGTCCTGCCGGGCCGCGATCCTCGCCGCCCATTGCTCCGGCGTCACCTTCGCGTCGGAGTAGTAAGGCAGCCGGTCGGGCAGCTCGTCGACCTTGACCACCTCGACGACGGGGCCGTCGTCCGGGCCGAGGTCGCGGGCGAGCCGCTGCCAGCGGATCTGCACGTACCCGCGGTCGTGGCCGGTGCGTTCCAGCCAGTTCGCGACGCCGGGGTCGCGCTCGCTGATCACGAACCGGATCTTCCCGTCGGGGTCGACGCGGGCCTGGTCGGCGGTGAGGCTCGTCTGATGGTTGATGTAGTCGAGCGAGATGTACCAGAGGCTGCCGAGCTGGATGCCCTGGTACGGCGCGTCCGCGCAGCGCGGCACGGTGACGACCATCGCCTCTTCGTCGCCGAGCTCGTAGTGCCCGGCCGAGGAGAACTGCGTGGTCAGCCCGCCCGGCGTCGACCGCGGCTCGGTCATCGTGTTCACCGGCAGGTCGTCGTAGAACCACTTCGGGAAGGCCAGGAACGTCTTGAGCCTGCTCAGCAGGATCTTGCCGGTGACGCCGTAGCGCTTGGTCAGCGCCGCGCGGTCCGGCACCGGCGGCGCCTGCCCGGCCGTGTCCACGCACTGGATGCGGATCTCGCCGCGCCGCTCGGTCGCCCAGTCGCTGTAGACTTCGCGGACCACGAGCATCGACGAGCCCTCGCCGAGGACGAAGTAGTTCGGGCCGGGATTTTCGCGAGCCGGGCCGAACCGCAGCTCGAAGCGGCCGTCCTCACCGATTTCGATGGCGCGGTCGTCGAACGCGGCGAGGCTGTCGGGCACCACGACGGGCGAGTAGTCGCCGTTGAGGATCTGGAAGCTCAGGTCGGCGGTGGTGCCGCGGACGCCGGTGACGAGGTATTCGCGGTCGTCGCGGATGTTCGCGTTGAAGTACAGCGTGTCCGGGTTGTCCAGGGCCATCTTCGTGTACGGCCCGGTCGACGCGGTGAAGTAGGGGAAGTCGCGCTGGTAGGCCCAGGCCATCTGCAGCGACGCCCGGATGCTCCCGGCGAGGTAGTCGTAGGCCTCCAGGAGATCCTGCTCGGTCTTGACGTGCGGCGCCCCGGCGAGCAGCTTCTCGGCCTCGACGATGGCGTCGGCGAACGGCCGGGTCAACGAGAACTCGTTCTCGATCATGCCGGGACGGCCCAGCGGTTGGCGATCAGCTTGAAGCCCGGCACGCTGTCGAAGGACATCATCGATTCGTAGGTCCGGACGTACCCGATGTGCGACATCCGCCAGACGCCGTCGCTCTCGCGGCGGTAGGTGTCTTCGTAGAACGCGGCGCCTTCGATGATCACCTTGTGCTCGGGCACGATCACCCGGTCGGTGAACGACCACCGCCCGGTCGCGGCGTCGCCGTCGACGTCGATTTCGGGCTGAGCCGCGTGGTGCACGGTGATGATGCCGTTACCGAGGCTCTGGGTGAGGAATCCGACGATGGCGTCGCGGCCTTCGAACTGCTTCCCGTCCCCGCCCACGGCGTGCGTCCCGTAGTTCGCCGTGGCGTCGGCGGTGAACGTGTCGGCCACCTCGTCCCACAGTTTCAGGTCCACCCCGCGCAGGTACCGGTACTTCAGCCGCTTGATCTCTTCGAGTACGACCAGGTCCATGCACACAGGGTCCCCCACCGCTTGACCGATGACAAGAACATGTTCTACTTTTTTCCGGTGTCCGTGACCTCGTACGAGCTCTCGCACCTGGCCGCGCTCGAAGCGGAGGCCGTGCACGTCTTCCGCGAAGTCGCGGCGACCTTCGAGCGCCCGGTCCTGCTCTTCTCCGGCGGCAAGGACTCGGTGGTGATGCTGCACGCCGCCGCGAAGGCGTTCTGGCCGGCACCGCTGCCGTTCCCCGTGCTGCACGTCGACACCGGCCACAACTTCGACGAGGTGCTGCGCTTCCGCGACGAGACCGTCGCCGCGCTGAACCTGCGCCTCGAGGTCGCGAGCGTGCAGGACGACATCGACGCCGGCCGCGTCGTCGAGGAGACCGGGCCGGGGGCCAGCCGCAACCGGCTGCAGACGGTGACGCTGCTGCGGGCGATCCGCGAAGGCGGCTTCGACGCCGTGTTCGGCGGTGCCCGCCGCGACGAGGAGAAGGCCCGCGCGAAGGAGCGCGTGTTCAGCTTCCGCGACGAGCACGGCCAGTGGAACCCGCGCGCCCAGCGGCCCGAGCTGTGGAACCTCTACAACGGGCGGCACCGGCGCGGCGAGCACATCCGCGTCTTCCCGCTGTCGAACTGGACCGAGCTGGACATCTGGCAGTACATCCGCGACGAGCGGATCGCGCTGCCGCCGCTGTACTACGCGCACCGGCGTTCCGTGGTCCAGCGCGACGGCATGCTGCTGGCGGCGACCCGCTTCCTGTCCCTTGTGGACGGCGAGACGCCCTACGAGGCGACCGTGCGCTTCCGGACAGTCGGCGACGCCACGTGCACCGGCTGCGTCGAGTCCTCGGCCTCGACACCGTCCGAAGTGGTCACCGAGGTGGCCGCCACCCGCGTCACCGAACGCGGGGCGACGCGGGCCGACGACCGGATTTCCGAAGCCGGCATGGAAGACCGCAAGCGAGAGGGCTACTTCTGATGCAGCTGCTGCGGATCGCCACCGCCGGGAGCGTGGACGACGGCAAGTCCACGTTGATCGGCCGGCTGCTGTTCGACTCGAAGGCGATCTTCACCGACCAGCTCGCCGCCGTCGAGCGGGCCAGCCGTGATCGCGGCGAGGACTACCCGGACCTCGCGCTGCTCACCGACGGGCTGCGGGCCGAGCGCGAGCAGGGCATCACCATCGACGTCGCCCACCGCTACTTCGCCACGCCCCGGCGCAAGTTCATCATCGCGGACACGCCGGGGCACCTGCAGTACACCCGGAACATGGTGACCGGCGCGTCCACCGCCGACCTCGCGCTGGTCCTCGTCGACGCGCGCAAGGGCGTGCTGGAGCAGTCGCGGCGGCACGCGTTCCTCGCGTCGCTGCTCGGGATCGGGCACCTCGTGGTGTGCGTGAACAAGATGGACCTCGTCGGCTGGTCACGGGAGCGGTTCGACGAGATCCGCGAGGACTTCCGCCGGTTCGCGATGAAGCTCGACGTCGCCGACCTGACGTTCGTGCCGGTTTCGGCGCTGCACGGCGACAACGTCGTCCACCGCAGCGCCAGCATGCCGTGGTACGAAGGCACTTCGCTGCTCCACCAGCTGGAAGAGGTGCACGTCGCCTCCGATCGCAACCTGATCGACGCCCGGTTCCCGGTGCAGTACGTGATCCGCCGGTCCGACTTCCGCGGCTACGCGGGGACCATCGCCGGCGGGGTGTTCAAGCCGGGTGACGAGGTCGTGGCGCTGCCGTCCGGCTTCACGTCGAAGGTGCGCGCGGTGTGGGGGCCGGGCGGACAGCCCCTGGAAGAGGCGTTCACCGGCCAGGCGGTCGCGGTGGAGCTGGCCGACGACCTCGACCTCGGCCGCGGAGCCATGCTCTGCCGCCCGGGCAACCGCGCCGAGTCGGCCCGCGAGGTCGACGCGCTGGTGTGCTGGTTCTCCGAACGCGCCGCCCTGACGCCGGGCGCGACCTACTCGGTGCGGCACACGACCACCGAGACGCGGGGCACGGTGGACCGCCTCGAATACCGCCTCGACGTGACGACCCTGCACCGCGACGAGACAGCGGAGTCGTTGCGGCTCAACGACATCGGCCGGATCCGCCTGCGCACGCGGGCGCCGCTGCTGTTCGACCCGTACCGCCGCAACCGCGCCACCGGCGGCTTCCTGCTGGTCGACGAGCACACGGGCGACACGGTCGCGGCCGGCATGATCACCGGCGCGGTCGCGTCCCCGGTCGTCTGGCACACTGCGGCGGTGCGTCGTGAAGACCGCCCGACCCGCGGCGCGACGGTGTGGCTCACCGGGCTTTCCGCGTCGGGCAAGTCGTCGGTGGCGGTCGAGCTGGAACGCCGGCTGGTCGCGGCCGGGCGTCCGGCCTACCTCCTCGACGGCGACAACCTGCGCCACGGGCTCAACAAGGGCCTCGGCTTCAGCCCCGAAGACCGCGCGGAGAACGTCCGGCGGGTGGCGGAGGTCGCTCGCCTCTTCGCGGACGCGGGCGTGGTGGCGATCGCGTCGCTGATCAGCCCGTACGAGGCCGACCGGGCCCGGGCCAGGACGGTCCACGAGGGGCTGCCGTTCGTCGAGGTCTTTGTCGACACACCCCTGGAGGTCTGCGAGGCCCGCGACCCGAAGGGCATGTACGCGAAGGCACGCGCCGGGGAGATCACGGGCTTCACCGGCATCGACGCGCCTTACGAGCGCCCGTCGTCGCCCGACCTGGTGCTGCGCCCGGGCGACGGCGACCCGGCCGCGATGGCGGCGGCGATCCAGGCGCTGCTCGACGACCTCGGCTGAAATTCTCTTGCCCGCACCTCTAGGGTGGACTGCATGACGTCGGTCAGGCAGGTCCAGGTCACCTTCGACTGCGCGGAACCCGAGCGCGTCGCCCGGTTCTGGTGCGAGGTGCTGGGGTACGAGCTGCACAGCACGGGGGTCGTCTGCAGCGACCCCACCGGTGTGGGCCCGCGTCTGTACTTCCAGCGCGTTCCGGAAGGCAAGGTCGCCAAGAACCGGGTGCACCTCGACGTGCGCGTGGCCACCGGGCTCGTCGGCGAGGAGCGCCTCGCCGCTCTCGAGGCCGAGTGCGCACGCCTGGTCCCGCTCGGTGCGGTCCGCGGGCAGCTCCTGCTCGCCGACGAGGACAACGAATCGTGCCTCAACATGCAGGACGTCGAGGGCAATGAGTTCTGCCTGGACTGACGCCTACTCGGCTTCCAGGACGAAGAACAGGAAGCTCGGGAAGGTGTCGAGGATTTCGAAGTCGCCGGGGAACAGGTCCCGGGCGGCCGGGGTGGGGTGCGGTTCGCTGATCACGGCGATCCGGAAGCCCGCGGCGGTGAAGGCGTCGGTCATCGCGTGCAACGGCTTGTTCCAGAAGGTCATCCGCGCGGCGTGGCCGTGCAGCTCGAATTCGTCGGTCCAGGTGTACTGCTCGAAGTAGTCGGGCCGGGGCCCGTCCTGGCGGTGGGTGAGGTTGACCATCATCGGGTGGTTGACCGAGGCGATGAGCCGGCCACCGGTCTTCAGCACGCGCCGCAGCTCGGCGAGCGTCGGCGCCCAGTCCCGCAGGTAGTGCAGCACCAGGGACGCCGTGACGTCGTCGAACTCCGCGTCGGCGAAGGGCAGCGGGTCGGCGAGGTCGGCGACCCGCAGGTCCGCGTCGGCGCCGAGCCGCTGCCGGGCCAGCGCCAGCATGGCCGTGCTCTGGTCGATCCCGCTCACGACGGCGCCCCGCTCGCGCAGCGCCGCGAACAGCGGGCCCGCGCCACAGCCGGCGTCCAGGATCCGCCGTCCGGCCACGTCACCGGCGAGCGCCAGGGTCGCGGGCCGTTCGTAGTGGGCGTTCATCAGGCTGGTTTCGTTCTCGGCCTGGTACGCCTCGGCGAAGTCGTCGTATGCGGCAACAGAAGTCATGCGGCCCATAGTGCCCGAACTAGCCGGAGGGCGTCACGAAGCCGGAATCGTACGCGCGAACCACCGCCTGGGTCCGGTCGCGCGCCCCGAGTTTCGCCAGCACGTTGCCCACGTGCGTCTTCACCGTCTGGATGCCCAGGTACAGCTCGCCCGCGATCTCCACATTGGACAGTCCACCGGCCATCAGCCGCAGCACTTCGCGCTCGCGCTCGGTGAGCCCGGCACCGGCCAGCCCGTCGCCGGTGGGCGACGGCGCGTGCCGTGCGGCCAGCCGGCGGATCGCCGCCGGGAACAGCAGCGACTCCCCCGCCACCACGGTCCGGATCGCCGCCACGATCTCCTCCGGCCGGGCCCGCTTGAGCAGGAACCCGCTGGCTCCCGCGACGAGCGCGTCGTAGACGTAGTCGTCGTTCTCGAAAGTGGTCACCACGATGACCTTCGGCGGTATGTCCACAGTGGACATGAGATGCGCGGTGGCCCGGATCCCGTCCACCGCGGGCATCCGCACGTCCATCAGCACGACGTCCGGGCGCAGCCGGGCCACCAGCCCGGGCACCTCGGCGCCGTCGGCGGCCTCCCCGACCACCGAAAGGCCCTCTTCGCTGTCGACGATCGCCCGCAGCCCGGCGCGGATCAGCGGCTCGTCGTCGGCCAGCAGCACCCGCACGCTCATCGCCCGCTCCCCCACGGCACCCGCACCACGACCTCCCACCGCTCGTCCACCCGGCCGGCCGTGAGCTCGCCGCCGAGCACCGCCACCCGCTCGGTCATCCCGCGCAGGCCGCGGCCGCCGCCGGCCCGGCCCTCGCCGTTCCCCATCGGGTTGACCACCCGCGCGAGCAGTTCGTGCGCCGAGACGGCGACGACCACCGTCACCGGGACCCTACCGGCGTGGCGGACCACGTTCGTCAGGCATTCCTGCAGGATCCGGTACACCTCGCGGGACACGACCGGCGGCACGGCGGCCAGGTCGCCGCGGATCTCGGAGGTGACGTCGGTGCCGGTCGTTTTCAGCAAGGTCTCCAGCTCGGCCAGCGCCGGCTGCGGTGCCCGGCCCGCCGCTTCCTCCCGCAGCAGCCCGAGCACGTGGTCCAGGTCGTCGAGCGCCGTGCGGGCGGCCTCCTCGATGGCGCCCAGCGCCCGTTCGGTGAAAGCGGGGTCGGTGCGCAACGTCCGCCGCGCGGCGCCCGCCTGGACGGTGACGACGCTCAGCGCGTGCCCGACCGAGTCGTGCAGCTCCCTGGCCAGCCGGTTGCGTTCGGCGAGCTGCTCGGTCCGCCGTTCCAGCCGGGCGATCCGGTCGGCGGCGGTCATCCCGAGCAGGCCGGCCGCCACCCGGCGCAGCAGGCCGCCGACCGCCCAGACGGCGTAGACCAGCAGCACCACGGCGAACGCGAAGACCACCGGGAGCCACACCGACGCCCAGCCCTTCGGCACGGTGATGTCGTGCCCCTCGCTGGCCCGCATGAGGGACCCGGTGAACACGGCGCTGACCGACACGCCGATCGCGATCGGGGCGGCGAGGCTGAAGAAGCTGACACCGAGCCCGGCGACGACGTGCAGCACGAACATCGTCGCGGCGCGCAGCCGTCCCCGGCGGGTGTGCGGCTTCGCGGGCGCGTCCGGCACCGGGTCGTCCAGCAGCTCGCGGATCGCGGTGGACTCCAGCACGTGCACGGCGGGCAGGAACGCGGTCCCGGCCAGCACGGCCAGGGTGAGGAGGCCGCCGACGACGACGGCCCGCTCCACCGTGGTGACGAACGGCAGCACCGACGGCACGGCGACCACGGCGAACAGCAGGTAGGGCACGCTGATCGCGCCGCCGAGGACGAGGTAGACCCAGCGGCGGTAGGTGGCCTTGCTCGTCAGGGGCCGCAGTACGCGCACCGGCCGATCTTCGCAGCCCGGCGCGCCGGGCGCCTCCCTCTCGCGGTGGAGCGCCCCGGCCGACCCGAGCGCCCCAATGTGGCGTTGGTTGCGTTCAACGCACCGAACGCCACATTGGGTGCGCTGGACGCACCGAACGCCACATTGGGGCGCTTTGGACCGGGGCTAGAAAGCGGCGGTGCGGATCTCCGCCGTCCGGGCCGCGGCGAAACCGTTCACCCACAAGGACTGCACCTTCGCCGCTTCCGCCGCGGACGGTTTCGCGTTCTTGCACGCCGTGCCGGGGCCGTGGCCGGACATCAGCTCGGTGCACGGCCCGCTGTAGTGGTCGGGCAGGCCGAGGTTGTGGCCCAGCTCGTGCGCGGCGATCCGGGTCGGGTCGTAGCCCTCGGCGACCTGGCTGGTGTCCAGGTAGATCTGGCCGCGCCCGTGCCCATTGGTGTTCGTGTAGGACCCGCCGCTGTGCACCTCGTGGAACACGATGGTGGCTCCCGTGCTCCGCTTGACCAGCTTCACGTCGGTGACCGCGGCGTTCCAGTTGGCCGCGCCCTGGTCGATCTGGGCCAGGTAGTCCGGCGCGCCCGAGGAGCTGTAGTAGAGCGTCGTGACAGCCGCCGCCGAAGCGGCCGGGGCGGTGGCGAGACCCAGGCCCAGCGGGGCGGCGACGGCCGTGGCCAACGCCACGACCCGGCCGATCACGCGTCCGTTCATCGTGTCTCCTTCGTCCGGTTCAGCGAGCACTTCACGGTGGTTCGAGCGATCAGGTTAGAAGGCAACCTCCGGTGCGGCCACGGCCGAAAGTAGTTTCGGGGGTCCGGTGGCGGAGTCCCTTCCCTCGCAGGGGGGAGCCCGCTCCCGCCGCCGCGTGAGCCGCCCGCCCCGGCCGCCGTGGTCTGCTCTCCGGCGGCGAAAGGGAACCGATGGACATCTTGCTGGGCCTGCTGACCCTCCCCCTGTACGTGCTCGTGCTGTGGCCGCTCGTCGTGGCGTCCCGGCGGGTGCTCGGCGTCCGGATCGGCACCTTCCGCGCCCTGTGCGCCGCCGGGTTCGGCTGGCTCGTCGCGACCGCGATCGGCCGGTCCTTCCCGATTTCCTTGGCGCACAACGGCCCCGCCGCGCTCGGCCTGCTGGTCCCGTTGGCGGGCAGCGCTTTCCTCGCGACGCTGATCTTCCTCTTCCTCGCCGAGATGGCCCTGCCCCGCGGCTTCGGGCTCGGCCGGCTGCGGGGCAGGCTCTCCCGCGCCCGCCGGTATTCGCAGATCAGCCGGATCGCGATCAAGCACGGCCTCGGCCGCTACCTGGCCGGGCGCCGCGAACCCGGCCTCGCGCCCGGACGGCACGCCAAGCTCGCGCGGTCCCTGCGGCGGGCGCTGGAAGAGGGCGGCGTGACGTTCGTGAAGCTCGGTCAGCTGCTTTCGACCCGCGCCGACCTGCTGCCCCCGGCGTTCGTCGACGAACTCGGCCGGCTGCAGGACCGGGTCGCCCCCGCGCCCGCCGAAGCCGTCCGGGCCCTGCTGGCCGCCGAGCTCGGGGGCTCGCCCGACGACGTCTTCGCGGAGTTCGACCCCGAACCGCTCGCCACCGCCTCGGTCGCGCAGGTCTACCGGGCCAAGCTGCGCGGCGGCGAGGACGTCGTGGTCAAGGTCCAGCGGCCCGGGGTGCGGGAGCAGGCCGAGCGCGACATCGCCATCGTCCGGCGCGTCGCCGCCGCACTGGAGGAACGCGCGGACTGGGCGCGGTCGCTCGGCGTCGCCGAACTGGCCGACGGGTTCGCCGAGGCACTGACCGAGGAGCTCGACTTCACCACCGAAGCCCGCAACATCGCCGCCGTGGCCGCCGGTTCCGGCCCGGACGTCGTGCTCCCGATGGTCCACAAAGGACTTTCCACCGATCGCGTGCTGGTCATGTCCCGGCTGGCCGGAACACCCCTGGCCACGGCGAAGGACACGCTCGAGGCGCCCGAGCGGTACCGGCTCGCCCGCTCGCTCCTGCGGTGCCTGCTCGACCAGGTGATGATCGGCGGCGTCTTCCACGCCGACCCGCACCCGGGCAACCTCATGCTCCTGGACGGCGGCCGTCTGGGGCTGCTCGACTTCGGTTCGGTCGGTCGGCTCGACGCGGGGCTGCGCGGCGGCCTGCAGAACCTCGTGCTCGCCCTGGACCGCGGCGACCCGGCGAGCCTGCGCGACGGGCTGCTCGAAATCGTCGACCGCACGGAGGACGTGGACGAGCAGCGCCTCGAACGCGCGCTCGGCGCGCTGGTCGCCCGGCACTTCGGTCCCGGCCGCACGCCCGGCCTCGCGCTGTTCACCGGCCTGTTCCGGGTGGTCGCGGACTTCCGGCTGAGCGTGCCGCCGCCGGTCGCGGCGGTGTTCCGCGCCCTGGCCACGGTCGAGGGCACGCTCGCCGCCCTCGCTCCCGGCTTCGACGTCGTCGCCGAGTCCCGTGCGTTCGCCGTCGAGCAGGTCGGCGCCCGGCTGCGCCCGGGCTCGCTGCACCGCACCGCGGTCAACGAGCTGACGGCGTTGTTGCCGGTGCTGCGCCGCATCCCCCGCCGCGTCGACCGGATCGGGGCCGCCCTCGAGGAGGGCAGACTGTCGGTCAACGTCCGGCTGTTCTCCGACGAGCGCGACCGCGACGTCGTCACCGGCCTGGTCCACGAGGTCCTGCTGGCGTTCGTCGGCGCGGCGACCGGGCTGATGGCCGTGTTCCTGCTGACCGGCTCGGGTGGGCCCCGCCTCGCGGCGGAACTCACCCTCCACCACGTCTTCGGCTACAACCTGCTGGTGATCAGCGCGCTGGTGGGACTGCGGCTGCTGTTCGTCGTCTTCCGCCGTTCCGGGCGGCGCTCAGTCAGGAACGGGGTGCGTACATGATCACCGAGACGCCGGCCAGGCAGAGGAACGCGCCGATGACGTCGTAGCGGTCGGGACGGTAGCCGTCCGCGATCACGCCCCACGCCAGCGACCCCGCGACGAACACCCCGCCGTACGCGGCGAGGATGCGGCCGAAGTGGGCGTCCGGCTGGAGCGTCGCGACGAAGCCGTACAGGCCGAGCGCGATCACGCCCCCGCCGATCCAGAGCAGGCCCCGGTTTTCGCGCACCCCTTGCCAGACCAGCCAGGCCCCGCCGATCTCGAGGACGGCCGCAGCCAGGAACAGCACGATCGAGCGCAAGACCACTCCGCGATACTAGGCCGGTGCCGTTCACGCTGAGTCATCCGGCCGCCGTGCTCCCGCTGGCGAAACGCCCGCTGGTGCCGTCGGCGCTCGTCGCCGGTTCCATCGCGCCGGATCTGTTCTGGTTCACTCCCGCGCCGGAAGGGCTGAACCTCTCGGAGACCCACGAGTTCACGGCGGTCCTCTGGCTCGACCCGCTCCTCGCGCTGGCCTTGCTCGCCGTCTTCCAGCTCCTGCTGAAGCGGCCGCTCCTGGCCCTGGCACCGAAACCGCTGGCCGAACGGCTTCCCCGGCACTTCTCCCGGAAGCGGCCGTGGTGGATCGCGCTGTCGCTGGTCATCGGCGCGGCCACGCACGTCGGCTGGGACGCCTTCACCCACGAAAGCGGCGGGCCGGCGTTCCTGCGGGTCCCGATCGTCACGGGCGTCGACGTCGGACGGCTGATCCAGCTGGTCAGCACCCTCGCCGGGGCCGCCGTGCTCGGCTGGTGGCTGTGGCGCTGGTACCGCACCGCGCCCGTCGCGCCGGCGCCGCCGGGTGTCCGCCACCGGAAGACGGTGATCGCGGCGCTCCTCACCGGCGCCCTCGCGGGCATCCTGATCGAGGTGCTGCCGTTCCTGACCGACCACACTCCGATGACGCCCGCGGGCGTGGTCGGAAACGCGACCTACCTCCTGGCCACCGGCGCCTGCAGCGGCTTCGCCGTCGCGCTCGGCCTGTACGCGCTGGCTTGGCACGTGCGGTACAGGTCGTTATACGCAAAGAAGGCCGCTCCGGAGAGCGGCCTTCCTGCGGACGAAATCAGACGGTGAAGCCGAGGGCGCGCAGCTGTTCGCGGCCGTCCTCGGTGATCTTCTCCGGGCCCCACGGCGGCATCCAGACCCAGTTGATCCGGAAGTCCTTGACCAGGCCGCCGGACGTCAGCGCGGCCGACGTCTGGTCCTCGATGACGTCGGTCAGCGGGCAGGCCGCGGACGTGAGCGTCATGTCGATGGTCGCCGTGTTGTCCGGCTCGACGCGGATGTCGTAGACCAGGCCGAGGTCGACGACGTTGATGCCGAGCTCCGGGTCGACGACGTCGCGCATGGCCTCTTCGACGTCCTCGAGCTTGGCGAGGTCGATGTCTTGCTTCGCGGTGGTTTCCGCGTCGAGGTCGGCGGCGGTGCGTCCCTCACGAGTGGCGGTCTCTTCGGTCATGCTTTCCCATCTCCACTGGTGGTCCGGGCGACGGCGTCCTTGAAAGCCATCCAGCCGAGGAGGGCGCACTTGACGCGGGCGGGGTACTTGGCGACGCCCGCGAAGGCGATCCCGTCCTCCAGCACGTCCTCGTCCGGCTCGACCTTTCCCTTGCCCTGCATCAGTTCCACGAAGGCGTCCATGGTGGTGAACGCCTCCTCGACCGTGTGCCCGACGACCAGGTCCGTCAGGACCGACGTCGAGGCCTGGCTGATCGAGCAGCCCTGGCCGTCGTAGGAGACGTCGGCGACCTTCCCGTCGTCGAGCTTGACCCGCAGCGTCACCTCGTCGCCGCAGGTCGGGTTGACCTGGAACGACTCGGCGTCGAACTCCTCGCGCAGGCCGCGCCCGTGCGGGTTCTTGTAGTGGTCCAGGATGATCTCCTGGTACATGCTCTCCAGGTTCACTGCGCCACCCCGAAGAACTTCTGCGCCTCGCGGACGCCCGCCACCAGGGCGTCCACTTCGGACAGATCGTTGTACAGGTAGAACGACGCGCGCACGGTCGCCTGCGCGTGGCAGGCCCGGTGCAGCGGCCACGCGCAGTGGTGGCCGACGCGGACGGCGATGCCGAGGCTGTCGAGCACCTGGCCGGCGTCGTGCGGGTGCACGCCGTCGATCACGAACGACACGGTCGCGCCGCGGTCCTTCAGGTCGGTCGGGCCGATGATCCGGACACCCGGGATCGCGCCGATGCCCTCGATGGCCGCCGCGGCGAGCTCGTGCTCGTGCGCCGCGATGCGGTCCATGCCGATGGCCGAGAGGTAGTCGACGGCCGCGCCGAGGCCGATGGCCTGCGACGTCATCGGCACGCCGGCCTCGAACCGCTGCGGTGGCGGCGCGAAGGTCGAGCCCTCCATGCGGACCATCTCGATCATCGAGCCGCCGGTCAGGAACGGCGGCATCGCTTGGAGCAGTTCGGTGCGGCCGTAGAGGACGCCGATGCCGGACGGGCCGAGCATCTTGTGCCCGGAGAACGCGGCGAAGTCGACACCCAGCTCGTGGAAGTCGACCGCGAAGTGCGGAACGGACTGGCAGGCGTCGAGCACGGTGAACGCGCCGACCGCCTTCGCCTTCTCGACCAGCAGCTCGACCGGGTTGACCGTGCCGAGCACGTTCGACTGGTGCGCGAACGCGACCACCTTGGCGCGCGGCGTGATCAGTTCGTCCACATCGGACAGGTCGAGACGGCCGTCTTCGGTGACCTTGAACCACTTCAGCGTCGCCCCGGTGCGCTGGCACAGCTGCTGCCACGGCACGAGGTTCGCGTGGTGCTCCATCTCGGTGACGACGATCTCGTCACCCGGGCCGACGACGAAGCGCGCGGCTTCCGGACCGGCCGTGGCCGCGTTGCCGAACGAGTAGGCGACCAGGTTGATGCCCTCGGTGGCGTTCTTGGTGAACACCAGCTCCTCGGCGTCGGCGCCGACGAACTCGGCGATCTTCGCCCGGGCCGACTCGTAGGCGTCAGTGGCCTCTTCGGACAGCTGGTGCGCACCGCGGTGGACGGCGGCGTTCGACGTCACGACGTAGTCGCGTTCGGCGTCGAGCACCGCGGTCGGCCGTTGCGAAGTCGCCCCGGAGTCCAGGTACACCAAGGGTTTCCCGTCGCGGACGGTGCGCGACAGGATGGGGAAGTCGGCCCTCAGGGCCGCCACGTCCAGTGGCACAGAGCTGGCCGAGGTGGTGGTCATCGGGCCGACTCCTCTCGTCTCGGTGTAATAGAACGTGTCAGAGCGCGGCGGGCTCGGGCTTGCCGACGTACTTGACGTAGCCGTTCTCCTCCAGCTCGTCCGCCAGCTCCTTGCCGCCCGACTCGACGATCTTGCCGTCGGCGAAGACGTGCACGAAGTCCGGCGTGATGTACCGCAGGATCCGGGTGTAGTGCGTGATCAGCATGACGCCGACGTCGCTCGAAGCCTTGTACGCGTTCACGCCCTCAGAGACGACGCGCAGCGCGTCGACGTCGAGACCGGAGTCGGTCTCGTCGAGGATGGCGAACTTCGGCTTGAGCAGCGCGAGCTGGAGGATCTCGTGGCGCTTCTTCTCGCCGCCGGAGAAGCCCTCGTTGACCGAGCGCTCGGCGAACTCCTGCGAGATCTCGAGCTTGCCCATCTCCTCCTTGACCTCCTTGACCCAGTGGCGCAGCTTGGGGGCCTCGCCACGGACCGCGGTGGCCGCGGTGCGGAGGAAGTTGGACATGGACACGCCCGGCACCTCGACCGGGTACTGCATGGCCAGGAAGAGACCGGCCCGGGCGCGCTCGTCGACGCTCATCTCGAGGACGTTCTCGCCGTCGAGCAGCACCTCGCCGGAGGTCACCTCGTACTTGGGGTGGCCGGCGATCGCGTAGGACAGCGTGGACTTGCCCGAGCCGTTCGGGCCCATGATCGCGTGCGTCTCCCCCGACTTGATCGTCAGGTTGACGCCCTTGAGAATCTCCTTGGCGCCCTCGTCGGTCGTGACCGAGGCGTGGAGGTCCTTGATTTCCAGGGTAGCCATTCTTCGTTTCCTAAGTCTGTGGTGGACGGCGTCAGGCGCCAACGGCTTCGAGCTCGGCCTCGATCGCGGCTTCGAGGCGCTCGCGCACCTCGGGGACGTCGATCTTCACCAGGATCTCGTGGAAGAACCCGCGCACGACCAGCCGGCGGGCGGCTTCTTCGGCGATCCCGCGCGACTGCAGGTAGAACAACTGCTCGTCGTCGAACCTTCCCGTCGCGCTCGCGTGGCCGGCGCCCTCGATCTCGCCGGTCTCGATCTCGAGGTTCGGCACCGAGTCCGCGCGCGCGCCCGGCGTGAGCACCAGGTTGCGGTTGAGCTCGTAGGTGTCGGTGGCCTCGGCCGCGGCGCGGATCAGGACGTCGCCGATCCAGACCGTGTGCGCCTCGTCGCCCTGCAGCGCGCCCTTGTACATCACGCGGGACTTGCAGTTCGGCACGGCGTGGTCGACGAAGAGCCGGTGTTCCTGGTGCTGGCCCTTGTCGGCGAAGTAGACGCCGAGCATCTCGACGTCGCCGCCCTTGTCGGCGAAGGTCGCCGTCGGCGAGACGCGGACCAGGTCGCCGCCGAGGGTGATCACGGTGTGCCGCAGCGCGGCGTCGCGGCCCAGCTTCAGGTGCTGCTCGGAGACGTGGACGGCGTCGTCGGCCCAGTCCTGGACGCTGACCACGGTGACCTTGGCGCCGTCGCCGATGACGAACTCGACGTTGTCGGCGTAGGTGCCGGAGCCGACGTGGTCGAGCACGACCACGGCTTCGGCGAACGCCTCGGCGCGGACCTGCAGGTGCCCGTACGCGACCTGGCCCTCGCCCGGGCCGTGGATCCGCAGCACGGACGGCTTCGACGCCTTCGTCTCCTTCGGCACCGTCACGACGGTGGCCTGCTTGAAGGACGAGTACGCCTGCGCGGCGATCCGGTCGCTCGGCACGCCGGCCTCGCCGAGGCGGGCGTCGTCGCGGCCGACGGTCTCGATCTTCAGCTCGGGCGCGGCCTCGACGTCGACGGTGATCTCGCCGGTCGCGGTGGCGCTGCCGTCGTGAAGGCCGCGAAGGCGCTTCATCGGGGTGAAGCGCCAGTTCTCCTCACGGCCGCCGGGGACCTCGAAGGCCTCGACGTCGTAGGAGGTGAAGCGCTCCGCGCGGGAGGCCGCCGGAATGACGGCCCCCTCGCGAAGAGCCTCGGAAACGTTGTTCTCGGTAACCGACATGACTAGCCGACGGACCCTTCCATCTGGAGCTCGATCAGGCGGTTCAGCTCGAGCGCGTACTCCATCGGCAGCTCACGGGCGATCGGCTCGACGAAGCCGCGCACGATCATCGCCATCGCTTCGGCCTCGTCGAGGCCGCGCGACATCAGGTAGAACAGCTGGTCCTCGCTGACCTTGGACACCGTGGCCTCGTGGCCCATGGATACCTCGTCGTTGCGGATGTCCACGTACGGGTACGTGTCCGAGCGCGAGATCGTGTCCACCAGCAGCGCGTCGCAGACGACGCTGGAGCGCGAGTGGTGCGCCCGCTTCGCCACGCGGACCAGGCCGCGGTACGACGTCCGGCCGCCGCCGCGCGCCACCGACTTCGACACGATCGTCGAGGACGTGTAGGGCGCGAGGTGCTCCATCTTGGCGCCCGCGTCCTGGTGCTGGCCCTCGCCCGCGAACGCGACCGACAGGACCTCGCCCTTGGCGTGCTCGCCCATGAGGAACACCGACGGGTACTTCATCGTCACCTTGGAACCGATGTTGCCGTCGATCCATTCCATGGTCGCGCCCTCTTCGCACTTGGCGCGCTTGGTGACCAGGTTGTAGACGTTGTTCGACCAGTTCTGGATGGTCGTGTAGCGGCAGCGGGCGCCCTTCTTGACGATGATCTCCACGACCGCCGAGTGCAGCGAGTCGGACTGGTAGATCGGCGCCGTGCAGCCCTCGACGTAGTGCACGTACGCACCTTCGTCGACGATGATCAGGGTGCGCTCGAACTGGCCCATGTTCTCGGTGTTGATCCGGAAGTAGGCCTGCAGCGGGATGTCCACGTGCACGCCCTTCGGCACGTAGATGAACGAGCCGCCGGACCAGACCGCCGTGTTCAGCGCGGAGAACTTGTTGTCGCCGGCCGGGATGACCGAACCGAAGTACTCCCGGAACAGCTCCGGCTGCTCGCGCAGCGCGGTGTCGGTGTCCAGGAAGAGCACGCCCTGCTTCTCGAGGTCCTCGCGGATGGAGTGGTAGACGACCTCGGACTCGTACTGCGCCGCGACACCGGCGACGAGACGCTGCTTCTCCGCCTCGGGGATGCCCAGCTTGTCGTACGTGTTCTTGATGTCCTCGGGAAGGTCTTCCCAGCTCGCCGCCTGCTTCTCGCTGGAGCGGACGAAGTACTTGATGTTGTCGAAGTCGATCCCGGAGAGGTCGGCCCCCCAGTTGGGCATGGGCTTCTTCTCGAAGAGCTTGAGCGCCTTCAGTCGCGCTTCGCGCATCCACTCCGGCTCGGACTTCTTCCCGGAGATGTCGGTGACGACATCTTCGTTCAGCCCGCGACGGGCGCTGGCGCCCGCCTCGTCGGAGTCGGCCCAGCCGAACGCGTACTTGCCAAGGGACTCGATGGTCTCTTCCTGGCTCAGTGGCGCGGTGGTGGGAGTGCGCTGCTCGGCAGCGGCAGTCATGCGGGTTTCCCTCCATTCGGGATCCGTGCTGTGCGCCCAGAGGGCACCGTGCTTTCCGGCTCGGGATGGGCCGGGTTACCCGTCGAGACGGGTACGTGGGTGGTGCACGCGGAGTCACCGCGCGCGATGGTCGCCAGCCGCTGGACGTGGGTGCCCAGCAGCTTCGCGAAGGCCTCCGTCTCGGCCTCGCACAGCTGCGGGAACTCCGCGGCCACGTGGGCGACCGGACAGTGGTGCTGGCAGAGCTGGGCCCCTACGTTCTGGCCCGGTGCCGGAGCGCCGACCTGACGGGTCGACGCAGCGTAGCCCTCCCTGGTCAGGGCGGTCGCGAGGGCCTCCGCGCGGGCCGCGGGATCACTCGACCCGGTGATCGCCGGGCGATGCGGCCCGACGAGCTTCTCGATGCGGCGCTCGGCGAAGGCGCGTACGGCGTCTTCGCCGGCGTGCTCGGCGAGGAAGCGGATGGCGGACACGGCAAGATCGTCGTAGGCGTGCCCGAAGCGGGCGCGGCCGGGCTCGGTCAGCAGGAAGAGCTTCGCCGGGCGGCCCCGGCCACGGGGTCCTCGGCGCGGCGCGTCCCGCGTCTCGGCTTCGCCGTCCGCGAGAAGCGCGTCCAGGTGCCGCCGGACGGCGGTGGGGCTGATCCCGAGCTGCTCGGCGACCACGACGGCGGTCATGGGACCCTGCTCCAGCAGCAGCCGGGCGACCTCGTGCCGGGTCTTGCCCTCGGCGCTGACCTGCGACGGAACGTGCGGATGCGGGGCACGCGGCATGTCGCCGCCCGCCGGGTCACCCGCCTCCGTCTTTTTCACAACACAAGTGTGTCTTATTTCCCCGTGGTCGGCAAAGGCGGGGTGTCCGGCAGTGACCCGACTCACGCCGGGGCGGCACCGATACCCTGCAGACGTGGCCGTGGGCGAATTGGGTGAACATCCCGGACAGCAGGACCAGCAAGTGGCGCAGCTCACCACCGAGCGTGCGCACGCGGTGACGCTGTCCCCCGTCCGCCCCCGCGCCCCGCTCCCCCTGGAGGCCGACGAGCAGCGCGGGCTGAACGTCGTCCGCCGCTTCGGCACGGTCGGCTCGCTGTTCCTCGCGGTCGGCGCGCTCGGCGCCGGCGCCGCCCCGGTGATCAACCCGGTGCAGGAGATCCCGGTGCTGCGGCTGTTCGCCCGGATCCCGACGGTTTCGCTGGCCATCGCCATCTCCGGGATGGGCATCCTGGTGCTCAGCTGGCTGATGCTCGGGCGGTTCGCCCAGCCGAGCCGCACCCGGCTCGCGTCGCAGGGCCAGCTCGCCCGCACGATCGCCCTGTGGGTGCTGCCGCTGCTGGTGATCCCGCCGCTGTTCTCCCGCGACGTCTACAGCTACCTGGCGCAGAGCGAGATCGTGCACCGCGGGATGGACCCCTACACCCTCGGGCCGGCGCAGGCCCTCGGCGTCGCGGACAAGTTCACCGCGGGCGTGTCGAACATGTGGCGCGAGACGCCGGCCCCGTACGGGCCGGTGGTGCTGCGCCTGGGTGGCTGGCTCGCGCCGCTCTCGGGCAACAGCATCGCCATGGGCGTGCTGCTGCAGCGCGCGCTCGCCCTCGTCGGCGTGGTCCTGATCGTCTGGGCGCTGCCCCGGCTGGCCCGCCGCTTCGGCGTCCAGCCCGCGACGGCGCTGTGGCTCGGCGCCGCCAACCCGCTGCTGATCTTCCACTTCGTCGCCGGCGCCCACAACGACGCGCTCGCGATCGGCCTGATGCTCGCCGGGCTGGAGGTCGGCCTCTCCCGGATGCCGATCCGGGTCAAGGGCGACACGCCCCCGCCACTGGCCCGCGGCGAGCTGCTGTACATCGGGATCGGCGTCGCGATCATCACCCTCGGCGTCGCGGTGAAGATGCCGGCGGTGTTCGCGTTGCCGTTCTTCGCGGTGATGGTGGCGCGGCGGTGGCACGGCAGGCTCAAGGACCTCTTCCTGACCGGCGCGCCGATGGCCCTGTGGTTCGGCGTGGTCCTGGTCGCCGTCTGCTTCGGCACCGGGCTCGGCTTCGGCTGGTTCGGGGCGACGTTCAACACACCCGGCCTGGTCCGTTCCTGGATCTCCCCCACCGCCGAGCTGGCCAACCTCTCCGGCGTCCTCGGCATCGCGCTCGGGCTCGGCAACCACACCGACGGGCTGGTGCCGATCCTCGGCGTGCTCGGCTACGTCGTCGCGGTCGCGATCACGGTCAAGTTCCTGTGGGACAGCTTCAAGTGGCGCTACCGGCCGATCATCGGCCTCGGCGTCTCCCTGGGCGCGGTGATGATCCTGCAGATCAACCTGCAGCCCTGGTACGTGCTGTGGGCGGTGATCCCCCTGGCGGCCGCGGCCGGGACGTCCCGGTTCCGGGTGGCGGCGGCGGTGCTCTCGGCCGCCCTGCCGTTCCTGCTCCCCCCGACGGGCAGCACCTTCGACGGCCGCCCGTACGTGCTGCCGTTCGCCTACGGCGCGGCGATCGTCGTGTGCGGCGCGGGGATGCTGGTCGTGCGGCGGCTTGCTCCCGTGTTGCTCACCCGGGCGTCCCCGCGGGTGCCCGCGGCTGCCGACGCCGTATCGTGACCCGATGTGAGTGTCCCTGCCGTCGAGATCAGCGGGCTGGTCAAGAACTACGGCTCCACCCGCGCGGTCGACGGTCTCGACCTGCGGATGGAGCGCGGCAGCCTGCTGGCCCTGCTCGGCCCGAACGGGGCCGGCAAGACCACCAGCGTCGAGGTCTGCGAAGGCTTCCTGCGGCCTGACGCCGGCACGGTGCGCGTGCTCGGCCTGGACCCGGTGCGCGACTCCGCGGCGCTGCGTCCCCGCATCGGGATCATGCCCCAGGGCGGCGGCGCCTACCCGGGCGTGCGAGCCGACGAGATGCTGCGGCTGGTCGCGTCGTGCGCGGCGTCGCCGCTGGACCAGGGCTGGCTGCTGGACGTCCTCGGGCTGGCCCCGGTGCGCCGGACGCCGTTCAAGCGCCTCTCCGGCGGCCAGCAGCAGCGGCTTTCCCTGGCCTGCGCCCTGATCGGGCGGCCGGAGCTGGTGTTCCTCGACGAGCCGACCGCCGGCATGGACCCTCAGGCCCGGCGCCTGGTGTGGGACCTGCTGGGGGCGTTGCGCCGCGACGGCGTCTCGGTGCTGCTGACGACCCACCTGATGGAGGAGGCCGAGGCGCTGGCCGACACGGTGGTGATCGTGGACCACGGCAAGGTGGTGGTCTCGGGCGCGCCCCAGTCGTTGACGGTGGACGAAAGCGGCAACGCGGGGCTGCGGTTCAAGGCCCGAACCCGGCTCGACACGGCGCTGCTGACGGCGGCGCTCCCGGAGGGTTACGCGGTGCACGAGTCGGCGCCCGGGACCTACGTGGTGGCGGGCTCGGTGGACCCGCAGGTGGTGTCGACGGTCACGGCGTGGTGTGCGCAGCAGGGTGTGCTCGCGGAGGAGCTGCAGGTCGGCAGGCGGACGCTCGAAGAGGTCTTCCTCGAGCTGACCGGACGGGAGCTGCGCGCATGACCGGTTTCGAGCCGGGGGTCTTCACCCCGGCGCCCGGACGCGGCTCGCTGGGCCGGATGCTGCGCACGCACGCGCGGGTCGAGGCGAGCCTGACGTTGCGCCACGGCGAGCAGGTCCTGCTGACGCTGCTGATCCCGCTGGCGCTGCTGATCGGGTTGTCGCTGCTGGACATCCTGCCGGCGTCTTCGCTGGGCTCGACGTCCAAGGTGGACTGGATCACGCCGAGGATCCTGGCGCTGGCGGTGATGTCGTCGGCGTTCACCGGTCAGGCGATCGCCCTGGGCTTCGACCGGCGCTACGGAGTGCTGAAGCGCCTCTCGGCGACGGCGTTGCCGCGATGGCTGCTGGTGGCCGGACGTCTGTCGGCGGCGCTGCTGGTCGTCGCGCTCCAATCGGTGATCATCGGCGTGGTGGCGGCGTTCCTGGGCTGGTCGCCCTCGGTTTCCGGGCTTTTCTCGGCCGTTCTTCTGCTGGTGCTGGGGACTTTGGCGTTCGGCGCCCTGGGCGTGCTGCTGGGTGGCGCACTACGGGCCGAAGCGGTGCTGGCTTTGGCGAACATCGTCTGGTTCGTCCTGCTCCTGGCCGGCGGGATCCTGCTGGCGCCGTCTTCGCTGCCTTCGGGCCTCGCGGTGGTCGTCGAGCTGCTGCCGTCGGGTGCGCTGGCGGAGGGCATGCGGGCGGCTTTGGTGGACGGTTCGTTCGCGCCCGGGCCGCTCGCGGTGCTCGCGGTTTGGGCGGTTCTGGCGGGTGTGGTGGCTTCACGGACGACCAAACTCACCTGAGCGTCCTGTTTGGACGGTAAAACTGACCTCGTGGTCCCCTGGCAATCCTGAGAAGCTCCTTCGGTCCGGTTCCGCACCCGAGGGGGCATCACATTGGTTTCGAAAACGCGCGTGGTCTTGATCATGCTTCTCCTGCTGGCCGTGGCGATCGGGCTGATCGTCGTCCTCGCGAAGGCCGGCGCGGGCGCCTTCTGGATCAAGACGGCCCCCATCGCGGTGCTGCTGATCGGCGGCATCGGCGCGCAGTCGGCGGGTCTGTTCCAGAAGAAGGCCAAGAAAACCGAGTGACCTTGGTCCCTTGCGCCGGTTGAGCCGTTCTGGGCGCCGGGACCTGCCGAAAGCGTGATTCCGGCGCGCTCTACCATCGAAGCCGTGCCGTTCACCAGCCTTGTCGCTCGTCTGCCGTTTCCCTCCGCCGCCGTGCAGCGGGCCGTCGGGATCGCCGCGGTCCTCGCGCAGGCGCTGATCGGCGTCACCGGCTCGATCGTGCGCGTCACCGGGTCGGGGCTCGGCTGCCCGACGTGGCCGGAGTGCGTCGCCGGCAGCCTGGTGCCGGTGGACCACCCCGGCATCCACGCGCTCAACCAGTGGATCGAATTCGGCAACCGGATGCTGACCGGCGTCGTCATCGCTGTCGCCGCGGTCGCCGTCATCACGGCGTGGCGCGTGCAGATCGACCACCCGAGCCGGAAGCGCCTGGTGAAGCTGGCCTGGACGATGCCCGGCGGCGTCGTGCTGCAGGCCGTCGTCGGCGGGTTCACCGTGCTCGCGAAGCTGGAGTGGTGGACGGTCGCGATCCACTTCCTCGCGACGACCCCGCTCGTCTGGCTCGCCGTCCTGCTGCTGCGCGCGTTCCGCGAAGGCGACGAGCCCGCCCGCCCGCTGGTCCCGGCGTCCGGCCGCGGGGTCCTGGTCGCCCTCGCGGCCGTGATGTGGCTCGTCCTCGCGGCCGGCACCACGGTGACCGGCGCCGGCCCGCACAGCGGCGACCTCAACACCCACCGCCTCGCCCTCCCGGTCGAGGCGCTCGCCCAGGTCCACGGCGGGCTCCTCGTGCTCTACCTGCTGCTGCTCGCGGTGTTCGGCCTCCAGCTGATGCGCGTCGGCGCGCCGAAGAGCCTGTGGCGGCACTACACCGTGGTCTGGGTGGTGGCCCTGGCCCAGGGTGGCCTCGGCTCGCTGCAGTACGCGCTGGGCGTGCCGGAGGCGATGGTGTCGTTCCACGTCCTCGGCGCGATGGCGGTCATCATCGCGACGGCGTCACTGTGGACGGCGAGCCGCGACCGCGGCCCGGTGACTTCCCTGGCCCCGGCGCCCCGCGAGCTCACCGCCGCCTGACGGCAACGCGGGCTTAACTCCGCGTCGGCGTGCCCGTTTCGCCCGTGGGTTACTGTTCGCGCCATGACGTCGCGCACCGCGCCCAAGCCGCTCATCTCCCACCGCCGGGGGACCGGCGAGATGATCGTGCTCAAGACCTTCCTGCTGGTGCCGTTCGCGGCACTCCTCGTCGCGGTCCCGCTGGTCTGGGGCTGGGGCATGACCTGGGTGGATCTGATCCTCGCAGCGGTGTTCTACGTCTTCGCGACGCTCGGGGTGACGGTCGGCTACCACCGCTACTTCACGCACGGCGCGTTCAAGGCGTCGCGTCCCCTCCGGGTGGTACTGGCCATCGCGGGCAGCATGGCGGTCCAGGGTTCGGTGATCTTCTGGGTGGCCAGCCACCGCCGCCACCACGCGTTCGCCGACCGCGAGGGCGACCCGCACTCGCCGTGGCTGTTCGGCACGTCGCCGTCGGCGCTGCTGAAGGGGTTCTGGCACGCGCACATGGGCTGGATGTTCGGCCGCGAGGTGACCAACGCGGACCGGTTCGCCCCTGACCTGGTGGCCGACCCGGACCTGCGCTGGGTGAACCGCTACTTCTGGCTGTGGATCACGGCGAGCCTGGCTCTCCCGGCGGTTCTGGGCGGCCTGCTGACCTGGTCGTGGTGGGGCGCGGTGACGGCGTTCTTCTGGGCGGGCCTGGTGCGCATCGCGTTCCTGCACCACGTGTCGTGGTCGGTCAACTCGGTGTGCCACCTGATCGGCGAGCGCCCGTTCGCGAGCCGCGACAAGGCGGCGAACTTCTGGCCGCTGGCGGTGCTCTCGATGGGCGAGTCGTGGCACAACTCGCACCACGCCGACCCGACGTGCGCGCGGCACGGGGTGTTGCGCGGGCAGGTGGACATTTCGGCGCGGCTCATCTGGGCTTTCGAGCGGCTGGGGTGGGCGACGGATGTGCGGTGGCCGCGGGTGGAGCGGCTGGCCGCCAAGCGGGCGAGCACATCAGCTTAACCTGCCTACGACGACACGAAAGAGAGATCACACGCTCGATCGTGTCGACTGCTTCCTTTTACTGTGGGCCGACTTCCGACCACAGAAGGAGCCTCATGGGCAAGCACAGCACCAACAAAGAGCGCGGCAAGAACCGGCGGATCATTGCGGCGGCCGCTCTGATCTTCGCAGCGGCCGCAGCCATCGCTCTGACGTCGATCGCCCACAAACCTGCGGACCCCACCGCAGGTGGTGGCGGGGGCGGCAGCACCGGCAACTCGGTCATCGTCGACTAGGGAAGCCTCTCCCGTGACCGGCGTGCTTTCGCGTCGGTCACGAGGGCGACCACTTGAACGCAATGCCGTAGCTCTCCCGCGGATGGCACCCGTCGAAAAAGGTGTGCCGGACGAACCCGTCCTCGATGGGGAGCAGGCGCGGATCGCCATCCGGAGGTTGGCACCTCCGCTCGAACTCGAGTTGTTCCGCGTACCACCAGCATGCCTCGGGAAGACAGTCCGGGTCGAAGGTCAGCTGGATGGTCAGGCCGCCGGGCGCAATGCCGTGGTGGTCCACGTCGACATCGACCCACCGGTGTCCCTCGTCGAGCCGTTCGTCGAGCGCCTCGGATACGAAAGCGTAGCGCTCGCCCTTCCGAAGCGTTCGGCGAAAGCGCAGGCGCGCCACTCCCCGGTCACCCGGATACGCACCGACCACGCGACACGCCCAAAGGGCCGTGACCAGGAGGTCTTCCGGGGTGTGGGTCCAGCCGTTGCGAGCCTGGACGACATAGTCGTCGACACCGTCCTCACAGGCGACGATGTCGCGTTCGGTGATCCGGCGCCACACCGTTCGGCGGCGCATGACCGCCGTGACGAGCATGCGCTCCGCGAACACCGGCTGCGCCCCTTTCGAGGCAGGACGAGCCCGCCAGGCGACGCGCTCGTCCAAGACCTCCGCCGCCGCCCGGCCGATGCTGATGTACGGCCGCCAGTCCGGCTCCTCCAGCGAAACCAGTTTCTGCGAGAGGCGGGCGGCCAACGCTTTGAGCGCCCGCCGCCAGGCCTGGTGCATCGGAGTGGCGGTGGTGGGAGGCGGATCGCCGAAGATGCCCGGCAACAGCACCAGCTGCCGGAAGCGGTCGCTGAGCGTCACCTTCCAGACGGTGCCGCCGGGCGCCGGCGGCACCCGGAACGCCGCCATCAACGTGTAGCGGTGGCGGGAGCTTCCGGCTGAGCCGATCTCGTCGACGATCAGGCCCCACACGGCGAACACCCGCGACTCGGCCGACTCGCCGATCAACGATTCCGTCGGCGCCACCAGGGAGCGGAGCACGGTTGCCGATTCGCTCGCCGGTTCTTTGACCGCCTCGCGGAAGAATCGAAGCAGCTCGCCGTCCTTGCGAGTGGCCAGCCAGCGCAGCGCGGCTTCGACTTCCGCGAGCGAATTCGGCTCGTCAACCGGTTCACTGTCCGTCCGGATGGTCATGGCGTCCTCCGCTACCCGACGAAGATCGACAATTCTCGACAAACCCGGACAACAGCTGGACCTGCGGCGACATTCGTCCGACAACGAAAAACCTGACCCGAAAAGAAAAGATCAGTTCCGATCGGACTTGTCACCGGTCACCATTACCCGAGGCGTACTAGTACACCAATAAGGTGGTAGCACAGTGACCAAGGGCAGGACAAGCAAACCCACGCCGGGTCGTGGTCCCCGGGAATTGATCAAAGCCGGCCTGACCGGGATCGGCGGGCTCTACCTGATCACCGGTTCGCTGGCCGTCACCACGATCGGCGCGATCGTCGCTCTCGTGCTCGCCGCCGTACAGCAGGCGGCCCGGTGACTACGCCAGTTGCTGCCGTACCGCCGAGGCGAACCGCGTCGCCGCGGCCGGGTCCGTCTGGCGGAAGCCCAGCGACGGCTCCGTCAGCTCCAGCTCCAGCAGCAACGGCTTGCCGTCCGCGCCGCGCACCACGTCCACCCGGGCGTACAGCAGCTCGGCCCGCAGGATCCCCAGCAACGCCGAGGCCACATCGAGGACGTCCTCCGCCAGCGCCACGGCGTCGGCGGAGGGCGAGGCCGGAGCCAGCTCCTCCGTCAGGTACAACCCCGAGCCGTCCATTGTGGACCCAAGCATCGCAGCCTTCGCGAAGGCGTGTGAGTAGATCCCGCCCAAGTACACCAGGGCCAGCTCACCCTCGGTGTCCACACTGGACTGGTACGGCTGGATCATCGCCGTGTGACCCTCGGCGTGGAGCGCGGCCACGTGGGCGGACGCGTCGGCGCCGGCCGCGAAGCGGGCCGCTCCGCGGGAGCCCGCGCCCACCGAGGGCTTGACCACGAACTCCGATGACGGGAACCGAACCGCGTCACCCGGCGAAACCAGGGAAGTCGGGACCACCGGCAGGCCCGCGTCCAGCAACTCCACCAGGTACGACTTGTCCGTGTTCCACCGGACGACGTCGGCGGAGTTGAGCAGGGTCGGCACCGACTCGCACCACGCGAGGAACTCCGGGCGCCGGGCCGCGTAATCCCAGGTCGCGCGCAGGATCACCGCGTCCGCCGACGAGAAGTCCAACGAAGAATCCCACGCCGCCCATGACACCGAGAAGCCCAGTGAAGTCAGGGCGGGCACCACGGCGTCGTCGTCGCCGTCACCCGAAGGGAGCTCCTTGCAGCTGACCAGGATCGCGGTGCGGCTCACTTGCCCGCCATCTTGCGGCGGTGCTCCGGGCCGATCTTCGCCTGGTTGACCGTCTCCGCGTCCCAGGTCGCCGGCGAGAGGTCCTCGACCGCCTCGACCAGCGCCTCGCCGGTCGCCACCGAAGGCACCACGACGTCGCCCAGCGCGCCGTCCGCGCCCACGAGCACGACCCGGGCGCCCGCCCGGCCGATGTTCTCCACCACCGCGCGGGACGGCTTGCCGTGCGCCTTCACGAACTTGCGGGCCGCGCCCAGCTGCGCGCTGGTCGGCGAAACAGTCTCTTCCACGTCCCGAACCCTAACGAAAGAGCGGACGGAACGCGGAACAGCGTGGCGTCGGCCATAGTTGCACCGGGAGAACCCGATCCGAGGAGGACCCATGCCCACCGCAGTGCAGGTGACGAAGACCGGCGGCCCGGAAGTGCTCGAACCGGCCGAAGTGGACGTCCGCGCCCCGCAGGCCGGCGAACTGCTGGTCGACGTCGCGGCGGCCGGGGTCAACTACATCGACACCTACCAGCGGCAGGGCATCTACCCGATGGAGCTGCCGGTCGTGCTCGGTCTCGAGGGCGCCGGCACGGTCGTCGAGGCGGGCGCCGGCAGCGGCTTCGAGCCCGGCGACCGCGTCGCCTGGCAGGGGTCGATCGGCAGCTACGCGGCCCGCAAGGTCGTGCCCGCGTCGGTCGCGGTGAAGGTGCCCGAAGGCGTCTCCCTCGAGACCGCGGCCGCGACGATGCTGCAGGGCATCACCGCCCACTACCTGGTCGCCTCGACGTTCGAGGTCAGGCCGGGCCACGACGTGCTGGTGCACGCGGCCGCCGGTGGCGTCGGCCTGCTGCTGGTGCAGCTGGCGAAGGCCCGCGGCGCGCGCGTGATCGGCACGGTGTCGACCGACGAGAAGGCGAAGCTCGCCCGCGAAGCCGGCGCCGACGAGGTGATCCGCTACGACCGGGAGGACTTCGCGAAGCTCACCCGCGAGCTGACCGGCGGCGAAGGCGTCGACGTCGTCTACGACGGCGTGGGCAAGGACACCGTCGACGGCAGCCTGGCCAGCCTGAAGGTCCGCGGCCTGCTGGCGCTGTTCGGCGCGTCCAGCGGCCCGGTGCCGCCGCTCGACCCGCAGCGCCTCAACTCCGGCGGCTCGCTCTACCTGACGCGCCCGACGTCCGGGCACTACACGCGCACGCGCGAGGAGATCGACTGGCGTTCGAAGGAGCTGTTCGACGCGATCCTCGCGGGCGAGCTGAACGTCCGCATCGGCGGCAAGTACCCGCTCGCCGACGCCCGCAAGGCCCACGAAGACCTCCAGGCCCGCCGCACCACCGGCAAGCTCCTGCTCATCCCCTGAACGCCGTGAAGGCCACCTCGATCGACGAAGTGGCCTTCACGCACGTCAGGCGGCGGCGACCGACACGGCGTCGGTGACGAACACCAGCGTCTCGTTCGGCTTCATCTGCCCGCCGCCGTCGCCGTACGCGAGGTCCGGCGGGATGATCAGCAGCCGGCGGCCGCCCTGCTTGATGCCCACCAGGCCCTGGTCCCAGCCCGGGATGACCTTGCCGGCGCCGAGGACGAGGGCGAACGGCTCCCGGCCGAACGAGCTGTCGAGCACCTGCTTGTCCGACCACGTCACCAAGTGGTAGTTCATCTGGAGCTTCTGGCCGGCCTTCGCGCCGTCGCCGGTGCCCTCGGACAGGTCCTTGGTGATCAGCTTCTTCGGCGGGTCGCAGTCGTCCGGGATGGTGATTTCGGGCTTTTCGCCGAACTTCCCCGTCGTCTTGATGTCCTCCGCGGTGCACTCGCGGCCCTTGCTCTGGGGCGCCTGCGCCGCATTCGACGGCGGTACGGAGGGCCCCGCCGGGGCGGCCGTCCCGGTCTTGGCGTCCTGGCCGCACGCGGCCAGCGACAGCGCCGCCACGGCGACGACCACGATCTTCCCGATCTTCTGCATGCGAGGCACCCTAACCAAGCACGGAGAGTGCCGGAACTTCGTCACCGGTGGAGACCACGCCGAGCCGCCGGGTCGCCCGCGTCAGGGCCACGTACAGGTCGTTGAGGCCGCGCGGCGACCCCGCCACGACCTCGTCCGGCGCGACCAGCACCACCGAGTCGAACTCCAGGCCCTTCGAGCGCTCCACCGTCAGCACGCTCAGCCGCTCGTCGTACGAGCCGAGCAGCGCCGAGACCTCGTCGAGGCGCGTGGGCGGGACCAGGACCGCCACCGTGCCACCGTCCACTTCGGACAGCTCGCGCGCCGCCAGACCGGGCAGCTCCGAGACGGGGGCGCGCACCGACCACGGCGGGACGCCCGTCTCCCGCACCGAGGAGGGCGCCGACAGGGAAGGCGAAATCTCCGCGAGCACCCGCGCGGCGACCGCCATGATCTCGGCGGGGGTGCGGTAGTTCACCGTCAGCTCTTCCAGCCGCCACCGGTCCTCGACGTACGGCGAGAGCACCTCGCCCCACGACCGCGCCCCGCCCGCCGCGCCGGTCTGGGCGACGTCGCCGACCAGCGTCATCGAGCGGTTCGGCGTGCGCCGCATGAGCAGCCGCCAGTCCATCGCCGACAGCTCCTGGGCCTCGTCGACGATCACGTGCCCGAACGTCCAGGTCCGGTCCTGCGCGGCCCGCTGGGCGGCGGTCAGCTCGCTGCGCTCCTGCTGGCGTTCGGCGAACAGCTCGGCGTCGAGGACGTCGGAGACGCGCAGCAGCTCCTCGTCGATGATCTCTTCGTCCTGTTCGAGGATGTCGAGCACGCCCTCGGCGTACGCGCGGTCCTCGCGCTCACGGCGTTTGCGCTCGACGCGGGCCTCGGTGTCGTCGACGCCGATCAGCTCGGCCAGCTCGTCGAGCAGCGGCACGTCGGCCGGGGTCCAGCGAGCGTCGCGGCCACTCTCGAGAAGGGCCTGGTCCGACGACGGAAGCAGCTTCCCAGCCGCTCGCGAGAGGCGTTCGCGGTCGGCGAACAGGTCGTCGAGCACGCCTTCCGGCGACAGCACGGGCCACAGCGAATCCAACGCCGCGGCGACGTTTTCGTCCGCGGCCAGCTCGGCCCGGATGTCGGCCAGGTCCTGCCCGTCGAGGAGGTCCTCCCCCAGCTTGCGGGCGGCCTGGCGGGTCAGCGCGTCGAGGACGTCGGAGACGAACAGGCGCCGCGCCGGGTTGTGCGGGCGCCGCGACCGGCGGGCCCGGGTGCGGGCGTCGGTGCAGGTCTTGCGATCCAGCCGCAGCACGTCGTGCTCGTACTCGATCTCACACACCGGCTCGGGCACGCGCTGGCGGTCGCGGACGGCGTTGGCGAGCACCTCGGCCATCACCAGCCGGCCCTTGACCTCGGCCGCCTCCCGCGGCTCGGCGCCGTCGGCGTCCAGGCCCGGGTAGAGCTGGCCGATGGTGGCGAGCAGCACGCCGGTCTCGCCGAGCGACGGCAGCACCTGGCCGATGTAGCGCAGGAACGTGCTGTTCGGCCCGACGACCAGCACGCCGCGGGTGGTGAGCTGCTGGCGGTGCGTGTAGAGCAGGTAGGCCGCGCGGTGCAGCGCGACGGCGGTCTTGCCGGTGCCCGGCCCGCCCTGCACGACCATGACGCCGCCCAGCGGCGCGCGGATGATGCGGTCCTGCTCGGCCTGGATGGTCGCGACGATGTCGCTCATCTCACCCGTGCGCCGCTGCTCCAGCGCGGCCAGCAGCGCGGCTTCGCCGGCCAGGCCGAGGTCCTGGCCCTGGTCGGCGGCGGTGAGGTCGAGGATCTCGTCGTCGAAGCCGGTCACCTTGCGGCTCAGCGACCGCAGGTGCCGTCGCCGCCGCACCCCCTCGGGCGACGCGGCGGTGGCGAGGTAGAACGGCCGGGCGACCGGCGCCCGCCAGTCGACGAGCAGCGGCTGGTAGTCGGCGTCTTCGTCGAACAGGCCGAGCCGGCCGATGTAGGTCGTCTCTTCGGCGCTTTCGGGGACGAAGTCGAGCCGTCCGAAGGCCAGGCCCTGCTCGACCGAGCCGAGCTGGGCGAGCCGGTCGGTGTAGAGGGTCGTGGCGACGTCGCGCTCGGTGCGGGCCTGCGGGGTGCCGCCGGTCCGGCGCAGGGTCTCGTCGAGGCGCCGCTGGGCTTCGAGCCGCTCGGCGTCGAGCTTCGCGTAGAGGGTCGTGACGTACGCCTGCTCGCGAGCGAGCTCGGCGGTGAAGTCGTCCGAGGAGACGGACAAGAGCATCCTGCTTTCGCCTCAAGGGAAAAGAGCCAACGACGTTCAACGACGCCCGGCGCGCGATCATTCCGGCCGGAGGTCGCAGTACGGGTAGACCTCGGCGGACCGCACGGCGACGGGCAGCTCCCGCTCCCCCGTCGCGCACGACACGCTCGCCGGGGGCAGCTGTTCACCGCCGGTGATCCGCCCGGAAGTATCGCGGAAGAGCACCGCGGCACCACGGCTGGTCAGCGCCCGGCAGTTGCCGGAGCGGTAGCGGATCCCGCCCGGCACGACGGTGGCGGTCACGGGGGTGAACCCGCCCAGAGCCTCGGGCGCGAGCCAGATCACCGGGCCGAGCGCGGGCCGGTCGAGCACGACGCCGATCCGCTGTCCCGGGGTGAGCACCGGCACCTCGACGGTCCGGGTGCCGGACGTCACGGGAATCCGGTAGGCGGCCAGGGTGCTCGTGTTCTCCAGCACCGCGGCGCCCGGTCCCTGCTCGACGACCCGCACGTCACCGCCGTCCGGAGCCGGCCCCGGCAGGGCCGTGATCCGCGAGGGGATGGCGCAGCCGCCGGTGAGCAGGCTTTCGTCCAGGGCCGGGAGCTTCCCGTGGCCGAGGAGGACCAGCAGGCCCAGGACGACGACCGCGGTGACCGCGGTCCCGATCCGTCTCAGACCCGGATTCAGAACGGCAGGCCGAGGGTCGGCAGGCCGATCGCCGAGTCGACGGCCAGGGCCACGAACACGATCATCAGGTACGTGTTCGAGCGGTGGAACAGCGCCATCGGCTTGGTCTCTTCCCCGCGCCGCACCGCGGCCTGCAGGCTGTGGGCGTAGAAGAGGAACCAGCCGCCCGCGAGGATCGCGAACGTGCCGTACAGCCACGACGTCACCGGGAGCAGCAGGAGCGTCCAGGCCACCATCACCCACGAGTAGATGACGATCTGGCGGGCGACGTGCTCGGCGGTGGCGACCACCGGCAGCATCGGGACGCCGGCGCGCTCGTAGTCGTCGCGGTACTTCATGCCCAGCGCCCACGTGTGCGGCGGCGTCCAGAAGAAGATCACGCCGAACATCACGAACGCCGGCCACTGCACGGTGCCGGTGACGGCCGCCCAGCCGATCACGACCGGCATGCAGCCCGCCGCGCCGCCCCAGACCACGTTCTGTGACGTGCGCCGCTTCAGGCCGAGCGTGTAGACGAAGATGTAGAAGAGGATCGTCGCGATCGCGAGGACCGCCGAGAGCAGGTTCACCGTGAAATACAGCACGACGAACGAGGCGACGCCCATCACGAGGCCGAAGACCAGCGCGCCGCGGCGGGGCACCGAGTCCTTCACCAGCGGACGGCGTTTCGTGCGGTTCATCACCTTGTCGATGTCCGCGTCGATCACGCAGTTGAGCGCGTTCGCGCTGCCCGCGGCCATCGTCCCGCCGACCAGCGTGGCCAGGACCAGCCACGGCGACGGGATCTGACGGCCGGCGAGGAACATCGCCGGGATGGTGGTCACCAGGAGGAGCTCGATGACCCGCGGCTTCGCCAGCGCGGCGTAGGCGCCGACGACCTGGCGGAAGCTTCGCCGGTCACCGTGCGGTCGTTCACCGGTCGGGTGCACGGCGCTGGTGTCGTCACTGCGTCCGTGCGCAGCGTTCACCAACGACATTTCACTCCCTGCGTCAGGTTCGGGCCGGGCCAGTCCGGGTAGGCGGATGGTGCCGATGAACCAGCCCTACTGAACCCTCGAACGATGTTAGACGTGGTGAATCCCGTGGGTGATCGCGGGTCCTCGACCGGTCCAAGCACTAGGCTGGCCGCGACGGGCCGCGATTGCCCCTGCGCAGGGTCGCGAGCAGGAATATCGTCCCTTCGGGATCGATTGAGATAGATGACCCCGCGCACGGGTAACCGGAACGAGGAAGACCAGCCGCAACCATCATGACCGGGAGTTGGAGTTCAGTGTCCGAAACCGCCACTACCAGCGAGAACAACCCACTCCTCCGGCGCAACACGCCCGCCGACTGGACCGACACCGACACCCGCGCCGTGGACACCGTCCGGGTGCTCGCCGCCGACGCCGTGGAGAACTGTGGCAGCGGCCACCCCGGCACCGCGATGAGCCTGGCGCCGCTGGCCTACACGCTGTTCCAGCGCGCCATGCGGCACGACCCGAGCGACCAGCACTGGCCGGGCCGCGACCGGTTCATCCTCTCGGCCGGGCACTCCAGCCTGACCCTCTACATCCAGCTGTTCCTCGCCGGCTACGGCCTCGAGCTGGAGGACCTCAAGCAGCTGCGCAAGTGGGGCTCCAAGACCCCGGGTCACCCCGAGTACCGCCACACCGACGGCGTCGAGACCACCACCGGCCCGCTCGGGCAGGGCCTGGCGAACGGCGTGGGCATGGCGATGGCCGCCCGCCGTGAGCGCGGCCTGCTGGACCCGGACGCCGCGCCCGGTGAGAGCATCTTCGACCACCACATCTTCGTGATCGCCTCCGACGGCGACATCGAAGAGGGCGTCACCTCCGAGGCCTCGTCCATCGCGGGCCGCCAGGAGCTGGGGAACCTGATCGTCTTCTACGACGACAACAAGATCTCGATCGAGGACGACACGAACATCGCGCTGTCCGAGGACACCGTGAAGCGCTACGAGGCCTACGGGTGGCACACCCAGGTCGTCGAGGGCGGCGAGGACGTCGTCGCGATCGAGGAGGCCATCAAGGCCGCCAAGGCCGAGACGCAGCGGCCGTCGTTCATCGCGCTGCGGACCGTCATCGGCTACCCGGCCCCGAAGAAGATGGGCACCGGCAAGGCGCACGGCGCCGCGCTGGGCGCCGAAGAGGTCGCCGCGGTCAAGGAGATCCTCGGCTTCGACCCGGAGCAGTCGTTCCAGGTCGAGGACGACGTGCTCAAGCACACCCGCCAGGCGCTCGAGCGCGGCAAGACCGCGCACGCGGAGTGGCAGGAGAAGTACGAGGCCTGGGGCCGGGCCAACCCGGAGCGCAAGAAGATCGGCGACCGGATGGCCACCCGCACGCTGCCCGAGGGCTTCGCCGACAACCTGCCGAAGTGGGAGCCGGACGCCAAGGGCATCGCGACCCGCAAGGCCTCCGGTGAGGTGCTCAACGCCCTCGCCGAGCCGCTGCCGGAGCTGTGGGGCGGCTCGGCCGACCTGGCCGAGAGCAACAACACGACGATGAAGGGCGCCGACTCGTTCGGTCCCGAGAAGGCCGCCACCGACATGTGGCAGGCGAACCCGTACGGCCGGACGCTGCACTTCGGCGTCCGCGAGCACGCCATGGGCTCGATCCTCAACGGGATCGCGCTGCACGGCGGCACCCGCCCGTACGGCGCGACGTTCCTCATCTTCTCCGACTACATGCGCCCGCCGGTCCGGCTGGCCGCGCTGATGAAGGCGCCGGTCACCTACGTGTGGACGCACGACTCGATCGGCCTCGGCGAGGACGGCCCGACGCACCAGCCGATCGAGCAGCTCTCCGCGCTGCGCGCGATCCCGGGCCTCAACGTCGTCCGCCCGGCGGACGCCAACGAGACCGCATACGCGTGGAAGGCGGTCCTGGAGGACATCCACCACCCGTCCGGCCTGGCGCTGACCCGCCAGAACGTGCCGGTGCTCGAGGGCACCAGCGCCGAAGGCGTCGCCAAGGGCGGGTACGTCCTGGCCGACTACGGCAAGGCGGACGACGAGCACGTGGTGCTCATCGCGACCGGTTCCGAGGTCCAGCTGGCCGTCGAAGCCGCCAAGACCCTGGCCACGGACGGGATCGCCGCCCGGGTGGTCTCGATGCCGTGCGTCGAGTGGTTCGACGCGCAGGACCAGGCGTACCGCGACTCGGTGATCCCGCCGTCGGTGAAGGCGCGAGTGTCGGTCGAGGCGGGTATCGCCCAGTCCTGGCACCGCTTCACCGGTGACGCCGGGGTGAACGTTTCGATCGAGCACTTCGGCGCCTCCGCCGATGCCGCCACGCTGTTCCGTGAGTTCGGCTTCACCGCGGAAGCAGTCGTCGAGGCGGCCCGCCGCTCGATCGCCAACACCAAGAACTCCTGAAGGAGATGACAGTAATGAGCAACGACAAGCTCGCGCAGCTGTCCGCAGCCGGTGTATCGATCTGGCTCGACGACCTTTCGCGTGAACGACTGAACACCGGCAACCTGGCCGAGCTGATCCGCGACAAGCACGTCGTGGGCGTGACGACCAACCCGACGATCTTCGCCAACGCGATGTCGAAGGGCGACGCCTACGACGAGCGGACGCGGGAGCTCGCGGCCCAGGGCGCCGACGTCGAGGCGACCATCCGCGACCTGACGACGACCGACGTGCGCAACGCCGCGGACCTGTTCCGCGACGTCTACACCGCCACGAACGGCGTCGACGGCCGCGTCTCCATCGAGGTCGACCCGCGGCTGGCCAAGGACACCGACAAGACGGTGGCCGAGGCGAAGGACCTGTGGAAGACCGTCGACCGGCCGAACGTGCTGATCAAGATCCCGGCGACCGAAGAGGGCCTGCCGGCGATCACCGCCACGCTGGCCGAAGGCATCAGCGTCAACGTCACGCTGATCTTCTCGGTCGAGCGCTACAAGAAGGTCATCGAGGCTTTCTTCACCGGGCTGGAGCAGGCCAAGGCCAACGGCCACGACCTGCGCGGCATCCACTCGGTCGCGTCGTTCTTCGTGTCCCGCGTGGACACCGAGATCGACAAGCGCCTGGAAGCCATCGGCACCGACGAGGCCCTGGCGCTGCGCGGCAAGGCCGCCGTCGCCAACGCCCGCCTCGCCTACGTGGCCTTCGAGGAGCTGTTCGCTTCGGACCGCTGGAAGGCCCTCGCGGCCGACGGCGCCAACGCGCAGCGCCCGCTGTGGGCGTCGACCGGGGTGAAGAACCCGGACTACTCCCCCACGCTCTACGTCGACGACCTCGTGGTGAAGAACACCGTCAACACCATGCCGGAGAAGACCCTCGACGCCGTCGCCGAGCACGCTGACCTCAAGGGCGACCGGGTCAGCGGCCACGGCAAGGACGCGCAGGAGGTCTTCGACAAGCTCGAGGCCGTCGGCATCGACATCCGCGACGTCTTCCTCACGCTGGAGAACGAGGGCGTCGAGAAGTTCGAGAAGTCGTGGACCGAGCTCCTGGACACCGTGAACGGGCAGCTCGAGCAGGCGAAGGGCTGAAGCACGACATGACGACAGGCGAAAAGACCGGCGTCGAGATCGTGGACGCCGCACTGGCGGAGCGCGCCACGCCGCTGGCCGAGCAGCTGGTCGCCGACCAAGCCGCTTCGAAGCTGGCGGCGCAGGACGCGACGCTCTGGGGGCCGGACGCCGAATCCGAGGCGTCGATCCGGCTGTCGTGGACGACGCTGCACAAGTCGTCGCGGCCGCTGATCGGCGAGATCGAGGCGCTGCGGACCGAGCTGCGGTCCGAGGGCGTCGACCGGGTCGTGCTGGCCGGCATGGGCGGCTCGTCGCTGGCGCCGGAGGTGATCACCGCGACCGACGGCGTCGCGCTGACCGTCCTCGACACCACCGACCCGGGCCAGGTCGCGGACGCGCTGGCCGGCGACCTCGACCGCACGGTGATCGTCGTGTCGTCGAAGTCCGGCGGCACCGTCGAGACCGACAGCCACCGGCGGATCTTCGCGAAAGCGTTCGCCGACGCGGGGATCGACGCGGCACGGCGGATCGTGGTCGTCACCGACCCGGGCTCGCCGTTCCAGGAACTGTCCGAAAAGGAGGGATACCGCAAGGTCTTCCTCGCCGACCCGCACGTCGGCGGCCGCTACTCGGCGCTGACCGCGTTCGGGCTCGTCCCGGCCGGTCTCGCCGGCGCGGACGTCGCCCGGCTGCTCGACCAGGCCGCTTCGGTGGCCGAAGAGCTCGCCGCGGACGACGTGGCCAACCCGGCGGTCAAGCTGGCCGCCGCGTGGGCCGCGGCGCACGAGGCCGGCGCCGAGAAGGTCGTGCTGGCCGACACCGGCTCCGGGATCAAGGGCTTCCCCGACTGGGCGGAGCAGCTGATCGCGGAGTCCACCGGCAAGCAGGGCACCGGCCTGCTGCCGGTCGCGGTGGAGGGCCCGGACGCGGCCGGCTTCGCCGACGCGCGTGACGACGCCACCGCCACCGCGGTCGGCAGCCCGCGGGGTTCGGCGAAGATCGCCGTCACCGGCTCGCTCGGCGCGCAGTTCCTGCTCTGGGAGTTCGCCACGGCGCTGGCCGGGCGGCTGCTCGGGATCAACCCGTTCGACCAGCCCGACGTCGAGACCGCGAAGAAGGCGGCCCGGGCGCTGCTGGACGACCCGGAGAAGCTGAAGGGCGGCGAGACTGCGTCCAATGTGGACGGCCCGGTCGAGATCTTCGGCAGCGACGGGGTTTCCACCGACGGCAGCCTGACCGACGTGCTGAGCGCGTTCTTCGCTTCGGCACCGGACGCGGGCTACATCGCGGTGCAGGCCTACCTCGACCGGCTCGACGACGCCTCGACGGCGGTGCTGCGCGGCGAGATCGCCAAGCGCACCGGCAAGCAGACGACGTTCGGCTGGGGTCCCCGGTTCCTGCACTCCACCGGCCAGTACCACAAGGGCGGGCACCAGAACGGTGTCTTCCTGCAGCTCACCGGCGCGGTCGAACACGACCTCGACGTGCCGGACCGGCCGTACACGCTGGGGCAGCTGCAGCACGCGCAGGCCCTCGGCGACGGGCAGGTGCTCGCCGAGCACGGCCGCCCGGTGCTGCGCCTGCACCTGACCGACCGGGCCGCGGGCCTCGCGGCCGTCGTCCGCGCGGTACAGGAGGTCTCCGCATGACGTGGAGCAACCCGCTGCGCGATCCGCGGGACAAGCGGCTCCCGCGGATCGCCGGGCCGTCCAGCCTGGTGATCTTCGGCGTCACCGGTGACCTGGCCCGCAAGAAGCTGATGCCCGCCATCTACGACCTGGCCAACCGCGGGCTGCTGCCCGCGGGCTTCTCGCTCGTCGGGTTCGCCCGCCGCGACTGGGAGCACCAGGACTTCGGCGAGCTCGTGCACGACTCGGTCAAGGAGCACGCGCGGACGCCGTTCAAGGAGTCGGTGTGGAACCGGCTCGCCGAAGGCATCCGGTTCGTGCAGGGCACCTTCGACGACGACGACGCGTTCGACCGGCTCGCGCAGACGGTCCGCGACCTCGACGCCGAACGCGGCACCGGCGGCAACACGGCGTTCTACCTGTCGATCCCGCCCGGCGCGTTCCCGGTGGTGACCAAGCAGCTGGCCCGCTCGGGGCTGGCGAACGCCGACGAGAAGACCTGGCGGCGCGTCGTCATCGAGAAGCCCTTCGGGCACGACCTGAAGAGCGCCGAAGAGCTGAACGCGATCGTCAACGACGTCTTCCCCGAGGAGTCGGTGTTCCGCATCGACCACTACCTCGGCAAGGAGACGGTGCAGAACATCCTGGCGCTGCGCTTCGCGAACCAGCTGTTCGAGCCGATCTGGAACGCCAACTACGTCGACCACGTGCAGATCACCATGGCCGAGGACATCGGCCTCGGCGGGCGCGCGGGGTACTACGACGGCATCGGCGCCGCCCGGGACGTCATCCAGAACCACCTGCTGCAGCTGCTGGCCTTCACCGCGATGGAGGAGCCGCTGTCGTTCGACCCGCGGGCCCTGCGCGCCGAGAAGATCAAGGTGCTCTCGGGCACCAAACCGCTCGGGCCGCTGAGCAAGACCACCGCCCGCGGCCAGTACGCCGGCGGGTGGCAGGGCGGCACGAAGGTGCCCGGCCTGCTGCAGGAAGAGGGCTTCGCGAAGGACTCGAAGACCGAGACCTACGCCGCGGTGACCCTCGAGGTGCAGAGCCGCCGCTGGGCCGGGGTGCCGTTCTACCTGCGCACCGGCAAGCGGCTCGGCCGCCGCGTCACCGAGATCGCCGTCGTGTTCAAGCGGGCGCCGCACCTGCCGTTCGATTCGACGTCGACCGAGGAGCTGGGGCAGAACGCCCTGGTCATCCGGGTCCAGCCGGACGAGGGCATCACGCTGCGGTTCGGCTCGAAGGTGCCGGGGACCACGATGGAGGTCCGCGACGTCACGATGGACTTCGGGTACGGCCACGCGTTCACCGAGTCTTCCCCCGAGGCCTACGAGCGGCTGATCCTGGACGTCCTGCTCGGCGAGCCGTCGCTGTTCCCGGTGAACGAAGAGGTCGAGCTCTCCTGGAAGATCCTCGACCCGATCCTCGAGCACTGGGCGAAGGAAGGCGCGCCCGAGCAGTACGCGCCGGGCACGTGGGGACCGCCGTCCGCCGACGAAATGCTGGAGCGCACCGGCCGGAAATGGAGGCGCCCGTGATCATCGACCTGCCGTCCACCACGACTTCGGCACTCAACAAGAAGCTGGTGGAGATCCGCGAACAGGGCGGGCAAGTCGCGCTCGGGCGGGTCCTGACGCTGGTGATCGTCGCCGACGACGACTCCCATCTCGAAGAGGCGATCGAAGCGGCCAACGGCGCGAGCCGCGAACACCCGTCGCGGGTGATCGTGGTCGCCAAGGGCGCGCGCACGGCGGCTCCGCGCATCGACGGCCAGATCCGGGTCGGCGGCGACGCCGGCGCGAGCGAGGTCATCGTGCTGCGGCTCTACGGCCCGCTGGCCTCCCAGGGCCAGAGCGCGGTCGTGCCGCTGCTGCTGCCGGACGCGCCGATCGTGTGCTGGTGGCCCGGTGCCGGGCCGAAGGACCCGGACAAGGACCCGCTCGGCGAGCTGGCCCAGCGCCGGATCACCGACTCGGCCGCGGAGAAGAACCCGGTCAAGGCGCTGACCACGCGGGCGAAGGCGTACACCGAGGGCGACACCGACCTGGCGTGGACGCGCCTGACGCACTGGCGCGCTCAGCTCGTCTCGGCGCTGGACCTGCCGCCGTACGAGAAGATCACGGGCGCGACGGTGACCGGCGAGGCCGACTCGCCGTCGACCGAACTGCTGGCCGCGTGGCTGGCCGAGTACCTGAAGGTGCCGGTCAAGCGGGTCAAGAGCTCGGGCGCGGCCGGGATCATCTCGGTGACGCTCGATCGCAAGTCGGGGCCGGTGGAGCTGCACCGGCCGGACGGGCGCGTCGGCACGCTGACCCAGCCGGGCCAGCCGACCCGGCGGATCGCGCTGCAGCGGCGGAGCACCCAGGACTGCCTGATCGAGGAGCTGCGCCGGCTCGACCCGGACGAGGTCTACGAGGCTTCGCTGCACGGCCTGGCCAAGATCACCTCGGGCACGAACGGCAAGACCGGCACCCCGCCGAAGGCCGACGTGACGTCGCCGGCCGCGGCCGCCGCGGCGGCCGCGCCCGCTCCCGCCAAGGACCGGAAGACGAGCGCTTCATGAGCAAGACCGAAGTCGTCGTCTACGCGAACCAGGACCTGCTGGCGGCCGCCGCGGCCGCCCGGCTGGTCACGCGGCTGGTGGACGTCCAGGCGGCCAAGAGCTCGGCGTCGCTGGTGCTCACCGGCGGCGGCACCGGCATCGCGGTGCTGGCGGAGCTGCAGGCATCGTCGGCCCGGGACGCGATCGACTGGTCGCGCCTGGACATCTACTGGGGCGACGAGCGGTTCGTCCCGGCCGATTCGGACGAGCGGAACGAGAAGCAGGCCCGCGAGGCGCTGCTCGACCACGTCCCGCTCGACCCGAAGCGCGTCCACGCGATGGCGCCGTCGGACGGCGAGTTCGGCGACGACGTGGACGCCGCGGCAGCCGCTTACGCCGACGTGTTGGCGGCCAACGCGGGTCCGGAGGATCACGGCGACGTGCCGTCGTTCGACATCATGCTGCTGGGTCTGGGCGGCGAGGGGCACACGGCGTCGGTGTTCCCGGAGTCGCCCGCGGTGTACGAAACGGAGCGTTCGGTGGTGGCGGTCCGCAACTGCCCCAAGCCCCCACCGACGCGCATTTCGCTGACGCTGCCTGCCCTTCGGCGGGCCCGGGACGTCTGGCTGATGACGGCCGGTGAGGCGAAGGCGGACGCGGTGGCACTGGCCCTCGCAGGAGCCGGCGAGGTCCAGCTCCCGGTGGCCGGGGCCCGCGGGCACCGGCGGACGTTGTGGCTGCTCGACCGCTCGGCGGCGGGCAAGCTGACCAAGGTGTACCAACCGCCGACGGCTTGAGTTGTTTCGT
>NZ_NMUL01000043.1 GCF_002234595.1 Amycolatopsis vastitatis
TTCGGACCGCCGCGCCGCGAAGCGCCTTGGTCTTCGGCTTTTGTTTCAAGCTTTGTTCCAGGGATACCACCCTGGTTCGGGACCACCCACTCTACCACGATCGTAGGAGCTTGGTTCGTGTTCCCGGCGGCCGCCCGGTTTCCCTGGCGACTTGGAGAACTTTACATGCCCCCGAAACTCCCTTGCACAGGGGGGTCCCTTTTATCGCGCCAGGCCCCTGACCTGCACCGATCCCTCGGTAGGCTCCCTGTGGGTCGCGACGACCGTCAGCACGACGAGCGCCGCCGCGAGCCCGGCGGCGACGTGGATCGGCGCTGGCGTGAACGACGCGGCTACAACGAGCACCGCGGTCACCGGGAAGCCGATGGCGATCGGGCGGCATTCGTTGGTCGGGCCGATGTGCAGCAGCCACACGCTCAGCAGGAAGACCGCGGCCGGGACCGTGGTCGGCAGCGCCGCCGCCACCCCGCCGAGGTGCAGCACCCCCGTGTCGTACCCGACCGCCACCTCGAGGCCGGCGCCGACGGCCGCCGCCGACGCGAAGATCAGGTAGTGGCCGTAGCCCCAGCTCATCGACGTGAACATGCCCGGACGGCGGATGAGCCGCGCGTGGCCCGGCTGGTCGAAGTACAGCCACCACATGGCGAACACGAGCACCAGGCCGGCCGCCGCGAGCCCGATCAGGCTTCCGACGTGCTCGCCGCCGGACACGCCCTCCTTGATCGCGTTGGTCGCGCTCAGGATCGTCTCGCCGAGCACGATCAGCGTGAACAGGCCGTACCGCTCGGCGATGTGGTGCGGGTGCCACGTCGTCCTCGCGCTGCGCTCGGCGATCACCGGCACCGCGAGCTCGCAGAGCACGACGACTACGAACGTCACGACGGCGATCGACGCGGGCAGCCACAGCCGGGCGATCCAGAGCACCTGGCAGAACGCGATCCCGGCGGCGAACCGCAGGGCGGCGGGCCTGGCCTCGGGCGCGGAGTGCGCCGCCCGCAGCCACTGCCCGACCAGCGACAGCCGCATCAGGACGTACCCCACCACGATCACCCGGAAGTCGCCCTCGAACGCACTCGAAACCCCGGCCGCGATGGTCAGGCCGCCGGCGATCTGCACGAGGGTGGCCAGCCGGTACGGGACGTCGTCGGTGTCGAACGCCGAGGCGAACCAGCTGAAGTTCAGCCAGCCCCACCAGATCGCGAAGAACACCATCGCGAACGACGACACTCCGTGCGCGGCGTGCCCCTCGGCCAGCGCGTGGTGCAGCGACGCGGCGGCCTGGCCGACGGCGACCACGAAACACAGGTCGAAGAGCAGCTCGAGCGGCGTCGCGACGCGGTGTCCCTCACCCCGGTCGCGGGAGAGCATCGGCCGGTACCAAACCCGCACGCGCGACGGCTGCTCGGTCATCGGGACTCCCCGGGTCGGCCTCGGACGGACGCCGACCATCCCAGCATGATCGGTGCCGAAGCGACGGGCGCGACACGAAGTGAGGCGGGCGGGCCCGGTTCCCCCTCACCCGGGCCCGCCCGCCGCCGTCACGCGCCGGCGGTCACCGATGGGCAACCCTTCCGTGAGCGCCGGACGGTCCCCCGCGGACGCCGACACCCACTGGATGGAAGGTGACCGAGTGTGTCCATTCCCTCGAACTCCGGACGTCTCGATCGCTCTAGCCGGTCACCCCATCCCCGGGTGGCCGACCGATTTGCCACTGTCGGTAGCTAAAGCCGCGCAGTGAAGGCTCCATAAGATCTACCCGGTCGCTCTGCGTAGCACCAGTGCCTTTCCGCGCTCGTCACCCGGATGGAGCATCGCGAATCTGCGCAAAGTAGTGTCTCAGCCCCGGTGGACGTCCGCCGCCGACGTCTCGGCCGCCCGCGCTTCCCGGTCCTCCGCGGCCGCCCGGTGGCGCCGCGCCCGCAGTTCGGCGATCGCCAGGGCCAGCGCTCCGCACGTCAGGACGGCCGCGCAGCCGAGCGCGATGGTGAGCGCCAAGGGGTAGCCGCGGCCGAGGACCATGCCGAAGACCGACGCGAGCACGGCGGTGCCGATCGCCGTGCCGATCCGCTGCCCGGTCTGCAGGGCGCCCCCGGCGACGCCGGCCATCCGGACCGGCACGCACTCGAGAGTCAACGTCGTGTTCGGCGAGATCACCATCCCGCCGCCCACGCCCGCGAAGACCAGCGGCAGCGCGAAGGCCCATCCGGACACCGACGGCGGGACCAGCTCGGCGAGCAGCGCGACGGCCAGCAACCCGGCGGCGACCATGGCCAGCCCGGTCACGGTGAGCCGGCGGCCGAACCGGGGCACGAGCCGGCCGGCGACGGCGGCCGACACCGCCGAACCGAGCGCGAACGGCGTCACCGACAGGCCCGACTGCAGCGGCGAATAGCCGAGGCCCTGCTGGAAGTACATCGCGAAGACCAGCCAGATCCCGGCGAACCCGCAGAAGTAGAGCGCGCCGACCGCCGCACCGGAGGCGTAGCCGGGGGTGTCGGTGAAGAGGCGGGTGTCGAGCAGCGGCGAGCGGCCGCGCCGGACCACCGAGTGCTCCCAGCGCACGAACGCGACCCCGAAGACCAGCGCGACGGGGAACAGCCACCACAGCCGGACGAAGCCACCGCTGTCGGAGTCGATGACCGGCAGCAGCACGCCGAGGACGGCGACCGCGAGCAGCGCGATCCCGACGAAGTCGATCTCCGAGCGGATCCTGAGCTGCTTCTTCTCGCTGCGCGGCAGCAGCCGCAGCGCGAGGGCGAACGCGAGGACCCCGATCGGGACGTTGACGTAGAACACCCAGCGCCAGCCGTCCTGCGCCCCGAAGACGGCGAGGATGAACCCGCCGAGGATCGGGCCGACCGCCGTCGAGATCCCGACGACCGCGCCGAACATGCCGAACGCGCGGCCGCGCTCGGCGCCGCGGAAGAGGTCCTGGATCAGGCCGGTGTTCTGCGGGGTCAGCATGCCCGCCGCCACGCCTTGGGCGAGGCGGGCGAGCACCAGCGTGGTCTCGTTGGGGGCGGCGCCGGCCAGTGCGCTCGTGATGACGAACGCGGCGAGGGCGCCGAGGAACATGTTCCGGCGGCCGAACGCGTCGCCGAGGCGGCCGCCGGTGACCAGGACCAGGCCGAACGCCAGGGCGTAGCCGGAGACGACCCAGCGGATCCCGCCGCTGGTCGCGTGCAGCCCGGACTGCATCGACGGCAGGGCGACGTTGACGATGCTGACGTCGAGCAGGCCCATGAACCCGGCCGTGAGCGAGACGGCAAGCGCTTTCCAGCGGCGGGGATCGGGTTCGTACGTCATCCTGTCCAGCAAACACGAAAGGCGGGATCCGCGCGCGTTGTGCGCACGGATCCCGCCTCCCGAAGCCGGGCCGCGTCTACGTCGACGCGGTGATCCCTCGGATGCCCTTGAGCTCGCCGATCAGCATCGAGCTGACCTTGACCGGGTAGTCGTAGAGCGCGAAGACCGTCTGGTTCTTGCCCACCAGCTTGAGGTGCACCGGCGTCTCGCCCTTGTGGGCCAGCAGCGTGGACCGCAGCTCGCTGACCACCGACTGGTCGATCTTCTCGGCCGCGGCGAGCAGGACCAGCGGGGGCTCGTCGTCACCGTTGCCCGTGCCGACCTCGGACAGGTCCAGCGTCGCGAGGCCGCCGCCGAAGATGGACATCTTGTCCTCGCGCCAGTTGACCCGGCCCTTGACCAGGACCGCGTTGTCCTCGATCAGCTCACCCGCGAAGAGCGCGTACGACTTGGGGAAGAACAGCACCTCGAGGGACGCGTCCATGTCCTCGACCGTGCAGATCGCCCACGGCTCGCCCTTCTTGTTGACCCGCCGCTCCAGCGACGTGATCAGCCCGGACACGACGATCTCGCCTTCCTTCGGCGGGTCGGCCAGGATCGACGCGATCGGCTTGGGGGCGTGCTTGCGCAGGATCCGCTCGGCGCCGTCCAGCGGGTGCGCCGAGACGTACAGGCCGAGCATCTCGCGCTCGTAGGCGAGCAGCTGCTTGCGCGGGTACTCCTCCTCGCCGAACTTCAGGTGCGCGAGCGGGGACGACGACGGCGCCGCCTCCCCGTCGTCACCGCCGAAGCCGAACAGGTCGAACTGGCCCATCGCCTCCTGGCGCTTGAGCGGGACGACGGCTTCGACCGCGTCCTCGTGGATCTGGATCATCGACAGCCGCGTGTGGCCGAGGGAGTCGAACCCGCCCGCCTTGATCAGCGACTCGATCACCCGCTTGTTGCAGGCCACGAGCTCGGACTTGTCGAGGAAGTCGGTGAAGGAGGCGTACTTGCCCTTCTCCTCGCGCGTCTTGATGATCGACTCGACGACGTTCGCGCCGACGTTGCGGACGGCACCCAGGCCGAAGCGGATGTCGTCCCCGACGGCCGCGAAGCGCATGGCCGACTCGTTGACGTCCGGCGGCAGCACCTTGATGCCGAGCCGGCGGCACTCGGACAGGTAGACCGCCGACTTGTCCTTGTTGTCGCCGACCGACGTCAGCAGCGCGGCCATGTACTCCGCGGTGAAGTTCGCCTTGAGGTACGCCGTCCAGTACGAGATCAGGCCGTACGCGGCCGCGTGGCTCTTGTTGAACGCGTACCCGGCGAACGGGAGGATCGTGTCCCAGAGCGCCTTGATCGCCTCGGGCGAGAACCCGCCGGGCCGCAGGTCACTGGCCCGCATGCCGGCTTCGAAGCCCTCGTACTCCTTGTCGAGGACTTCCTTCTTCTTCTTGCCCATCGCGCGGCGGAGCACGTCCGCGCGCCCCATCGTGTACCCGGCCACCTTCTGGCCGATGTGCATGATCTGCTCTTGGTACACGATCAGGCCGTACGTGTCGGCCAGGATCTCCCGCAGCGGCTCGTCGAGCTCCGGGTGGATCGGCTTGACCTTCTGCCGGTTGTTCTTGCGGTCGGCGTAGTCGTTGTGCGCGTTCATGCCCATCGGGCCGGGGCGGTACAGCGCGCCGACCGCGACGATGTCGTCGAACACCGTGGGCTCCATGCGGCGCAGCAGGTCGCGCATGGGGCCGCCGTCCAGCTGGAACACGCCGAGCGTGTCGCCGCGGGCGAGCAGCTTGTACGTCTCGGGATCGTCGACGCCCAGGGTGTCGAGGTCGACGTCGACCCCGCGGTTGGTCTTGATGTTGTCGATCGCGTCGCCGATGACCGTGAGGTTGCGCAGGCCGAGGAAGTCCATCTTCAGCAGGCCGATGGCCTCGCACGACGGGTAGTCCCAGCCGGTGATGATCGAGCCGTCGTCACGCTGCCAGAGCGGGATGGCGTTGGTCAGCGGCTCGCTCGACATGATGACCGCGCAGGCGTGGACGCCGGCGTTGCGGATCAGGCCCTCGAGGCCGCGGGCGGTCTCGAAGATCGTCTTGCACTCTTCGTCGGTCTCGACGAGCGCTCGGACCTCGGCGGCCTCGCCGTAGCGCTCGTGCTTGTTGTCGACGATGCCCGAGAGCGGGATGTCCTTCGCCATGATCGGCGGCGGCAGCGCCTTGGAGATCTTGTCCGCGATCGCGTACCCCGGCTGGCCGAAGTGGACGCGGGCGGAGTCCTTGATCGCCGCTTTGGTCTTGATCGTGCCGAACGTGATGACCTGGGCGACCTTGTCCGCGCCGTACTTCTCGGTGGCGTACCGGATCATCTCGCCGCGACGGCGGTCGTCGAAGTCGATGTCGATGTCGGGCATCGAGACGCGCTCGGGGTTGAGGAACCGCTCGAACAGCAGCTTCTGCGGGATCGGGTCCAGGTTGGTGATACCGAGGACGTACGCGACCAGCGAGCCGGCGGCCGAACCACGGCCGGGGCCGACCCGGATGCCGACGCGGCGGGCGTAGCTGATGAGGTCGGCGACGATCAGGAAGTAGGCAGGGAAGCCCTTCCCGATGATGACGTCGAGCTCGATCTCGATGCGCTCGTTGTAGGACTCGTCCGGCACGCCGTCCGGGAAGCGCCACTTGAGGCCGCGCTGGACCTCTTCGCGCAGCCAGCCGCCCTGGTCGTAGCCCTCCGGGACCTCGAAGAACGGCAGCCGGTCCTTGTGCGAGTAGACCTCTTCGTAGGACTCGACGCGCTCGGCGATCATCAGCGTCGTGTCGGCCGCGCCCGGGACCTCCTTGTCCCAGTACTCGCGCATCTCGGCGGCGGACTTGAGGTAGTAGCCGTCGCCGTCGAACTTGAACCGGGTCGGGTCGTTGAGGGTCTTGCCCGCCTGGACGCACAGCAGCGCCGAGTGCGTGTCGGCCTGGTCCTTGGTGACGTAGTGCGAGTCGTTCGTGGCGATCGGCTTGAGGTCGAGCAGCCGGCCGACCTCCAGCAGGCCCTCGCGGACCGACCGCTCGATCGGCAGGCCGTGGTCCATCAGCTCGAGGAAGAAGTTGTCCGCGCCGAAGATGTCCTTGTAGTCGGACGCGGCCTGGATCGCCGCCTCCTTCTGGCCCAGCCGCAGCCGGGTCTGCACCTCGCCCGAGGGGCAGCCGGTGGTCGCGATGATGCCGGAGCTGTTCTCCGCGATCAGCTCGCGGTCCATCCGGGGCTTGCGGTAGTAGCCCTGCATGCTGGCCAGCGAGGACAGCTTGAACAGGTTCCGCAGCCCGGTGGCGTTCTGCGCGAGCATGGTCATGTGGGTGTACGCGCCGGCGCCCGAGACGTCGCCGCCCTCACCCAGCTCGTCGGAGCCGCGCTGGTTCGACTGGCCCCAGAAGACCGGCTTCTTGTGGAACCGCGACTCCGGCGCGATGTACGCCTCGATCCCGATGATCGGCTTGAGGCCGTGCTTCTTGGACTGCTGGTAGAACTCGTCGCCGCCGTACATGTTGCCGTGGTCGGTCATGCCGACCGCGGGCATGCCGAGGCGCGCCGCCTCCGCGAAGAGGGGAGCGATCTTCGCCGCACCGTCGAGCATCGAGTACTCGGTGTGGACGTGCAGGTGGACGAAAGAATCGTTCGACACCAGCGAAAACCTCCCCTAGGTGGATCGGACCGGCGCGCCCGGGTCTCCCACCCTATCCCGCGCTCGCCGGGCTCGATTGTGCCCCTCGGCGGGGCCGGACGAGAGCACCGACGCGCTGCTCCTTCGGCGGAAACGATCACGACACGCGCCGCTGCCGGGCGGTCACGCGCGGCGGCCGGGCGCGGGGGGCCGCCGGACGTCATGAACGACTCTTTCCTGTCGCCGGACGACGTGAACGAGTCGTTCATGACACCGCGGCGACGCGTGAGCTGAACCACACCCGCGTCGCCTCGCGTTGACAGCCCGACGCTCGGCACCGAGCATTCCCGCCATGAACCTGTCTGACAGCCAGACAGCCGGACAAGGTGGTCCTCGCCGGGTGAGTGCCATGGAGGCCGTGCTGGCCCACCTGCGCTCCTCGATCGAACGCGGCGAGTACGCCGTCGGCGGGAAGCTCCCCTCCGAGGCCGCGCTGAGCAGGGAGTTCGAGGTCAGCCGATCGGTCGTCCGGGAAGCCCTCCGGGGCCTCCAGGCGCTCGGGCTCACCGAGTCGAAGAGCGGCAAGGGCACCTTCGTCACCGCCACCGGGCCCGCCGAGCACCCGACCTTCGGGCCCTACTCGGCCCGCGACCTGATCGAGGTGCGCCGGCACGTCGAGATCCCCGTCGCCGGGTACGCCGCCGTCCGCCGCAGCCAGGACGACCTCGACCTGCTCGGCCACCTGCTCGACCGGATGGACGCCGAGACCGACAACACGGCCTGGGTCGCGCTCGACTCGCTCTTCCACATCACCATCGCCCAGGCGTCGGGCAACCCCGTGTTCGGGAAGGTGATCGAGGAGATCCGGGACGCGCTCGCCCGCCAGTCCGCCTTCCTCAACGAGCTCGGCGACCGGCGCCGCCAGTCGAACGTCGAGCACCGCGAAATCGTCACGGCGATCACCGACGGTGCGGAGGACGCCGCCGTCGCCGCCATGACCGCGCACCTGTCGCACGTCGAAGCCACCCTCAACAGCATCGTGAACGGGGACCAGTGACCGAACAGACCCTCACGGCCACGGCCGCCAACACCACCGACGCGGGCGACGCCGGCTACCACAAGGCCCTGAAGTCCCGGCACGTCAACATGATCGCCATCGGCGGGGCCATCGGCACCGGCCTGTTCCTCGGTGCGGGCGGCCGGCTCGCCCAGGCCGGGCCGGCGCTGGCGATCGTCTACGGCGTCTGCGGGCTCTTCGCCTTCTTCGTCGTCCGCGCGCTCGGCGAGCTGATCCTCCACCGGCCCTCCAGCGGCGCCTTCGTCTCCTACGCCCGCGAGTTCATGGGCGAGAAGGGTGCGTACGTCGCCGGCTGGATGCACTTCCTCAACTGGTCGACCACCGGCATCGCCGACATCACGGCGATCGCGCTGTACGCGCACTTCTGGTCGTTCTTCTCGCCGGTCCCGCAGTGGGTGCTCGCGCTGATCGCGCTCGCCGTCGTCCTGACGCTGAACATGGTGTCGGTGAAGCTGTTCGGCGAGATGGAGTTCTGGTTCGCGATCATCAAGGTCGCCGCGCTCGTGCTGTTCATGGTCATCGGGATCTTCCTGCTGGTGACGCAGACGCCGATCGACGGCGTCGCGGGCGGCCCGCAGCTGATCGCCGACCACGGCGGAATCTTCCCGTCCGGGCTGCTGCCGATGGTGCTGATCGTGCAGGGCGTGGTGTTCGCCTACGCCTCGGTCGAGCTGGTCGGCGTCGCAGCGGGCGAAACCGAGAACCCGGAGAAGATCATGCCGAAGGCGATCAACTCCATCATGTGGCGCATCCTGGTCTTCTACGTCGGCTCGGTCGTGCTGCTGGCGATGCTGCTGCCGTGGAGCTCCTACACCAAGGACCAGAGCCCGTTCGTCACCGTGCTTTCGCACCTGGGTGTGCCCGCGGCCGACAGCGTGATGAACCTGGTCGTGCTCACCGCCGCGCTGTCGAGCCTGAACTCGGGCCTGTACTCGACCGGCCGGATCCTGCGGTCGATGGCGATGGCGGGCTCGGCGCCGAAGTTCACCGGCGTGATGAACCGCAACCACGTGCCCTACGGCGGGATCCTGCTCACCGCGGCCGTCTGCGTGGCCGGCGTCGGCCTCAACTACCTGGTGCCGAAGGAGGCCTTCGACATCGTGCTGAACTTCGCCGCGATCGGCATCCTCGCCACCTGGGCCATCATCGTGCTCTGCCACCTGCTGTTCGTGCGCAAGGCGAAGCGCGACGGCTTCGAGCGGCCGTCGTTCCGGCTGCCGTTCTCGCCCTACACCGAGATCGCGACGCTGGTGTTCCTCGCCGCCGTCGTCGTCCTGATGGGCTTCGACGAGACCGGCCGGATCACCCTGCTGGCGCTGCCCGCGATCGTCGTCGCGCTGGTCGCCGGCTGGTTCGCGGTGCGCAAGCGGATCGACATGCGCGAGTTCGACGAGGCCGGGCTGTGAGCCACGAACCCCTGGTCGAGCTGGTCCGCGACGGCATGGTCGAGGGCGTCCACCACGGCTCGGCCGTGGTGCTCGCCCCGGACGGCACCACGCTGTTCGCCGCCGGGGACCTCGACTCGCCGATGTACCCGCGGTCGACGGCGAAGCCGCTGCAGGCCACGGCGATGGCGCGGCTGGGCCTGCGCCTGTCCCCCGCCGGGTTCGCCGTCGCCGCGGCCAGCCACTCCGGCGAGCCGATGCACCTCGACGCCGCGCTCGAGGTGCTCGACGGGCGCTCACCCGACCGGCTGGGCAATCCCGCGGACTTCCCGTTCGACCCGGTCGAGCGCGACCGCTGGATCGCGACCGGCCGCGCGCCGAGCCGTCTGGCGCACAACTGTTCCGGCAAGCACGCGGCGATGCTCGCGACCTGCGAGCTGAACGGCTGGGCCACCGACGGCTACCTCGACCCGGCCCACCCGCTGCAGCGCGCGATCGCGGCCACCGTCGAGGACCTGACCGGCCGGGACATCGCCCGCGTGGCCGTCGACGGCTGCGGCGCGCCGCTCTTCGCGACGACGCTGCGGGGGCTCGCGACGGCCGTGTCCAAGATCGCCACGGCCGCGCCCGGCACGCCGGATGGCCTGGTCGCCGACGGCATTCGGCGGCACCCGGAGCTGGTCGGCGGCAGCCGCCGGGACGTCACCGCCGTCATGCGCGCGGTGCCCGGGCTGATCGCGAAGGACGGCTTCGAGGCCGTCCAGGTCGCCGCGCTGCCGGACGGCACGGCCATCGCGGTCAAGATCGCCGACGGCGGGGACCGGGCGCGGTACCCCGTGCTGGCCGCGCTGCTCGGGCTGTGCGGGGCGGACGTCCCGCCCGGCCCGGAAAACCTGCGTTTCACCGGAAATCTTTCTGTGGGGAGCCTGCGATGACCACCCGCCGCGAACACGACCTGCTGGGCGAAAAAGACGTCCCCGCCGAGGCGTACTGGGGCGTGCACACCGCCCGCGCCCGCGAGAACTTCCCGATCACGGGCACCACGATCGCCGCGTACCCGCACCTGGTCGAGGCGCTGGCCTCGGTGAAGGAGGCCGCGGCCCGCGCCAACGCCGAGCTGGGCCTGCTGGAACCCCGGATCGCGGACGCGATCACCGCGGCCTGCCGGGAAATCCGCGAAGGCGCGCTGCACGGCGAGTTCGTCGTCGACGTCATCCAGGGCGGCGCCGGGACGTCGACCAACATGAACGCCAACGAGGTCATCGCGAACCGCGCTCTCGAACTGCTCGGGCACGCCAAGGGCGACTACCACGTCGTCCACCCCAACGAGCACGTCAACCTCTCGCAGTCGACGAACGACGCCTACCCGACGGCGGTCAACGTCGCGACGATCATCGCCGTGCGCCAGCTGTCCGAAGCGATGATCGTGCTGGAGAAGGCGTTCGCGGCCAAGGCCGTCGAGTTCCACGACGTGCTGAAGATGGGCCGCACGCAGCTGCAGGACGCCGTGCCGATGACGCTCGGCCAGGAGTTCGGCACCTACGCGGTGATGCTCGGCGAGGACCGGCTGCGGCTGAACGAAGCCGTCGCGCTGCTGCACGAGATCAACCTCGGCGCGACCGCGATCGGCACCGGCCTCAACGCCGCGCCGGGCTACGCCGAAGCCGCGTGCCGTCACCTGCGCGAGATCACCGGGCTGCCGGTCGTCACGGCCACAGACCTCGTCGAGGCGACCCAGGACTGCGGCGCGTTCGTGCACCTTTCGGGCGTGCTCAAGCGGATCGCGGTCAAGCTGTCGAAGAGCTGCAACGACCTGCGGCTGCTGTCCTCGGGCCCGCGCGCCGGGCTGAACGAGATCAACCTGCCGCCGGTGCAGGCCGGGTCGTCGATCATGCCCGGCAAGATCAACCCGGTCGTCCCGGAGGTGGTCAACCAGGTCGCGTTCGAGGTGATCGGCAACGACGTCACCGTGACGATGGCCGCCGAGGCCGGCCAGCTGCAGCTCAACGCGTTCGAGCCGATCATCCTGCACTCGCTCTCGGAGAGCATCACGCACCTGGGCGCGGCCTGCCGGACACTCGCCTCGAAGTGCGTCGAAGGGATCACGGCGAACGTCGACGTCATGCGCGCCTACGTCGAGAACTCGATCGGCCTGGTGACGGCGCTGAACCCGAGCATCGGCTACGCGGCGGCGACGGAGATCGCGAAGGAGGCACTGGCCACCGGGCGCGGGGTCGCGGAACTCGTCGTCGAGAAGGGCCTGATCCCGGCCGAGGAGCTGGCGAAGCTGCTGCGTCCGGAAACCCTCGCGCGCGCGAACTGAGGTACGGTCGGATCCGGAAGGATCTACTCCACTTCGGAAGGCGGCGCCCGTGCTGGACCGACTTGTCGACAAGCTGCTCGGACTCCCGCCCGCCGAAGGCCCGAAACCGGTCGTGACGCGCGACCTCGCCGTGCCGATGCCGGACGGCGTCACGCTCCTGGCCGACCGGTACGCCCCGGCCGGGACGACGTCGGCGCCGGTCGTGCTGATCCGCACGCCGTACGGGCGCAAAGGACTGCTGTCGAAGCTGTTCGGCGACACGTTCGCGCGGCACGGCCTGCAGACGGTCATCCAGAGCACGCGTGGCTCGTTCGGCTCCGGCGGCGAGTTCCGGCCCTTCCACCTCGAGCGCGAGGACGGCGCCGCGACCGCCGAGTGGCTGCGGGACCAGCCGTGGTGCGACGGCCACCTCGGCATGGCGGGTGCCAGCTACCTCGGGCACACGCAGTGGGCGGTCGGGCCGTACCTCGAACCTCCCCTCGAAGCGATGTGCCTCGGCGTGACGGCGTCGGAGTTCGTCTCGACGTTCTACCCGGGCGGCGTGCTCGCGGCGGACAACATGGTGTCGTGGTCGGCGATGATCGGCCGCCAGGAAGAGCGGTTCGCCACGCTGCCGAACCCGCTGCGGACACGCAAAACCCGGCGCGCGATGGCACACCTGCCGATCAGCGGCGCCGACGTCGCCGCGATCGGGCGGCCGGTGCAGTTCCTCCAGGACATCACCGCGCACTTCGTGCCCGACGACGACTACTGGGCCATGTCCGACCACAGCGCCGAGGTCGCCAAGCTCGACCTGCCGGTGTCGATGGTGACCGGCTGGTACGACCTGTTCGTCCGCGGGCAGCTGCGCGACTTCCGGACCCTCGCCGAGGCCGGCAAGGCGCCGCGGATCACCATCGGGCCGTGGGCGCACGGCGAGCCCGCCAGCTTCCGGCCGATGATCTCCGACCAGCTCGGCTTCCTGCGCGCGCACCTGCTCGGCGACCGCACGTTCCTGCAGCGGGCGCCGGTCCGGCTGTTCCTCCAGGGCGCCGGCACGTGGCTGGACTTCGAGTCGTGGCCGCCGCCGTCGACCGCGACGGCGGCGCACCTGCGGCCGATCGGCGGCCTCGGCGAAGCCGTCGGCCAGGAGGCACGCCCGACGGCGTTCACCTACGACCCGGCCGACCCGACGCCGGCGGTCGGCGGCCCGCTGCTGACGGGCGAGTGGAAGCAGCGCGACAACCAGGAGGTCGAGGCGCGGCCGGACGTACTGGTGTTCACCGGCGAGCCGCTGCCGTCGGACCTCGACCTCATCGGCGAGGTGTCGGCGACCGTGCACGTGCGCACCGAGCTGGGGCACGCGGACGTCTACGTCCGGCTCTGCGACGTCGACTCCGGCGGTGTCTCCCGCAACGTGACCGACGGGATCCTGCGGCTGCGCCCGGGTTTCCCGGAAGCCGGCGCGGACGGAGTGGTCACCGCGGAAGTCACCCTCGACCCAACGGCGTACCGCTTCCGCCGCGGCCACCGGCTGCGCGTCCAGGTGGCGGGCGGCGCGTTCCCCCGCTTCGCGCGCAACCACGGCACGGGCGAACCGGTCACGTCGGCGGTGGACGGCAAGCCGAACCGCTTCGAGGTGTTCCACGACGCGGCCCGGCCGTCCCGGATCACGCTGCCGGTCTTCAGCAGCTGACCACGCGGTGGTGGCTGGTGACCCGGCCGTCGTCGTGCAGGACGTGCAGCAGCAGCGACGGCGGCCGGTCGAACTCCACCGGGCCGCCGTCGGCCCAGCCGCGGTCCGCGCCCGGTTCGATCGGGAGCAGTGAGCCCGACACCACGCCGGGCGCGATGCGCAGCGGCACCCCGGCGAACGTCGTCGACGCGCCGGTGTGCACGTGCCCGGCCAGCAGCGCCTTCACCCGCGGGTGCCGGTTCAGCACCGCCGCCAGCCGGTCCTCGCCGGACTGCCGGATCGCGTCCACCAGCGGGACGCCGACGTCGACCGGCGGGTGGTGGAACGCGACGAACGCCGGGCCGTCGCCGCCGGACAGCACGCCGTCGAGCCACGCCAGGGTTTCGTCGGCGAGGAACCCCGCGCCGCGGCCGGGGATCGTCGAGTCGCACAGCGCGAACAGCACGCCGTCGACCTCCTGCGCGAGGTCGATCGGCTCCTCGGAAGCCGGCAGGCTGTGACAACCGGGGCTCCGCCCCGGGCCGGGGGCTCCGCCACCCGGACCCCCCGAAAAGCGGTCGAGCAGTCCGGTGCGGAAGGCACCGCGCACGTCGTGGTTGCCCGGGCACACCAGCACCGGCGCCGGGTACTTCAGCAGCGCGGCGGCGCGCGCGTACTCCTCGGCCGTGCCGTGGTCGGCGATGTCGCCGGTGACGACGACGGCGCCGACCGGTTCCGCGAGCCCGCCGAGGTAGCGCAGCACGGCCGCGACGCGGTCTTCCGCACGCTGCCCGCCGTCGAGGTGCAGGTCGCTCAGGTGCGCGATGATCATTTCCGGTCCTTCTCCAGGTACGCCAATGCCTTGACCCAGTTGGCGACGAGCACCCTGGACGCGGCGGCCAGGTCGCCGTCGCGCAGCGCCGCGGCGATCCGGCGGTGCTCGCCGATGCTCTCCCCGGCGTGGCCGTCCCCGGCGAAGTAGGCCGACTCGTACCGCTTGAGCAGTGGCTTGGTCTGCTCGATCAGCCGCAGCAGGTGCGGGTTCGGGCAGCGGGACAGCAGCAGTGCGTGCCACCGATCGTCCAATGCGGACAGATCTTCGCCGTCCGCGAGCGCCATTTCGCCGGCGACGGCGTCGAGCGCGTCGGGCAGCCCGGCCAGCTCCACCGGCGACGTCCAGCGCAGGGCGAGGGCCTCGAGCTCGGCCACCAGCGGGTAGAGCCGGCGCGCCTCGTCCGGGTCGAACGGCGGCACCAGGAACCCCCGGCCGGGCGCGGAGACCAGCAGGCCGCGGTCGGCGAGCCCGATCAGCGCCTCCCGCAGCGGCGTCCGGCTGACGCCCAGCTCGCGAGCCAGGTGCACCTCGTTGACGCGGGCGCCGGCGGCGAGCCGCCGGTCGAGCACGCGGGCGGTGATCTGCTCCAGGAGATCGCTGCGCAGCGGAGTCCGGGCCATATGCGCGAGTATTGCATACAGAAGAGCGCTACTGTATTCAGTTGGTATGAGCTTCGACGTCGAACGCGCGCGCCGCGAGACCCCGGGCTGCGCCGAGGTGGTCCACTTCAACAACGCCGGCGCCGCGCTGCCTCCGGCCGTCGTGACCGACACCGTCGTCGAGTACCTGCGCCACGAAGCGCTGGTCGGCGGCTACGAAGCCGCCGCCGAGGCCGCGGGCCGCCTGGACGCGGTGTACGCGTCCGTGGCCCGGCTGCTCGGCGCCGGGAGCGACGACATCGCGCTCACCGACAACGCGACCCGCTCGTGGCAGGCGGTGTTCTACGCGCTGCCGTTCGGGCCCGGCGACCGGATCCTGACCTCGCGGGCGGAGTACGCCAGCAACGCGATCGCGTTCCTGCAGGTCGCGCGGCGCACCGGCGCGGTCGTCGAGGTGGTCGGTGACGACGAGTCCGGGCAGCTGGACGTCGAGGAGCTGCGGCGGCGCGTCGACGGCGACGTCAAGCTGATCGCCGTCAGCCACGTGCCCACCCAGGGCGGCCTGGTCAACCCGGCCGAGGAGATCGGCGCGGTCGCCGAGGCGGCGGGCATCCCGTTCCTGCTGGACGCCTGCCAGTCGGCGGGCCAGCTCGACCTCGACGTCACGCGCCTGAAGTGCGACGCGCTGTCGGGGACCGGCCGCAAGTACCTGCGCGGCCCGCGCGGCACCGGGTTCCTCTACGTGCACCCGCGGCTGCGCGAGCGGCTGGAGCCGGCGATGCTCGACCTGCACTCGGCGAGCTGGGAGTCGCCGACGGAGTACGTCGTCGACCCGACCGCGAAGCGCTTCGAGGTGTGGGAACGCGACTTCGCCGCGGTGTGCGGCCTCGGCGCGGCCATCGACTACGCGCTCGAATGGGGCCTGCCGGCCATCGAAGAGCGCGTCGCCTGGCTGGGCGCCACCCTGCGAAGCCGGCTCGCCGAAGCCGGTGCCCGGGTGCACGACGCCGGCGCGCGGAAGTGCGGCCTCGTCACGTTCAGCCTCGACGGCACACCGGCCGCGGAGATCAAGGCGCGGCTGGCGGAGGCGAACATCAACACTTCGCTGTCGACCCGCACCTCCGCGCAGTACGACTTCACCGCGCGCGGCCTGCCGGACATGGTCCGGGCGTCGGTGCACTACTACAACACCGAGGACGAAATCGATTTGCTGGTCAGGGAAATCGAGAAGTTCTAGAAGGCGTTCACGCCCGTCAGCTCGGCTGACAGCGTCCAGAGCCGTTCGGCGAGCACCGGATCGGTCGCGTAGTCCTTCACCCCCGTGCGGGTGCCGTCCGCCGGCGCGGGCTCGGCGACGTCGCAGTCCTCGAGGTAGACGCCGCCGAGGCCGTCGAGCCGCGGCGACGTCGCCGCCCAGACCTGGGTCGCGGCGCCCTGTTCCGGCGTCTTCGCCCCTCCGGTGACCTGACCGGACTCGTCGACCATGCCCGCGTCGACGAGCTCCTGCCGGTCCAGGTGGCGCACGAGGTCGGTGAGGATCCGCCCCGGGTGCAGGGCGAACGCGCGGACACCGTGGTCGTGCGCGAGCCGGTCGAGGTGGACGGCGAAGAGGACGTTCGCGGTCTTGGCCTGGCCGTAGGCGAGCCATTTGTCGTATCCGCGCCGGAATTCGAGGTCGTCGAAGCGCACCGGGCCGAAGTGGTGGCCTCGTGAGGACACCGAAACCACGCGCGAGCCGGGGGTGAACGCCGGCCAGAGCCGGTTCACCAGCGCGAAGTGCCCGAGGTGGTTGGTCGCGAACTGCGCCTCCCAGCCCGGCCCGACGCGGGTCTCGGGCGACGCCATGATCCCGGCGCTGCCGATGAAGAGGTCGATTCCGCGTCCCGCCGCCAGGAACCGCGAAGCGAACGCGCGGACGCTGTCGAGGTCTGCGAGGTCGAGTTCGCCGATCTCGACGTTTTCGAAGCCACGCAAGGCTTCTTCGGCCGTGGCACGACGCCGGGCCGGGACGACGACGTGCGCGCCGGCGCCCGCCAGCGCCCGCGTGGACTCCAGGCCGATGCCGGAGTAGCCGCCGGTGACGATGGCGAGCTTGCCGGTCAGGTCGATCCCGGCCACGACCTCGGCCGCGGTGTTGAGGGCGCCGAACCCCGAGCCGATCTTGTGCTGTGCGGTCGTCATGTCCCCGACGGTAGAACCTGGAGCGGACTCCAGCGCAAGCTCAGTCCTTGAGCAGCTGCCGCGCGATCACGAGCTTCTGGATCTCACTGGTGCCCTCGTAAATCCGGAACAGCCGCGCGTCGCGGTAGATCCGCTCGACCGTCACCCCGCGGACGTAGCCCATGCCACCGTGCACCTGCACCGCGCGGTCGGCGACGCGGCCGAGCATCTCGGTGCAGAACAGCTTCGCCGACGACGGCCCGAGCTTGCGGTCCTCGCCCGAGTCGTACTTCGCGGCGGCCTCGTGCACCATCGCGCGGCCGGCCGCCAGCTCGGCGTGCGACTCCGCGAGCAGCGCCTGCACCAGCTGGTACTCGCCGATCACCCGCCCACCCTGGCGGGCCGTCCGCGCGTACTCGACGGCTTCGGCCAGCGCCCGCTCGGCCATGCCGACGCACAGCGCCGCGATGTGCAGCCTGCCGCGGGCGAGCGAGGCCATCGCGATGCCGAACCCCTTGCCCTCCTCGCCGACGAGCGCGTCGGCGGACAGCTCGACGTCGTCGAAGACCACTTCCGACGTCCACGCGCCGGCCTGGCCCATCTTGGCGTCGTGCGGGCCGACGGTGACGCCGGCCGCGCCCGCGGGCACCAGGAACGCGGAAATGCCGCGGCTGCCGGTGCTTTCCGGATCGGTGCGCGCGAAGGCGACGAACACTTCGGCGAGTGGCGCGTTGGTGATGAACCGTTTGGTGCCCGAGAGGCGGTAGCGGTCGCCGTCGCGGACCGCGCGGCTGGTCAGCCCGCCCGGGTCCGAGCCCGCCTCGGCCTCGGTGAGGGCGAACGACGCGATCGCCTGCCCCGCGGCCAGCCGCGGCAGCCAGCGGGTGCGCTGGTCCGGCGTCCCGTAGTGCACGATCGCCTGGCCGGCGATGCCGTTGTTGGTGCCGAACAGCGACCGGAACGCGGGCGTGGTGTGGCCCAGCTCGATCGCCAGCCGGACGTCTTCGGCCATGCCGAGGCCCAGCCCGCCGTACTCCTCGGGCAGCGCCCAGCCGAACAACCCGAGTCCGGCGGCCTTCTCCCGGATTTCCGCGGGGATCTCGTCGCGCTCGTCGATCTCGGCCTCGCGCGGCACGACCTCCTTGCGCACGAACTCCCGCACCGCGCCGAGCACCTGCCCGAAAAGCTCCGCGTCCATGGGCGCACGCTACCCGGAACTCTGCCCCCGAGGGCACGCCCGGACGCGGTAGCTTGGGCCGATGCGCAAGCCGATCACCGTCGTCCTGGCCGCCCTCGCCGCGGCACTGGTGCTGCCCTCGACCGCCTCCGCGACCCCTGGCAGCGGCGTCACCGGCACGATCCTGGCCCAGAAGACCGTCGGGCACACCGACTACACGCTGCGGGAGGTCACCATCCAGCCCGGCGGCTACACGGGCTGGCACTTCCACGACGGCACCCTCTACGCCTACGTGAAGTCCGGGACGCTGACGCACAACCTGGCCGACTGCAGCGTCGACGGAGTCTTCGGCACCGGGAGGGCGTTCACCGAGAAGCCCGACCAGGTGCACATCGGCCGCAACCTCGGGTCGGCGCCGCTGGTGCTCGAAGTCCTGTACGTGCTCCCGGCGGGCAGCCCGCTGTCGGAGGACGCCCCGGACCCCGGCTGCGGCTTCTAGCTCGCGAACCAGCCCGCGGCGTCCAGCCGGTACGCCGCGGGACCGACGACCGCGCGGAGGTCGGCTTCGAGCGCGCTGATCCGCTCGGCGCCGACCGTGCGCACCCATTCCGCACGCAGGTCGTCGAAGATCTCCGCCGACTTCCCGAGCGCGTCGACGCCGTGCGCGGTGAGCCGCACGATCTTGCGCCGCGCGTCCGCGGGATCCTCGGCCCGCTCGGCGTACCCGAGCGCCTCGAGCCGTTCGACGGTCTTGCCCGCCGCCTGTTTGGAGACGCCGAGGCGGCGCCCGATCTCCGACGCCGTCGCCCCCTGGACGCCGACGGCCTGCATGGCGAAGCCGTACGACGGCCGGACATCCGGGTGGCCGCGGCGCGCGAGCTCGGCGTGCAGGCGGTCGATGAGCGTGCGGAAGCCACCGAAGAGCAGCAAGGGCAGCTCGTAGCCGGGTGTGTCGATCATGGCCGCTTGCCAAATTCGACAACCTGGTTTACGGTTTCGACAACCACGTTGTCCAACTTACCTCGGGAGTCACCTTGTTCGCCGATCACACCCCGGAGTCTGCACCCCCGGCCGCGCGCCCCGCGATGACGGCCACCGCGAAGAAGTTCGGCCGCGTGCCGTCCGCCGTCGCCCGCCTGGCGACCTCGCCGGAACTGCTCAACGGCTTCCTCAAGCTCAGCGCGATCTTCGAAGCCACGACCCTGACGGCACTGGAACGCGAAGTGCTGATCATGACCGTGGCCGCGCGCAACGAGTGCCACCTCTGCGTGGCGATGCACACGGCCACGCTGACCCGCCTGTCCGCCTCCCCGGAGCTGGTGGCGGCGCTGCGGGCGGAGTCCTCGCTCCCGGAGCCGCGGCTGGAGGCGCTGCGCGTCTTCGTCCACGCGGTCATGGACACCAGGGGCGAGGTCCCGGCCGAGCAGCTGGCGGCGTTCACCGGCGCCGGCTACACCGAACGGAACGCCTTGGAGGTGGTGCTGGGAATCGGGACGTACACGCTGTCGACGTTCGCGAACCGCCTCACCCGCGCCCCGCTCGACGACGCCTTCGCCGAGCACGCCTGGCACCCGGCGCCGGTTTCGGCCTGAGAAGCGCCCGGGAGAAAATTCCCGGAAAGTCCCGCCACCCGTGTCCGGTCCGCCGCCGCGGCTCCGACCTCCTCGTGAACGAACCCACGATGAAGGAGCCGAAATGGAGAAGCCGGCCGGACGGCGGGAGTGGCTGGGGCTGACGGTGCTCGTCCTGCCCACCCTGCTCGTCGCGATGGACATGACCTCGCTGTTCCTCGCCCTGCCGCAGCTCAGCGCTGACCTCGGGGCGAGCGGCACCGAGCAGCTGTGGATCACCGACAGCTACGGCTTCGTCGTCGCCGGCTTCGTGATCACCATGGGCACGCTCGGCGACCGGATCGGGCGACGGCGGCTGCTGCTCGCCGGCGGGGCCGCGTTCGGCGTCCTCTCCGTGGTCGCCGCGTTCTCGACCAGCCCGGAGATGCTCATCGCCGTCCGCGGGGCGCTCGGCGTCGCGGGCGCGACGCTGATGCCGTCGACGCTCGCCCTGATCACGAACATGTTCCGCGACGCGAAGCAGCGCGGGAAGGCCATCTCGATCTGGGCCACCTGCCAGTTCGCGGGCGGCGCGGCGGGCCCGGTGTTCGCCGGCTTCCTGCTGCAGCACTTCAGGTGGGGGTCGGTGTTCCTGGTCGCCGTCCCGGCCGTGGTCGTCCTGCTCGCCGCCGGCCCGTTCCTGCTGCCGGAGTTCCGCGCACCGGCGTCCGGACGGCTGGACTTCGCCGGCGTCGCGCTGTCGCTGGCCGCTGTGCTGCTGATCGTGTTCGGCCTCAAGCAGCTGACCACCGGCTCGCTGACGCCGCCGCTCGCGGCGGTCGCGGCCGGCGTCGTGCTCGGCACCGTCTTCGTCCACCGCCAGCTGACGACGGCGTCGCCGCTGCTGGACCTGCGGCTGTTCCGCAACCGCCCGTTCACGGCCGTGCTGGTGGCGCTGGTGTTCGCCGGCGTGGCGATGGCGGGCGTCGGCCTGCTGGTCACGCAGTACCTGCAGAGCGTCCTCGGCTACTCGCCGCTGGTCTCGGCCGTGCTGTTCGCGCCGATGGGCCTCGGCGTGGCGGTGGGGACGATGACGGCCCCGGCGCTGACCCGGTTCATGACCCCGGCCACGGCGATCGCGGGCGGTCTGGCGGTCTCCGCGGCCGGCAGCCTGCTGCTGGCCTTCACCGGCGGGCCGGCGCTGGTCATGGTGGCCATCGCGGTGCTGACGCTGGGCACGGGCCCGCTGTTCGCGCTGGGCATCGGCCTGGTCATGGGCTCGGTGCCGCCGGAGCGGGCCGGCTCGGCGGCCTCGATGGCGGACACGGGCAACTACCTCGGAGGGTCCCTGGGCCTGGCCCTGATCGGCCTGACGGCGGCGGCGGTCTACCGCGGGGTGTTCCCGGCGGGCACGACGCTCGCGGTCGACGTCACCCGTCCGGAGGTGGCTGAGCAGGCGAAGGAAGCGTTCACGAGCGCGCTGCACGTGACGGGCGTGATCGCGGCGGTGCTCTTCGCGGGCCTGGCCCTGCTGGTGACGACGATGCGCCGCACGGAGGACGTGGTCCTCGAACCGGTCATGGCGGGCTGAGGACCGTTCACAACCGTTGGAAATGCCAGATGACCAGCGCCGGTGCGTCTGCGCTGACAGCTCGTTTCGCTTCGGGCACCATGTCGGCCAGGCTCCACGGCCACAGGTCCCACGGCCCCAACGCGCTTGTCCGATCCGGCCGTTCGGTGATCGGGACGGGCGGTTCCTCGCAGCGACGCACGTGCAGTCCCACCGGAAGCGCGGCACGCAGGTAGTCCCCGATCGGGTGGCGGTAGGCACTCAGCCGTCCAGGCCGGCCGTCAGGACCGCGCACGGGCGGGATCGCGCCCTGCGCCACCCGTTCGGGGTGCATGTCGGCGATCACCAGGTGCCCGCCGGGACGCAGCACCCTGGCGAACTCCGCCAGCACCGGCTCGAGTGCCGGGACGTGCGTCAGCGCCAAGCCGCAGACGACCAGATCGACCCCGGCCTCGGCCACCGGGAGCCGGTGCAGGTCACCGAGCAGGAACTCGCCCGGCGGCACCCGGGTGCGTGCCCGCGCGAGCATGTCGGGCGAGCCGTCCACCCCGATGACCCGATGGCCACGCCCGGCCAGCAGCTCGGCATAGCGGCCGGTCCCGCACGCGGCATCGAGCGCAACACCCGCGGGCAGCGCGTCCACGATGTCCCTGACCACGGGCTCGTCGAGGTCGAACGCCGAGTTGGGTCGGTCGTAGGTCGCCGACCACAGCCGATAGCCGGTCATCGTGTCGACCCGGTCGACTTCCACGGCTGCGTCCGCCAACGCCTCGTCGGCGAGCACCCGGCGGATCTCCGCGATCCGGGCCTCCACGAAGTCGCGGCCGAACTCTCCGGTGAAGGCGCGCAGCAACGCAAGGCCCTCGAGCCCGAGCAGGTAGGCGCGCGGATCTTCGTAGATCACCCGGCGGAGGCTAGTCACACAGCCTTCGGGTGAGCCAACGAATTACGAAGCCGTCCCGAGGATTCAGGGACGCCGTTCCGGTGGGCGCAGCAGGGTTCGAACCTGCGACCGCTCGGGTGTAAACCGAGTGCTCTTCCGCTGAGCTATGCGCCCTCGCGGCGACGGCCCGGAAGAGCGGGCCGCCGCCGTGGAAACTCATGCCGTCAGTTCGGCCACGGCCTTCTTCCAGCCCTGCTGGTCGCGGGCCTCGCCCGGCGCGTTGACCTCGGCGAACCGGACCACGCCGTCCTTGTCGATCAGGAACGTGCCGCGTACGGCCAGGCCCGCCTGCTCGTTGAACACGCCGTACGCGCGAGCCACCTCGCCGTGCGGCCAGAAGTCCGACAGCAGCGGGAACTGGTAGCCCTCCTTCTCGGCCCATGCCTTGAGCGAGAACGGCGTGTCGACCGAGACGCCCAGCACCTGGACGCCCTTGTTGTCGTAGTCCGCGAACTCGTCCCTGAGCTGGCAGAGCTCGCCGGTGCAGATGCCGCTGAACGCGAACGGGTAGAACACCAGGAGCACCGGCTTGTCACCCCGGAACGACGACAGCTGGACCGGCTGCTTGTTGTAGTCGTTGAGCGTGAAGTCAGGGGCCTCAGAACCGACCTCGACGGTCATACCGCGTTTCCTCTCCCGAACGGACACGTGCCTGCGACGACAACCCTATCGTGTCCGTCCGGCGAGGCCGGTTCAGCGCTGCTTCGACTTCGACTTCGGCGACACCAGCCGGGTGCCGATCCAGTTCGGGCCGACGCTCATGTTGGCGGTCTGGGCCAGGCCCACGGCGGGCACCGCTTCGGCGATTTCGCTCGGCTCGACGTGCCCTGGCTGTCCCGTCTTGGGGGTGAGCACCCAGATCACGCCGCTCTCCTCCAGGGGGCCCCTGGCGTCGATGAGCGCGTCGCCGAGGTCGCCGTCGTCCTCGCGCCACCACAGCAGCACCACGTCGATGACCTCGTCGGCGTCCTCGTCGAGGATGTCCCCGCCGATCTGCTCCTCGATCGCCGCGCGGAGGTCGTCGTCGACGTCCTCGTCCCAGCCGATCTCCTGGACCACCATCTCGGGCTTGATGCCGAGCCTCTCGGCGACGCTGCTCTGATCAGCGTCTCCCGCGGCGACCACTGTTTCACTCCTCCAACTACGACGGAGCGTGGCGTCGCCTGCCCTCGGAGAGGGTACGGCTTCGCCACACTCGGCTACCCGGTTGCCGATAGCGAACACTGGTGCGGCTCCGCGCGCAACCGTCCACACCGGATCTTTGACAAGTCGTGTCGCAGGATACGGCCCGCGAGGGACGTCCCGCGACGGCGTTTCGGGTGCCTCCGGGTACCGGTCTGCCACCCCGCCGGACCCCGTCCCCTAGGGTGGGGAGGAAGAAAACGCGCGCGCGATACACCTCGCGCCGGGAGTGGCTCGACCGGGTCGGCCTATGTTACCGCCAAGTAGCGGTGCGGAAGCCGGGACGGAAGACGACGATGGAGAGTCGTACACCCCCGCGTACGAGCACCACCGGCTACAACTTTCGCAAGGAGACCCCTTGGCCCCGCAGAACGACGGCGCCTCCGGTAAGGAGACCCCGGCACGCGTACGCGTCATCCGTGACGGATTGGCGGCGCACCTGCCCGACATCGACCCGGAGGAGACCGCCGAGTGGCTGGACTCCTTCGACGAGGCTCTGGCGAGGGGCGGTCAGCAGCGGGCCCGTTACCTGATGCTGCGCATCCTCGAGCGGGCCCGGGAGCGGAACGTCGGCGTCCCGGCCCTGACCTCGACGGACTACGTCAACACCATCCCCACCGAGAACGAGCCCTGGTTCCCCGGCGACGAGGAGATCGAGCGCCGCTACCGCGCCTACATCCGCTGGAACGCGGCGATCATGGTGCACCGGGCGCAGCGCCCGGGCGTCGGCGTCGGCGGGCACATCTCGACCTACGCCTCCTCGGCCGCGCTGTACGAGGTGGGCTTCAACCACTTCTTCCGCGGCAAGGACCACTCCGGCGGCGGCGACCAGATCTACATCCAGGGCCACGCCTCCCCCGGCATCTACGCCCGCGCCTTCCTCGAGGGCCGGCTGAGCGAGTCGCAGCTCGACGGCTTCCGCCAGGAGTACTCGCACGCCGGCGAGGGCGGCGGCCTGCCGTCGTACCCGCACCCGCGGCTGATGCCGGAGTTCTGGGAGAACCCGACGGTGTCGATGGGCCTCGGCCCGATGAACGCCATCTACCAGGCGCGGTTCAACCGCTACCTGCGCGACCGCGGCATCAAGAACACCGACGACCAGCACGTCTGGGCGTTCCTCGGCGACGGCGAGATGGACGAGGCCGAGTCGCGGGGCCTCATTCACGTGGCCGCCGGCGAGGGCCTCGACAACCTGACCTTCGTGATCAACTGCAACCTGCAGCGGCTCGACGGCCCGGTGCGCGGCAACGGCAAGATCATCCAGGAGCTGGAGTCGTACTTCCGCGGCGCCGGCTGGAACGTCATCAAGGTGATCTGGGGCCGCGAGTGGGACTCGCTGCTGCACGCCGACCGCGACGGCGCGCTGGTCAACCTGATGAACGTGACCCCGGACGGTGACTACCAGACGTACAAGGCCAACGACGGCGCCTTCGTCCGGGAGCACTTCTTCGGCCGCGACCCGCGGACGAAGGACCTGGTCAAGGACCTCTCCGACGCCGACATCTGGAACCTCAAGCGCGGCGGCCACGACTACCGCAAGGTGTACGCGGCCTACAAGGCGTCGCTGGAGCACCACGGCCAGCCGACGGTGATCCTGGCCCACACGATCAAGGGCTACGGCCTGGGCCCGGCGTTCGAGGGCCGCAACGCCACGCACCAGATGAAGAAGCTCACCCTCGACGACCTGAAGCTGTTCCGCGACTCGCAGCGGATCCCGATCAGCGACGAGGAGCTGGAGCGCAACCCGAAGCTGCCGCCGTACTACCACCCGGGCGCGAACTCGCCCGAGATCGAGTACATGATCGGCCGCCGCAAGGCGCTCGGCGGCTTCCTGCCCGAACGCCGGCCGAAGGCCGCCAAGGCCCTGGTTCTGCCCGGCGACAAGGTCTACGAAGGCATCCGGAAGGGCTCCGGCAAGCAGGAGGTCGCCACCACGATGGCGTTCGTCCGGCTGGTCCGCGAGCTGGCGAAGGACTCCGAGATCGGCAAGCGCGTCGTCCCGATCATCCCGGACGAGGCCCGCACCTTCGGCCTCGACTCGATGTTCCCGACGGCCAAGATCTACAACCCGCACGGCCAGACGTACACGTCGGTCGACGCGAGCCTGATGCTGGCCTACAAGGAGTCCGAGAAGGGCCAGCTGCTGCACGAGGGCATCAACGAGGCGGGCTCGACCGCGTCGTTCACCGCCGTCGGCACGTCGTACGCGACGCACGGCGAGCCGATGATCCCGATCTACATCTTCTACTCGATGTTCGGGTTCCAGCGGACCGGTGACGGCCTCTACGCCGCCGCCGACCAGATGGCCCGCGGGTTCGTCCTCGGCGCGACCGCCGGCCGGACCACCCTGACGGGTGAAGGTCTGCAGCACGCGGACGGGCACTCGCTGCTGCTGGCGGCGACCAACCCGGCCGCGGTGGCCTACGACCCGGCGTGGTCGTTCGAGATCGCGCACATCGTCAAGGACGGCCTGCGCCGGATGTACGGCGAGACCGGCCCGGACGGCAACGGCGAGAACGTCTTCTACTACATGACGATCTACAACGAGCCGTACCAGCAGCCCGCCGAGCCCGAGAACCTCGACGTCGACGGCCTGCTCAAGGGCTTGTACAAGTACGCCGACGCGCCCTCGGGCGACGGCCCGGAGGTCCAGATCCTGGTCTCCGGCGTCACGATGCCGGACGCGCTGAAGGCGCAGAAGATGCTGGCCGAGGAGTGGGGCGTGCGGGCGGCCGTGTGGTCGGCCACGTCGTGGACGGAGCTGCGGCGTGAAGCCGTCGAGATCGACCACGACAACCTGCTCTACCCGGGCAGCGAGCCGCGCGTGCCGTACGTCACGGAGGCGCTTTCCGGCAGCAACGGCCCGGTCGTGGCGGTGTCGGACTGGATGCGCGCGGTGCCGGACCTGATCCGCCCGTACGTCCCGACCGACATGCTGACGCTGGGCACCGACGGGTTCGGCTTCTCCGACACCCGGCCGGCGGCCCGGCGGAAGTTCCTGGTCGACGCCGAGTCGATCACCGTCGGCGCGCTGTCGATCCTGGCCAAGCGCGGCGAGGTCGACCAGGCGAAGGTCCTCGATGCGGCCACGAAGTACCGGCTCGACGACATCACGGCCGCCGGGCCGCAGACGTCGGATTCCGGGAACGCGTGACCTGCTGCTAGGTTCGGGACCCGACAGACATCCGATGTCTGCCGGGTCCCGTTGCGTGTAGGGAGTTGATGAAGGTGACGAAGCGCCGACTGCCGAAGCCGGCCGAGCTGAAGCAGATCCTGCGGCCGAAGCCGATCGTGCTGAACCCGACGGACCGGCGGCTGGCGAACGCGCACACCATCGCCGACCTGCGGATGATCGCGCGCAAGCGGACCCCGCGGGCGGCGTTCGACTACACCGACGGCGCGGCCGAGCTCGAGGACAGCCTGCTGCGCGCCCGGCAGGCCTACCGCCGCGTCGAGTTCCACCCGAACGTGCTGCGCGGAGTGTCCGATGTGGACACCTCACGGGAGATCCTCGGCAAGACGTCGGCGCTGCCGTTCGCCTTCGCCCCCACCGGGTTCACCCGGATGATGCAGCACGAGGGCGAGAGCGCGGTCGCCCGCGTCGCGGAGCGCAACGGCATCCCGGTCGGGCTCTCGACGATGGCGACGACGTCGATCGAGGACCTGGCGGCGGCCGCGCCGGGCGCCCGCAAGTGGTTCCAGCTCTACGTCTGGCGCGACCACGCCGCCGGCGAAGATCTGATGAATCGCGCGTGGGAGCACGGCTACGACACGCTCATGCTGACCGTGGACACGCCGGTCGGCGGGGCGCGCCTGCGCGACGTCCGCAACGGGCTGACCATCCCGCCGGCGCTCACCCTCAAGACGTTCCTCGACGGCGCGACGCACCCGGCGTGGTGGTTCAACCTGCTCACCACCGAGCCGCTGCAGTTCGCCTCGCTCAGCCACTTCGACGGCACTGTCGCCGAGCTGCTGAACAAGCTGTTCGACCCGACGCTGAACTACGACGACCTCGACTGGGTGCGCCGGACCTGGCCGGGCAAGCTCGTGGTCAAGGGCGTCCAGAGCGTCGAAGACGCGCGCGACGTCGTGAAGCACGGCGCCGACGCGGTCCTGCTGTCCAACCACGGCGGCCGCCAGCTCGACCGCGCGCCGACGCCGCTGGAACTGCTCCCGGCGGTGCTGGACGAGGTCCAGGGCGGCGCGGAGGTCTGGATCGACACGGGCATCCTGTCGGGCGGCGACATCGTGGCGGCGATCGCCCGCGGAGCGAACGCGGTGCTGGTCGGCCGCGCGTTCCTGTACGGCCTGATGGCCGGCGGCGAGCGCGGCGTCCAGCGCTGCGTCGACATCCTGCGCACGGAGATGGTCCGCACGATGCAGCTGCTCGGCGTCCGCACCCTGAAGGACCTGACGCCGAGCCACGCCACCCTGCGTTAGTCAGACCTGCGCCTGGCCTCCGTCGACGAAGAACTCGATGCCGTTGACGAAGCTCGACTCTTCGGAGGCCAGGAACAGCGCCGCGGCGGCGATCTCCGCCGGGTCCGCGAGGCGGCCGAGCGGCACGTCGGCCGCGAGGCCGTCGACCAGGCCCTGCTGCGCGTCGTCGGGCACCAGGCCCAGCAGGCCCGGGGTGTGCGTCGGTCCCGGGCTCAGGACGTTGACCCGCGTGCCGGTTCCCTTCAGGTCGAGCGCCCAGGTGCGGGCGAAGTTGCGGACCGCCGCCTTCGTCGCCGCGTAGACGCTGAAGGCCGGGCTGACCCGCGTCGACGTCGTCGAGCCCGTGAGGATGATCGACGCGTTCTCGTTCAGCAGCGGCAGCGCCTTCTGGACGGCGAACAGGACACCCTTGACGTTCGTGCCGAATGTGGCGTCGAACTGCTCTTCGGTGATCTCGCCGAGCGGGGCCAGGACCCCGCCGCCGGAGTTGGCCACCACGATGTCCAGGCCGCGGCCCCGCTCGGCCACCGCGCGGTAGAGCGCGTCGAGGTCGGCGAGGTTCGCCGAATCCGCCCGGACCGCCGTCACACCGCCGCCGATTTCGGCGACCGCGTCGTCGAGGGCTTCCTTGCGGCGGCCCGTGATGAACACGTGCGCGCCTTCGGCCGCGAACCGCTTCGCGATGGCGCGCCCGATGCCGGTGCCGCCGCCGGTCACCACGGCGGTCTTGTTCTCCAGGTTCACGATGCTTCTCCAATTCTTGACTACTTCGTCCAGAACGTACGCCGTTCTGGACGATCCAGTCAAGAACGGGTAGCCTGACCCCATGGCCAGACCCCGGAGCTTCGACGAGGCAGCGGTCCTGCGCGCGGCCAGGGACCAGTTCTGGGAGACCGGCTACGCCGGCACGAAGGTGGACGACATCGCCGCCGTGACCGGCCTCGGGAAAGGCAGCCTCTACGGCGCCTTCGGCGACAAGCACGCGCTGTTCCTGCGCGTCTACGACCATTACTGCGCCGAAGCGACCGAGGGGACGCGCAGGCAGCTCGAAGGCCCCGACGAAACCGCGTACCGGCGACTCGGCGACCACGTGCGGGCGATCGCCGAATCCGTCGCCGCCGACCAGGCGCGCCGGGGCTGCCTGATCGCCAAGAGCGCGGCCGAATGCGCCGAGCACGACGAAGCCGTCGCGGCCCGGACCCGACGGGTGTTCGGGGACCTGCAAGAACAGCTGGCCGCGTGCATCGCGGGCGCCCAGCGCGCGGGTGACATCGACGCCGGCCCGGACCCCGCCCACCTCGCCGGGCTCGTGCTGGCCGTCCTGCGCGGCCTCGAAGCACTGGGCAAGGGCGGCGTCGAGCCGGACGGCCTCCGCGCGATCGCCGAGACCGCGCTCGCCGTCCTGCCCCGGCCGGTCAAGCCCTGACTCGTACGGGGTCAGAGCACGGCGGTGCTCAGCTGGAGACCGCCGTGACCTCGCGAGCCCGGACCTGCTGGGCCGAGCGGTTCCAGCTCCACCAGCCGTGCACGACGAGGCCCGCGAAGACGATGTAGACCGCGGCGGAGAAGTACAGCCCGGACGAGATCTGCAGCGGCACGCCGATCGCGTCGACGACCAGCCAGACCAGCCAGAACTCGACGAGCCCCGCCCCCTGCGCCCCGAAGGCGACGAGGGTCCCGACGAAGATCGCCGCGTCCGGCCAGGGCGCCCAGGACGCGTTCAGGGCGTCCAGGACCAGGGCCATCACGGTCGTGCCGGCGGCGAAGGCGCCGAGCATGGCCAGCCGTTCGGCGAGCCGGCCCTTCCGCACGACGACGCCGAACACCGGGTCCTTGCGGCGCGTCCAGGCCCACCAGCCGTAGAGGGAGATGGCGAGGATCGCGACCTGCCGGGCGGCGAGCCCGCCGAGGTGCGCCGAGACGTAGACGGCGAACAGCAGCACGGTCGCCCCGACCTGCACGGGCCACGTCCACAGGGTGCGACGCTGCGCGAGGAACACGACCGCCAGCGCGAACACCTGCCCGGCGAGCTCCGCGATCGAGATCCACTGGCCCAGCACGGTGATCCCGTGGTGCAGGAGGAAGTCCACGACACGCCCCTTTCGTCCTACGGCTCCCAACATGCTCCGTGACGGACGCATTCCCCAGGGACTGTGAGCGGCGGAACATCCCGGAGCATGGGACGGGCCCGGCGGCTTCCCCGTCCGCCGGGCCCGTCGTGGACTCCCCGCTCAGATCTGGGGGCGCGGGGTCCCGACCGGCGGGGTCGGGGTGGCGTCCGCACCGACCGCCGCCCGCGGGGCCGCGCTCGTGCCCATCTCGCCGCTGCGCTGCTTCGGCGTCTCCAGCTGGTGCTCCATGTTCGCGATCCAGCCGCGCCAGCGGTCCTGGGCCGGCTTGATCAGGCCGCCGCCGAAGCCGACGATGATCACTCCGGCGATCGTCGCCAGCACCGCGATCAGGACCGGGCCGGTGATCATCGTCGCGACGTTCACCTGGCCGAGCGCCGCGATGATGCCGAACGCCATGATCAGCCAGTAGGCACCCAGCGCCAGCGGGCGCGCGGCCGGCCGGCCCGACATCGCGGACGAAACGACGTCACGGACGACCTTCGCGATGGCCGCGGCGACCACCACGAGCACCAGCGCCACCACGATCCGCGGCAGGAACGCGATGATGTCGTTCAGCAGCTGGCTCACCGGGTTGGTCGGCCCGAAAACGCCGAACGCCAGCTGCAGCGCGATCAGCAGGACGAAGTAGTAGACCAGTTTCACCAGGATCCCGGTCGCATCGATGTTCTGCTGGCCGACCTTTCCGCTCAGGCCGGTCTTCGCGACGAGTTTCCCGAACCCGGCTTTTCCGAGGACCATCGCCAGCGCTTTCGAAACGGCCTTCGCGATCAGCCAGCCGATCAGCAGGACGATCAGGAATCCGACGAGTTTCGGGACGAACGTGGCCACCATCGCCCACGCCTGCCCGAGCCCGTCCTTCAGTTGCTGGCCCATACCGACTCCCTCCACTGGTTTTGCACCGGATCGTTGATCAGGTACCCGGCGGCGGCAACTCGTGCGCCCCACGATCGAGTGAGACGACTGGCGCGCGAAGATCACCCGTGGCCATACTGGTTCTACCGGTGGGGACCGGGGAGACGAGGCCGTCCGGCGCAGCGTAAACCGCAAGCGCCGGGCGGCCTCGAGCATTTTGGGGCCGATGGATCCACCCGGACGAAAGAAACCGGCCCCCGGAGCTTCCGAGGGCCGGTGAACAGCGGAAAACGTCAGGCGGCGCGCAAGGCGTCGCGGAGTTTCACCTTCGCGCCGGTGCGCATCACCGCATTCCGGTAGATCCGGGCGGCGAGCCAGATCAGTCCCGGAATCAACAGCACCACCAGCCCCACCGACACCACCGCTTCCCAAACGGGCACTCCGCCCATCGCCAGCCGCATCGGCATCAGCGTCGGCGAGAACACCGGAATCACCGAAAGCACCTCGACGAACGTGTTGCCCGGATCCGACGGCAGCACGGAAATGCCGATCACGTACCCGGCGATCACGAACATCAGCGCCGGCATCGTCGCGCCGCCGACGTCTTCCTGGCGCGAAACCAGCGCCCCGAGCGCGGCGAACACGATCGAGTACATCAAGAACCCGAGCAGGTACCAGACGATCAGCCAGACCACGGTGCCCACGGCCGCCGAGACGGAAATGGTGAGCACGTTCGTGGCCAGCCCGGCCACCACCCCGCCGACGCCGATCACGACCATCTGGATCAGCCCGACCGTCCCGATGCCGAGCACCTTGCCCGCCATCAGCTGCCACGGCTTGATCGTCGACAGCAGCAGCTCGACCACCCGCGAGGTCTTCTCCTCGACGACGCCCTGCGCGACGGTCTGGCCGTTCATCAACAGCGACATGTAGATCAGGATGCCGGCGATGATGCCCAGCACGAGCTGCTGGCCGTTGTAGTCGTACGGCTCCTCCAGCGGCGGGTCCTCGACGAACTTCGCGGACGCGATCGCGGTCTGGAACTGCGCGGGGTTCCCGCCCAGCGCGGTGATCTGCTGGTTGATCGCCACCTGCTGGGACAGCACCTGCAGGACGTTCGCGAGCTTGCCGTCGAGGTCCTTCTTCACCTGGACGTGCACGCTCTTGCCGTCGCCGGTCAGCAGCGCGTCGAGCGAGCCGTCGGCCAGCTTCGCGCGCCCGGCGGCTTCGTCGGGGACCTCCGTGGTCTCGATGTTCTCGTCGAGGGTCTTCCCGGCCGCTTTCATCGGCACCGAGAAGGCGGCGGTCGCGGTGGTGAAACCGACCTTCGCGTCGGGGCCACCGCCCCCGGTGATCAGCTTGATCACCAGGATGCCGACCACGATCAGCAGCAGCATGACCACGGTGCTGATGCGGTAGGCCTTCGACTTCAAGCGGGTGCTGATCTCGCGGGAGGCGACCAGCCCGACCGCCGCCGTGGGGCTCATCCGGACGTCCGGGACCGGGGTGCTCATGCGCACACCTCGCTGACGCTCGGTGCGGCCTGAGCGGTCGGCGCAGTGTTGAATGATTCGTTCGCAGGCTCACTCATGCGGGGACCTCCTCGGTCGTGACGACGGAGCGGAACAGGTCGGCCAGCGACGGCTGTTCGCGCGCGAACTCGCGGACCGGCCCGGTGGCCAGCGCGGCCTTGAGCACGGCCTGGTCGTCGGCGCCTTCGCCCAGCTCGAGCTCGGTCACCGCGCCCGTCCGGCCGAGCACCTTCACGCCGGGCAGGCCGTCGGCCCACTCGTCGGTGGCCTCGGGGACGTCGACCCGCAGCCGCACGGCACCGCCCGCCCGCAGCTCGCCGACCGTGCCCTTGGCGACCATCTGTCCACTGCGGACGATCCCGACCCGGTCGCAGAGCCGCTCCACCAGGTCGAGCTGGTGGCTGGAGAACACGACCGGCACGCCCTCGGCGGCCTTTTCCTTGAGCACCTGGCTCATCACGTCGACCGCGACCGGGTCGAGGCCGGAGAACGGCTCGTCGAGCACCAGGATCCGCGGCTCGTGCACCAGCGCCGCGGCCAGCTGGACGCGCTGCTGGTTGCCGAGGCTGAGCTTCTGCACCTCGTCGTCGCGGCGGCCGGCGACGCCGAGCCGTTCGGTCCACTTGTCTGCCGACGACCGCGCGTCGGCGGCGGACATGCCGTGCAGCCGTGCGAGGTACGTCAGCTGCTCGGCCACCTTCATCTTCGGGTAGAGCCCGCGTTCTTCCGGCATGTACCCGATGTGGCGACGCGTTTCGTGCGTCACCGGCACGCCGTCGTAGCGGACTTCGCCGCCGTCGGCGGAAAGCACGCCGAGCGCGATCCGCATGGTCGTGGTCTTGCCGGCGCCGTTGCTTCCGACGAATCCGAACAATTCGCCCGGCCGGACGTCGAATGTCATTTCACGCAAGGCGACGACGTCGCCGTAGCGTTTGGATATCGTGTCGATCTCCAACCCGGTCATCCCGGTCCCCCGTTCCTGTGTGGCCCCGATCCTAGGCAGTCCGTACACGCACTGACTACCGTCGCGCGTTGCCGCGAGGGGCTACGAAAGTTGCGGGCACGTAGGATCGCCTCCGCCATGGATGGAACCACCACCCCGCGCCGGGTGCCGAAGCACCACGGACTGTCCGCGAAGACGCTCCGGCAGCTCGAACGCGCCTCCGGCAGCCTGGCGAGCGCCAGCATCGCGGTGATGGAACAGCGGCTGCCGTGGTTCACCCGGCTGCCCGCCGACCAGCGCGCGAGCGTCCTGCTGATCACCCAGGCCGGGGCGTCGGGGTTCGTCGACTGGCTGCGGGACTCGAAGGAGGCCCTGAAGCTCACGACCGAGGCCTTCCGCGACGCGCCGGCCGAGCTGTCCCGGTGGGTCAGCCTGCGCCAGGCGGTCGGCATGGTGCGGCTCGCCATCGAGGTGTTCGAGGAGCAGCTGCCCGAGTTCGCCGCGAACGAGGCGGAACGCGCGGCGCTGATCGAAGGAATCCTGCGCTACGGCCGGGAAATCGCGTTCGCGGCGGCGAACTCGTACGCCGCCGCGGCCGAGGCTCGCGGCGCGTGGGACGCCCGGCTCGAGGCGCTGGTCGTCGACGGCATCGTCCGCGGCGACGCCGAGGAGTCGGTCCTCTCGCGCGCCACGGCGCTGGGCTGGGAGCCGTCGGCGGCCGCCACGGTGCTGGTCGGCAACCCGCCGTCGGAGGACCCGCCGACGATCGTGTTCGAGGTCCGCAGCCGCGCGGCCCGCGTCGGCCGCCCGGTGCTGCTGTCGGTGCAGGGCTCCCGGCTGGTGGTCGTGGTGGGCGGGCCGACCGACGGCGGCGTGAAGGAGCGGGAGATCCTGGCCCGGATGTCGGTGGCGTTCGCCGACGGCCCGGTCGTGGCCGGCCCGACGGTGCCGACCCTGGCGGAGGCCCACCACAGCGCGACGGAAGCGCTGTCGGGGCTGCGTGCGGTGGTCGGCTGGCCGGGCGCGCCCCGGCCGGTCCGGTCGGGGGACCTGCTGCCCGAGCGCGCGCTGTCCGGGGACGCGGAGGCGGAACGCCTGCTGGTGGACACGATCGCACGGCCGCTGGAAGAGGCGGGCCCGACCCTCCAGCGCACGGTCGAGGCGTACCTGGAGAGCGGCGGGGTGCTCGAGACGTGCGCCAAGACGCTGTTCGTCCACCCGAACACCGTCCGGTACCGGCTGCGGAAGGCGGCGGACCTGACGGGCTACCAGCCGACCGACCCGCGCGACGCCCTGGTGCTGCGGATCGCGCTGACCGTCGGGCGGCTGGCGCGGGCCCGCGGACTTTGGTGACCGGAGACAGCCACCGGCTGATCCCGGTGGTCCTGCTCAGCCCGCGGGACCGAGCCTTGCCGAGACGGCCGTCACGTGATGGACTTAACAGCGAAAGGTGATTGAACCCGACAAGGCATCCGGGTTACGCGCGAGGTTCTGCGGCGCATCTTTGGAGGGTTCCGACAAAGACGCCGGGCAGACACTGTGAGCGTCGGCATCACGGGAAAGCACTCTCGCCGTGTTGTCTTGAAGGGTGACAGCAGCAGTCCTCGCTCCCGGCCAGGGGGCCCAGGCCCCCGGTATGTTCACGCCCTGGCTCGACCTCGACGGCGCGCGCGAGCGCGTGGTCCAGTGGTCCGACCGCGCGGGGCTCGACCTGCTCCGCCTCGGCACCGAGGCGGACGCCGACGAGATCCAGGACACCGCGATCGCGCAGCCGCTGATCGTCGCCCTGTCACTGCTCACCTTCGAGCACCTCCAGGCCACCGCCCCGGTGCCCGCGGACGCGCCGGTCGCCGGTCACTCCGTCGGCGAGCTCGCCGCGGCCGCGATCGCCGGGGTGCTCAAGCCGGAAGACGCCGTCGCGCTCGCCGCCGTCCGCGGCGCCGAGATGGCGAAGGCGTGTGCGCTGGAACCGACGTCGATGGCCGCGGTGATGCTCGGGGACCCCGAGCAGGTCGTCGCGTGGCTCGAGGAGCAGGGCCTGACCGCCGCGAACCGCAACGGTGCCGGGCAGATCGTCGCCTCCGGCGCCGCCGACGCGATCGCGAAGATCGTCGCCGAGCCCCTGGAAGGCACGAAGATCCGCGCCCTCAAGGTCGCCGGCGCGTTCCACACGCGGTACATGGAGCCCGCCGAAGAGGCGATGCGCGCCCACGCCGCCGAGCTGACCCCGGCCGACCCGGTCCGCCCGCTGCTGTCCAACGTGGACGGCACCGTCGTCACCAGCGGGGCCGAGTACCTCCGCCGGCTGGTTTCGCAGGTCACCCGCCCGGTCCGCTGGGACCTGACGATGGACGGCCTGGCCTCCCTCGGCGTCACCCGCACGATCGAACTCGCGCCCGCGGGCACCCTGACCGGCCTGGTCAAGCGGCAGCTCAAGGGCGTCGTCACCACTACCACCGCGCTCAAGACGCCGGCCGAACTGGCGGCACTGCGCCAGGAGGACGCCTCGTGACCGACCGACCCGCCCTGAGCCTCAACCCCGGCTCCCGCGGCAGCCGCGTGCTGGGCATCGGCAGCGCGCAGCCCGAGAAGATCGTCACCAACGACGACCTCTCGGAGATCATGGACACCAACGACGAGTGGATCCGGACGCGCGTCGGGATCATCGAGCGGCGGTTCGCCGAGAAGGACGAGCTGCTGACCGACTTCGCCGTCGCCGCCGGCACCGCCGCGCTCGCCGACGCCGGGGTCGACCCGTCCGAAGTGGACACGGTGATCCTCCCGAACTGCACCATGCCGACCCCGATCCCGAACGCCGCCGCCCAGGTCGCCGCGCGGATCGGCATCCCGAGCCCCGGCGCGTTCGACCTCAACGCCGCGTGCGCCGGGTTCTGCTACGGCCTCGGCGTCGCCTCCGACCTGATCCGCGGGGGCTCGGCGAAGAAGGTCCTCGTGATCGGCGCCGAGAAGCTCACCGACTGGATCGACCCCACCGACCGCGCGAACGCGATCATCTTCGCCGACGGCGCGGGCGCCGCGGTCGTCGGCGCGTCCGACGAGCCGCTGATCGGCCCGGTGTCCTGGGGCAGCGCCGGCGACCTGGTCGACCTGATCTACATGCGCGACGAGAAGTTCATCTACCAGGAGGGCCAGTCGGTCTTCCGGTGGGCGACCACGAAGATCGCGCCGATCGCGATGGAGGCGCTGGAGGCCGCCGGGCTCAAGCCGTCCGATGTGGACGTGCTGATCCCGCACCAGGCGAACCTGCGCATCGTCGAGGCGATCGCGAAGAAGCTGCGGGCCAACGGCGCCCGCGACGACATGGTCGTCGCCGACGACATCAGGTACTCCGGCAACACCTCGTCGGCGTCCATCCCCCTCGCGCTGGACCACATGCGCAAGGCCGGGACGGCCAAGCCCGGTGACGTGGTGCTGGCGGTCGGGTTCGGCGCGGGCCTGTCCTACGCCGGGCAGGCGTTCGTCTGCCCCTGATCACCGTTACGCTCCCCGCGGGCACTCGCCCACGGGAAACCAGACCCCAGAAAGACCGAGAAGGGAACACCCCATGGCTGACAACGCTGAGATCCTCGCCGGCCTCGCCGAGATCGTCGAAGAGGTCGCCGGTGTGGCTCAGGACGACGTCACCGCCGAGAAGTCGTTCGTGGACGACCTGGACATCGACTCGCTGTCGATGGTCGAGATCGCCGTGCAGGCCGAGGACAAGTTCGGCGTCAAGATCCCGGACGACGAGCTCGCCAACCTCAAGACCGTGGGCGACGCGGTGAACTACGTGTCGGCCAACTCCAAGTAAGGCCTCTTCCCTCCTTGAGGAGACTCCCATGAGCAACATCGACGTCGTGATCACCGGTCTCGGCGCCACCACACCGCTCGGCGGGGACGTCACGTCCACCTGGGACGGTCTGCTGGCCGGGGCGAGCGGGGTTCGCGCGATCGAGGCCGACTGGGTCGAGGAGCTGCAGCTGCCGGTCAAGATCGGCGGTCAGCTGGCCGTCGACCCGGCCGACGTCCTGCCCCGGGTCCAGGCCCGCCGGCTGGACCGCTGCGAGCAGGTCGCGCTGATCGCCGCCCGGCAGGCGTGGGCCGACGCCGGGTACACCGAGCCGACCGACGAGCACACCGACGTCGACCCCGACCGCCTCGGCGTGTCGATCGGCACCGGCATCGGCGGCCCGGTCACGCTGCTCACCCAGAACGACCTGTTGCACCAGCAGGGTCTCCGCAAGGTGTCGCCGCTGACCGTGCCGATGCTGATGCCGAACGGCCCGGCCGCGCACGTGGGCATCGACCTCAAGGCGCGGGCCGGGGTGCACTCCCCGGCCTCGGCCTGTGCCTCGGGTGCCGAGGGCATCGCGAACGGGGTGGAGATGATCCGCTCCGGCCGCGCCGACGTCGTGGTCGCGGGGGGCGCCGAGGCGTGCATCCACCCGATCACCCTGGCCGGGTTCGCCCAGGCCCGCACGGTGTCCACGCGCAACGACGACCCGGCGAGCGCGTCGCGGCCGTTCGACTCCAGCCGCGACGGCTTCGTCCTCGGCGAGGGCGCCGGCGTGGTCATCCTGGAGCGCGCCGACCAGGCGAAGGCCCGCGGGGCGCGCATCTACGCGACGATCGCGGGACACGGCATCACCTCGGACGCCTACCACATCACCGGCAACCACCCCGAGGGCATCGGCCAGATCGCCGCGATGCGCGCGGCGATGAAGATGGCCGGGGTGACCGCCGCGGAGGTCGGGCACGTGAACGCGCATGCGACGTCCACTGTGGTCGGTGACATCGGCGAGGCGGCGGCGATCCGCAAGGCGGTCGGCGACCACGCGATCGTGACGGCACCGAAGGGCTCGCTCGGCCACCTCGTCGGCGGGGCCGGCGCGGTGGAGGGGATCATCACGATCCTGTCGCTCTACCACGGTCTGGTGCCGGCCACCCTGAACCTGACCGACCTGGACCCGCGGGTGCAGCTGGACGTCGTCGCGGGCGAACCGCGCAAGGTCGAGCTGACCGCGGCGATCAGCAACTCGTTCGGCTTCGGCGGGCACAACACGGCGCTGCTGTTCACCGTGTCCTGATGGCGTGAAAAAAGGGGGGCCGGCTTCGGCCGGGCCCCCTTTTTTCACGCGTTCAGCACTTCTCGTGTTCGGGCTGTGGCCCCTTGTCGACGGTGTCGATCTTCAACGCGGAGCCGTCGACGACCATCGGGAGCACGAGTCGCCACTTGATGCACCGCTCCGGGAAGAACAGCGGCGCGTCCTCGGGGTCCTGTTTGCTGGTGAACCCGACGAGGACCCGCAGCGACGCGCCCGAGCCGCGCTCGATCCGGTAGACGAGGGCGTCACTGTCCTCTGTGGAGCGCACCCCCTTGAGCCACACGTTGGGTGGCTGGTCGAGCACCCGCTGTGCGCTGACCACTTTCGTCCACTGCTGGTAGTTCTGCGTGTTGATCGCGGTGAAGTATTTCTGCAGGACCTGGCGGACGGCTTCGGCCTGCGGATGCGCTCGCGCGTCGTCGGTCATCCTGACCTCGTTCGCCGCGCCCTGCTCGGCGCTGCCCGCGGTGGACGGGGTCGGCACGGCCGCGGAGGTGTCGCCCGCGGGCTGGTCCGGACGGCGGTAGAGCTCGCGCGCGATCAAGCCGCCACCGACGGTCACGGACAGCACCACGACCACGACGGGCACCAGCCAGCGCTGGCGAGAGCTGGGGGCGGGGGTGGTCACGCCCGGAAGCGTACCGGCCCCCGTCCCGCCGCTAACCGACCTGGTGCAGCCAGGTCACCGGCGCGCCGTCGCCGGCGTGACGGAAGGGCTCGAGCGCCTCGTCCCAGCTCGCGGCCAGGAGTTCGTCGAGCTTGTGCGCGAGGGACTCACCCCCGCGGGTCATGCTGACGAGGGCGCGCAGCTGGTCTTCGCCCACCACGATGTCGCCGTTGGCGCTGGTCCGGCCGTGCCACAGGCCGAGGCCTGGCGCGAAGCAGAACCGCTCGCCGTCGACGCCCGCGCTGGGCTCTTCGGTCACCTCGAACCGAATCATCGGCCACGCCTTGAGGGCGGACGCCAGTCTGGCGCCGGTGCCCGCGGGCGCGCGCCATCCGCATTCGGCGCGAAGCTGACCCGGACTGGCCGGCTGCGCCGTCCACTTCAGGTCAACGCGGGCACCCAGGGTGCCCGAAATGGCCCACTCGACGTGCGGACACACCGCAGACGGCGACGAGTGGACGTACACCACACCTCGGGTGCTGCCACGGGTGCTCACTGCTACCTCCGCTTGCTCGACGAGGGACGTCTTCCCCTACGCCCTACTTCGAGCTTCAGCGCGGCCTCAGCGCGGCTCCCGAATGCCGCCTCCGATGCGTTGTAGCACATTCTGCACCCCAACCGTGCTGTTTGGCCACACGAACACCACAAGTCACCCGGTGCCCCACTTTCGGAGGGCACGCGGCCGCGTCGTCCCCGTGTCGCACGGTGGATACGGCCGCGGGCGCTAGCGTGATGACCCGGAACGACGAGCGGAAAGGGGTTTTCGGTGCGACTGGTGCGCCTGGAGCGGCAGCAGTCCCGGGTGGCCGACGACGTCCGGGCGGCACTGGCGTCCCTGGGCCGCGGCAGCACCGTCATCGGCGGCATCGCGCTGATCGGCGTCGCCTCGGTGACCGAGCGCCCGATCGAAGCGGTGGTTCTGCTGCCCCACGGCGTGATCATCGTGATCGGCGTCGACCTGCCGGACCCGGCCCTGCGGCTGGAAGCCCCGCTGGGCGCTCCGTGGAAGGCGGACGGCTGGCCGTTGGTGGCGGACGACGACGCGGTCAATCCCGCCACCGAAGCCCTGGACATCTCCCAGGCGTGCGAACGGCGCATCGCCTCCCTGGTCCCCGGGACGGCCCCGGTGGGGACGATCATCGCGGTGGGCCCGTACGTGGAGACGGTCGACCAGCCCGCGGGCGACCTGGCGGGCCCGGTCCGCGTCCTGCACCCGACCCCGACGACGATGCTGGCGGCGACGGTCTCGCTGGCGACGGCCCACCGGCCGCGGTCGGTGGACCAGGTCAGGGCCCTGATCCGGGGGCTGGCACCTTCGGCGCCGGAGTTTTCGGACGAGGTGCTGCTGGGCGAAGGCTTCAGCCGGTTGACGGACGACTCGCCCCCGGAGTCCCTTTGGGACACTCCGCCCCCAGCCCGGCCCGCGGCGGCCCCCGGTTCGGCAGCGGTCTCGGTTGATCCCGGCGGGGCGGCGGCAGCTTCGGCTACCGCGGGCGCAGCCATCGCGGCGGCTTCGGCCGCTACAGATGCCGATGAGGCCGCGCCCGCTTCAGCCCTGCCTGATCCGGTGACGGAGGATTCGGCCGCCGCGAGCGGGACCGAGAATCCGCCGCCGGCCGAGCAGGAGCCGACCACGGCCCCGGAGCCCACCACCGCGACCGATCGCCCGCCCGCCGACGAGGAAGCACTCGCGGAAGCCGAACCCACCGAAGTGCTCCCGTCGCCGCACGACGAGCCGGACCCCGTCGAAACCCCTCCGCGGCCCGTGTTCCCCGGCGCCGAACCCGCGGCACCGCGGCTCCCAGGCCCCACCGCGGCGAATGCCCCCGAACCGTCGGCCGGGGACACCGAAACCGTCGGGCCGCTCGCCCCAGAACCCGCCGCACCCGAGCCGGCGCTCCCCTTCCCCAAACCGAGACCCCTGCCCGAAGCCGCCGCCGCGGCCTCGCGGACCGTCCGCTGGCTGCCACTCGGCGCGATCGGGTTGCTCGTCGTCCTGGTCGTCGCCGCGATCGCCGTCGCCACCACCGGGGACGGGACCGCCGCCGCTCCGCCGCCCGTTCCGGTCAGCCCGTCGCCGTCCACCGCCGCCGGCAGGCCCGCTCCCGTCAAGAGCCTGCAGTTCGCCCTGCGCGCCGCCGACGGGGACCAGCGGTGCGCGTCGCACGCCTTCGGGGACGCCCAGGCCAGCCTGCAGCAGACCAGCTGCTCGGGCGTGCGGCGGGCGAGCTACGCCGCGACCGTCGACGGCAGGTCCGGCGCCGTCACCATCGGGATCGTCGAATTCCCCGACGCCGGCCACGCCGCCGCCTTCAAGGCCGTCGCCGACACCCCGGGCGGCGGCGGGATCCTCGACCTCGCCACCGAGACCGGCAAGTGGGGCGCCACCGCGCCGCGCTTCGAGAACGCCGCCTACGCCTCCAAGCTGGAGGGCACCTCCGTCCGGCTGGTGCAGGCGGTGTGGGCGCCGGGACCATCCACTCCGGACGATCCCGGCCTGGTCCGGGCCGCGAAGGCGGCCCTGGACCTGCCCGCGCAGTGACTCAGAGCCCGTAGGCCTCGAGCAGCCGCAGCCACACCTCGCTGATCGTCGGGAACGACGGCACCGCGTGCCACAGCCGGTCCAGCGGCACCTCGCCGACGATCGCGACCGTCGCCGAGTGCACCAGCTCCGCGACGTCCTGGCCGACGAACGTCACGCCGAGCAGCACGTTCCGCTCGGTGTCGACGACCATCCGGGCCTTGCCGGTGTAGCCGTCCGCGTGCAGCGACGAGCCCGCCACCGCGATGTCGATGTCGACGACGCGGTCCGCCGACCCCGGCCGCGCGTCCGCCAGGCCGACCGCCGCGACCTCCGGGTCGGTGAACACCACCTGCGGCACCGCGTGGTGATCGGCGGTGGCCGTGAACCGGCTCCACGGCTCAGCCGGCACCGGCGTACCCGCCGCCAGTGCCGCCACCGTGTCGCCCGCCGCGCGGGCGCCGTACTTGCCCTGGTGGGTCAGCGGGGCGCGGCCGGTGACGTCGCCGGCCGCGAACAGCCAGTCACCGTCCACTGCGGACACCCGGCCGGTGTCGTCGACCTCCAGTGCGTGCCCGGGCTCGATCCCGAGGCGCTCCAGCCCGAGCCCGGCGGTCGCGGGACGGCGTCCGGTCGCCACCAGGAACTCGTCGACGACGAGCCGCTCGCCGTCCTTGAGCACGAGTTCGATGTCGTTCCCGGGTTTGGCCACCCCCTCGACCCCGGACATCGTGTGCACGAACACGCCGGCTTCGCGCAGCCCGTGCAGCACCAGGTCACCGGCGAACCCGGCGTTGCGCGGCAACGGCCGCGGACCGGTGATCACCAGGTGGACCTCCGACCCGAGCGAGGCGAACGCCTGCGCCATCTCGACGCCGACCACGCCGCCGCCGAGCACGCCGAGCCGGCGCGGCGCGGACTCCGCCGACGTGGCTTCCCGCGAACCCCACGGCCGGATCGTCTCGAGCCCGGGGATCGACGGCAGGTGGGGCACGCTGCCGGTGCAGACGATCACCGCGTGCCGCGCGGTCAGCACCCGGTCGCCGCCGACGGTCACCTCCCGCTCACCGGTGATTTCCCCGTGCCCGCGAACCGGTTCGATACCCGCGCCGCGGGCCCAGTCGACCTGCCCCGAGTCGTCGCCCTTGCCGGTGAACCAGTCACGCCGCGCGAACACCGCGGCGGGGTCGAGCCGGTCGCCGACCGGCACGCCGGGTATCCGCTTCGCCGCGGCGAGGAGATTTCCCGGCCGCAGCAACGCCTTGCTCGGGATGCAGGCCCAATAGGAGCACTCGCCGCCGAAGCGTTCGTGCTCGACGAGGGCGACCTTGAGGCCTCCGCGGGCCGCCCGTTCCGCGGCCACCTCCCCCACCGGACCCGCACCGATCACCACTACGTCAAAAGTCTGTCCAGACATGGCTTCAGGTCACACCACTACGCGGGATCGCGCAAGCGAACGGCTATCCTCCGTCAGGAAGCTGCAAGTTATCGGCGGCCCGGGTGCCGTCGGGCCCGGTGCGCGCGAAATACCAACGTTCGAGCACGGGAGGTTTGTCGTGGCCAAGAACACGGCTGTGCAGGTGCTGGATGATCTGACCGGCGAGCCCGCGGGGGAGACCGTCGGGTTCGGGCTGGACGGCATCGACTACGACATCGACCTCTCCTTCGCCAACGCCGAGGCGTTGCGCGAGTTCCTGCAGCGCTACGCCGACGCCGGACGCCGGACCGGCGGCCGCAAGAACCGCCCGCGGCTCGTCCCGGGTGCGAAGCTGCCGCGGGCCAAGGCCACGTCGAAGACGGCGAAGCCGGCCGCCGGTCGCCGCGCGGCCGCCAAGAAGGCCGAACCCGTCCAGACCCCGGCTCCGAAGCCCGCCGCCAAGCCCGCCGCGAAGGCCAAGGCCACCACGGCGAAGGCGGCCCCGGCCAAGACCACCACCCGCGCGAAGACCACGGCGAAGGCCGAACCGGCGAAGACCACCCGGGCCCGGAAAGCGGCGGAGCCGAAGAAGTCCACCCCGGCGTCCACGCGCAAGGTGCCCACGGTCACGTTCTCCGCGGCCGAGTAAGTCCACAGGAGACAGAAGACCCCGGAGGCCGTCGGTCTCCGGGGTCTTTCGCGGCGGTCAGGCCGCGCGCTGGGCGCCGTCCGCGTGCCAGGAGGGGTAGCGGTAGCGGGTGTGCAGCAACGCCCGCTGCCGCGCCAGTTCCGCCGCGGAAGGCGGCCGGGGCACGAACGTCCCGAGCAGCTGCGACGCCGCCGCCCGCACCGCCGCCTCGACCGCGGGGAAGCCGGGCCGCAGGCCGTGCTCGGCCAGCGACGCCACCGGGCTGCGGTGGGAGTCGAGCGGCCGTGGGTCCGGCGGCGCGCTCGTCAGGTAGCGGCCGACGAGGCCGGCGGACGTCTCGACCAGCAGCGTCGAGTGGGCCAGCAGCCCGGTCTTCGTGCGGAACACGGCGAAGCCGCACAGCTTGGCGTCCCCGACGAACAACCCGCGGTCGCCGATCCGCGGCACCAGCCCGAGCTGGTCGACGGCCGCGCTCATCACCTGGCCGAGCGCCTCCAGGGGCCGGTCGGCCGGGCCGGGCAGGACGAGCGTCACGTTCAAGTTTCCCGGGTCGTGGAACACCGTGCCGCCGCCGCTGGCCCGGCGCAGCACCGGGACGCCGTCGCGGGCGCACTCGTCGACGCGCACCTCGCGCGTGATCCGCTGCCCGCGGCCCACGACGACGCACACCGGGTTGCGCCAGAGCCACAGCACCGGTGACCCGGACGCGACCCGGAGGAGCGCTTCGTCGAACGCCAGGTTTTCGGCCGGGTCCGTGAACGCGGCACGGACGTCCGACCCCGTCGTCATAGCGCTTTGAGTTCCTCCACGATCTCGCCCACCGACGACTTGGCGTCCCCGAAGAGCATGCTGGTCTTCGGATCGTAGAACAGGTCGTTGTCGATGCCGGCGAACCCGGAGCTCATCCCGCGTTTCAAGACGATCACGGACCGGCTTTCGTTGACCTTGAGGATCGGCATCCCGTAGATCGGCGAGCTGGGGTCGGTCTGCGCGGCCGGGTTCGTGACGTCGTTCGCGCCGATCACCAGCGCGACGTCGGTCTGGGCGAACTCGGAGTTGATCTCGTCCATCTCCTTGAGCTGCTCGTACGGCACGTCGGCCTCGGCGAGCAGCACGTTCATGTGCCCGGGCATCCGGCCGGCCACCGGGTGGATCGCGTAGGCGACCGTGATGCCCTTCTTCTCCAGCAGCTTCGCCATCTCGCGGACGGTGTGCTGCGCCTGCGCCACGGCCATGCCGTAGCCGGGCACCACGACGACCTTGCTCGCGTACGCCATCTGGATCGCGGTGTCGGCCGCGCTGGTCGAACGCACCGGACGGGCTTCCTTCGTCCCACTGCCGGCCGCGACCGCCGGGCCGCCGCCGAAGCCGCCCGCGACGATCGCCGGGATGGACCGGTTCATCGCCTTGGCCATCAGGTTGGTCAGGATCGAGCCGGACGCGCCGACGATCATGCCGGCCACGATCAGCGCCGTGTTGTCCAGCGCCAGGCCCATCGCCGCGGCCGACAGCCCGGTGAACGCGTTGAGCAGCGAGATCACCACCGGCATGTCCGCGCCGCCGATCGGCAGCACGACCGTGAGGCCGAGGATGCCCGCCGCGACGAGCAGGCCGATGATCAGCAGTTCGTTGTCGCCGCCGGTGATGATGAGCACCGCGCAGACGACGGCGATCAGCAGGAGCAGCGCGTTGACCGGCTGCTGCAGCTTGCCCATGGTGATCGGGCGGCCGCTGATCAGCTCCTGCAGCTTGCCGAACGCGACGTTCGAGCCCCAGAAGGAGATCGACCCGATGATCGCCGCGAACAGGGACGCGATCGCGATGTACACCGGCTCGTGCGCGTAGCCGTCGGTGGAGTTGAACTCGACCCAGGCGATGAGCGCGACCGCGCCGCCGCCGACGCCGTTGAACAGCGCCACCATCTGCGGCATCGCGGTCATCTTGACCTTGCGCGCCGACGGGACGCCGACGACCACACCGATCCCGACGCCGAGGACGATCAGCAGCCAGTTGCCCATGCCCGGCGTGAGCAGGGTGGCGACCACCGCGATGCCCATGCCGACCGCGGCGATCCAGTTGCCGCGAACCGCGGTGCGCGGGCCGGTCAGGCCCATCAGGCCGTAGATGAAGAGGGCGAACGCGATGATGTAGAGGATCGCGATGAAGTCGGTCACTTCTCGTCCTCCTCACCGGCAACGGGTTTCTTGGCCTTGAACATCGACAGCATCCGGTCGGTGACCAGGAACCCGCCGACGACGTTGATCGTGCCGAAGGCGATGGCGATCACCAGAAGGATCTTGTTGAACACGCCGTCGACGCCGAGGCCGAGCACGACCAGGCCGCCCAGCAGCACGATGCCGTGGATGGCGTTGGTGCCGGACATCAGCGGCGTGTGCAGGGTGTTGGGCACCTTGGAGATGACGGCGAAGCCGACGAACCCGGCGAGCACCAGCACAGCCAGGTTCTGCACCAAAGGACTCACGACGCGCTCCCTTCGCGCCCGGCCACGCAGGCACCGGCGACGATTTCGTCCTCGAAGTTCAGCTCGAGGGCGCCTTCCTTCGTCACGAGCAGCTCCAGCAGCTCGGTGACGTTGCGCGCGTACAGCTCGCTGGCGTGCGAAGGCATTTCGGCGGGCAGGTTCAGCGGAGACGAGATGGTGACGTCGTGCTCCACGACGTCCTCGCCCGGCTTGGTCAGCTCGCAGTTGCCGCCGGACTCCCCGGCCAGGTCGACGACGACCGAGCCGGCCGGCATGCCCTTGACGGCGTCCGCGGTGACCAGGGTCGGCGCCTTGCGGCCCGGCACCAGCGCCGTCGTGATCACGACGTCGAACCTCGTGATGGCCTCGGTGAGCCGCCGCTGCTGTTCTTCGCGTTCCTCCGGGGTCAGCTCGCGGGCGTACCCGCCTTCGCCGACCGCCTCGATGCCGAGGTCCAGGAACTGCGCGCCCAGCGACTTGACCTGCTCGCCGACCTCGGGCCGCACGTCGTAGCCCGTGGTCTGCGCGCCGAGCCGTTTCGCGGTGGCCAGCGCCTGCAGGCCGGCGACGCCGGCGCCGAGCACGAGCACCTTGGCCGGCGGAACCGTGCCGGCCGCGGTGGTGAGCATCGGGAAGAACCGCGGCAGCTTCTGCGCCGCGAGCAGCACCGCGCGGTAGCCGCCGATGCTGGCCTGCGACGACAGCGCGTCCATCGCCTGGGCCCGGGAAATCCGCGGGATCGCCTCCATCGCGAAGGCGCGCAGGCCCGCTTCTTCGAGCTTCGCGAGCCCTTCCGGGTTGCCGCGGGGATCGAGGAAACCGACGAGCACGGTGCCCCGGCTCAGCTTCGCGATTTCCCCGGGCGAGGGCGCGTTGACCTTGACGACGATCGGCGCGCCCCACGCGTCGCCGAGTTCGGCGCCCGCCTGGGTGTACGCGTCGTCACTCAGGTGCGCACCGGCGCCGGCGCCCGGCTCGACGAGGACGCGCAACCCGCGTTGCGCGAGCCTCCCGACGAGCTTCGGCACCATGGCCACCCGGCGCTCCCCGGGGCGTGACTCGGCCACCACACCCACGGTGAGCTGCTGACTCTGTTCGCTGTCCGCCACACGACCTCCTCATCGGCGAGGCACGATCCGAGGGTTGTACCACGCCGGACCGACAGTCCCCAGTGACGTGAGTCGCAAGTCTCCCGTTTGTCACGGAAGTACGGATGGGGTGCGTGAAACGTTCAGTCGCTTTTCCAGTGCGGGACGCCGAGCAGGACAAGACGCAGCCGTTTTTCCGCCGTTCCGGTGATTTTCTCGTCTTCACCAGGGCGGGCTTCCAGCAGTTCGACAATCGTCGCGAGCATCACGGAAACGATCAAGTCGGCCAGCATGTGCAGGTCTTCGGTGCTCCACGACCGCAGCGGCGCGAACCGGGCGAGGTCGATCGCGAGGTCGCCGGAAAACAGGCGGAGTTCGACGCCGATGGCCTTGGCGAGCGGACCGCCGCCGTAGCGTTCGCGCGTCAGGAACCGGAAATGGTCCTCGTTCGCCCGGACGAACCGGTGCACCGTGACCACCGAGGCGCTGATCATCCCCTGGTAGGTGTCGGGGTCGGTGCGGGCCGAGCGCATCATGCCGCGCAGCGTGCGCGTCGCTTCTTCGACGAGCGCGACGCCCAGTTCCTCCATCGAGGCGAAGTGCCGGTAGAAGGCCGTCGGGACGATTCCGGCGCCCTTGGCGACCTCGCGCAGGGAAAGCGTCGCGAACGGGCGGTCGGCCAGCATGTCCAGGGCGGCGTCCAGGAGCGCCTGACGCGTGCGCTGCTTGCGCTCCTGACGGGTCACCGGCTCTTCGGACACGAGCTCCAGCGTACGGACATCTTTTGGGGGTGCAGGGGGCCTGCCCCCTGCCGGGGGCCGGGGCGGAGCCCCGCTCGACACTGCGTCCACCGCGTTGCTCACGTCACATCCTCGCCTTCCCGCGTTGACAGGGTGTCCACTTCTGCAGTGCACTATTCAGTGTACAGCCGTTCACTGTAACCGAGGAGGTTCCCGATGACGGCGCTCATCCCCCGGCGGGTACGCGGTCTCGCCTCGCTGGCCGAGGCACTGCTGACGCCGCACGGGATGGACCGGTACCTGGAGCTCGTCGACCCGATGCTGGTCCGTCGCGAGATCCGCGGCCTGGTCACGGCGGTGCGGAAGCAGACGCCGGACAGCGTCACCCTCACCGTCCGGCCCAGCCGCGCGTGGCCCGGCTTCGCCGCCGGCCAACACGTCCGCCTGCAGGTGGAGATCGACGGCGTCCGGCGCACGCGCTGCTATTCGCCGTGCGGTTCGCAGTACGAAGGCGAACTGGAGTTCACGGTCAAGGAGCAGGGCCTGGTCTCCGGGCACCTGAACCGCTCGATCGGCGTCGGCTCGGTGGTCGGTCTGTCCACTCCGGACGGCACGTTCACGCTCCCCGCCGCCCGGCCGGACCGGGTGCTGCTCATCTGCGGCGGCAGCGGCATCACGCCGGTGCTGGCCATGGCCCGCACCCTGGTCGACGAGGGGAACCCCGGCGAGATCGTGTTCCTGCAGTACTCGAACGGCCCGGCCGACGCGCTCTACCGCACCGAACTGGCCGAGCTCGCCGCCCGGCACCCCGGGCTGCGCGTGGTGCACGCGTACACCCACTCCGGCGGCGGGGACCTGAACGGCTTCTTTTCGTCAGAGCACCTTTCGCGGGTCGCGCCCTGGTTCCGCGACGCGGAGGCGTTCGTGTGCGGCCCGAAGCCGCTGATGGACGCCGTGCACGAGCAGTTGGGTGAACGCGTGCACACCGAGGAGTTCACGCCGCCCGCGCTGACTCTCGGGGACGCCGGAGGTCAGGTGCGATTCCGGCGGAGCGGCCGCGAATGCGCGAACTCGGGGAAGCCGTTGCTGGAGCAGGCCGAAGAAGCCGGGCTGTCGCCGGAGCACGGCTGCCGGATGGGCATCTGCTTCTCCTGCACCCAGCTCAAGACCGCCGGTCGCGTCCGCAACGCCCGCACCGGCGAGATTTCCGGCGAAGAAGACGAAGAAATCCAGCTCTGCATCTCCGTCCCCGTCGGGGACGTCGAGATCGACGCTTAGGGAGACAGCCATGACCGGTCTGCAGGATCGCCTGACCCCGGAACAGGTCGAGGAGTTCGGCCGCGAGCTCGACGCGCTGCGGCAGCGGATCGTCGACGATCTGGGCCAGGAAGACGTCGACTACATCCACGACATCATCAAGACGCAGCGTGGCCTGGAGGTCGCCGGGCGGGCACTGCTGTTCGCCGGGTTCTTTCCGCCCGCGTGGCTCGTCGGCGTCGGCGCACTGTCGGTGGCCAAGATCCTCGACAACATGGAAATCGGCCACAACGTCATGCACGGCCAGTACGACTGGACGCGCGACCCGGCGCTGAGTTCGCAGCGCTTCGAGTGGGACACCGTGGCGCCGGCGGAGAACTGGCGGCACTCGCACAACTACATCCACCACACGTACACGAACATCCTCGACAAGGACCGCGACATCGGTTACGGCGTCCTGCGGATGGACGACGCCCAGAAGTGGCACCCGTACTACCTCGGCAACCCGGTGTACGCGACGCTGCTGGCGATCTTCTTCCAGTGGGGCGTCATGCTGCACGACCTCGAGATCGAGAACGTCGCCAAGGGCGAGCGCACGTGGGCCGAGAACGTGCCGGTGCTGCGTCGCATCCTGCGGAAGGCGGGGCGGCAGATCGGCAAGGACTACGTCCTGTTCCCGCTGCTGACCGGGCCGCTGGCGCCGCTGACGTTCCTCGGCAACGCGACGGCGAACCTGACCCGCAACCTGTGGGCGTTCGCGATCATCTTCTGCGGCCACTTCCCGGCCGACGTCGAAAGCTTCACCGAGGACGAGACCGCTTCGGAGACGCGCGGTCAGTGGTACCTGCGGCAGATCCTCGGTTCGGCGAACATCAGCGGCGGCCCGCTCTTCCACATCATGAGCGGCAACCTGTCGCACCAGATCGAGCACCACCTGTTCCCGGACATCCCGGCGCGCCGGTACCCGGAGATCGCCGGCGAGGTGCGCGCGATCTGCGAGAAGTACGGCCTGCCGTACCACACCGGGCCGCTGCGCAAGCAGCTCTGGTCGGTGGCGAAGAAGATCGTGAAGCTGGCGCTTCCGCAGAATTCGCCGTCGCCGACTACCGTGGAACCCGACCGGCAGCTCCGAGCAGCGTGAGGGTGACATGGTGGGTCAGTTCGAGCGGGAGAAGGACACCCTGCAGGTGATCACCGAATCGGCCGCGACGCACGTCGGCAACATCGCGAGCATCATCACGGGGGCGATCCGCGACATTGCCCGCGAGACGGGTGACTGGCTCACGGACGTGATCGAGATGCGCGAAGCCGCGCAGAAGGCCCGGGACGACGACCCGGACGCCCCCTGACGCCGGACGGACGGGACATCCCCCGTCCGTCCGGCAACGGGGTCACCAGGGGACGACGCCCCCGTCGTCGAAGAAGCCACCGCGCGGGCCGTCGTCCGGAAGTGTGGCGAGCCGGATCGCGATCGCGGCCCCCTCTTCGGGTGTCTTGGGCGCGTTGAAGCCGGTGAAGTCGGTCGCGACGTAGCCGGGGCAGGCGGCGTTGACGATGACGTTCGTGTCGGCGAGCCTCCGGGCGTACTGCGTCGTGATGCTGTTGAGCATCGACTTCGACGGTGCGTAGGCGGCCAGGATCGGACCGGCCTGCAGCGCCAGCGAGCCCATGGTGCTGGACATGTTGACGATGCGTGGCGACTCCGCGCGGCGCAGCAGCGGGAGCATCGCGTTCGTCACCCGGACGACCCCGAACACGTTGGTGTCGAGGACGGTCCGGACGACGTCGAGGTCAAGCGTCGTCGGGTCCTGCGCGTCGCCGTCGAAGCGACCGGAGATGCCGGCGTTGTTGACGAGGACGTCCAGCCGGCCCGCCGTCCGTTCGACGGACGCGGCCGCGGCGGCGACGCTGTCGTCGGAGGTGACGTCGAGGGCGACGCCGAACGCGTCGACGCCCGCGGCCTGCAGCCGCCGGACGGCTTCCGCCCGCCGGGCGTCGTCGCGCGCGCCCACCGCGACGGTGAAACCGGCCGTTCCGAGGCCCTGCGAGATGGCGAAGCCGATTCCCTTGTTCGCGCCGGTGACCAGCGCGGTCTTCTTGTCGTTCACCAGTCCATGCTCGGTGCGCCACCCGCTGCTCGTCCAAGATCATCCCGGTGTGCTGTGATACTCATGCGGTATCAGGAGGAGGCTTCGCCGGTGCACGACCTCGAGACCCGCGAACTCCGTTATTTCGTCGCCGTCGCCGAGGAGCTCCACTTCGGACGCGCCGCCGTCCGGCTGGGGATCGCCCAGCCGCCGCTCTCCCGTGCCATCCGCCTGCTGGAGCACCGGCTCGGCGTCCGGCTTCTCGAACGGGACTGTCGCGGCGTCGCGCTCACCGATGCCGGCCGGGTGTTGCTCCGCGAGGCCGGTACTGCGCTCGACGCGGTCGCGGCGGCCGGCTGCTTCGCGAGGGACAGGCCGACGTCGCCCTGCTGCACCGCCCGTTCGACGACCTCGCCGGGTTCGACACCGAGGACCTGCACGTCGAGGGCCAGGTCGCGATCGTCCCCGCGGGACATCCCCTGGCCTCGCGCGACCGGCTCACGCTGGCGGACGTCCGCGACGTGCCGGACCTGCCGATGGCCCGGTGGCCCCGGCTCGACGGGACCTACCCGGACTGTCCCGGGCCGGAGGTGCGCACCCAGTCCCAGCTCGCCCAGCTCGTGGCGCTCGGCAGGACGCTGCTCGTCATCCCGCGTCCAGCCGCGCCTGGCAGTGGCCCGAGCACGTCGCGGTGCCGGTCGTCGACGCCCCGGACATCACGACGGTGATCGCGTGGCCGTCGAACAGCCGCTCACGGGAGGTCGCCGTACTCGTCCGTTCAGCGGCCGGGCTCCGCGACGGCTCCGCGGACTCCGGAGGGGTCCGCCCGGACCGTTCGGCACCCGGAACTGTCGGTGCTCCCCGGTAGAGTGGAAGACGGGGGGCGCCCCCGCGGGCCCGCCGCCGAAAACGCGTGGCGCACCGCAGGCGACACCCGCCGGACCACGGAAGCTTCCCCGAGCCGCTGTGGGGGAAAACCGGATGGGCACGCCCACCGAACCCGGCGAGACTGAAGCGGTGACCAGCCTCGACCTGCCGCGTCCCCACCTGCTGCGCCGCGTGTTCGGCCCGCTCGCCTCGCGGGACTTCCTGGCCGAGTACGCCTGGCTCTGGCTCTCCGCGCCGCTGACCGTGTTCGCCCTGCTCAGCTTCCTCGTCTTCCTCGCCGTCGGCGTCTGGCTGACGCCGGTCCTGCTCGGCTTCCTCGTGCTCGGCGGGACCCTCCGCTACGCCCGCGGTCTCGGCGCCGCCCACCGTCGGCTCGCGCGGGCGCTGCTCGGCGTGAGCGCGCCCGTCCCGGGCCGTCCCCGGCTCGAGCCCGGGCTGTGGAGCTGGGTCAGAGCCCGCGTCGGCGATCCGGCGGGCTGGCGCGCGGCCGGTTACCTGCTGCTGCGCCTCCCGCTCACCCTCGCCGGGTTGTTCACGGTCTTCGTCGCGACGATCTACGGCTTCGCCGCGACGACCTACGCGTTCCTCTGGTACCCGCTGGGTGAGCAGCGGCTGCCGGTCTTCGCCATCCACGCCGGGAACTGGACGGCCGCGCTCGCCTGGTCCGCGTCCGGGCTGCTGGTCCTCGTCGCGCTCCCGTGGGTGGTCCACGCCTTCACCGCGCTCGACCGGCTGCTGGTCGTCGGCCTGCTCGGCGAGCGCGTGCTGTCCGAACGGGTCCGCGACCTCGAAGCGAGCCGCGCGACCGCGGTCGAGGACGCCGCCCTGCGCTTGCGGCGCATCGAACGCGACCTGCACGACGGCGCCCAGGCCCAGCTCGTGGCGCTCGCGATGAAGCTCGGCCTGGCCAAGGACGAGCTGGCGGACGTCGACCTGCCCGAGGTCAAGCAGCTGGTCACCGCCGCGCACGCCAACGCGAAGCAGGCACTGACCGAGCTGCGGGACCTCGCCCGCGGCATCCACCCGGCCGCCCTGGACGCGGGTCTCGACGTCGCCCTCGCCACGCTGGTCGCGACGTCCGGGATCGACGCGCGGGTCACCGTCGACCTGCCGCGCCGCCCGCCGCCGTCGCTGGAGACGATCGTCTACTTCAGCGCCGCCGAGCTGCTCACGAACGCGGCGAAGCACGGCGGGACGACGCTGGTCGAAGTCACCGAAGAACGCGACGCGCTGTGGCTGCGGGTGCGTGACCACGGCCGCGGTGGCGCGCGGATCCTGCCGGGCGGCGGGCTGGCCGGCGTCGCCGAGCGGCTGCGGACGGTCGACGGCGAACTGGCCGTCACGAGCCCGCCGGGCGGTCCGACCGAAGTGACCGCGCGGGTGCCGCTGCCCCGCTAAAGTCGCGGCATGCGGATCGTCATCGCCGAGGACTCCACCATCCTGCGCCAGGGCCTCGTCGAGCTGCTGACCTTCCGCGGTCACGAGGTCGTCGCCGCGGTGAAGGACGCCGACGCGCTGCGAGCCGCGGTCGACGAGCACACGCCCGACGTGTCCATTGTGGACATCCGGATGCCGCCTACTCACACCGACGAGGGCCTGCGGGCGGCGATCTCGCTCCGCCGCGAGCTCCCGGGCTGCGCGATCCTGCTGTTCTCCCAGTACGTCGAGACGAAGTACGCCGCCCAGCTGCTGGCCGGCCGCGCGGGCGGCGTCGGGTACCTCCTGAAGGACCGCGTCGCCGAGGTGTCGGACTTCCTCGACGCGCTGCGCCGGGTCGCGGACGGCGAAACGGTGCTGGACCCCGAGGTCGTCAGCCAGCTGTTCTCGGCCACCCGCCAGACCGACGCACTCGGCGGCCTGACTCCGCGCGAGCGCGAAGTACTGGGCCTGATGGCGGAAGGCCGGTCGAACTCCGCCATCGCCGCGAAGCTGTTCCTGTCCGCCGGTTCGGTCGAGAAGTACGTGTCGTCGATCTTCGGCAAGCTCAGCCTGCCACCGTCCGAAGGGGACAATCGCCGGGTGCTGGCGGTGTTGCGCTACCTGGATTCCTGAGCCAGCAGCCCGTCGACGAGCGCGCGCAGCCCCTGCCGGTAGGTGTCGCGGGCGGTCAGCTCGGGCCAGCGGTCCCCGACCGCGGCCAGGCTGGGGAACCGGGCGGAGTCGAGGCTGCCGAAGACCGAATCGCGGTAGCGTGGACGGTCCTGGGCCGCCCGCCGTCCGGCACGGGCGCGGACCAGGATCTCCCCGACGGTGTAGTACCAGATGTCCCGGTAGACGGCGACGGCCCGCTCGGGCGTGCAGCCGCAGCCGAGGGCGCCGCCGACGATGCCCTCGACCATCCACAGCGCCGATTCACCGAGCACGTCGTCGGCCGTCAGCACCTCCACGATCTCGGGCCAGGCGGCCAGTGAGTCGTGCATGACGGTCGCCGCGGCGACGACGCGTTCCCGCGGATCGTCCGGAAGTTCCGGCCTCGGCAGCTGCCCGGCGTAGTGCTCGAGCAGCTGGATCAGGAGGTCGTCCTTGTCGCGTACGTGGTGGTAGAGCGTCGTCGCGCCCACGCCGAGCTCCGTGGCCAGCCGGCGGATCGTCAGCTTCTCCCAGCCGTCGCGGTCGAGGATGACCCGCGCCGCTTCCAGGATCTGCGGGCGGGACGTCGTCGGCGGCCGGCCGATGCGGCCGGCGGTTCGTGGCATGCCCCCATCATGCCGTTCGACACCGAGGGTGCGCCGGTGCTACTTTCGGAACATGTTCGAAAACTACGAGCTGTTCAAGACCTTGATCCGACTTCTGATGGGTGGCACCGAGCGCGGGCGGGCCGAGGCATGAGACGGCCGGTCTTCGTGGTCTGCCTGGCCGTCTTCGGCCTGATGGCGGGCCAGCAGCTGCTCAACCCGATCCTGCCGCCGCTGGCTCGCGAGTTCGGGTTCAGCGAGTTCGCGCTGGGCGCGGTGTGGGCGGTCGGCGGCGCCGGGGTCGTGCTGGCGAGCCCGTTCTGGGGCCGCCGGAGCGCGATCCAGGGCCACCGCCCGGTCCTGCTGATCTCCTTGGCGGGCGCCATGATCGCCTTGCTCGGCTTCGCCTTCGTCGCCCAGCTCGGGCTCACCGGCGTGCTCGCCGGGCCGGTGCTGTTCACGGCCGTCCTGCTCACCCGCGGCGTCGCGTTCGGGCTCGCCTGGGCCGCGACGCCGGTGACCGCGCAGTCCTACATCGCCGACGTGACGTCCGGTCCGGCCGAACGGGTGCGGGGCATGGCGGTGTTCGGTGCGGCGCAAGGCCTCGCGCTCGCCGTCGGCCCCGCGCTGGGCGGCGCGCTGAGCCTCACCGGGAACCTGCTGGTCCCGGTGTACGCGGCGCCGGTCATCCTGGCCGTGATCGGCCTCGTGATCGCGTTCGCGCTGCCGAAGCCGCCGCGGAACCTGCCGCAAGAACGGGAAATCCCCGTCACGGCGAAGGTGAGCCCGTTCGACAAGCGCCTGTGGCCGTTCCTGACCCTCGGTTTCGGGCTGTACCTCGCGCTCGCGATCGTCCTCATGACCGTCGGCTTCCTGGTGCAGGACAGGCTGGGGCTCACCACGCAGGAGACCGGGCGGGTCACCGGCCTGGTCATGCTGGCCGGCGCCGGGATGATCATCCTCGTCCAGGCGGTCGCCGTCCCGCGGCTGGACTGGCCGCCCCTGCGGCTCGTGCGGGTCGGCGCGGTCGTCATGACCGGCGGGATGCTTCTGGTGGCCGCCGGTTCGGACGGGCTCCTGCTCGGCGCCGGGGTGGCCGTGCTCGGTGCCGGGATGGGGTTCGCGACGCCGGGGTTCCTGTCCGCGCCGACACTGCTGGCGACCCGGGAGGAGCAAGGGGCCGTCGCCGGGCTCATGGGTTCGGGCAGCGCCCTCGCGTTCATGGGCGGGCCACTGCTCGGGACCGGCCTGTACGAGATCGCCCCCGCCGTCCCGTACATCGCCGGCGCGGTGCTCCTGGCCGGCCTGGCGGCGTTCGCCTGCACCGTGACCCGCGAGCCCGCGAAGGAGCCCGTGGCTCCCTAGGCTGGGGCGCATGTACTCCACCGAGATCGAGGTCCGCACCGGCTCCGAAGCCGTCGTCCACGACCTCACCCACGAGGCCGAAGCGTTCCTGCGCGACGCCGACGCGGCCGACGGGCTGCTGCACGTCTGGGTCCCGCACGCCACCGCCGGCCTGGCGATCCTCGAGACCGGCGCCGGCAGCGACGAGGACCTGCTGACCGCGCTCGACGAGCTGCTCCCCCGCGACGGCCGCTGGCGGCACCGGCACGGGAGCCCGGGTCACGGCCGTGACCACGTGCTCCCGGCGCTGGTGCCGCCCTACGCGACGATCCCGGTGCTCGGCGGCGTGCTGGCGCTGGGTACCTGGCAGTCGGTCTGCCTAGTGGACACCAACCTCGACAACCCGGTCCGCAAGGTGCGGTTCAGCCTCCTGGCGGGCTGAGGCACCCGGCCACAGCGTCACCAGCAGGCCCGCGGCCAGCAGAGCGCCGAGCATCCAGAGCCCGGTCGTGACGTCGGGCGCGCCCGGCACCCCCTGCAGCAGGCTGCGCAGGCCTTCCGTCGAGAAGCGGAACGGCGTCCAGGACCACAGCAGCGCGCGGTAGGCCGGGTTCAGCAGCTCCGGCACTTGCCCGGCCACCGCGGGCGCGACCAGGTACAGCGGGCCGAGGACGGCCATCGCGCGCAACCCCAGCAGGCGCAGCAGGCCGGCCTGCAGGGCCGCGAACGCCGTCGCGGCCAGGAAGACGAACCCGAGGACGCCGGCGTCCAGCGGCAGCGCGGAGTCCCACAGCGCGAAGAAGCCGGCCACCACCGCCGTGACCAGCACGCCGATGCCGGTGACCTGGAGGAACCGCGCACCGGCGCCGACCGTGCGGCCGGTGCGTTTCGCGAGCTGGGTCAACGCCAGGCCCGCGACGAGCGCGCCGATCCACGCCAGCGCGCTCGCGGCCAGAGGCGCGACCCGGCCGGCGAGGCTCACCGGGTGCAGCACCTCCTGCTTCGGCGCGCCGGCGAGCGCGGTCGCGGCGCCGGTCAGCGCCTGCTGCGCGACCTGGGTGCCCGCCGGGTTCACCGCACCCGACGTCACGACCGTCGCGGACGGTCCCGGCGCGAGTTCGAGCACGCCGTAGACCTTCTTGTCCTCCAGCAGTTTCCGCGCGTCGGCCGGGGTCGTGACGGTCCAGGACAGCTGGCCGCCGCCGTGCGCGGCGATGCGCTGGGCGATCTCCGGCGGCGCCGCGACGGCGACCGGGACGCCGTCCGGCGCGACGGTGGCCTGCGCGCCGAAGGTGAGGAATCCGAGCACCACCGCCACCAGCGCGCCGGCCACCGCGGCGACCAGGGCGAGCACCCCGGCGGGGCGCCGGGCAGGACTGGTCATGAGAGCCTCCAGTTATTCGTCGCTTGTTGAATTCATGCCCAAGGTACGACCCGGCCCCCAGAAAGTCAACGCGTGTTGAATAGTGACCCCGGTAACCTCGATCCCGTGACGAAGACGCGCCTGGTGCTCTGGGACATCGACCACACGCTGGTGGACTTCACCGAACTCGGCTCCGCCTGGTACTCGGCCGCGTTCACCGCCGCGACCGGCCAAACCCTCCGCGTGCACCCGGTTTTCGGGGGCCGCACCGAACTCGCCACGACGACCGACCTGCTCACCGCGAACGGCCTGGAGGCCGCGCAGGAAACGATCGACGCGCTGTTCAAGGCCCTGGTGGCGGAGTCGGAACGGGCGGCACACCGCTTCCCGGCCGAGGCCCGCGTGCTGCCCGGAGCGGCCGAAGCGCTGACCGCGTTCGCCGGACACGACGGCGTCGTCCAGACGCTCGTCACCGGCAACCTCCCGGAGATCTCGCGGCACAAGCTCGCGGCGTTCGGCCTGCACGAGTACCTGGACCTGGAGATCGGCGGCTACGGCACGCTTTCCGTGCACCGCCCGGACCTGGTCCCCCACGCGATGGAGCTGGCGTCGGCCAAGCACGGCACGGAGTTCGACGCCGGCGCGGTGGTCGTCATCGGCGACACCCCGAACGACGTCAAGGCGGCACTGGACAACGGCGCGGTCTCCGTCGCGGTGGCCACCGGTCACTTTTCCGCCGGCGAGCTGCGGGCGGCGGGAGCACACGTCGTGCTGCCGGACCTGGCCGACACCGACGCCGTCCGGGCCGCCGTCCTCGGCTGAGCACATCCTCCTTGGGAGGGGGATGACCCTCAGTCGAAAGGACGATTCCCCTAGGGGAAATCTCGTTCTGGTGCCCGATGTCGCCTCGGGCGTGAACTCGCAAGACTCTTCCCCATGACCGAAACAGCGTCGGCGGTCGAGCCCGCCGCAGGGGGACGCGTCCGCGGCACCATCGCGGTGCTCAGACAGCGGCTGCCGTTCACCAGCAGCGTCACGCTCGCCATGCTCGTGCTGGCCGTCGCGACCGGGGCGCTCTGGAACGCGGCCGAAGACCGGGCGGCCTACCCGTTCGTCGCCTATGGACTGCCGTCGCTGGAGGCGGGCCGGTGGTGGACCATGCTCACCGGGCCGTTCTTCGCCGTCGTCCCGTGGTACTACCTCCCGATGGTCGGCAGCTTCGCGCTCTGCGCCGGCTTCGCCGAGTGGCAGCTGGGGACGCGGCGCGCGATGGCGGTGACCATCGGCGGCCAGTTCGCCTCGGTGCTCGTCGCGGTCCAGTTCCTCGCGCTGTGCCGCAACTCCGGCTGGCTGTGGGCCGAGCGGGTCGCGGGCAGCCTCGACGTCGGGTTCTCCGGCGGCGCGCTCGCCGCGGTGGCGGTCGCCAGCGCGACGCTGCGGCCGCCGTGGGCGCTGCGGCTGCGCGCCGGGCTGTGCGTGTACGCCGGGGTCGCGATCGTCTACGTCGGCTCGCTGGCCGACCTCGTGCACTTCTTCGCGCTGCTGCTGGCGATCCCGCTCGGGCGGCGCCTGGTGGGCACGCGGCGGGCGGCCGACACGGCGGGCCCGAACCTGCGGGAGTGGCGGCTGCTGGCCGTTGCCGGCCTGCTGCTGCTCACCATCGCCGAGATCGTGATGTACCTGGTGCCCGGCGACGGCCCGTTCGGCTCGACGGAAGGCGTTTCGCTGTCGGGACTCGAGCTGGCGATCCTGGTCCTGCTGGTGGTGCCCATGCTCAACGGGCTGCGCAAGGGCGGCCGCGTCGCGTGGCGCTGGGCCGTGGCGATGTCGACTTTCGTGACGCTGCAAGGTCTCGCTGTCGCCACGCTCATCGGGCTGGCCGACGTCTTCGGCGGGGACTACGACACCGACGGCCTGCCGCTGTTCTTCGTGGACAATCTCTTGTGGACGGTCGAGCTGGTCGTCCTGATCGCCGCGCGGCACGCCTTCCGCGTGCCGTCGCGACGCCGGCTGCGGCGCCACGCGCAGGGTCCGGGGCCGGCGCTGGCCCGCACGCTGCTGGACCACCACGGCGGCAGCACGCTGTCGTGGATGACGACCTGGCCGCGCAACACCTACTTCGTCCGCGAGGACGGCCGTTCGTACCTCGCCTACCGGCGGCACGCGGGGGTCGCGGTCGCCCTCGGCGACCCGATCGCGCCGGACGGCACCGCGGCGGCCACCGTCACCGAGTTCACCGTGATGTGCGAGAACTCCGGCCTGGTGCCGTGCGTGTTCTCGGCGACCGAGGCCACCGTCGCGGCGACGCGCGAGCTGGGCTGGCAGCACGTCCAGGTGGCCGAGGACAACGTGCTCGACCTCGACGGCCTGGAGTTCCGCGGCAAGGCGTGGCAGGACGTCCGGTCCGCGCTGAACAAGGCCGCCAAGCAGGAGATCGACTTCCGGCTGGTCCGCTTGGCCGACCAGCCGGAACCCATCCTCGCCCAGGTCCGGGCGCTGTCGGAGGAGTGGATGTCCGGCAAGGCCATGCCGGAGATGGGGTTCACCCTCGGCGGTCTCGACGAGGCGATGGACCCGGCCACCCGGGTCGGCCTGGCGGTCGACGCGGAGGGCACGGTCCACGGCGTGACGTCGTGGCTGCCGGTGTACACGGGCGCGGGCAAGGTCGGCGGCTGGACGCTGGACGTCATGCGCCGCAGCGCGCACGGGTTCCGCCCGGTGATGGAGTTCCTGATCGCGTCGGCGTGCCTGGCGTTCCGCGAGGAGGGCGCGCGGTTCGTGTCGCTCTCGGGCGCCCCGCTGGCACGCAGCGACTCCGATGCCCCGGCGCGTTCGGTGGACCGGGTCCTGGAGTCGCTGGGCCGGGTCATGGAGCCGTACTACGGTTTCCGTTCGCTGCACGCGTTCAAGGCGAAGTTCCAGCCGCGGCACGTCCCGCTGTACCTGGCTTTCCGCGACGAAGCCGACCTCCCGCGCATCGGGCTGGCGCTGAGCCGGGCGTACCTGCCCGACGTCCGGCTGCGGCAGCTGGCGAAGCTGGTCAGTAGCTCTCGGGCACGCTGATCCGCTGGGGGAAGCGGATCTTCCGCCTGGTGACGACGTTCTGGTCCTTCGGGATCAGCCTGCCGTCGGTCAGGCGGAGCCAGTGGCCGTTCCGCGAGTCGGTGAAGGCGAGCATCACCCCCGGGGTCATGTCCGGGCGCTGCCACTCCTCGCGGATCGGCATCCGCCACTTCCCGGGCGGCAGGATGGCGTAGAGGTACTCGTCGTCCTCGATGTCCGGCCCGCGGTGCAGCGTGGACCCGGTCATCGGCAGGTTGTGCACGAGGTCGAACGATACGACGACGTGGTTGACCGCCTCGGCGTTCGCGTTGGACACGACCATGTACCCGGCGGCGTCGGAGCCGGGCTCGGCCCGCTCGATCCACGCGGTGACCTTCGCAGCCTGTTCCTGCCGCTCGCGCAGATCCCGTTCCCGCCGATCCGCCTGCGCGATCCGTCCGTCCCGGATGGCGATCCACAGGGCGACGACGACGGCGCCGATCGTGCCGATGCCCCCGACCCACTGGCCGGAAGCGCCCCACCAGTTGGGATCCCGCGGCCGGACGAGCCAGATCCAGGCCTTGGCCAGCAACGGCCCGAAGAGAAGAAGCACCCCGGACACGGCCAGCACCCCGAACGCGACAGCCCGGATCCGGCCGAGCCGTCTGTCCGCATCACCGCTCATGGGGACACAGCCTGCCGAATCCGGGCGCGCAACGGAAGCGGCGAAACGCCCGGGCCGCCGATACCGGACCGGTACTCGAAGCGCAGGAACTGGGACCACCTGCGCGCACCGTCCGGCACGGATTCGAAGGAATGACGCCTCCCGAGGACGAATTCACCCACGTCTGGATCGTCGGCGACTTCGGCGCTAGCGGTACGTCGTCGGCGGCGGAGTGGTCGTGCTCCGGTCCGCCGCCGGGACGAACCGGTAGCTCCGCACGATCCGCACCAGGTCGTCCCGCACCGAAGGCCCCGACCGGTCGCTGTCCGCGTACGCCACCATGACGCCCGACGTGCCCGAGTCGCCTCCGAACGCCATCGCCACCACCAGAGCGTGCTTCGCCGCGCACTCCCCCGTCGCCGTCGGCACCACTTCCACGACCACGATCCGGGCGGGGACCGCAGAGCCGTCGGCCTTCGTGACCTGTGCTTCCGCGCCCGGGCCCACTTGGGGTGTCCCGCCATACGCGCCCGCCGCCAGATCCGTGGCGGCCTTGCGCGCCGCCGCCTCGGGGTCGGGCAGCGGCTCCGTCAAGACGCCCGCGCCGCCGAGATCGCTGGTGCCGCAGAAATTCTTGCCCAGGAACGCGCTCGTGATCAGCCTGATCCCGCGCTCGTCCCAGCCGTGTTGGACGTCCGGGGCCGGTTCCCAGTTCGGCGGGACGTCGTAGGCGTAGGCGCCGTCGCGACCAGCCACCGACTTCCAGCCCGCGACCGTGGGAGAGACCACCACTCGCGGCGAAGGCGTCACCACCGGCAGCGAAGACGACGGCGAAGACGACGCCGGGTGCGGCTTGCCGACACCCAGCGCGTTGAGCACACCGGCGACCAGGGCGATGAACGCCAGGCCGAACCACGGCGCCCGCCGCCACTTCAACGGCTTCGCCCTCGGGCGGATCCGCTTCGGCTGGGCGCGCGGCGCGTCCGCGGGTTCGTAACCGCCGAACCCGCGAAGCGCCGCGTTGTCCTCATATCCCGGCTTTGCGTCTTCGCGGCGCCGGGAGAACCGGCCCATCAGGACCGGACGAGCTTGACCAGGTGCTCGACGATGGCGTCGACCGCGATCTCCTCGCGGTCGCCGGATCGCCGGTCCTTGACCTCGACGACACCGTTGGCCAGGCCGCGCCCGACCACCAGGATCGTCGGGACGCCGACCAGCTCGGCGTCGGCGAACTTGACGCCGGGCGTCGCCTTGCGGTCGTCGAGGATGACCTCGATGCCCGCCGCGTCCAGCTCGGCGGCGATCTTCTCGGCGCCGGCCGCGACCGCCTCGTCCTTGCCCGCGATGACGATGTGCACGTCGAACGGCGACACGACGCGGGGCCAGATCAGGCCGAGGTCGTCGTGGTTCTGCTCGGCGAGCACGCCGACCAGCCGCGAGACGCCGACGCCGTAGGAGCCCATCGTGATCCGGATCGGCTTCGAGTCGGGGCCGAGCGCGTCGACCTCGAACGCGTCGGTGTACTTGCGGCCGAGCTGGAAGATGTGCCCGATCTCGATGCCGCGCGCGGCGACCAGGGTGCCGTGCCCGTCCGGCGACGCGTCGCCCTCGCGGACCTCGGCGGCCTCGATGGTGCCGTCCGGGGTGAAGTCGCGGCCCGCGAGCAGGTCGACGACGTGGTGGTCGACCTTGTCGGCGCCGGTGACCCAGGCAGTGCCGGGGGCGATCCGGGGGTCGGCCAGGTAGCGCACGCCGTTGTCCTGCAAGGCCTTCGGGCCGATGTAGCCCTTGACCAGGAACGGGTTCTTCGCGAAGTCGGCCTCTTCGAGCAGCGCGACCTCGGCGGGCTCCAGCGACGCTTCGAGGCGCTTCATGTCCACTTCGCGGTCGCCCGGGACCGCGACGCAGACCAGGTCCCACTCCTTCGCGCCCGGCTGACGCGTCTTGAGCATGACGTTCTTCAGCGTGTCCGCCGCGGTGAACGTGCGGCCCAGGTCCGCGTTGTTGAGGAAGTTGACCAGCGTCTCGATGGTCGGCGTGTTCGGCGTGTGGTGCACCTGCGCTTCGGGGCGGCCCTCGATCGGCTGCGCGGGCGGCGCGGGCGTCACGACGGCTTCGACGTTCGCCGCGTAGCCCGACTCGGTGCTGCGGACGTAGGTGTCCTCACCCGTCTCGGCGACCGCGAGGAACTCTTCGGACGCCGAGCCACCCATCGCCCCCGACGTCGCCTTCACGACGACGTACTCGAGGTCGAGCCGGTCGAACAGCTTCACGTAGGCGTCGCGGTGGGCCTGGTAGGAGCGCGCCAGGCCGTCGTCGTCGAGGTCGAAGGAGTAGGAGTCCTTCATGACGAACTCGCGGCCGCGCAGGATGCCGGCGCGGGGACGCGCCTCGTCGCGGTACTTCGTCTGGATCTGGTACAGCGTGACCGGGTAGTCGCGGTACGAGTTGTACTCGCCCTTCACGGTGAGCGCGAACAGCTCCTCGTGCGTCGGGCCGAGGAGGTAGTCGGCGCCCTTGCGGTCCTTCAGGCGGAAGAGACCGTCGCCGTACTCGGTCCAGCGGCCCGTGGCCTCGTAGGGCTCCTTCGGCAGCAGCGCGGGGAACTGGATCTCCTGCGCGCCGATGGCGTTCATCTCCTCGCGCACGACGGCCTCGATGCGGCGCAGAACGCGCAGGCCGAGCGGCAGCCAGGAGTACCCGCCCGGGGCGACCCGGCGGACATAGCCTGCGCGTACCAGGAGCCGGTGGCTCGGTACCTCGGCGTCCGCCGGATCCTCGCGCAACGTGCGAAGGAACAACGACGAAGTCCTGGTGATCACTGCGGGGCTCCCTGCGCCGGGCGGGTGTGAAAGTCCCGCTCAGGGTAGTCAATACCCCGGCCGTGACTCCAACGGGTTACTCGCGGCCCGGTTTTGTCGGTGGCGCCCGCTAGCTTCGGCGACATGGCGATCCACATGGGCATGATCACGATCGACTGCGCCGACCCGCAAGGCCTGGCGCGGTTCTGGACAGCGGCACTGGGCACGACGGTGGCGAACGACTACGGCGAGTTCGTGATGCTCGCGGCCCCGGAGGGCGGCCTCCCGCTGGGGCTGCAGCGGGTGCCGGAGCCACGGACGGGCAAGAACCGCGTCCACATCGACTTCGTCGGCGACGATCGCGGGGCGGAGGTGAAGAGGCTGGTCGAGCTGGGGGCCGAGGAGGTGGCGGAGCACGAGGTGCCGGGGCTGGCGTGGACGGTGCTGACCGACCCGGAGGGGAACGAGTTCTGCGTGTCGGCGGGAGTGCACTAGACCGTTCCCTCGCCCGGCCAGCCGACGGTCCGGTCGTTCGCCGCGACGGTCCGGCTCGGGTCGGGAGCGCGCTTCGACGTCCGCCACTCGGCGGGCTCGACGCACCTGGTCGTCGACCTGCAGGGCTACTACCCGCGGTAACGGGTAGAAAGGCGGCATGAGCGCTCGCGTACTGCTGCCGTGGACCGACATCGACGTGCCGGAAGAGCTCGAGGCCGCCTACTACGACGGCGTCGAGTCCCCTCCGGCCGATCTCGGCGATGTCGAGTTCTACGTGCTGCCGTACGACCGCGGGCCGGAGCCGCCGAAGCTGATCAGCCGGCTGCCGTCGCTGCGGGTGGTGCAGTCGCTGTCGGCCGGGGTCGAGGCACTCGTGCCGCTGCTGCCGGCGGGCGTGCGGCTGGCGAACGGTCGGGGGCTGCACGACCTGAGCGTCGCCGAGCACGCCCTCGCGCTGATCCACGCGTCGCAACGGGACCTGCCCCGGTGGTTCGCGCAGCAGTCGAGGGGTGAATGGGCGCGCGAGCACACGCGGTCGCTCGCCGACAGCCGGGTGCTCCTGGTCGGGTACGGCTCGATCGGGCAGGCGATCGAACGCCAGCTCGTCGCCGCGGAGGCGCTGGTCACGAGGGTGGCGAGCCGCCCCCGTCCGGAAGAGGACGTCCACGGCGTCGCCGAGCTGCGCGAGCTGCTGCCCGAAGCCGACGTCCTGGTGCTGATCCTGCCGGACAACCCCGCGACCCGAGGACTGATCGGCCCGGACGAGCTGGCCGCCCTCCCCGACGACGCCCTGGTGGTCAACGTCGGCCGCGGCACGGCGATCGACACCGACGCTCTCGTCGCGGAAGCCCGCACCGGACGCCTGCGCGCGGGTCTCGACGTCATGGACCCGGAACCACTGTCCGCAGACCATCCATTGTGGACGGCTCCCGGGGTGATCATCACCCCGCACATCGCGGGCGGATCGGCATCGTTCTACCCGCGCGCGAAGAAGCTGGCGGCGGAGCAGCTGCGGAGGTACGCGAAGGGCGAGGAGCTGCTCAACCTCGTAGAGCACTGACGGCGGCCCACATCGGCGGTGGGGCGCCCCCATTTCAGGACAGCACGTACACGTGCCATTCGTCGTCGACGCGATAACCGCACCGTTCGTAAACACCCAGGGCCCGGTGCGCATTGTCGACGTCGACGTTGAGGGCCGACCGGTCGAATCCCGCGTCCTTCGCCGCCCGGAGCGTGTGGCCCAGCAACCCGGACGCGACGCCGCGGCCGCGCAGCACCTCCCGCGTTCCCACCCAGGTGGCGTAGTGCTCTCGGATGCCCGTCGCCTCGGCTTCGGACGCGGAGAAGTGGCTCAGCACGAACGCGAGGACCTTGTCGCCGTCGAGGACGAGGAACGACAGGTCCGGGCGGAAGTCCTTCGAACCGGTGACCAGGTGACGCCAGGCGTCCGGCTGGTAGATCGTGCTGCCCCAGTGGCCGGCGAAGGTGTCGTTGCGGGCGTCGAGCACCGCGAGGTCGTACTCGAAGTCGAAGGGCACCGCTTCGAGGCCGTCCGGCAGCGGGGGCTGCGGCGGCAGGTCGGCGAGGCCGACGCGCATGTTCACCATGGTCCGGACGTGCCGGTAGCCCGCCCCGGCGAGGACGCCCGCGATCCAGCGCTCGTTCTGGTGGAGGCCGTGGTGCAGCTCCAGCGGCGCGCCCGGGAAGGCGCGCTCGTTGACCTTGCGGCTCGTGTGCGCGAACCACTCGACCAGGTGAGCGCCGACGGCGTCGTCCCGGTGTTCCGGGTGCACGACCGACTGGAGCCGGATCATGTGCACCGGCGTCGCGGCGTCGCGGCGGCGGATCAGGCCGTAGCCGATGAGCCGGTCGCCCGCGAAGGCGCCGACGGTGGCGCGGACCAGGTCGATGTTGGGACCTTCGAGCTCTTCGCGGAGGTCGTCCTCGCTGAAGTGGTCACCCGTCCGGTCGACCTCCTCGGCCGCCGCGTACAGCCGGGCGAGGGCGGGGACGTCGCCGAGGGTCAACGGGCGCCAGGTCAGGTCCATGCCCGGAGGCTAGGCCGGACGGCGGCGGCCACGCACCCCGATTTACGCTCACGGCGTGCTGGTGCTCCTCCCCCCTTCCGAGACCAAGGCCGACGGCGGCCGCGGCGGCCCGCTCGACCTGGGCACGCTGTCGTTCCCCGAGCTGAACCCGACGCGAGCGAAGCTCGCCGACGCGCTCGTGGAACTGGCCGCCGACGTCCCGGCCGGCATCGCGGCCCTGGGCATCACCGAGCGGCAGGCCGGCGAGGTCACGCGCAACGCCGAGCTGTGGGCGTCGCCGACGATGCCGGCGCTGCGCCGCTACACCGGCGTCCTCTACGACGCGCTCGACGTGCGGAGCTTCACGAAGGCCGGCCTGGAGAAGGCGCACCGGCGGCTGGCGGTGACGTCATCGCTGTTCGGCGTGGTCTCGGCGACCGACCCGATTCCGGCGTACCGGCTCTCGGGCGGCAATTCGCTGCCCGCGCTCGGGACGGTCCGCGGCCTGTGGAAGCCGGTCCTCGAGCCGGTGCTGCAGGCGGTCGAGGGCCTGGTGGTGGACCTGCGCTCGGGCACGTACTCGGCGTTCGCGAAACTCCGCCCGGACGCGGTGACGGTCCGGGTGGTGACGGAGAACGCCCGCGGCGAGCGCGTGACGGTCAGCCACTTCAACAAGGCGTACAAGGGCCGCCTGGCCCGCGTGCTGGCGGCGACACGCGCCGAACCGTCCACTGTGGACCAGCTGGTGAAGGTCATCACCAAGGCGGGCCTGGTGGTCGAGCGCACCGGCGAGCACGCGCTGGAGCTGGTCACCGAGGGCTGACGCCCCCGGCATCCGGCTCAAACCGGTCCGGGGCGAACGGGCTCAGGTCGAAGCCCGGGTCCTCGCCCAGCGCCACCGCCGCGACGAGCTTCCCCGCGAACGGCGCGTTCGTCAGCCCGCCCGCGCCGAAGCCCGTCGACACCGCCAGGCCCGGGCGGAGCAGGCCGAGGATCGGCAACCCGTCCGGCGTGCCCGGGCGGAAACCCACCCGCGTCTCCGCGAGGGTCGCGTCCGCGAGACCGGGTGCCACCGCCAACGCGTTCTCCAGCACTTCACGCTGCCCCGCGACGGTCACGCGGTAATCGAAGCCGGACTCCGCCTCGCGGGTCGCACCCGCCACGACACGGCCGCCGCCGAACGCCAGCAGGTAGTGACTGCTGCTGCGGGGCAGGACGACCGGCCACGCCGCCGTGTCCGTGTCCGGGAGTTCGAAGTGGCTGATCTGGCCGCGGTGGGGCGTCACCGGCAGGTCGATGCCCAGCGGCGCCAGCAGTTCGCGGCTCCACGCGCCGGCCGCGACGACGACGCTGTCCGCTTCCAGGGGGCCTTCCGGGCTCGCCACCGTGCCGTCGGCCCGGAACGCGACCTCGCCCTCGACGAACTTCGCGCCCCGGCGCTCGGCGGCGGACAACAGCGCGCGGCGCAGGAGATGCCCGTCGACGCGACCGGCACCGGCCAGGTGCACCGCGCCCAGCCCGGGCGCCAGCGCCGGGAACAGTTCGCGGGCCTGCGCCGGGTCGAGCCGCCGTACCTCGCCGATCTCCGGAGCGTCCGCCGCCCGTGACGTCAGCCGTTCCTGGGCCTCGGCCAGCTCCGCGTCGTCGTCCGACACGATCATCCCGCCGACGACCTCGAACGACGAATCCGCCAGCTCGGCCGTGAACTCGCGGTAGTACCGGCCGGCGGCCGCCGCGAGCGGGTACAGCGCGTCTTCCCAGCGAGAAGTCCACGGGCTGACGATGCCGGCGCCGGCCTCCGTCGCCGTTCCCGGCCGCGCCGCATCCGCCACGACCACTTCCGCGCCGCGGCCCGCCAGGTGCCAGGCCGTCGCCGCGCCGCCGATCCCGCTGCCGATCACGAGCACTCGCATGCTTCCCACCCTGCCCGAAAGTGCCGCGCCCGGGCCAACGGGATGCGCCGCGCGCGCAGCCGGCCGGTCGTATGCTGCGCGCCATGCCGAGCCGTGCCGAGCGGTATGTCGCCCATCTCGACACCCTGACCGGGACCACCGCGCCGCGATTGCAGCCCATCCCGTCGACCCACGCCGGGCTCGACGACGTGATCGCGCTCGTCTACGCCGACGAGCCGGAACCGCGGTACCTGACCGGCGCGACCTACGGCCTCTCCCTGGCCGACCACCCGGACTGGCACGGCGTGAAGCCGGAGCTGTGGATCAGCGTCCGGTCCGACGACCCCGTGTGGGCGCTGGCGATCGGCTACCTCGCCGAACAGCTGCGCGGCACCTGCCCGTTCGTCTACGGCGACACGATCGACTTCGGGCAGCCGATCGCGCCGGATTCCGCCATGACGGCGTTCGCCGTCTCGGCCCCCGCGGGCCTCGACGCGCACCAGTACACGCTGATCGACACCGGCGGCGCGCCGATCAGCATCGCCGGCTGCTACCCGGTGCACGACACCGAGCGGAAGTACATCCGCGAGCACGGCATCGACGCGTTCTGGCAGCTGGACTGGGACCTCTACGACGTCCGCCGGGCGCCGGTGGTCTAGCGGCGACGCCTCACGAGCTCGCCGACCGCGGCCACGAACGCCTCGACGTCCAGGCTGTCGTCCCAGGAGGCCTGCAGCAGCAACCCTTGGTAGATGGCGACGAGCACGCGGATCAGGGCTTCCGGTGCGGCGTTCCCGAACGCCTCGAGCTGCTCGTCCACACCTTGGCGGGCGAGGGCACGGATCCGGGGTTCGCGGACGGTCTCGGCCCACGCCTGCATCCCGAGGTTCCGCTGCCGCGCCGCGTCCGGGCCACCGATGGCCCGCAGGAGGCCGAGGTAGGCGTCGAGGGGATCGCTCGCGGTCCCCAGGCCGGCCGAACGGGTCGTGTGCCATTCCTCGACGATCGCGAGGATCATGTCTTCCTTGCCGGGGAAGTACCGGTAGATCAGCCCGGCGGACAGACCGGACTCCTTGACGATCTCCTGCATCGACGTGCGGTGGAAACCGTTGCGGGCGAAGCAGCCGGCGGCGGCGTCGAGGATCTGCCGACGACGGTTCGTCAGGTGCTCCTCGCTGACCTTGGGCATTTACCGGACCACCGCCCACGCGATCCGGTAGAAATCCGCGGCGGGCTCGTCCCGGTGGTAGCGGGCGGCTGCTTCCTTCGCCGACAAGTCGCCCTTCAGGTCCAGGCCGCGTTCGGCGAGGTAGCCGGGCACGTCGGCGGGGTGGAGGCCGAACGTCCACGGCTCGCCGGCCTTTTCGACCACCCGGTGCCACGCGGTGTCGTCGCCGAGCGCCGCACGGTCGACGTAGGTGAAGATGATCGTGCTGCCGGACGCGACGATCATGGTCAGATCGCGGAAGGTCGCGTCGACGGCCTGCGCGGTGAGGTAGTTCGTGACGCCCTCCCAGATGACCGCCGTGCGCCGGGCGGGGAGGCCGTCAAGGGCCACGGCGAGGCTTTCGGTGTTCAGATCGACGGGGACGTAGTGGACGTGCGGACGGTCGGCGATGCGCTGCCGCTTGACCCGCTGGGTCGCCGGGTGGTCGACCTCGTAGGTGGGCGGCATCCCGGGGACGCGGTGGGCGCGGCTGTCGTAGCCGGCGCCGAGCAGGAGGACCTGTTCCGGCCGGGCTTCGGCGAGGAGATCGTCGATGAGCCGGGTGCGGGCGACGGCGGACGTGCGGGGGCCGCCCGGATAGCGGCGGTCGATGAGCCGCGCGATGCCCTGTCCGACGGGCGGCACCGCGGCGGCCCGCACGAGCCAGCGGTAGCGGGCGGACAGGAACCGGATGGCGTGGTCGTCGGCGAAGAGCCGGTCGCGGCGCCGGGTCTCGAGGGCCCGGAAGAGGGCGACGTGCTCGGCGGTCCGGCTGGCAAAGCGCATGCGATAAGCATAGTGAATGAACGTTCGTTTTTCTAGCCGCTCCCCTGGCCGGCGCGCTGACCCGCTCAACCCCGGTACGCGGCCACCGCGAGCTGCGCGAACGACCGGACCAGCGGCCCGGTGTCCTTCCAGGCGACGATCACAGGGGTCGGCGCCATGTCGGTGAGCGGCACCACGACCAGTTCACCGGGTGGCCGGTGGCCGAGCGGCATCAGCCCGACCGTGCCGTTCCAGAGCACGGCCTGCAGGCATTCCTGGACGGCGCGGACCACCGGCCCTTCGCGGGGCTCGCCGCCGTGCCAGTAGGACTGCCAGAGCGGATCGGTGCCGTCCGGGAACCGGAACCAGCGCCGGCCGGCCAGGTCGGCCAGCTCCAGGTGGTCACGGCCGGCCAGCGGGTCGTCCGCGCGCAGCACCGCGCCCACCGGATCGGCGCGCAGCCGGTGCACCGTCAGGCCGGTCTCGTCGAACGGCCCGCGGGTCAGGGCGACGTCGACCAGGCCGGCGCGCAGGCCGCACGTCGGGTCGGTCAGGTCGGTGTCGCGGACGCGGACTTCGACGTCCGGGTGCCGCCGGCGGTAGGCGTCGGCGAGCCGCGTCGCGCCCGGGTCGGCGCTGTCGCCCAGGATGCCGACGGTCAGGGTGGCCACGCCCACCGCCGCGGCCACGCGCACGCGGGCCCGGTCGGCCTGGTCGAGCAGCGTCCGCGCCTCGTCCAGCAGCGCCGCCCCGGCCGGGGTCAGCGTGACGCCCGCGGCGGAGCGGAGCAGCAGCTCGGCACCGACGTCGGCCTCCAGCTGCTTGATCGCCCGGCTCAGCGGCGGCTGGCTCATGTGCAGCCGCGCGGCGGCCCGGCCGAAGTGGAGTTCTTCGGCGACCGCGACGAAATACCGAAGCGTGCGCAGCTCCATGACCGGCGACGATATTCGCCCGGTATCGGCACCACGAAACCGGTCTTGGACGGCCACGGCCGGACGGCGGTGGAATCGGGGGCATGACCGAACTGACCGATCCCGCCGTGCGCGTCTCCGGCGCCCGGGAGATCGCCCGCGACCTGCTGGTGATCCCGAACGACCACGTCGACCTGGTACCCAACATCGGCGTCGTCGGCGGCGCCGAGGCCGTCCTGGTCGTCGACACGGGCATCGGCACCGCCAACGCGGCGCAGGTGCTCGCCTTCGCACGCGAAGTGGCGAAGGGCCGGCGTCTGTACCTGACCACGACGCACTTCCACCCCGAGCACGCGTTCGGCGCGCAGGTGTTCGCCGGTGAAGCCACCTACCTGGTCAACCGCGGCCAGGCCGATGACCTCGCTGCCAAGGGCCCGGGCTACCTGGAGATGTTCCGCGGCTTGGGCGAGACGATCGCCCGCCGCCTCGACGGCGTCCGCGTGCCCACTCCCGACGAGGTCTACGACGGCTCGCGAGAACTCGACCTCGGCGGCCGGACCGTCCGGCTGCGCCCCACCGGCCGCGGCCACACGAAGGGCGACCAGGTCGTCGAGGTGCCGGACGCCGGCGTGCTGTTCACCGGCGACCTGGCCGAGACCGGGCAGTTCGCCATCTTCCCGTGGTTCCCGCCGCACGACACGGACGTCTCGGGCGTCGGCTGGCTGGCGGTCCTCGACCGGCTGGCCGCCGCCGGGCACCGGGTGGTGGTCCCGGGGCACGGAGAGGTCGGTGGCGGGGCGGTGCTCACCGACGTCCGTGACTACCTGCGGGAACTGCGCGACGAGACCTGGCATCGCCGTGACTCGGCGATGGGCGTGGACGAGATCACCGCCGAAGTCCGTTCGCTGCTCCTCGAACGCCACCCGGAATGGGCCGGACGGGAGTGGATCGAGCCGGGCGTCGCGTGTCTGTGCACCGAACACGACGCCTGACCCGGATCACCCGGCGCCGAAAACCGCCATCGCCGCGTTGTGGCCCGGGATGCCGCTGACACCACCTCCTCTCGCGGCTCCCGCGCCACACAGCAGGATGCGTTCGTGCGCCGTTTCGACGCCCCAGCGGCCGGCCTGGGCCGGGTCTTCCGCGTACGGCCACGACAGGTCCCGGTGGAAGATGTGCCCCGCCGGAAGGCCCAGCTCGGCTTCCAGGTCCAGCGGGGTCTTCGCCTCCACACAGGGCCTGCCGTCCGGCGCGGTCAGCAGGCAGTCCTCGATCGGCTCGGCCAGCACGCTGTTCAGTGAAGCCAGCGTCGCGCGCAACGCCGCTTCGCGTGCCTCTTCGTAGCGCCCCTCGAAGAGGCGTGCCGCCATGTGCAGGCCGAACAGGGTGAGGGTGTGCGTGCCGGCCGCGCGTTCGGCCGGGCCGAGGATCGACGGATCCGTCAACGAGTGGCAATAGATTTCGCAGGGCGGCAGCGTGGGGATCCTGCCCGCCGCCGCCTCGCGGTACGCCGCCTCCAGCTGAGTGAAGGTTTCGTTGACGTGGAAGGTGCCACCGAACGCCTCGGCCGGGCTGACGTCCGGATCACGCAGCCTCGGCAGCCGCGTCAGCACCATGTTCACCTTCAGCTGCGCGCCTTCCGGGCTTTCCGCCGGCTCTTCGCCCAGCAGCCGCGCGAGCGTCGCCGGCGCGACGTTCGCCAGGACGTGCCCGCCCCGGACGACGAACTCGGCGTCGTCACGCCGATAACGCACCTCGCCGTCCGGGTCGACCGAGAGCACCTCCGCACCGGTCATCAGGCGCGCGCCCGCCGCGGAGGCCACCGCCGCGAGCGAACGGGTGACCGCGCCCATGCCGCCGACCGGGACGTCCCAGTCGCCGGTGCCGTTGCCGATCACGTGGTAGAGCAGGCACCGGTTCTGCCGCAGGTCCTCGCCGTCCGCCGGGGCGAACGTGCCGATCAGCGCGTCGGTGAGCACCACGCCGCGCACCGTGTCGTGGCCGAACCACGACGTGAGCGCTTCGCCGATCGGCCGTTCGAACAGCAGGGACCACGCATCGGCGTCGCCGATCCGTTCGCGGAAGTCCACTTCGGACAGCAATGGTTCGGTGAGCGTTCCGAACGCGCGCCCGGCGACGCGCCCGGTCAGCTCGTAGAACCGTTGCCAGGCCGAGAAGTCCGATGTGGACCCGGTGACCGCCCGGAACGACGCCGCCGTCCGGCCGGCGTCGCCCGTGTCGACAAGGAGACCGGAGCCGCCCGACGGGGTGTAGGACGACATCCGGCGCCGTCGCAGCTCCACGTCGAGGCCGAGGTCGGCCACGATCTTCTTCGGCAGCAGGCTGACCAGGTACGAGTAGCGCGAAAGCCGGACGTCCACGCCCTCGAACGCGCGGAACGAGACGGCGGCGCCACCGGTCTCACCCCGCCGTTCGAGCACGAGCACCGACCGGCCCGCCCGCGCCAGGTACGCGGCCGCCACCAGGCCGTTGTGCCCGCCGCCGACGATCACCACGTCGTAGCTGTTCATCCGCCGCCCCTCCTAGTTCGGCCTGCCCGTTCATCGTGACCACGGCGCCGGGCGGAATTCAAGGAAACGTCACGAACGGACCGTTCGCGCTATTCGGTTGCGCCGCACCGGATCGGTCCGGCAAGCTGGGCTCGTCCGGCAGGGAGCCGGTGCGTGCGACGACAGGGAGGTGCCTGACGTGATGACTGTCCGGGCCCTTTCGCGCCCGCACCCACTCGCCCCCCGACGCTGACCACGCGCCCGGTGGGGCATCCCTGACCAAGGAGAAACCCACCAGTGCGCCAGCACGAATTCGAAGACTTCGACCTGTTCGACGGACAACCGTCCCGACGCCGCGAAGCGCGTTCGCGGCGCCGCGGACGGCTCGACGAACCCGAGCCCACCCGCAGCGGCCGGCTGACCGAAGGCGAACGCGTCCGCCTCGCGAAGCTGCGCGACGACGCCTACACCGAGCGCCTGCTGCCCGACGACGCCGACCGCTGGTCCACCTGGGACGACGCCGAGCACGGCCCGCTCCCCCGGCCGGACTGGGTCGTCACCGAGCTCGCCGCGGTCGACACCGACCTCGGCGTCCTCAAGACCGGCAAGGAGGCCGACGTCCACCTGCTGCGGCGGGGCCTGCCCGGCACTCCCGGCACGCTGCTCGCGGCGAAGCGCTACCGCAGCGACGAACACAAGCTGTTCCACCGCGACGCGGGCTACCTCGAAGGGCGGCGGATGCGCCGGTCCCGCGAGATGCGCGCGATCGAGCAACGCACGGCGTTCGGCCGGAACCTGATCGCCGAGCAGTGGGCCGTCGCGGAGTTCGCCGCGCTCAGTCGCTTGTGGACGCTCGGTGCGCCCGTCCCGTACCCGGTGCAGCGCGAGGGGACGGAACTGCTGCTCGAGTTCCTCGGCGAGGAGGACGGCACCGCCGCGCCCCGGCTGGCCCAGGTCCGCCCGGACCCGGACGAGCTGAAGAACCTGTGGTTCCAGGCCACCGCGGCGCTCGAGCTGCTCGCCTCCGAAGGGCTCGCGCACGGCGACCTCTCGGCGTACAACCTGCTGGTGCACCGGGGCAGGCTGATGGTGATCGACCTGCCCCAGGTCGTCGACGTCGTGGCCAACCCCGGCGGCGTCGAGTTCCTGGCGCGGGACGTGCGCAACCTGGCCGGCTGGTTCCACGGACGCGGTCTCGGCGAGCACCTCACGAGAACCGAAGAACTGCTGGCCGAGCTCGTTTCCGTGGCCGGAATCGGGTGATTTCGTGGCGGCGTCGCGGCTGTGGCGCGGAACACGCCTGCGACGCCGCCCACAACCGGTGACCTCGATGAGTAGTACTGGCTCCGGTTCGGGTACAGTAAGCACAGACCGCAACCGGCGGCGTGGATGAGTTGGTGTCCGTCGCCTCCAGAGCCACCGAATGGCTCGCGGTGATCCGTAACCCAAGCGGTGCGCAGTGTCGGCAAGCGATGACACGGTGTGCCGGGTCCGTCCCTGTGAACGCCCATCGCACACCATCTTGCCCTGCCTGCGCGCGGGCTGCCCGGGCCTCCCTTGCGACGAACCACGTCCGAGAGGCATTTGTGACCGTCACGTTCAACTCCGGCTCTTCCTCGACGTCCGCGCACGCGGGCCGTCCCGACCGCAAGCCGCGCACCCGCCCGGCCGGTGGGGACATGCTGCGCGACGACGCGGTCGAGCTCGTGGCCACCAAGACCTTCGCCGAGCTGGGCCTGCCGGAGCCGCTGCTCCGCGCGCTCAGCGAGGCGGGCATCAACAGCCCCTTCCCCATCCAGTCCGCGACCATCCCGGACGCGCTGGCCGGCCGCGACATCCTGGGCCGCGCCCAGACCGGCTCGGGCAAGACCCTCGCCTTCGGCCTGGCCATGCTGGCCCGGCTCGACGGCGGCAAGGCCCGCCCGAAGCGCCCCCGCGCGCTGATCCTGGTCCCGACCCGCGAGCTGGCCATGCAGGTCGCCGACTCGCTGACCCCGCTGGCCAGGGCGCTCGGCCTGTGGTGCCGCACCGCCGTCGGCGGCATGGCCTTCGCCCGCCAGGCGGACGCGCTGTCCCGCGGCGTCGACCTGCTGATCGCCACGCCGGGCCGGCTGTCGGACCACGTCCGCCAGGGCACCGCGTCGCTGGGCGACTGCAACTTCATCGCCCTCGACGAGGCCGACCAGATGGCGGACATGGGCTTCATGCCGCAGGTCCGCGAAATCATGGACCTCACCCCGCCGGGGGGCCAGCGGCTGCTGTTCTCCGCGACCCTCGACGGTGACGTCAACCGCCTGGTCAGGCAGTACCTGACCGACCCGGTCACGCACTCGGTCGCGCCGTCGACCGCCAGCGTGACGACCATGGACCACCACGTGCTCCAGGTCTCGCACCAGGACAAGCAGGACGTCATCACCCAGATCGGCGCCCGCGACGGCCGCACGATCATGTTCGTGCGCACCAAGCACCACGTCGACCGCCTCGCCGAGCGGCTGCGCGAGCAGGGCGTCAACGCGGCGGCGCTGCACGGCGGCAAGACGCAGGGGCAGCGCAACCGTGTCCTCGCCGACTTCAAGGAAGGCCACACCCCGGTGCTGGTCGCCACGGACGTCGCCGCGCGCGGCATCCACGTCGACGACATCTCGCTGGTGCTGCACGTCGACCCGGCGGCCGACCACAAGGACTACCTGCACCGCGCGGGCCGCACGGCGCGCGCCGGGGCGTCGGGGGTCGTCGTCACCGTGGCGACGCACGACCAGCGCCGGATGGTCCGCCGGCTGACTGACCGCGCCGGCGTGCGCGCCGAGTCGACCACGGTCCGCCCGGGCGACGCCGAGCTGACCCGCATCACCGGCGCCAAGGAGCCCAGCGGCGAGCCGGTCATCGAGCGTCGGCGCGAGAGCCCGCGTCGTGGCGGCGGTGGCGGTTTCCGCGGCGAGCGCGGCGGCGGCTACAGCCGTGGTGGCGAGCGCAGCCACAGCGGCGGCGACCGTGACCGTGGTGGCGAGCGCGGCGGCGACCGTGGTGGTTACCGCGGCGGCGATCGCGAGGGCCGTCCCGGTGGCTTCGGCGGCCGCGGCCGCCAGCCCCGCTCGGGCAACGGCGGTGGCTACGGCCGCCCGAGCCGTGGCCCGCGTCGCGGCTACGACAGCTGATCATCCTCTTCGGAAGCCCCGGACCGCCTGGTCCGGGGCTTCCGGCGTTTCCGGGCCCGCTTCGCGGCCGCGCGCGGTCCGGATGGGAGACTGCGGGACGTGACTACGCCGCCGACGCCCCTGCCCGACCAGGTTTTCGACTGGCTCGACATCGAGGCGGAAAAGCGCGCGAACGCGGGACTCGTGCGGCAGCTGCGGCCGCGTCCCGCGCGGGCCGACGAGCTGGATCTGGCGGGCAACGACTACCTCGGCCTGGCCCGCGACAAGCGCGTCGCCGGGGCCTCCGCGGCCGCCGCGCTGCGCTGGGGCGCGGGCGCGACCGGGTCACGGCTGGTCACCGGGTCCACGGAGCTGCACACCGAGCTCGAGCTGGAGCTCGCCCGGTTCTGCGGCGCGCAGGCGGCGCTCGTGTTCTCGTCCGGCTTCACCGCGAACCTCGGCGCGGTGACCGCGCTGTCCGGGTCCGAATCCGCGATCGTCACCGACAAGTACATCCACGCGTCGCTGATCGAGGGGTGCCGGCTGTCGCGGGCCGACGTCGCCGCGGTCGCGCATTCGACGCCGTCGGCGATCCAGCACGCGCTGGCGACCCGGCGCAAGCCGCGGGCGCTGGTGGTGACCGACTCGGTGTTCTCGGTCGACGGCGACCTCGCGCCGCTCGGCGAGCTGGCCGGGATCTGCCGTTCGCACGGTGCGGCGCTGCTGGTCGACGACGCGCACGGCTTCGGCGTCCTCGGTGAGGGTGGCCGCGGGGCCGTCCACGCGGCCGGGCTCTCGGGCGCACCCGACGTCGTCACGACGTTGACGCTGTCGAAGTCCCTCGGCGCCCAGGGTGGGGCGGTGGTGGGGCCGCGTCGCGTGATCAAGCACCTGATCGACACGGCGCGCAGCTTCATCTTCGACACCGCTTTGGCACCCGCGAGCGCCGCCGCCGCCTTGGCCGCGTTGCACGCGCTGAAGGAGGAGCCGGGACTGGCGGAGAAGGTGGTCGAGAACGCGGGCAACCTGGCGATGTCGCTGAAAGCGGCCGGGCTGAAGGCGAGCCTGCCGGACGCCGCCGTCATCTCGGTCCAGGCGCCGTCCGCGGAGACGGCGGTCGCATGGGCGGCGGCGTGTGCCGAGCAGGGCATCCGCGTCGGGTGCTTCCGGCCGCCGTCGGTGCCGGACGGCATCTCCCGGCTGCGGCTGACGGCGCGTGCCGACCTCACGGAGTCCGATGTGGACCGTGCGGTGAAGGTGATCACCGCGACGGCGCCCCGGGGTGCGCTCGCCTGAGCCGTACCCGGAGGGCCGGTTCGCGTGATTGAAGGGCCGACACACGTGATTGGGAAGCCGACACACGTGTTCCGAGGGTCGACACGACGCCGCCTGGAGCTACCGACGTGTCGTCGCTCCAATCACGCGAGTTGACCCCTCAATCACGCGAGTTGACCAGCTGATCACGTGAGTTGCCGTGGAAGGCGGCGCATTCTGATGTGGGGGATTCCGTCTTCGTCGATATACTCCGTGCCTTCCGCGACGAAACCGTAGCGGGCGTAGAAGCCCTGGACGTATGTCTGGGCTTCCAGGACGTACTCGCCGGGGATCGTCAGCGCCGCTTCCATCAGCCGGGCCGCCAGGCCCCGGCCGCGCGCCTGCGCGGCCGTCACCACCCGGCCGATGCGGCGGACGCCGTCCGGGTCGAGCAGGACGCGCAGGTACGCCGTGACGCCGGTGCCCTCCTCGAACCACAGGTGCCGGGTGTCCGGCCGCAGGTCGTGGCCGTCGACGTCGAGGTACGCGGCCTTCTGCTCCACGACGAAGACTTCGGCGCGCAGGCGGAGGATGTCGTGCAGCTGGGCGGCGGTCAGCTCGGGACCGGTCGCGTCGTGCAGAGTCGGCATACCCCTGCCTAGCACGCTCAGCCGAGGAGGCGAGGGGTGGCCTGGGCTTTGATGTCGTCCGTGTACGTCGAGACGCGCGTGTAGACGCCCGGCTTGCCCGCCTTGGCGCAGCCGTCACCGAAGGAGACGATCCCGATCAGCGTGTCGCCCACGACGAGCGGGCCGCCGGAGTCGCCCTGGCAGGCGTCGATGCCGCCCTCGGCGTATCCCGCGCACACCATGCTCCGCTGGTCGTAGACGGTGTAGTCGGAATGGCATTCGCTGTCCGAAACCAGCGGGACCTGGGCGCCGCGGAGGTAGTCGGAGCGGGCGCCGCCGTCGGCGATGCGGCCCCAGCCGAGCACGGTCGCCTGCGTGCCCTTGCCGTACAACCCCGCGTCACCGCTTTCCGGCAGCTTCGCGGGCCGGTAGCCGAGCTGGCCGCGGACCGTCAGCACCGCGATGTCGTCGCCCTGGGTCGGGTCGCTGTAACCCCGGCCGATCCAGATCTTCGAGACGGCCAGGACGTCGCCGTCGCTGGTGCGCTTGTCTTCCCGGCCGGCCACCACGCGGATTTCCTGCTTCGCCAGCGCCTTGGCGCAGTGCGCCGCCGTCGCGACCGCCGTGGAGCTGACGATCACCGCGCCGCAGAACTGGTTGCCGCCCGCGTCGGTCAGGTACACCGCGTACGGGTGGTCGGCGAGGGACGCCTGGTTGCCGCCGACGATCCGGGGCTGGTTGGCGGAGGCCTGGTCCGCCGACGCCGTGCCGACCACGACCGGGACGGCCACCGCCGCGACCGCCAGGAGCGCGCCGCACGCGAGCAGCAGGGATCGGCGGGACTTCACGGACATGGGTCTTCCCCTTTTCGACGCGGCACAAGGCTTCGACACGGCACAAGAAAAAAAGCACTCGGCAGCCGAACGACTCCGGTGCGTGAACGAGTGGCCCTGAATACCCTAATCCGAGTGGGCCCGAAACGGTGTCACTGAAACGGGTGGACTCCGCGCTCACGCACCGCTTCTGCGAAGCTGGCCGGATGCGGCGGAGAGCGAGAACGGCGGCGTGGGCGCTTCTGGCCCTCCCCCTGGCCGCGTGCTCGTCGGAAGTCCCGTCGACGCCGCACCCCGCCCCCGCGGTGACGACCACGACGAGAGTCACCACCCCGCCGGCGACGACGTCGAGCGCGCCCGCCGTCACCTGGCAGGTGGGGGCGCGTCCGCTCCCCCGCCGTCCCGACGGCTTCGGCGAGGTCGAGCCGACGCCACCCGAACTGGTGAACCGGGCACTTCCGACAAAAGACCTTCTTCCGCCCCCGGCCGGCGACCGCTACGCCGCGACGATCGGTGCCGTGCCCGCCGACGTCCTCGCGCGCAGCACGTGGCAGCCCGCGTGCCCGGTCAAGGCCACCGACCTCCGCTACCTGAGGCTGGCCTTCTGGGGTTTCGACGGCCACGCGCACACCGGCGAAATGCTGGTGAACGCCTCCGGCGCGGCCGGGATCGCCAAGGTGTTCGGGATGCTCTTCGCGGCCCGTTTCCCGCTGGAAGAGATGCGCGTGACCAGCGCGAGCGAGCTCACCGCGCCGCCGACCGGCGACGGCAACACGACCAGCGCGTTCGTCTGCCGCCCTGCTCGCGGCCTGACGACGTGGTCGGCGCACGCCTACGGGCTCGCCGTGGACGTCAACCCGTTCTGCAACCCCTACACCCAGGGCGACCTCGTGCTGCCCGAGCTGGCCTCGGCGTACGTCGACCGCTCGCGCGTCCGGCCGGGCATGGTCCTGGCCGGCGACGCGACCGTGCGCGCGTTCGCGGCGATCGGGTGGAGCTGGGGCGGGAACTGGCGCAGCCCGACCGACCGGATGCACTTCACCGCCACCGGCCACTGACCGCGTAATACGACCTTAAGCACAACCAGGAACACCCGCCCTCCCGGCGAGGTTGGCTAGGGTGAATCGACCGGACCCGGACCCGCGGAGGATGCAGTGCCCCACTACGACCTGGTGATCGTCGGGACGGGATCGGGGAATTCCATCCTCGGCCCGGACTTCGCCGGCAAGAAGACGGCGATCGTGGAGAAGGGCACCTTCGGCGGCACCTGCCTCAACGTCGGGTGCATCCCGACGAAGATGTTCGTGTACGCCGCCGATGTCGCGTACACGCCTTCGCACAGTTCGAAGTACGGCGTCGACGAAGAGCTGAAGGGTGTGCGCTGGCGCGACATCCGCGACCGCATCTTCGGCCGGATCGACCCGATCGCCGCGGGCGGCGCCGAGTACCGCCGCAGCCACGAGGACAACGCGAACGTCGACGTCTACGAAGGCACCGGCCGCTTCACCGGGCACAAGGAGCTGCGCGTCGGTTTCGCCGACGGACGCCCCGACGAGGTGCTGACCGCCGACCGGTTCGTGCTCGCCGCGGGCGGGCGTCCCGTGATCCCGGAGATCCCCGGCCTGGACGCAGTCGACTACTACACCTCCGACACCGTGATGCGGCTCGACGAGCTGCCCGGGCGGATCGTCATCCTCGGCGGCGGGTACATCGCCGCGGAGTTCGCGCACGTCTTCGCCTCCTTCGGCGTCCACGTCACGCTGGTCAACCGGTCCGGGCGGTTGCTGCGCTCGGAGGACGACGACATCAGCGAGCGGTTCACGGAGCTGGCTGCGGAACGCTTCGACGTCCGGCTGGACCGCAAGACCGTGCGGGCGCGCAAGACCGAGGGTGGCGTCGCGCTCGACCTCGAAGGGCCGCAGGGCGCCGAGACCGTCGAGGGCGACCTGCTGCTGATCGCCACCGGCCGCAAGCCGAATTCGGATCTGCTTGACGTCGCCGCCACCGGGGTGACCACAATGGACAGTGGGCACGTCGTCGTCGACGACTACCAGGAGACCGCGGTCGAAGGCATCTACGCGCTCGGCGACCTTTCCTCGCCACACGAGCTGAAGCACGTCGCGAACCACGAAGCGCGCGTCGTGCAGCACAACCTCCTGCACCCGGACGAGCGGATCACCGCCGACCACCGGTTCGTGCCGCACGCGGTCTTCACCCACCCGCAGGTGGCCTCGGTCGGGCTCACCGAGCGGAAGGCTCGCGAGCTGGGCGTGTCCTATGTGGTCTCGAAGCAGGACTACGCGGGGATCGCCTACGGCTGGGCGATGGAGGACACCACGGGCTTCGCGAAGCTCCTGGCCGACCCGGCGACCGGGCAGCTGCTCGGCGCGCACATCATCGGCCCGCAGGCGTCGTCGGTGATCCAGCCGCTCATCCAGGCGATGAGCTTCGGCCTCGACGCGCGGAGCATGGCGCGCGGCCAGTACTGGATCCACCCCGCGATGCCGGAGCTGGTCGAGAACGCCCTGCTCAACCTGCCCCTGGACTGAGCCGCTGTCAGACGAAGCGGTGGCGGCCGGCCAGGACACCGAACACGACCTGGACCAGCAGCAGGCCGAGCAGCATCGCCAGCGGCACGGTCCAGCCGCCCGCGACGTCGTGCAGCAGGCCGAACAGGAACGGCCCGAGCGCGGCGAAGAGGTAGCCGAAGCCCTGCGCCATCCCGGACAGCCGGGCGGTGTCCGCGCCGGTCCGCGCGCGCAGCGCGATCACGGTCAGGGCCAGTGAGAACACGCTCATCCCCAGCCCGACGAGGATGCTCCAGAGCAGCGGCGACCACGCCGGGGCCAGCATCAGCCCGGCCGTCCCGGCGAAGCCGAACCCCCCCAGCACCACGATCCACGGCCCCTGCCCGCGCTGCCGGGCCGCCATCGGCGCGACGACCAGGCTGATCGGCACGGCGATCAGCGAGACCAGGCCGAACAGCAGGCCGGCGTCGCCGCGCGACACGCCCGCGTCCATCAGCACCTGCGGGAACCAGCCCATCGCTGCGTAGGCGTAGAACGCCTGCAGGCCGAAGAAGACAGTGACGACCCAGGCCAGCCGGTTGCGCAGCAGCGACCGTCCGGCCTCGGCGGCGGCGTCGTGACGCGGTGCCCGTCCGGTGCCGCGGGCTGCGAGAATCCACGCCAGCAGAGCGACGACGGCGAGCACCGCCCAGCCGCCCAGTGCCGGGCGCCAGCCGCCGAACGCGTCGCCGAGCCGCGGGGTCACCGCCGACCCGAGCGCGCCGCCGCCTTGCAGCGCGGCGGTGTAGACGCCGGTCAGCACGCCGATCCGGGCCGGGAAGGAGTCCTTGATGACCACCGGGACGAGCACGTTGATCAGAGCGATCCCGGCGGTGGCGACGAGCGTCCCGCCGAGCACCACGGCCGGGCCGTCGAGCACGCGCAGCGCGAGCCCGGCCGCCAGCGCGGCGAGCGCGATCGCGATGGCAGCACCGATCCCGGCCCTGCGGGCGAGCAGCGGCGCGGCCAGGCCGGCACCGGCGAAGCAGAGCGTGGGCAACGTCGTGAGCGCACCCGCCCAGAGCACGGACGCGCCCAGGTCCGCGCGCATTTCGGCCAGCATCGGGCCGACCCCGGTGATGGCCGGGCGCAGGTTGAGGGCGGTCAGGACCACGGCGACGGCGAGCAGCGTTCCGGCCGCGATCACGCCCGGTGTCCGCGTCGCGACGACGCCGTCCAGTTCGGGTTCACGCTGTCCGACACGCATGGCCGCTATCATCGCATACGTAGGATGATTGGATGAAGGGATAAATCCTGTGCCTCTGGCCACCCCCCGGCGAGCAGGCCTCGTCGACCAGGTCATCGAGCAGCTGCGGGCCGCGGTCACGCAGGGCGAATGGCCGATCGGCGAACGCATCCCCACCGAGACCGAGCTGGTCGAACAGCTCGGCGTCGGGCGCAACACCGTCCGCGAGGCCGTGCGCGCGCTCGCGCACACCGGGATCCTCGAGGTCCGGCAGGGCGACGGCACCTACGTGCGCGCCACCAGCGAGGTGTCCGGGGCGATCCGCCGGCTCTGCGGCTCGGAGCTGCGCGAGGTCCTGCAGGTCCGGCGCACCCTCGAGGTCGAAGGCGCGCGGCTGGCGGCCCTCGGGCGAACCCGGGAGGAGGTCGCCGAGCTGTGGACGCTCCTCGCCCGCCGCGAAGCCGAGCTGCGCGACGGGCGCTGGCAGGACTTCGCGCGCACCGACGCGGAGTTCCACTGCGCCGTCGTCCGCGCCGGTCACAACCGGCTGCTGACCGAGCTCTACCGCGGCTTGACGGAGGTCATCGCGGCCAGCATCGCGACGACGTCGAGCATCGCGCCGGGCGCGGACCACGCGCCGGAGATCGGCCACGAGGGCCTCGCCCAGGCCATCGCCGACCGCGACCCGGACCGCGCCGCCGCGGAGGCCTGCGGCTTCCTGGACGAACTCCTGGAGCGCATCGAACGCGCCTGAGCTGGGCTTTACCCGAAAGTGGCACCACCGACGACCCCTAAGGGTGCCATTTCAGGGTTGTCGTGGTGCCACGATGGCGCCATAGTTGCGCCATGGACCTGACGCCCTTCGTGGAAGAACTCCGCCGGGAGCTCGCGGTGGCCGCCGAGGCGGCGGGCGAGGACGCGGTTGCCCTCGCCGAGCGGCTCACCGCGCCGCTCGAGTCGGCGATCCGGCTCACCCTGCTCGACGCCCTCTCGGCCGCGGCCGACGAGATCACCCGCGACCTCGCGCCCGGTTCCGTCGAAGTCCGCCTTCGCCGCCGTGACGCCGAATTCGCGGTCGCGCTCCCCGCGACCACCGAGCCGGCCGTCCAAGAGGAGCCGCCGCCCCCGCCCGAGGCCGACGACGGCGCCGTGGCGCGGATCAACCTGCGGCTGCCCGAACAGCTCAAGCAGCGCGTCGAGGAAGCCGCGAGCCGGGACCGGCTCTCGATCAACGCCTGGCTCGTCCGGGCCGCCGGCGCCGCGCTGGGCCCGGTCAAGACGTCCCAGCACCGCTCGCTCTACGGCGACAAGTACACCGGCTGGGTCCGTTAGACCCGGCCGCTCCGACCAGCGACAACACCGCCAAAGCACCCCAGGAGGGCACAGCCATGCCATTTTTCGCCACCCCCGAGCCGATCACCGCCACGCTCGACTTCAGCGTCGCCGACGTGCGGATCGTCGCCGGCGACCGCGCCGAAACCACGGTCGAGGTCGAGCCGGCCGACCCGGGTGACACCGAGGATGTCAAGGCCGCCGCCAAGACCCGCGTCGAGTTCGCCGACGGCGAGCTGCTGGTCAAGGGCCCGAAGTACACCCACAAGCTGTGGGGCAAGGGCGGCGCGCTGCACGTCGTGGTCGAACTGCCCGCCGGTTCGCGACTCAGGGGCACCTCCGCGATGGGCGACTTCCGCGTCAGCGGCCGCATCGGCGACAGCCGCTTCAAGACGTCCCTGGGCAACATCGACCTCGGCGAGACCGCCCGGATCGAGGCCACCACGGCGATGGGCGACGTCTCCGTCGACCGGGCCACCGGCCACGCCGAAGTCGGCACCGGCTCCGGCGAACTGCGGATCCGCGAGATCGACGGGACCGCCGTGCTCAAGAACTCCAACGGCGAAACCCGCGTCGGCGAGGTGACCGGCGGACTGCGGGTCAGCACCGCCAACGGCGACATCCTGGTCGACCTCGCGCACACGGCCGTCGACGCGAAGACCGCCGCCGGCGACATCCGGATCGGCCACGTCGTGCGCGACACCGTCGTCCTCGAAACCGCCGTCGGCGAGATCGAGGTCGGCATCCGCGAGGGCAGTGCCGCGTGGCTCGTCCTCAACACCGTCACCGGCACCGTGCACAACACGCTCACCGCGGCCGACGGCCCCGGCGGAACCGACGAAACCGTCGAGGTCCGGGCCCGGTCCACCACCGGCGACATCGTCATCCGCCGGGCCTGAAGACTCCACAAGACAAGGGGAAGATCCATGGCAGACGCCATCGTGGCCGAGGGCCTCGTCAAGAAGTACGGCACCGTCACCGCGCTCGACGGGATGTCGCTGAGCGTGCCCGAAGGCACCGTGCTCGGCGTGCTCGGGCCGAACGGCGCCGGGAAGACCACCACCGTCCAGATCCTCACGACGCTGCAGAAGCCGGACGCGGGGAGAGCGACCGTCGCCGGGTTCGACGTCGTGAAGGACGCGCACGAGCTGCGTTCGCACATCGGTGCTTCGGGGCAGTACGCCGCCGTCGACCCGGAGCTGACCGGGGCCGAAAACCTCGAGATGGTCGGCAGGCTCTACCACCTGGGCACCAAGCGCGCCAAGGCCCGCGGCCGGGAACTGCTGGCCCGGTTCGGCCTCGACGACGCCGCCGACCGGCCGGTGAAGGGCTACTCCGGCGGCATGCGGCGCCGGCTCGACCTGGCCGGCGCGCTCGTGGCCAACCCGCCGGTGCTGTTCCTCGACGAGCCCACGACCGGCCTCGACCCGCGGGCCCGCACCGAGCTGTGGGACGTCATCACCGAGCTGGTCGCGGGCGGCACGACGCTGCTGCTCACCACGCAGTACCTGGAGGAGGCCGACCGGCTCGCCGACAGCATCGCCGTCGTCGACCACGGCCGCGTGATCGCCCGCGGCACCGCCGACGAGCTCAAGGACCTCGTCGGCGGCGAGCGGATCGAACTGACCGTCGGCACCCACGCCGACCTCGGCGTCGCACGGGACACGCTCGCCCGGCTGGCCAGTGGTGAGCCGCAGGCCGAGGGCTTCCGGGTCACCGCGCCCGTGACCCACGGCGCGAAAGCGCTTACCGAAGCGCTGGCCCTGCTCGCCGCGGAAGGCGTCGACGTCCGCGACGTCGGCGTCCGCCGCCCCACCCTCGACGACGTTTTCCTCACTCTGACCGGCCGCGAGACGGCCGAACCCGCGAAGGAGGCCGTGTGATGAACGCGGTGCAGCTGGCCGTGACCGACGGCGTCACCATCACCAAGCGCAACTCGATCAAGATCTTGCGGTCGCTGGACCTGCTCGGGTCGCTCGTGTTCACGCCGGTGATGTTCGTGCTGCTCTTCGGCTTCGTGTTCGGCAGCGTGATCGACATCCCCGGCCTGTCGTACCGCGAGTTCATGCTGCCGGGGATCTTCACCCTCGCGGTGGCCATGGGCGGCATCGTCACCGGCTACGGGCTGACCGACGACCTGCAGAAGGGCATCATCGACCGGTTCCGCTCACTGCCGATGTCGCCCGCCGCCGTGCTGATCGGGCGGACCACCGCCGACCTCATCCTCAGCACGGCGAGCCTGCTCATCATGGGCCTGGTCGGCCTGCTGGTCGGCTGGCGCATCCACACCGGCGTCCTCGAAACGCTCGGCGGCGTCGTCCTGCTGCTCGCCTTCTCCTACGCGCTGTCGTGGGTGATGGGCACGCTCGGCCTGGCGGTCCGCAAACCCGAGGTGTTCAACAACGTGTCGATGGTGGTGGTCTTCCCGCTCACCTTCCTGGCCAACACGTTCGTCGACAGCGGGCGGCTGCCCACGCCGCTGCGGGTGATCGCGGACTGGAACCCGGTCTCGGCGGTCACGCAGGCGGCGCGGGAGCTGTTCGGCAACACCAGTGCCGCGATGCCGCCACGCGACATCTGGCCGATGCAGCACGCCTTGCTCGCGTCAGTGCTGTGGATCGCGGTGCTGCTGGCGGTCTTCGTGCCGCTTTCGGTGCGCTGCTACAAGAAGGCCACCAGCCACTGACGCTCAGGGCAGCGTCAGGATCTCGCTGCCGTCGGCCGTCACCACGAGGGTGTGCTCGAACTGGGCCGTCCACTTCTTGTCCTTCGTGGTGACGGTCCAGTCGTCGGACCAGATGTCGTAGTCGATGGTGCCCAGGGTGATCATCGGCTCGATCGTGAAGGTCATGCCCTCCTCGATGATCGTGTCGACGGAGGGCTCTTCGTAGTGCAGGACCGTCGGCGGCGTGTGGAACGCGGGGCCGACGCCGTGGCCGGTGAAGTCGCGGACCACGCCGTAGCCGAAGCGCTTGGCGTAGGCCTCGATGACCCGGCCGATGACGTTCAGCTGACGGCCCGGCCGGACCGCCTTGATCGCCCGCATCGTCGCCTCGCGGGTGCGCTCCACCAGCAGGCGGGCCTCCTCAGAGACGTCACCGGCCAGGAACGTCGCGTTCGTGTCGCCGTGCACGCCGCCGATGTAGGCGGTGACGTCGATGTTGCAGATGTCGCCGTCCTCGATCACCGTCGAGTCCGGGATGCCGTGGCAGATGACCTCATTCAGCGAGGTGCAGCACGACTTCGGGAACCGGCGGTAGCCCAGCGTCGAGGGGTAGGCGTGGTGGTCGAGCAGGAACTCGTGCACCACCTTGTCGATGTCGTCCGTGGTGGCGCCCGGCTTGACCGCCTTGCCGCCCTCTTCGAGGGCCTGGGCCGCGATGCGGCTCGCCACCCGCATCGCCTCGATCACCTCGGGCGTGCGCACGCCGTTGCCGGTGTCCCGCTTCGGCGCCGGCTTGTCCACGTACTCGGGACGGGCGATGGAACTGGGGACGTCACGGCGCGGCGTCTGGACGCCGGGAACGAGCGGGGCACGAACGGACATGCCTCCACCTTACGACGGGCCGCTCAGCCGATCCCCGCCAGGAACCGGTGCGCGGCCTGCACCGCCGGTTTGGATGAGCCGGCGTCGGTCAGCAGCACGGCGAACGCCAGGTCGCCGCGGTAGCCGGCGAACCAGCCGTGCGCGCGGGAGCCGTCGCCGAACTGGGCGGTCCCGGTCTTGCCCGCGACGTCGGGCAGGTCGCGCAGGCCCGTCGCGGTACCCGCCGTGACGACGTCGCGCATCATGCCGCGCAGCGCGTCGAGGACCTGCTGCGACGGCGCGTCGCCGACCTTCTCGGCGGTCGCGGGCATCCCCTTGACGATCGACGGCGCCGGCACCTTCCCGGCCCGCACGGTCGCCGCGACCAAGGCCATGCCGAACGGGCTGGCCACCACCGTGCCCTGGCCGAAACCGTCCTCCGCGCGCTGCACTGCCGAGTCGCCGGCCGGGACGTCGCCGGTGACCGTGGGCAGGCCGGGGACGACGAAGTCGGCGCCGAGCCCGAGGGACCGGGCGGCGTCGGTGAGCGCCGACGCCGGAAGCCCGGCGGCGAGCCGCGCGAAGGTCGTGTTGCAGGACCGCGCGAACGCCGTCTTCAGCGGCACCCGGCCGAGGTCGAACCGGCCTTCGTTCGGCACGACGCGGTTCTCGATCGCCGTGGTGCCGGGGCAGTCCACCAGGCTGCCCGGCTCGACGTCCCCCGCCGACAGCGCGGCCGCCGCCGTGACGATCTTGAACGTCGACCCCGGCGGGTAGCGCCCGGTCAGGGCCACCGGGCCTTCGTCGTCCGCGGCGTCGTTCTGCGCCACAGCGAGGATGTCCCCGCTCGACGGCTGGATCGCGACCAGCGCCGCCGGGTGCGTCTCGGTCTCGAGAGCCTTCTCGGCGGCGGCCTGGATCCGCGCGCTGAGCGTGCTGGTGATGGCGGGCCCGGGCCTCGGCGGCTCGGCCCGCAGCTCCGACACCTCGCCGCCGGTGACGTCCCGGGTGACGATCCGCCAGCCCGCCGCCCCGGCCAGCTCCTGCTCGACCAGCGCGCGGATGGCCGGCAGGACCTGCCGCCCGGACCCGCGGGTCACCGGCAGCAGCCGCTCCTGGCTGGCGAACCGGACGCCGGGCAGGTCGTAGATCGCCGGCTTGACCTGGTGGTAGTCACCGGCGCGCAGGGTGATCACCGGGTAGGCGTCGCCGGGCTTGGTCTTGGTCATCCCCTCGAGCACCGACCGGCCGGTGACCGACGGTTCGAACCGGTGCAGCGCCTTGGCCAGCGACCCGGCGACCGCGCTCGGGTTGCCGGTCTTCTGCGGGTCGACGACCACGCCGATCACGGTCTGCGGGCGCATCAGCGGCACGCCGTCGCGATCGAGCACCGGCGCCGTCTCCGGCAGCTGGGGCAGCAGTCCGATGGTCTGGCCGACGGTCAGCTGCGGGTGCACGACCGTCGGCTGCCAGTGCACCTGCCAGCCGTGCTCGGCCGCCCGCAGCTGGACGTCGGCGCGGTAGGACCAGGTGCGGCCGTGCGACAGGTGCCAGGTGAGCCGGTAGCCCGCGGTGACGACGTCGCCTTCCGGCTGCTTCACCTCTTCTTCGTCCGCTTCGAGGGATTCGGGGTCGAGCGCCCCGCGGACCTGCGAGAGCACGGTCTTGGCCGTGTCCGGCGAGTCGGTGTCCGCCGCCGCGGCGGCGACGTCCCCCGACGCGAAGGCGTCCAGGAAGGCGGAGAGGGCGTCCTCGGGACCGTCGCCCGAGCACCCGGCCGTGGTCGCGGCGGCGAGCAGCAGCACCGCGAGCGCACCGCGGCATCGACGTGCACTCATGGCGGGATCGTGCCTGGTCAGGGGGTTACCCTCGGGCTGAAACGCCGCCACGGAAGAGTGGCTAGAACAGCACCGTCGCGTACTGGCCGACCTGCTTGAACCCGATCTTGCGGTAGGCCGCGAGGGCGGGGGTGTTGAAGGCGTTGACGTAGAGGCTCGCGGTCCGGCCGAGGCCGCGGACGAGCCGGTGCACGACCGCGGCCGTGCCGGCGGTGCCGAGCCCGTCGCCCCGGCGGTCCGGGTGCACCCAGACGCCCTGGATCTGCCCGACGGTCGCCGACATCGCGCCGATCTCGGCCTTGAACACGACCTCGCCGTGTTCGAACCGGGCGAACGCGCGCCCGGCGCCGATCAGCTCCGTTACCCGGGCGCGGTAGCTCGCGCCGCCGTCGCCGCTGCGCGGGTCGACGCCGACCTCTTCGATGAACATGGCGACGGCCGCGGGCAGGTACCGCTCGAGCTCGTCCGGCCGGACCGCTCGCACCAGCGGATCGGCGGCGACCAGCGGCATCGCGTCGAGGGCCATCAGCGGCTGGTCGCCGCGGACCTCCCGGGCCGGGCCCCACTCGTCTTCGAGCTCGTCCCAGAGCCCGAGGACCTGCTCGGCCGGGCCGACGAGGGAGGAACACGTCCGCTGCCGCCGCAGCGCGCGGTCGGCGAAGGAGCGGAGAGCGGGCGCGTTGCCGCGGAGGGGGATGAGGTTGGGCCCGGAAAAGCACAGCCCTTGGAGCCGCCCGGCACGGACCGGGCGGCTGTCGGCGGCCCAGAGCTCACCACCGAGCCGCCACGGATCAAGGCCCGCAGCCTCGACCCGGGCGCTGACCATGCAGCTGCCCACCGGGTCGGCGGCGAGCGCGGCACGGACCGCCGGATAGTCCCGATCATCGAGCAGCCGTGCACCTGCAAGCCGCAACACGGGCTCCAGGGTGCCAGATCCGGCTCCTAAACGGAACGCAAGGCTCTCGACACGCTGAGATGAAGCGCCCAGGTCGGAGCTTCCGGCAGGATGGACGGATGCAGCGATACACGTACAAGGTCGTCGAGGTCCGGGAGAAGCTGCTCGGGGGCAAGATGTCCGGCGGCAAGCTCGAGAAGCTGCTCAACGAGCACGCCGCCGACGGGTGGCAGCTGAAGGCCATCACCGCCACCGAGGTGAAGGGGCGCGTGGGCCCCGGCGGGGTCGAGGGCTTGCTGGTGACGTTCGAGAAACCAGTGGGATGAGCGGCCGGCCCGGCTTCGGTCAGGCCGCGCCGCGGTAGGTGCCGATCGTCCAGGAGTTGCCCTCCGGGTCGCGGAGGCTGAACGTGTGCGAGCCGTAGTCCGTGTCCGTCAGCTCCGCCGTGATCTCCGCGCCCGCCTGCCGCGCCCTCGCGTAGATTTCGTCCACTTCGTCCGATACGACGTACACCGCACCCGTGCCGGGTTTCATGGTGTCGTGGACGCCGTCCGGCGGGCGGACGCTGCCCAGCATCACCGCGCCGCCTTCGGGCCGGCGCAGCTCCGCGTGCGCGATGAGGTCGCCTTCGGGCACCACCAGCGTCTCGGTGAAGCCCAGGACGTCGACCAGGAAACGGATCGCCGCCGGGGCGTCGTCGTAGCGGAGGGCGGGCCACACGTTCGGTTCGGGAGTCATGCCGGGGAGTCTTGCCCGGCCGGCACCTCCTCGTCTTGGAGGAACGGGAGCTCTTCGGCGATCCACCGCCCCGGCGTGCACCCCGCCAGCGCACGCCATTCGTTGGTCAGGTGCGCCTGGTCGTAGAACCCGCTCTCGGCGGCCACCGACGCCAGGTCGAGCCGGCCACCGCGCAGCAGCCGGCCCGCCCGCTCGAACCGCAGTACCCGCGCCGCCTGCTTCGGGGCCAGGCCCAGCTCCGCCCGGAACCGCTCCCCCAGGTGACGACGGCTCCAGCCGATCTCGCCCGCCAGGTCCGTGACGCGCACCCGCCCGTCCGCGCCCCGCATCCGGCGCCAGGCCTCCCCCAGCTCGGGCTGGGGCGGCACCGGATCCACGGCCCGGGCGGCCAGCACGTCGTCGAGCAGCGCGAACCGCTCGCCCCAGGTCGGCAGCTCCCGCAACCGGTCCGGCAGCGTCCCCAGGCCGAACTCGGCCAGGTCCGCCACCTCGCCGCTCAGCTCCGCCGCCGTGACGCCGAACAGCGTGCGCACCCCCAGCGGGTCCAGCTCCAGCTGCAGCCCTTCCTGCGTGCGGTCCTGCCGGATCAGCACCGCGCTCGTGTGCAGGCCGCCGACGAGGCCCTGCAGGCTGCACCCGGCCATCCGCACCGGGCCGGCCAGGCTGATGACGAGCGTCACATGCCGGGACGGCAGGCCGCGGTGGACGGTCAGCGTGACGTCGTCCTGCGCGTACCCGACATAGCGCGTGACCAGGGGCCGCACCACCGGGTGCGGCTCCCGGACGGCCCAGGTCACGCTCACGGATGCGAGCGTAATCGTCACCACCGACAGTTCCGGGTTCTGCTAACACGGAGGTGCGTCCCCACCGCGGAAGGAACCCCCATGACGATCCAGGAGCAGGCGCAGCAGCTGGAGCTGCTCGCCGACCAGGTGCCCACCGGCATCGCGCTCGCGACGAAGAGCGACCTCGAAGACCTGCAGGCCCAGGTGCTCGGCCTGCTCGGGGAGACGTCCACCGCGACCTCGATCCAGGGCGCCATCCAGCTGGCGGCGCAGCAGATCGACGAGGTCGCGGCCGCGCTGGAGAACGTCCGCCTGCAGATCCGCGACGCCGCCCAGCACCACCTCCAGGGCTGAAAAAGGCCTCCTCACCGGCGTGAGGAGGCCTTTCAGCCGGAAGAACTCAGCCGGCGGTGACGACGGGGGCGCCTTCGCCGAGGGTTTCGCCCGCTTCTTCGGCGATGCGCATGGCTTCTTCGATGAGCGTCTCGACGATGGCGTGCTCGGGCACGGTCTTGATGACCTCGCCCTTGACGAAGATCTGGCCCTTGCCGTTACCCGAGGCGACCCCCAGGTCGGCCTCGCGGGCCTCGCCCGGGCCGTTGACGACACAGCCCATGACGGCCACGCGCAGCGGGATTTCCATGCCCTCGAGCCCGGCGGTGACCTGCTCGGCGAGGGTGTAGACGTCGACCTGCGCGCGCCCGCACGACGGGCACGACACGATCTCCAGCTTGCGCTGCTTGAGGTTCAGCGACTGCAGGATCTGGATGCCGACCTTGACCTCTTCCACCGGCGGCGCGGACAGCGACACCCGGATCGTGTCACCGATGCCTTGGCGCAGCAGCGCGCCGAAGGCGACGGCCGACTTGATCGTGCCCTGGAATGCCGGGCCGGCCTCGGTGACGCCGAGGTGCAGCGGGTAGTCGCATTGCTCGGCGAGGATCTCGTAGGCGCGGACCATGACGACCGGGTCGTTGTGCTTGACCGAAATCTTGATGTCGTGGAAGTCGTGCTCGGCGAACAGCGACGCCTCCCACAACGCCGACTCCGCCAGCGCCTCCGGCGTCGCCTTGCCGTACTTGTCCATGATCCGCTTGTCCAGCGAACCCGCGTTCACCCCGATCCGGATCGGGGTGCCATGGTCCTTCGCCGCCTGCGCGATCTCCTTGACCTGGTCGTCGAACTTCCGGATGTTGCCCGGGTTCACCCGCACCGCCGCACAACCCGCCTCGATCGCGGCGAACACGTACTTGGGCTGGAAGTGGATGTCGGCGATCACCGGGATCTGCGACTTGCGCGCGATCGCCGGCAACGCCTCCGCGTCATCGGCCGACGGGCACGCGACGCGGACGATGTCACAACCCGCGGCGGTCAGCTCGGCGATCTGCTGCAGGGTCGCATTGACGTCGGAGGTGAGCGTCGTCGTCATCGACTGGACGGAGATCGGGAAGTCACTGCCGACACCGACCGAGCCCACCTGGAGCTGGCGGGTCCTGCGGCGCTCGGACAGGACGGGCGGGGGCAGGGCGGGCATTCCGAGTGCGACGGTCACGGCTTCCAGCGTACCTACCCCTAGTGGGCCACCTTCACCATGTCAACCGTCACGGTGAGCAGCGTTACGGGCGGTGTGAACCGCCGCGGAGGGGCCGGAACCCCTCCGTGGCGGCTCACTACGGCAGACGGATCGGGTTGACGATGTCCGCCGTCACGGTGAGTAGGGTCACGGCGCCACCGACGAGCACCAGGGCCACCGTGATCCCGGACAGCTTCGTGTAGTCGACCGGGCCACCGGCCGCCTTGCCGCGCAGCCCGCGGATCCAGTCGCGGACGCGCTCGTACCAGACCACCGCGATGTGCCCGCCGTCGAGCGGCAGCAGCGGCAGCAGGTTGAACACGCCGATGAAGAAGTTCAGGCTGGCCAGCAGGAGGAAGAACAGCAGCCAGACGCCCCGCTCGACCGCTTCGCCGCCGAGCCGGCTCGCGCCGACGACGCTGACCGGGGTGTTCTGGTCGCGCTCGCCGCCGAAGATCGCGGTGACCACGGCGGGAATCCGCTCGGGGAACTGGACGAGCCGCTGCGCCGTCTCGGCGAACATCGAGCCGGTGAAGCCGAACGTGGCGCCGATCGCGGAGACCGGGCCGTACTGCGTGGTCAGCTGCGGCACCTTGGGCGAGGCGCCGATCATGCCGACCTCCTTGACCCCGGCCGAGGTCCAGCGCTGCACCTTCGGCACGTCGACGACGAGCCACAGCTGCTCGGAGCCACGCTGCACCTCGAACACCGTCCGGCCGCTGGTGGCCTGCACGGCGGCGAGCATTTCGTCCCAGGTCGCGACTGGCTTCCCACCGACGGCGAGCACCTTGTCGCCGGCCAGCAGCCCGGCCGTCGCCGCCGGGGTCGGTGCGCCCTGCGGGCATGCGGAACTCGCCTGAGCCTCGGCCTGCTCCTTCGTCGTGGCCGAGCGGGCGCAGGAGGTCGAGTCCAGCACCGGCTGGGCCGGGGCCGCGGCCGCCGCGTTCGGCAGCCCGATCGTCACGGCCAGCAGGTAGAGCACCACGAAACCCAGGATGAAGTGGGTGATCGACCCGGCCGACATCACGACGGTGCGCTTCCAGGTCTTGAACCGCCACATCGCGCGCGGCGCCTCGTCCGGGGTGACCTCGTCGAGGGCGGTCATGCCGGCGATGTCGCAGAACCCGCCGAGCGGGATCCACTTCAGGCCGTATTCGGTCTCCCCGCGGCGCCAGGAGAACACCGTGGGCCCGAAGCCCACGAAGTACCGGCGGACCTTCATGCCGAAGGCCTTCGCGGTGACCATGTGCCCGGCCTCGTGCAACGCCACGGAGACACAGATCCCCAGCGCGAACAGCACGATGCCGATGATGTAGGCGAGCACCCGCTACTTCCCCTCGATGATCGACCCTGCCCGGGCGCGAGCCCAGCGCTCGGCCGCTAGTACGTCCTCGACGTCACGGGGTTCGCGACGCCATTCGTCGGCGGCTCCCACCACCTCGGAAACAGTGTCCACTATCGACGTGAAGCCGGTGTTCTGCGCGAGGAAAGCGGCGACGAGCTCCTCGTTCGCGGCGTTGTACACCGCGGGCAGGCAGCCGCCGGCGGCACCGCAGTGCCGGGCCAGCTCCACGGCCGGGAAGGCCTCGTCGTCCAGCGGCTCGAACGTCCAGGTGGCGGCCTTGTCCCAGGTGCAGGCGGGGGCGGCGTCGGGGACGCGGTCGGGCCAGTGCAGCGCCAGCGCGATCGGCAGCCGCATGTCGGGCGGGCTCGCCTGGGCGATCGTCGAGCCGTCGGCGAAAGTCACCATCGAGTGCACGATCGACTGCGGGTGCACGGTGACGTCGATCTTGTCCGGCGCGATGTCGAACAGCAGCGCGGCCTCGATCAGCTCCAGGCCCTTGTTGACCAGGGTGGCGGAGTTGATCGTGATGAGCGGGCCCATGGACCACGTCGGGTGCGCCATGGCCTGCTCGACGGTGACGTCGGCCAGCTCGGCGCGCTTGCGGCCGCGGAACGGGCCGCCGGAGGCGGTGAGCACGAGCCGGGCGACCTCGCCGCGGTGCCCGGCGCGCAGGGCCTGCGCGATGGCGGAGTGCTCGGAGTCGACGGGCACGAGCTGCCCCGGCTTGGCCGCGGCGAGGACCAGCGGCCCGCCGGCGATGAGCGACTCCTTGTTGGCGAGAGCGAGCGTGGCGCCGGTGGCGAGCGCCCGCAGCGTCGGCTCGAGGCCTCGAGAGCCCGGAAGCGCGTTGAGGACGGTGTCGACTCGCACGGCGTCGATCAGCTCGGTGACGGCGTCCGAACCGGCGAAGAGCCGCGGGAGCTTGAACTCGCCCTGGGCGTAGCCGCGCTGCTGCGCCTCGGCGTACAGCGCGAGCTGCACGTCTTCGGCGGCCGTGGCCTTGGTCACGGCGACGGCCTCGACGCCGTGGGCGAGCGCCTGCGCGGCCAGCGCGGCCGGATCGGCCCCGCCCGCGGCGATCCCGGCCACCCGGAACAGGTGCGGGTTGCGCGCGGCGACGTCGAGGGCCTGCACGCCGATGGACCCGGTCGAGCCGAGCACGAGAACGCTTCGCGAGGTAGTCATCGCCGGTCATTGTCGCGCGGGGCGTCTCCGCGGCGCACCCGGAGGTGTGGGATCATCGGCGGGTCCGAGGTTCACGGGGTTTGAGGAGTTCATCGTGGCAGGCAAGGCGGTCGAGAAGAGGCGGCCCGAGGTCGACCCGCGCGACGAGCCGTCCGCGGCCTGGGGCTGGCACGGCTCGTTCCCGAAGGCCACCCGCATCGCCGGCTGGGTCAGCGCGATCATCCTGCTGGTGATGATCAAGGGCAACCACGAGAACAACACCGAGAACGTCTGGCTGGTCGGCCTGGCGCTGTTCCTCGTCCTCCTGCTCGTGCTGGACATCCGCAAGCGGCGCACGGCCTGGCGCAAGTAGTTCGTCATTCGCTAACGTCCCCGGCATGAAGCTGCGCTGGGGTCTGGCTGTTCTTTCCGTGTTGGGTGCGCTGGTGGCGGCTCCCGCGCCGGCTTCCGCATCAGTGCCGTTGGTCCGATGCACGTTCACGCCGACGCCCTCGAACCCGGCCGCGCGGCCGGTGGTGCGTCCGTTGCCGTTCGCTCTGACGCGCGGGACCGTCGATGTGACGTTCCGGTTCAACTACGGGCCGGTGACGGTGCGGCTGAACCGCGCCGGAGCCGCTCCTTGTGCGGTGCACAACATGGTTTCGCTGGTTTCGCAGCGGTTCTACGACCGGTCCCAGTGCTGGCGTCTTTCCAACTCCGCCCGGCTCGGTGTTCTTCAGTGCGGGGACATCTACGAGGTGGAGAAGGGCGGGCCGGGGTACAAGTTCCCGGACGAGGTTTCCGGGACGGAGACGTACCCGCGTGGGACGATCGCGATGGGGAACCAGGGGCCAGGGACCAACGGGTCGGAGTTCTTCATCGTGCACTCGTTCGCGAACATCCCGGCGAACTATTCGGTGATGGGCAAGGTGATCCGCGGAATGGACGCCCTCGACCGGATGGTGGCGGACGGAATCATTCCGACCGACCCGAACGGGCCGCTCGACGGGGCGCCGGCGCATCCGGTGAAGATCCGGAAGGCTTCGCTCGGCTGGTAGCTCACCCGCGGGCACGCACCCAAGCGGCCTCGAACTCCTCGGCCGTGATGACTTCCGCGTGGAACTCCGGCTGGGCGTTGATCTCCCCGAGGCCGGGGAACGGCACCTCCCCCAGCCCGATCGTGTCCGTCTCCCGCCCCGCGTCCGCCCAGTCGGCCCGGCCGTCGCGGTAGACGTCGACCTTGCGCACCTCGTAGCGGTCCTCACCGAGTTCGCTGAACAGCTCGACCGGCTCGTCGGCGAAGCCGTGGTCCCAGCGCACCTTCACGTACGAGGTCATGGACCGACGATAGAGGCCAGCGCGTCCTTCACCGTCGTCACCAGGACGTCGCCGGCGCGCGGATCCCTCCGAGCCCGTTCCAGCGCCTCGGCCAGATACGTCGCGGCCTCGGGGGACGGGAAGAACGGCACGAGTTCTGCGTACCTGCCGAAGCTCGGCCAATGCCGTCCGGATGCCGCACTCCGTCCCGGGACGGCCGGGCCACGCCGAAGCACGCGACGACCCTGGTGAGATCCGGCGTCAAGAACAGCTCGAAGAAGTAGCGGTCACGCTGCCGGTCGTCGATCGTCGCCCTGGCCAGCGAGGCGCCTGGGTACGTCCCCAGCGCTCGGAGAGCCGCTTCGAAACCGACTGAACCCTGGCCGCTCCGGCGGCTGCGGTTTTCGCGGCGGCTGAAGAGCGACCGCATCGGCACCAGCGGCTGGGTACCGTTCTGGAACTCGGCCGGTGTACCTGCCGCCAAGGCCTCGCGAGCGAGGGCACACGGTTCGGTGCCGGCTTCGGCCAGCAGCTCGTCCAGGCGGGCGGCGGTCATCGTCGGCTCCCGCATGGCGCTCCCCAGGACGTCAAAAGCCGGGTGCCGTCCGGCACCCGGCTTCAAACTATCGTCAGCGTTCGCGGGACGGCGACACCAATTCGCTCGGCCCGCCGCCCGACTCGCCGGCCACCGCGGCCAGTTCCTCGCCCACCGATTCGCCGTCCGCCGGGCGCGTGTCCTTCGTCAACAGCGATGCCACCGCGCCGATCAGGCAGACCACGATCGCGAAGCCGAACGCCACCGCCAAGCCCGACTGGAACGGGCCCGAGATCAGGTTCGGGAAGAAGCTGCGGCCCGTCAGGAACGCCGCCTGGTCCGGCGGCAGCGCCGACAGCTGACCACCCAGTAGCTGCTGGATCGGGTTGTAGCCCAGGAACGCCGCGAACAGCACCGCCACCGCCGGGAGGTTGGCGATCTGCGCCGCCGAGGCCGCCGGGACGCCGTGCTCCGTCAGGCCCTGGCTCATCGTCGACGGGAGGCTGCTCGACAGGCCCGCGATGATCAGGCTGAAGAAGAAGCCGATCGACAGGACCATCGCCGCGTTCTGGAACGTCGTCATCATGCCCGCGCCGGAGCCGCGGGCGTCCGCCGGGAGGCTGTTCATCACCTCGGCGCGGTTCGGCGAGGAGAACATGCCCATGCCGATGCCGTTGATCAGCAGGATCGCCGCGAACGCCCAGTAGTCGAAGTTCACCGGCAGGATGATCAGCAGCAGGAACGTGATCGCCGTGATCAGCAGCCCGGTGGAGGCGAGCAGGCGGCTGCCGATCCGGTCGGCGAGGATGCCCGACGTCGGCGCGGCCAGCAGGAAGCCGACCGTCATCGGCAGCATGTAGATGCCCGCCCACAGCGGCGTCTGCTCGAACGTGTAGCCGTGCTGCGGCAGCCAGATGCCCTGCAACCAGATGATCAGGATGAACTGGAGCCCGCCGCGGCCGAGCGACGCCGTCAGGTTCGCGACGTTGCCCCAGGTGAACGAGCGGATCCGGAACAGCGACAGCCGGAACAGCGGGTTGTCGACCTTCGACTCGATGATCACGAACGCGACCAGCACCGCGAACCCGCCGATCAGGCAGCTGAGCACGAACGGGCTGCCCCAGCCGGTCGGGGACGAGCCGTAGGGCTGGATGCCGTACGTGATGCCGATCAGGACGGCGATGAGGCCGACCGCGAAGGTGATGTTGCCCCACCAGTCCATCCGCGCGTGCTTGCGGACGCCGGTGTCGTGCAGCTTGAGGTACGCCCAGACCGTGCCGATCACGCCGAACGGCACCGACACGAGGAAGATCAGGTTCCAGTCGACCGGGGCGAGCACCCCGCCGACGACCAGGCCGAGGAACGAGCCCGCGATCGCCGCGACGCCGTTCATGCCGAGCGCGAGACCGCGCTGGTTGGCCGGGAAGGCGTCGGTCAGGATCGCCGAGGAGTTCGCCATCAGGAAGGCGCCGCCGACGCCCTGCACGATCCGCCAGCCGATCAGCCACAACGCGGCCGCGTCGCCGTCGAACCAGGTGATGGCCAGCATGATCGAAGAAACGGTGAAGACGGCGAAGCCGAGGTTGTACATCCTCGCGCGGCCGTACATGTCGCCGAGCCTGCCGAAGCTCACCACCAGCACCGCGGTGACCACGAGGAAGCCCATGATCATCCACAGCAGGTAGCTGGTGTTGGCCGGTTCGAGGGGGTTGATGCCGATGCCCTTGAAGATGTCGGGCAGCGCGATCAGCACGATCGAGGAGTTGATCGTGGCGATCAGCATGCCCAGCGTCGTGTTGGACAGCGCGATCCACTTGTACCGCGGCCCCAGTTCCGCGATCGAATACGTCCGGCGTTCCGCCACTGTGCAACCCTTCTGCTCATCAGTCCCTTAGCTAGGCTAAGCAACTTGATTGCCCATGGCAACCAATCATGCGAAACGCATGGGAGAGCGTGATCACAGTCGCTGAATGTCCTTTGAGGACTGTTTACTGATGGCCGCGGAGGTGCTGGGCTGTGGACAGTTCGGCAGCCTGTGGACAACTCGGTCGTCCGGGGGTGCGGTGTGGACAACTCGGGCTCTTGTGGGCGGAACTGTCGGTGGGCGCCGGTAACGTTGAAACCGGGGGTCCCCCTCGCGGGTCTGGGGTTCTGGCAATTCCAGGTAGCTCCGCACGGCGCTCATCGACCCACCACCCCGAAGCCCGATTGTGACTACGGCCGGTAGCACCGCGTCAAGGCGGGAAAGCGTGCCTTGACCCGGTACTACCGGCCGTGTTCTGGCTTCGGATCGGGGCGGCGGGGGAGGTCTGGGTGGGGTGCCGGTCGTGCCTCAGCGTGCCGTTCACGCCGGTGAGGCGCCTGGGAAGGGGCGCTACGACTTTGCCGGAGCGAGGCGACCCGGGCGTCACCGCAGGAGCTTCCCCAGCACGGCCACCCCTTCGGCGATCTCCGTCGCCGTCCGCGCCGCGTAGCCGAGCACCAAACCGGGGCTCCCCGGGTGCTGGCGGTGCCACGACAGCGGCTGGACCTTCACCCCCTCCGCCAGCGCGGCCGCCGCCAGGGCGACGTCGTCCACCTCGCCGCCGAACGTGATCGTCAGGTGCAGGCCCGCCGCCGCGCCGTGGACCACCGCCGACGGCAGGGCCGCCGACAGGGCGCGGATCATCGCGTCGCGGCGGCGGCGGTGGCGGGCCCGCACCACCCGCAGCTGCCGCTCCAGCTCGCCGGTCTCCATGAAGCGGGCCAGGACCAGCTGCGGCAGCACTCCGTTGCCGAGGTCCGCGAACCGCTTCGCCGCCACGAGGTCTTCCCGGAACCGCGGCGGCGCGAGCAGCCAGCCGATGCGCAACGCCGGCGCCAGCAGCTTCGAAACGCTGCCCATGTAACACACTTCGGGCAGCATCGACCGGACCGCGGGCACCGGCGCGCGGTCGTAGCGGTGCTCCGCGTCGTAGTCGTCCTCGACGACGATGCCGCCCTCGGCCGCCCAGCGCATCAGGTCCCGGCGGCGCTCGCCGCCCAGGACCACGCCCATCGGGAACTGGTGGGCCGGCGTCAGCAGCACGGCCGGCGCGCTCAGCTCGGCGACACGCAGGCCGTCGTCGTCCACTCCGACTGGCGGTGTCGCCAGGCCGCAGTGGTGCAGGTGCTGCCGGGCGCCGAGCGAGCTCGGGTCCTCCACCGCCAGTTCGGTGACGCCGCGCTGCCTCAGCACGTCCCCGAGCAGCGTCAGCGCCTGCGCCACCCCGGCCACGATGATGATCTCCCCCGGATCGGCCCTGATCCCGCGGCTGCGCGCCAGCCAGTGCGACACCGCCCGCCGCATCGCCGGTGCCCCGCGCGGATCGCCGTAACCGAACTGGGACGGCTCCAGCTCGTCCAGCACCGAGCGTTCCGCCCGCAGCCAGGCCGCCCGCGGGAACGCCGTCAGGTCCGGCACGCCGGGGGTGAGGTCGATCCGGGCCGGAGCCGCGCGGATCACGTCGAAGATGTCGGGACCGGGCGATGGCGTGATCACCTTCGCCGGCGAAGAAACCGGGACCGGCTCGGGCGGAACCACCGGTGCGGCGACCACGACGGTGCCCGCCCGGCCGCGGCCCGCGGCGTGGCCGTCGTCGACCAGCCGCTGGTAGGCCTCGGTGACCACGCCCCGCGACACGCGCAGCTCGGCGGCCAGCACCCGGGACGCGGGCAGCCGGCCGCCGACCGGGAGCCTGCCGTCGGCGATCGCCGCGCGCAGCTGCCCGGCGAGCCAGTCCGCGAGCCCGCCTGGTGGCGCCTCGCGGACGTCCAGCTGGAGGAAGTCCGACCCTATGGACCCCTCAGCGAGGGCGGTTTTGGCTCTGTCCATCGGACCATTATCGCAGCACGCTGGGCTCATGGACACCGGTTACGTGCACGGATACACCGAACCCGAAGCCCGGCGCCTCGGCGACCAGGCCGACACCCTGGCTGAGCTGCTGCACGCGGGGACGGCCTATCCGGCGGGGAGCCGCGTGCTGGAGGCCGGCTGCGGCGTCGGCGCCCAGACCGTCCACCTCGTGGCCCGCAGCCCCGGCGCGCACCTGACCGCGGTCGACGTCTCCGCGGCGTCCCTCGCGGAGGCGCGGAAGCGAGTCAGGGGCGTCGAGTTCCGCCAAGCCGACCTCTTCGACCTCGACGGCGAATACGACCACGTCTTCGTCTGCTTCGTGCTGGAACACCTGACGGAGCCGGAGAAAGCCCTGGCGCACCTGCGCACCCTGCTGCGGCCGGGCGGCACGATCACGGTGATCGAAGGCGACCACGGGTCGGCGTTCCACCACCCGCGCAGCGAGTACGCCCAGGCCGCCATCGACTGCCTCGTCCGCCTGCAGGCCGACGCCGGCGGTGACGCGCTCATCGGACGGCGCCTGTACCCGCTGCTCACCGGCGCCGGGTTCGACGGCGTGGCGGTCGAACCCCGGACGGTCTACGCCGACGCGTCCCGGCCCCACCTCGTCACCGGGTTCACCCGCGACACCTTCACCGCGATGGTCGAAGGCGTCGGCGAGACCGCCGTCGCCCGCGGGCTCGCCACCGAGGACGGCTGGGCGCGCGGGGTCGCCGACCTCCACCGCGCGGGCACCGGAGACGGGACCTTCCACTACACGTTCTTCAAGGCCACCGGGAGGAAGTCATGAGCACCTGGCGCCCACGGCCGCGGCTGGCCGGCAGTACCGACGTCGTCGACCGGGATCTCCAGCGGATCGAACAGGACATCGCGGCTCTCGAACGTTCCTATCCCACGACGCGGTCCAAGGCCGTCAAGTGGTTCCGGACCCGGGTCGCGCCGGGCACGCATTCCCCGGCGTAGCAGGCCAGCGCGCGTTCCCAGTGCTCGCGCGCGGCATCCGGGTCGCCGAGTCCACAGTGGACTTCGCCGAGCCCGCAGTGGGCCCGCCCCTGTTCGGGACGGCAGCCCGTCTTCTTCGCCACCGCAAGGGCTTCGCGGTGGTACGCGAGCGCGTCCGAAGAAGCACCGCGCGCGGCGGAGAGGGCACCGAGGCTGTTGAGCACGCGGGATTCCACGCCCCGGTCGCCGCATTCGCGGGCCAGGCTCAGCGCCTCTTCGAGGTGCCGGGCCGCTTCCGCGTGCCGCCCCTGGGCCAGCCGGACGTCGCCCAGGTGCTTCAGCGCGACACTGCGGTTCGTCGGGCTTCCCGTCTCCTGCGCGATTTCCAGCGCCCGCTCCAGGTGCGCGGCGGCTTCCGCGTGCCGGCCGCGGGCGTGTTCGACGTCGCCGAGGATGCCCAGGGCGTACCCCTCACTCACCCGCACGCCCATCGCGCGGAGGTGTTCCAGCCCCTCTTCCAGGGCCCGGACCGCTTCGTCGTGGCGTCCCAGTGCCGACAACGCGTCGCCCATGTTGACCAGCGCGTAGCCCTCGCTGGTGCGGTCGGCGATGTCCCGCGCGAGGGCGAGTGCCGCTTCGAAGTGGCCGATCGCTTCGCCGTACCGGCCGATGCCGCGGCACGAACAGCCGAGCACCACCAGGACCAGGCCTTCGCTGGTGCGGTCGCCCGTCCGCCGGGCCAGCTCGAGCGCCTCCGCCGAGTACCCGATCCCTTCGGCGAACCGGCCCAGTGCGCGGCAGACCAGGCCGAGGGTGTTGACCGCGTGGATCTCGGTCCGCCGGTCGCCGGTCTCGCGGGCGAGGACGAGCGCCTCCTCGAGGTACCGCAGCGCTTCCCGCGACCGGCCGACGCGCCAGTGGCCGAGCGCGATGAGGATCAGCGGCTCGGCCTCGGCCGCCCGGTCGCCGGCGTAGTGGGCCAGCGCCGACGCGTGCGTGTGCAGCACCAGCGCTTCCTCGTGGTAGCCGCCGACGTCGAGGTAGTGCCAGAGGATCCCGGACAGCAGCCGCAGGTGCTCCGGCCACCCGTGCCGGGTCGCGTGCGCGGCCACCGCGAGGAGGTTGCGGCGCTCGGCCTCCAGCCACGCCTGCGCGTCGATCACCTTGACGTCCGGGTCCGGCACCCGCGGGCGCAGGTGCCGCTCCTGCGGCAGGACGACGTCCATGGCCTGCGCCGCCGACCGGACGTAGAAGTCGAACAGCCGCTCTCGCGCCGCGTGGCTTTCGTCCGGATCGGCGGCCGCCAGCTCGGCCGCGTAGACGCGCAGCAGGTCGTGCAGCTGGACGCGGTCCTCGCCGGTCTGCTGCGCGAGGTGAGCCCGCACCAGCGTGCCGGCCAGCCGTTCCGCCTCGGTCAGGGGAACGCCGGCGAGCGCGGCGAGCGCGGCCGGCGTCAGGTCGCGGCCCGGGTGCAGGCCGCAGAGCCGGAACACGCGCGCGGCGTCGGGCTCCAGATGGTGATAGGACCACGAAAACACGGCACGGACCGCGGTCAGCGGGTCACCGCCGCCGTCGAGCAGGTCGAGCCGCCGCCGTTCGTCGGCCAGCTCCGCCGCGAGCTCGGCGAGGCGCTCCCCCGGCCGGCCGATCGCCAGCTCGGCGACCAGGCGCAGGGCCAGCGGCAGCCGCGCGGAGTACCCGATCAGCGCCGAGGTGGCCTCGGGTTCGTCGTCGACACGCCGTCCGAGCAGCGCCCGCAGCAGGTCGCGGGCTTCGGTCTCGGTGAGCAGGTCGACGAGCACGCGGCGGGCGCCGTCGCGGGCGACCAGGCCAGGCAGCGCGTCCCGGCTGGTCACCAGGACCAGGCACGACGCCGAACCGGGCAGCAGTGGGCGGACCTGCCCGGCCGAACCGGCGTTGTCCAGCACCAGCAGCATCCGGCGGCCGGTGAGCACGGTGCGGAACTTCGCGGCCCGCTCGTCCTGCTCGGCGGGAATGTCGGCGCCGTCGACGCCGAGGGCGCGGAGGAACCCGGACAGCGCGTCACCCGGCTCCACCGGCCGGACCGTGCCGTAGCCGTGCAGGTCGAGGTAGAGCTGCCCGTCCGGGAACGCGGCGGGCGACCGCTGTGCCCAGTGCACGGCGAGCGCGGTCTTGCCGACCCCGCCGGTCCCGGACAGGACGGCGATCCGCGCGCCGGTGTCGTCTTCGGCGCGGTGCAGCAGAGCGTCCAGCTCGGCCAGCTGCGCCGCGCGGCCGCGGAACCCGGCGACGTCCGCGGGCAGCTGCGCCGGCACCCGGGACGGCGGTTCCGGGACGGCGAAGTCCTGCCGCAGCACCTGTCGCTGGGCCGCGCGCAGCTCGGGGCCCGGTTCGATGCCCAGCTCGCCGGCCAGCCGGCGGCGCACGTCCTCGAACACGTCCAGGGCGGCGGCCTGGCGTCCGGACGCGGCGAGCGCCAGCATCAGCTTGGCGTGCGCGGCCTCGTCGAGCGGCTCCTGGGCGGTCAGCGCCCGCAGCCGCACCGCCGCGTCTTCGGGGTCCGCGGTCCCGGCGTAGGCCAGGACCGTCTTGGCGTGCCGCATCGCCAGCGCCAGCCGGACGGGATGCTGCCGGAGCCGTTCGACGTCGGCGAGCGCGGGCCCGCGCCACAGGTCCAGGGCCTCGCGGTAGGCCGGCGGTTCCCGGCTGAGAAAGGCCTCGAACTCGAGGAGGTCCAGCTCGGCTTCGCCGGCGGAGAGCCGGTAGCCGCCCTTGTCGGTGACGATCAGGTCGGCGGGACGCAGCGCCCGCCGCAGCCGCGCGACGTAGGTGTGGAGCAGTTCCAGGCACGACGGCGGCGGCTCGTCCCAGATGACGTCGACGAGGTCTTCCCGCCGGACGGTCCGGTTCGGCTGCAGGGCCAGCAACGCCAGCAGCAGGCGCTGTTTCTCCGCGCCGATCTCGACCGGCTCGGCCCCGCGCGTCACGGCGAGCGGTCCGAGGACACCGATCCGCACCGGCTCCGGCGGGGCTTCGGCAAGCGCTTCCCGCAACCGCCGTTCGGTCTCCGGCCGGGGCCGCCGGACGCTGCCGAGCTCGGCGTTGCGCACCGCGCGCAGGCTCAGTCCGGCGCGTTCGGCGAGCTGGGCCTGGGTGAGGCCGGCGAGCCCGCGCCGCTTCCGCAGCCAGCCGGCGAACGACAGGCCTTCCTCCACAGACGTCCTCTCCCGCGTACCCCCGCGGCACGTACCCCTCCAGCATCACCATCGTGCCGCTCCGGATGTACCACCGAACGGCGAAGATAACCATTTCCGCAGGTGCGGACGGTGACGACGGCGGGGGACGGCGGTACAGGCGCTCGTCCACCGCCGTTTCCTAGGCTTTCCCGCGTCCGGTAGTGGTGGCGAGGGGTTCGAGGGAGCAGCCGTCGCATGGGGTACGACGGCTGCGCCCGGACCTTCACACGCCGAAGCGCTTCAGCAGCGCGCGTACGGCGGCCGGGTCCTCGACGTGGGCGTTGTGGCCGAGACCGTCGAGCGTGACCGCGTCCGGATCGAGTGCCCGCAGCTGCTCCGGACGGCTCATCGGGTCGTTTTCGCCCGCTGCCAACACGATTGGGCATCGCGCCGCGGCGAGCAGAGCGGGCATGTCCGGCGCGCCGACGCCGAACGCGGCCGGGTCCATCGCGAGACGCCAACCCCCCTCGGTCTCGCGCAGCCCGGCCGGGTCGGCGGGCGCGATCCCGAGCAGCCCGGAGACCTTCAGGTAGGCCTGCTCGGCGTCTTCCCGCGTCTCGAACACCCGGGCCGGCCGGGCCGCGAAGGACGCCGCGCGGCCCAGGTCGTCCTGGCTCCACTCGACCTTCACCCCAAGCGCCAGCACGCCTTCGACCTCGACGTCGTAGCGGCCGGAGGCCAGTTCCAGCGCCAGCACCCCGCCGAGCGAGTGCCCGGCGACGACGAACGGGCCCTTCCCCGGCAGCGCCCGCGCGACCGCGGCGGTGAGCGTCTCGAAGCTGTAGTGCGGCAGCGGCGCGGACAGGCCGTGGCCGGGCAGGTCGGGCACCAGGACGCGCCGCTCGAACGCGACGGAGAAGTGGGCCCAGACGGCGCCGGTCGCGCCCAGGCCGTGCAGGAGGAGGACGGCCGGTTCGCCCTGGCCGCCGGTGCGCATGTTGAGCGTGTCCATCGCAGCAGCCTTCCCTAAGACGGCCGCGCGCGGCTAGGGCGGAGGCCGTCGACGATGACCGTCACCACCGTGGGCGCGCGCTTGTCCCACTCCGGCCCGGGAATCCGCGACAACGCGCCCAGCAGCAGGATGACGTCGGTGGCGTCGACGCCTTCACGCACTTCGCCGGCGGCCTTCCCCCGGTCGAGCAACAGCTCCAGCGCTTCGTCGAGCCGGTGGTGCTGGCCGGCGTAGAGGTCCTGCCACGCCGACGCCTCGATCGCCGCCATGACCCCGCGTTTGACGCGCGCGTACTCGACCAGCCGGTCGAGCCACCCGGTGAGCGCCCGGAGCGGGGGATGCTCGGCCAGCAAGGGCGCCACGGCGTCGACCAGCTCGGTCAGCTCGTGGCGGTACACCTCCGCCAGCAGGTGCTCGCGGGTCGGGAAGTGCCGGTAGAGCGTGCCCTGCCCCACCCCGGCCGCCTTGGCGACCAGGTGCAGCTTGAGGTCGTCCACCGCGCCGTTGGACCTGCTCAGCTCGGCCCGCGCGGCCTCCACGATGCGGTCGCGGTTGGCGACCGCGTCCGACCGGCGCTCACGGCTCACGAAGGGCCTCCTCAGATAAGTGGACAACTGTCCGGTACGGTGGTGCCGTTAACCGGACAGTTGTCAACTTAGCCGAGGAGAGTCTCATGAGCACCCTGGACAAGGTCGTCGCGATCACCGGAGCCAGCAGCGGGATCGGCGAAGCCACCGCACGGGAGCTGGCGGCCCGCGGTGCGGCCGTCGTGCTCGGCGCGCGGCGCACCGACCGGCTCGACGCGCTCGTCGCGGACATCCGCGCCGCGGGCGGCCGCGCGGAACTGGCGGAAACCGACGTCACCCGGCGCGCCGACCTCGAGCGGCTGGTGGCGCTGGCCGTGGACCGGTTCGGCCGCCTCGACGTGCTGGTGGGCAATGCCGGGGTCGCCCGGATCGCGCCCGTGGCCGCCCTCGACGTCGACGACTGGGACGCGATGATCGACGTCAACCTGCGCGGGGTCCTGCACGGCATCGCTGCCGCGCTGCCGGTGTTCCGCGAGCAGGGCCGCGGGCACTTCGTGACCACCGTGTCGACGTCGGGCCTCAAGATCGTCCCCGGCCAGGCCATCTACGCCGGGACGAAGAACGCCGTCCGCACGCTGCTGGAAGCGCTGCGCCAGGAGTCCACCGACGGCGTGCTCCGGACGACGGCCATCTCCCCGGGGTATGTCCGCACCGAGCTCGTCGACCACGTCGAAGACCCCGGTCAGCGCGAGCAGGCCCAGCAGGCCATGGCCACCCTGGGGATCAGCCCCGACGCCGTCGCGCGCGCCATCGCGTTCGCGATCGAGCAGCCGGACGACGTCGAAATCGGCGAGCTCACCATCCGGCCCACCCGGCAGGGCTGAGCGGCTAGGGTCGGTTCGTGGGGATCACCGATCCGGACACCTACGTGCGGGGTGTCCCGTACGAGGAGCTGGCGCGGCTGCGGCGCGAGTCGCCGGTGGTGCGCGTCGACGACTTCTGGGCGGTGCTGCGCCACGCCGACGTGCGGCGGGTGCTGCGCGACCCCGCGCTGTTCTCCTCGCAGCTCGGCGGGACGCAGATCCGTGACGCCGCCGACCTGGCATACGTGCGCCGGATGATGCTCAACATGGACCCGCCGGAGCACGGCAGGCTGCGCGGGCTGCTCACCAAGGCGTTCACCCCGCGTGCGGTCGCGAAGCTGACTTCGCAGATCGAGACCTGGGCGCGGGACCTCGTCGCCGCGGTCGCCGGCCAGGGTGAGTGCGACTTCGCTCAGGTCGCCGCCGATCTGCCGCTGCTCACCCTGGCCGCGGTGTTCGGCGTGCCGGAACAGGACCGGCGGCTGATGTACGACTGGAGCAACCGCGTGATCGGCTACCAGGACGCCGAGTACGCGGTCAGCTCGACCGTCTCCCCCGCCGAGGTGACCGGGCTGGCGCGGGCCGCGCTCGCCGTCCGACCGGTGCCCGGCCCGGACGGCGCGATGCCGGACCCGCGGACCCGCGCGGGCATGCCGGACCTCTACGCGTACGCGAACGCGCTCGGCGAGTACAAGCGCGAGCACCCGGGCGACGACGTGATGAGCAACCTGATGCGGCACGTCGGCGACGACGGCGCCCGCGTCTCGCTCGCCGAGTTCGAGAACCTGTTCTGGCTATTTTCGGTGGCGGGCAACGAAACCCTCCGCAACGGCCTGCCCGGCGGGCTGCTCGCCCTGCTGTCGCACCCCGGGCAGTACCGGCGGCTGCGGGAAGACCGGTCCCTGCTGCCGTCGGCGGTCGAAGAGATGCTGCGCTGGTGGACGCCGGTGATGCACTTCCGGCGCACCGCGACCGCGGACGTCCGGCTGTCCGATGTGGACATCCGGGCCGGGGACAAGGTGGTGGTCTGGTTCTCCTCGGCCAACCGGGACCCGGAGGTGTTCGAGGACCCGGACGTCTTCGACGTCGCCCGGACGCCGAACGACCACCTGACCTTCGGCCACGGCCCGCACTTCTGCCTCGGCGCGCACCTGGCGCGGGTCCAGCTGCGGGCGATGTTCGACGCCGTGCTCGATCTGCCCGGCTTCGTGGAACTCGCCGGGGAGCCGGTGCGACTGCGGTCGAACTTCCAGAACGGCCTCAAGTCGCTGCCGGTCCGGTGGGCCCGCTGATGGAGATCCGGGAACTGCGGGCGTTCGTCGCGGTCGTCGAAGCCGGGGCGATGTCCAAGGCGGCGCGGCTGCTGCACGTGAGCCAGCCGGCGCTGTCCCAGACGATCACCGCGCTGGAACGCCGCCTCGGCGTCCGGCTGCTGGTGCGCACCAGCACCGGCGTACAGGCGACCGACGCCGGGACGACGTTGCTGGGCGAAGCGCGCGCGGTCCTGGCGCGCCACGACCAGGCGCTCGCCGCGATGGCCCGGCACACCGAGACCGGCGGCGGCGTGCTGCGCGTCGGCGTCCCGCTGGAACTGCCGCCGGAGCTGCTGCCGTCGGCGCTCGCGCGGCTCGGGGACACGCGGGTGCAGGCGCGGCACCTGTCGTCGGTGGCGCAGGTCGCCGCGCTGCGGGCGGGCGAGCTGGACGTCGGGCTGGTCCGCGAACGCCCGGCCGGGCCCGACCTGGACGCGGTGCTGGTCGTCGAGGAGGACGTGGGCGTCCTGCTCGCGGCGGACCTCGCCGAGAAGCTGGGCTCGCCGGTGCGGCTGGATGCGCTGGCCGGGCTGGACTGGTTCGCCTTCCCCCGCGCGGGCAGCCCGGCGTGGTACGACGAGCTGGCGGCGATCCTGCGCAGCCACGGCCTCGACGTCGGTGCCGAGGTCCCGGAGGAGCAGCGGCTGATCGTCGAGCTGAAGATCCCGGCGGTCAGCGCGGGCACGGCCTACGCGTTCGCGCCGCCCGAGTGGCCGTACCCGCTGCCGGACACGGTGCGGTGGCGGCCGCTGGCCGGGAACCCGATCGTGCGGCGGACCTGGGCCGTGTGGCCGGCGAACTCGCACCGGCGCGACGTCGCGGAGTTCGTCGCGGCGCTGGAAGACCATCGGCGGGGCGAATCGCGGGCATAAGCAGTGCCGAAGGCTCGTTCGGAAGTGTTTCACGGGCGGTCTTGCTTGAACTCTGCGACAGGGGAAACACCCCGGTTTCGAAGGAGTTGAGCATGACTACGGAACTGTCCGGGTCGACGGCGCTGGTGACCGGCGGGACGAGCGGGATCGGCCGGGCGACGGCCGCCGCACTGGCCGGGCTCGGCGCGCACGTCGTGGTGTCCGGGCGGGACGCCGGACGCGGCGCCGAGGTCGTCGAAGGCATCCGCGCGGCCGGCGGGAAGGCGGACTTCGTCGCGGCCGACCTGACGGACGCGTCGTCGGCGCGTTCTCTCGCCGACCGGGCGCGGGAGATCGGCGGGCACGTCGACGTGCTGGTGAACAGCGCCGGGATCTTCCCCACCGGCCCCACCGCGGACATCTCCGAAACGGACTTCGACCGCGTCTACGCGACCAACGTGAAGGTGCCGTTCTTCCTGGTAGCCGAGCTGGCGCCGGAGATGGCGGCCCGCGGGCGCGGCGCGATCGTCAACGTGTCCACGATCGTCGCGAAGAACGGCATGACCGGGATGGCGCTCTACGGCTCGTCGAAGGCGGCCGTCGAGCTGATGACGAAGGCGTGGGCGGCGGAGTACGGGCCGTCCGGCGTCCGGGTCAACGCGGTCAGCCCGGGCCCGACGCGCACCGAAGGCACGGCGGCGTTCGGCGACGGCCTGGACGAGCTGGCCGCGGCGGGCCCGGCGGGCCGGGTGGCCTCGCCGGAGGAGATCGCCGCGGCGATCGCGTTCCTCGCGGCGGACGAATCGAGCTTCGTCCACGGCGCGATCCTCCCGGTGGACGGCGGCCGCGCGGCGGTCTGAGCCCGGTCAGGACGGCGTCACCGCAGGAAGGTGACGCCGTCCTGGGGACGCTCGTCCACCGTCAGCCGCGGACCGGCTCGCGCCCGGGCCGCCACGGCACCACCGCCGACGTCCGCCGCTGGTAGTCCGCGTATTCCGGGTAGCGCGACTTCGTGATGCTCTCGGTGAAGCGCGTCGAGCCGACGAACAGCAACGTCAGCAGCACCGCGCCGACGACCGTCCACTGGAGACCGCCGGCGACGACGCCGAACGCAGCGACCGCCCACCACTGCGCCTGTTCGAAGAAGAAGTTCGGGTGGCGGGAGTAGCGGAACAGCCCGGCCTGCAGGAACCGCGTCGGGGCCCGGCCCGCGCGCTTCTCCCGGTGGAATTCCCACTGCTGCTGGTCGGCGACCGTCTCCCCCACCAGGAACGCGGCGAAGACCACCGCGACGACGACGTCGCCCACGCCGAACGAGCCCGGGTGCTCCAACGCCGTGTACGCGGGCAGCGTGATCAGCAGGAGGATCGCGTTCTGGTAGAGCGAGATGAAGAAGAAGTTGAACAGCTGGAACTGCCACGGCGCCATCCGCTCGCGCAGCACCGCCCACCGGTAGTCCTCGCCGCCGGGCGCGTAGCCGCCCTTCCGGGCGAAGTTGAACGTCAGCCGCGCGCCCCACAGCGTGACCAGCGCGAACAGCACGTCGAGCCGGGCGTCGGCGAACCCGGCGGCGCCGGCGAAGATGCCCACGTAGGCCACCGGGACGATCGACCAGATCCGGTCGACCCAGGAGTATTCCCTGGTCAGCACGGAGACCAGCCAGGTGCCGATAGTGACCCCGGCGAAGACGTACAGGCACACCCGCAGCGCGTCCATGAGCACACCTTAGGACCTAGGATCGGCGCCGTGCCGTATTCGTTCCTCAGCCACCTCGACTGCTCCCGGACCGGCGAGCGTTTCGACGCGGACGTCGTCCAGGGGCTCTCCCCGGCCGGCGCGCCGCTGCTGGCGCGGTACGACCTCGACGGCGTCCGCGAAGCCGTGACGCCCAAGGAGATTTCCGGGCGGGAACCGACGCTGTGGCGCTACCACGAAGTGCTGCCGGTGCGCTCGCCCGAGAACGTCGTGAGCCTCGGCGAAGGCATGACGCCGTTGCTGCGGCTGCCGCGCTACGGCCGTGAGCTGGGGCTGTCCCGGCTGTGGATGAAGGACGAAGGCCTGGTGCCGACCGGCACCTTCAAGGCGCGCGGCGCCGCGGTCGGCGTCTCGCGGGCGGCCGAGCTGGGCGTGCGCGGGATCGCGATGCCGACGAACGGCAACGCGGGCGCGGCGTGGGCGTTGTACGCGGCCCGCGCGGGGCTGACGAGCCTGGTCGCGATGCCGGACGGCGCGCCGCCGATCACCATGCGCGAATGCGTCGCCGCCGGCGCCGAGCTGTACCGGGTGGACGGTCTCATCGGGGACGCTGGCAAGCTCATCGCCGCGGCGGTTCAGCGGCGCGAAGGCGTCCAGGACGTCTCGACGCTGAAGGAGCCGTACCGCATCGAGGGCAAGAAGACGATGGGGTACGAGATCGCCGAGCAGTTCGGCTGGCGGCTGCCCGACGTCATCCTCTACCCCACCGGCGGCGGGGTCGGCATCATCGGGATTTACAAAGCCCTGCTGGAGATGCGGGAGCTGGGCTGGGTTTCCGGTCCGCTGCCGCGGCTGGTGGCGGTGCAGGCCACCGGGTGCGCGCCGATCGTCACGGCGTTTTCGCGCGGTGAGAAGGAAAGCACTCCGTTCCCGGACGCCCGGACGGTCGCCTTCGGCATCACCGTGCCCAAGGCGCTGGGTGACTTCCTGGTGCTCGACGCGGTGTACGCGACCGGTGGCACGGCGGTCGCCGTCACCGACGAGGAACTGCTTGCGGCGCAACGGGAACTCGCCGAACGTGAAGGCACCTTCGTCTGCCCGGAGGGTGGGGCGTGCTTCGCCGCTTTGAAGCACCTTCGCGAGTCCGGCTGGCTGGAAGGCGACGAAGACGTCGTCGTGCTCAACACGGGCGCCGGGATCAAGTACCCGGAGACCGTGCCGCTCGACGTCCCGCTGACCGACGTGATTCTTTAAAGGACCGAGCGGACCGTTTCGGGGTCGCGGGCGACGACCGTCGTGCCGTCGTCGGCCGTGATGATCGGCCGCTGGATCAGCTTCGGGTACTCGGCCAGGGCGTCGATCCAGCGGGAGCGGTCTTCGGGCGTGCGCCCCCACGTCTTCAGGCCGAGGTCCTTCGAGATCGGCTCGGTGGTGCGCGCGATGTCCCACGGCTCGAGCCCGAGGCGCTTCAGGACGTCTTCGAGCTCCGCCGCGGTCGGCGGGTCCTCGAGGTAGCGGCGCACGGTGTACTCCGCGCCCGCCTCGTCCAGCATCGACACCGCGGACCGGCACTTCGAGCACGACGGGTTGATCCAGATCTCCACGGGCGGCAGCTTACCGCGCTGGTTTTGGAGCACGTGTTCTGTTACTGTCGCGGCATGCCCAGACCCCGCGTCCACGACCTCGACGCCCTGCTCGACGTCGCCGAGCGGCTCGTCGCCTCCTCGACGGAAGTGACTGTGCGTGGCCTGTCCGCGGCCGCGGGCGTGCCGAACGGGACGATCTACCACGCGTTCGGCTCGCTCAGCGCCGTGCTCGCCCGGGCCTGGCTGCGGGCCGCCACCGCGTTCCTCGACCTGCAGACATCGCTGGTGGACCAGGCTTCTTCGCCGGTCGAGGCCGTCGTCGCGGCGGCGGACACGCCCGCGGCGTTCGCCTCCCTGCGTCCCGACGGGGCTCGGATGCTGCTCAAGATCCGAGGAGACCGGCTCTTCGGGCCCGAACTGCCCGACGAACTGGCGGAAGCCCTGCACGCGGTGGACAAGCGGCTGGTCGCACTGCTCGGCCGGCTCGCCCGGCAGCTGTGGGACCGCGGGGACGGCCTGGCCGTCGAGGTGATCACGACGTGCGTCGTCGACCTGCCGACCGCGTTCTTCCGCCGCGACCTCACCGACCCCCTGGTGCGCGAAAGGCTGGCCGCCGCCGTGCGGGCCGTGCTGACCGTGCCCCCACGAGAAAAGGACCGACCGTGACCGTTTCCGTACTTGACATGGGCGACGACGAAAACCGGTTCTCGCCGGACTGGCTGCAGCGCGTTCATTCCTTTTTGGACGGTATCGAGGGCGCGCTGGTGACCACCGGCGGCGGCAAGTTCTACTCGAACGGGCTCGACCTCGAATGGCTGACGGCCCACGGAGACCAGGCGTCCCGGTACGTCACTGACGTGCAGGAGCTGTTCGCGCGCGTGCTGACGCTGCCGGTGCCGACGGTCGCGGCGATCAACGGCCACGCGTTCGGCGCGGGCGCGATGCTGGCGATGGCGCACGACTTCCGCGTGATGCGGTCCGACCGCGGCTACTTCTGCTTCCCGGAAGCGGACATCGACATCCCGTTCACACCGGGGATGGCGGCACTGATCCAGGGCAAGCTGACGCCGGCCGCGGCGATCGCGTCGATGACAACGGGACGGCGCTTCGGCGGGCTGGACGCGCTGGAAACCGGGCTGGTGGACGAGATCGCGGCCGAGGGCGAGGTGGTCAAGGTGGCGAGCGAACGGGTCCGGGCGCTGGCGGGCAAGGACCGCGGCACGCTGGGCGCGATCAAGGCGACGATGTTCGCCCCGGCCGTGGCGGCGCTGCGCGCGGGGTAGGCCTCCGGCCCCCGGTTTCCAGCTTACCGGGGGCCACCGACAGTTCCGGGCGATCGCCGGAGCTCGAAGTTCGTGATGACCACCTCGAGGTGGCCCTCACGTCCTTGTGCACTTGGCGAGGCGGCGGCGCAGGTGGGTGCGTTCCGGTTCGGTTCCGGCGAGAGCCAGGGCTTCGCGGTACGCCACGGCCGCTTCGGAAGTACGGCCGAGGCGGGACAGCAGGTCGCCCCGCGCCGCCGGGAACGGGCTGTACTCGCGCAGACGAGGTTCTCCGGCCAGGGAGTCCAAAAGCGCCAGTCCCGCCGCCGGGCCGTCGCGCATCGCTACCGCGACCGCCCGGTTCAGCTCCACCACCGGTGACGGCGCCAGCCCGCGCAGCACGTCGTAGAGCGCGACGATCTGCGGCCAGTCCGTGCTCGCCACGTCCGGTGCCTCGTCGTGCAGGGCCGCGATCGCCGCCTGGACGCCGTACCAGCCGGGCGGGCCACCGGACAACGCGACCACCACCAGCGCCGCCCCCTCCTCGATCATCGCGCGGTCCCAGCGGCCGCGGTCCTGGTCGTCGAGCAGGACCAGGTCGCCGTCCGGGCCGGTGCGGGCGTCGCGGCGCGCGTGGATCAGCAGCATCAGCGCCAGCAGGCCCGCGACCTCCCGCTCCCCCGGCAGCAGCCGCCGCAGGATCCCGGCCAGCCGGATCGCCTCCTCCGCCAGGTCGAGCCGCTGCAGGTCCGGCCCCGAACTCGCCGCGTACCCCTCGGTGAAGATCGAGTAGACGACCTGGAGCACCCCCGGCAGCCGGCCGGGCAGCTCGTCGGCGTCCGGGACCCGGAACGGGATCCGCAGCGTGCGGATCCGGTTCTTCGCCCGCACGATCCGCTTCCCCATCGTCGCGCTCGGCACCAGGAACGCCCGCGCCACCTCCGGCGTGGTCAGCCCGGCGAGGCAGCGCAACGTCAGCGCCGCGCGGTCCTCGGCGGGCAGCGCCGGGTGGGCGCAGGTGAAGAACAGCTGGAGCCGCTCGTCCGGCAGCTCGCCGTCCGGGGACTCACGCGCGGGCGCCGCGCGCTCGGCCTCGACCTGCAGCACCGCGAGCCGGGCCGCGTAGGCCTGGTCGCGGCGCAGCCGGTCGACGGCCTTGCGCCGCGCCGTCGTCATCAGCCAGGCACCCGGCTTCGGCGGCACGCCCTCGGCGGGCCAGCGCACCAGCGCGGCTTCGATCGCCTCCGACGTCACCTCCTCGGCCAGGTCGAGGTCGCCGAACCGCCGGACGAGCGCGGCGAGCAACAGCCCGCGTTCCTCCCGGAACACGGCCTCGACCGAGGAGGCCGCCCGCCCCGCCACCGCGGTCAGCCTTCGAAGTCGGCGAGCGGCCGCACGACGATCGACCCGCCGTCGCGGGCACCCGGGCAGCGCGCCGCCCAGTCGAGCGCGACGTCGAAGTCCGGCACGTCCAGGACGAAGTAACCGCCGAGGACTTCGCGGGACTCGGCGAACGGCCCGTCGGTGACGATCCGCTCGCCGTCCTCGGTCACGCGGACCGCGGCGGCCGTGGTGAAGTCGGCGAGCGCGTTCCCGCCGACGTGGACGCCGGCCTCCTTGAGCGCCTTGTCGAACAGCATCCAGTCCTCGGGCGTGCTGCAGCCCGTGGGCGCGCCGCCGGCGTCGAGCGCGGCGTTGATCAGCATCAGGTACTTCATGGTTCCTCCTGAGTCGGTTGCCGTACGCCAGCACTACGAACGACGGCCGGCCCCTTGGACACCCTCTTCGCCGGAATTTTCTCATGTCAAGAAAGTTTGACACGATGTCTGGTTTGTTTTACCTTGACGAGGTGACACACGAAGAGAAACGCGCATGGATCCTCGGGATCGCCGCGGTAGCGAGTTACGCGGTCTACCTCGTCCTGGTCCTCGGCCGGACGAGCGGACGTCGACTGGCCGACGTCCCCTATGTCGCGACTCTGCTCTGGACGGTCGGCGCGTCGATCGTCGCCACGATCATCGCGAACATCCTCGTCGCGGTGATCTCGAAAGACGGCCGGAAGGACCAGCGGGACCGCGAGATCGGCCGGTTCGGCGAGTACGTCGGCCACTCGTTCGTCGTCGTCGGCGCCGTCGCGGCCATGCTGCTCGCGATGGCCGAGGCGCCGCCCTTCTGGATCGCCAACGCCGTCTACCTCGCGTTCACGCTTTCGGCGATCCTCGGCTCGGTCGCCCGGATCTTCGCCTACCGCCGGGGCTTCCAGCCGTGGTGAAACCGACCCGCGTCACCAACTCGCTCCGCGCCCTCCGGTTCACGCACGGCCAGATGACCCAGGCCGAGCTCGCCACCAAGATCGGCGTCACCCGCCAGACCGTCATCGCCATCGAGCAGGGCCGCTACTCGCCTTCGCTGGAAATGGCGTTCCAGATCGCGCACGTGTTCGGGGTTCCGCTCGAAGACGTGTTCCAGTACCCGGAGGAGTCCTCGTGAAAGCCCTCGTCCAAGACCACTACGGAAGTCCCGGCGTCCTCGGGCTGACCGACCTCGCGAGACCGGCGCCCGGGCCCGGCGAGGTCGTGGTGCGCGTGCACGCGGCCGGCGTCGACCCGGGCGTCTGGCACCTGACCACCGGGCAGCCCTACCTGCTGCGCCTGCTCGGCTTCGGCCTGCGCGCGCCGAAGAACCCGGTGCGGGGCCTCGACTTCGCGGGCACGGTCGAGGAAACCGGCGACGGCGTCACGAAGTTCCGGCCCGGCGACGAGGTGTTCGGCACGGGCGAAGGCTCGTTCGCCGAGTACACCGTGGGCCGGGAGGATCTCCTTGCCGCGAAACCCGCCCGGCTCTCGTTCGAGCAGGCGGCGGCCGTCGCGATCTCCGGGTGCACCGCCCTACAGGGCCTGCGCGACGCCGGCCGCGTCCGGCCGGGCCAGTCCGTCCTGGTGATCGGCGCGGCGGGCGGCGTCGGGTCGTTCGCGGTGCAGCTGGCCAAGCACTTCGGCGCCGAGGTCACCGCGGTGTGCAGCACGGGCAAGATTGACCTCGTCCGCGCGCTCGGCGCCGACCACGTCGTGGACTACACGCGCGCCGACTTCGCCGAGCGCCGCCACGACCTGATCCTCGACACCGCGGGCCTGCGCTCGGTACACCACCTGCGCCGGGCGCTGACGCCGCGCGGCACGCTCGTGATCGTCGGCGGCGAAGGCGGCAAGTGGCTCGGCGGCGTCCAGCGGGTGTTCCGGGCGGCACTGCTGAACCCGTTCGTCCGGCACCGGCTGCGCGGGCTCGTCTGCCAGGTCCGCGGCGCGGACCTCGAGGTGCTGCGCGAGACGATCGAGGCCGGGCGGGTCACTCCGCTGCTCGACCGGGCGTACCCGCTCGCCGACGCCGTGGCCGCGATCGACTACGTCCACAGAGGACACTCGGCGGGCAAGGTCGTGCTCACGCTCTGAAGCCGCGGTCCCGCAGCCGCTTGATCCGGTCGATGTGGGCCGGGTGGCCGGCCAGCAGCCGCGCCCACATCCGCCGCTCGTCGCCGCCGCCGGCCCGGATCCACTCCCGGAACAGCGTGATCAGCTCCGGGCCGTAGCCCAGCCGCGCGGCCATCAGGTCCGCCCGGTACTCGCCGAGCCGTTTCGACCAGGCCAGCACCGGGCCGAGCAGCGGCGCCAACAGCAGCCACGGGTCGAGGAAGGCGAGCGCGGTGAGGATGCCGAGCGTCAGCAGCACGGTGACGAGGACGGCCACCGACCGCCCGAAGGCGGCGAACGCGCGCCCGACGTACGGGACGGCCAGTGCGAGCAGCCGGACCAGCCGGGCGAGCAGCCGGGCCGGGAGTTCCAGCCACCAGACGTACAGCGAGAGCCGGGTGTGCCCGGCGAGGTGGTGGCCGAGTTCGTGCGCCAGGATCGCTTCCAGGCTCGGCGGCGGCAGCTCCAGAGCGGTCCGCGTGACGGCGACGGTCCGGCCACCGGCGGCGAAAGCGTTGAGTTCGCGAGACCGGTCGACCCACAGCCGGTAGCGAGCACCGTCCACCCCCGCGGCGGCGCACACGGCCTGCCAGCCCGGGGTGAGCCGCGCGAGCTCCCGCGCGGTCGGCTGCCGCAGGCCGAAGGTCAGCGGCAGCAGGAAGTGTTCGAACACGGGCACGAAGGTGATCCCGCCGAGCAGCGCCCAGCAGGCGGGGAGGACCCAGAAGTACCCGGGCCAGGCGAGCTTCCCGAGGAGGGCGAGCACGAGCAGGCTGCCGGCGACGACGGGGACAGCCAGCACGACGGCGAGCACGGCGGACAGATCGGGCCGGGACCGGTCTCCGCTCAAGCCCGCTCCTCTCCACCGGCGCAGGAGCCCACCCTGGCCCGAACCGGGCTCAGGACACAACGCCCCTCCACCGAACGGCGGCTCTTCAGCGGAAGGCGTCGGCGTGCGCCTCGGCCCACTGGGCGAAGGTGCGGGCCGGGCGCCCGGTGACCTCGGCGACCGCCGGGTGCACCGTCGCCTCGTCGAGCGTCCCGCCGACGTAGAACTCCCAGAACGCCTCGACGTACTCGCGCGGCATGCTCGCCTCCAGCTCGGCGCGCGTCTCGTCGTCCGTCAGGCCGACGGCGTGCAGGTCCCGTCCGAGCACCTCGGCCAGCACGGCGACCTGCTCCGCGGGCCGCATCGCGACCGGCCCGGTCAGCTCGTGGATCCGGCCCTCGTGACCGCCGCGGAGGGCGAGGGCCGCCACCGCCGCGATGTCGGCCGGGTCGATGCACGCGGCCGCGACCTGCGGGAACTGGACGCGCACCGTGTCTCCTTCGCGCAGCTGCGGCAGCCAGCGCAGGGCGTTCGCCATGAACGCGCGCGGCCGCAGGAACGTCCAGTCCAGCCCGGACTCGCGCACCGCCCGTTCGGCCAGCGTCATGTACCGCGAGACCGCGTTGTCCAGGTTTTCGAGCGCGGCGGAACCGCCGGACAGCAGCACGATCCGCCGCACGCCCGCGTCACGCGCCCTGGCCAGCATGCCCGGCATGTCCTCGTAGCCGGGCAGCAGGAAAACCCCTTCGACGCCCTTGAGCGCGCCATCGAGGGTGCCGTGATCGTTGAGGTCGCCCACGACGGCCTCGGCACCTTCCGGCAGCTCGGCGTCCGGCCGGCGCACGAGTGCCCGGACCGGCGCCCCCGCCCCGGTGAGTGCCGCGACCACTTCCGCGCCGACGTTGCCGGTGGCGCCGGTGACCAGGAACATTCTCCTACCCCCAGATGTCGTCCCGGATCGAGCCTAGCGCCACCGGCCGCCGTCACGCCTGGGCTTCGAGGTCCTCGAACTCGACGACCTGGCGCACCTCGACCTCGATCTCCATGTCGAACAGCTCGACGTACCGCTTCGCGAACTCGACGGCCTCGGCCCGGTCCGCGGCGTTGATCAGCGCGAAGCCGCCGATGACCTCCTTGGCTTCGGCGAACGGGCCGTCGGTGACGCGGATCGCCGCGCCGCGCGGCTTGCGGATCAGCGATCCCTTGTCCGTCTTGTGGACTCCCTCGGCGGTGATCAGGATGCCCTTCTCCGCCGACTCCTGGATGAACCCGCCCATCTTCTCGATGAACTCCTGGCTCGGGTTCCACGCCTCCGGGTCGTTCTCGTCGATCCGGTGCATCATGAGGAAACGCATGGTCTGCTCCTTGGTCTTCCTGGCCGGGGTCCGGTTCCCTTCCGGACGCGATGACCGGCCTTCACCCCCGCGTCGATCGGCCGCGCGCGGCCCTCGACATTTCTCCGGGACATTTTTCCGGGCGGAGTACTGTGACGCGCATCACCCCCTAAGGAAGATCCCGGAATGGCTGTCCTGCTCGCTATCGGCACGCGCAAAGGTCTGTGGCTGGCGACCGGCTCGGACGACCGGACGAGCTGGGACGTGACCGGCCCGCACCACCCCATGACCGACGTGTACGCGGTCGGCATCGACACGCGCCGAGCCACACCCCGGCTGCTGGCCGGGATCACCAGCGAGCACTTCGGGCCGAGCGTGGCCACCAGCGACGACCTCGGCGCGACCTGGACCGAACCCGACCACGCCCCGATCTCGTTCCCGCCGGACACCGGTGAGTCGCTCGTCCGGGCGTGGCAGCTCGTGCCCGGCCCGGCGAGCGAGCCGGACGTCGTCTACGCCGGCACCGAACCGTCCGCCTTGTTCCGCTCCACCGACGGCGGCCGCACCTACGAGCTCGTCCGCGGCCTGTGGGACCACCCGCACCGCGCGCACTGGACACCCGGGGGCGGCGGCAAGGCGATCCACACGGTGCTCCCCCATCCGAGCGAGCCCGGCCGGATCACCGTGGCGATGTCGACCGGCGGCGTCTACCGCTCCGAGGACGGCGGCGAGTCCTGGCAGGCGAGCAACACCGGCATCAAGGCCGTCCACGTGCCCGACCCGTACCCCGAATACGGCCAGTGCGTGCACAAGCTCGCGCAGCACCCGGCCGAGCCGGACCGCCTGTACGCGCAGGTCCACCACGGCGTCTACCGCAGCGACGACGCCGGCGCGACCTGGCAGTCCATCGCCGACGGCCTGCCCGGCGACTTCGGCTTCCCGATGGTCGTCCACCCGCACCGGCCCGGGGTGATCTACACGTTCCCGCTGGTCGCGGACACGATGCGGTTCCCGCCGGGGGGCCGGTGCCGGGTGTACCGCAGCGAAGACGCCGGGAAGTCGTGGGAGGCGCTGGGGACGGGCCTGCCGGACGGGTACTGGGCCGGCGTCATGCGGGACGCGATGTGCACCGACGACTTCGACCCGGCCGGGGTGTACTTCGGCTCGCGCACCGGCGACGTCTACGCCAGCCGCGACGACGGCGACAGCTGGCAGCTCGTCGTGGCGCACCTGCCCGACGTGCTGTGCGTCCGCGCCGCGAGGGTGTGAGCCGTGCGGATCACCGTGCTGCTGCCGGGGACGCTGCGGGAGAAGGCCGGCGGCGAGTCCCGGCTGGACGTCGAGGTCGGCGAGCCGGCCACGCTGGGCGCCGTGCTCGACGCGCTGGCGCAGCGGTACCCGGCGCTGGAACGAAGGCTGCGCGACGAACAGGCGGGGCTGCGCCGGTACGTCAACTTCTACATCGACGGCGAGGAGTGCCGCCACCGCGGCGGCCCCGCGACAGTCCTGCGCGAGGACGCCGAAGTGCAGATCATCCCGTCGGTCGCGGGAGGCTGAGCTCGTCGAACAACCCCGCGGCCCGCTGGGCCGTCGCCGCCGCCCGGCGCCCGGTGCCGAGCAGGGCCAGCGCGAACAGCCCGGCACCGAGCCCGGCCACCAGCCACCACACGCCGTGCGCGGAGCCCGCGAGCGCGACGCCCAGCGTCGTGCCGGTCTGCCGGCCGGAGGACGCCAGCGAGGCGGCCACCCCGGCCATCGACCCCGGCATCCCGGAGACCGCGGTGTTGGTGATCGGCGGGTTGACCGTGCCGAGGAAGACGCCGAACAGCAGGAAGGTCACGAGGACCACGGGCAACGGCGTCGCCGGGCCGAGCCACGCCGACGTGACACCGCCCGCGGCGAGCGCGACGCCCGCGACGACGAGCGGCAGCCGCGGCCCGCGCGTGCCGACCAGCCGTCCGGTCTTCGGGGACAGGACGAGGACGAGCAGCCCGACCGGAAGCAGGCACAGCCCGGCCGCCAGCGCGGTCATGCCGCGCACCTCCTGGAGGTACTGGGTGGCGGTGAACAGGAAGATCCCGAACCCGCACAGAGCCAGCACCGCCATCAGGATCGCCGAGCTGAACGCGATGCTGCGGAACAGGCGCAGTTCCAGCAGCGGGTCGGCGCGGCGGGGTTCGTAGACCAGAATGCCCAGCACGCCGAGCCCGGCGAGGGCGAGCAGGCCGAGGATCGGCGCCGACGTCCAGCCCAGCCAGCGCGCTTCGATGAGGGCGTAGACGACACTGCCGAGCACGACGACCACGAGCACCTGCCCCACCGGGTCGAACCGGCGGGCCCGCGGCGCGCGGGACTCGGGCACGAACAGCGCGGTGGCGACCAGCGCGGCGACGACGATCGGGACGTTGACCCAGAAGACGGCGCGCCAGCCGAAGCCGTCGACGAGCGCGCCGCCGAGGATCGGCCCGAGCGCCAGCGCCAGGCCGGACATCGAGCCGAACACGCCGATCGCGCGGGCGCGTTCGGCCGGGTCGGGGAAGGTGGTGGCGACGATGGCCATCGCGACCGGGTTCAGCATGGTGCCGCCGGCGGCCTGCACGGCGCGCGCCGCGATCAGCCAGCCGATGCCGGGGGCCACGCTGCACAGCAGCGACCCGAGGCCGAAGACGGCCAGGCCGCACTGGAAGACGCGCTTGCGGCCGAACCGGTCGGCGGCCGAACCGGCGAGCACGAGGAACCCGGCCAGCACCAGCGTGTAGGCGTCGACCGTCCACTGCAGGCCGGAGACGGACGCGCCCAGGTCGCGGCGGATCGACGGCAGCGCGACGGTGACGATGGAGATGTCCATCACCACGACGACGATGCTGGCGCAGCAGATCGCGAGCACGAGCGCCGGGCGGCGCGAAGTCGGAACGTTCATGCGTCCGACGCTAGGATTTAGAGCGTGCTCGAAGTCAAATCGCCGATCCCCGCGGAGGGGCTGACCATCGCGGACGCGGCCCGCCGCACCGGCGTCAGCGCGCACACGCTGCGCTACTACGAACGAGCGGGCCTGGTGGTGACCCAGGTCGACCGCACCAGCGGCGGACGGCGCCGCTACCGGCAGCTGGACCTGGACTGGATCAAGATCTGCACCAAGCTGCGGGCGACGGGCATGCCGATCAAGACGATCCGCCGGTACGCGGACCTGGTCGCCGCCGGCCGCGGCAACGAACCGGAACGGCTGGCGCTGCTGGAGGAGCACCGCGCGGACGTGCTGGCCCGGCTGGCCGAGCTGCAGGAGAACCTGGCGCTGATCGACCGCAAGATCGGCGTGTACCGCGGCCGCCTGGAAGCGGGCGACGCGGACGGCCTCTGGGCGCCGGCCGGACCGCGCTGAGCTCAGCCCGGCCGCGAAACCGGCGTCTCGATTCCCGCCAGAACGCCACCGCGGCGCTGCCACGCCTCTTCCGCGCCGGGGCCCAGGACCCGGCCCAGGTCCGGGCCGAGACCGAGACTGGCGCGGCTGAGCTGCGCCAGGTCGTAGAGCAGCCGGAAGGCACGCACGCGCCGCGGCCGCAGCGAGGGCAGCCACACGTCCTGCGCCTGGATGGTCGCGGGTCCGACGGTGAGCCCGATGGTGATCTTGCGACGGTCCACCGGCTCCGGCCGCCACCCGGCGTCGAGCGCCTTCTCCAGGTCGCGGGCGCGGGTCGCGAGCTCGTCGATGCCGAGGTCGCCGGTCCTGGCCAGTTCGCCCGTCTCGGCGAACCAGGCGCGCAGCCGGCGCGCCGGACGGGAATCGCGGAGCTCGAGGGCCCGCGGCAGGACGTCTTCCGGATCGGCCGACTCGGCGAGCACGGCGGCGAGGAACAGCGGCAGCCTGACCTCGGCGACCCGCCCACCGCCGGGAAACGCGCCGTCGATCCGCCGCCGGGCCTCGTCGACGTGTTCGGCCCGCCGTTCGTCCATGCGGCGGACGACGGCGTCCGGGTCCAGCCCGGCCGGAGCCCGGTACTCGACGAACGGCGCCCGCAGCGGGTGCGGTGCGTACGCGGCGTCCACGCACGCGGCGAGCCGGTCGTAGTAGCAGGCCGCCGCGATGTTGCGGATGAGGTCGATGCCCGCGACCGCCTTGTCGTGGACGTCTTTCCCGGCCACGCGGGTGAGGTCGAACGGATGCACGGCGAAGTCCTTCTTGACCGGCATCCACCCCTCGTGCCGGGCCGCCTCACTCAACTGCTTCAGCAGACGGCCGGTCTGCCGCGGGCCGTGCCGCCGCGCGAGGCGCGCCAAGATCCGGTAGAGGACGTGTCCCTCATCCGGCTCGCCGGCGACGATCTCGTAGATGCCCTGGTGCACCGTGTCGCAGCACAGGAGGTCGTCCGAGAAGCCGGTGCAGTAGTAGCCGTTGCTGATCTCCAGGTACGCGCCGACCGCGTGGTGCTCCTCCAGCGCGCGGACGTAGCCGCGGAACGCGTCGGTGCACGCGAGGTCCTGGGCGTACCGCAGGGTCTCGATGGCCAGGCCGGCGTGGTCGTACCCGTCGGCGAGGAGGGTCAGCAGCCCGGAGACGCCGTCGAGCCCGGCGGGCACCTCCGGTTCGCCTCCGGACTCGTTCGCCCAGGTGGGAATCCCGTAGGGGCCGACGCCGATCCGGTCGTGGAGGACGATCGCCTGCACCAGCTGGGCGAGGGCGAGGACATCGGCGACCCGGCGCAGGTCGTCGGCGGCGGAGTAGTCGTTCTTCCCGAGGACCCGGTGGTGCGCGCTCCAGCTGTCCCACGGGCCCGGTCCGTCCGGGGAGAGCGCCCGTCCGGCACCTTGAAGCGTCATGTTGTCCAGGACGATCACGCCGGTCCCCCCGTTCGTGCCGAATCGACGACACCCTAACGCCCCGGCCCGCCGGAAAAGGTGGTTCCCGCAGACGGCTGTTACGGCAGCCGGGCCAAGCGCGATTCCATCAGCAGGGGCACGGTTCGGAGGTGCGGGATGACGACCGAGGTGCCGACGTTCTGCCCGCTGTGCGTGTCCCGCTGCGGCGCCACCGCGACGGTCGACGACGGGCGTTTGCTGGCGCTTCGTCCCCTGCCGGGCCATCCGACGGGCGGGGCGATCTGCGTCAAGGGCAAGGCGGCGCCGGAGATCGTCGCGCACCCCGACCGGCTGCTGCACCCCCTGCGCCGGACCAACCCGAAGGGCGCGGCCGACCCGGGCTGGGAACGCCTTGGCTGGGACGAGGCGCTGGCCACCATCGCCGCGCGGCTGACGGCGATCGCCGCGGAGTCGGGACCGGAAGCGGTGGTGTTCGGCACCGCCTCGCCCTCGACGTCGGCCATGTCGGACTCGGTCGACTGGCTGATGCGGCTCCGGCGGGCCTTCGGCAGCCCCAACCTGCTGACCTACATGGAGCTGTGCGGCTGGGGCCGGCACCTGGCGACCACCTACACCTGGGGCGAGCCGGTGCCGGGGGCCTACCTGCCCGACCTCGACAACGCCGGCTGCGTCCTCTACTGGGGGTATAACCCGTCGGTGTCCCGGCTCGCGCACGCGACCGCGACCACGGCCGCGCTGCGGCGGGGCGCGAAGCTCGTCGTGGTCGACCCCCGCCGCGCCGGCCTGGCGAGCAAGGCGGACCACTGGCTGCGCGTCCGCCCGGGCACGGACGCGGCACTGGCGCTGGCGATCACGCACGTGATGATCGAGAACGGCTGGTACGACACCGAGTTCGTCGAGCGCTGGACCAACGCGTCGTGGCCGGTCCGTGCCGACACCGGCGAGCTGCTGGCGCCCGGCGCGACCCCGCCGGACGACGGGCCCACGCGCCGGGTCTGGGACCTGATCGCCGAGGAGTGCGCGAGGTTCACCCCCGAGGTGGCCGAGCAGGTCACCGGCGTGCCCGCCGACCGGATCGTCGCGGTGGCCCAGCTGCTGTGGGAAGCGCGTCCGGTGGCGTTCTACACCTGGAGCGGGCTCGAACAGCACAGCAACGCGACCCAGACCGTGCGGGCCATCGGCCAGCTGTACGCGCTGACGGGATGCCTCGACGTGCCGGGCGGGAACGTCCTGTTCACGCCGGTACCGGCCAACCCGGTCGACGGGGCACAGCTGCTTCCGCCCGAGCAGCGGGCCAAGACCATCGGCGTGCGGGAGCGGCCACTCGGCCCGGCCCGGTTCGAGTTCGTCACCGGCGAGGACTTCTACGAAGCGGCGTTGGACGGCGTGCCGTACCGGGCCCGGGCGCTGGTCAACTTCGGCGCCAACCTGGTGATGGCCCACGGCGACAGCGCGCGGGGCCGGGACGGGCTCGGCGCGCTGGACTTCTTCGTCCACACGGACTTGTTCATGAGCCCGACCGCGGAGCAGGCGGACATCGTCCTGCCCGCGACGAGCGCGTGGGAAGCCGAGGCGCTGCGGATCGGCTTCGAGACCGGTCAGGACGCGCAGGCGACCGTCCAGCTGCGGCGGCCGCTGGTCGCCCCACGCGGTGAAGCGCGTCCGGACCTGCGGATCATCTTCGACCTCGCGGTCGCGCTCGGACTGGGCGAGCACTTCTTCGGCGGCGACATCGAGGCGGGCTGGCGGTACCAGCTCGTTCCCAGCGGCGTCAGCCTCGAGCAGCTGCGGGCCGCTCCGGAGGGGATCCGCCTGCCGCTGGAGACGGTCCACCGCAAGTACGAACGACGGGGTTTCCGGACGCCGTCGGGCGTGGTCGAGCTGTATTCCGAGGCGCTGCTCAAGGAGGGCTACCCGCCCCTGCCGACGTACGACGAGCCGTCGATCAGCCCGCGCTCCCGGCCGGACCTGGCGGCCCGCTACCCGCTGATCCTCACGTGCGCGAAGTCGCTGTTCTTCTGCGAAACCCAGCACCGCGAAGTCACGAGCCTGCGCAAGTCCGCACCCGACCCCCAGGTCGAGCTGCACCCCGAGACGGCGGCGGGCCGCGGCATCGCGGCCGGCGACTGGGTGCGGCTGGAAACGCCCAAGGGAAGCATCCGCGCCCGGGCCAAGTTCAACGGCAACCTCCACCCGGACGTGGTGTGCGGCCAGCACGGCTGGTGGCAGCCGGCGTCCGAGCTCGGCCAACCGGGCTACCCGGCGATCGGCGACGGCAGCGCGAACCTCAACCTCGTGCTGAGCCAGGGCCCGAGCGACCCGATCAGCGGCAGTTCACCGCTGCGTGCCTCGCTTTGCGAAGTCAGGCCGGAAAACGGCTAGGTTCTTCGAGGCATTCAGCCGCAGGGCACCGTGAGTTCCTGGTCGAGCGCGGTGTAGGTGTTGATCGCGGTGCCGTTGCACCGGTACGTCGCGGTGCCGACGCCACTCGCCACGACCTGCGCGGAACCGTCGACCACCCGGGAAATCGACACCGGAAACGGGATGAAGGGTCCGAGCGGGAAGTTGGATATCCCGCTCCTGGCGAACAACTCGGTCGAGGTGGCCATGAAAAGCCGGACCTGGCCGTTGATGGCGTGAGCGGGGCCCGCCGCGGCGACCGAGCCGCCGGTCAGCAGGGCGACCGCCGCGGCGATCACGGAAACGCGAGCGAATTGATGCGACATGACTACCGTTCTAGCAGCGTCACCGGGAATTGTCTGCCACCATTTGTGCGCACCCGGCCGCGGCGCCGGTGCTCCATTCAGCGAGGATTTCGGAAAACCGATCTTGCCGCTTTCCCCCGACGGCGCCGGTGTCAGCCGGTCAACCGGGCAGTGCGCCTTCCGCGGTGAATCACGGAGCGGCCAGGGCCTCGGTGGGAGTCATCCGGGACGCCCGAACCGCCGGGTAGAGCCCCGCCAGCACGCCGATCGCGAGCGCGGAGCCGGCACCACCCCCCACCGCGGCCGGCGGGATGACCGCGGGCCAGCCCTGGACCACCGCGTAGCCGCTCGCGCCCAGCACACCGAGCGTCACACCCGCGAAGCCGCCGAGCAGGCACAGCGTGACGGACTCGGCGAGGAACTGACCGCGGATCTGGCCGCGGGTGCTGCCCAGCGCCCGGCGCAGCCCGATCTCCCGCTTGCGCTCCAGCACCGAGATCACCATCGTGTTCGCGACGCCCACTCCGCCGACCAGCAGCGCCACCCCGGCCAGGCCGAGGAACAGCCCGGAAAACGCCGTCTCGGTGATCCGCTTGGCGGCCAGCGCGTCCGAGGGACGGCTGACCTCGATGCGGGCCGGGTTCTCCGGGAACAGCGTGGCCGCCAGGACCCGGCGGACGTTCTCCACCTCGGGCTCGGCCGACCGCACGAAGACCGTGGTCGGGTGCCCGTCGAAGCCCAGCCACTGGCGGGCCGCGCCCCAGCCGACCAGCACGGACCGCTCGACGTCCGGGGCGAGCGGAGCGGGCGCGAGGACGCCGGCCACCACGAACCAGCGGTCGCCGATCCACACCGTCGGGGCCCGCGCGCCGATCTCGGTTATGCCGAGCCGGGTCGCGGCCTTGTCCCCCAGCACCACCACCGGCAGGTTCGACGTGCCGTCGGTGAGGTAGCGGCCGGACGAGACCTTCCCGCCGATGGCGGGCAGCAGGTCGGGCCGCGCCGCGAGCACGGTCAGGCCCGACCCCTGCTCGGGCGGGATGCGGTCGGTGCGCCGGACGCTCGCGTGCGTGTTGGCGACCGCGCTGGCCAGCTGCACCGGCCCGATCCGCGCCGTCATCGTCGCGGCGGCCTCCGGCACCGGCGGCAGCTGCTGCGTCACCGGGTCGATCGTCACCTGGGCCCGCAGCAGGTTCGTGCCCAGCTCGGACAGGCTGCGGTCCAAGGCGACCCGGCTCGACGCGGGGATGCCCGCCACCACGATGATCGTCGCGATCCCGATCGAGATCCCCAGCGCCGACAGCACCGCGCGCACCGGACGGCTGCGCAGCCCGGACAGCCCGAGCGCCAGCAAGTCGAGGGGCCCGAGCCGGACCGGCGCGGTCACGACACGACCCCGCTCAGCCGACGGGAATCCGTGCGGACGCGGCCGTCGCGCAGTTCGATCCGGCGGGGCAGCGAGGCCGCGATCTCACGGTCATGAGTGATGACGGCGATGGTCGCGCCCGCCTGGTTGAGGGAGCGGAGCAGTTCGAGGATGGTGTCGCCGGTGGCGGTGTCGAGGGCGCCGGTGGGTTCGTCCGCGAGCACGATGGCCGGGTCGCGGGCCAGTGCGCGGGCGATGGCGACGCGCTGGCGTTCGCCGCCGGACAGCTCGTGGGGACGGTGCCCGGTGCGGTGTCCGAGGCCGACCCGGGTCAGGGCGTCGACGGCCAGGGCGCGGCGACGGCGCCGGGGCACCCCCGCGTAGAGCATCCCGGTCATCACGTTCTCCACGGCGGACAACCCGTCGGAAAGGTGGAACTGCTGGAACACGAAGCCGATCCGGCGGGCCCGCAGCGCCGACAGGCCGCGGTCGGACAGCCGCGAGACGTCCTGGCCGTCGACTTCGAGGGTGCCGCCGCTCGGCCGGTCGAGCGTGCCCATCAGGTGCAGCAGGGTCGACTTGCCGGAACCGGACGGGCCGGCGATGGCCAGCAGTTCGCCCTGCCACACCGACAACGACACGTCGTCGAGCGCGCGCACGTCACCGGCGTAGACCTTGCTGACGTTGCGCAGGGACAGCACCGGGGTCATGAAGCTCTCACCACGCGCAGGCCTTCGGTCAGGCCGGCGCCGCTGACCTCGACGAGGTCTCCGGCGAACATCCCCGTCCGCACGGCGACGAGCCGGGTGCCGCCGCGTTCGACGACCTGCACGGCGTACCCGCCCTCGCCGAGGGCGAGCAACGCGGTGACCGGCACCGCCAGCACCCCGGTCCGGCTCTGGCCGGCGAGCTTCACCTGTACCTGCCCCGAATCCACCGCGGCGGCGGCGTTCTGATCGTCGATGGTGATGGTCGCGATCTGCTTGGGCGTCCCGGTTTCCGCGCCCTCGCCCTGGGGTGCCGGCGCGAGTGTGGTCACCGCGCCCGTGGTCTGCGCTCCGCCCGGCAGTACCAGCGCGACCTTCGCGCCGGGTTTCGCGGCGGCGACGTCGATCTGCGCCGGGTCGATCTGGGCGGTGACCGACTTGCCCACGCCGGTGTAGCCGAACAGTTCCGCGGCCGCCGGCGCGCCGGGCTGGGCCTTCAGCGCGTCGATCCGGATGGCGGACGGCAGGACCACGGCGTCGCCCACGTCGAGGAAGCCGGTCTCGTCCATGCCGTTCGCCTTCTGCCAGCGCTTCAGCGCGGCTTCGGTGTCCGGGGTGAACTTGTCGCCCTTGCCGTCGAGGCGGTATCCGAACGAGCGCAGGTTGGTCAGCAGCTCCCGCACGTCCGGGCCGGGCGTCACGGTCACGTCCAGCTTGCGGTACAACGGCGTGCTGCCGAGCAGCAGCGGCACCGGTTTGGCGTCCACTGTGTACAGTTTCTTGCCCGCCCCGACCACCGTTCCGGGAGCGGGCAGCCAGGTCAGCGTGCCCGCCCGGCGGCCGGTGAACGTCACCGGCTGGCCGTAACCGACGGTTCCGTTGACGGTGACGGACGTGCTCAGGTCGGTCTTGCGGACCTCCACCGTGTCCGCGGCCGCCGGCGCGGCCGGGGGTGGCGCGGACGGCGGCGCACCGAGCCTGCTGTAGACGAGCACCCCGCCCGCGCCGACGACCAGCAGCACGGCCAGCGCGGGCACCAGCCACCTCTTCATCGGCCCCCGCCGGAAGACAGCTCCTTCTCGCACCGCGGAGTCAGGTCGAGGCCCTTGGAGATCGAGTCCGGGTCGTTGTTCTTGCCGCCGAACTCGATCGCGGTCCGGTCGTCGCCCGGCTTCACCGGCGACTCCTCGACCAGCCGCACGCCCTTGGCGCGCAGGCACAGCACCATCTTGTGGAGGAAGTCCGCGGCCTGCGGGTTGGCGGTGTCGTACTCCCACGGCGGCAACGGCTTCTTGCTCACGCAGGCCGCCTCGGCCGCGGCCTCCTTCGCGGGGTCCGGCCGAGCAGGCGCGGCGACTCCCGTCCCCGAACCCGCTCCCTTCCCGGGCAGGCCGTTCTCGCCCAGGCATCGGTTGTAGGTCTCGTAGAGCTGGTCGCTCTCTTCCGGCGTCATGTCCAGCCGTTCCCGCGGCCGCGCCGCCTCGGTGCTCCCGTTCGCCGTCGACGACGGCGGCGCCGCGGCAGCCTGGGAGGTCTGGAGGGTGGCCACCTTCTGCTCGGGCGGCGGTGGTGTCGAGCAACCGCCGGCGATCACGACAGCGGTGATCACGGCGAGGTACCGCAGGGGGTTCATGCCGCAGAGAATGCTCGGGAAATGTGAAGAACCTGTTGTGACGTCGTTCAGGTTCCTTCTCCCGGCAGCCGGATGGTGAACGTCGTTCCCGCGCCGACGGCACTGGTCACCGTGACGGTCCCGCCGTGCGCCTCGACGAGGTGCTTGACGATGGCGAGCCCCAGGCCGCGGCCGCCGGTGGCACGGCTGCGGGAGCGGTCCGCCCGCCAGAACCGGTCGAACACGTGCGGCAGGTCTTCCGGGGCGATGCCCGATCCGGTGTCGCTGACCTGCAGCACCACCTCGTCGCCCGCCCGCAGGCCCCGCAGGACGATCCGCCCGTCCGGCGGCGTGTGCGCGATCGCGTTGACCACCAGGTTGCCCACGGCCTGCCGGAGCCGGACCGGATCGGCCGTCAGCTGCAGCACCCCGGAGGTCTCCACGACCAGATCCCTCGGGTGCGCCGCGGCGATCTGCCGGAGCAGTTCGCCGGCGTCGACCGGTTCCGGCTGCAGGCGGAACTCGCCCGCGTCCGCGGACGCCAGTTCCTGCAGGTCGTCGACCAGCTGCTGGAGCACGAGCGTCTCCTCCAGCAGGGACTCCACCAGCGCCGGGTCCAGGTCCGCGACGCCGTCCTGCGCGGCGACGAGCCAGCCGCGGATGGTGCCCAGCGGCGTGCGCAGCTCGTGCGAGACGTCGCTGACCAGGTCCTTGCGCTGCTTTTCGGTGCGCGCCAGGTGTTCGGACATCTGGTTGAACGCCTCGGCCAGCTCCGCGATCTCCCAGCGCGCCGACACCTCGGCCCGGGCCGCGGAGTCCCCGGCCCGCATCCGCTGGGTCGCGGCGGTCAGGACCCGCAACGGCCGGAGCACGCGCCCCGCGAGCAGGATGCTCACCCCGACCGTCAGCACGAGGATCACCAGCGCCGCCGCGAAGATCCGCACCGCTCCGGCGGCGGGCAGCCCGACCACGGTCGGGGCGTCCGGCGGCGCGCTGACGAACAGCAGGGCCGCCGGCGCGACGTACGACGTGAGCAGGATCCGCCTGCTCACGCCGAGGCAGTCGAAGAACACCTGCCGGTCGGTGCCCGCGTCGGCAGGCTGGAACCCGCCGTCCGGGGTCAGGACCACGCCGTATGGCCGCTTCCCCCGGTCCCTCAAGCATTTGCCCAGGTAGTCGTCGAGGATCTGCAGTGCGCGCTTCTCGGTCACGGTCAGCCCGGCCGCGTCCGCGGGACAGCGACTGCCCTGGGCGGCCCGGAGGTAGGACCGGCCGCTCTCGGACACGGCGATCTCGGCGGGCAGCCCGTCCGCGGTCAGGCACGCCCCCTGTTTCTCGACGGCCGCCCGCACGGCGTCCCGTTCCTCCGGCAGCAGCCGGAACGGTCCGACGGCCCGCGGGTCGATGCGGTCGTCGGGGGTCTTCGGCGCCAGCGTGACGTCGACCGCCAGGGGGTCGGCCACGGCGGACGGCTGCGCGGGCAGCGGCGGGTCGTCCGGCCCGAACGCGCCGGCGATGGGCACCCGGTTGCCGGTGGTGAGCCCGATCCGCAGCCCGGTCTGCCTGCTCAGCTCGGCGAGGACCGGCGCGACGCCCGTCCAGCTGGGGTGGGTCGCGCCGTAGCCCAGCACGCCGTCGTAGATCCGGGCGACGCTCGCCTGGTTCTGCCCCTGCGCGGCCCGCAACGTGCCGGTGGTGCTCTGCACGGACAGCCACGCGGTGGCGCCGATCGAGCACACCGCGACCAGCGTCGTCCCGGCGAGCAGCCGCAGGCGCAGCCCGCGGCGACGCGGCTCAGTCACCGGCACGGCCGTCGACGACCTTGTACCCGATGCCGTAGACGGTCCGCAGGTACCGGGGGTCGGCGGGGTCGGCTTCGATCTTCTTCCGCAGGTTCCGCACGTGCACGTCGATGGTCCGTTCGGTGATGAACCCGTCCAGGCCGTAGGCGTGTTCCAGCAGCTGGGCCCGGCTGAACACCTGGCCGGGCGCGGCCGTGAGGGTCGCGAGGATCCGGAACTCGGCCGGGGTGCACGCCACGAGCCGGTCACCGATCCGCACCTCGTGCCGCAGCACGTCCAGCGCCAGATCGCCCACCCGCAACGGCGGGGCAGCGGTCCCGGTCGCGGGCCGGGCCCGCCGCAGCAGCGCCCGCACCCTGGCCATGAGCTCCCGCGGGTCGTAGGGCTTGGTGAGGTAGTCGTCGGCGCCCAGGTCGAAGCCGTGCAGCTTGTCCTCGGCACCGGCCCTGGCGGTCACCATCAGCACCGGCAGGTCGTACTCGCGCCGCAGCACGCGGCAGACGTCCAGCCCGTCCACCCCGGGCATCATCACGTCGAGCACGAGCAGGTCCGGCTGCCGCCGGCGGACCTCGTCGATCGCCGACCGCCCGTCGGACACCACCAGCACGGTATGCCGTTCGTGGCTCAGGTAGCGGCGGACCAGCTCGGCCTGTTTGGGATCATCCTCGGCCACCAGCACATAGGCACACACGAGCCCATCATGCCCCGGCTTCGGGAGCTTCGGACGGCCACCGCCCGCTGGAACCAGCAGAGTCAAGCGGGCAAATCGGCGGGCAGGCCGAAGTCGGTGAGTGCGGCGGTCAGGAACGACACGATCTCGCTCACTCGTCCATTGTGGATGGTGAGCACGTCGAGGCCGCCCGGCAGGTAGGCGCCGGCGGCGTCGTCCCACAGGTAGGTGCCGAAGGCGAGCTGGCCGTTGGCCGACGTCGGCAGGAATCGCCAGCGCGACCGCAGCGGACCGTCGACCAGGAACGCGCGGATGGCGTCGGCGCCGCGGTACCACTCGGGCAGTGGCGGCATCGAGAAGCGGGCGTCGTCGGCCAGCATGGCGACGATCGCGTCGACGTCGCCGGCCTGCCAGGCATCGATCCACCGGCCGGCGATCTCGTTGACCGCGTCCGGCCCGAGTTCGTGCTGCACGCTCTGCCGGCTGACGCGGGTGGTGTCGATGGTCTTGCGGGCCCGCTGCAGCGCGCTGTTCACCGAAGCGGTGGAAGTTTCCAGCAGCTCGGCGACTTCGGCGGCGGAGAAGCCGAGCACTTCGCGGAGGAGGAGCACGGCCCGCTGCAAAGCGGACAGGTGCTGCAGGGCGGCGACGAATGCGAGTCCGACGGCCTCCCGGGCGAGATAGCTCGCCTCGGGTGAGGGATCGGGGCAGGGTTCGAGCCAGCTGACTTCGGCACCGGGGGTTCCCGGGTGCACGTCGAAGGGCAGTTCGCGGCGGCCGAGCCGTTCCAGGGCGGTCAGGCAGCGGTTGGTCGCGATCTTGTACAGCCAGGCCCGGACGAACCCGCGCTCGTCCAGCCCGCCGATGCCACGCCAAGCCCGGACCAGCGCGTCCTGGAGCACATCCTCGGCGTCGTGCCGCGAACCCAGCATCCGGTAGCAGTGCGCCAGCAGCTCGTCACGGTACGGGCCGACCAGTCGCTCGAACGCGGCCGCGTCGCCCGACCTGGCAGCGTCGAGGAACTCGGCCGGTGCGTTCACACCGGCCATCCTGGCCCGCCGCGATGAGTTTGTCGCCCGGCCCGGGTTCCACCCGGTGAACTCATCCTCCGAGGAGAACCCGATGACCGACGAACAGCAGATCCGAACCCTGATCCAGGCCTGGGCGAGCGCCGCGCACGAGGGCGACCTTGACGGCGTGCTGGCGGATCACGCCCCTGAAATCGTGATGTTCGATGTGCCGCCGCCCTATCGGGGGCTGCGCGGACTCGAGGCCTACCGGGACAGCTGGCCGGGGTTCTTCGCCTGGCAGGCCGGCGGTGCGGTGTTCGACCTCGAATCACTCGACGTCGTGGCCGGGACCGACGTCGCCTTCGCCTACGGCCTGCTGCGCTGCGGCACGCCGGCCGACTTCGCCCGGGACCCCGAGCAGCGGCTCCGGCTCACTGTCGGCCTGCGCAAGACCGAGGGCCGCTGGAGCGTGGTGCACGAGCACCACTCCTTCACCGACACGACCCCGGCGCCCCCGCCGGAGTCACGATGAAGAAGAACTGGCCGGCCACTGTCGAATCCGGCCGGCTTCGTTCGACGCCCGGGGTGAGAGGCCGCCCACGCGGGGCGCGATCACGACCACCGGAGAGGCCGGCCGATGCCGCACCCACAGGCCAGGATCCACCGCATGTTCGAGCTCGTCGAGCCGATCGCCACCGTCGCCTTCTCCGCGGTGGCGACCGAGGCGTTCCTGGTCCTCGGCATGCGCAACTACCGGGACGGATACTTCGCGGGCCGGGCCGCGCCGCTGGGGCAGGCACCGGCCGAGGTGGCGCGCCACCTCCCGTGGGTCTGGGGGAAGACCACCCCGGAGGAGGCGATCGCCGTGCGCGAGCGGGGCAGCGCCACCGCGCTGCGGCAGAGGATCGGAAAGCTCGCCGACTCCCCCGGGCTGCCGCGGGTCGCCGACCTCGCCACCCGAGCGGCGGTCAGCGCGCCGACCGAAGGCCGGGCGCTCCGCGGCCTCGTGGACGCCACCGGCGGGTTCACCGACGCCGGCCGGGAGACCAGCGAGCGGATCGAGGCCCTCACCGACGAATTGGCGGCACCGGCATACGCCGTGCTAGGCGCGGACGAGCTTGACGAGCTGGTCGCGGGCCTCGAACCGATCGCCGCCGCGGTACAAGCCGCCCACGATCGAGCAGGCAGTCGCCGGAGTGAACAATTGCGGGTGAGCGGACCATTCCCGGGCTGACCGCGAAAACCGGCAGCCGGGTGAATTCCCGGCTGCCGGTTTTCGATTTCCCCGGATCAGGGGTGGTAGATCTCCTTGACCGTGGTGATCTGGTCGTCGCCGTTCACGCTGATGTGCGCGAGGATCGAGCTGCCGTCCTTCAGCTTCTGGAGCAGCTGGTTCTGGCCGCACGGCCCGTTGCCGTAGCCCTGGTCGTCGATGGTGACCGATTCGCCCGGGCACAGGCTGGCCGCGCTGAACACCTTGCCGCCCTTCTGCAGCGGAAGCCGGTAGGTCTTGCCGTCGAGCGGCACGTAGTGGCTGTTGTCCGGACCGCCCTCCTGGCGGACGACCAGCTGGAAGCGGACCATCTGCACCCCGGCGTCGTACCCGGTGAACTGCACGTCCTGGGTGGTGTTCGGGAACTTGCGGACCGGCGCCGTGCCGGCGCCGGCCGAGGGCCTGGTCTCCAGCTGCAGGGAGTTGTCGGGCACGCCACAGACCACCGCACCCTGGCTGCCCGCGGCGTCCGCCTGACGGGCGCAGGTCCAGTTCCCCCGGATGTCGAGGACCCGCTCGCCCGGCCCTTCGGCCTGCGGCAGCTTCCGGTAGTACTCGGTGATCACGTTGAACGCCTCGGTGCAGCCCGGCGTCGTGCCGTCGGTGGCGGCCACCGCGATCAGGTCCATCCGCGGCCGCCCGGGTGCGCCGACCTGGCCGCCGTGCCGGCTGCAATTGACGTCGCCGTTCGACGCGGCGCCGGACCCCGCGGCGCCGGAACCCCCGGTGGCAGCCCCCTGGCCGCCGCCTTCCGGCGCTTGCTCCACGGCCGCCGTCGCCGTCTCGTTTTTCACCGGAGAACCATTGCCCGCGACGCTGTTTCCGCTGCACGCGGAAAGCAGAGCGGTGATGGTGAACGCCCCGGCCACCATGGCCATTTTGATTGTCTTCTTCGCGGTGAATTCCATCTCGCGCCCCTCCAGAAGCCTTTGTTGAAGCTTTGTCTCCGAAGACGCCGGAAACGGAATCAGGTTGTTCATGGGTGCCGCCGGACCCCAGCGTTGCCCGAAAGTACGGCCCGTCCTGTCCTCACGGGCAGAACCCGGCCGGCTTCGCAACCCATTGGCACCACGATGACGCCTGCGGGCAGCCGGGAAGTCAGCTTGTGGGCGGCGTGCGAGAGAGTCGTTCGCGCAGGCGGGCGACGAGTTCCGCCTCGTCGGCCGCGACCAGCCGGTAGTCCCGCACGACGACCTGCCCTCCGACGACCACGTGTTTCGGCCGCCGCCCGGGCGAAGCCCACAGGAGTCCCGCCACGGGATCGTGGACGCCCGCGTCGGCGACGCCGGAGACGTCCCACACGCACAAGTCACCCGCCGACCCGGCACCCAGCTGCCCGAGCTCGGGTCGTCCCAGCCCCGCGGCGGAACCCGCCGTGGCCATCCCGAGCACGGTGCGCGCGGGAAGCTGCGGCCCCACGAGGCCCGAGACCTGGAGGGCGAGCCGGGCATCGGCGAGCAGGTGCCCGGCGTCGTTGCTGCCCCCGCCGCTCGTGCCCAGGCCGACGACGACGCCCGCCTCGATCAGCGCGGCGACCGGCGCGACACCCCACCCCATGGGCACGTCGCACCCCGGCGCGTGCGTCGCGGTCACGCCCGCCTGCGCGAGCAGGCGGATCTCTCCTGGCGTGACGTCACACAGGTGGGCCACGGTGACGTCGGGCTCCAGCCACCCCCATTCGCCGAGGAGCTCCAGTGGCCTGCGCCCGTAGCGCGCGAGGGCGATCGCGGTGTCGACCTGCTCGTTGGCCTGGGTCCGGCGGCGCAGGCCGTGGCGGGCCGCGACCGCGCCGAGGGCCGCGAACGTCTCCCGCGCGTCGGAATGGACCCCGGCGGGGCCGACCGCGACCTGGAGCATGCCATCCGGGGAGACTCCGCCGGTGTCGCCGGGAACGAGCGCGGTCACGATGGCCTCGGCGGACTCGCCCGCCCACTCCGGATCGTCCCGTGCCGAGCCGCGCACGAAGACGAGCCGGGCGCCGAGGGACCGGACGGCCTCGGCCGTCGCCCTCGCGAGGGCGACGGTGTCCGCGATCGGGGCGCCGTGCGGCCAGTTCAGATGGTGGTCCGCGATGGTCGTGACGCCGCACAGGAGGCTTTCGGCCGCGCCCACCGAGGCGGCGACGGCGTAGGACTCCGGGTCGTGGCCCACTCTCCCGTAGGCGGCGGCCATCGCGGGCAGCCACTCGGCCATCGGCACCCCCCGCGTTCCGGGCAGGGTGCGGAACGCGCTCTGCAGGAGGTGGTGGTGGGCGTTCACGAGCCCCGGCGTGACAACGCATCCGGCGGCGTCGAGCACCGTCTCGTGCGGGGACCCGTTTTCGATAACGAGGTCGAGCGCGAGATCACCACGGTCCTCTGTGGACGAATTGGCGAGAATGCGCTCAGCGTCCCGGATCGTGAGCATGGGCCGGTCACAGATCCAGGACGAGTTTGCCGCCGCGCGAACGCGAGACGCAGATCATCATGGTGCGGCCGGCGGCCTGCTCGTCTTCGCTGAGGATCGAGTCCCGGTGCTCGGCGGCGCCGTCGAGGACCGCAGTCTCGCACGTCCCGCACGTGCCCTCACGGCACGAGGAGAGCACGAGCACCCCGGCGTCCTCGGCGACGTCCAAAATGGACTTTCCCGCCGGCACCGGAAGGATCTCGCCGGACAGGGCGAGTTCCACCTCGAATGCGGCATCGACCTGCGCTGGGAGCGTCTTCGGCGCGAACCGCTCAACTTGCAGGGAGCCTCGCGGCCACGCCCGCATCGCCGCTTCGACGGCGTCCATGAGCCCCGCGGGCCCGCAGCAATAGACAACGGTTCCCGCCGCGGGAACACCCAGCAGCCGGTCGGGATCGAGCCGGGCGCCTTCAGCGCTCACCCTCAGCTCGACCTTCCCGGGGTGACGGCGTTCCAGGTCGTCGGCGAACGCCATCGACGCCCGGGTCCGGCCCGCGTACACCAGCCGCCACGGCGTGCCGCTGGCCTCGGCCGACTCGATCATGGGCAGGATCGGGGTGATCCCGATGCCGCCGGCGACGAAGAGCGCGGGAACCCCCGGACGGAACTCGAAGTGGCTGACCGGCCCGCGGGCCCGCAGCGACGTCCCGGTCTCGAGGACATCGTGGACATACGCCGATCCCCCGCGGCCCGCCTCGGCCCGCCGCACGGCGATCCGCCAGGTGCCCGCGGCCAAGGGTCCGCAGAGCGAGTACTGGCGCTCGTCCGCCGTCGGGAGCACGAGGTCGATGTGCGCTCCGGGCCGCCACGCGGGCAGGCGGCCGCCGTGGGTGGCCGCGAGGTCCAGGACGACGACGCCGTCCGCGGCCGGGGTCTTCGCGAGCACGACGAGGTCGATCACGCGTCCTCCAGGAGCTTCTGCTTCACCACGACGAGGTGGAACCGCGAGCCGTCGGGCGAGCACCAGCGGTGGGCCGTGCCGCCCGGGTAGTAGACGGAGTCGCCCGTGTCGAGCCGGACCGTCCCGTCCTTCTCGAGGTCCAGCAGGAGCGCCCCGCCCACGACGTGGACGAATTCGTCCTCGGGGTGGCGGAAGTAGTCACCGAACTCGGTGGTCGTCCCGGTCCACTCGATCGGGTCGAACGCCCGCCTGCCGCGCGCGAGCAGCCTGACCTCGCCGTGGGGGAACTGGTTGCGGGCGCCCTCGCCGGCGCGCAGCACGTCGGCTCTCCCGCTGTCGGTGTCCGGCAAGCCCGGGGCACCGGCGGCGATCAGCTCGACCTGGGTCGTGCCGAGGGCCTTCGCGATGCGGTCGAGCGAAACCATGCTCGGCCGGGTGTGTCCTCGCTCCAGCTGGCTGAGGAACGGGTGCGAAAGTCCCGTGCGCGCCGCGAGCTGGACGAGCGTGAGACCGCGGGACCGGCGCAGCTCGCGGATGCGCGTGCCGACCCGCTCGGCCTGCTCGTCGACGACGCGTGAAGACGCGTGATCGGCTTCCTTCACGGTGACCGCCACCGCACCGCCGGGCCGCAAGGGCAACACAAAGAACACGGGACTTTACCCATCGGAAATCTCGGCTCCGTACCGTCAGCGAATGTTGATGCGGTCAACATTCGCACCATCCCAGCAGTTCCGCAACACCGACCCCGGAGAAACGCATGACGGACCCGCTGCCCCGCCCGCTCGCCGCGGTGCGCAACGCGCAGCTGCCCGACGGGCGCGTCGTGGACGTCTCGTTCGCCTCGGGCGTGGTCAGTGCGATCACCACCGCGGGCACGGCCGACACTCTCGGGCCGACGCTGGATTTGCGTGGCCGGCTGCTGCTTCCCGCCCCGGCCGAGCCCCACGCGCATCTCGACAAGGCCCGGAGTTTCGACGCCGCCAACCCGAAGCTCGGTGACCTCGGCTCCGCGATCGACGCGTGGCGGTCGCACGCGTCGGCCATGAGCGTCGAGTCGATCGTCGAGCGCGCCCGGGCGCAGGCCCTCGCGATGCTCGCCGCGGGGACCACGGCGATCCGTTCCCATGTCGACGTCCTCGAAGACGGCGGTGCGGGCCTCGAAGACGTGACGCGCGCAGCCCGTGCCCTCGTGCAGGTCCGGGCGGAACTCGCGGGCCTCATGGACATCCAGCTCGTGGCGCTCGCCGGGCCGCACTGCCCCGACCACCACCTGGAAGCGGTCCTGGACGCCGGGATCGAACTCGTCGGCGGCGCTCCGCACCTCGCTCCCGACCCCGCGGCCGATCTCGCGCGGCTGCTGGCGATCGCGGAACGGCGCGGGATCGGCGCCGACCTCCACACCGACGAGAACCTCGCCGGCCCCGTCACCCTCGACGCCTATGCCCGCGCGGTGCGCGACTGGCCGGGCGACCGCCCGCGTACGGCAGGCCACTGCGTGCGGCTCGGCACGCTGGAAGCCGCGCGCCGGGACGCGATCATCGCGGACGTCAAGGCCGCGGGCCTCGGCATCGTCACCCTGCCCATCACGAATCTCTACCTCCAGGGATGGGAGCACCCCGTTTCGACGCCGCGCGGTCTGGCGCCGTTGCGCGAGCTGCTCGACGCGGGCGTCCGCCTCGGCGCCGGGGCGGACAACGTGCGCGATCCGTTCAACCCGGTGGGCCGCGGCGACGCGCTCGAAACCGCGTCGCTTCTCGTCACGGCGGGCCATCTCCCACCGGAAGAGGCCTACGGGCTCGTGAGCACCGGGGCGCGATCCGTCATGGGACTGCCCGCCGCGGGGACGGCGGTCGGCGCCCCGGCCGACTTCCTCGCCATCCGGGCCGTGAACCTCGTCGACGCGATCGCCACCGCACCCGCCGACCGCATCGTCATCCACCGCGGCCGCGTCGTCGCGATCACCGAGGCACGCTGCGAGCTCCCGGCCCTGTCCGTAGCTCCCCTGCCCGTCCCCGTTTCCTGAAGGGATTTGCCATGTCCACCACGACCGCGGCCGAGCCGGCCATCCGCTCGACCCTGCTGGACTTCCGCGACGTCGACCTCGTCTTCCCCGACGGGACGGCGGCCCTCGGCGGCGTCGACCTCACCGTGGACCGCGGCGAATTCGTCTCGATCGTGGGCCCGAGCGGATGCGGCAAGTCGACGTTGCTGCGCATCGCGTCGGGCCTCGAATCGGCTTCGGGTGGCACGACCGACGTGAGCACGAGCCGCATCGGCTACGTCTTCCAGGACGCGACGCTCCTTCCGTGGCGGTCGGTGCAGGGCAACGTCGAACTCCTCGCCGAGCTCAACCGGGCGGCCAAGGCGGACCGGGTCGCGAAGGCAGCCGCCGCGATCGGTCTCGTCGGCCTCGACGGATTCGAGAAGCACCTTCCGAAACAGCTCTCGGGCGGCATGAAGATGCGCGTCTCGCTCGCGCGGTCCCTCACGCTCGACCCCGAACTGTTCCTGTTCGACGAGCCGTTCGGGGCGCTCGACGAAATCACGCGCGAACGCCTCAACGACGAGCTCCTGCGGCTGTTCGCCGAGCAGCGCTTCGCGGGGCTGTTCGTCACGCACTCGGTCTCCGAGGCCGTCTACCTCTCGACCAAGGTCGTCGTCATGTCCGGCCGGCCGGGCTCGATCGTCGCGCGGTTCGACGTGCCGTTCCCGATGCCGCGGGATCCCGACATCCGCTTCACCCCGGAGTTCGCCGAGCTCGTCGGCGACGTCTCGCACGCGCTCAGGAAGGGGCACCGCTGATGCCCACGCTCCAGGAAACCGCGGCCCGCCGCACCACCGTGGCACGCTCCGCGTGGGTGCCGCGGCGCATCCGCAAACCGGCGTCGTGGTGGCAGCCGCTCGTGGCCTTCGGCGTCTTCATCGGGGTGTGGTACGCGGTGGCGGCGTATTACGACAAGAAGGTCGAGTCGCCTTACCTCGTGCCGTACCCGCACCTCGTGCTTACGGCGATCCTCAACGACACCCGCCCCGACGGCGCTCCGACCGGGTTCAACGCGGACCTGTGGGCCGCACTCGGCCGCACGACGGTCGTTTCGCTCGTCGGTCTCGGCGCCGCGATCGTCCTCGGAGTCCTGTGGGCCACCGTCATGGCCCAGGCCAAGGGCCTCGAGAAGGCGCTGTATCCGTACGCCGTCGTGCTCCAGTGCGTGCCGATCCTCGCGCTCGTGCCGCTCATCGGAGCGCTGTTCGGCTACGCCTTCCTCTCCCGCGTGATCGTCACCGTCATGATCGCGCTGTTCCCCATGGTCTCCAACACGCTCTTCGGCCTGCACTCCACGGACCGCGCGCAACGCGAGCTCTTCGCACTCCAAGGCGCCGGCCGGCTGACCCGGCTCCTCAAGCTGCAGATCCCGGCCGCCCTCCCCTCGATCTTCGTCGGCCTCCGCACGTCGGCGGGCCTGTCCGTGATCGGCGCGATCGTGGGCGACCAGTTCTTCCAGCGCGGCGAGCCCGGCCTCGGCGTCCTCATCCAGGTCACGGCATCACGCCTGATGGGGCCCGAGCTCTACGCGACGATCATCATCGCCTCGCTCTACGGCATCGCCGTCTTCCTCGCCTTCGGACTCATCGGCCGGCTCGCGGTCGGCCGCTGGTTCGACTTCACCTGATCTCCCCGCACCCCCCGAAACGGAGCCCCATGCGCACCCGACCCCGCACTGCCGCCGTCACCCTGTCCGTCGCGACTCTCGCCGTCGCCCTCACCGCCTGCGGCGGGAGCGGTTCGGCCGACGCCGGCGCAGCGCCCGCGGCGCCCACCCCGACCGGGCCCGCCATCGACCTCGCCGGGGTGTGCCCGGCCACCGTCGTCGTCCAGACCGACTGGAATCCCGAGGCCGACCACGGGCACGTCTACCAGCTGCTCGGCCCCAACCCCGCGATCGACGCCAGTCAGAAGTCCGTGACGAGCGACCTCTACGCCAACGGCAGGCCGACCGGCGTCAAGCTCCAGGTCCGCGCCGGCGGGCCGGCGATCGGCTTTTCGAAGGTCTCAGCCCAGATGAACCAGGACAAGTCGATCACCCTCGGCTACGTCTCCACCGACGAGGCCATCCAGTTCTCCGGGGACATGCCGACCACCGCGGTGTTCGCCGAGAACGACAAGTCGCCGATGATGATCATGTGGGACCCGAAGACCTACCCGGACGTCACCACGATCAAGGACCTCGGCACCCGGCTCCAGGCGAACGGCGGCGTCGTCCGCTACTTCAACGGCGCCGCGTACATGTCCTACCTCACCGGAGCGGGCTACCTGCCGGCCGGCGTTCTCGACGGGAGCTACGACGGCGCCCCGGCGAAGTTCGTGACCGCCAAGGGCAAGGACGCGCAGCAGGGCTTCGCGACCGCTGAACCGTACGTCTACCAAAACGAAATCGCCGCGTGGGGCAAGCCGCTCAAGTTCCAGCTCGTCGCGGACACCGGCTGGTCCCCGTACCCCGAGACGATGTCCGTCCGCACCGCCGACCTGGCCTCGCTCTCGCCGTGCCTCAAGAAGCTCGTGCCCGTCATGCAGCAGGCCGACGTCGACTTCGTGAAGAACCCGGCGGCGACGAACGACCTCATCGTCAAGCTGGTGCAGGCCTACAACAACGGCTGGACGTACGACGCCGCGGTGGGCAAGGCCGCCGTGGCCCAGATGAAGGACCTCAAGATCGCGACCGACGCCGGGAACGGGCACGTCGGCGCGATGGACGACAAGCGCGTCTCCGACCTCATCAAGACGGCGGCGCCGATCTTCGGCAAGTCGGGCGGGCACGTCAAGGACGGGCTCACCGCCACCGACCTCGTCACGAACCAGTTCCTCGACCCGAAAATCGGCTTCGGCTGGTGAACAGGAGCGCCATGACCAGCACTGAGAGCATCGAGGCGCTGCGTGCCGAACTCGTCGAGCTGCTCGGCGAGCGCGGCGTGAGCGCCGACCCCAAGACCCGTGAGCGCGCCTCGGTCGACGAGGCCACGATGAGCCCCATCCTCACCGAGCAGCTCCCGCTCGGCCTCGCCGACCTCGTGGCCTACCCGGCGGACGCGGAGCAGATCGCGGCGGTCGTGGCCGCCGCGACCCGCCACCGCGTCCCCGTCACGGCCCGCGGCAAGGGCACCGGCAACTACGGGCAGGGCATCCCGCTGCACGGCGGCCTGGTCCTCGACACGACGCGCGCCCGCGCCGTCGTCGAGGTGGGCGACGGCGTCATCACGGCCGAAGCCGGCGCCTCCATGGCGCTCCTGGAACGGACGGCCGACGCGAGCGGCCAGCAGCTCTGGATGTACCCGTCGACCGCGCAGTCGACCCTGGGCGGTTTCCTCTCCGGGGGCTCGGGCGGCACGGGGTCGATCGCGCACGGCACGAACTGGGAAGGCTTCGTCGTCGCGCTCGACGTCGCACTCCCGGGCCCCGAGCCGGTCCTCGCCCACGTCGAGGGCGAAGACGCGCGGCCCTTCGTGCACACCTACGGCACCGCGGGAGTGATCGCCCGCGCGACGGTCCGGCTCGAACCGGCCCAGGACTGGCGTGCCATCTACGCGAGCTTCCCTGCCTTCGAGGAGGCGCTCGGCGCGGTACGGACACTCCGCGCGCTCGACCCGCCGCCCCGGCTCGTGAGCGCGGACCGGGCCGCGGTGGCGGAACGGCTCCCCGAGGACCCCGCGATCCCCGCCGGGCGCGCGAGCCTGCGCGCGATCGTCGACGCGGTGGCGCTCGACGAGGCGTCGTCGCTCATCTCCGCCGCCGGCGGCTCGGTCGAAGACGTGCGCGAGGGGGCCCAGCAGACGATCAAGGTTTCGATGCTCTCGTACAACCACCCCATCTGGTGGCTCAAGAAGAACAGCCCCGGACGGGAGTACTTCCACGTCGAAGTCGGTGGTGAGGCGCTGATCGACCGCATCCACGAGGTCGAGGCCGTGTACCCCGGCGGCATGCTGCACATCGAGGCCGCACATCGCTTCCCCATCGGGATGCTCACCGCGGAGTACACGGGCGCGGCGGACGTCTACGCGGGGTACGCGAAGCTCGTCGAACTCGGCGTGCGGGTCCACAGCCCGCACCAGTACTACGTCGACCACGGAGTCGAAGAGCTCCTCGCGCTCAAACAGCGCACCGACCCGGACGGGCTGCTCAACCCCGGCCACCTCGGCGTGCCCGAGCTCGCCGTCACCCTGCCCGCGCAAGCCAAGATCTGAACGGGACCGGATGAACCGCACCATCACGGAACTCGCGGGTCCGTCGCTCGCGGACCGGATCGGCAAGGAATCGATCGTGGTCCTCCCCACGGGCGCGATCGAGCACCACGGGCCGCACCTGCCGCTCAGCACCGACGCCCTGATCGCGGAAGCAGTCGCCGACGCCGCCGTCGAGCGCGCCGCTTCCGCGGGTGTCGACGTCTGGCAGCTCCCGACGCTCACCTACACGAAATCGGACGAGCACAGCTGGGCACCCGGCACGGTCTGGCTCGACACCGAGACCCTGTTCCGCACCGTCGTCGAAATCGGGCGGGCGGTGGAGCTCATGGGGGCCGGGACACTCGTGTTCGTCAACGGGCACGGGGGCAACGTCGCGCTCCTGCAAGTGGCGCTGCGGGAGATCCGCAAACGCTTCGGGCTCAAGACGTTCCTCATGCCCTCGCTCGCCCGCACGGACCCGCCCGCGGGCGAAGGACTCGACGAGCGCGACCTCGGCATCCACGGCGGCGCCGCGGAGACCTCTCTCGTCCTGCACCTGCGCCCCGACCTCGTGGACCTCTCGCGGACCGAGCGCTGGGTGCCCGAGCACCTGGCGGACTTCCGCCACATCGGGTTCAACGGGCGCCCGGTGAGCTTCGGCTGGCTGTCGAACGACTTCGGCACCCCGGGTGTCGTCGGAGATCCCACACAGGCGACACCCGCCTACGGCGAGGTGCTCTGGGAGGCGTCGGTGCACCAGGCGGTCGAGTCCCTACTCGAGATCGCCCGCTTCGAGCACAACCCGGCGGCAGCCACCGGCTGACCGCGTTGGGTCAGCGGTCGAGCCAGGGAGCCAGCAGCTTCTCCAGATCCGCGTCCGACAACGCCCGCGGGCCACCGTGGAACTCGTGCCATCGGGCCGCGTCGCATGCAGCCGCGTACTCCACCTCGAACGCCCGCATCAGGACGTACATGAACGTCACCGAGCTGAACCGCTCACCCAGCAACGTCCGGGCTTCTCGAGAACCACTTCGGTGGCGCCGCGGCCGACCACGTCCGCGAGCCGAAGCTCCTCCGCAGCCGGATCCAACAGGCTGGGGGCATACATCACGACAAACTCTCCATCATCGAAGCGAACAACTCAGCCTTCAGCGGCCAGCTGGCCACAGGCCGCGGCGATGTCCTGGCCCTGGGTGTCCCCCACGGTGCACGCGACCCGCCGGCGTTCACCAGGCGCACGAACTCCCGCTCCACCGGCTTCGGCAACGCATCCCACTTACTACCCGACGTCGGGTTCAGCGGAATGACGTTCACGTACACCAGCTGTCAAGGCGCTTGCGCAGCCGCTTCGCGAGCAACTCGGCCCGCAACGGCTGGTCGTTGATGTCCCGGATCAGGGCGTACTCGATCGAGACTCGGCGGCCGGAGGTGTCGGCGTAGTACCGGGCAGCGGAGAGGACCTCGTCCACCGACCAGCGCTCGTTCACCGGCACCAGCGTGTTCCGCAGCTCGTCGTCCGGCGTGTGCAGCGAAACCGCCAGGCGAACCTGCATCTTCTCGTCCGCCAGCTTGCGGATCGCCGGAGCCAGACCCACCGTCGACACCGTCACCGACCGCTGCCCGATCCCCAGACCGCCCGGTGCAGGGTCCGTAATCCGACGAACAGCCTAAAGGTTCACCGATCCCCACCCATTTACAACACCTCTACCAGCACTGATGCGCTCGGTCCGCCATCTACCCTCGGCCCAGGGCACGCCAGCCCGAGCGGCAATCTCTTGACCGGGTGTCGCGACCTGTGCATGTCGCTCCGCCCAGAGCCAGAGAAGCCGGGCTGACGTTCAGCACTGGAAGAAGGGATCCGCTGGGTCGGTCTTGCTCAAGGTGGGATCGCTTCCGGTCAGTGTCGTTTCCTGGTCGACATGCACGTTGCCGGTCGGACCTTGATTTCCTGTGTACACCGTCGTGTTGTTCGCCACTCCATAGGATTGGAACGGACCGACGTTGTAGTGCTCGATGGTCGAGTCTCCTGGCGGCACGTACTGGACGTCCAGGCTCCATTCGTAGTTCGCGTGGCAACTGGTGGCGTTCACCCGCACTCGTGCGTGCCGGGAGGAAGTGACAGTGAAATCAGGTCCGAGGGGAGCGGCCGGCATATCCACTTCTGGCGCCCTGCCGGCGTCGCTGACGAAGAGTCCCTTGTCGGCGAAGGTCGGCGCATCGAGGTTGAAGTTGAATATCCGATCTGAGTTGTACGGGCCGCAGCCGTCATCTGGGACATAGATCCAAGCCGGCGGCGCGAGGTCCCGACGGTCAATGTGAGGCTGGATATTGACGATTTCAACCGTCTGGTCACCGATGGCAGACAGGTCAAGATACAACGTGCCCCTCGTCCAGGAGCCGGCACCTGAGGCGGTCAATCGGCCACGAATGTCCGTCGGGGCGTGGAAGTCGCTGATATTTCCCATGCCCGGAGGCATGGCGACAGCGCCGAAAGTTGGACATCCACTGACGTAAGGCCATGCCTTGGCGACCGCGAGGGCCGACGGTCGGGGGCTTGGCGTGCTCGGTGCGGCGCCCATCGTCCCCCCGTCGTTTGCCGCAGCGCTTGCGGTTCCGCCGGATGAGTGCGACTTGCCGGTCAGTAGCCCGCCAGCCGTAAGACCGATGACCACGGCGACGAGCACCACGCATCCCAAGGTGAGGATCACGCGTCCGGACGTCTGCCCACCTATCGTGATGTCGCGGCCGGCCTGCAGCGAGGTGCCAGTGGTCCCGTCCGCGTATTGATGAGTCTTTGACGAGGTCTCGTTAGCCTGAGCACCGGTGGCAGTCTCAGCAAGCTCATGCCCCCGCCGCCGTGCCTTGCCGATCCCTATGCCGATGGCCCAGCCGGCAAAAGTCAGGACCACAACGGCCGCCCACGCGAGCCAGTTGCTCTTGAGGTCCGTAGCGACATTGATCACGACGCCCAACGCGGTGGCGATGGCTGCCCCGAGAGCCGATGCGAGCCAGTTCCTACCGGTCATTGTGGTGATCGCCATCCTGTATCTCGTCGCTTCCCGTCTTCCCTAGTCGCGTGCTCGTTGCCATTGGTTACAGCCGTAGCCTCTGGAGACGGCAGCGGACGTCCTCAACACCACGAACCACGCTCGGGAGGAGCCAGCGCAGATCCGACGGACGTAGTCAACACCGTGAAAATCCCGAACAACGCGTGTTCGCGGGATCTCGATAACCTGCTTCGCTGTGCAGCGCCGATTTGCCGCCAGCATTGATAATGTGACAGGCGCGATGATCTGGCATTTCTGTCACGATCTCGCGTGCGCCGTAACGCCGGGCGAGAACGTCCGGACTTTCCTGGCATGAACCGCGTGGGTCTGAAGTGGTCGATCGGGATCTCCGCCGTGGTCGCGTGCCTTGCCGCTGCGGCAATCATCTTCGTGGTCACCCGAACCACCATCGCCACCGTGCCCTCGCACACGGCGACAGCCAAGGTGACCGATCAGGGCGTGTCCCTCTCCGTCGACGAGGTCACCGTTGCAGGTCCGCCGGGAATCGCACCAGCCGGCGCCACCCTTTCGGCCACCACCAGCACCGACGCGCCCTTTGGCGCGGCGGCCGCGATGTTCACCGGTGCAGGTGGGACGCTCGAGCTCAGCCTCAGCGGCGGGCTCCAGCCCGCACAACCCCTGTCGGTCACGTTCCCCGTCACCGGGCCTGTCCCGGAAAGCGCCGCGGCGACGGTGCTGACCAACCCCTCCGGAACCACCGGCACCCATCTCATCCCCGCATCCTTCGATCCCGCACGACGCACGATCACCGCGCAAGTCGACCACCTCAGCAAATTCTGGCCCGGCTTCTTCAACTTCGGCGCGCTCACCGGCAACATCAAGAACTTCCTCGGCCAGACAACGGGAATCACCGCCGCCAAGCCCGACTGCGCCGGTCAGGCCGCCAATGGACCCGACGGCACAACCGTCACACTCGGCGGCGATATCAACGGCGCACCGGTGTGGCCCTGCGTCCGCATCGAGGACGGCAAAGCGGTCGTCACGCTCACCGGCAACTCACCCCTGCCCTGGCGCATCCGCGCCGCCCCCGCCGCCACCCTGAACCCACCTGGCACGGTGGACGCCTCGAAAGCGCTGGTACTGGCCGGCTACGACACGCTCGTCAAGACCCGGCCCTACGCCGAGGGCCTGCTCATCCCCGGTGTGCCCCTGACCTACCGGCTTCCCGCAGCCAAGCTCCCCGGCGTCGTCGCCGGACAAGCCGACGTCGGCACCTATCTCGGCATGGCACTGCTGTTCGGCCTCGACGAGGCCCTCACCGTGTTCGGCGTGAACCTCGGCCAGATCGGCACCAGCGCCGACGCCCTGCGCTGCCTCGGCGACGCCGTCGACGCTGCCAAACTCGGCACTCACCCCCGCATCGACGCCATCGCCGGGCTCACCAAAGCCGTCCTGTCGTGCATTGGCGCCGTCGGACACGACGTACCCGGTCCGATCAAGGTGGTCATCGGCATCCTCACCACCGGCATCAGCCTCGTAGCCGCCGGCCTGCAAGGCGCCGTGCTCACCCTCACCGGCAAAGACACCTTCACCATCAACCTCACCCCCCACCCGCCCCCGATCACCCTCACCACCTTCGCCGCCGAATGGGGCGGGCACACCCGCCTGCTCGCCATCACCAAGGACGGGCTCGCGACCGAACACATCGACGACGGCTGCTGCACCCCCGTCATCGACCTGACCTTCCGCCTCTCCCAACCCCGAGGCACACCCGAATACGCCACCGCGACCGCGACCGTCACCAGCGTCACCCTGCTCAACTGGCCTACTGACTTGAAGGCCCCCACCGTCGGGCAAACCGGCACCCTCAAGCTCCGGCACGGCGTCATCACCGAACCCTTCAGCGGCACCACCTACTGCAGCCTCACCGAACAAGTGCGCAACACCTGCGGCGCCTGAACAACACAGCTCAAAACGCTGATATGCGATCTCAGCGCGCAGCTGGTCAGCACTGAAAATGACAGGAATATGCCGATCAAGTGCGTGTCACGACAACCGACACGACAGAACGAGGGTTCCCAAACTGGGCCAAGTATGACATAGCTCCGCCGAGTTCGTGCAGGCTAGTCAATTATGCAGCTGGCTTAGCGGCCAACCTCACACGACCTAAACCTCGAGGAAGTCCGGATGCCTACCGTTCGAACAACGACAGCCATCGTCGCCGCGGCATTAACCTTAAGCTTGCTCAGCTGCGGCCAGAATACCCGGTCAACCGGCATGGCCAGCCCAGGTCGAGAGACTACTTCAGCGACGAGCCGACCCAAACCATCCACCGTCTCCGCTCAGCCGCCGCCCGACAGCACCTGCGCTCTGTTGAGCACCAGCACTATGCAAGCTCTCCTTGGTGGCCACGTCGTGGAGAGTTACCGCGCCATGCCGGTTGATACTATCCCCGGCTCCATCACACACACCGCCTGCTACTTCCAGCCCGAACCAACTCGCCTGCCAGGCAGCATACTTCTGTCATGCGGATCCGCCGCGCCCGAACTGTACGCAGATTGGACACAACCCGGAAAGGGCAGCGTCCTCCTAGGAAACGAACCTGCGCCAATGTATGCAGTGAACGGCAGTCCACTGAATGGGTTTATCTATAAGAAGTACTCTTCCTCCGGAGCGCCCGGCTGCCTGATCGATATCTCATCGGGGATAACGCCACCAACAGAAGGCGCCATGGTAAAAGCGCTCAGCGAAGCCTACCAAAAGGCCCGCGAATAACATTCCAAGTATTCAACGACATCGCCAAGGCGCGTATCCCTCATCGTCAGACAACAGCACCGCGGACGTGACCGACATCGCCCCGTCCGACTAAGTGGTCAGTTCAGAATGAGTCGGCGTGTCGTCTTGTCTGACATACGGGGCTTTCCAGAATGTTGGTGTGTGTGAGGAGGTTCTGACCGACCAGCTGTGGGAGCGGCTGGAGCCGCTCCTTCCGGTGCACCCGCGGCGGTTCCGTCATCCGGGCCGCAAGCGTGCCGATGGCTGTGCCGCGTTGGAGGGCATCCTGTACGTGATACGCACCGGCATCGGCTGGAACCGCCTGCCGACGGCGCTGTTCGGCGCCTCCGGGGCCACCTGCTGGCGGCGGTTGACCGAGTGGCAGGAGGCCGGTGTCTGGCAGCAGCTGCACGAACGCCTGCTCGCCGAACTGCGGGCCGCCGGGCTGCTGGACCTCTCAGCCGCGCTGGTCGACTCCACCCACCTGCGTGCCCTCAAAGGGGGGACCACACCGGCCCGAGCCCGGTCGACCGGCGCAAGCTTGGCTCGAAGCACCATCTGATCACCGACGCCCGGGGCACCCCGCTGCCGGTCACGCTGACCGGCGGCCACCGCAATGACGTCACTCAGCTGGTTCCGTTGATCGATGCCATCCCGCCGATCCGGGGCGTGGTCGGCAAGCCCCGGCGCCGGCCGCGCCGGCTCTACGCCGACCGCGGCTACGACCACGACAAGTACCGCCGCCTGGTCCGAGACCGCGGCATCACACCCGTCATCACCCGCCGCGGCACCGAGCACGGCTCCGGACTGGGCACCATCCGCTGGCCGGTCGAACGCACCTTCGCCTGGCTCAAAAACTTCCGCCGCCTACGCATCCGAACCGAACGACGAGCCGACGTGCATCAAGCCATCCTCAACCTGGCCTGCTCCATGATCTGCCTCCGCAAACTCATTCTGAACTGACCTCTAAGAGCTCGCCGCCTGCTTCGTTCCCCAGAGACTGCCATGTTGGTCACTGCGATGGCGTGAAGATCACTCTGGTCACTCGTTCTCGTAGCGGCCGGCCGGGACAGAGCCAGGAGAGCACGTGCGCCAGTGAAGTAAGAGAAATTCTCTCGAAGGTTACGCAGCGTTGTCTGTTCCTCGAAACGGCCGGCGCCTTCGGGGTCATGCACATGCAGCAAAGCACTGGGCTTACCGAACTGTCTCCCCTTGCACATGCGCCACGAGCACCCCACCAACACCTGGCCCGGAAGCCGAGCTCAGCGGTTGCCATCACTGCCGAATAGAGTTTGGTCCGTGGTACCGGGCTGCGTGACGTCGGCTGACTCTCCGGTCAGGAACTCGTCCGGCCCGAGCGGACGGCACTCGATCGTGCCGCGACTCCGGCGAGCCGGAGCACCGAAGCCGCCTAACCCTGAGCGGGTTCAGCCCTCGAACGAACCCCAGTCCGCGAGCTGGAGGGCGTCCTGCCAATCCGCCTCGACGACCGTGCCGTCCAAGAACACACCCACTTCGCGGCTAGTGACGTCATCCAGTAAGACGCGCACGTCCTCGTCCAGACCCTCTACGTCTCCCTGCTCTGCGGCCCTTAGCCGATCAGCAAGCAGGCGCGGCAACCGCACCCGAAGGCCGACGTTCTCGAACCTCGCCGAACTGAACACATCATCGGGCTCCTGCTCACGAGTTCGACAGCCCTCAGGAACGGAAGATAATAAGCTAGAACGAAACGATCACGAGTCACGGGAAATTCAACTGACTCGTCGCCGTCCTTCTCCGGATCGAAGGCATCAAGCCTCATCGATCCGTCACGTCGAGGAAATGACGCGACACAACCAACCGCCACTCAAGGACGCTTACCCTCAATAAGTGACACCGACCGTTTCTGCTGCTCAAGCTTCTGTCGCAGCTCGTAAGACGCCGCACCCGAACGCCCCTTTGCTTCTGCGACGACCCAGCCATCCGGAGCAGAGCCGAACAGACTGAACGTTGTCGCGTCCCGCCGCACCAGAGATTAAACTGGCTCGCGTATCGATCGACATGCAGAAGATGACTTACGGAGAGCTGAGCTCGACAGAAGATCGCAGTCATGGCTTGGCCCAGCACGTACGAAACAGCTACTTTTCCGAGCGATCCAGTTCCAGTGCCAAATCAGAACGAACCAGTTTCTCACGATCGGTGCGCCGAATGCAGGCCGGGATGAGCGAAGTTCGGTGCAGCCACTCGTACACCGACGCAGCGCCATGAGCCGCGCGGTCACCCGGCGCTCGGCCGGTCGCGAACAACGCGTGCGCGAGATCGTCCGTCGTAAATCCCAACTCACCAGGCGATGAAACAATATTCGCTGGAAAGGCAAAGGCACTATAGGGGACGACGAAGTCAGGCGGGATAGGGCGCACGACAACTTACTCCGCTTGTCGATGCCCGGCATTGACGATGCCCACCGTATCGCAGAGACATCTGCAACGTACGAGCCTCGCTCAACGTTCGGCAGCGAGCCCATTACAGGCTTCGGCAGCCTCCAGTGAGCCGGGGTCTGTGGTCAACGGTCGAGCCAGGGAGCCAGCAGCTTCTCCAGATCCGCGTCCGACAACGCCCGCGGGCCACCGTGGAACTCGTGCCATCGGGCCGCGTCGCATGCAGCCGCGTACTCCACCTCGAACGCCCGCATCAGGACGTACATGAACGTCACCGAGCTGAACCGCTCACCCAGCAACGTCCGGGCTTCTCGAGCAACGTCCGTCGCGCCCGTGAAGTCCGCCAGCCTCAACGATTCCGCAGCCGGGTCCAGCAGGCTGGGGGCATACATCACGACAAACTCTCCATCACTGAAAGGGAAACTCAGCCTTCGGCGGCGAGCTGGCCACAAGCGGCGGCGATCTCCTGGCCGCGCGTGTCGCGCACCGTGCACGCTACTCCGCCCGCGTTCACCAGCCGCACGAACTCCCGCTCCACCGGCTTCGGGCTCGCGTCCCACTTGCTGCCCGGCGTCGGATTCAACGGGATGACGTTGACGTGGACAAGCTGACCCAAGTGCTTCCGCAGCCGCTTCGCCAGCAGCTCAGCCCGCCACGGCTGGTCGTTGATGTCCCGAATCAACGCGTACTCGATCGAGACGCGCCGCCCGGAGGTATCTGCGTAGTACCGCGCAGCCGACAGCACCTCATCGATCGACCACCGGTTGTTCACCGGCACCAGCGTGTCCCGCAGCTCGTCGTCCGGCGTGTGCAGCGACACCGCCAGCCGCACCTGCATCTTCTCGTCCGCCAGCTTGCGAATCGCCGGAGCCAGACCCACCGTCGACACCGTCACCGACCGCTGCCCGATCCCCAGACCGCCCGGCGCGGGATCGGTGATCCGACGCACCGCCGCCACCACGCGCTTGTAGTTCGCCAGCGGCTCGCCCATGCCCATGAAGACGATGTTCGACAGCCGCCCGGGGCCGCCGGGCATCGTGCCGTCGCGCATGACCGCCGCCGCCGAACGGACCTGGTCCACGATCTCCGCCGTCGATAGGTTTCGATCGAGGCCGCCCTGGCCCGTCGCGCAGAACGGGCACGCCATGCCGCAGCCCGCCTGGCTCGAGATGCACAGCGTCGCGCGGTCCGGGTAGCGCATCAGGACGCTCTCCAGCAGCGTGCCGTCGTGGGCCCGCCACAGCGTCTTGCGCGTCGCGCCCTTGTCGGCCTCCAGCGCGCGGACCTCGGTCAGCAGCGTCGGCATCAACGACTCGACGAGCCGAGAGCGCGACGCCGCCGGGATGTCCGTCATCTCCGCCGGGTCCACCGTCAGGCGCGAGAAGTAGTGGTTCGACAGCTGCTTCGCGCGGAACGGCTTCTCCCCCAGCTCGGCCACCGCGGCGGCGCGCTCGGCCACCGAGAGGTCGGCGAGGTGGCGCGGCGGCAGGCCGCGCTTGGGGGCGTCGAAGACGAGCGGAAGGGCAGTCATAACCGGACCAGTGTCCCATGCGCCTCCCTACGGCGCCCGAACCGCCCTCGCCGGGTGTACCTCAGGTCACGCAGCCCCGGAGCGGGGCCCGGGTTCACCCGGAGGGATGATCCACGGTGAAACCGGACGGGACGTCCGAGGTCCGAGGAAAGAGGTGAGCCGTGTCCTTCCGGCACAGCGTCCTGGCCATCGCCGTGGCCCTGAGTGCCGCCGCCTGCACGTCGCCTGCGGGACCAGCGCAGCCGGCGAAGCCCGACGGCCCGCAGATCGTCGTCGGGACCATGCGCGTGAACCTGCCGGCCGGCGCGACCTACACGCAGCACAGCCAGGACGGCCTGATGGACGGCTGCGTCGCCGAAGGAACCGTCGTCTGCGAAGCGCGGTTCCTGGACCTGCGGACTTCGGACCCCGACGCACCCATCAACCTCCCGAGCACGAAGCGGCCCTTCGGCTGGTACACCGGCACCGACGCGCCGACGTGCATCACCGCCGCTTCGCCGCCCGGCAAGGCCGCCGTCGCCACCGGCAGCACCCTCGTGGAGTCCGGATTCGCGCCGATCGGGCCCAAGAAGGCCGAGTACAGCCGCTGGAAGGTCACCTGCGAGAACACCGCGCAGAACAACCAGGTCCGGATGTGGTGGCTGCCGACGAGCAAGATCCTCGTCCTCGAGTACGGCTCCTTCCCCGGCTGGGACGCCAAGATGGACACGCTGCTCGCCGGCGCGACCTTCGGCTAGGCCACGACGTCGAGGGCGGCCCGGATGATCGCGTCGGTGTCGATGCCGTGGTAGCGGTAGACGTCCTCGAGCGAGCCCGACTGGCCGAAGCGCGTGACGCCCAGCGCGACCGACGGGACCCGGTTGATCCCCGCGAGGAACGCCAGTGTGTGCGGGTGGCCGTCGAGCACCGTGACCAGCGGCCGGGCCCGCGCCGCCGGGAAGACCTGGTCGAGGATCCACGCCTTGGCGCTCCCCCGGCCCGTTCGCGCCTGCACGGCGTCGAACAGCAGGCCCGGGCTGGTCACGCAGACGACGTCGGCCTCGACGCCGACCTGCGCCAGGCGCTCGGCCGCCGCCAGGGTGTCCGGCACCAGCGCGCCCATCGCCGCCAGCGTCACCGCCGGTTCCGCCGCGCGCCGCAGCAGGTACGCGCCCGCCACGACCTGGCGGCGACGGCGTTCGCGCGCGGCCGGGTCCGCGGGCACCGCCGCGAGGGTCTGGTCGACCGGGCGGGTCGAGAGCCGGAAGTACGACGAGGTCCCGCCCGGCTTGCCGAGCCGGCCGAGCGCGGCCAGCAGCGTCCACTCGGTGTCGATCGCGAACGCCGGTTCGTAGCTGACGCAGCCGGGCTGCTCGATGCCGATCGACGGCGTGGTGATCGACTGGTGCGCGCCGCCTTCCGGGGCGAGCGTGACGCCGGACGGCGTGCCGATCAGGATCGACTGGCCGCCCGCGTAGATGCCGAACGACCACGGCTCCAGGGCGCGTTCGACGAACGGGTCGTACATCACGCCGATCGGCAGCAGCGGCTCGCCCCACCGGCTCCAGGTCGCGCCGAGCTCGCCCAGCAGGCCGACCAGGTTCGTCTCGGCGATGCCCAGCTCGACGTGCTGGCCGGTCGGCTTCTCCCGCCAGTGCATGATCGTCTCGGGGTCGTCCTCGAACCAGTCCCGGCGCTCGGTCGCCGACCAGACGCCCACTTTGTTGACCCAGCCGCCGAGGTTGGTCGTCGAGCTGACGTCGGGACTGACCGTCACAACACGCTTCGCCGCTTCGGGTGCTTCGCGCGTCAGGTCGAGCAGGACGCGTCCCAGCGCCGCTTGCGTCGTCGCGGTTCCTGACGGCGTACGCCCGATGTCGACGGGCAGGTCCACCGAAGGCACCGAAGGAACGTCCGGACGGCGAAGGCGCGAAGCAGCGTCAGCGCACAACTCGGCTTCGCGCGTGCCGGGCGCGAAGCGCTGCCACGGCGAAGCGAGGTCCGTCCCCAACGACACAGCCAGCTCTTCCATCTGCGCGACGGTCAGCAGCGAAGAGTGGTTTTGCGGGTGCCCCTGCGTCGGCAGGCCCTTGCCCTTGACGGTGTAGCAGAAGATGACCGTCGGCCGGTCGTCCGAAATGGACGCGAAGACCTCGTCGAGCGAGCCGAGGTCGTGGCCGCCGAGGTTCCGGATGGCGGCCAGCAGCGTCTCGTCGTCCAGCGACGCGACGAGCCCGGCGAGCGCGGCGTCGCCCGCGGGCAGCCGGTCGCGCACCTGGGCGGCGTCGCAGCGCAGCAGCCGCTGGTACTCGGGGTTCGGCATCGCGTCGATGCGGGCGCGCAGCTCGGCGCCGCCGGGCCGGGTGAACAGCTCTTCCAGGAGCCGTCCGTACTTCAGCGTCAGCACCTGCCAGCCCGCGGCGCCGAACATGCCCTGCAGCCGCCCGGCGGCGATGTTCGGCACGACGCGGTCGAGCGACTGGCGGTTGAGGTCGACGATCCAGACGATCTCGCCGAGGTCCGCGACGGCCGGGTCGAGGATGGCCTCCCAGATCGCGCCCTCGTCCAGCTCGGCGTCGCCGACCAGCGAGTACTGCCGCCCGGTGCCCGCGGAAGAACCGCGGGTCGTCAGGTAGCGGCGGGCCAGCGCGCCCCAGATCGGCGCGGTCGCGCCGATGCCGACCGAGCCGGTCGAGTAGTCCACCGGGTCGGGGTCCTTGGCCCGGCTCGGGTAGCTCTGCAGGCCGCCGAACTCGCGCAGCGTCGGCAGGTAGGCCTCGTCCAGCTCGCCGAGCAGGTAGTTGATCGCGTGGAGCACGGGCGACGCGTGCGGCTTGACCGAGACGCGGTCCTCGGGCCGCAGGTGCCGGAACCACAGTGACGTCATGATCGAGACCAGCGACGCGCACGACGCCTGGTGCCCGCCGACCTTGAGCCCGGACGGGTTGGGCCGGACCCGGTTGGCCTCGTGCACGATCGCGGTGGCGAGCCACAGCACCCGCTGCTCGATCGCGGTGAGCGCCGGGGCGGTCACGGGGGCATGGGTCATCGTCGACACCTTTCGTGCAGGAAGCGCCCACCAGGACAGCACTGGTGAACGCATCGCACAACCGATGCCGTCGCCAGTGCGCAGAATGCTCAGCGAATCCGGAGGACTCAGGTCTCCGGTTGCGCAGAATGCACGCGCTCCAGCAGGGGTGCCAGGCGGTACGGGACCAGCTCGCGCATGACGTCGATGGTTTCCGGCACGCAGATCTTCCACGTGACCGGAGTCACCGAAGAGTGGTTGCGATCCGACTGTTCCCGATATATCGTGAACGTGTCGCAACAGTTCGAGAAAGGACAACGACATGCGTAGGCAACGACACCCCTTCGCCCACGAACGTGGGCGCGCACCCTTCGGGCCCTTCGGTGGTTTCGGCGAGTTCCCCCCAGGCTTCGGCCCCGGTGGACGCGGTCGCGGCCACGGTCCGGGCCGCCGTGGTCACGGCGGACGGCGCAGCCGCCGCGGTGACGTCCGCGCCGCGATCCTGGCGCTGCTCGCCGAGCAGCCCCGGCACGGCTACGAGATCATCCGCGAAATCGGCGAGCGCTCCGGCGGCTTCTGGCGGCCGAGCCCCGGCTCGGTGTACCCGACGCTGCAGCTGCTGGCCGACGAAGGCCTGGTGATCAGCAAGGACGAACACGGCAAGAAGCTGTTCGAGCTGACCGACGCCGGCCGCGCCGCCGCCGAGCAGCAGGACGCCACCCCGCCGTGGGAGCAGATCGCGCAGGACGTCGACCCGGTCGAGGTCGGGCTCGCCAAGGCGGGCAAGAACCTGGCCGCCGCCGTCGTGCAGATCATGCGCGCGGGCACCGAGAGCCAGCAGGCCCGCGCGGCCGAGGTGCTCAACGACGCCCGGCGCTCGCTCTACGGCATCCTCGGCGAGGACGAGGACGAGTCCTCCACCTCCGAAGAAGCGGCCGAGTGACCTGGCAGGACGAGGCCGGTGGGCTTGACCCGCGTGTGGACGCGGTAGCCCACCGGCAGCGTCAGGTCGGTCTCGCGATTCCCGTTACGCTGCAAGGACTCCGCGATCGCCTGTTCGGCGACCGGCTTGCTGAACTCGATCTTCAGCACCGCTTCGAGGTCCGCGGCGGTCGCGAAACGCCACTCGGTGGCGACGCGGCGGCAACCGAACCCGGCGCGGGCGAAGAACCGTTCCACCGCCCCGGGGTCGTAGTGCGGTAGGTCGGCGCGCATCCAGCGGCCGTAGGGCTCACTGGTCACGTCGAGGTCGACGATCAGGATCGCGCCGCCCGGCCGCAGCACCCGCTCGGCCTCCGCCAGCCCCGGCTCGCACCCGGGCCCGAAGAAGTACGCCGTGCGCGCGTGCACGACGTCGACGCTCGCGCTGCGGACCGGCAGCCGCTGGGCCCGGCCGTGCCGGATGTCCACGTTCGACAGGTCTTTCACGCGCTCCAGCGCACTGCGCACCAGGGGCTGGTGCGGTTCCACGCCGAGCACCGAACGCGCGTCACGCGCGAAGACGGGCAGGTGGAACCCGTCGCCGCAGCCGACGTCCAGGACGTCCCGGCCGGCCCAGTCGTACTCCTCGCGCAGGACGCGCCAGATCTCGCCGCCGCTGTCCTGCGCCCGGTTCTCCAGTTCGTAGTCGGCCTGGTAGTACCAGATGTTCGGACTCGGCACGACCTCCGTGCGCCGCGACCACCGCACTCGCTGCTCCTTCCGGGGCCTCATTGCCGGGAGTGATCTTCCGGCGGCGAAATCTTGGCGGAAACCACACTGACTACGCCTAGAATTCGGTGGGTCTCGGGAGGAGCACCACATGGCATTCGGCCCGTCCAGTACCCCGTCCCCGGTCCCGGCCGGAATCCCGTGCTGGATCGAGCTGGCCTGCCGCGAGCAGGCCGTGGCGGAGAGATTCTACGGTGCCCTCTTCGGCTGGGAGTACACCACTCAGCGGGACCCGGCGACGTCCGACGGGCGCTACTCCATCGCGACTCTCAACACCGTCCCGGTCGGCGGGCTCTACCGCGCCGCGCAGGGCGCCCCGCTGGGCTGGATGCCGCACATTTCGGTCCCGCACACCGCGAGCGCGGCGGAATGGGTGGAGCACCTCGGCGGGCGGATCACCCTCGGCCCGGTGCCGATCCCGGACCGCGGCACGATCCTGCACGCCTTCGACGCGTGCGGCGCGCCGGTGGTGTTCTGGGAGGTGCCGCCGAACTGGGAGTTCGTCACCGGGATCCCCAACACCTTCAGCGGCGCGGACCTCAACACCCACGACGGCGTCGCGGCGGATCACTTCTACACCAAGCTGTTCACGTACGCGAGCCACCAGATCGGCGACGGCGAGGCCCTCGACTACGTCGAATGGCTCATCGAGCACGAACCGGTGCTGTACCGGTACGTCATGGGGTCGGAGTACAGCCTCGACACCCCGCCGCACTGGCTCGTGTACTTCGACATCGACCCGGCCCGCGGCGTCGACGCGGTCGCGGGGGAATCGCTCATGCACGGCGGCACCGTGGTGATCCAGCCCTACGACACGCCGTTCGGCCGGATGTCGATCCTGGCCGACCCCGAGGGCGCGGTCTTCGCGGTGATCGACCACTCGCGCGTCGCCGAAGGCTGGGGCCGCGCGGAGGTCGACGACCCCTACGACGACTAGACCGGCACGAACGCGGAAAGCAGCAGCCAGGACACGACGGCCGAAGGCAGCAGCGAGTCGAGGCGGTCCATGATCCCGCCGTGCCCGGGCAGCAGTGTGCCCATGTCCTTGACGCCGAGGTCGCGCTTGATCAGCGACTCGACGAGGTCGCCCAGGGTCGCGGTCAGCACGATGGCGACACCGAAGATCACGCCCTGCCAGACGTGGCCGTCGAGCATCAGGCTGAGCGTCAGCGCCCCGGCCACGACACCGCCGATCACCGAACCCGCGAAGCCTTCCCAGGTCTTCTTCGGGCTGATGGTGGGCGCCATCGGGTGCTTCCCGCCCAGCACCCCGGCGATGTAGCCGCCGGTGTCCGAAGCGACGACGCCGATCAGGAAGGTCAGCACACGCCCGACGCCGTCCGAAGGCGGCACGAGCATCGCCGCGAACGCGCCGAACAGCGGCAGGTAGGCGGCGGCGAAGGTGGATGCGCTGATGTCGCGCAGGTAGCCCTTCGCACCACCGGGCAGCCGCCACAGGAGGCAGGCGAGCACGGTGAGGACGAACGCGGTGAGCGCGCCCTCCCGGCCGAACGGCCAGGCCAGCCAGATCATCGCCTGGCCGCCGACGAGCACCGGGATCATCGCGACCCGGATGTCGGCGACCCGGCGCAGCACCCCGGCGAACTCGAAGGTGCCGACCGCGATCGCGATCGCGATGATCCCGATGAACAGGAAGCGCACGGTGAGCAGGGAAACGATGATCGCGGCGCCGAGCAGCAACGCGACCCCGATGGCCGCGGGCAGGTTCCGGCCGGCCTTGGAGGCCTTCTTGGCCTCGGGCGCCGGTTCCGAGGCCGCCGAGGCGCCGACCGGCGTATCCGCCGCAGCGGTCCCGGCGGCCGACAATCGGCTCGCTTCACCTGTTCCCGAGGTTGCCGAAGCCTCGCCCGGAGAAGCCGGCTCCCCGGCGGTTCCCGGGAAATCCGGCGTGGCCGGGATGCCGGCGTCACCCGGCTCCGGCGTCCCGGGCGTGGCCGCCGGGTGTTCTCCGGTGGCGTCCACCCGGTCCTCGCGTTCCTCGCTCACCTGTGCCATCAGACCTCGAGCAGCTCGGCTTCCTTGTGCTTGACCAGCTCGTCGACCTTGTGCGAGTACGTGTCGGTGAGGTTCTGCAGCTCCTTCTCCGCGCGCACGACCTCGTCTTCGCCCGCTTCGCCGTCCTTGCCGATGCGGTCGAGCTCTTCCTTGGCCTTGCGGCGGATGCTGCGGATGGTCACCCGCGCGTCCTCACCCTTGCTCTTGGCGACCTTGACCATCTCCTTGCGCCGCTCCTCGGTGAGCTGCGGGATGACGATCCGGATCACGTTGCCGTCGTTGCTCGGGTTGACCCCGAGGTCGGACTCACGGATGGCCTTTTCGATCGCGACGAGCTGGGTCTGGTCGTACGGCTTGATCAGCGCCATCCGCGCCTCCGGCACGTTCACGCTGGCCAGCTGGTTCAGGGGGGTCGGCGCGCCGTAGTACTCGACCACGATGCGCGAGAACATCGACGGGGTGGCCCGGCCGGTGCGCACCGACGTCAGATCATCCTTGGCGACGGACACCGCTTTTTCCATCTTCTCCTCGGCGTCGAGGAGGGTCTCGTCGATCACGGCTACTCCCGTTGTTGTGATGGGTGGCGCTTGCTGATCCCAGCAGGTCTAGGCCGGCACCCCGGCGGGCGGGGTGCTGACCAACGTGCCGATTCTTTCACCACTCACCGCGCGGGCGATGTTCCCCTCGGTGAGCAGGTTGAACACGATGATCGGCATGTTGTTGTCCATGCAGAGGCTGAACGCCGTCGCGTCGGCGACCTTGAGGTCCCGCTCCAGCACCTCGCGGTGGGTGATCTCGCGGAACATCTCGGCGGTGGGGTCGGCCTTCGGGTCCGCGGTGTAGACGCCGTCGACGGCCTTCGCCATCAGCACGGCCTCGCAACCCAGCTCGAGCGCCCGCTGCGCGGCCGCGGTGTCGGTGGAGAAGTACGGCATGCCGACCCCGGCGCCGAAGATCACGACGCGGCCCTTTTCCAGGTGCCGCTCGGCGCGGCGCGGGATGTAGGGCTCGGCGACCTGGCCCATCGTGATGGCGGTCTGCACGCGCGTGGGCAGGCCCTCCTTCTCCAGGAAGTCCTGCAGCGCCAGGCAGTTCATCACGGTGCCCAGCATCGCCATGTAGTCGGCGCGGTCGCGGTCCATGCCGCGCTGCGAGAGCTCCGCGCCGCGGAAGTAGTTGCCGCCGCCGATCACGACCGCGACCTGGACGCCGGTGCGGGCGACGTCGGCGATCTGCTGCGCGACCGAGTGGACGACATCCGGATCGACGCCGATAGAACCACCGCCGAACATCTCGCCGCCCAGTTTCAGCAGCACCCGCCGGTAGCCACCTTCGACCCGGTCACCCATCTATGTCGCCTCCTACGCCCCTCGACCGCTTTTTGTCATATCCAGACCTGACAGTGCCCCGTCCCCGATGGACGGAGACGGGGCACTGGGTGAAACCTACGCCCGGGCCTGGCCTCAGGCCTGGCCGACCTCGAAGCGCGCGAACTTGGTCAGCGTCACGCCGGCCTCGTCGAGCAGGGCCTTGACGGTCTTCTTGTTGTCCTTGACCGACGGCTGCTCGAGCAGGACGTTGTCCTTGTAGTAGGCGTTGACCTTGCCCTCGATGATCTTCGGCATGGCCTGCTCCGGCTTGCCTTCCTCGCGGGCGGTCTGCTCGGCGATGCGGCGCTCGTTCTCGACGATCTCGGCCGGCACCTCGTCGCGGGTGAGGTACTTGGCGCGCAGCGCGGCGACCTGCATGGCGGCACCACGGGCGGCCTCGGCGTCGTCACCGGTGAACTCGACGAGCACGCCGACGGCCGGCGGCAGGTCGGAGCCACGGCGGTGCAGGTAGGTGGCGGTCTGGCCCTCGAAGGCCACGACGCGGCGCAGCTCGAGCTTCTCGCCGATGCGGGCCGACAGCTCCTGGACGACCTCGTTGACGGTCTTGCCCTCGAGCTCGGCACCCTTGAGCGCCTCGACGTCGGAGGTCTTGACGGTCTTCGCGACCTCGACGATCTTCGCGGCGAGCGCCTGGAAGTCGGCGTTCTTCGCGACGAAGTCGGTCTCCGAGTCCAGCTCGATCAGGACGCCGCCCTCGCCGGTGACCAGGCCCTCGGCGGTGGCGCGCTCGGCGCGCTTGCCGACGTCCTTGGCACCCTTGATGCGCAGGAACTCGACGGCCTTGTCGAAGTCGCCGCCGTTCTCCTCGAGGGCCTTCTTGCAGTCCATCATGCCGGCGCCGGTCATCTCGCGCAGGCGCTTCACGTCAGCGGCGGTGTAGTTCGCCATTCTGGTAAATCCGTCCTTTGCAGGAAATCTGTGGGTTGCTACGCCCGTGCGGCCGGGCCCCGGGGGCACGGCCGCACGGACGGTGGAGCGTCAGGAGGAGGCGGTCGCCTGCTCGGTGGCGGCCTCGGCCGGGGCCGCCTCGACGGCAGCGGCGGCTTCGGTCGCGTCGGCGGCGGCGGTCTCGGAGCCGGCGAGCAGCTCCTTCTCCCACTCGGCCAGCGGCTCGTCGGCGGCGACACCCGGCTCCGGCTTCGCGTCGGCGGAGGCGCCGTTGCGGCTGGAGCGGGCCATCAGACCGGCGGCCGCGGCCTCGGCGACGACCTTGGTCAGCAGCGCGGCCGAGCGGATCGCGTCGTCGTTGCCCGGGATCGGGTAGTCGACCTCGTCCGGGTCGCAGTTGGTGTCCAGGATCGCGACGACCGGGATGTTCAGCTTGCGAGCCTCGCCGACGGCGATGTGCTCCTTCTTGGTGTCGACGATCCACACGATGCTCGGCACCTTGGCCATGTCGCGGATACCGCCGAGGGTCTTCTCGAGCTTGTCCTTCTCGCGGGTCAGCGTCAGGATCTCGCGCTTGGTGAGGCCCTCGAAGCCGCCGGTCTGCTCCCGCGACTCGAGCTCCTTGAGGCGCAGGAGACGCTTGTGCACGGTCTGGAAGTTGGTCAGCATGCCGCCGAGCCAGCGCTGGTTCACGTAGGGCATGCCCACGCGCGAGGCTTCGGCCGCGATGGCTTCCTGAGCCTGCTTCTTGGTGCCGACGAACATGATCGTGCCACCGTGCGCGACGGTTTCCTTGATGAACTCGTACGCACGGTCGATGTAGGTCAGCGTCTGCTGCAGGTCGATGATGTAGATGCCGTTGCGCTCGGTGAAGATGTAGCGCTTCATCTTCGGGTTCCAACGGCGGGTCTGGTGCCCGAAGTGCACGCCGCTGTCGAGCAGCTGCTTCATGGTGACGACGGCCATTGCCGGAATCACACCTCTTCTGTGTAGTGCGCGCCATGCTCGGAGCGGACGCGCTGCTCGGTTTTGTCGCTCGCGACCGGGTGGCCGCTCGCCCTGGTGCCCGTGGCGGCGTCCGGACCCCGAGGTTGGTGAGGACCCCAGGGACCGCCGGACACCGTGCGACTCGCCCGGTCGGTGACGCTCGAAACCGGGGAACGCGCACGTGCACGCGAAGTCAGCCCGCTGACGCGGACCGCGCAAAAGATTCTACCCCCTGCCACCAGGCCCTCCCCCACCGGCGGCCGATCGAGGGCCGAGTTGTCCACATCGGGTCCGGTTGTCCACAGATTCGGCGACGGGCCCCCACGCCGGCGCGGAGTACCGCAGGCTGGAGCCATGGAGTCGATCAGTCGTCGCCGGCACCGGGTGCCGGGGTGGTTCGTGACCGTGGTTGCCCTGGTCAGCGGGGTGTTCGGAAGTGCAGGAGGTGGGGTTGTGGCCGCTTGGAGCACAGCGGCGCCTGCGGCTTGGACGGACGGATTCCGGCCGCCGCCGTCCCCATGGCAGCCATGGACCGGCGGCCTGGCGCCACCGATGGCCGCCTCCCGCCCGGCCGAGCCGACGGCAGCTGAGCTGTGGACGGCCGGCTCCGGAGGCTTCCTGCCACTTCTCCCGGCGTCGCCCGCACTCATCGCCACCCCAGGCCCGCTGGCCCCGACCACAGCGGAACCCCGGACGAGCGAGCCGGCACCGGCGCTCGGGCTCTCGCCGACCGGACCTGCGACCTTCCCGCTGCCCGAACCGGCCGCGCGGTGGGCCACCGCGCCCATGGCCACCCCGGACCGGCCACCCCCGGATCCGGGCGCCCCCTGGGCAGGCGGCGCCCGAGCCGCACCGCAACCGCGGCTGTCCTGGCCCTTGTCACCCGTTCCGGTGGTTGTGAAGTACTTCGACGCCCCCGAAACGCCATACGGTGCCGGGCATCGCGGGGTCGATCTGGCCGCCGCGCCCGGGCAGGAGGTGCTGGCGGCGGATGCGGGCGTCGTCGTGTTCGCCGGGCTGGTGGCCGGGCGGCCCGTCATCTCCGTCGACCACGACGGCGGCCTGCGCACCACCTACGAGCCGGTCGCGCCGAAGGTGGCCGTGGGTGAGCAGGTCTACCGGGGCCAAGTGCTCGGCACCGTCCTCGCCGGGCATCCCGGCTGCCTGGTGGCGGCCTGCCTGCACTGGGGCGTGCGGCGGGGCGAGGAGTACGTCGATCCCCTGGCGCTGACCGGCGAGGTGGGCGAATACCGGCTCAAGCCCTGGGGAGGTGGTCCGTGATCAGCTGCCGGTCTGCTCGACCAGCTTGGCGCGCAGCCGCATGACCGCCCGCGTGTGCAGCTGGCTGACCCGCGACTCGGTGACGCCGAGGACCTTGCCGATCTCGGCGAGGGTCAGGCTCTCGAAGTAGTAGAGGCTGACCACGATCTTGTCGCGCTCGGTGAGCTGCGCGATGGCCTGCGCGAGCTGGCGCCGGTTGTCCTGGTCGACGAGCACCGCGACGGGGTCGACGGCGTCGTCGTCGGGCAGCGTGTCGACCAGCGAGCCGCTGTCCTTGCCCGCGGCGACCAGGTCCTCCAGCGCGACGACGCTGGTGAGCTGCAGCTGGCCGTAGAAGTCGCGCAGGTCGTCGAGGCCGATGCCGAGTTCGGCGGCGAGCTCGGCGTCGGTCGGGGTGCGGTGCAGGCGGGCGCCGAGGCGTTCCATCGCGCGCTCGGCTTCCTTGGCCTTGCTGCGGACGGCGCGGGGCACCCAGTCCTGGGAGCGGAGGTCGTCGAGGATCGCGCCGCGGATGCGCTGCATCGCGTAGGTCTCGAAGCGCAGGCCGCGCTCGGGGTCGAACTTCTCGATGGCGTCGACGAGCCCGAAGATGCCGGACTGCACGAGATCACCGACGTCGATGTGGGTCGGCAGGCCGGTGCCGACCCGGCCGGCGACGTACTTGACCAGCGGGGCGTAGTGCAGCACGAGCCGATCGCGCGACGCCTGGTCGGGGCTGTCGGCGAACTGCTGCCACAGCGCCGCGATCCCGGCGTCGACGTCGGAGCCGGCGCGGGTTTCCGCGGGCGCGGCAGCCTCACCGTGAGTGGTCACTCCGGCGGCGTCGGTCACGTGCGGTCCTGCGGTCATTGCACAGTCGTTCTCGGCATACGGCTCAGTGTGGTCTCCGTGCTCGTGCGGATGCGCGTGCGCCGCCGGGCCCGCTGGTGACGACCCCGGTGAGCCTCCCCGGGCCGCCTCAGGCCCTGGGATGCGCTCGGTCATGGATCGCTTTCAACCGGTCGACGGTCACATGAGTGTAGAGCTGCGTCGTGGCAAGCGTAGCGTGACCAAGCAGTTCCTGAACGCTCCTGAGATCGGCACCCCCTTCCAGCAGATGCGTCGCGGCCGAATGGCGCAGGCCGTGAGGCCCCATGTCAGCCGCTCCGGGTACCGCCGTGACGGCGTCGTGCACCACGCGCCGCACCGTCCGCGGGTCGACGCGTTTGCCCCGCACACCGAGGAAAAGCGCGGGTTCGGGGCTGTCACCTCCGGATTCCGCGACGATCTTCGGCCGCCCCTCGTCGATCCAGGCGGTCAGCGCCTCCGCCGCCGGGACGCCGAACGGGACCACGCGCTCCTTGCCGCCCTTGCCGAGCACCGTCACGACACGACGGGAGAAGTCGGCGCCGCCGACGTCCAGCCCGCACAACTCGGACACCCGGATCCCGGTCGCGTACAGCAGTTCGACCATCGCACGATCACGCAGGGCGACCGGATCCCGTTGCGCCGCCCCGGCCGCCGACGCCCGCATGACCTCTTCCGCCTGCCCGGCGCGCAGCACCCCGGGCAGGGTGCGGTGCGCCCGCGGAGCGGCGAGCCGTCCGCCCGGATCGGCGGCCAGCACGCCGGTGCGGTGCGCCCAGGCCGTGAACGTCCGGGCCGAGGCCGCCCGCCGGGCGAGCGTCGTGCGGCTCGCCCCGCCGGACTGCTGCACGGCGAGCCACGCCCGCAGCCGCGCGAGGTCCAGCTCCGCGAGCCCGCCCCCGCCGTCCACGACGAACCCGAGCAACGAGACCGCATCACCGACGTACGCCCGGACGGTGTGCGCGGACAAGCCACGTTCGAGCCCGAGGTGCCGTTCGTAGCCGGTGACGACGGCCCGCACGGGTTCGGGCAGCGCGGCCCGGAGCGCGCGCAGGTCGGGCCGGCGGGGCCGGCCGGAGCGTGGTGGCATGACTGTCACGCTGCGCGAACAACGGCCGCCGGTCAAGGATCGCCACGCGGGCCCACCGGACCGGCCGAACACCATCGACGCGTTCGCCGGGAATTCGTGGCGTTCACGCGCTTTCCCTTCGTCGTCGCCAGCCCGCTTCCCCGCGGACGGCGAATCCGTCGATCTCCAGTGCCGGCAGCAGCGCCCGCACCCGCCGGAGCGGGATGCCGGATTCGGCCGCGATCTCGGCGTCGGACCGGTCCGTGCGCACAGCGAGTGCTTCATAGGCCCGCAACGCCTCCTGGCCAAGCCGGTCGGTGGGCCGTTTCGGCCGGGTCGCGGTGTCCTCGGCCGCGCCGAAGCGGCCGACGGTTTCGAGGACCTCGTCGACCGTCGAGACCAGCGTCGCCCGGGCGTCGCGGATCAGCGCGTGACATCCGACCGACATCCCGGACGAGACCGGTCCCGGCAGCGCCATCACGACCTTCCCGAGCGCGCCGGCGGTGCTCGCGGTGTTGCGGGCGCCGCTGCGCCGTCCCGCCTCGACCACCAGGGTGCCCTCGGTGAGAGCGGCGATGAGCCGGTTGCGGACGAGGAAGCGGTGCCGGGCCGGCGGGGTGCCGGGCGGGTATTCGCTGACGACCGCGCCGCCGGAGCGGACGATCCGGTTCAGCAGGCCGACGTGCCCCGCCGGATAGCCGGCATCGACGGCACAGCCCAGCACGGCGACGGTCACGCCCTCGGCGGCGAGCGCGCCTCGGTGCGCAGCGCCGTCGATGCCGTAGGCGGCGCCGGAGAACACGGGCACACCCCGGCCGGCCAGCCCGTACGCGAACTCGGCGGCGTGGTGTTCGCCGTACTCGGTGGCCGCGCGGGCACCGACCACGGCCACGGCCCGGTCGGCGGCATCCCCGAGCGCGGCTTCGCCGGCGACCCACAAAGCCAGCGGAGGCACGGCCTCGGCCACCCCTCGCCGGGCAGCGAGGTCCAGGGCGAGCAGCGGCCAGGCCGGCCACTCGTCGTCTTCGGGGACGACGAGCCGGGCGTCAGCCGCGGCAGCCCGGGCGAAGTCCTGGGTGACGAGGTCGTACTCCCGCCGGGCTTCGGTCGCCTTGAGCACCTCGGGCGGGCAATCGCCGCGGCGCACCCGCCCGGCCGCTTCGACCGGCCCGTGCTGGGCCACGAAGGTGACGAGCGAAGGTGCCGGTGGCTCGGCCACGCGCAGCAGGTAGGCGCGGGCCTGCCGCAGCTCATCGACACTCATGCCGCCACCCGTTCGCGGAAGGCCAGGGCCGAGCCGACCTGCTCGGTGCCCGGGCGGGGCTCGCCGTCCAAGTCGGCCAGGGTCCATGCGATGCGCAGGCAGCGGTCGGCGCCGCGGCCGCTCAGGATGCCGCGGTCCAAGGCCCGGTCCAGGAGGCTCGTTGCCTCGCCCGGCAGCGAAAACTGGCGCCGCAGCGCCGGTCCCGGTACTTCGGAGTTCGATCTCCAGCCGTGCTCGCGCCATCGGCGGGTGGCGCGGTCGCGGGCCTCGAGGACCCGGCCGCGGACCGTTTCCGTCGACTCCGCCGTTCCCGTGTCGTGCGCGCTGAGCGCGCTCAGCGGGCGCAGCCGGACCCGGAGGTCGACGCGATCGAGGAGCGGACCCGACAACCGGCCGAGGTAGCGGCGGCGCGCCGTCGGCGAACACACACAGTCGGCGTCCTTCGGTGGTGCGCACGCACACGGGTTCGTGGCCAGCACGAGCTGGAACCGCGCCGGGTAGGTGATCGCGCCCTTCACGCGGGCGATGCGGACCTCGCCCTCTTCGAGCACCGTGCGCAGCGATTCGAGGCGCTGCCCGCCGAACTCGCAGACTTCGTCGAGGAACAGGACTCCGCGGTGGGCGCGGCTGATCGCCCCCGGGGAGGCGAGGCCACTGCCGCCGCCGATCAGGGCCGCGACCGTGATCGAGTGGTGCGGGGCGACGAACGGCGGCACGGTGACCAGCGGCGACGACTTCGACAACGAGCCGTCGACCGAATGCACCGCGGTGACTTCCAGCGACTCCTCGGGCGACAACCGCGGCAGGAGGCCGGGCAGCCGTCTGGCCAGCATCGTCTTGCCGACGCCGGGTGGACCGGTGAACAGGAGGTGGTGCCCGCCCGCGGCGGCGACTTCCAGTGCCCAGCGCGCCTCCGGCTGGCCGACGACGTCGGCGAGGTCCGGTACCGACGGCGGCTCGGCGGGTGCGGGCGGCTCCGGGGCCACCAAGCCGGCCTCGTTGTTCAGCCACGCCACCAAGTCGCGCAGGTGCGGCGCGCCCGCAACGTCGATGCCCTCCACCAGGGCCGCCTCGACGAGGGAATCCGCCGGGACGACAGCTCGTTCGTAGCCGGCCGAGCGGGCCGCCAGGAGGCCGGGCAGGATGCCGCGGACCGGACGGACCCGGCCGTCGAGGGCGAGTTCGCCCAGCAGGATCGTGCCGAGCAGCCGGGTCGCCGGGACCGCGCCGGTCGCGGCGAGCACGGCGGCGGCGATGCCGAGGTCGTAGGCCGAGCCGACCTTCGGCAGGTTCGCCGGGGACAGGCCGAGCGTGACTTTGCCGTCCGGCCAGGGCTGTCCGGAGTTGCGGACGGCCGAACGGACGCGGTCCTTCGCTTCGCGCAGCCCCGCGTCGGGCAGCCCGACGAGGGTCACGCGGCTCAGGCCGCCGCCGAGGTCGGCCTCGATCTCGATGACCCGGCCGTCGATGCCCAGCAGAGCAACACTCCACGCTTTGGCGATGGGCATCAGAACGCCGCCTCGATGTGCTGGACGCGGGGGCGGGTGCCGGGTTCGGCGAGGATCGTCACGACGTCGTAGCGGACGGGACACCAGCCGATCCGGAACTCGCGCAGCCAGCGTTGGGCGGCTCGGCGTACTCGCCCGGCTTTCTCCTCGGTGACCGTCTCCGACGGCAGGCCGAACTCGGTGCCCGTGCGGGTCTTGACCTCGCAGAAGACGACGCGGGCCCGGTCGGTGAGGATGAGGTCGATCTCGCCTTCCCGGCAACGCCAGTTGCGGCCGAGCAGGACGAGGCCGCGGCTCTGCAGGTGCCGGGCGGCGAGGTCTTCGCCCCACGCGCCCAGGTCGCGGCGGTGTCTTGCCAGCTGGTCGGTGCCCGTCATCGTGTTCGCCCCCTCGTCGTGCGCCGGTCACCGGGGCGGTCCCGGCGATCACGGTGCGTGTGCGTTCGACGATGCCAGGGCGCGGGGCGGGCGAACCAGCCCCGGATCGCCGCGCTGTGGACAACCGGGGGTATGGGGACAACTCGTCCACCGGACGCGGCGGAAGCGCCCGGTTTGTCGGTCCGCTGTGCTATGGCGGCGAAACGGGGAGGCGGTGCACGTGATCGAACGGCCGGCACGCGTGATCAGGGGGTCGGCACGCGTGACTGGCGGGTCGACACGGCGGTGGGGCGAAAAGAACCGCGCCGGCTCGTCCGGGGGGACGGGCCGGCGCGGCGCGGTGTGGCCTGGGGTCAGCCCGAGAACGGGCCGTCTTCGGGGAGGCGCAGGTCGGGTTTGTCGAGCTCCTCGACGTTGACGTCCTTGAACGTGATGACCCGGACGTGCTTGACGAAGCGGGCCGGGCGGTACATGTCCCAGACCCACGCGTCGGACATGCGGACCTCGAAGTACACCTCGCCGCCGCCGTCGCGGACCTGGACGTCCACCGCGTTCGCCAGGTAGAACCGCCGTTCGGTCTCCACCACGTACGAAAACTGGCCGACTATGTCGCGGTACTCGCGGTACAGCGAGAGCTCCATCTCGGTCTCGTACTTCTCGAGATCCTCTGCGCTCATGAAATCCGCGCCCCTCCTCGGGATCGTGCTGGGGATCGTGCAGGTGCTCCGCCGGCAGAGCGTTCATTGTGACCCACACCCGCGGCCGGGGCATGCAGCGGCAGGCTGAGTTGCGGCTCGAGTGCTTCGTCGAGGACCGCGGCCAGGCTCGCGTCCGCTCCGTTCCCCATGGCCTTTTCCAGCGCCGCGTACGTCAGCACGACCGGCCGCGCCGGGCGCAGGCCGTGTTTGACGGCCACTGTCGCGACGTTCGTGTACGACCAGCGGTGGACGTCGCTCGGACCGTGCTCGCGCAGCGCCGCCAGGTGGTCGGACGTGCTGTACCCCTTGTGCACATCGAAACCGTAGTGCGGCAAGTCCTCGTGGTAGCCCGCCATGATGCGGTCGCGCGTCACCTTGGCCAGCACCGACGCGGCCGCGATGCAGGCCACCGAGCGGTCGCCCTTGATCACCGCCGTGTTCGGGGCAGTGAGCCCCGGGACGCGGAAGCCGTCGGTGAGGATGTAACCCGGCGACACACGCAACGCCGCCGCGGCGCGGCGCATACCTTCCAGGTTCATCACCCGGATGCCGTAGAGGTCCACCTCTTCGGTGGGGATGACGATCACCGAGTAGTCGACGGCCCGGGCGAGGACCAGGTCGTAGACCCGGTCGCGCGCCTTGGCCGTCATCAGCTTGGAGTCCGTCAGCTCGGTGAGCTTCGCCGCGTCGCCCTGCTTGAGCACGCACGCCGCGACCACCAGCGGCCCCGCGCACGCCCCGGCGCCGGCTTCGTCCACACCGGCGACCGGGCCGAGGCCACGGCGGTCGAGCGCGCCTTGCAGACCCCAGAAGAGGTCGCCGCGCACCACGGCCCGCGGTGGCCGGATCGGCTCGGCCGCGGTGAGGGGAACGGGAAGTGTCAAGGCTGGATCACCCGTCTGCCGACAAGGGGTCGGTGGCTAGGGTTTCCGCCCGGCCGCCCGGCGCAGTCCGGACTTGAGCTTGCGCCCCAGGAACAGCACCGGCCAGGCCGCCGCGATCCCGGCGCCGAGCGGCAGGCCGCTCTGCCACGCGGGTGCGCCGAGCGCCGCCGGCTGCGCCGACTCCTGCGGGTTGTGGTCGGTGATCCCGCCCCACCGGCTCGGCGGGAGGACGATGATCCGCGCCTTGCCGATGATGTTGTCCACCGGGACCGCGCCGTTCACGCCGCCGCCGCCCTGGAACCGCGAGTCGTCGGAGTTGTTGCGGTTGTCGCCCTGCACCCAGACCATCCCGGCCGGAACCTTGACCGGCTCGAAGGTCTTCTGCTCCTGGTTCGACGGGTTGTCCCAGTAGATGTACGGCTCGTCGAGCGACTTGCCGTCCACGATCATGCGGCCCTGCTGGTCGCAGCACTGGACCGTCTGACCGCCGACCGCGATGACCCGCTTGACGAAGTCACGCTCGTCCGGCGGGGCGAACCCGACCAGCGAACCGAGACCCTGCAGGCCGCGGACGACGATGTTGCTCGACTCCTGCGGCGCGATCTCGTTGTTGATCCACGCCGGCGGGCCCTTGAACACGACCACGTCACCCGGGGAGGGCTCGGTGAAGTCGTAGGTCACCCGGTCGACCAAG
>NZ_NMUL01000044.1 GCF_002234595.1 Amycolatopsis vastitatis
CGGCTTGTCCTCCTCGAAGCGATCGGGGTCATCCTCAGGAGCGTTCTGGGACACGGGTTCGGCCACGTCGTCAGGCTACCGGTAACCGGGTTGTGACTCAGTTAGCCGAGGCCGTCTCGCGGTTCTCGCGGCGCTCCTTGATCTTGGCCTTCTTGCCGCGCAGGTCGCGCAGGTAGTACAGCTTCGCGCGCCGCACGTCACCGCGCTTGTGGACCTCGACCTCGGCGATGTTCGGCGAGTGCACCGGGAAGGTGCGCTCCACGCCGACGCCGAAGGAGATCTTGCGGACGGTGAAGGTCTCCCGGATGCCGCCGCCCTGACGGCGGATCACGACGCCCTGGAAGACCTGGTTGCGCTCGCGGTTGCCCTCGATGACGCGGACGTGCACCTTGAGCGTGTCGCCCGGGCGGAAGTCCGGGATGTCGGAACGCAGCGACTGCTTGTCCAGCGCGTCCAGGGTGTTCATCGGTGGTCCGTCCTCGTCTTCGGTATGGCTTGCGTACAGATCCCGGGCGCGCAACGGTGCCGCTGCAGGCGACCCGGGGGGCTGATGGTGGGCTTGACTTGTACCCACGGCACCGGTCAAGTTTACAGACCGGGCTCGGGCCGGGAGAACCGGCCCTCGGCCTGCTCGGGATCCAAGCCCTCCAGGACCCCTCGATCGTGCTTGTCGAGACTACCTTCCGGCAGCCGGGCCAGGAGATCGGGGCGCCGACGGGCCGTGCGCTCCAGGGCCTGGTCACGCCGCCAGCGGTCGATCAGCGCGTGGTTGCCCGACCGCAGCACGTCCGGCACGGCCAGGTCGCGCCACACTTCCGGGCGGGTGTAGCTGGGGCCTTCGAGCAGGCCGTCGGAGAACGAGTCCTCGGCGGCCGAACGCGCGTTGCCGAGCACGCCCGGCAGCAGCCGGACGACGGCCTCGACGATGACCAGCACCGCCGCTTCGCCGCCGACCAGCACGTAGTCGCCGATCGACACCTCGTCGACCGGCATGCGCCGCGCCGCGTCGTCGACGACCCGCTGGTCGATGCCCTCGTACCGGCCGCAGGCGAACACCAGGTGCTGCTCCGCCGCGTAGGCGTGCGCCAGCTCCTGGGTGAACGGCTTGCCCGCCGGCGTCGGGACGACGAGCCGCGTCTCCGGACGGCAGACGTCGTCCAGTGCCGGGCCCCAGATCTGCGGTTTCATCACCATGCCGGGGCCGCCGCCGTACGGTGCGTCGTCGACCGCGCGGTGCACGTCGTGGGTCCACTCGCGCAGGTCGTGCACGCCGACCTCGATCAGGCCGCGGTCGATCGCCCGGCCCAGCAGCGCGGCGCGCAGCGGGTCGAGGTATTCGGGGAAGATCGTGACGACGTCGATGCGCATCTCAGGCGTCCAGGAGCCCTTCCGGCGGGTCGATGACGACCCGGCCGCCCGCGACGTCCACCGTGGGGACGATCGCGCGGACGAAGGGCACCAGTACCTCGCGGCCCTCGACGTCCAGTTCCAGCAGCTCGCCGGCGGGCGAGTGGACGATCTCGACGACCTTGCCGACGACCGTGCCGTCGAGCAGCTCGGCCCGCAGGCCGGCCAGCTCGTGGTCGTAGAACTCGTCCGGGTCCTCGGTCGGCGGCAGCGTGGCCGTGTCGGCCAGCAACAGCGCGCCCCGCAGCGTCTCGGCGACGTCGCGGGTCAGGACCTCCTCGAAACGCACCAGCAGCCGCCCGCTGTGTTCGCGGGCGGCTGCGATGGTGAGTTCCCTCTTGCTGCCGTCACGCAGCTTCGTCGTGACGGCCGCACCGATCTTGAACCGCTCGTCCGGCGAGTCCGTGCGCACGTCCACCGCGAGTTCCCCGCGGATGCCGTGCGCCTTCGCGATGCGGCCGATTACGACGTCCATCCTGACCGTTTCCGAAAGGCTCAGCGGTCGGTGTCGACGACGTCCACGCGGACGCCGCGGCCACCGATGCCGCCCATGACGGTGCGCAGGGCGGTCGCCGTGCGACCACCCCGGCCGATCACCTTGCCGAGGTCGTCAGGGTGCACGTGCACCTCGAGCGTGCGGCCACGGCGCGTGGTCAGCAGCTCGACCCGGACCTCGTCCGGGTTGTCGACGATCCCGCGCACCAGGTGCTCGAGGGAGTCCGCGAGGAAACTCACTCGGACTTCTCGCCCTCAGCGGCCTCCGCCTTCTCGGCCTCGGCCTTCTTCGGGGCGGACTTCTTCTTCGGCGTGGTGGCCTCGGTGGTGGGCTCCTCGCCGGCCGCGGCCAGCGCCGCGTTGAACAGGTCCTGCTTCGACGGCTTCGGCTCGGCCACCTTCAGGGTGCCCTCGGCGCCCGGCAGGCCCTTGAACTTCTGCCAGTCACCGGTGATCTCCAGCAGGCGCTGGACCGGCTCGGTCGGCTGCGCGCCGACGTTCAGCCAGTACTGGGCGCGCTCGGAGACGACCTCGATCAGGCTCGGCTCTTCCTTCGGGTGGTACTTGCCGATCGTCTCGATGGCCTTGCCGTCCCGGCGGGTGCGCGCGTCGGCAACGATGATGCGGTAGTACGGCGCACGGATCTTGCCGAGGCGCTGCAGCTTGATCTTGACGGCCACGGGTGTGGGTTCTCCTCGAATCTCTCTGGTGCTGGGCTGGGCGCACGCGGGCCGAGTGGGGACACGGACGCGGGCACCCGAAGGTCAGGAGCTTTCGCACGGTGAGAGGGTCCGGCGGAAGCAGGCAGTGTGCCATTCTGCCAGACGGCGCTCCCGGGACCGGAAACAGGCCTAGAAAGAGGCCACCCCGAGCGCCCCGAGCAGGATGGTGAGCGCCGGCAGGAAGTTGTTCACCTGGTGCGCGACGATACTGCCCGGCAGCCGCCCGGTGACCAGCCGCACCAGGCCGATCGGCACCGCGATGACCAGCAGCAACGTCGTCCGCAGCGGCTCGAGGTGGCTGGCCGCGAACACCGCCGTGGACAGCAGGAACGCCGCGACGCGGCCCCATCTCTCGCTGCGCCACTGCAGCTGTTCGGCGGCGCCCCAGAGCAGGCCGCGGTAGATGATCTCTTCGCAGATCGGGCCGAGCAGCCAGAGGTAGACGAACATCACCAAGGCCGCGGAAATCGACATCCGGCGGTCCTCGACCAGCGCGCTGATCGCCGACGTCGCGTTGGCGTTGCCGACCAGCTGCGTCCACAGGTAGGCGCCGAGGGTGGTGAAGACGAGCCCGACGCAGCCGTACCGGAACCCCGTCTTGACGTCGGCCCAGCGCCACTCGAGCCGCAGGTCGGCCACGGGGCCGTTGCCCCGCACACAGGTGACCAGCACGGCGACCCCGGCCGCGATCATCGTCGGCAGCATCGTGCCGAGCAGCACGACGCGCATCGGCAGCGGGCCGGGACCGGTGTCGCCGACGAGCACCGACACGAAGGCCGCGGACGCCAGGAGGGTCGCCTCGACCAGCAGGAAGGCCCCGAAGCCCCATCTGTGGCGCGGTGGCGGCGGCAGGAAGGCTGTCGCGGCGGGCTCCTCGGGTTCGGGGAACGGTGCCGCGTCGGGAGCCGGGTCCCGGGGCTGGGAAGTGGTCACGCCTTGCCCTCCGCGTCGCTCGGCTCCAGATGTCGAGCCTAGCGGCCGGGATGTGATCTCACAGTATCCGCCCAGCTACTGTCCACCATCTTCGCAACGCTCAGTGCGCGACGAACAGCAGGACCGCGGGCGGGAGGTTGTTGGCCGCGTGCGCGATCACGCCGGCGCTGACCCGGCCGGACAGGTGGCGGGCCAGCCCCATCGCGATGCCCTGGCCGAACAGGGCGATCGTGCGGGTCGGCTCGCCGTGCAGCTGCGCGAACACGAGTGAAGTCAGCAGGAGCACCACCCACGGCGGGATGCGGTGGAACGACAGCGCGTTCCACAACGTGCCGCGGATCAGCAGCTCCTCGGTGATCGGGGCGCCGGCGATGACGATCACCGCGGCGAGCACCAGCCACACCGTGTCGCCGTCGAAGGTGTCGGCGAGGTCGGTCAGCGGGCTGTCCGAGGCGTCGTCGGCGCCGTAGACCGCGATCAGCACCAGGTTGAGCAGGTAGCCGACGACCAGCGCGAGCACCCCGCACGCGAGGCCGATCCGGACGTCGCGCCAGGTCGGCTTGAGGCCGAAGTCGGCGCGCAGGCCTTCGCCCCAGCTCCACGAGGCCGCCGCCGGGCCGAGGCCGAGCAGCAGGTTGGGCACGAACGCCAGGATCAGGAGCGGGCCGATGTCGCGCAGCTCCAGGGGGTCGAACTCGCCGACGTTGCGGTTGACCGCCGCGGCGATGATCAGGTTGGCCAGGTAGTAGCCGGCGATCCCCGCGAAGAACGCCACGAAACACCAGTGCGCGCCCAGCACGCGCCGTGCACCGTTGTCGTCCGTCACGGGCCCCACGCTAAAGTGCCGACCCCGCAAGGAAATCAGCGGGGGTCACGCGTACACGACACCGCCGAGCACGATGTGCGAGGGATGCCGGAGGGCGCCGAGGTCCTCGCGCGGATCGCTCGGGTAGACGAGCAGGTCGGCGGGCGCGCCGTCGGCGATGCCGGGGTGGCCGAGCCAGTCGCGGGCCGCCCAGGACGCGCTCGCGAGGGCCTGCTCGCGGGTCATGCCGGCGCGGTGGAGTGCCTCGATCTCGTCGACGAGCCTGCCGTGCTCGACCATTCCCCCGGCGTCACTGCCCGCGTAGACGCGTACGCCCGCCTCGATGGCGGAAGCGACCATCTCGCCGACCCCGGCGTGCAGCGCCCGCATGTGGTCCGCGTACACCGGGTACTTGCCCGCCTTGTCCGCGATGCCCGGGAAGTTTTCGATGTTGATCAGCGTGGGCACCAGCGCGACGTCGTGCCGCGCCAGCTCGGCCAGTTGATCGGCGCTGAGGCCGGTGCCGTGTTCCAGGCAGTCGATGCCGGAGGCGATCAGCCCGGGCAGCGCGGCTTCGCCGAAGACGTGCGCGGTGACGCGGGCACCGTGGTCGTGCGCGACCTTGACGGCTTCGGTCAGGACGTCGTCCGGCCACAGCGGCGCGAGGTCGCCTGCCCCGCGGTCGATCCAGTCGCCCACCAGCTTGACCCAGCCGTCGCCGTCACGCGCCTGCTCGGCGACGGCGTCCGGCAGCTGCGCCGGATCGTCCAGCTCGATGCCCAGACCCGGGATGTACCGCTTGGTGAGGGCGAGGTGCCGTCCGGCGCGGATGATCGTCGGCAGGTCGGCGCGCCGCTGCAGCGGCCGGACGTCGATCGGCAGGCCGCAGTCGCGGATCAGCAGCGTCCCGGCGTTCCGGTCGGTGACCGCCTGGGCCGCTGCTTCGTCCAGCGAGACCGGCCCGCCGATGCCGATGCCGGGGTGGCAGTGCGCATCGACCAGGCCGGGCACGAGGAAGACGTCCCGGCCGAGCGTCTCGGCGTCCGGCACCGGCTCGAACGAGATCCGGCCGCCGGTGATCCACAGTTCCCCCGGCTCGCCGCCGGGCAGGATCACCCCGGCGGCGTGGAGCGCGGTGCTCAATTGTCCTTGGGGTTCTTCGGCAGCTTGAACTTCGACGGGTCGAAGCCCGGGACGTCGTTCATGCCACCCAGCTGCGAGAGGTCGGGCATCCCGCCCGGCATCTGCCCGCCCGGGGGCAGCATCGGCATGCCGCCGGGGAAGCCGCCGCGGACCTTGGGCTGCGTCGGGCCGCGGCCCTTCTTGCCCTTCTTGCCCTTGCGGGACTTGGAGCCGCCGCCCCCGCCGCCGAAGCCAAACCGGCCCGCCATCTGGGCCATCATCTTGCGGGCCTCGAAGAACCGGTTGACCAGGTCGTTGACCTCGCGGACGGTGACGCCGGAGCCGTTGGCGATGCGCAGCCGACGCGAACCGTTGATCATCTTCGGGTCCGCGCGCTCGGCCGGCGTCATGCCTCGGATGATCGCCTGCAGCCGGTCCAGGTGCTTGTCGTCGACCTGGGCCAGCTGGTCCTTCATCTGGCCCGCGCCCGGGAGCATGCCGAGCAGGTTGCCGATCGGGCCCATCTTGCGGACCGCCAGCATCTGCTCGAGGAAGTCCTCCAGGGTGAGCTGGCCACTCGACAGCTTTTCGGCGGCCTTCTCGGCCTGCTTCTGGTCGAAGGCCTGCTCGGCCTGCTCGATCAGGGTGAGCACGTCGCCCATGCCGAGGATCCGCGACGCCATCCGGTCCGGGTGGAAGGTGTCGAAGTCCTCGAGCTTCTCGCCGTTGGAGGCGAAGAGGATCGGCTGGCCGGTGACCTCGCGGACGCTCAGCGCGGCACCACCGCGGGCGTCGCCGTCGAGCTTGGTGAGCACGACGCCGCTGAAGCCGACGCCGTCCTGGAACGCCTGGGCCGTGGTCACGGCGTCCTGGCCGATCATCGCGTCGACGACGAACAGGACCTCGTCCGGCTCGACCGCGTCGCGGATGTCGGCGGCCTGCTTCATCAGCTCTTCGTCGACACCCAGGCGGCCCGCGGTGTCGACCACGACGACGTCGTGCTGCGCGTGCTTGGCCTCGGCGATGGCGCGGCGCGCGACGTCGACCGGGTCCCCGACGCCGTTGCCGGGCTCGGGCGCGAAGGTGACGACGCCGGCCCGCTCGCCGACGACCTGCAGCTGCGTGACGGCGTTCGGGCGCTGGAGGTCGCAGGCGACCAGCATCGGCGCGTGGCCCTGCTTCTTCAGCCACAGCGCGAGCTTGCCGGCGAGCGTCGTCTTACCGGCACCTTGCAGACCGGCCAGCATGATCACGGTCGGCGGGGTCTTGGCCAGGCTGAGCCGGCGTGTCTCGCCGCCGAGGATGCCGACGAGCTCCTCGTTGACGATCTTGATGACCTGCTGCGCGGGGTTGAGCGCCTGCGAGACCTCGGCGCCCTTCGCCCGTTCCTTGATCCTCGCGATGAAGGTCTTGACCACGCCGAGGGCGACGTCGGCCTCCAGCAGCGCGATGCGGATCTCGCGCGCGGTGGCGTCGATGTCGGCGTCGGACAGCTTGCCCTTGCGCGTGAGCGTCTGCAGGGCGGCGGTGAGCCGATCGGAGAGGGTGTCGAACACGGGTGTGCACGCTCCAGCTGGGTCGATGGTGGCGCGCCGGACTCGGCCGGCCCCTTCGAGGGTAGTCGCTCCGGCTCCTCCGCCTCCGGGTGCGCGAAGGTCGCGCGCGCATTTAGTTAACATAGGCGTACTACTACGCGCGCGAGCAACGGAGTAAAGCGCCGTCAAAATCCAGAAATAAGTGGTGAGGCTCAGCAGATTCAGTAAACATGCATGTATGACTTCCGCGACCAGACCCCGGCCGACGCTCGCCGAACCGGCCACCGACGCCGACGAGCCGGTCCCGCTGCGGCGGATCGCCGGCCTGTTCCGCCCGCACCGCGGGCCCATGACCGCACTGTTCACGCTGATCGTCCTGCAGGCCGGCCTCGGCGTCGTCTCGCCGTTCCTGCTGCGCGAGATCCTCGACGACGCCCTGCCCCACCGGAACACGCTGCTGATCAGCCTGCTGGCCGCCGGGATGATCGTCTGCTCGGTCGGCAGCGGTTCCCTCGGCGTCGCCACGACCGGGCTGTCCAACACCATCGGGCAGCGCGTCATGAACGAGCTGCGCGTCTCGGTCTACGGCCACCTGCAGCGGATGTCGCTCGGCTTCTTCACGCGGACGAAGAGCGGCGAAGTGCTCTCGCGGGTCTTCAACGACATCGGCGGCGTCGACAACGTGATCACCACGACCGCCGGGTCGGTGGTGCAGAACGCGACCACGACGATCGCCATCGCGACCGCGCTGATCCTGCTCGACTGGCAGCTCGCGGCGCTCTCGCTGGTCGTCGTCCCGCTGTTCCTGCTGTTCACGCTGCGGCTGGGCAAGAAACGGCGGAACCTGGCCCGCGGCCGGACCCGCCGGATGGCCCGGCTGACGACGATGGTCGAGGAGTCGTTGTCGGTCACCGGCGTCCTGCTCGCCAAGACGATGGGCAACGAACGCGCGATGCGCGAGCGCTTCGGCGCGGAGTCGCGGGAGATAGCGTCGCTGGAACGGGCCGCCGCGCTGGCGGGACGCTGGCAGACCGCGTCGCGGGCGATGAGCCTCACCGTGATCCCGGCGCTGGTCTACTGGATCGCCGGGCTGGCGCTCGCCGGCGGCGCGTCGCCGATCTCGCTCGGCACCGTGGTGGCGTTCACCAGCATGCTGAACCGGCTGGTCGCCCCGGCCAGCGCGATGCAGACGATCGGGCAGAACGTGGCGACGTCGAAGGCGCTGTTCGGCCGCATCTTCGAGGTGCTCGACCTGCCGGTGGAGATCGCCGACAAGCCGGGGGCGGCCGAACTGGTGGTGCGCCGCGGCGACGTCTCGATGCGGGGCGTTTGCTTCCGCTACGACGAGAACGGTCCGCTGACGCTGCAGGACATCGACCTCGACGTCCCCGCCGGGACGACCACGGCGCTCGTCGGCTCGACCGGCTCGGGCAAGACGACGCTCGCGTACCTGGTGGCACGGCTGTACGAGGTCAGCGAAGGATCGGTGAAGATCGACGACGTCGACGTCCGGGACGTCACCCTGGAATCGCTCGCCGCCGGCGTCGGGATGGTGTCGCAGGAGACGTACCTCTTCCACGACACCGTCCGGGAGAACCTGCGGTTCGCGAAGCCGGACGCGACCGACGAGGAGATCGAGCAGGCCGCGAAGGCCGCGCACATCCACGACACCCTGGCCGGGCTGCCCGAGGGCTACGACACCGTCGTCGGCCAGCGCGGCTACCGGTTCTCCGGCGGCGAGAAGCAGCGGATGGCGATCGCGCGGATCCTGCTGCGCAACCCGCCGGTGCTCATCCTCGACGAAGCGACCAGCGCGCTCGACACGCGGACGGAACGCTCGGTCCAGGCCGAGCTCGACCGGCTCGCCGCGGGCCGCACGACGCTGACGATCGCGCACCGGCTGTCCACTGTGGAGCACGCGGACCAGATCGTGGTGCTGCACGAGGGCCGGATCGCCGAGCGCGGGACGCACGAGGAGCTGCTGGCGCGCGACGGGCGCTATGCCCGGCTGGTCCGCGGAACCGCCTAATCTGGGCGCCATGCACCCCGAACCCGACGCCGCACCGGTCAGCGCGGACCCCGAGCTGGCCGACCTGGCCCGGCGGGTGCGCGAAGGCGTCGGGCGGCTGAACTGGCGGATGCGCGCCGAGGCCGACCAGGGCAACCCCGGCCCGGCGGTGCTCGCGGTGCTGAGCCGGCTCTACCGGGCGGGCACGCAGACGCCGACCGAGCTGGCCGCAGCGGAACGGCTGCAGCCGCAGTCGCTGACGCGGATCCTGGCGTCGCTCACCGGGCGCGGGCTGGTCACGCGCACGCCCGACCCCGGCGACGGGCGCCGCTCGCGGGTCAGCATCACCCCCGAAGGCCGGGCGGTGCTGCGCGAATACAGCGTCCAGCGCGAACGCTGGCTGGCGGGTTCGCTGGAGTCGGCGCTCTCGCCGACCGAGCGGCAGCTGCTCAGGCTGGCCGCCGACCTGCTGATCCGGGTCGCGGACGCCTGAACCCGGGCCGCCGATGTCATGAACGAGTCGTTCACCCCGTCCGACGACAGGAACGAGTCGTTCATGACGTCCAGCCGGCCTGAAGGCTGCCGCGGAGACCCCTCGATCCCTCCGCGGCAGCCTTCAAGACGTCCCTCCCGCACCACCTCCCCGTGGTGCGGTACGGGTTCCGGAACGGGCCGCTCCTCCTCCGGCCCGCCCCGGAACCCTGGTGCCTGGACGGCTCACCTCCCCAGGGGCCGTCCGGACTTCCCCCCTCACCAGCGATCCGGTACTCGCTGGCGAAACGAAGTCTGCCGCGCCGGGTACTCCGGCAGCAGTGGGAGAACCCTCAATTACCCGTGGGTAGTAATACTCAGCCGGAGGTCTTCGTACGCCCGCGACCGCGCGTCGCGGCCCGCTTCGCCGTCGTACGCGCCTTCGCCGCCCTCGACGCGGCAGCCTTGGCCTTCGCGACGGACGCGTTGCGCGCGTCCTCGGCCTCGGAGGCGCTCTCCTGCAACGCCGCCAGCAGCCGGGTGACGCCTTCGGTCTGCTCGGCGGCCGTCGGCTGGACGACCTCTTCGCCGTCGATCTTCGCCTGGACCAGCGCCTCGAAGGCTTCGCGGTACCGGTCGGGGTAGCGGCCGGGGTCGAACTCGCCGGTCAGCTCCTCGACGAGGTTCACCGCCCGGCGCAGCTCCCCCGGCCGGATGTCGACGTCGGCGTGCCGGAACGGGAAGTCCGGCGTGCGCACCTCGTCCGGCCACAGCATCGTCTCCAGCACGAGCACCTGGTCGCGGACGCGCAACGCGCCCAGCGTCTCGCGGCGGCGCAGCGCGACGGTGACCAGCGCGATCCGCCCCGACTGCTGGAGGGCCTCGCTGAAGAGCACGTACGGCTTCGTGCCCGCCGGCTCGGGTTCGAGGTAGTAGCTCCTCGCGAACCAGATCGGGTCGACGTCGGCGAGCGGCGCGAACCCGCGGATGGCGATCGTGCGGCCCGGCATCGGGAGCGACGCCAGCTCGTGGTCGGACAGCAGGACGACGTCGCCGCCGGGAACGGGGTAGCCGCGGACCATCTCCCCCGGCGGCACCTCGGCGCCGTCGACCTCGCACACGCGCTTCACCCGGACGCGGCCGCCGTCGGTTTCGTGCACCTGGTGCAGCGGGAGCTCCCGCTCCTCGGTCGCGCTGTACGCCTTCACCGGAATGGCGTAACTGCCGAACCCGATCGTGCCCGTCCACACCGCTCGCATCCGCGCCACCTCCGCAGCTCCAGGCTAGACAGGCGGCCGCGCGGACCGACAGCTACAAACGGGTGTCAGGCGCGACGGATTCGCTCACACATTCGAACGACGGGGTGACCTCGTCGAGCGCCTCCGCCGAACAGCGGGAGGCGATGGCCGCCGCGCGGAGCACCTCCTTGACCACCTGGACGTCCAGCGCCGGGGCCGCGGCGAGCGCGTCCGAACCGCCTTCGACGCGGGCGACGAGGCCGGCGAGCGCGTGCGAGATGGCTTCCTGGCCGGCGACGAGCTGGGCGACGACGTCGGTGAGCTCGGCGGTCGTGGCGCCCGGGCCGCCGCAGCGCAGGCCCGCGGCGAGCTCCTCGGCGCAGGTCCGCAGGTGGGTGGCGACCACCGTCGGCGGCAGCGTCAGCCGGTCTTGCATCGCTCCCCCTCGCGGTCGGAGCAGCCATAGTGCCACCGCACGCGCCGTCACCGGACACGACACACCGCCGCTCACATATTTGACCGATCGTTCTCGATAAGCCTAGGGTTTCGATCATGTCCCGGGTCAAGGAGTTCGACGTCGGCGAAGCCTGCGACGGCGCCCTCGCGCTCTTCCGGCGCCAGGGGTACGAGGCGACGTCGGTCAGCGACCTCGTCACGCACCTGGGGGTCGCCAAGGCCAGCCTGTATGCCACCTTCGGCACGAAGCACGACCTCTACGTGGCGGCCTTGAAGCGCTACGCGGAGCGAGCCGACGCACGGGTGGTGGCGCAGTTGTCGGAGCCGGGGTCCGGCGTGGCCGCGGTGCGCCGGCTCTTCGACGGCTACGTGGCGGAAATCCTCGGCGACGAAACGAGGATGGGCTGCTTCGTCGTCAACGCGGCGATCGAGCTGCTGCCCCACGACCCCGAGGTCGCCCGGCTGGTGGAGCGCAGCTGGGACACCCTCGAGGTCGCCCTGACCATGGCGCTGGAACGCGCCAGGGCCGAGGGTGAACTCCGCGACGGGAGCGACCCGGCGACGCTGGCACGGTTCCTGCTCACCGTGCTCCAGGGACTGCGCGTCCTGGGCAAGGGCGCCGACGCGGCGGACCGGGTGCACGCGGCCGTCTCCGAGGCCATGCGCGTCCTTATTCGAGAATGATCAGACCAGAAAGAAGGTCACTCATGGGGGTCAGGTTCACCGGCAAGGTCGTCCTCGTGACGGGCGGCGGCTCGGGCATCGGACGGGCGACGGCGCGGGCGTTCGCGGCCGAAGGCGCGACGGTGGTCGTCGCCGGGCGGAACGAGCAGCGGCTCGCGTCGGCGGTGAAGGAGATCGGCGGCGACGCGAGCGCGGTGACCGTCGACGTGACCGACTCCGCCGACGTCGCCCGGATGGTGGAGACGATCGTCGCGCGGCACGGCGGACTGCACGTCGCGTTCAACAACGCGGGCATCCTCGGCGAGCCGGCGCCGGCCGCGGACCTGCGCGAGGACGTCTTCGACGCGGTCATCGCGACGAACCTCACCGGCACGTGGCTGTGCCTGAAACACGAGGTCGCGCACATGCGGGCGCACGGCGGCGGCGCGATCGTCAACATGGCGTCGAACATCGGCGCGCACCGCAGGCGGCCGGACCTGGCGGCCTACGCGGCCTCGAAGGCGGCGGTGACCGCGCTGACCAAGGCGGCGGCGCTCGACCACATCGCCGAGGGCGTCCGCATCAACGCCGTCAGCCCGGGCGCGACCGACACGGACATGTCTCGCCGGCCCGGCGAGACGGACGCGGACCGGGCCGCGCGGCTCAAGGACGCGATCCCGCTGGGCCGGGTGGGCGCCACCGCCGAAGTCGCCGCCGCCGTGCTGTGGCTGGCTTCGGACGAAGCGGCCTTCACCGTGGGGCACGACCTGGTGGTCGACGGCGGCGCGACCGCCTGAGCGGCCCCACCCGGCACTTTCCGGCGGGTCAACAGCCGATCGCGGGTTCAGGAATCACGGTTGCGCATGGCCGCCCCCTCTCGATCCGGCGCCGTTTTGCTGACCGGAGGCCCGGCGGTCGACTATTCTTCTGGTCGACCTTCGGGATCCGTCCGGGCATGCGGGGGCGCAGTGCGGTGAGTATGGGCAACGGTTCCGCGGCCGGCCAATCCCGTCGGCGGCTCCCTGCTCCGTTCAGGCTGCGCGAGTGGACGCTGTGGCGCCAGCGCCGTTCCCTGATCGCCTACTGCTTCCTCGTCGAAAGCGTCGCGGCGACCGCCACGGTGGCGACGTCGATCACGGACCCGCCGGTGCCGCGCGACCTCGTGCTCCTCGGCTTGCTGGTGGCGCTGGGCATCGCGCAGGCCGAGCTGGGCCGCAAGGTCGAGCGGATGCGCCGGCGCGTCCACGGCCCGCCGTACATCAACATGACGTCGGTGTGGACGTTCGCCGGGGTGTTGCTGCTGCCCCCGGCGCTCGTCGCCGTGCTCGTCGCCTTCCTCTACGCGCACCTGGCCGCCCGCAGCTGGTACCGGCTGCGTCAGGTACCGCCCTTCCGCACGATCCTCAACGCGACCCTGGTGGTCCTCACCTGCTATTCGGCGGCCTTCGTGCTCGCGCGGACCGGCGTCGGCGACATGGGGACCGCGCTGACGTCGGGCGTGCGTGGCGCCACGGCCGTCGCGCTGGCCGCGGTGACGTACTTCGTCGTCGCGGCGATCACGATCATCCCGGCGCTGACGATCACGACGCGCTCGGTGAAAGCGCTCTTCGGCGGCCTCGGCGACAACCTCCTCGAAGCCGCGACGCTCTGCCTGGGCATGCTCACGGCGCTCGCGCTGGCGACGCTGCCCGCGCTCGCCGTCGCGATCCTGCCGCCGCTGCTGGTGCTGCACCGCGCGGTGCTGATCAAGCAGCTGGAGATCGCCGCGACGACCGACGAGAAGACCGGCCTGTTCAACACGACCGGGTGGCATCTGCTCGCTTCGCGCGAACTGGCGAGGGCGCAGCGCACCACGCGGAGCACGTTCGGCGTGCTGATGATCGACCTGGACCACTTCAAGCTGATCAACGACGAACACGGCCACCTGGCGGGCGACGAGGTGCTGCGCGCGGTCGCGGCGGCGATCAAGAGCGCGGTCCGCGACTACGACTCGGTCGGCCGCTTCGGCGGCGAGGAGTTCGTGGTCCTGCTCCCCGACATCGGCCCGGCGGCGGTGCTGGCGGTGGCCGAGCGCATCCGGTCGGCGATCGAGGTGCTGAAGGTGGAGTACTCCGACGGCCACGACATCCGCGTCATCGGCGGCCTCTCGGCTTCGATCGGGGTGGCGACCTACCCCGACGGCGGCACGGCCGTCGACCGCCTGCTGCAGGCCGCGGACCGGGCCCTGTACCGGGCCAAGGACGCGGGCCGCAACCAGGTGGTCGACGGCACGGCGACCGCCTGATCCCCCGGAAACCCGGCCTTGACCAGCACACTTGTCGTTTTTGCTCGGCTGAGCTAAATTTTGCTCATGCGAGCAAGAACGTTCACCGAGTCCGGGCGGCGCGCCCAGATCGTCCGGGCGGCGATCGAGGTGATCGCCGAAGCCGGGTACGCCAAGGCGTCGTTCAGCCGGATCGCGAAGCACGCGGGCCTCTCGAGCACCGGGATGATCAGCTACCACTTCGCGGGCAAGGACGACTTGCTCAAGGCGTGCGTCACCGAGATCGAAGAGGTCACCGGGGCGTTCATGCAGCCGCGCATCGACGCCGCCACCGGCCACGTCGCGCAGCTGCGCGCTTACGTCGAGGCGAACGTCGAACTCGTCGGCGAGCACCCTTCCGAAGTCCGGGCCCTGATCGACCTCGTGAAGAACGCGGGCTCGCAGAGCGCCGCCGTTAACGGACGGCTCGCGCTGTTCGAAGAGCACTTCCGCACCGGGCAGGCCGCCGGCGTCTTCGGCTCCTTCGACGCCCGGACCGCGGCACTCTCCTTCACCGCCGGGCTCGACGCCGTGGTCGCCACCGCGGCCGCGGCCGGGACCGGACCCGACGAGCTCGCGCGCCTCGGCCGCGAGCTCGCCGACCTGTACGTGCGGGCGACCGCACCCGAAACCGCTGGGGGATCGCAATGATGATCGAAGCGAAGACCGGACCCGACGCCGGCCTGCGCCGGCTCGTCCGCGCCAACGTGCTCACCGTCCTGTTCGAGGTGGTCGTGCCGATGGCGTTGTTCTACGGCCTGCGCGCCGCCGGGGTGAGCCAGTGGTGGGCGCTGATGGCCGGTGTCGTGGTGGCCGCGCCGTACGTGGTGTGGACCGTCGTCCGCAACCGCCGGATCGACCTCGTCGCCCTGGTCACGCTGAGCGTCCTGGTGCTGTCGGTGGTGCTCGGCCTGCTCTCGGACGACCCGCGCACGCTGGTGATCCGCGAAGGCTGGACCGCCGCGCTGGGTGGTGTCTTCGGCGCGTGGATGCTGGTTTCGGTGTTCGCCGGCAAGCCCGCGCAGCTGACGCTGGGCCGCACGATCGCCGAGGTGAAGCGCGGCGCGGAGGGCGCGGACGCGTGGGCGGCCCGCTGGGACACCGACGCGCGGTTCCGCCGCGGCCTGCGGATCAACACGGCCGCTTGGGGCGGGGTGCTGCTGGCCGGCGCGGTGCTGCACATCGTGCTGGTCTACACGCTGCCCATCGACCTCATCGCACTGGTGACCAACGTGGCGTGGTTCGGCGCGCTGGCCGTCCTGATCGCCTGGCACGTGTGGTACATCCGCAAGGAGAACCTCGATGCCTGACGTCCTGGTCGCCGGGGCGGGTCCCACCGGGCTGCTGACCGCGTTCGAGCTGGAGCGCGCCGGGCTCGACGTCCAGGTCCTGGAACGCGACGCGGAGGCCACCACGCAGTCGAAGGCCCTCGCCCTGCAGCCCCGGTCGGTGGAGGTGCTGGCGGATCGCGGTCTGCTCCCCGTGCTCGAACCGCACGTCGAAGCGCGGCTGCCCGCCGGGCACTTCTCCGGCCTCCCGATCGACTACACCGACCTGCCGACGTGCTTCCCGCACCAGCTCGGCATCGAGCAGGCGCACGTCGCGGCGGCGATCGAGGCCCGGCTGCGCACGCCGGTCCTCCGGGGCGCGGCCGTCACCGCCGTGGCGCAGGACGACGAGGGCGTCACCGTCACGGCGGGCGGGCGCGAGCACCGGGCCGGCTGGCTCGTCGCGGCCGACGGCGGGCACAGCGCGGTGCGGACGGTGCTGGGCGCCGCCTTCCCGGGCACCTCCGCCCGGGTTTCCCTGGTCGTCGCCGACCTCAGGCTCACCAGCAAGCCCGACGGCGTCGCCGACGGCTGGCAGCTGCCGTCGAACGGCTCGGGGTACCTGCTGCCGCTGTCCGGCGGGCGCTACCGCACGGTGGTCTTCGGCGAGGAGCAGCAGCGGCTCGGCCGGGACGCGCCGGTCACGCCCGGCGAGCTGCAGCGCGCGCTGACCGCCGCGCACGGGCCGGGCATCGAAGTCGGCGAAGTGCTGTGGGCGTCGCGGTTCGGCGACGCCGCCCGCCAGCTTGAGCGCTACCGCCACGGCCGGGTGCTGTTCGCCGGCGATGCCGCGCACATCCACCTGCCGGTCGGCGGCCAGGGGCTCAACCTGGGCCTGCAGGACGCGGTGAACCTCGGCTGGAAGCTGGCCGCGCGGGTCCGCGGGCACGCCCCCGCCGGCCTGCTCGACAGCTACCACGACGAACGCCACCCGATCGCGGCACGCGTGCTGGTCAGCACCCGCGCCCAGGCGGTGCTCGGCGTACCCGACCCGGACGCCGCGGCCGTCCGGGCGGTCTTCACCGAGCTGCTGGCCGTTCCCGAGGCTCGGCGTGCCGTCGCGATGGAGCTTTCGGGCCTGGGCATCACCTATCCGGGCACCACCGGCCGCGTCACCGACGTCCCGGCCGCTCCCGACGGCCGCGCCGTGCTGACCGGCGCGGAACCACCCGCGGGCTGGACGGACCGGGTCGAGCACCGCGGCGGTACCGAACCGCGGCTCGTCCGGCCCGACGGGTACGTCGTGTGGGCCGGCGGACCGGGCCTGGAAGAGGCCCTGCGCCGCTGGTTCGGGGCGCCGAGTGTGCAGTGAACGACTCGTTCAGGTCATCCGGCGACATGAACGAGTCGTTCACTACCATCGGGACGGTCAGGAAGCCGCCGCCAGGACCGCCTGCTCCACCTCGCGGCGCCAGCCCGGCTCGATGCGGCCGCTGCGCGGCGTCACCGCGAACGAGTCCACCACCGCGCCGCCCAGCGTCGAGACCTTGGCCCAGCGGACCTCCGCGTCGCAGCGGCGCAACGCTCCCGCCACCCGGAACAGCAGGCCGATGCGGTCGGCGGCCCGCAGTTCGAGCACCACCGTGTCGGGGCCGGTCGTCTCGTCGTCGAACCAGAGGATCTTCGGGGCGACCGGGGCCGCGCCCGGTGAGCCGTAGTCGCGTTCCTTCGCCGCCAGGCGCTGGGTGAGCGGCAGCGTGCCCGCGACCGCGCGGGCGAACTGCTCGCGCAGCAGTGTCGCGTCCGGCAGCGAGCCGAACTTCGGCGACGCGGTGAACACCCCCGCGCGTCCGCCGTCGTGGCCGCGCAGGACCGCCGAGTGCACCTCCATCGAGTTCAGCGCCAGCACGCCGGCCGCGGGGGCCAGCAGCTCCGCGCGGGCCGGGACGGCCAGCAGGACCGTGACGACCTTGCCGTGCGAGCTGATCCGGATCTCGCCGTTGCCCGACGCCACGGCCTGGGCGACGAGCTCGCGCTGTTCGTCGTCCATCGGCTCCGGCGCGGAGAACCCCTTGCCGCGCAAGACTTCTTCGCAGCCGGAGACGAGTTCGGCGAGCAGCCGCGCCTTCCAGTCCGTCCAGACGCCGGGGCCGGTGGCCAGCGAGTCGGCCTGCGTCAGCGCGTGCAGCAGCTCGACCAGGACGATGTCACTGTCCAGGGTCTTCACCACCCGCCCCACCGTGGCCGGCTCGCTGATGTCGCGCCGCGTCGCGGTGTGCGGCAGCAGCAGGTGGTGGCGGACCATCGCCGACACCGTCGCGACGTCGGCCGGGCTCAGACCCAGCCGGGTCGCGACCTGCGCGGAGATCTTGGCGCCCAGCTCCGAGTGATCGGCGTCGCGGCCCTTGCCGATGTCGTGCAGCAGCGCGCCGATCAGCAGCAGGTCCGGCCGCGGCACCGTGGTGGTCAGCTTGGCGGCCTCGACGCAGGTGCGCACGAGGTGCCGGTCGACCGTCCACTGGTGCACCGGCGAGCGTGGCGGCAGGTCGCGGACCGCGCCCCACTCGGGGAACAGCCGGGACCACAGCCCGGTCCGGTCGAGCGACTCGACCGCGTCGACCAGGCCCTCGCCCGCGCCCAGCAGCTCCACGAGGGCGTTCAACGCCTCCGCCGGCCACGGCGCGCGCAGCTCCGGCGCCGATTCCGCCAGTGCCTTGAGCGTGCCGAGCGCGATCGGCTTGCCGGTCCGCGCCGAGGCCGCGGCGACCCGCAGCAACAGCGCCGGGTCCTTCGCCGGGACGGCGTCGCGGGCCAGGGCGACCTCGTTGCCGTGCAGCACCACGTTTTCGGCCAGCGGTGTCCGGGCCGGCCGCCGTCCGAAGCGCGTCTTCGGGGGCTCCACAGTGGACCGGAGGGCGACGTCGAGTGCGTAGGCGATCGTGCGGCCCGCCCCGGAAAGCTTGCGGGCCAAGGTGAACCGGTCGCCGAAGCCGAGTTCGGCGGCGACCAGCTCGGCCTCCGGCGCGGACAGGACGTCCCGTTCGCGCCGGATCTCACGCCTCAGCTCGGTGCGGACGTCGAGCAGGAGCCCCTTCGCTTCCAGGAGCTCCTCGCCCGGACGCGCGGTGAGCTGCGCGGCGGCGAGGGCTTCCAGGACGGCGAAGTCCCGCAGCCCGCCCCGGCCGTGCTTGAGGTCCGGTTCGGCGGACTGCGCGATTTCGCCGCTGCGCGCCCAGCGTTGCCGGACCGACGCGGTCATGTCCGGGATCTGCTTGCGCGCGGTGCGGCGCCACTGGTCCCGCGCCGCGGAAACCAGCCGGCCGCTCAGCTCGGCGTCCCCCGCGAGGTGCCGGGCGTCGAGCAGGCCCATGGCCACACGCAGGTCCTCCGAAGCGACCTTCAGTGCTTCGCCGGGCGTGCGGACCGAGTGGTCCAGCCCGACTTTCGCGTCCCACAAGGGATACCAGAGCGCGTCCGCGATCTCGCCGACGCCGCTGTTGCCGTTGTGCACCAGCAGCAGGTCGAGATCGGAGAACGGCACCAGCTCCCGCCGGCCGAGCCCGCCCACGGCGACCAGCGCGACACCCGGTTCCGCGGTGTCGACGCCGGCCGCCGAAGCTCCCCTGCCCAGCCAGAACTCGTAGAGGTCGACCAGGGCCGCCCGCAGTGCGGACGCCCCCAGCCTCCCGTGCCTGCCCTCGAGCAAGCGCTCGGTGGCCTTGACCAGTTCGCCCCCGTCGGCCATCCCAGACGCCTTATAGAGCGTCCGTGCCGCGCTCGCCGGTCCGTACCCGGATGACGGTCTCCACGGGCGTCACCCACAGCTTGCCGTCGCCGATCTTGCCGGTGTGCGCGGCCGTGGTGATGGCGTCGAGGACCTTCTCCACGTTGGTGTCGTCGGTGACGACCTCGATCTTCAGCTTGGCCACGAAGTCCACCGAGTACTCCGCGCCGCGGTAGACCTCGGTGTGGCCCTTCTGGCGGCCGTAACCCTGGACCTCGCTGACCGTCATGCCCAGCACGCCCAGCTGCTCCAGCGCGGAGCGGACGTCGTCGAGCGTGAACGGCTTCACAATCGCCGTGATGAGCTTCATGCCTTGCTCTCCTCGAGTTTCGCGTTGCCGGTGGCGGACTTGACCGGGATCGTCGTCGGGTGGCCGAGGCCACCGCCCGCCCCGGTGAAGTCGTACGCGCTCTCCGCGTGCTGGGCCTCGTCGATGCCGCTGACCTCGTCCTCGGTGCTGACGCGGAAGCCGCCGGCCTTCTTGATCACGAAGCCGATGATGAAGGAAAGCACGAACGAGTACGCGAGCACCGCACCGGCGGCCGCGGCCTGACGCCCCAGCTGGGTGAACCCGCCGCCGTAGAACAGGCCGTCGGCGCCGAGGGAGTTGACGCTGGTGGTGCCGAAGAAGCCGATCAGCAGCGTGCCGACGATGCCGCCGACCAGGTGGACGCCGACGACGTCGAGCGAGTCGTCGAAGCCGAACTTGAACTTGAGCGAGATGGCCAGCGCGCAGAGGACACCGGCGATGAGGCCGATCGCGATGGCCCCGAGCGGGCTCACGAAACCACACGCCGGGGTGATGGCGACCAGGCCGGCGACCGCACCGGAAGCCGCGCCGAGGGTGGTCGGCTTGCCGAACTTCAGCTGCTCCACGATCAGCCAGCCGAGGACAGCTGCGGCGGTGGCGACGGTGGTGTTGGTGAACGCGACGGCGGCGAGGTCGTTGGCGGCCAGCGCCGAACCGGCGTTGAAGCCGTACCAGCCGAACCACAGCAGGGACGCACCGAGCAGCACGAACGGCACGTTGTGCGGACGCCCGGTGTCCTTCGGCCAGCCCTTGCGCTTGCCGAGCACGATCGCCAGCGCCAGGCCCGCGGCACCGGCGTTGATGTGGACCGCGGTACCACCGGCGAAGTCGAGTGCCTTGAGGTTGTTGGCGATCCAGCCGCCGACGGCGTTCTCGCCGATGAAGCCGTTGAAGGAGAAGACCCAGTGCGCGACCGGGAAGTACACGACCGTCACCCAGATGACGACGAACAGCGTCCAGCCCCAGAACTTCGCGCGGTCGGCGATGGCGCCGGAGATCAGCGCGGGCGTGATGATCGCGAACATCAGCTGGAACATCACGAAGGCGAGGATGGGCAAGCCGTCCGAGCCGGGCCAGGCGACGGCCGGCGTCGTGTCGGTGGCGGCGACCGCGAACCCGGCGAGCTTCCCGAAGGTGTTCTCGAGGCCGGCGAAGTGGAAGTTACCGAGCAAGCCGCCGAAGGCGTCGTCGCCGAAGGACATCGAGAAGCCGTACAGGGCCCAAAGCACCCCCACGACGGCCAGCGCGATGAAGTTCATCATCAGCATGTTCAGGACGCTCTTCGCGCGGACCATGCCGCCATAGAAGAACGCCAGTCCTGGGGTCATGAGCATGACCAGCGCGGCGCTGGCCAATACCCATGCGGTGTCTCCTGCGTTCAGCACATCGTCCTCCCGTGCCCTGGGTTGGTGCGATGGCAGTTTTGGCGCGCGGTGTTTCACGGGGCGGCTCGTGAGGTTTCGCCCGCGTGAACTGTCCGCGCCCGGTTGTTACGGGCAGGTTTCCCAGGACCCGTGGTGGAGTGTCCGGTTGTGAAACGTCGTGGTCGAATATCCCCATGACACCGATCGACCCCGGGAATGACCCACTGCCACCCCGGGTCGTCGACGCACTGCGGTGTTCGGTCTGCGGTGACCCGATCGGACTAGCCGGCCGCACGCTGCGTTGCGCGAACCACCACTCTTTCGATCTAGCGCGCCAGGGTTACGTGAACCTGTTGCACGCGCGAATCCCGGCCGGGACGGCGGACACAGCGCCGATGGTCGCGGCGCGCGCGGACTTCCTGGCATCGGGTGCCTACGAGCCCCTCTCCGACGAGCTGGCGCGTGTGTGCGCGGAGGCCGAAGGCTTGGTCATCGACGCGGGCGCGGGCACGGGGTACTACCTGGCGAGGGTGCTTGAGGCATCCGAGGCGTTCGGGCTCGCGCTGGACGTCTCGGCGGTGGCGTTGAGGCGAGCGGCCCGGGCGCACCCCCGGCTGGGCGCGGCGGTGTGGAACCTGTGGGAGCCGTGGCCGGTGGGCGACGGCGTGGCGTCGGTCGTGCTGAACGTCTTCGCCCCACGCAACGGGCCGGAGTTCCACCGCGTCCTGCGGCCGGGCGGCCTGCTGGTCGTGGCGGCCCCGGCCCCGGACCACCTCCGCGAGCTGGGCGACCTGGTCCTGGCCGTCGACGAGCGCAAGGACGAGCGGCTGGACGGCACCCTCGGCTCGTACTTCACGCGCTCGGAGCGCACGCAGGTCCGGCGCGAGGTGGAGCTGACGCCGCGGCAGGTGCGCCAGGCCGTCGAGATGGGCCCGGCCGCGTTCCACCTGGACCGCGGCGGCCGCCGGGAGCGCCTGGACGCCCTTCACGAGCCGCAGGTGGTGACGGTGTCGTTCACGGTCTCCACGTACCGGCGGCGCTGAGTCTGGGAGGGTGAAGGGGTGAAGCCCGACTGGACCGCCCCCGCGACCCGGCTCGCGGACGCGGAGTGGGTCCGGGCCCGCATCGGCGGCGCGGCGAAGCTCTACGGCTGCGCCCGGCCCGAGGTGCTCGGCACGATCTGGTGGTACTCGCTGTCATCGGTGCTGGTGGCGCCGGCGGTGGAAGGCCTGGTGGGCGGGACGCCGGTCGATCCGTCCCTCGACGCCATGGAACTCGACCTCGTCGCCGACGGCCGCTTCCTCGGCGCGCGGTCCACCCGGCCGCTCTCCGGCGGGCTGCCCGAGCTGGGCGCCGCGCTGGCCGGAACGCTCGGGACCGCCATCACCACCATCGCCGCCGTCAGCGGGGCCCGGGAGCGTGCGCTCGGCGCGATCGCCACCGACTCCCTCGGCAACCGGCTGCTGTGGACGCCGGACCCCGAGCGGGCCATGTCCCTCGCCGGACCGCTCGTCGCCGCGATCGGCCTCGGCCTGCCGAAACCTCGTTTCGTCCGCGTCGGCCGCGCCCCCGCCGTGCGGCGTGCCTCCTGCTGCCTCATCTACGAAGTCGGCAACCCCAAGTGCGTGAGCTGCCCGCGTCAAACACCCGCCGAGCGCGAAGCCCGTCTGAGGGCCGCCCTGGGCTAGAGGACCGCCAGCTCCAACGCCGCGAGCCGGTCCGGGTCCGCGATGACCTCGATGCCCGTGATGCGGTCGCCGTCGACCTGGAACGCCAGGACCACCGCCGGCTTCCCCTCACGCACCATGAGCAGGCCGGGGGCGCCGTCGACCAGGGCGAGTTCGCTCGCGCGAGCCCGCTCCGACGCCAGGATCGCGCCGCGGCGGACGCTCTCGACGCCGCGCAGCACGATCGGCGCCGGGGTCGGGCCGGCGAACCGGTCGGCGTGCAGCACCACGTCGGGGTCCAGCAGGGCGAGCAGCGCTTCGAAGTCGCCGCCGCGTGACGCGGCCAGGAACGCTTCGACGACCTTGCGCCGCCGGGGCAGGTCCGCGTCCGGTGCCGCGCCGCCCTTGACGCGGCGGCGGGCGCGGCTCGCGAGCTGCCGGGCCGCGGCCGGGGTCTTGCCGATCACCGGCGCGATCTCGTCGATCGGCACCGTGAACATGTCGTGCAGTACGAAGGCGACCCGCTCGGCCGGCCCCAGCGCGTCGAGCACCACCAGCAGCGCCTGCCCGACCGAGTCGGCCAGCTCGGCCTCCTCACCGGGGTCGCGGCGGTCGTCGTCCGGCTCGGGCCGGCCGTCCAGGGGCTCCTCGCGGTGGTTGCGGCGCGTGCGGAGCAGGGAAAGGCACACCCGGGCGACCACGGTCGTCAGCCACGCGCCGACGTTCTCGATCCCGTCCGCGCCGGTGCGGTGGAACCGCAGCCACGCCTCCTGGACGGCGTCGTCGGCTTCGGCTGCCGAACCCAGCATCCGGTAGGCGACCGCCCGCAGGCGCGGCCGCTCCTGCTCGAACCGCTCGGTCAGCGCGTCCACTGTGTCCTGTTCCTTCCGCCGGGGTCGTAGCAGTAGACCCCGCGGCGACCGCCGATGTGACCGGAACGAAGTGATCTCAGTCATCCGCCGCCCGGCGCAAGGCCCCGGCCAGCAGCGCCGCGGGTTCGGGGACCGGCCCCGGCAGCCGCGCGAGCACCACGCGCCGCCGTTCCGACGGCCCGCCGCGCACCGCCACCACCCGCACGCCCGGCGGGACCGCCTCGGCCAGGGACGCGGGCAACGTGGTCAGCCCGCAGCCCGCCGCGACGAGGTTGAGCTTGGCCAGCCAGTCGCGGGCGGTGTGGGCGATCTCGGGCCGCTCGTCGAGCCCCGGCCACACGCCCATCAGCGTGGCCTCCCCCGCCGACGGCCCGGCGATCCAGCGCTGCCCTCGCAGGTCGTCGACGTCCGCCACGCCGGCCGCCGCCAGCGGGTGACCGGCGGGCACCGCGAGGCAGAGGCTGCGTTCGGCGAGCGTCTCCACGCGCAACGCCGGCGTCTCCGCGTCCGGCGGCCGGAACGGCGGGGCCGAGCCCAGCACCGCCAGATCCACCGTGCCCGCGCGCAGCGCCCGGACGAGGACCGGCGTCGTGCCCTCCCGCGTGACGACGGTGACCGCCGGGTGCGTGCGCCGCAGTTCGGCGACCGCGCGCGGCACGAGCACCGCGCCCGCGCTGGGGTACCAGCCCAGCCGGACCGTCCCGGCGTCGGCGGGCAGCCCGGCCAGTTCACGGCCGGCCGCGTCGATCTCGTCGAGCACCGCGATCGCCCGCCGCAGCACGACGTTCCCGGCGGCGGTGAGGCGCACGCCGTCGGGCCGCCGCTCCAGCACCGGCGTCCCGGCCGCCCGCTCGAGCGACGCCATCTGCCGCGACACCGCGGACTGCGTGTAGCCGAGCGCCGCCGCGGCCGCGGTGAGGGTGCCGCGCTCGGCGACCTCGCGGAACACGCGCAGGGCGACCAGGGAGACGTCACCGAAGTCCATGACGACTACGCATACCAGGCTTGCCGGATTCTCGCTTTTCGCATGCCCGCGCCGGACCTAGCGTGCGGGTATGACACGCATCGCTTTGGTGACCGGGGCCAACCAGGGCCTCGGTTTCGCTCTCGTCCGCGGTCTCGCCGCCCGCCTGGCTCCCGAAGACGTAGTCCTGCTCACCGGCCGCGACGCCGGCCGGGTGGCCGCGGCCGCCACCCGCGTCGCCGACGACCCGGCGACGCGCAGCCGGGTCGAAGGCCGCGTTCTCGACGTCTCCGACGCCGGTGCCGTCGCTCGTCTCGCCGACGAACTCGGTGCCGTGGACATCGTGCTCTCCAACGCCATCGGCCCGCTCCAGCCGGACCGCCCGCAGGCCGAGCAGGCCGACGTCTTCCTCGACGTCGCGAACGGCGGCACCCACGCCGTGCTGCGGTCGTTCGGGCCGGTCCTGCGGCCGGGCGGCAGGCTGATCGTCGTCGCCAGCTCGCTGGGCACCCTCGGCCACCTGCCCGAGGCGCTGTGGCCGCGGTTCGACGGCGCCGGTCTCGACGACGTGGAGAAGGCCGTCGAAGACTGGCGCTCCGCGATCCACGACGGCACCGCTCAGGAGCAGGGCTGGCCCGAGTGGATCAACGTGCCGTCCAAGGTCGCGCAGGTCGCGGCGGTGCGCGCGGTAGCGGCCGGACGCCGTGAGCCCGACCTCGCCGACGGCACCCTGGTCGCGGCGGTCTGCCCGGGCCTGGTCGACACGCGCGCCTCGCGACCCTGGTTCAGCGACTTCAGCCGGGCGCAGACCCCGGACCAGGCGGCGCGGGCGGTGCTGGACCTGGTGTTCGCCGACCTCGACCCGGCGACCTACGGCGAGCTGGTCCGGTTCGGCCGGGTACTGCCCTGGCACAGTGGCGCCCCGGCGGCCTGACGGGTCAGAGCACGCAGAACTCGTTGCCCTCCGGATCGGCCATCACGATGTGGTCGGGACGGCCGTCCAGCTCGTGCCGCTCCAGGACGGTCGCGCCCGCCGCGGTCAGCCGGGCGACCGCCTCGACGACCCGCTCCCAGCGCCTCTCCCACGGCACGTCCCGGCCGCCGCCGGCCTGGACGTCCAGGTGGAGGCGGTTCTTCGCGATCTTCGCCTCGGGCACCTTCAGGAAGCTGAGGCTCGGCAGGACGCCCTCCGGATCGCTGAGGTACGCGCCGTCGTCCCACTCCTCCTCGGGCACGTGATGGTCGGCGAACCACGCTTCCCAGCTCGCGAACCCCGCCGGGGGCGGCCGCTCGATGTAGCCGAGGGCCACCGCCCAGAACCTGGCCAGCACGCGGGGCTCCGCGCAGTCGATCGTCACGCTCCAGCGCACTGTCACGGACTGGAGCGTAACCGCCGCCCACGCCCTGAGAGGCATGTCATCCGGGGGATGATGCGGTTACCGTGGGCTCCGATGAGCGAACGCAGCTGGGGCTTCCGCACCCGCGCCCTGCACGCGGGCGGCACCCCCGATCCGGCGACCGGCGCCCGCGCCGTGCCGATCTACCAGACCACGAGCTTCGTCTTCGAGGACGCGGCCGACGCGGCCAACCTGTTCGCGCTGCAGAAGTACGGCAACGTCTACAGCCGGATCGGGAACCCGACCGCGGCCGCGTTCGAGGAGCGGATCGCCAGCCTCGAAGACGCCATCGGCGGCGTCGCCACCGCGAGCGGGCAGGCCGCGGAATTCCTCACCTTCAGCGCGCTCACCGAGGCGGGCGACCACATCGTGTCCGCGAGCGGCCTCTACGGCGGCACGGTCACCCAGCTGACCGGCACGCTCCGGCGGTTCGGCGTCGAGACGACGTTCGTCAGCGGCGGCATCGACGACTACGCCGCGGCGATCACCGAACGGACGCGGCTGCTCTACACCGAAGTGATCGGCAACCCCGGCGGCGGCATCGCCGACCTCGCCGCCCTGGCGGACCTCGCGCACGCCCACGACATCCCGCTGGTGGTCGACGCGACGCTGGCGACGCCGTACCTGTGCCGCCCGATCGAGCACGGCGCCGACATCGTGCTGCACTCGGCGACGAAGTTCCTCGGCGGCCACGGGACGACCCTCGGCGGGATCGTCGTCGAATCCGGGAAGTTCGACTGGGGCAACGGGAAGTTCCCGCGGATGACCGAGACCGTCGACAGCTACGGCGGCCTGAAGTACTGGGAGAACTTCGGCGAGTACGCGTTCTGCACCCGGCTGCGCGCGGAGCAGCTGCGGGACATCGGCGCGGTCCTTTCGCCACACTCGGCTTTTCTGCTGCTGCAAGGGGTCGAGACGCTCCCCCAGCGGATGGACGCCCACGTGGCCAACGCCCGCGCGGTCGCCGAGTACCTCGAAGCGGATCCGCGCGTGGCTTGGGTGTCCTACGCCGGGCTGCCGTCGCACCCGCACCACGACCTGGCGAAGAAGTACCTGCCCGCCGGACCCGGCGCGGTGTTCGCCTTCGGCATCGACGGCGGCCGGGCCGCGGGCGAGACGTTCGTCGAATCGGTGGAGCTGCTGTCGCACCTGGCGAACGTCGGGGACGCGCGGACGCTCGTCATCCACCCGGCGTCGACGACGCACGCGCAGCTGTCCGGGGAGCAGCTCGCCGCCGCGGGCGTCGGCCCGGACCTGATCCGGCTGTCGATCGGCTTGGAGGACGTCGACGACATCCTCTGGGACCTCGACCAGGCGCTGGGCAAGGCGGTGGCCGGATGACGTACGACGTCGGCGCGGTCGAGCGGCGCGCGATCCTGAACCGGACGAAGGCGGTGACGCTGGTCGGCGCGTCCGCCAACCCGGCGCGGCCCAGCTACTTCGTCGCGACCTACCTGCTCTCGTCGACGCGCTACGAGGTGAACTTCGTCAACCCGCGCCTGGACACGCTCCTCGGCAAGCCGGTGTACGCCTCCCTCGAGGACGTCCCGGGCGAACCGGACCTGGTCAGCGTGTTCCGCAGGCACGACGACCTGCCCCAGGTGGCCGAAGAGGTGATCGGCGCCGGCGCGCGGACGCTGTGGCTGCAGCTCGGCCTCTGGCACGAGCCGGTGGCCGACCGGGCGGCCGGCGCCGGGCTGGACGTCGTGATGAACCGGTGCGTGAAGATCGAGCACGCGCGCTTCGCCGGCGGGCTGCACCTGGCCGGGTTCAACACCGGCGTGATCAGCTCCCGGCGGCAGCCGGCGCCCTAGAACGTATATCGCTTGCGACGGGTCCCGGAGTGCCGGACGATGAGCCGCCGATGCCGGGACCTGCGCGAATGGGTGGTTCGTGTTCGATGTGATCATTGCCGGGTGCGGGCCCACGGGTGCGCTGCTGGCCGCCGAACTGCGGCTGCACGACGTGCGGGTGCTGGTTCTGGAGAAGGAAACCGAGCCCGGGTCGTTCGTCCGCGTGGTGAGCCTGCACATGCGCAGTCTCGAGCTGATGGCGATGCGCGGGCTGCTGGATCGCCTTCTCGAACACGGGAGGCGGCGGCCGGTCGGCGGGATCTTCGCCGCCATCCCGAAACCCGCGCCGGAGGGCCTGGACTCGGCGCACGCCTACCTGCTGGGCATCCCGCAGCCGGTCGTCAACCGCCTCCTCGAGGACCACGCGACCGGCTTGGGTGCCCAGGTCCGGCGAGGGTGTGCGGTGGCCGGGTTCGAGCAGGACGACCAAGGGGTGACCGTCGAACTGGCCGGCGGGGAACGGCTGCGGTCGCGCTATCTCGTCGGCTGTGACGGCGCGCGCAGCACGGTCCGCAAACTGCTCGGGGTCGGCTTTCCCGGCGAACCCGCGCGGACCGAAACGTTGATGGGCGAGATGAAAGCCACTGCGTCGCCGGAGGAGATCGCCGCCAAGGTGACCGAAATCCGGGAGACGCACCGGCAATTCTGGCTCAGGCCCTTCGGCGAAGGGATCTACAGCGTCGTGGTCCCGGCCGCGGAAGTCCGCGATCGCGCGGAACCGCCGACTCTCGAAGATTTCCGGCAGCAGCTGTGCGCCATCGCCGGAACCGATTTCGGCGTGCATTCCCCGCGCTGGTTGTCCCGTTTCGGCGACGCCACGCGGCTGGCCGAGCAGTACCGGGCCGGGCGGGTGCTGCTGGCCGGCGACGCGGCGCACATCCACCCGCCCGCCGGGGGCCAGGGCCTGAACCTGGGCGTCCAGGACGCGGTCAACCTCGGCTGGAAGCTGGCCGCGCAGGTCCGCGGCCGGGCGCCGGAAACGTTGCTGGACACCTACCACGCCGAACGGCATCCGGTCGCCGAAGCCGTCCTCGACAACACCCGTGCCCAGGTGGCACTGTCGTCCGCCGAACCGGGCGCGCGGGCGGTGCGCAGGCTGCTCACCGAGCTGATGGACTTCGACGAGGTCAACCGGTACCTGATCGAGAAGATCACCGCGATCGACATCCGCTACGACTTCGGCGAAGGGCCCGGCCTGCTCGGCCGCCGCCTCCGGGACGTCGAGCTGACCGAGGGCCACCTCTACGACCGGCTGCACCGGGGCCGCGGCCTGGTCCTCGACCGCACCGGACGCCTCGCCGTGGCGGGCTGGGCGGACCGGGTCGACCTCATCGCGGACCCCGCCGCGGCCGTGGACGTACCGGCTCTCCTGCTCCGCCCAGACGGCTACGTCGCCTGGATCGGCGAGCACCAGCAGGAGCTGGAAGACCACCTTGCCCGCTGGTTCGGTGGGCCCGGCCGGCCACCGAATTCAACGTGATCCACATCACTGTTCAATGCGGTAACACCCGACCTTCGACCTCGATGGATCACCCGATGGGGGAGTCCGGCCCGTAGTCCGCAAAGGAACCGGCGTTTTCGTCGCCTGGGGTACGGAATGGGTCGAATGGAGTAATCAGGGGAGGAAAAAGGGGCACGGCAGTCGATCGCCGCGCATTTTCGCGCGCGGCGGTGTGCCCGGGCATCGGAAACCCCCAGTTCGTCCGAAGACACGTCACTGAGGGAGTTTCGATGCCACGCTCACTCCGGAAGGCGGGTGCGGTCCTGGCCGCGCTGACGGCCGCCGGCCTGCTGACCGCCCCCGCCGCCGACGCCATCACCGGCGGCACCCCCGCCGCCGACGGCACCTACGCCTTCACCGCCCAGATCAGCGGGGCCCACGGCTGCACCGGCGCGCTGGTCGCCCCGCAGTGGGTCCTCACCGCGGCCGCGTGCTTCGGCCCCGCGCCGCTGCCCGCCGGGCCGCCCGCGACGCCCTACACGGCGACCGTCGGCCGCGCCGACCTGACCGGCACCGCCGGGCACACCGTCAAGATCACCACCCTGGTGCCCGCCACCGACCGCGACGCGGTGCTGGCCAAGCTGGCCCTGCCGATCGTCGACATCGATCCCGTCCCGCTGGCCACCCGCGCCCCGGCGGCCGGGGACGTCCTCCGGCTCGGCGGCTACGGCCGCACCGCCGACAAGTGGGTGCCGGACCGGCTGAGCACGGCGTCGTTCACCGTGAGCGGCATCAACGGCTCGACGCTGGCCGTCACCGCGGTCACCGGCGACGCCACCACGTGCATGGGCGACGCCGGCGGCCCGGCGCTGCGGGAGAACGGCACACAGGTCGAGCTGGCCGCCATCAACGCGCGGTCGTGGCAGCACGGCTGCTACGCCTCGACCGAGACGCGCCAGGGCACCACGGAGACCCGCGTCGACGACCTCGGCGCGTGGGTGAGCCAGGTGACCGCCCCGGTCGCCGCGTCGATCGTCGGCAAGGCCAGTGGGCAGTGCCTCGACCAGGCCTGGACCGACGGCCAGGAACACCCCACGGTCAACGCGTGGCAGTGCTGGACCCCGACCTCGGACAACCAGAAGTGGACGGCCGTCTGGACCGCCCGCGACACCGTCCAGATCGTGAACTCGCTTTCGGGCAAATGCCTCGACCAGGACTACACAGGTGGCCAGCCGCACCCCACCGTCAACGCGTGGCAGTGCTGGACCCCGCTCACGGGCAACCAGCAGTGGACCGTCCAGCCGCACTACGAGGACGGCACCGTGACGCTGGTCAACAAGCTCAGCGGGCAGTGCCTCGACCAGGACTACACGAACGGCCAGCCGCACCCCGCGATCAACGCCTGGCAGTGCTGGACGACGAACCAGGCCAACCAGCGCTGGATCCTCAACTGACCGGGTAAGGAAGAGAACGGCCGGTCGCGCCGTTGGTCCGGGCATGACCTTGGGGATCACCTTGTCCGGCGGCCCGACCGCCCTCCTGGAGCTGGGCGGCGTCCGGCTGCTCACCGACCCGACCTTCGACCCGCCCGGCGACCACCCGGTCGGCGAGCGTGTGTTGGTCAAGACCGAGGACTCGGTGCTCACCGAGTCCTCGGCCGGGGTGGTGGACGCCGTCCTGCTGTCCCATGACCAGCACCCCGACAACCTCGACGACCGCGGTCGCGCGTACCTCGCGAAGGTGCCGCTGACGCTGACGACACCCAGCGGGGCGTCGCGGCTCGGCGGCACCGCGCGCGGGGTGAAGCCGTGGGAAGAGACGCGCGTCGGGCCGCTGACCGTCACCGCCGTCCCGGCCCGGCACGGGCCCGAAGGAGCCGAACGGCTCGCCGGCGAGGTCACCGGGTTCGTGCTGGGCGGCGACGGCCTGCCGACGGTGTACGTCAGCGGCGACAACGCGTCGGTCGACCTGGTGCGGGAGATCGCTTCCCGGTTCAGCGTGGACATCGCGGTGCTCTTCGCCGGCGCGGCCCGCACCCCCCCTCTTCGACGGCGCTCCCCTGACGCTGACCAGCGCGGACGCCGTCGAAGCCGCCAAGGTGCTCGGCGCGGCGAAGGTCGTCCCGCTGCACTTCCGCGGCTGGGGCCACTTCAGCGAAGGCGCGGACGTGCTGCGGGCGGAGTTCGAGGCGGCCGGTCTGGCCGGCCGGCTCGTGCTGCTCGAACCCGGGGAGCGCACGGACGTCTGAGACCGGGTCGTGAGAGGCTGGCGGCATGGCCAAACCGACCCCGCTGCAGTTCCGGAACATCCTCGTCGCCGTCCTGGCGGCGGCGGGCTTCGTCTGGAGCATCGTGGCCGGCCTGCCGTGGTGGGTGAGCGCGATCGTCGGCTGCGCGTGCGTCCTGTCGCTGGCGTCGGCCTACCTCAACCGCCCCGACGCCGGCTAACGCGTCTTGGCGAACCTTGCCTTGAGGTTGGCGCGGCCCGCTTCGGTGAGCCTGCCGAACAGCCGCAGCCTCGCCAGCCCGCCGTCCGGGTAGATGTCGAGGCGGGCTTCCGTGATCTCCGGGCCGTCCTTCAGCGCGAAACGGTGACGCGTGTCCGGCTGCAGGCGCGTCTTCGGCAGCAGGTCGGCCCACTCGCCGTAGGTACCGCGGCCGCTGACCGACGCCCAGCCGGGCGCGTTGCCCTTGAGGTTGCTCGTGTCCAGCTCGACGAAGCGGACGATGCCCGCGCCGGCCAGGCGCAGCGTCACCCAGTCGTTGCCGTCGTCGCGGCGGCGGGCCGTCTCCCAGCCTTCGGCCTGGTGCGCGGCCAGGCCGGGCGAGAGGATGTTGTTCGGCGAGGAGTAGAACCGGTTGCTGCACCCGGTGACGAGCGCGCCGTTCTCCAGCGCCGCCAGGTCGAGCGCGTCGAGGTCGAGCAGGTCCGGGTCGGGGATCGGGGCGCCGTGCACGCGCAGGCGGGCGACGCCGCCGTCCGGGTGCTGGGTCAGCCGGACGTGCGTGTACCGCCGGGAACCGTTGACCGTGTAGAAGTTCTCGGTGTGGCCGGCCGCCGGGGCGCGGTCGACCAGGACGTCCCAATCCGCCGTCCGCAGCTCCGCGGCGCTCGGGTAGCCCGGCACCGACGTCGCCTCGACCGAGACGAACGGCGGGCAGTTCCCCTTGAAGAACGCCGTGTCGACGATGACGCCGGTGACCGTGCCGGCCAGCCCGAGCCGCAGGATCGCCTGGTCGTCGCCCGGTTCGCGGTGGCGGCGGGTCTCCCAGCCGTCGTAGACCTGGCCCTTGGGCCCGAACGTCTCGGCGCGGTGCGCCGGCACCCAGGGGTTGACGAGGTTCTCCTTCTCGGCGAACAGCTCGTCGGTCGCCCACATGACTGTGCCGCCGAAGCGGCGTGACGCGAGGTCGGGCAGTTCTGTCCACTCGGGACGGTCGGACACGGCGGCCTCCATCTCAGCATTCTCCCCGGGTCAGCAACGCGCCGCGGGGCTCGTCGCCGGTGATTTCGGTGCCCCGCAGCCACGTCGAGCGCACGACGCCGGCGAGCGGGCGGCGGTCGTAGGCGCTGACCGGGTTGCGGTGCTTCAGTTTCGCGACGTCGACCACGAACGCCTCGTCCGGCGCGAACACGCAGAAGTCGGCGTCGTAGCCTGCCGCGAGGTGCCCCTTGCGGCGCATCCCGGCCTGCGCGGCCGGGTGCTCGGCCATCCAGCGGACGACGTCGGTGAGCGCGAACCCGCGCTGCCGCGCCTGCGTCCAGATCGCCGGGAGACCGAGCTGCAGGCTCGAAATCCCGCCCCAGGCCTCGCCGAAGTCGCCGCTGTCGAAGCGTTTCAGCTCCGGTGTGCACGGCGAATGGTCGCTGACGATCGTGTCGATCACGCCGTCGGCGAGCCCCTGCCAGAGCAGCTCGCGGTTGGCCGCCTCGCGGATCGGCGGGCAGCACTTGAACTGCGTCGCGCCGTCGCGGATCTCCTCGGCGACGAAGCTGAGGTAGTGCGGGCAGGTCTCCGCCGTCAGGGCCAGGCCTTCCCGGCGCGCGGACGCGATCAGCGGCAGAGCGTCCGAAGAGGACAGATGCAGGATGTGCGCGCGGGCGTCGTTCCGGCGGGCCGCGTCGATGACGTGCGAGATCGCGAGGTTCTCCGCCTGCCGCGGCCGGGACCGCAGAAAGTCGACATAGCGACCGCCGTGCGGCTCGGGTGCTTCGTCGATCTCGTGCGCGTCCTCGGCGTGGACGATCATCAGCGCGCCGAAGGAACTCAGCTCCCGCAACGCCTCGTCCAGCCCGGCCGGGTCGAGGGGCGGGAACTCGTCGACGCCGGAGTGCAGCAGGAAGCACTTGAAGCCGAACACACCGGCTTCGTGCAGGCCGCGCAGCTCACCGGCGTTGCCGGGGATCGCACCACCCCAGAAGCCGACGTCGACGTGCACCCGGCCGGCGGCCGCCTTGCGCTTGACCTCGAGCGCCGCGACGTCGACGGTCGGCGGCAGGCTGTTCAGCGGCATGTCCACGATCGTGGTCACCCCGCCCGCCGCGGCCGCCCGGGTCGCCGTTTCGAAGCCTTCCCACTCGGCGCGGCCGGGATCATTGACGTGGACGTGCGTGTCGACGAGCCCGGGCAGCAGCACGACGTCGTCGCCGAGATCGACGACACGGTCCCCGGACAGCCGGGCCCCGCCGGGTTCGACCGCGACGATCCGGCCACCGTCGACGCCGACGGTCGCCGGGACCTCGCCCTCGGCCGTCACGGCCCGGGCGGCGCGCACCACAAGATCCATCCGAAACCCTTCGTCGGGAGGAATGACACCGCCGATTTCACAGACCGGAAAGACGGTTTCGCACAACGACAGTAACCACGGCGCGCGCCGCTCGTCAACGACAGACATCGCGCGTTACGGTCATCCTTGTGCGGCTTGAAGCGGAGTTCACCAGCGAACCGTTCCACGGCGAAGGTTCGCCGCCCGAGCACGCCGTCGCCGCGCGCGACGCCGCCACGGAAGCCGGTCTGGACACCGATTTCGGCCCGCTCGGCACCCTGGCCCGCGGCGAGGCGAAGGAGCTGCTCGAAGCCCTCCCGGCGATCGCGAAGGCGGCCTTGGAGAGCGGCGCCACGCGGGTCACGCTGCAGCTGCGCCGGGCCGACGAGCCGGGGAGCGCGCCCGTCGTCGAGCTGAACGACGCGCTGGCCCGGCTCATCGCCGACGTCGAACGGGAACTGGGCGCCAAGCTGGGCGAACTCGACCGCGCGGGCAAGCAGCGGGCGGTGCGGCTGCTGCGCGAACGCGGCGCCTTCGGCCTGCGGAAATCGGTGTCGTCGGTGGCCGACGCGCTGGGGGTCACGCGGTTCACCGTCTACAACTACCTCAACCGGGAAGCCGACTGACCAGGACTTTCAACAAAATGTTGACGGAACTCCGGTGCCGACGTACGGTCAGCCCGTGCTGCTCACCGACTTCAACACCACCGACGTCCGCGCACTGCTGACGGAATGCCTCGCCGTCCCGCGCTGGGTCGACACCGTGCTGGCCGGGCGCCCGTACGCCGATGTCGACGCGTTGAAGGCCGCCGCCGACCTGCCCCTGAGCAGTGCGGAGATCCGGCAGGCGATGGCCGCGCACCCGCGGATCGGCGAAAAGCCGGCGAGCGGCTGGGCGCGGTCGGAACAGTCCGGTGTGGACAATGCGGATGCGTTCGCCGCGGCGAACGCCGAGTACGAAGCCAAGTTCGGGCACGTCTACCTGGTCTGCGCGAGCGGCCGCGGCGGCGACGAGCTGCTGAAGATCCTGCGTGAGCGGCTGGACAACGACCCGGCGACCGAGCTGGCCGTCGCGGGGCGCGAGCTGCTGAAGATCGCCGAACTGCGGCTGGCCAAGGCGGTGACGGCGTGAGCCTGGTGACCACCCACGTGCTCGACACGGCGGCCGGACGCCCCGCGAAGGGGATCGCCGTCCGCTTCGAGACCGCCGCCGGCGAGCCGATCGCCGAAGGCCGCACCGACGACGACGGCCGCGTCCGCGACCTCGGCCCCGAAACCCTGGCCCCCGGCGGCTACCGGCTGGTCTTCGACACCGGCGCCTACCTGGGCCCGGACGCGTTCTTCCCGGAGGTCGCGCTGGCTTTCCGGATCACCGACGGGACCGCGCACCACCACGTGCCGCTCCTGCTCAGCCCGTTCGCCTATTCGACCTACCGAGGGAGCTGACCGTGGCCATCACCCTGGGCCCCAACCAGTACGGCAAGGCGGAGGTCCGCCTGGTGACGGTGCGCCGCGACGGCCCGGTGCACCACCTGAAGGACCTGACCGTGTCGACGTCGCTGCGCGGCGAGCTGGCCGCGACGCACCTGACCGGCGACAACGCCGGCGTGCTGGCGACGGACACGCAGAAGAACACCGTCTACGCCTTCGCGAAGGAAGCGCCCGTCGGCGAGATCGAGGACTTCGGCCTGCGCCTGGCCCGGCACTTCGTCGGCACGCAGGAGAACATCACCGGCGCCCGCGTCAAGATCGACGAGCACGGCTGGAACCGGATCCCGGTGGCGGGCGAGCCGCACGACCACGCGTTCAGCCGCGCGGGCGACGAGCGCCGCACGACAGCGGTGACGATCCAGGACGGCCGCGCGTGGGTGGTGTCCGGGATCGACGGCCTGACCCTGCTGAAGTCGACCGGCTCGGAATTCCACAGCTTCCCCCGGGACCAGTACACGACCCTCGCCGAGACCGAGGACCGGATCCTCGCCACCGCCGTCACGGCGCGGTGGCGCTACCAGGGCGAGGACGTCGGCTGGGCGGAGTCGCACGCCGAAATCCGGCGGCTGCTGCTGGAGACGTTCGCGACGAAGCACAGCCTTTCGCTGCAGCAGACGCTGTACGCGATGGGCGCGGCGGTGCTCGAGGCGCGGCCGGAGGTGGCCGAGGTGCGGTTGTCGCTGCCGAACAAGCACCACTTCCTGGTGGACCTGAGCCCGTTCGGGCTGAAGAACGAGAACGAGGTGTTCTACGCCGCGGACCGGCCGTACGGCTTGATCGAGGGAACGGTCCTGCGCGACGACGCCGAGGACCCCGGCCCGGCCTGGGACCTCCACTGAGCTTGAGAGAACGCTGCTTGATAGAACGCTCTATTATCGGACGGGTGGCAGGGACCAAGGACCGCATCATGGCCGCCGGAGCCGAGCTGTTCCGGCGCAACGGCTACGCCGGCACCGGGCTGAAGCAGATCGTCAGCGAGGCCAACGCCCCCTTCGGGTCGCTGTACCACTTCTTCCCCGGCGGCAAGGAACAGCTCGGCGAGGAGGTCGTCCGGACGTCCGGCCTCGCCTACATCGCCCTGTTCGACCTCTTCATCGCCCCGGCGGAAGACCTCGTCAGCGGCATCGAAGCCTTCTTCGCCGCCGGGATCGCCACCCTCGAGGCGACCGACTACGTCGAAGGCTGCCCGATCGCCACCGTCGCTCTCGAGGTCGCCGCCACCAACGAGCCGCTGCGGAAGGCCACCGCCGACGTCTTCACCGCGTGGATCGACGCCGGGACCGGGAAGTTCATGCGCTTCGGCCTCGAAAAGGAGGCCGCCCGGACGCTGACCATCACCGCCGTGAACAACCTCGAAGGCGCCTTCGTGCTCTGCCGCTCGCTGCGGGAGACCGAAGCGATGGCCGTCGCGGGCGCGGCGACCGTCGACGTCGCACGCCGGCTTCTCAACGAGAACGCACAACTTTAGTCGGTAATCCAACACGAATCCCCAAGATGGCGCTTGACCGCGCAGCATCCGACACAGATGCTGCGCAGCGAGAAATGGTCTAGTCCTCCCGCCTCACACCGCCGTCCGGTTGGAGCCGCCATGCGCCGAGTCCTCGCCGTCTTCGCCACCGCCATCGCCGCCGCCGCGATCACCAGCCCGCCCGCCCAGGCCCTCGAGAACGGCCTCGCCCGGACACCGCCGATGGGCTGGAACACCTGGAACACCTTCGAGTGCAACATCAACGAGACGCTCGTCAAGCAGACCACCGACCTCATGGTCAGCTCCGGGATGCGCGACCGCGGCTACACCTACGTCAACCTCGACGACTGCTGGATGACGAAATCCCGGGGCGAGCTCGGCAACCTCGTCGCCGATCCCGCGAAGTTCCCCAGCGGCCTCAAGGCCCTCGGCGACTACATCCACGCGCGCGGCATGAAGTTCGGGATCTACGAAAGCGCGGGCAGCGAAACCTGCCAGCACTACCCGGGCAGCCTCGGCCACGAGCAGGCCGACGCGAACAGCTTCGCGAGCTGGGGCGTCGACTACCTCAAGTACGACAACTGCGGCAGCCCCGCCAACGAGACCCAGCAGGACTACGTCCGCCGCTACTCCGCGATGCGCGACGCGCTGAAGGCGACCGGCCGCCCGATCGCCTACAGCATCTGCGAGTGGGGGAACTTCGCGCCGTCGACCTGGGCGCCGGACGTCGGCAACCTCTGGCGCACCACCGGCGACATCACCAACAACTGGGGGAGCATCGACTCGATCTACCACCAGAACGTCGGGCTCGCGTCGGCCGCGAAGCCGGGCGCCTGGAACGACCCCGACATGCTCGAAGTCGGCGACGGCATGGACTTCCAGGAAGACCGCGCCCACTTCACGCTCTGGGCCGCGATGGCCGCGCCGCTGATCGCGGGCGCCGACCTGCGCTCCGCGAGCGTCGCCACCTTCTCGACCTACCTCAACGGTGACGTCATCGCCGTCGACCAGGACCCGCTCGGCAAGCAGGCCCGGCGCATCGCGACCGGCGGCGGCCTGGACGTCCTGGCGAAGCCGCTGCAGAACGGGGACGTCGCCGTCGTGCTGTTCAACGAGAACGGCAGCACCAAAACCGTCTCGACCACGGCCGCCGCGGCCGGGCTGCCCGCCGCGTCGAGCTACCGGCTGACCAACCTGTGGTCGAAGGAGCTCACCACCAGCACCGGCACGATCAGCGCCGACGTCCCGTCACACAGCACGGTGATCTACCGCGTCACCCCCGGATCGGGCAGCAGCATCGGCACCGCGCACCCGCTCCAGGGCGCGTCGTCCTCGCGCTGCATCGACGTCAACGGCGGTTCGACGACCCCCGGCACCAAGGTCGACATCTGGGACTGCGACGGCGGCGCGAACCAGTCGTGGACCTTCACCGGCGCCGGTGAGCTGAAGGCGAACGGCCTCTGCCTCGACGCCAGCGAAGGCGGCACCGCGGCCGGGACCAAGCTCATCGCCTGGACCTGTCACGGCGGCGCGAACCAGCAGTTCAAGCTCAACCCCGACGGCTCGATCACCGGCACGCAGTCCGGCCTGTGCGTCGACGTCACCGGCGGCGACAAGCCCGCCGGCAACGTCAACGGCGTCCAGCTCGAACTGTGGGGCTGCAACGACGACGCCAACCAGAACTGGAGCCTCAAGTCCCCGTGAGGTGCTCCGGCCGGACCGGGACGCGGGTGAGCGCGAGCCCGGTCGCGGCGCGGATCGCGGCCACGATCGCCGGGGTCGACGAGATCGTCGGAGGCTCGCCGACCCCGCGCAGGCCGTACGGCGCGTGCGGATCGGGGCGTTCGAGGACGTCGATGGTCATCGGCGGCATGTCGAGGACCGTCGGGATCAGGTAGTCGGTGAAGGAGGGGTTCCGGATCTTCCCGCCGGAGGTCTGGATCTCCTCCATCACCGCGAGCCCGAGGCCCTGCGCCGAGCCGCCCTGGATCTGGCCGAGCACGGCCTGGGGGTTCAGCGCCTTGCCGACGTCCTGGGCGCAGTCCAGCGCGACCACCTTCACCAGGCCCAGTTCCGTGTCCACGTCGACGACGGCCCGGTGCGCGGCGAACGCGTACTGCACGTGCGCGTTCCCCTGCCCCGTCTCGGGATCGATCGGGACCGTCGGCCGGTGCCGCCACTCCACGGTCTCGTCGTGGACGTCGTCGCCGAGGACGTCCACCAGGTCGGCGAGCACCCGGCCGTCGGCCGCGACGAGCTTGCCGCCGACGACGCGCACCCGCTGGTCGAACCGGGCCAGCAGCCGGGCCCGCACCGCCGCGCACGCGGCCCGCACGGCACCGCCGGTGACGTAGGTCTGACGCGACGCCGACGTCGAGCCGCCGTTGCCGATCGAGGTGTCCATCGGCAGGATCGTCACCTGCTCGACGCCCAGCTCGGTGCGCACGATCTGCTGCATGATCGTCACCAGGCCCTGGCCGACCTCGCAGGCCGCGGTGTGCACGGTCGCCGCCGGCTCCCCGCCGACCAGCTGCAGCCGCACCCGCGCGGTCGAGTAGTCGTCGAAGCCTTCGGAGAAGCAGACGTTCTTGATCCCGACGGCGTACCCGACGCCGCGGACGACGCCTTCGCCGTGCGTCGTGTTGGACACGCCGCCCGGCATGTGCCGCAGGTCGAACGGCCGCTCCGGGGGCATCGGCATCTCCCGCACGCGGGTCAGCAGCTCGGCGACCGGCGCTTCCGCGTCGACGACCTGGCCGGTCGGCATGAGGTCGCCTTCGCTCATCGCGTTGCGGACGCGGATGTCGACAGGATCCAGTCCACAGGCGACCGCCAGCTTGTCCATTTGCGACTCGTAGCCGAAGGCCGCCTGCACCGCACCGAATCCGCGCATCGCACCACACGGCGGGTTGTTTGTATACACACCCCAGCAGTCCACCGAAATACTGTCTACTGCATACGGTCCGACGCCCAGGGTCGCGGCGTTCGCCACCACCGCGCCCGTCGAAGACGCGTACGCGCCTCCGTCGAGGTACAGCCGCGTCTTCACGTACACGAGACGGCCGTCCTGAGTGGCGCCGTGCTCGTAGTACATCTTCGCCGGGTGGCGGTGGACGTGGCCGTAGAAGGACTCTTCGCGGTTGTAGACCATCTTGACCGGCTTTCCGGTGTGCAGGGCCAGCAGGCACGCGTGCACCTGGATCGACAGGTCTTCGCGACCTCCGAACGCCCCGCCGACGCCGCCGAGGGTCAGCCGCACCTTCTCGACCGGCAACCCCAGAGCGGCGACGATCTGCTGCTGGTCCACGTGCAGCCACTGCGTCGCGACGTACAGGTCGACGCCGCCTTCGGTGTCCGGCACGGCGAGCCCGGACTCCGGGCCGAGGAAGGCCTGGTCCTGCATGCCGACCTCGTAGACGCCGGAGACGACGACATCGGCGGAGACGTCCTGCGAGCCTCGGCGGATCTTCACGTGCCGGACGACGTTGCCGCCTTCGTGCAGCGAAGGGCCTTCGCCCGCGACAGCCGCTTCGGAGTCCGTCACCGGCTCCAGCTCTTCGTAGGAGACGACGATCCGCTTCATCGCGCGGCGCGCGGTCTCCGGGTGGTCGGCGGCGACCAGCGCCACCGGCTCACCCTGGTACCGGACGACGTCGTCCGCGAGCACCGGCTGGTCGGCGTGCTCGAGGCCGTAGCGGTTGACGCCGGGGACGTCCTCGTGCGTCAGCACCGCGTAGACGCCGGGCACCGCCAGGGCTTCCGCGATGTCGATCCCGGTGATCCGGGCGTACGGGTGCGGGCTGCGCAGGGTCGCACCCCACAGCATGTCCTCGTGCCACAGGTCCGAGGAGTAGGCGAACTCGCCGCGGACCTTCACCGTGCCGTCGGGCCGGCGCGGCGAAGCGCCGACGCCGTTGGCCGTCGGTGTGGTGGTGACTGAAGTGGTCATCTGCCCTCCCTCAGCCGGGCGCTCGCGGCGGCCAGCTCGCGGGCGATCGCGGACTCGTCGGCTTCGCGCAGCGTGCCGTCCTCGACGACGGCCTTGCCGCCGACGAACAGGCGCCGCAGCGGCGGCGTGGTGCCGAGGACCAGCGCCGCGACCGGGTCGGTGATGCCGGCGTAGTTCAGCCCGGTCAGGTCCCAGACGGCGAGGTCGGCGAGCTTCCCGGGCTCGATCGAGCCCAGGTCGTCGCCGCGGCCGAGGCAGCGGGCGCCGCCCATCGTGCCCATCCACAGCGCTTCGCGCGTGGTCAGGCCGCGAGGCCCGCCGCGCTGGCGGGCCTGCAGCAATGCCTGGTGCAGTTCCTCGCCCAGGCCGCCGGACTCGTTGGACGCGGCGCCGTCGGCGCCCAGGCCGACCGGCACACCCGCGTCGAGGAGGTCGCGGACCGGGGCGATGCCGGCGCCGATGCGGCCGTTGGACGTCGGGCAGTGCGCCGACCCGGTGCCGGTCGCGCCGAAGCGGCGGATCGCCTCGGGCGCGAGGTGGATGGTGTGGGCGAGCCAGACGTCGTCGGCGAGCCAGCCGAGCTTGTCCGCGTACTCGGCGGGCGTGCAGCCGACCTCGGCGAGGCACTGCCGCTCTTCGTCGACGGTCTCCGCGAGGTGGGTGTGCAGGCGGACGCCCTTGCGGCGGGCCAGCTCGGCCGCCCCGGACATCAGCCGCTCGGTGACCGAGAACGGCGAGCAGGGACCCGCGGCGATCTGCAGGTGGGCTTCCGCGGAAGAGTCGTGGAAGCGGTCGATCGCCGCCTCCGTGCCGGTCAGCGCGTCCTCGGTCGGCTCGACGAGGTTGTCCGGCGGCAGGCCGCCGTCGGACTCGCCGCGGTCCATCGACCCGCGCACGACGTGCAGCCGGACGCCGATCCGCTGGCGGGCCGCGACCAGCGCCTCGACCTGGTCACCGCCGTCGCGCGGGAAGACGTAGTGGTGGTCGGCGACGGTCGTGCAGCCGGTCAGTGCCAGCCGGGCCATCCCGGCGGTGCCGGCGGCGTGCGTGATCTCGGCGTCGAGCCGGCCCCAGACCGGGTAGAGCGCGACCAGCCACTCGAAGAGCGTGTGGTCGGCGGCCATCCCGCGGGTGGCCCACTGGTAGAGGTGGTGGTGGGTGTTGATCAGGCCCGGTGTGATCAGGCAGCCTTCGGCCTCGACGCGCTCGTCGAACTCGCCGGTGTAGACGCCTTCGCCGACTTCGGCGATCCGGTCGTTCTCGACGACGACGTGCCCGCTCGCGTACTCCTCGCCGCTGACCGTGGCGATCGCCGCGTTGGCGATGAGCGTCCTCATGCGACTGTGTCCTTTCCGAGAGGACCCCTCGCCACCGCGCGCACCGCGTCGAGGATCTTCTCGTAACCGGTGCACCGGCAGAGGTTGCCGGCCAGTGCCTCGCGGATCTCCTCGTCACTCGGATCGGGGACGCGGTCGAGCAGGTCGTGTGCGGCGACGACCAGCCCCGGCGTGCAGAAGCCGCACTGCACGGCCCCCGCGTCCACAAAGGACTGCTGGACCGGGTCGAGCGTGTCGCCGTCGGCCAGCCCCTCGACCGTGCGCACCGCGCGGCCCTCGGCCTGCCCGGCCGCGACCAGGCAGGCGCACACCGGGACGTCGTCGAGGTAGACCGTGCAGGACCCGCATTCGCCCTGTTCACAGGCGTTCTTCGAGCCCGGCAGGCCGAGTCGTTCCCGCAGGACGTAGAGGAGGCTTTCGCCTTCCCAGACGTCGTCCGCCTGCCGGTCCTCGCCGTTGATCGTGACATTCAGGCGCATGCGCGCTCCCCCGTCCGGTGTTCTTCCCAGGCCCAGGTCAACGTCCGCCGCGCGAGTACCCCGAGTGCGTGCTTCCGATACGCCGCGCTCCCCCGGACGTCGTCGATCGGCGACGCGGCTTCACCCACCAGGTCGCCGAAGCGGCGTTTCAGCGAGTCCGGCAACGGCTCGGACGACGTCCACGGCAGCTCGGCCGCCAGGAACTCCTCCGCCGCCCGTGCCCGGCGCGGGGTCGGGGCGGCGGACCCGATCGCCGCGCCCACCTTGCCGTCGCGAAGGGCGAGGGCGAAGGAGCAGACCGCGATGACCATCGCGTTGCGCGTCCCGACCTTGGCGAACTGCTGCGGCCCGGCGTGCGCGGGCAGGTGGACGGCGGTGATCAGCTCGTCCGGGGCGAGCGCGTGGCGTTTCACGCCGACGTAGAAATCCTCCGCGCGGAGGAGCCGGGTCCCCCGGACGGAGGCGGCCTCGATCCGGGCGTCCAAGGCGAGCAGCACCGGGTGGGTGTCGCCGGCGGGCGAGGCGGCGCCGAGGTTGCCGCCGACCGTGCCGCGGTTGCGGATCTGCGGCGATCCGACCGTGCGGGACGCCATGGCCAGCGCGGGGATGGATTCACCCAGTTCAGTGATGACCCGGCTGTACGGGACGCCGGCGCCGAGCCGGACCGTGCCGTCCGATGTGGACCACTCCGCCAGCTCGGGGACCCGCGTCAGGTCCAGGAGGGCGTCGGGCCGCCGGTGGTCGAAGTTGAGCTCGACCATGACGTCGGTGCCGCCGGCGATCGGCACCGCGTCCGGCCGCCCGGCCTTGAGCGCCAGGGCCTCGGCGAGCGTCACGGGACGCAGGAACTCCACTGTTGCTCCTTAACGACGGCGCTCCTTCGTGGGGGCGATAGACCAGTAGACGACGGATCACGGCCGGGCGGCAACGGCGCCACGCATGAAACGCACCGGAGCGAAACCGGCGGCGTTTGTGCTTTCCTACAAGCCTGATGACGACCGTGAAAACTCTCCTGGGCCTGCCGGGGCTGCGGCTGCGCCCGCGGGCCGGGGCCGAGCTGCTCGACCGGACGGTGACCCGCATCTACGTCACGGAGCTGCCCGACCCCGGACGGTACCTCTCGGCCGGTGAACTGGTGCTTTCCGGCCTGCTCTGGTGGCGCGAACCGGGTGACGCCGAGCCGTTCGTGGCCGCACTGGCCCGGTCGGGCGCGGCGGCGCTGGCCGCGTCCGGCGCCGACTCGGGTGGCATCCCGGACGACGTGGTCTCGGCCTGCGCGCGGCACCGCATCCCGCTGCTGGAAGTGCCCGCCGACCTGTCGTTCTCGGTGATCACCGAGCAGGTGGTGCTGGCGCTGGCGGCCGCGTCCGACGGCGCACGCAAACGTTTGCAGGCCGCCGCGGAGGCGCCGGTCGAGACGCTGCTGGAGCGGGCTTCGGCGGAGCTCGGGCTGCCGTGCTGGGTGCTGTCGGCGTTCGGCCGGGTGGTCGCCGGGGCGTCCCCGCTGCCACTGCCGGCCGAGGACGTCGTCCACCGGTACGCGGCCGGCGAGTCCGGGCCGCTGACGATGGTTCAGGTCGAAGGGCGGCACGCGGTGCCGTGGCTGATCGCCATCGGCGGGCCCCTGAGCACCGCGCAGGCCGAACTGGCGGAGGAGGTCGCGGGGCTCGTCGGGGTCACGCGAGCGCGCGCTTCGCGGCCCGAGGCTTCGTTGCCGGACGAGGTGTGCGTTGTCGCGTTGCGGACCGAAGACAGCGACGAGAGCCGGGACGTCCTGCGGGAGCTGCTCCCCGGAGCAACCCTGTTCGAGTCCACCGGGGACACGTCGTATGCGGCGACCGGGCGGTGGCCGGACTCGGCGGCGGCCGAACTGTCCACTGCGGAACCGTTGCTGCGGGCGAAGCGGATCCTTTGCGGCGTCAGCGATCCCGCGCCGCGGGCCGAGGGCCGGGAGATCGCGCGGTACGCCCTGGAAGCAGCGGCCCGGCGCGCGGGCCGCGTCGCGGTCGTCGAGGCCGGCGAGGTGGCCGCGCACCGGCTGCTGCTGGCCGGCGCCCCGGACGGGCTGCGCGCCGCGCTGCGCCGCCGGGTGCTCGGGCCGCTCCTGGACTACGACGCCGAGCAGCACACGGACCTGGTGCACACGGTCCGGGTGTTCCTCGAGTGCTCGGGCTCGCCGACCCGGGCGGCGAAGGCCCTGCACGTCCACGTCAACACGCTGCGCTACCGCATCGGCCGGGCGAGCGAGCTGCTGGGCGCGGACCTGGCCGAGTTCACCGACCAGCTCGACGTCTACCTCGCCCTCCGCGCCGGCGACGTGGAGTGAATGACTCATTCCTGTCGTCGGACGACAGGAATGAG
>NZ_NMUL01000045.1 GCF_002234595.1 Amycolatopsis vastitatis
GCTTGCGGCAGAACCGCGCGATGTTGATGTCTTCGCCGGAGGCGGCGCGGGCGACCGCGGCGACGAACTCAGGATCCATCGAAAACCCTGCTCTGCCCATCGCCGCATGATCACCACAACACCGCTGGTCACCATGCTGACAGGCCGGTCAGTGTTCACGATGTCCTGAAACATCAACTGTTCACGATGTCCTGAACTCAAGCACAGCGTTAGAACACTGTTTCTCACTCACGACCACCCGCGCGGCCGAGCGCTAAGCGGTGATCTTCGCGGCCCAGTCGATGTGGTGCGAATACAGCCAGCCGCGCTCGTCGCCGACGTCCCCGCCCGCGCTCGCCTTCACCAGCTTCTCGACGCGCTCGCGGCGAAGTCCTTCGTACGCCGCGAAAGCCGAGGCCGGGTCCGGCAGGTCGCGCAGGCACTGCGCGAGGATCACGCTGTCTTCGAGAGCCATCGAGGCACCCTGACCGGCGGCCGGGGACGCGGCGTGGGCGGCGTCGCCGACGAGGACCATTTCCGGTGTCGACCAGACCCGGGTCTCCGGGACGTCGTAGGAGTGGCCGCCGAAGACCTCGCCGTCCGTCGCCGCGATGATGTCCTTGCAGGGCAACGGGTCCTCGGCGAACGCCGCGCCGGCGAACTCGCGCCAGCCCTCCGCGGTCACCGCGGCGACGGCCTCGCGCGGCCGCTCGGCGTCCGGGATGCGGGCGAACCAGAACGTCGCGCCGTCCGGGTCGGTGGTGAAGCCGAAGGCCGCCTTGCCGCCGCGGATCATCCGGTAGATCCCGGGCGCGGCGGGCAGCCCGCCGGCCCGCGTGTAGCCGTAGACGACGGTCAATCCCGTGTAGCGCGGTTCGGCCGCGGCCGGGTCGATCAGCCGCCGGACGGCCGAGCGCAGGCCGTCGGCGCCGACGAGGACGTCGCCGGTCGCGGCGGTTCCGTCGGCGAACTCCGCCGTGATGCCGCCGGCCCCCGCGGCCGCGCTCACCAGCCGTTTGCCGCGCTCCAGCGGGACACCTCGGCGCACCGCCTCGTCCTGCAGGACGCGGTAGAGCGTCGCGCGGGTCAGGGTGCGCGGCCCGTCGAGGCCTTCGGTGTCGAATTCCCGCCGCCCCACGGTTTCCCCGGTCGGGGCGACGAGCTCGACGCCGTAAGGGGCGAAGGACGCGTCGATCACCGGCTGGTGGGCGCCGATCGCGCGTAACGCGTCCATGCCGTTGTGCATGATCGTGAGGAACGCGCCGATGTCGTCCCCGCCGGCGGGATAGGCCTCGTACACGACGGGCTCGTGCCCGGCGAGCTTCAGCGCCATCGCCGTGACCGTGCCGGAGATCCCGCCACCCGCGACCAGTACCCGCACCTCGCGCCCCCCGTCGACTCCGCGTGCCGCCGCCTGTGACGTTACCGTGGCGGCGGCACGCGGTGCCTACTTCTCCTTCGCACCGCTGGTGGCGATTTCACCGTTGAGGCCGCGCGGGTAGAACCCGCCCGAGGACACCTTGTCCGGGTTGAGGTAGGCGATGTTGAGCACGCGGTCCGCGGACCGCCCGAACGCGATGCCGTTGGCGTCGGCCGGGACGAGGTTCGCCTTGCCGTCCTTGATCACGCCTTCGTCGTCGTCGGCCTTGCCGTCGAGGCTGTCGCGGGCGTCGGACATCTTGTTCGTGATGTCGCCGAGGCCGCGCTCGAACAGCTGGCTGCGCACGATACCCGCGTGGTACGCCTCGACCGCGAGGATGCCGGCCGCCGCGTCGAGGAACGTCTTGTTGTTCACCAGCGGCGCCGCGCCCTTGTAGGCCGACACGCCGACGTCCTCGAACAGGTAGGCGGCGAGCAGGAAGTTGTTCTCGCTCCCGAAGGGGTCGAACGTCTGACCCTTCTGGATCACCCCGGCCGCCTGCATGGCCGCGGTGAAGCTGTTCTGGAAGTCGATCTCCGGCTGCGCGACGGCGGCCTTGTCCAGCGCCTTGCGCAGGAAGTTGACGTGGGCGACCTCGTCGCCGGCGATCTCCTGGACGATCTGCTTGGTGTGCTCGCTCTTGAACTTCACCGCGTGCCCACCGGAGACCTTGCCCAGGTTGCCGACGCCGTTGACGTACTTCTCGTTCAGCCCGTAGCCGTAGACGGCGAACGAGTACAGGTTCGCCTCGAGGTACTCCAGGTTCAGCGCGAAGTTCAGGACCGCGGCATCGCTCGCCGCCTCCTTCGCCTTGTCACCTCCCTGCGCACCGTACTGCTGCGTGGCACCGGCAGAGCCGAGGCCGAGCGACAGCGCTGTGCCGAGCGCGCCGGCACCCGCGACGCCGAGCCCCGCCGCTCCCGCAGCCTTGAGGAAGCGGCGGCGGTCGGTCGCGTTCTCCGCGCTGCGCTCGATCAGCTGCTCTGTGTAGCGTTTTCCGAACACCGGGGGACGTCCTCTCGTGACGAGTTCGTCCACCTCACCCACCGGTCATACGTACCCGGACGGCCCCCGGCTCGGTCAAAACGGGAAAATTTTTGATCGAGTTCGGTTTGCCCAGCTCAGCCGCGCTGCGCGACCGCGAGCCGGACGCAGACCGCCAGCGCGCGAACGGCCTCCTCGACCTCTTCGAGCTTCGGGAAGGTCGGCGCGATGCGGATGACGGCGTCGGCCGGGTCGTCGCCGTGCGGGTGGGTCGCCCCGGCGGGGGTCAGCGCGACACCGGCCTCCCTCGCCAGCCGCACGACCTCCTTCGCGGTGCCCTGCGGGACGGTCAGCGTGATGAAGTACCCGCCGGTCGGCTTGGTCCAGGACGCCAGGTCCGCCAGCTCCTCGGTGAGGATGCGGTCGACGGCCGCGAACTTCGGGCCGATGATCGCCGCGTGCTTGCGCATGTGGGCGCGGACGCCGTCTTCGTCGGAGAGGAAGTGCGCGTGCCGCAGCTGGTTGACCTTGTCCGGGCCGATCGTGCGCTTGCCGATGTTGCCGGTCCACCAGGCGAGGTTGGCTTCGGACGCGCCGAAGAAGCCGACGCCGGCGCCGGCGAGGGTGATCTTCGACGTCGAGCCGAACACGAACACGCGGTCGGCGTTCCCCGCCTCGGTCGCCAGGGCGAGGAGGTCGGCCAGCTCCGGCTCGTCGTCGGTGAGGTGGTGCACGGCGTAGGCGTTGTCCCAGAAGATCCGGAAGTCGGGCGCCGCGGTGCGCATGGTGGCGAGCCGCTGGACGACGTCGTCACTGAACGTGACACCGGTGGGGTTGCTGTACTTCGGCACGCACCAGATGCCCTTGACGGCCGGGTCCTCGGCGACCAGCGTCTCGACGGCGTCCATGTCGGGGCCCTCGTCGGTCATCGCGACCGGGACCAGCTCGATGCCGAAGCGCTCGGTGAGCGCGAAGTGGCGGTCGTAGCCCGGGACGGGGGCGAGGAACTTCACCTGCGGCTCGTCGGCCCAGCGGCGCTCGGCGCCGGGGAGCTTGCTCAGCAGGGCCTGGACGACGGCGTCGTGCATCAGCTCGAGGCTGGAGTTGCCCGCGGCGAGCAGCTGCCCGGCGGGCACCTGCAGCGCGCCGGCGAAGATGCGGCGCAGCTCCGGCAGGCCCTGGAGGCCGCCGTAGTTGCGGACGTCGGTGCCGTCCTCGGCCTTGAAGGTGCCGTCGCCGGGGAGGCTCAGCAGCCCGTTCGAAAGGCCGAGCTGCTCGGGGGACGGCTTGCCGCGGGTGATGTCCAGGGAGAGGCCTCGGCCGACCAGGGCCGCGTAGTCGCTGCGGGCCGTGTCGACGTCGACGGAAGCAGTGGTCATGGCCTCAACGCTAACCCTGGTGTCGATACCATTTCGGGGCGGGTCCTGGCTAGGGTGGTTCGTGTGCATCTCGTCGTCCACGCCGACCAGCGGCAGTTCACCGTGCGGGATTCCGGTGCGCGGCTGACCGGCACCGGGTGGACGCCGGAAGCGGTGGAATCCCACCGGATCGGGGCGGAGCCCGGCGGCCTCGCCATCGCGACGGCGCGCTCGGACGTGGTGGAGTCGTCGGTGACGCTGCTGCCCTCGGCGCCGGTCCTGGCCGCCGACGCCGAGCACGTGGTGGAAGCGGATCTTCCGGTTCCGAGCGGCCGGCTGGTCATTTCCGGGCCCGCGGACTACCCGTCGCAGGAAAGGTTCTTCTCGGTGCTGCCGGGGTTGTACCGGGCGCGGGTTTCCTACGTGCCCGCCGGTCCGCCCGCGGTCACCTGGAACGAGCACGAGTTCGGCGAGCACTACCGGTACGTGGTGGAGCTGTGGCCGGTCGAGGAGCGGTCCGATGTGGAGGTTCTCCGCCAGGGTGCCACGGTCTGGGACGGCTAGCCCCGCGCCCGGACCGCTGCACCCGACCTCATGGCGCCGCCAGGGTTTTCCGTGCGAGCGCGAGCTGATCGTTCTTCACGCGCTTCGCGACGTCCAACGCGCTCTGGTTTCGTTCGATCATCTTCCGCTGCACGGCGACTTCGGCCGCGTACCAGATCCCGGTGGTGTTCGTGGCCGTCTTGCACGCCACGTCCGCTCGGGCCACGGCGATTTCCCGCGGTGACGGCACCCCGGTGAACCGCCGGTCGTTCATCGCGGCCATCGGGTCCGGATAGTCGGCGCCGGCCTTCTTCATGCAGGCGGACCACGCCCGGAACGCGGCGGTCACCACCGGATGCGTCCGGGACAGCTCCCACGACCGGGTGTTGATGTCCTGGACCAGGTCGGCCGCCCCGGGCCTGGCTCCCGCGCCGAGTTCGGCGGCGGCCTGTCCCGCACAGCCACCGGCCGGGACCACGCGTCCCCCGACCCGGCCGGTCGTGCCCCGGAGGACCGCGGCGACTTCGGGATCGGGCGGTGACGGCGCCGGCCGGGGACCGGCGTCCATCGCCGCCTTCAGCCGGTAGCCGCTCGTCGCGGCCTCGGAACCGGAGGTCAGGCCGTACCGGCGCGCGGTCACCGACGCCGGCCCGACGTCGGGCATCGCCGGCGTGACCGGCATGGCCAGCCCGAACCCGGAGAGGCAGCGCCCGGCCGCCCGGTCCAAGGCCCGGCCCATCGTCCGGGTGTCGCTGTCGCTCCACTGGTAGGGATCGATCGGCAGCGGCAGGCTCGTGCTGTCGCCGATCGGCCGGATCCCGTCGACCACGATCGACTCCAGCGAAGGCACCTCGAGCGGGTCGGCCGCGGGCGGCGTGGCGGAACAGGCGGTCAGGAGGACCAGCAGGCCCGCGGAGGCCACGTGCCTCCGCGGGCCCGGCCGGTCAGCTGTGCCAGTCGAACGAGGCATTTTCGTTGTAGGTCGCGGTCAGGTTGCGCCAGCTGCTGCGGAGCACGACGTCGTGCGCACCGCCGAAGTTGCTGTTGAACCACACCCACGCCTCGAGGCCGGTCTGGTTGTTCTGCGCCGAGGCCGCGTTGTTCTTCACGACCTGCCCGCGCCCGGCGCCGCTCCCGGCGAAGTGGTCATCGGCGAAGTTGGCGTCCCGGCTGAAGAAGGTCGCGATCGCGCCACCGCGGTTCGAGTTGTAGTACAGGCAGAAGTACAAGTTCGGACAGGTGTTTTCGACGGTCGTGGTCGCGCCGGCGGTCCCGGCGGTGGCGACCATTCCGGTCGCGACGGCGGCCACTGCGGCCCCCGTCGCGACGGCTTTGCGCAAGAGATGTGCGGACATGGTTGTTCCTCCCTCTGATGAATGACAAATCCGGCCATTCCCCGGAATTTCCGCGCACGTCCCAGCCACGCCCGGCGGAAAACGCCGGGCGCACGGGGAAGACGCAAGGAATGACGCGGCCGGCTCCCGGGCGACGTCTCGTGGTGAAACGACCGCCCAGACCGCTTCAGACGACGGGCGCGCCTCCAGCGCCCATGACCGGCTCAAGCTGAACTCCGAGTTCCACGAGGCCCCCTCGTCGCCGCGGTCACTTCATTTCAGCTGATGAATACCGGACCGAGCATAAACTGGCCTGAGAGAACCGTCAACTACGGTACGACTTGTGCGGCTTACCGCCTTCACATCAGCTGGTGGCCGGTAAAGTGGGCCCATGCCGGAGACGCTCGCCGCGAAGGTGGACCACCTGTTCAGCACCGTGCGGCCGCGCACGGGCAACGAGTACTCCTTCGAAGAGGTCGCCGAGGCCATCCGCGCCAAGGGCGGCCCCACCATCTCGGCGACCTACCTCTGGCAGCTGCGCAAGGGCCTGCGTGACAATCCGACCAAGCGGCACCTGGAGGCGCTGGCGGGCTTCTTCGGCGTCCCGGCCGCCTATTTCTTCGACGACGCCGAAGCGGAGCGCATCAATGCCGAACTGGCGCTGCTCAGCGTGCTGCGCGACGCGCCGGTCCGGCAGATCGCCCTGCGCGCCAACGGGTTGTCGCCGAAGAGCCTGGAGGCCATCGCGGAAATGGTCGACCGCGTGCGCGAACTGGAAGGACTGCCCGACCCGGACGCGCGGCGGTGAGCGACCGGCGACTGCGCAAGCGCTGCGAAGCACGCCTGCGCGACCTGCCGATGCCGATTCCCTTCGACGCCCGGACCCTGTGCGAACAGGTCGCCCGTGAGCGCGGGAGGCCGATCCGGCTGTTCCCGATGGCCGGTCTGACCGGGGTCTGCGGGCTCTGGGTGGCTACCGCCACCACGGACCTGATCTTCTACGAAGAGGTGACCACGCCGCCGCACCAGGAGCACATCATCCTGCACGAACTGAGCCACGTGCTGTGCGACCACTACCCGGAGTCACTGCCCGCCCAGGCCCTGCTTCCCAGCCTGGATCCCGAGATGGTGCGCCGGGTGCTCGGCCGGTCCGGCTACTCGACGGCGGAGGAGCGCGAGGCCGAGATGCTCGCCACGCTGATCCAGCAGCGGGCACGCGGGGGCACGGGCCCCCTCGACCGGCTCCGCGACGCGCTGGGGGACGGCGATGGGTGAATGGCTGATCCGGTACGGGCCCCCGATCCTGGCTTGGACCCTGTTCGCGGTCCGGCGGGGTGGGCAGGACCGCGGCCGCCGGTCGGTGCGGTGGGTGTTCGGCGGCCTCGCCGTCTCGCTGACCGCGTTGACCCCGGCCGGGCACGCGGCGATCAAGGAGCTGACCGGCGCCGAGGACCTGCCGCGGCTGGTGGGGCACGCGGGCATGCTGTTCGCGGTGTGGGCGGCGCAGCGGTTCCTGGCGCACCTGAGCGGGGCGCCGACCGGATTTCGGTGGCAGAGCTGGTGGATCGCCGGGACGTTCGTGGTGATGTGCGTGTTCTTCGCGCTCACCCCGGACCTGATGCCGCAGTCGCCGTGGGTGATGGAGTACTGCATCGCCTACGCCGCCGCGCAGATCCCGGCGTTCGCCGCGGTGATCGTGCTGTGCCTGCGCTACGCCCGGATCGCCGGTGACCCGGTGTTGCGGATCGGTCTGTGGCTCATCGTCGCGGGCACCGCGGCGGCGGTGCTGTACCTGGTGAACAAGACGATCCTGGCCGCGTCGCCGCGATGGGGCTTCGACTATCCGCTGGGCCGGGAGTTCCTGGTCGGCAAGGTGCTCCCGACGGCGGCCCACGTGCTGGTCCTGCTCGGCGCCGCACTGCCCGCCGTGGCCGGCTGGCTGTCGCGCTACCACCTCTACCGCCGCCTGAGTCCGTTGTGGACGGACCTGTACCGGGCCGCCCCGGAGATCGCCCTCGCCCCGCCCGGCGCGGTGGCGCTCGGGAACCTGAAGCTGCGCCTGTACCGGCGGGTGATCGAGATCCGGGACGGCCTGCTGGCGCTCCAGCCGTACCGTGACCCCACGGTGGCCGTCACGGCGAGAAAGGAGGCGCGGCGAGCGGGGCTGGCCGGCCGGAGCTTGGAAGCGGAGGTGGAGGCCGCGGTCGTCGCCGAGGCCCTGCGTGCCCGGGCCCGCGGGACGGCACCGAGGGAGCAGGAGGCCGTCGTGTCCGGCGGGGGCGACCTCGTCAGCGACACGACCTACCTGAGCGACGTCGCCGATGCCTACCGCCGCAAGATGCCCGGCGGTAAATGTGGCTAGGACGTTGGGAATGGCCGGCTCGGCACTAAAGCGCCGTCAGGGTGGCCAGTTTCCAGCGGCCGTCGACCCGCTTCGCCGTCACCGACAGCTGAGCGACCGACGACGACGGCGCGCCGCCGCCTTGGGTCACCGTCTGCTGGTCCAGGAACAACAGCAGCGATGCCTCGTCACCCTTCAGTGAACGCACCCCCGCCGCCCGGACCGTCGTCGTGCGGACCAGCTTCTCCGTGACCGCCCGGGTCCGGGCCGAGGCGAACTGGGCCTGGTACTGGCGGACCGCGTCGCCGGTCAGGACCTCCGCGGCCGCCCGCTCGGTACGGGCCAGGTTCGCGTAGTCGTACGAAAACACGGCCTTCACCGCGTCGCTCACCTCCGACGTCACGTCGGCAGTCGCCGCCGGGTCCACCAGGGCCTGGTTGTCGCCCGGGGACAGGGACGCCGTCTCGATGCCGAACCACACCGCGCAGCCCAGGGCCAGCACCACCACCGCCGCCAGGATGCGGGTCATGAGCCCGCCGCCTGGACGCCGGAGATCTTCCACCCCGCGTCGGACCGGGCCACGTCCACCGTCAGCCGGTTCATCTTCGGGGTGACCGCTCCGCCTCCCGTCGAGACCCGGACGTCGAGCACCGCCAGCAGCCGGGCCGAGCCCGAGGAGACGTCGATTTCCGTCACCGCCGCCTGGACCAGCGAGGCGGAGGAAACCGTGCGCGCCGTCGAGGCACGGTCGATCTGCAGCTGGCGGTCGCCCGCGAGGTCCTTCCCGTACTGTCCCGTCGTCGCCGCTATCCAGCGGTCCACGTCCGCCGCCGCCGTGCGGTAGTCGATCGTGTTCAACGTGACGAGTGACGGACCCGCCGCCGCCAGCACCGCGTCCCGCTCGCGGCCCCGGGCCGAAGCGTCGTCGGTGGCCGCGCGCCACCACGACCAGCCCGAGAAAGCCGCCGCCAGCACGGAAAGCACCGCCGCCGCCACCAGGAACCTCAGCTTCACGGCGCGCCCAGCAGCTTGGCCAGCCCACCCGCCGACGGCCCCGTGAGCAGGCTCAGCATTCCCGGCAGCTGCTGAGGAGCCGACGCGGCTTGCTGCTGCGGCGCCGCGGGAATGGCGGGCGGCTTCCCCGCGTAAGGCGCGTTCTGCGCCCCGCGCACCCCGGTCGGGCTGCCGGGCGGCTCGGCGCAGTAGGCGTTCATGTTCACCGGCGCTTCGGTGGTGTCGTTCGCCGGACGCTCCTTCGTGCCTTCGTAGCCCTTCGTGCACGAAGCCGGGTCGAAGAAGTTGAACACCACGCCGAGGTGGCCCGTGCCGTCCGGGGACGTCGACGGCGAGAACGCCGAGATGATCGGGTACGCCACCAGCAGTTCCTCGATGGAGTCCGTGCGGGACGTCGTGATCTGCGCCGTGGTCAGCAGGTTGGCGAACAGCACGCCCAGGTCGGTGCCGGACGCGGCCAGCACGTCGCTGATCTGCCTGCTCAGCTGCGGTGCCTGCGCGATCACCCGCCGCAGGTCCGGATCCGACTTCTTGAGCTGCCCCGCGATCGTGCGAAGGCCGCTGGCAAAGTCGGTGATGTTCGCCGCCTGCCGTTCCTGGGTGCCGAGCACGATCCGCGAGTTCGCCAGCAGCCCCTGCGTCTGCGGCACGTACTGCGCGGCCACCGCGGTCAGCGAACCCGTGCTGTCGAGCAGCTGCTGCAGTTCCGGTCCCGCGCCCGCGAACGCGTCGTACGTCTCGTCGACGACCGTCCGCAGCGAGTCCGGGTGCACGCTCGCGACGAGGTCGTCGAGGTGGCTGAGCACCGTGTCCGGCGACGGCGGCAGCGACGTCCGGTCCGCGGTGATCACCGAGCCGTCCTTCAGGAACGGGCCGCCGTTGTGCTGGGGCAGGAGGTCGACGAACTGCTCCCCCACCGCCGAGCGGTTCGCCACCTGCGCGTGCGCGTCGGCCGGGATGTCCGGAGCGCCCGCGTCGATGTCGAGGGCGACGTCGACGCCGTGCTCGGTGAGCGTCATCGACGTCACCCGGCCGACCGTGACCCCGCGGTAGGCGACCTCGGAGTTGACGAAGATGCCGCCGGAGTCGGTCAGCTGGGCGGTGACGACGTAGCCGCGGTTGCCGAAGAGCCGGTCCAGCCCGGCGTAGTGGCCGCCGGCGTAGACGACGGACACCACCGCGATGACGACGAACGCGAACAGCTGGACGCGGATCTTGCGGGTCACCGGCCACCCCCGATCAGGCCGAGCAGGCCGCCCAGCAGGTCGGGGCCGGCGGCCTGCGGGACCGAGCCGAGGTCGGGCAGGGGCAGCGGCGGCGCTACCGGGGTCTGCTGACCGCCGATCCCGGACGGCAGCGCGATCGGCGGCTGCGACGAGTTCGTGAAGTTCTGGATCAGCGTGTCGAGGTCGAGGTTCACGTTCGCCTCGACGTTCGCGTAGTCGCCCTTGATCACGTTGCCCGCGTAGTCCGGGAACGGGTAGGTCAGCAGGATCTGCAACGCGTTCGGCAGGTTCTGGCCCGCCTCGCCGAGCTTCGTCAACGTCGGCTGCAGCGCCTTGAGGTTCGCGACGAGCTGGTCCCGGCTCTTCGTCACGGTGTCGACCGCGACGCCGGACAACGTGTTCAGCGCGTTCAGCATGCCCACGAGCTGGTCGCGCTGGTCGGTGACGATCTTCAGGCCTGGCGCGAGGTTGTCCAGCGCGTTCGTCAGGTTCTGCGTCTGCCCGGTCAAGGTCTTCGAGAGCTTTCCGAGCCCGTCGATCGCGCGGAGGATCTCCGTCTTGTGCCCGTCCAGCTGGGTGGCCAGCTCGTCCACCCGCGACAGCAGCGCCCGGATCTCCGGCTCGTTGCCCGAAAGGGCGTCGTTGAGTTCGTGGCTGATCTTCTGGATCTGCTCGACGCCGCCGCCGTTGAGCAGCAGGGAAAGCGCGCCGAGCACCTCCTCGACCTCGGGGTTGCGGTTGGTGCGCCCGAGCGGGATCTGCGCGCCGTCGGCCAGTTTCCCGGCGGCCGGTTCGGCCGTGGGCACGCTCAGCTCGACGAACTTCTCCCCCAGCAGGCTGGACTGCTTCAGCTCGGCGCGGGCGTTCGCGGGCAGCGCGATGTCGCCGTTGACGGTCATCGCCACCAGCGCCGACCGCGTGTCGGGGGTCAGGGTGATCTTGTCGACGCGGCCGACCGCGACGTCGTTGACCTTGACGCTCGACTGCGGCACCAGGTCCAGCACGTCGGTGAACAGCGCGGTGACGTGGTACGGGTGGTCGCCGACGTCGGCGCCGCCCGGCAGCGGCATGCCGTAGAGGCCGTTGAACCCCCCGTCGCTGCAGCCGGCCAGCACGAGCACCCCGGCCAGCGCGCCGGCGACCCGCTGCCGCCGGTTCACTTCGCACCGCCGGAAAGCTGTTCCATCACGTCGACCAGCGGGAGCGGCAACGGCGGAAGTGTCCCGTTCTGCAGGGAGTTGAGCACCTGCGGGATGGTCGGGAGTTTCAACGCCCCGTCCAGGATCGGCGCGAGCTGCTTGCAGATGTTCCCGAGTGCGTCGGGGACTTCCTTCGGGGTGGCCGCGCTGATCAGCCGGCACACGGTGAGGATCGGCGGGTTGGTGAGTTCGTTGAGGTTGTCGCGGACGGCGATGGTGCCCGACGCCGCGTCGTAGGAGTTGATGAAGTTCGTGGCGCCAGTCGGGGCGATGTCGAGCACCTCGGCGAGCGCGGCGCGCTGGTCGACCAGGACCTTCGACAGCGACGCCAGTTTGTCCACATTGGACTCCAACGCGGCCTTGTTGTCGTTGACGAACTGCTGGACGTCGCCGAGCGCACCGCCGAGGGACTGCAGCGCGGCCCCGACGTCGGCGGAGTCGGCGGCCAGGAACCGGCTGACGTCGGCGACGCGGCCGTAGAACTCGTTGAGCTGCTGGTCGCTCTGGGCCAGGGCGCCGGTGAAGGAGTTCAGGTTCTGCACGGTCGAGAACAGGTCGTCCTTCGAGCCGTCGAGGGTCTTCGCGAGCTGGGCGAGCTGACCGACCGTCGAGTTCAGCGAAGCCCCGTTGCCCTTCAACGTGTTCGCGGCGGTGTCGAGCACACCGGACAACGCGCCGTTCTTGTTGGCGCCGTTCGGGCCCAGCGCCGTCGAGAGCTTGTCCAGGCTGGAGTAGAGGTCGTCCAGCTCCACGGGCGTCGCCGTGCGCTCACGCGGCAGGACCGTGCCCGTCGCCAGGGCCGGCCCCGCGTCGTAGGCCGGGGTGAGCTGGACGTACCGGTCGCTGACCAGGCTCGGCGCGACGACGACGGCGCCGACGTCGGCCGGCAGCGGGACGTCGTCGACCCGCATGTCGACGCGGACCGCGTCGCCTTCGGGCGTGACGTCGGTGACCTGGCCGACCGGCACGCCGAGCACCCGCACCGACGAACCCGCGTACAGGCCGACGGTCTTGCCGAAGTACGCGGAAAGCCTGGTGCCGGCCGACGACCGGAACACCAGGTACAACCCGGCGGTGACGATCAGCGCGAGGACGCACGCGAACGCCAGCCACGTCACGAGGCTCCGGCCGCGATAGGTGCGGATGGTCATCGGCGGCCCACCCCCTGGTTCGGCGCCGCGATCGGCGGGGTGCAGCCTTCGGGGTTGATGTGCAGCCCGCCGACGGTGATCGTCGGCGGAAGCAGCCCGCACAGGTAGCCTTCGAACCAGCGGCCGTTGCCGGTGGCGTTGGCGCCGACGCGGGCGAACGGCGCCATCAGCTGCAGGCTCTTGTCGAGGTTGCCCTGGTTGCGCTGCAGGATGTCGGTCACCTTCCCGAGCTTCTCCAGCGTCGGCTTCAGCTGTTCGCGGTTGTCCTGGACCAGCCCGGTCAGCTGCTGCGACAGCTGCTGGGTGCCGGTGAGCAGGGCGTTGATCGCGGCCCTGCGGTTCTGCAGCTCGGTGAGCAGCAGGTTGCCGTCGCTGATCACGCGCTGCAGCTGGGCGTTGCGGTCGGACAGCGTCTTCGAGACCTGGCTGGTGTTGGCCAGCAGCGTGTGCAGGTCGGCGTCGCGGGACGACACCGTCTTCGCCAGCGAGGAAAGCCCGTTCAACGTGTCCTTCAGGTACTGCGGGCTGTCCTTGAGGCTGTCGGACAACGCGTTGAAGCTGTCGGCGAGCTGTTTCGTGTCGATGTCGCCGACCGTCGTCGACAGCTGCTCGAAGGCGTCCTGCAGCTGGAACGGCGTGCGGGTGCGGGCCTGCGGGATCGTCTGGTTCGGCTCCTGCGCGCCGCTGCCCTTCGGGTCGAGCGCGAGGTACTTCTCCCCCAGCAGCGTCTTGATCTCGATGGACGCCGTCGTCGCGTCGCCGACCCGGACGTCCTTCACCCGGAACTTCACGAGGACCTGCTTGCCCGCCAGCTTCACCGACGACACCGTGCCGACCTTGACGCCGGCGACCTCGACCTCGTTGTCCGGCGCCAGCCCGGCGGACTCGCCGAAGTACGCCGAATACGTCGTGCCGTTGCCGAAGAACGGGAGCTGGTCGGAGAAGTACGTCGTGGCCGTGACGAGCACGATCAGCACGAGCGCGACCGCGCCGACTCCCGCCTGGTGGCGTTCCTTCAGCGGCTTCACGGACCACACCTCTCCGCGCGCTGCGTGCCGGGAATGGGGATGATCGGCAGGGTGATGTCGAGCGAGGAAATGCCGATGGTGCCGGTGATCCCGCACAGGTAGTAGTTGAACCAGCTGCCGTAGCTCAGGGTCCGGGTGAACTTCTGCAGGTTGCCGGGCAGCACCTCGAGGAGGTGGTTGAGCAGCACGCCGGAGTCGCCGAGGTTCTGCGAGAGCGTGCCGAGCTTCGCGACGTCGTCCTTCAACGCCGGGCGCGCGTCGGCGAGCAGGCCCATGGTGGACACGGCGAGGTCGCCGAGCGCGCTGACCGCGTCCCCGATCGGCTTGCGCTGCTCGGCCAGCCCGCTGACCAGCTTCTGGGTCTGCTCGATGAGGTCGCCGAGCTGCGGGCCGTGGGCGTTGACCGTGCCGAGGACGGTGTTGAGGTTGGCGATGACCTGGCCGATCACCTGGTCCTTGCTCGCGATCGCGGTGGTGAGCGACGCGGTGTGCTGCAGCAGGCTGGTGATCGTGCCGCCCTCGCCCTGGAAGACACTGATGATCTCGGCCGACAGCTGGTTGACGTCCTTCGGGCTCAACGCCTTGAACAGCGGCTTGAACCCGTTGAACAACACGGTGAGGTTCAACGCGGGTTTCGTGCGCTCCGGCGGGATCGTGCCGCCGTCCGGCAGCGTCTTGCCGCCCGGGACGTCGGTGCCGAGCGCGAGGTAGCGCTGGCCGACGAGGTTGCGGTACTTGATCGTCGCGGTCACCGTCTCGGGCAGCCGGTAGGCGTGTTCGACGTCGAACCGGACCTGGGCGAGGTTCCGCTCCCCCTCGACGACCTCGATGGTGTCGACCTGCCCGACCTTGACGCCGGCGATGCGGACGTCGTCGCCTTCCTTGAGACCGGACGCGTCGGTGAACTTGGCCAGGTAACCCGACGTCTCGCCGAAGTTGGTGTTCGCGATGGTGGCCGCGAGGATCCCGGTGAACAGCACGGTGACCACCGCGAAGATCCCCAGCTTCACCAGCGACGGGACGAAGCTCCTCACTTCAGCTCCACCTCCGCCCCGCGGTAGAGCGGCCCGACGAGCAGGCCGGCCCAGCCGGGCACGTCGCCGGGCGAGGTGCCGAGCGCGGGCGAAGCGAGCAGGTCGATCAGGTCCTCTTCGTAGGCCGAGCCGACGATCGTGCCGCCGCCACCGACGGCCCCACCGCCCGCCGTGATCGGGCCGGGCAGCGTCTCGGGCGGGTTCTTCGGCGGCGCCGGCTTGCTGGAGCCGTCCTTGATGGCGCCGTCCGGCGGGTACTGCGGCCACACCCCGGGCTTCGGAACGCTCGGGTAGCAGCGCGGGCCGCGCTTGTCCTCGTACTTCGGCTCGTCGACGCCGGGCAGGTACTTGCCCCGGCTGGCGGCGAACTCGATGGTGACCCGGCTGACCTCGGGGTGCGCGGTGCCCTTGCCGAACGCCAGCTCCGCCCGTGGCACGGACTCGGCGAGCTGCCGAAGCAGGCACGGGTACTCGGGCGCGTACTTGGCGAGGACGTCCAGCGTCGGCTGGATCGCCGTGGTGAGCCGGATCAAGTTGTCCTCGTTGACCTGCAGGAAGTTCGTGAGGTCCACCGAAGCGGCGGTGACCGTGGCGTAGAGGTCGCTCAGCCGGTCGCGCTGGTCGACGATCGTCCGGCTCGTCGTCGTCAGGTCGGACAGCGCCTGCAGGAGATCCGGCGCCGCCTTGTCGTAGGTGTTCGCGACGTTCGCCAGGCCGGTGATGTCGGCCTTGATGTCCGGGAGCGACGGGTTGAGCTTGCCGAGGTAGTCGGACAGGCCCGCGAGGGTGTGGCCGAGCTGCTTGCCGCGGCCGTCGAGCGCGGTCGCCACCGCCGTCAGCGTGCTCGACAGCTTCTCCGGCTGGACCGCCTGCAGCAGCGGCATGACGTCGTCGAGGACCTTCTGCAGCTCGATCGCGGCGCTGCTGCGGTCCTGCGGGATGACGTCGCCCGCCTTGATCGGCCGATCCTTGCGTTCCGGCAGCTGGAGGGCGACATAGCGCTCGCCGAAGAGCGTCTTCGGGAGCAGCCGCGCGGACACGTTCGCCGGGATGACGGCCGTCTTGTCCGGGTCGAGGGCCAGCTCCAGCTCGGCGTGGTCGCCCTTCGCGAGCACCGACCGGACTTCGCCGACGAGCATGCCGCGGACCTTGACGTCGCCGCCGGTGCGCAGCTGGCTGCCGACGCGGTCGGTTTCCAGCTTCACCATCGTCACGGGCGTGAAGGCCTTGTTGTAGACGGCGAGCGTGGACGCGATGAACAAGGCGGCGACGAGCAGGAAGGCCAGCCCCAGCACCTGGTACCGGAGCCGCTGCCAGAGCTCGCGCCTCATCCCGAGATCCTCACCGTGGTGTTCGCGCCCCAGATCGCGAGGGACAGGAAGAAGTCCAGCACCGAGATCAGCACGATCGACGTCCGCACCGCGCGGCCCACCGCCACGCCGACCCCGGCCGGGCCGCCGCTCGCGTTGAAGCCGTAGTAACAATGGGACAGGATCACGAGCACGCTGAACACGATCACCTTCCCGAACGACCAGAGGACGTCGCCGGGTGGCAAGAAGAGCGTGAAGTAGTGGTCGTAGGTGCCCGCGGACTGGCCGTAGAGCCAGATGGTGATCTGCCGCGAGGCCAGATAGCTCGACAGCAGGCCGACCGCGTACAGCGGGATCACCGCGGCGACGCCGGCGAGCACCCGCGTCGTCACCAGGTAGGGCATGCTCGGCACGCCCATGACTTCCAGGGCGTCGATCTCCTCGGAGATCCGCATCGCGCCGAGCTGGGCGGTGAAGCCGCAGCCGACGGTGGCGCTCAAGGCGAGTCCCGCGGACAGCGGTGCGACTTCGCGGGTGTTGAAGTAGGCGGAGATGAACCCGGTCAACGCGGCCGTACCGAGCTGGTTGAGCGCGGAATAGCCCTGCAGGCCGACGATCAGGCCGGTGAAGAACGTCATCCCGACCATCACGCCGAGCGTGCCGCCGATGACCGCGAGGCCGCCGGTGCCGAAGCAGACCTCCGTCAGCAGCCGCAGGGTTTCCCGGCTGTAGCGACGGATCGTGCGCGGCGACCAGGCGAGCGCTTTCGCGGCGAACGCCAGCTGCTTGCCGAGCCCTTCCAGGCTCTGGCCCGGCCGCGCGAGGTACTCGAGCGTCCGGTCGGCGTCCAGGGGTTCCGCCGTCATCACATGGCCTTCGGCGGGACGATCCGCAGGTAGATCGCGGTGAGCACGACGTTGATGAGGAACAGCAGCAGGAACGTGATGACCACGGCCTGGTTGACGGCGTCGCCGACGCCCTTCGGCCCGCCCGCCGGGTTCAGCCCGCGGAAGGCGGCGACGACCCCGGCGACGAAGCCGTACAGCAGCGCCTTGATCTCGCTGACCCAGAGGTCCGGCACCTGCGCGAGGGCGTTGAAGCTGGCCAGGTACGCCCCGGGTGTGCCGCCCTGCAGGACGACGTTGAAGAAGTAGCCGCCGAGCACGCCGACGACGCTGACCAAGCCGTTGAGCAGCACCGAAACCACCATCGCGGCGAGCACGCGCGGCACGATGAGACGCTGGATCGGGTTGACGCCGAGGACTTCCATGGCGTCGATCTCTTCGCGGATCTTGCGCGCTCCGATGTCCGCGCAGACCGCGCTGCCGCCCGCGCCCGCGACGAGCAGCGCGGTGATCAGCGGGCTGGCCTGCTGCACGATGGCCAGCGCGCTGGCCGCGCCGGTGAACGACTGCGCGCCGATCTGCGCGGTCAGCGAACCGAGCTGCAGCGCGATCACCGCGCCGAACGGGATGGCCACCAGTGCCGTCGGGAGAATCGTGACGCTCGCGAAGAACCAGCACTGCTGGATCCACTCGCGCGCCTGGAAGGGCCGTTTGAAGATCGCGCGCAGGACTTCCCAGGAAAGCGTCGCCAAGCGGCCGACCTGGGTCAGGGCCGCAGTTCCCGGGAGCGTGCCAGTGCTGTCGCTCACCACACCTCCCAGTAGGTCTTCGCTGACCTCCGAGTCTTCTCCACACCCGGTGCCCGATTTTCGTTAGCGGTGTTTACTAGCGATGTTTACTGCAAATTGAGCGCGTGTGTCGCCGTGGACCCGCCGTCCACCACGAACTCCGCTCCCGTGCAGTACGCGCTCTCGTCGCTGGCCAGGAACAACACCAGCTTGGCGACGTCCTCGGGCTGCCCGACCCGCCGCAGCGCGACCTTCTTCCCGACGTACGACATGTCGACTTTCTGGCCGCCCGCCGCGGTCTCGACCATCTTGGTGTCGATCGCGCCGGGGTGCACGGAGTTGACGCGGATGTGCTTCTTGCCGAGCTCCATGGCCGCGACCTTGGTCATGCCGCGGATGGCGAACTTGCTCGCGGTGTAGGCGACGAGGTAGGGCATCCCGGCCAGTCCCTCCACAGAGGACACGTTGACGATGGAGCCACCGCCGGCGGCGGTCATCGGTTCAACGACCGAACGCATGCCGAGAAACGCCCCGATCTGGTTGACCCGGATGACGCGCTCGTAATCGGCCAGCGTCGTCTTGCCGAGCTCGGAGAAATGGAGGATCCCCGCGTTGTTGACCAGCACGTTCGGGGCGCCGAACTCGGTGGTGGCGCGCTCGACCGCGGCCGTCCAGCCGTCCTCGTCGCCGACGTCGAGGTGCTGGTAGACGGCCTGCTCGCCGAGCTCGGCGGCCAGCTGCTTGCCCTCGTCGTCGAGGATGTCGGCGATGACCACCTTCGCGCCCTCGGCGACGAACGCGCGGGCGGCGGCCTCGCCCTGCCCGCGGGCGGCCCCGGTGATCAGGGCGATCTTCCCGTCCAGCCTCACGACTCCTCCAGGATCTCGGTGACGGCGAACATCCGTGCGGGATCGCGTTCGGCGAAGAACGCGCTCACGGTGGTTTCGAGCTCGTCGAGCCCCCAGCGCCGCTCGATCCGCGGAGGTTCGACCAAGGCGACCGTTCCGCCGTGCACCACGAACACCTGGCCGTTGACGTGCTCGGCCGCGGGGGAAGCGAGGTAGGCGACGAACGGGGTGACGTGGTCGACCGAAAGGGGATCGGCGCCGGCTGTAGTGTTCTCAGGAGCGGCGCCGAACACGCCCTCGGTCATCGCCGTCCGCGCGCGCGGGCAGATCGCGTTGGCGCGGACGCCGTACTTGGCCAGGCCGCGGGCGGCCGACACGGTGAGCGCGGCGATCCCCGCCTTCGCCGCCGCGTAGTTGGGCTGGCCCGGGGAGCCGAAGAGGAACGCCTCCGACGCGGTGTTGACGAGCCGCCCGTACACCGGCTTCCCGTCCGCTTTGGACTTGTCGCGCCAGTGCTTCGCGGCGTTGCGGGACAACAGGAAGTGCCCGCGCAGGTGGACGCGGAGCACGGTGTCCCAATCGTCGTCGGACATCGAGAACAGCATGCGGTCGCGGACCACGCCGGCGTTGTTGACCACGATGTCGAGCCCGCCGAGGTCGAGCGCGGCCTGGACGAGGGCGTCGGCCGTGGCCCGCTCCCCGACGTCACCGGCGACCGCGACCGCCTTGCCACCCGCCGTCTCGATCTCGTCGACGACGTCTTTCGGCTCGCTGATGTCGTTGACGACGACGGTGGCGCCGCGCGCGGCGAGCGCGAGCGCTTCGGCCCGCCCCAGCCCTGCGGCCGCCCCCGTTACGATCGCTGTCCTGCCGGTCAGGCTCACCGCGGGTCCTCCTCGTCGAGTCCTGGATCTGGCCTACAGTAGAATCTGTTCTCGTTCAGAGCAACCCTTTGAGTGAACGGCGCTAACCAATCGTGAACAGGGCGTTCTTCGGACAGCCCTTGATCGCGTCAGAAACACGTTCTACCTGGTCGACAGGCACCGCGCCGGGCCGGATGACGAGTTCTTCGTCGTCGTCCAGGTCGAAGACGTCGGGCGCGAACCCCACGCACACCGCGTTCGCCTCGCAGAGCGAACGATCGACTCCGATCTCCATGCTTCCTCCGCCGTGAGAGTCCTGGTACAACTAGAACAGGTTCTAGTGTAACGCCGGATCGGGGTGACGGGTGCGGATCGACTACACGCCGGAGCAGCAGGCGCTGGCGGCCGAGCTTCGGGAGTACTTCGCCGAACTGATGACGCCCGAACGCCGTGACGGTCTCCGCTCGGGCGGCGGTGAGTACGGCGACGGCCTGGCGTACAAGGAGATCGTCCGGCAGCTGGGCAAGGACGGCTGGCTCGCGCTGGGCTGGCCCCGCGAGTACGGCGGGCAGGCCCGGTCGATGCTCGACCAGCTCATCTTCACCGACGAAGCGGCCGTCGCCGGGGTGCCGGTCCCCTTCCTCACGGTGAACACGGTCGGGCCGACCATCATGCGCTACGGCACCGACGAGCAGAAGGCGTTCTACCTGCCGAAGATCGCCGCCGGCGAGCTGCACTTCTCGATCGGCTACTCCGAGCCCGAGGCCGGCACCGACCTGGCGTCGCTGCGGACGCGCGCCGAGCGCGACGGCGACGAGTACGTCGTCACCGGGCAGAAGATGTGGACCAGCCTGATCGAGTACGCCGACTACGTCTGGCTCGCTGTCCGGACGGATCCGGACGCGAAGAAGCACCGCGGGCTGTCGATCCTCATCGTGCCGACGTCGGCTCCCGGGTTTTCGTGGACCAAGGTGCACACGGTCGCGGGCGCCGGGACGAGCGCGACGTACTACGACGGCGTGCGCGTGCCGATGTCCGCACGCGTCGCCGAGGAGAACGCGGGCTGGCCGCTGATCACCAACCAGCTCAACCACGAGCGCGTCGCGCTGACGTCGTCGGCGCCGGTCCGCAAGGCCCTCGCCGACGTGCTGGAGTGGGCGAAGGAGACCGGCGCCATCGACCACGAATGGGTGCGGCTGCACCTCGCGCGGGTGCACGCGGGCGCGGAGTACCTGAAGCTGCGGAACTGGCGGATCGCCTGGGCCGCGGCGGCGAGCGAGCTCGGCCCGGCGGAGGCGTCGGCGACGAAGGTGTTCGGCACGGAGTTCGCGATCGAGGCCTACCGGCTGCTGATGGAGGTGCTCGGCGCGGCCGCCGTCGTCCGCGAAGGCTCGCCGGGCGCGGTGCTGGCCGGGCGCATCGAACGGCTGCACCGCTCGGCGCTGATCCTCACCTTCGGCGGCGGCACCAACGAGATCCAGCGCGACATGATCGCCGCCACCGCCCTCGGCCTGCCCGTCACGCGCTAGGAGCGTCCATGGACTTCACCCCTTCCGAGGCGTCGGCCGACCTCGCCGCGCTGACCCGGCGGATCCTCGCCGACAAGGTCACCCACACCCCGCACGGCACCGGCGGCTTCGACGCTCCCTTGTGGACGGCACTCGGCCAGGCGGGCGTGCTCGACGCGGGCCTGCCGTCGTCGCTGGGCGGCGGCGGGTTCGGGCTGCTGGAACAGTGCGCGGTGCTCACCGAGATCGGCCGCGCGGTGGCGGCGGTCCCCTATCTCCCGTCGATCACGATGGCGGCGTCGGCGCTGGCCGAGTTCGGCACCCCGCAGCTGGTGGACCGCTGGGTGCTGCCCGTCCTGCGGGGAGAACGCGTTCTCGCCGTCGCCCTGTCGGGGTTCACCGCCGCGGACGGCCGGGTGTCGGGCAGCGAGCCCGCGGTGGCCTTCGGCGCGTTCGCGCACGGCTTCCTGGTGGCCACCCCCGGCGAGGTGTTCCTGGTCGACGCGGCCGCGTCCGGAGTCACGGTGCGGCCGCAGCAGACGACCGATCACGCGGACGCCTGCCTGCTGGAACTGTCCGACGTCCCCGGGATTTCGCTGGGCGACATCGGCGAGTGGCTGCGCCTGCGCGGAACCGTCGGCGTCTGCGCGCAGCAGCTCGGCGTGGTCGAGCGGTCGCTGGAGCTGACGGCGGCCTACGCGGCCGAGCGGAAGCAGTTCGACCACGTCATCGGCGGGTTCCAGGCGGTCCGCCAGCGCCTCGCGGACGCCTACCTCGACGTCGAAGCGATCCGCCTGACGACGCTCCAGGCCGCGTGGCGGCTGGCGTCGGGCCTCCCGGCCGCGGAAGCCGCCGCGACGGCCAAGTTCTGGGCGGCCGAGGCGGGCCACCGGGTGGCCCACACGACGGTCCACGTCCACGGCGGCGTCGGCATCGACGTCGACCACGTGGTGCACCGGTACTTCACGGCGGCGAAACGCCTGGAGTTCCTGCTGGGCCCGGCGACCCCGCAGCTGCTGGCCCTGGGGGAGCTGCTCGCCGGGCCGCCGCGCGGGTGAACCGGGCGGCCAGTGTCTTGACGTGCTCGACGAGCTCCGGCGGCTCGTGCACCTCGAAGTCGAAGCCCTTGCCTGCCACGTAGATGGCCAGCTCGTCCAGCGAGTCGGAGCCGGCGCGAAGTGTGCAGCGGTGCTCGTCGACCGGCTCCAGCGCTCCGGTCGTCGGCGCGATGCGCTCCGCCGCGGTCTCCGCGCTGACGTGCAGGGTGATCCGGGCCTGGTAGCGGTAGGCCGAGGTCGAGATCGCGCGTGAGGTGTAGCCGCCGAGATCCGGGTCGGGCGGTGTGCGCGGGGTGAACCGCGGGCCGGTGGGCGTGCGCGGCTCGAGGCGGTCCACGCGGTAGGTGCGCCAGTCGCCGCGGTCGACGTCCCAGCCGATGAGGTACCAGCGCCGCCCGGTGTGCACCAGCCGGTGCGGTTCGGTCGTGCGGACGCTCGCGGTTCCGTCGTGGCTGCGGTAGTCGAAGCGCAGGCGCAGCGCGTCGCGGCAGGCGGCGGCGATCGCGGTGAGCGTGTCCGGGTCGGCGGTCGGGCCGGTGTTGGCCAGCGGCACCACCGCCGACTGCAGGGCGTTGACCCGGTGGCGCAGCCGCGACGGCAGCACCTGTTCGAGCTTCGCCAGTGCCCGCACCGACGTCTCCTCGATGCCGGTGATCGAGCCGCCTGCCGCGGTGCGCAGGCCCATCGCGACCGCGACGGCCTCGTCGTCGTCCAGCAGCAGCGGCGGCAGGTCCGCGCCGGCGCCCAGGCGGTAGCCGGCGGTGCCGGCCGTCGCCAGCACGGGGTAGCCGAGGGCGCGCAGCCGCTCGACGTCGCGGCGCACCGTCCGCGGCGTGATCTCCAGCCGTTCGGCCAGTTCGGCCCCGGACCAGTCGCGCCGGGTCTGCAACAAGGAGAGCAGGCGCAGCAGCCGCGCGGAGGTTTCCCACATGGTTTCGCAGTCTGCCATCCGCCTAGGACCGAAGTTGACCTAACCGCGTCCTAACGTGGTCGGCATGGAGAACAACACCGCGATCCGGCCCTTCACCATCGACGTCCCCCAGCAGGAGCTGGACGACCTGCGCGACCGGCTCGCCCGCACCCGGTGGACGACCGACCTGCCCGGCGCCGGCTGGAGCCGCGGCGTGCCCGCGAGCTACCTCAAGGAGCTGGCCGAGTACTGGCGCGACGGCTACGACTGGCGCGTCCACGAGCGGGAGCTGAACAAGTTCCCGCAGTTCGTCACCGAGATCGACGGGCAGGACATCCACTTCCTGCACGTCCGCTCCCCCGAGCCGGACGCCCTGCCGCTGATCCTGATCCACGGCTGGCCCGGGTCGGTCGTGGAGTTCCTGAACGTCATCGGCCCGCTGGCCGACCCGCGGGCGTACGGGGGTGATCCGGCGGACGCGTTCCACCTCGTGATCCCGTCGAACCCGGGCAGCGGCTTCTCCGGACCGACCCGCGAAGCAGGCTGGGACACCGACCGGATCACCCGGGCGTACGCCGAGCTCATGAGCCGGCTCGGCTACGACCGCTACGGCACCCAGGGCGGCGACACCGGCGCGGTCGTCGGCCCGGGGCTCGGCCGGCTGAACTCGGACAAGGTCGTCGGCGTGCACGCGAACGGGCTCGCCGCGTTCACCGAGCCGGACGGCGAACTGACCGAAGCCGAGCAGGCCCGGCTGAAGCAGTTCCAGTACCTGCGGACCGAGCAGTCGGGCTACGTGGCGATGCAGACCACCCGGCCGCAGACCCTGGCGCACGGCCTGCACGACTCCCCCGTCGGCCAGCTGGCCTGGATCGCGGAGAAGTTCAAGGAGTGGACCGACCCCGCGGCCGAGCTGCCGGAGGACGCGGTGGACCGGGACCTGTTGCTCACCAACGTGATGCTGTACTGGCTGACCGGCACGGCCGGCTCGTCGGCCAACTGCTACTACGAGACCGCGCACGCCGGAGCCTGGGGCGCGAGCGAGCGGTCGCCGGTGCCGACCGGTGTCGCGGTGTTCCCCGGGGACGTGTCGATCCGCGGCACCCTCGACCGCGAGCACACGATCGTGCACTGGTCCGAGTTCGGGCGCGGTGGTCACTTCGCCGCGATGGAAGCCCCCGACCTGCTCGTCGGCGATGTCCGCGAGTTCTTCACCAAGCTGCGCTGAACCGTTCCGTAGTCCGTGAAGGGCACGTCGAGGGACTCGATGTGCCCTTCACGGCTTTGCCGCGTAGGTCCAGAACTCGCGCATCAGCGGGGTCGGCTCCGGGCCGGTCAGCTCGACCTGGGTGAGCAGGACCGTGACCGTGCCCGTCGACGGGACCAGGTGCCAGGCCGTTCCCGCGCCGCCGATCCAGCCGTAGCGGCCGGGCACCTCCCAGGGTTCCTTCGCGTCGATGTCGACCGAGCCGCCGAACCCCCAGCCCTGGCCGTGCAGGAACGGCCGCCCAGCTTCGCGCTGGGCCGGCGTCAGGTGGTCGGTGGTCATCCGGTGCACCGACTCCGGCGTCAGCAGGCGGTGGCCGCCCGCGGTGCCTTCGTCCCGCAGGAACCGGGCGAACGCGAGCAGGTCGCCCGCCGTCGAAACGAGCCCGCCGCCCCCGGACGGGAACGGCGGCGGGCCGCTCCACCGGCCCTCCGGCGAGTCGATCAGCCGGAGCCCCTCCTCGCCGCGGCGGTACGCGCTGGTGAACCGGCCCAGCGCGGCGGTGGGCACGGCGAACCCGGTGTCCGCCATGCCGAGCGGCTCGAACAGCTGCTCCGCCAGGAACTCCGGCAACGGACGGCCCGACACCCGCGCGACCAGCACGCCCTGGAGGTCCGAGCCGGTGTCGTAGAGCCACGCCTCGCCCGGCTGGTGCAGCAGCGGCACCTGCGCCAGGGCCGCGAGCCACTCGTCCGGCGCCATCGCCCGGGGTGACGCGGCCGGGTGCCCCAGGACCTGGAGCAGCAGGTCGACCGCGGGCAGCGTCATGTCCGCCGCGAGGCCGTACCCGCAGCGGAAGGTCAGCAGGTCTTCGACCGTGATCGGGCGGAGCGCCGGCACCACGTCGTCGACCGGCCCGGACGGCGTCCGGACGACCAGCGGCGAGGCCAGCTCCGGCAGCCACCGCGCGACCGGGTCGTCCAGGGCCAGTTCGCCTTCGTCGACGAGCAGCAGGACCGCCGCGGCGGTGATCGGCTTGGTGAGCGACGCGATGCGGAACAGCGAATCCCGCGCCATCGGCACGGTCCCCCCGGCGTCGGCCGAGCCGACGGCCGCGGCTTCGACCTGCTCGCCGTGCGCGACCAGGGCCACCGCCCCCGGCACGTCGCCGATGTGCCTTGCCAGCACTTCGTTCAACGCGGTCACGCTCAGTCCAGGGGGTTGATCGCGCGCAGCCGTCGCGGGCCGGTGTCGGGCCGCGACGGCGGTGCCCCCAGCACCAGGCGCGCGTTGGCGACGAAGGCGCCGTCCGGCGACGCCAGGATCGGGTCCAGCACGAGCGAGCGCACCTCCGGGTTGTCCTCCGCGAGCGTGGCCACGCGCAGCACGGTGTCCTGCAGCGCGGCGAGGTCGGCGGGCTCGTCGCCGCGGTAGCCGGTGAGCAGCGGCGCCGTCCGCGGCTCGCGCAGCAGGGTCGCGGCGTCGACGTCGGTGAGCGGCACCGCGCGGTAGGCGCGGTCGCCCAGCAGTGTGCTGACCAGCCCGGACAGCCCGAACGACACGAGCGTGCCGAACGACGGGTCGTCCTGCAGCCCGATCACGCACGACAGGCCCTTCGGGGCCATCCGCTGGACGTAGACGTCGTCGTCGCCGGAGACCTCGCGCAACGTCTCGTACGCGGTGCGCACGGCATCCTCGGACGCCAGGTCGAGCCGCACGCCCGCCAGGTCGGGACGGCCGCGCAGCCGTTCGTCGACCGCCTTGAGCGTCACCGGGTAGCCCAGCTCGCCCGCCGCCGCGACCGCGTCGTCCACAGTGGACACGATGCGGAACGGGACGACGTCGATGCCGTAGCAGCCCAGCAACCGCACGACGTCGGCGTCCGACAGCAGCGTCGTCTTGCCGCTCTCGCTCTCCAGCAGCTCGCGCACGAGCCCCTGCGCCTGCTCGGTGTGGATCCCGGCCGGCCGCACCAGCGTGCCCTGCGGGCGCTGCCGCCAAGCCGCGTACCGGATGACCCGGGCGAGGGCGTTCACCGCGCGTTCCGGGCTGGGGTACGACGGGATCGATCCGCGCGTCGGCACGCCGTCACCGGACAGGACGGCCAGTTCGTCCGGAACGCCTTCGGCGGCGAGGAACGTCGAGACGATCGGCTTGCGCTGCCCCAGTTCCACGACGGTCTCCCGCAGGGCGCGCGCGTACGCGGTGCCGGGAATCGCCACCGGCGGCGCGAACACGACGACCAGTGCGTCGGTCTCCGGCGAGGTGAGGGCCTCGCGGACCGCCTTGGCGAACTCCTCCGGCGGTGCCTGCGGGCCGACGTCCACCGGGTCCGACGCCAGCCGCAGCCCCTGCATCCGCGCGGTGTCGGCGGCCAGCAGCCCGATCGCACTGGAGTTGCCGACGATGGCGACCCGCGGCCCGGCGGGCAGCGGCTGGTGCGCGAAGACGAGCGCGGTGTCGAACAGCTGCGCCAGCGACTCCACCCGCACGACGCCGGCGTGCTCGAACAGCGCCTGGACGCTGGCTTCGTCGATCTCGGTCGACGTCGCCGCCAGCTGCGGGCGGACCGCGTGCCGCCCCGACTTCACCGCGACGATCGGCTTCGTCCGCGCGAGCCGGCGGGCCAGCCGCGCGAACTTGCGCGGGTTGCCGAAGGACTCCAGGTACAGCAGCACGAGGTCGGTGTCCGGGTCGGTCTCCCAGTACTGGAGGAGGTCGTTGCCGGAGACGTCGGCGCGGTTGCCCGCCGAGACGAACGTCGACAGGCCGAGCCCGCGTGCTTCGGCGTCGGCGAGGATCGCCGTGCCCAGCGCGCCGGACTGGCAGAAGAACCCGGTGCGGCCGCGGCCGGGCAGCCGCGGCGCGAGCGTGGCGTTCAGCCGGATGCCGGGCGCGGTGTTCAGCACGCCGAGCGCGTTCGGGCCGACCACGCGCATGCCGTGCGCCCGCGCCTCCCCGACCAGCCGCAGCTCGGCGTGCAGGCCGTGCGCGCCCGCCTCGGCGAACCCGCCCGAGACGATCAGCAGGGTCTTCACGCCCTTCGCCAGGCAAGCGTCCAAAACGGACTCGACGGCCTCGGCGGGCACCGCGACGACGGCCAGGTCGACCGGGTCCGGGATGTCGAGCACCGACGGGTACGCGCGGACCCCGCGGACCGAGCGGTGCTCCGCGTTGACCGGGTAGACGGTGCCGGTGAACGCGGCGGCCAGCAGGTTCACGAAGGCCACGTGGCCGACCTTGCCCGGCTCGGTGGAGGCCCCGATCACCGCGACCGAGGACGGGTGCAGCAGGTTGTGCACGCTGCGCGCCTCGGCCGCCTGCTCCCGCGAGCGCGCGACGGCGAGGGACTCCTCGGTCGGGTCGATGTCGAACTCCAGGTGCAGCACGCCTTCTTCGATCGCCCGGCTGACCTGGTACCCGGCGTCGCGGAAGACCCGCACCATGGCGGCGTTCTCGGCCAGTACCTCGGCGACGAACCGGCGCAGCCCGCACTCCGACGCGGCCGCGGCGAGGTGTTCCAGGAGGATCGAGCCGAGCCCGCGGCCCTGGTGCGCGTCGCTCACGACGAACGCGACCTCCGCCGACGGCCCGTCGTCGAGGCGTTCGTACCGGCCCACCGCGACGATGTCGTCACCCAGGAACGCGGCGAACGCGACCCGGTCGTGGTGGTCGACCGTGGAGAACCGCTTCAGGTCCTTCTCCGGGATCCGCGGGTAGGCACCGAAGTAGCGGAAGTAGCGCGTGCGCTCGGAAAGCTTCGCGTGGAAGGCGACCAGGCCGTCGGCGTCGGTGGGCACGATCGGGCGCAGGTGGACGGTGCCGCCGTCGGACAGCACGACGTCGGCCTCCCAGTCGCGGGGGTAGTCGAAGGGGTCCCGTCCGGCCATGGTCAGTCCCTGGGATCGTCCGGGTCGAGGCCGTGCAGGGGGAAGACGGCGCGGCGCGTGTCCCGGACGGCGACGTCGACCGGGTCGTCCTCGCCGTCGCCCCACGGCTTGAACTCCGTGTCGCGGTCGTCGGTCATCGCGTGCGGCAGCTCGGCGTGCGGGGCGGCCTGGCTCACCGCGGAGATCCAACCGGGCGGCAGCGGCGTCGCCGGGTCGACATCCCGGTCGAGGACGGTGGCGATCAGGTGCGTCCAGGATCGGGGAACGACCCGGATCAGCTGGTAGCCCCCGCCCCCGACGGCGATCCACTTGCCGCCCGCATAGGTCTCGGCGAGGTCGCGCAGGGTGGCGTAGATGGTGCGGTGCCCGTCGACGCTCAGCGAGAGGTCGGCCAAGGGGTCTTCTTCGTGCGAGTCGACACCGCACTGGGTGAAGAGGAGTTGCGGTTCGAAGTCGGCGAGCAGGGAGGGCACGACGGCGTTGAAGGCCCGCAGCCACCCGGGATCCCGGGTGCGCGGCGGCAGCGGCAGGTTGACGGCGGTGCCGTCGGCCTTCCCGCGGCCGGTCTCGGCGGAGTAGCCGGTGCCCGGCCAGAGCGTGAAGGGGTGCTGGTGCAGGGAGATGGTGAGGACGCGCGGGTCGTCGTAGAAGGCGGCCTGGACGCCGTCGCCGTGGTGGACGTCGGTGTCGATGTAGGCGATGCGCTCGAAGCCGTGGTCGAGCAGCCACGAGATGGCGACGGCGCAGTCGTTGTAGACGCAGAAGCCGGACGCCTGGTCGCGCATGGCGTGGTGCAGTCCCCCGGCGATGTTGACCGCCCGGGTGGCCTCACCCTCGGCGATCTTCCGGGCGGCGAGCAGCGTCGACCCGACGACGAGAGCGGAGGCGTCGTGCATGTCGGAGAAGACGGGGTTGTCGGCGGTCCCGAGCCCGTGCCCGACATCCCACCCGACGAGCGGCGCCTCCCGCACGGCGGCGAGGTATTCGGGGGCGTGGATCCGGAGGAGCTCCTCGTCCCCGGCAGACGTCGGGACGAGCAGTTCGACGCCGTCGAGCACGCCGAGCTCGGTGGCCAGCCGGACGGTGAGCTCCAGCCGGACGGGGTTGAACGGGTGCTCCCCGCCCAGGTCGTAACCCAGCAGGGCGCGGTCCCAAACGACGGCCGGCGACATACGCCCGACTCTAGTGCCGATCGCGCAAATGCGTGGACTCGAAGAGCCGGATCCTGGTTCCCGGCCCGGTGCACCCGCGCGATCATGGCGGCGACGGCACCCCGGGTGGTCCTGCTCCACGGCGGCGGCCGATCGGCAGTACGCGGCCAAGTCGGCAGTGCGCGGCCGGGTCGGCGGTGCCCGGCCCCACCGGCAGTGCCCGGCCAGGTCGGTGGCGCGCGGCCGGGTCGGCAGTGCGCGGCTCGATCGGGCCGCGCGCAGCCCCACCAGCAGCGCGCAGCCCGATCGGCAGCGCGCGACCCCACCGGCAGTGCCCGGCCGGGTCGGTGACGCGCGGCCCCACCAGCAGCGCCCGACCCCGGCGGCTCGCCGATGCGAGTCGCCCGGCCGGAACCTTCCCCGGTCCAGCCGCCGCCAGGCGCGCGCTGGAATTGTCCCGGTTCCGAGGTGGCTCGGGCAGCTCCGCGGGTCAGCCCGGAAGGGTGCCCGTCGCCGCCGGGCGGTCCGGGTTGCGGGACCAGTGGGACCACGAGCCCGCGTACAGCCCCGCGCCCGGGTGACCCGCCAGCTCCAGGGCCAGCACGACCGAACTGGCCGTGACCCCCGAACCGCAGTACGCGCCGACCGGCTCGCCCGGGCGCAGGCCCAGGTCCGCGAACCTCGCCGCCAGCTGCTCCGGCGTGCGCCAGCGGCCGTCGTCGTCGGTGTGCCCCGCGAACGGGGCGTTCACCGCGCCCGGGATGTGCCCCGCGCGCGGGTCGACCGGCTCGGTCTCGCCCGTGTAGCGCGGGTTCGCCCGGGCGTCGAGCAGCAGGCCGTCGCGGGCCAGCGCGGCCGCCTCGTCCGCGTCGAGGACCGGCATCGCGCCCGGCCGGACCGTGATGTCGCCCGGCTCCGGGTGCACTTCGTCTGTGCTCACCGGGTGACCGCCGGCCGTCCACGCCGCGTAACCGCCGTCGAGCACCGCCACCTCTTCGTGGCCGGCCCAGCGCAGCAGCCACCACGCCCGCGCCGCCACCGAGCCGTCGGCGTCGTCGTAGGCCACCACCGGGGCACCCGCCCGCACTCCGGCCGCGCGGAGGTCGCGCTGCAGGTCGGCCGGGTCGGGCAGCGGGTGCCTGCCGCCCTCGCCCGACTCGCCGGCGAGCACCCGGTCGAGGTCGGCGAACACGGCGCCGGGCACGTGGCCCGCCCGGTAGGACTCGGCGCCGGGCGGGCCGGCGAGCCGCCAGCGGACGTCGAGGACGACGGGCCGGTCCCCGGCCGGGCCGGCCAGCGCGGCGGCGAGGTCGGTGGTGCTGATCAGCGGACGCATGCCTCCCATCTTCCAGCGGCCGCACACCCGGCCGCGCCGGGGTGCGGACATATCCCCCACCGGCGAGTTGTTACCGATCCGGCCAAAAGCAGGCCGTCCCCCGCTCGGCACGTAACCGTCGCCACGAAGTCTTCGGCCGTGGCTGTGGTCGGATCGGTAACCATCGGCGCCGTATCCCCGGCGCCCGCCGCCGCAGCCAGGGCCAACGACTACGATGAGCAACGCGGACGAAGGGGACAGCGTGAACGATCTCATCGACACCACCGAGATGTACTTGCGTACGATCTACGAGCTCGAAGAAGAGGGTGTCGTTCCGCTACGCGCCCGTATCGCCGAGCGCCTGCAGCAGAGCGGCCCGACGGTGAGCCAGACCGTCGCCCGGATGGAGCGCGACGGGCTGGTCGTGGTCGCCGACGACCGGCACCTCCAGCTGACCGACCACGGCCGCGAACTGGCCATCGCGGTGATGCGCAAGCACCGCCTGGCCGAACGCCTCCTCGTCGACGTGATCGGGCTCGAGTGGGAGCACGTGCACAACGAGGCGTGCCGGTGGGAGCACGTGATGAGCGAGGCCGTCGAGCGCAAGCTCGTCAAGCTGCTCGACCACCCGACCACCTCCCCCTACGGCAACCCGATCCCCGGCCTCGACAAGCTGGGCGACGGCGATCCCGCCCCGCCCGCGGAAGCCGACCTCGTCCGGCTCGACGAGTTCGCCCGCACCGGCGGCGGCCGGGTCGAGATCCGGCGCATCGCCGAGCACGTCCAGCTGGACGAGTCGCTGATGACCGAGCTCAAGTCGGTCGGCATCGTGCCGGGCGGCACGGTCACCGTCGGCAAGGCCAACGGCGGCACCATCGAGGTCACCGGCGGGGACACCACCGCCCAGGTCGCCAGCTCCGCGCTGCACGCCGTCCTGGCGCAGGCCCGATGAGCCCCGCTTCGGAGGCCGTGGCGGCGTTCCGCACGGTCCACGGCGCCGCGCCGGCCGGGGTCTGGTCGGCACCGGGCCGGGTCAACCTCATCGGCGAGCACACCGACTACAACGACGGCTTCGTGCTGCCCTTCGCTCTGCCGCACCGCCTGGCCGCGGCGGCGTCGCCCCGCGAGGACGGCATCCTGTCCGTGGCCACCCTGGGTGACGACGGCCAGATCCAGCGCTCCGGCGAGCTCAAGATCGCCGACCTGGCGCCGGGCTCGGTCGACGGGTGGGCCGCGTACCCGGCCGGCGTCGCCTGGGTGCTGCGCGACCAGGGCTTCACCGACGGTGCCGACGTGGTCGTGGCCGGGGACGTGCCATCGGGAGCGGGCCTGTCCTCCTCCCACGCCCTCGAGTGCGCGGTGTCGCTGGCGTTGCTCGGCCTGGCCGGCCTGGAGCTGGACGGCACCGGCGACCGCGTCCCGACGCGGCCCCAGGTGGCGCGGTGGGTGCAGCGTTCGGAGAACGACTTCGTCGGCGCGCCGACCGGCCTGCTCGACCAGACCGCGTCCCTCTGCTGCACCGAGTCCCACGTCCTGTTCCTCGACGTGCGGTCGGGCGAGCAGGAGCAGGTGCCGTTCGGCCTGGCCGACGCCGGGCTGCAGGTGCTGATCATGGACACCCGCACCAAGCACTCCCACGCCGAGGGCGGGTACGGCGAGCGCCGCCGCGGCACCGAGCGGGCCGCCGAGCTGCTCGGGGTGAAGGCGCTGCGCGACATCACCGTCGACGGCCTCGCCGAAGCCCTCGACCGGCTGCCGGAGGACCTGGTGCCGCTGGTGCGGCACGTCGTCACCGAAAACCAGCGAGTGCTCGAGACGGTCGAGCTCCTGCGCGCCGGCCGGCTGGCCGACATCGGGCCGTACCTGGACGCGTCGCACGTCAGCATGCGCGACGACTACCGGATCTCCACGGCCGAGCTGGACCTCGCGGTCGACTCGGCGCGGCAGGCCGGCGCCCTGGGTTCGCGGATGACCGGCGGCGGCTTCGGCGGCTCGGCGATCGCGCTGGTCCGCGACGCCGATCTGGACGGGGTCAAGGCGGCCGTCGAGGCGGCGTACGAAAAGGCCGGCTACCGGCGGCCGCGGATGTTCACGGCGGTGCCCTCCCGCGGCGCCGGCCGCGACGAGCTCTGACGCCGCGCGGGTCCGCTCGGGGCAACCCCCGCGCGGACCCGCGCGTCGCCAAGGGGGAAGACTGTGGTGCACAGTCACCCTCGGCAGAAAGGCCTGGATGTGTCGGAGCAGAGCAACGCCCTGAAGCTGGTCGTCACGGGCGGAGCCGGGTACGTCGGCAGTGTCTGCGCCGCCCGGCTGGTCGAAGCCGGGCACCAGGTCACGGTGGTCGACGACCTGTCCACCGGGCACGCCGACGCCGTCCACCCGGACGCGCGGTTCATCGAGGGCGACGCCGCCGAGGTGGCGGGCAGCCTGCTGCGCGAGGGCTTCGACGGCGTGCTGCACTTCGCGGCCAAGTCGCTGGTCGGCGAGTCGATGACGGATCCGGCGAAGTACTGGGAAGGCAACGTCGTCACGTCGTTGCGCCTGCTGGAAGCGATGCGGGAGCACGGCACGCCACGGCTGGTGTTCTCCTCGACCGCGGCGACCTACGGCGAGCCGGAGCAGTCGCCGATCCCGGAGTCGGCGCCGACCCGGCCGACCAACACCTACGGCGCCACGAAGCTCGCCATCGACCACGCGATCACCAGCTTCGCCGGCGCCCACGGCCTGGCCGCGGTCAGCCTGCGCTACTTCAACGTCGCCGGCGCCTACGGCACCTTCGGCGAACGCCACGCCACGGAAACCCATGTCATCCCTCTCGTCCTCCAGGTCGCCTCGGGCGACCGTGAGCGCATCCAGATCTTCGGCGACGACTACCCGACGCCGGACCACACCGCGGTCCGCGACTACATCCACGTCGTGGACCTCGCGGACGCGCACCTGCTGGCGCTCAAGCACGCCACCGCCGGCGCGCACCGCATCTACAACCTGGGCAACGGCACCGGGTTCTCCGTTCTCCAGGTGATCGAGGCCTGCCGCGAGGTCACCGGCCACCCGGTACCGGCCGCGGTGGCCCCGCGCCGCGCGGGCGACCCGTCGGTGCTCGTGGCGGCCAGCGACCGGGCCCGCGAGGAACTGGGCTGGAAGCCGGAACGCACCGAACTGACGGGAATCGTGCGCGACGCCTGGGAATTCACCCAGGCACGGCGCACGGCCCAGGGCTGAGCCGGACAGCACGGGCGGGCTTCGCGGCCTGCCCGTGCTCACGACGGACCGTCCTTCGCGACACCGCACGGCTGACACGCCCCGGGGAAATCCGCCGCCACCAAGGGAACCCCCTCATCCCGCTCGCTCCAGGCCGACGTCGGGGGGCGCCAGGCCGAATCCGGCCACGCCCGCCGGGTCGGCGGCCATGGCCAGGCCGAGGAGCCGCTCCGGCGGGAAGCCCAGGCGCAGCACCGTCCTCAAGAGCCCGGCCAGGACGTGGTCCGGATTCGCGTCCAGCGCGTTGTCCAGCGCCATGCCCGCGAACGTGCCGTCCCCGCGCATGTAGGCCGTGTACCCCAGGAGCGCCGCCGCTTCCGCGCGTGCGGGGGCCGGCAGCTCGCGGACCAGCGTGAGCCAGAGGTGCTCGGCCGCACGCGCCACCGGGGTACAGGGTGGGACGGCCATTCCGAGGCACTCGTCGCGGATCTCGGGAAGCGTCAGGGCCTTCGCCAGGAGGACGGCTTCCTCGTCGGTCGGCGGACCCTCGTCGCGGCGCCGGCGGTCGAAGGCGGCCCGGATTTCCGAAGCCGCGTCGGCGAAACGGGTCGCTTCGGGCCACGGGAGTTCGGGCTGCCGCACCAACAGATCCGCGCGGCGGGCGAGTGCTTCCGGTGAGCGCGGGGCGAGCAGCGCCGCCAGTTCGTCACGGCTGCCGAAGAGCACCGCGCCGCCTTCGGTGGCGGCCGCGGCCGCCACCGTCGCGCGGGGGTCCGGCAGCTCGCCGCCGCAGTCCGCGTCGGCGTAACACCCCCACGGCGCGCCCGCCGCGATGTCGGCCACCCACATCGCGTGCAGCACCGGGAGGCCGAACTCGGCCAGCGCCGCCGAAAGCTTTTCGACGAAGCCCGCGTGGGGCGGCGGGCCGCCGGATCTTCGCCGTCCGCCGACGATCACCAGCGTCACGCCCGTGTGCGGTTCCGCGGCGAACTTCGGGGCGAGCGCCCGCGCTTGGCGGGCCCTGTCCTCGCGGCGCGGCAGATCACCGCGCAGCACCAGGCCGAGCCGGTTGCCCGCGGGCGCCCGGTGGCCGATCACGAGGACGGACTTCTCGGGCCGGAACCCGATCAGGTAAGGAAGCGCGGCCAGCAGCTGCGCGGGGCTTCGGAGGTCGACCGGCGAACGGCCGGCCGGGGTGGCAGTGGTCATGCCTCCACCGTGGGGCAAGACGAGCCCGGATGGGGCGGTGGCGGCAAATCTGTGGACAAGTGGGGCCGATGTGGACGGATCCCGCCCGGCGGCCGCCGGGCGGCGCGGTTTTGTCGGTGGGGCGGCCTATCCTGCCCGGCCCCACCGACCGGCCCGGCTCAGTCACAGTGCTCGAAACCGCTTTCGTAGGTGTTGCCGCCCACCGAACCGCCCCACTTCACGCAGGTCGAATCGGCGGTCTTCTTCACCGGCCCGGCGTAGTAGGTGAAGCTGCCGGAGTCGGTCACCCGGGTCGCGCCCTGGACCTCGAGGAACGCCGAAACCGCGCTGGCCGTGCCGAGCGAGGTGGCCTTGAGCGTGGTCACGCAGTTCGCCTTGGTGGAAGCGTTGTACAGCAGGTAGGCCGTGCCCGACGAGTTCGCCAGCGCCTGCTGGTCGACGACGGAGAAGCCGTCGCCGCACACCTCTTCGGCGGAGTACGGGTTGCCACCGCAGTCGTTCTTGCTGGTGAAGCTGGTGTGCGCGTAGTACGGCACGGAAACCCCGTTCAGGACGGCGCGCTGCGTGATGCCGTTGAGGTTTTCTTCGAAGTGCAGGTGCGGACCGCTGACGTTGCCGGTCGCGCCGGCCGTGCCGATCTGCTTGCCGCCGGTGACCGCTTGGCCGACCGAAACCGTCTGGGTCGACAGGTGCGCGTAGAGGGTGCGCCAGCCGCTGCCGTGGTCGATCTCGATAAACCGGCCGTAGCTCTCGCTCCCCCGGTTCTCCACCCGCGTCACGGTGCCGGACGCCGACGCGAGCACGGGCATCCCCGTGATGCCCGACTTCTGGAAGTCCACGGCGTTCTGCGGCCTGTGGTCGTCGAAAGTCGCCGCGGTCACGGTGACCCCGCACTTGAACGGCACCTGGAAGTTCGGCGCGGCCGAGGCGGTCGCCTGGCCGGCGAGGGTGAGGCCGAGCGCGGGAAGCGCCGCGGCGGCGGCGAGCAGGGCGAGCCGTCGCAACCTGGACATGGGGAAACCTCCTGACAAACGGGACATCTTGACGTCACCCAGCGAAGTCCGCGCCGGTACATTTTCCGTACAAGCACCCGGGGAGGACCTCGAAATGACCACTCGACGAGCCCGGCTCCCCCAGGCCCAGGCCTGGTTGCGGTGGGCGTTCGTCGCGGTGCCGATGTTCGCCGCGATGCCCCGGGCGAACACGCTCGCGTGGATCCTGATCGGGATCACCCTCGTCCTGTCGGTCCCGCTGCTGTGGCTCTACGACATCCGCGAGCGCACCCTGCCGCCGGCGCTGCTGCTCGCCGTGCTCCTCTGCGCCGGGGTGCTCTGGGCGCTGGTGCCGAACAGCTGGGCGTCGGTGACGATGTTCAGCTGCACCTTCTTCGTCGTCCTGCGGCAGGCGATCGTCCCGATCGTCCTCGCGGTGGCGCTGGACCTGGGCGCGATCGCGTTCTGGGCGGGTTACCACGACGTCTGGGAAGGCGCCCTGCCGACGTGCACGATCCTCGCCATCGTCGTGCTGCTCGGCCTCAACCGGCGGACGCGACTGGCCCGGATCGAACAGACCGAACTGGCGCTGGCCCGCGCCCAGACGGCCACCGAGGAGCACGCGCGCGCCGCCGCCCTCGCCGAACGCGCCCACATCGCCCGCGAACTGCACGACGTCCTGGCGCACTCGCTGGCCGGGCTGTCGCTGAACCTGCAAGGCGCCCGGCTGATGCTGGTGCGCGACGGGGCGAGCCCGGACGCCGTCGCGCAGATCGAACGGGCCCAGAAGCTGGCGTCGGAAGGCCTCGCCGAGGCCCGCAAAGCCGTGGCCGCGTTGCGCGAGGACGCCGTTCCGGTCGAACGCACGATCGCCGACCTCCTGGCCGCCTACCGGCTCGACAGCGGGGCCCGGGCGGACCTGGCGGTCGAGGGTGAGCCGCGCGAGCTCGACCCGGCGGTCGGTACCGCGCTGGTCCGCGCGGTGCAGGAGGCGCTGGCCAACACGCGCAAGCACGCGGCACGGGCCGACGTCGACGTCACCCTCGGCTACCGGACCGCGGAAGTCGCGCTGACCGTGGCCGACCGGCAGGGCAGGCGCCCCGCCGACGCGCCGGCGGCAGGCTACGGTTTGCGCGGGATGAGCGAACGGGTCGCGCTGCTCGACGGACAGTTCGAGAGCGGGCCGGGGGAGGACGGATGGCGGATTCACCTGACGGTGCCGGCGTGACACTGCGCGTCGTGCTGGCCGACGACCAGGCGGTGGTCCGGGAAGGCCTGGTGACGCTGCTCGGGCTGCTGCCCGGGATCGAGGTGGTCGGCGCCGCGGCCGACGGGCTGGCCGCGCTCGACCTCGTCGCCGAGCACCACCCCGACGTCGTACTGGTGGACCTGCGGATGCCGCGCTGCGACGGCGTCGAGACCACCGAGCGCATCCGCGCCGGGCACCCGGACACCGAGGTCGTCGTGCTCACCACCTACGCCGACGACGAATCGCTGCTGGCCGCGCTGCGCGCCGGGGCCCGCGGGTTCCTCACCAAGGACGCCGACGCCGAGGCCATCGCGCGGGCGCTGCGCTCGGCCGCCGCCGGCCAGTCCACAGTGGACGGCGAGCTGCAGCGGCGGCTCGTCGAAGCCGCCACCCGCGGTACTCCCCAGCGCGTCAAGGAGATCGAAGGCCTGACCGCCCGCGAGATCGAGGTGCTGCGGCTGATCGCGGCCGGGCTGTCCAACACCGAGATCGCCCGCACCCTGGTGGTCAGCGAAGCGACCGTGAAGACCCACGTGAACCACCTGTTCACCAAGGCCGGGCTGCGCGATCGCGCGCAAGCGGTCGCGTTCGCCTACCGGGCGGGCCTCGCCGGCTGACCCCTCACGGCGCGGGCGGGATGTTCGCGTTGTGGTGGAAGACGTTCCGCGGGTCGTACGCGGCCTTGATCCGGGCGAGCGCGGGGTGGCGGTCGATCTCCCCGTTCCAGACCGCCCGGGCGACGTCGTAGCCGGGGCTACCGTCGGTGAGCACCGTGCCGGACAGCCGGGCGCTCTCCAGGGTCGGTTCGGCCGCCGCCGTCAGCCGAAGGCGGCTCGCAGGGCCGGCTTGCCGCCCGTGACCGGGAGCGTCACCGACGTCTTCGTGAGGTCGAGGGCCAGCCCGGCGCCCGGCTTCGGCCGCAGCGTGTAGTCGTGGTCGCTGGACGCGAGCAGGAACTCCAGCCGGTGCCCGGCTGCGAGGACGTAGTCCTTCGGCATCAGTTCGACGCCGATCCGGTAGGTCTGCCCCGGCGTGATCGGTTCCGTGCGCGCCGGCGAGGTGCGGTTCTGCGGGTCGGTCCAGCCGCGGCTGATCACGTGGGACGTGCCGTCGGGCGCGCGGTCGAGCAGGATCGCCGAGACGTTCGCCGCGGGCCGGTCGAACGCCAGCGCCAGGTCGGCACGGGCCGTGCCGGAGAGGCGGACGGGCTGCTTCGCCGGCGGCGTCGCGTAGAGCATGCGGTTGCCGGACGACGCGAGCCCGGCCAGCTGCTCGATCGTCTTCGAGGAGTCGTCGGCGAGGGTTTCGACGGCCGCCGTGCCCGGAACCGGGTTGCGGGTGTCGAGGGTGCCCTTCGACCGGCCGCCCGGCCACGGGTACACGCGGACGTCGGAGGTGCCCGGCGCCGGCCAGTCGGCCTCGTCGGTCCACGACTTGTCCTCGCGCTGGATCGTCGCCTTCGGCTCGTTCTGGATGCCGTTGTCGATGCCGTAGAGGTAATGCGACATCCACTTGTTCAGCGTCGCGAGCCAGACGTCGCGCCGCAGGTTGTACGGGTCGGCGTGGGCTGCCTGGTGCAGCCAGATCTTGTGCTCGACGCCGTGGGCCTTCAGCGCTTCGTACCACTCGGCGACCTGGTCGGTCTTGACGTTCCAGTCGTTGAGGCCGTGCACCGCGAGCACCGAGGCGTGCACCTTCGCGACGTCGTTGCGATAGTTCCGGACGTCCCAGAACGGCGTGTAGTCGCCGGTCACCCGGTCCTGGTCGCGCGTCAGCCCGTCGATCACCGGGCGGCAGACCTGCCGGTCGGCGCGGGTGTAGACGTACTCGGCGAGCACGTCGGCGTCCTCACCCTGGAACCCGCCGGCCGCGACGACCGCGCCGTCGTTGCGGTAGTACTGGTACCAGCTGGAGATGGCGGCGATCGGCACGATCGTCTCGAGCCCTTCGACGCCGGTGCTCGCGACAGCGTTGGGCAGCGTCCCGTTGTAGGACACGCCCATCATGCCGGTCTTGCCGGTGCTCCAGTCCGCCTTCGCCGCCGCACCCGCGGCGTCCCGCGCCGTCGTGCGGCCGTTGAGCCAGTCGACGACCGAACGGGCGCCGATCGTCTCGTTGACGTCACCGGTGGTCGGGCAGCCGGTCGAAAGGCCGGTGCCGAGCGATTCGCCGTAGACGACGGCGAACCCGCGCGCGGTGAAGTAGTCCTGGTACCGCCAGGTGATCGGGGTGGCCGGGCCGACGCCGTGCGCGGCGACGCGCGGGCCGTCCGGGCCGCGGGCGTGGCCGGGCGCGTAAAGCTCGACGTCGACATCGTGGTTGGCGATGTCGTTGCCGCCGGCGTAGTACGGGCTGGCCTGGTAGACGACCGGCACCTTGAGGCCCTGCTGGGTCGCGCGCGGGCGCACGACCTGGGCGTGCACGAGGTCGTCGGCGCCGTCGTGGTCGCTGTCGACCGGCGCGGTGACCCAGACGTCCTCGCGCACGACGTCGGCCGGGTCGAACACCGGCTGCGCCTGGCCGCCGGTGAACACCGGGGCGGGCGGCGCGGCTTCGGCGGTCGCCGCGGTCAGCGGCAGGGTCGCCAGTGCGAGGAGCAGGACTGCGGTTCGTGCGGCTTTCACTCAAACCCCCAAGCCGGGCGAAGCGGACGGATTTCGAGACTTCCGTCCCGGCCTCGGGAGTGTCAAGAGACTAACGTCGGAGGCATGCCGACCGTGGAAGCGCCGATCGCCGCCGTGACCGTCTACCCGCAGCAGGCCCGGATCACCCGCCGGGGCCGCGTGCCGCTCGACGGTGGATCGCGCCAGACGTTCACCGGGCTGCCCCTGGCGCTCGACCCGGGCTCGGTGCGCGTCACGGGCACCGGGGCGGCGCTGATCACCGGCGTCGACGTCCGCACCGAGCGGCACGCCGCACCGGCCGACGCGGCGTTGCGGGCGCTCGTCGAGCAACGGCGTTCGGACCAAGCCACGCTTGACGGCGTCGTGGACGACGAAGCGGCCGAAGCGATGAAGGTGGATCTGCTGACTTCACTCGCGAAGCGCAGTGGCGGCAGCTTCGCGAAGGCGCTGGCCGCCGGGACCGCTGAGCCGTCACGAGTGGCCGAGGTGACCGACGCGCTGAGCGAGCGGCTGGCCGCGGCGTTGAAGGCCCGTCGCGTCTTGAGCGAGCGGATCGCCCGGCTGCAGGAGGACCTTGCGGCGCTCGACCGCCGGATCGAGGCGCACAGCGCACGGTCCGAACAGGACAGTACGTCCGTCGTCGTGGAGCTGGAGATCTCGGATCCCTCGGGAACGGCCGAGCTGGAACTGTCCTACGTGGTCCCCGGGGCGAGCTGGGAGCCGGGATACGACGTCCGGGTTCGCGGAACTGACGTCACGGTGATGTCGTACGGGCTGGTCAGCCAGCACACGGGCGAGGACTGGCCGGAATGCGAACTGGCCCTCTCGACAGCCCGGCCGGCGGTGTCCGTGGTGGTCCCGGAACTTCAGCCGTGGTATCTCGACCGCGTGCGCCCGGTCCCAGTGGCGCCCGCGGCCCCCGCGGCGGCGTACGGCGGATCGGGCGGCGGCATTCCCGAAGGCGCGCGGGGGCGTTTCGCGGCGTTGGCGTCGGCTCCGGCCATGGCACCGAAGTTCGCGGCGGTCGAGCAAGGAACGACTGCGGTCACGTACCGGCCGTCGCGCCCGGTGGCGGTTCCTTCGGGGGCGCAGGGACACCGGACGACGTTGGCGCAGCTGGATCTCACGGCGTCGCTGGGGCACGTCACGGCGCCGGTGCTGGCCGAAGAGGCTTACCTGCGGGCGACGGTCGTGAACACCTCGGAGCACGCCTTGCGCCCCGGACGCGCTTCGGTGTTCCACGACGCGGAGTTCGTCGGGACGACTGTGCTGGAGCCGTGGGCACCCGGTGAGGATCTGGAACTGGCGCTGGGCGTCGACGACAGGATCCGGGTCGAGCGGGGGCTGGTCCGGCGCACGGCTTCGAAGGCGACGCTGTCCGGGCAGAAGCGGCGGGAGGCGGAGTACCGGATCTCGGTGGGGAACCACGGGCCGCGTCCCGCTGAAGTGACGGTGCTGGACCAGGCGCCGGTGTCCCGCGACGACACGATCACGGTGAAGGACGTTCGATCGTCACCTGACCCGGTCGAGACTTCGGAGCTGGGCGAGTTGACGTGGAAGCTGACGCTGGGGCCGGGCGAGACGGGCGTGGTGACACTTTCGTACCGGGTGGATGTCGCGAAAGGCGTGGAACTGTCCGGCTGGCGGGAGTAGGCGAGCCGGCTCGCCCGGAGATGGGCGAGCCGGCCGGACCACTAACCCTGCGAGATGTAAGCCTGGAGCTGTTCCTGGCTCTGCTCCAGCTGTTCCATCCGGTTCTTCACGACGTCCCCGATGGAGATGATCCCGGCCAGCCGGCCGTCGACGAGGACGGGGACGTGGCGGATGCGGCGTTCCGTCATCAGGACCGACAGCTGGTCCACCGAGTCGTCCGGGCCGCAGCTGGCCACCAGTTTCGTCATGATCTCCGACACCGGCCCGTCGAGCAGGCCGGGGCCGTGCTCGTTCAGCCGGCGGACCACGTCGCGTTCCGAGACGATTCCCGCGATCGAACCGTCCGGGGCGACGACCACCATCGCGCCGACGTTGTGTTCGGCCAGTCCGGCCAGCAGCGTGGTCACCGTGGTCTCCGGGGTGACCGTCGCGACCGCCGACCCCTTCTTGCGCAGCAGATCCGCAATCCGCATGGCGATCCTTCCCGTCGGTGAGCTGGATCACCACAGGTTAGGGCCACCCGGGCCAGTGCGAAAGTCCGGCAAACGGGGCGTCTTCGTGGTATTCAAACCGATTCAGGCGAGGCGGCCGGCCAGGTCCTCGACCGCGAGCCGGATCCCGGCGGCGTAGTCGTCGTCGCCCAGGGCGTCGAGGCGGGCACGCGCCAGCGCGAGCTGGTCGCGGGCCGCGGCCAGGTCGCCGAGCTTGCGGTAGTCCTCGCCCAGGTTGAGGTGCAGCGACGGGTAGAACCCGCGCACCGCCAGCGACGAGTGGTACTCCTGCGCCCGCGAGTCGGTCAGCGAGTCGGCCGCCGCCAAGGCCCGCAGGTCCCACTCGAGTTCCTCGGCCGGGTCGTCGCAGACGTCGGCCATGTGGTGCGCCAGCGCGACGCGGTGCAGCGGGTCGCCGTCCGGGCCGATCGAGGCCCACAACGTCGCGAAGGTCGCGTACGCGCCCGCCCGGTCGCCGCCGATGTGCTGCCGCAGACCGGCGTCGATCGCCACCATCACGTCGTCGGTCATGCCGCTCCTTCGTCCGCCAGCGCGCGCAGCCGGGCCAGCCCCGGCTCGATCCGCTCGGCCGTGACCGAACCGTAGCCGAAGACGAGCCCGTGCCGCCGCTGCTCCCCCACCCCGAAGTCGCCCAGCGAGTACAGCCGCACGCCGCGACGTCGCGCGGCGCGGACCAGGCCGCCGCAGTCGGCCGGCGAGACCGCGCTCAGGTGCAGGCCCGCGGTCGACGGCAGCGGCGTCAGGAAGTCCGCGAAGTCCCGGGCGAGCGCCGCGGACAGGATTTCGTGCCGCTCGCGGTAGATCTTCCGCATCCGCCGGACGTGCCGCGCGAAGCCGCCTTCGGCCATGAACGCCGCCAGGGCCGCCTGCTCGACGTTCGGCGCGTGCCAGTCGGTCAGGTAGCGGGCTTTGACCAACGCGGGCACCAGCGAGAGCGGCGCGACGAGAAACCCGAGCCGCAACGCGGGCGAGAGCACCTTCGAGAACGAGCCGACGTACACCACGCGGCCCCGGGAATCCAAGCTGTGCAACGGTTCCAGCGGCCTGCCGGTGTAGCGGAACTCGCTGTCGTAGTCGTCCTCGACGAGCACCGCGTCGTTCCGCTCCGCCCAGTCGAGCAGCTCCAGCCGGCGCTCCAGCGACATCGGCAAGCCCAGCGGGTACTGATGCGACGGCGTGACGTAGACCAGCCGCGTCCCCGCCGGGATGGCGCCGACGACGATCCCTTCGGCGTCCACCGGCACCGGCGCGACGCGGACGCCACGCGCGCCGAGCACCAGCCGCGGTGGCGGGTACCCCGGGTTCTCGACGGCGGCCAGGTCACCGGCTCGCAGCAGCACCCGCGCCACCAGGTCGGTCGTCTGCTGGGCGCCGGCGGTGACGACGACCTGCGCCGCGCTCGCCCGCACGTCGCGCGACACCCCGGCGTGCCGGGCGATCTCCGCCCGCAGCGGCGCGTGGCCCTGCGGGTCGCCGTAGGTCATCAGGCCGGCCTGGCCTGCCCGCAGCCGCTGCGTGACGAGGCGGCGCCAGGTGTCGAAGGGGAACAGCGCGAGATCGGGGACGCCGGGCCGGAAGTCGAACTCCGGTGCCGGGGCGAAGGGCGCGGGTGGCGGCGGGACGGCGTCCCATTCCGGGAGCGGCCGGAGGCCGGAGACGGGCGACGGCTCGGGGCGCCCGGCCGGGGACGCCGTGACGAACGTGCCCGCGCCGACGCGCCCGGCCAGGAAGCCCTCGGCGGTGAGCCGGTCGTAGGCCGCGCTGACCGTCGTCCGCGAGACCGCCAGCCGCTGCGCGAGCTCACGGGTCGGCGGCAGTGCCTCGCCGGGCCGGACGCGGCCGTCCAGGATCGCGGTACGGAGCTGCCGGTAGATCGCGTCGCGGTGGCCGCGCGTCCCGGTCAGGTCGATGTGGATCTCCACCGCTCCACTCTAGATTGGCCCACGAAGGTTGGGCGGGAGTTGGCACTTCTCGTGGTCCGCTCGCCTGCCTAGCGTGCGAAGCATGGATCTCCGCGAACTCGACCGCCGCACCCTGCTCGTCCTCGACAAGCTCGTCGCCGCCGCGACCCCCGCCGACCTCGGCCGTCCCACGCCGTGCGCCGGCTGGACCCTGGCCGACCTGCTCCGCCACCAGGTCAGCGAGAACCACGCCTTCGCGACCGCCGCCCGCGAAGGCACGGCTCCGGACTGGGACGCCGGCGACCTCGGTGACGACGCCTACGCCGCGTACCAGGCGTCCGTCGACGACTTCCTCGACGCCTTCGCCGACGACGCCGTGCTCGGCCGGCAGCTGGCCGTCAACCACTTCGGCACGTTCCCCGGCACGTTCGCGGCGCACATGCACCTGGTCGACACCGTCGCGCACGGCTGGGACCTGGCCCGCACGCTGGGCCTGTCCTACGAGCCGGACGCCGAAGCCGTCCGCGTCGCCTTGAAGCTGGCCGAGCGCATCCCGGACGAGGGCCGCGAGGTCAACGGCTCCTTCGCGCCCAGTGTCGAGGTGCCGGCGGGCGCGAGCGAGCTCGACCGGTTCCTCGCCCTTCTCGGCCGCGACCCGGCCTGGAGCGTCAGCTGATCTCGCCGGCCTCGGCGCTCCACGTGTCGCACGCCTTCGTGGCCTTGCCGTCGTAGCCCGCCTTCGCCCAGGACAGCTGGTGCTCGCGGGAACCGTGCGTGTCACTGTCGTTCGCGCGGCCGTAGTCGGCGACGGCGGCGTTCGCCAGCGACCGGCTGATCGAGCCCGAGCCGGCGACGGCCGCCAGGAACAGCGCGCCGAAGCAGTTCGCCTGCAGCTCGATCCGGCGGACGACCTCCTTGTCGGCCGGGCTGTGCTCGTCCGGCGACGTCATCTTGTCCGCCGCCGCGGACAGGATGCCGCTCTCCCGCTGCACGTGGTGGCCGAACTCGTGGGCGATCGTCGCGATATGCCGCGCCTTGTTGAGCCCGGCGTCCGACAGCATCCACTCGGTCGGGGCGTAGATCGTGGTGTCACCGCCGCAGTAGTAGGCGACGGCTTCGTTCTCCGTCGGCGCTTCGCCACAGGCGCTGTGGCCGGGCAGCGTCACCGAGACGGTCACCGCCAGCGTCGGCTCGTTCGCCTTCTCCAGCGCCGGGCGCCACGACTGCTCCAGGCAGTCGGCGAGCGCGCCGTAGTAGGCCTTGAGCTGCTCGGGCGCCCGGCCGAGGTCGGGCAGGGAGCAGGTGGCGGGCCCGGGGGTGATGCCGTCGCCGAGCAGCGGGTTGCGGGCCAGCTCCGGCACGGCCTTCGGGGGCTTCTTGTCCGAGCCGCCACCGTAGGCGCGGCCGGTGTCGGCACCCTGCGCGACGACGGCGTGCCCGTCGACCCGGCGCGGGATGGTCGCGGCGATCAGGGAAAAGGCGACCACGACGATCATCACTCCGCCGACGGCGCCCCAGAGCCGGCTGCGCGGCGGGGCGATCGGGACGGGCGGGGCGGCGGCCCAGTTCGGAGCCCACGGGTTCGGCTCCGGCACCCACGCGGGCTCCGGCGGCCTGGCCGTCCCCGGCCATGGCGGTTCGGCGTCGTTCACGTTCTCCCCCTGCTGCTGTCGCACCAGCATACGGACACCCCGGGAGGCAGGGATCACGAAACGAAAACGCCACCGGGTGGCCACCGGGCCTCGGACCAGGCGAGACTGTCTGTCATGAGTGTCGAGGATCCCCACCTGTGGCTCGAAGAAGTGACCGGCGAAGAAGCGCTGGACTGGGTACGCACCCGCAACGACGAGACGCTGGCCGAGCTGACCACCGGCGCGCGGTTCGCCGAGCTGCGTGACGAGCTGCGCGAGGTGCTCGACGCCGACGACCGGATCCCGTACGTGCGCCGCCGCGGCGAGTTCCTCTACAACTTCTGGCAGGACGCGAGCCACCCGCGCGGCCTGTGGCGGCGGACGACGCTGGAGTCCTACCGGCAGGCCGAGCCCGAGTGGGAGCTGCTGCTCGACGTCGACGCGCTGGCCGAGGCCGAGGGCGAGAACTGGGTCTGGCAGGGCGCCACCGTGCTGCGGCCGGGCTACCGGCGCGGCCTGGTCGAGCTGTCCCGCGGCGGCGCGGACGCCACGGTGGTCCGCGAGTTCGACCTCGACGCGCACGAGTTCGTCGAAGACGGGTTCACGGTGCCGGAGGCGAAGACGCGGATCGGCTGGATCGACGCCGACCGCGTCTACATCGGCACCGACTTCGGCCCGGGCTCGCTGACCAGCTCCGGCTACCCGAGGCTGGCGAAGGAGTGGCGGCGCGGCACCCCGCTCGCCGAAGCCGTCACGGTCTTCGAGGGCAAGCCGGACGACGTCTCGATCGGCGCCTCCCACGACCCGACCGAGGGCTTCGAACGCGACTTCGTCAGCCGCGCGATCGACTTCTACCGCTCGGAGCTGCACCTGCGGACGTCCGGCGGGCTGGTCAAGATCGACGTCCCGGACGACGCGAGCGCGTCCGTGCGCCGCGAGTGGCTGCTGGTGCGGCCGCGGACGGCGTGGACCGTCGGCGGCACGGAACACCCGGCGGGCTCGCTCATCGCCATCCGCTTCGACGCCTTCATGGCCGGCGACCGGTCCTTCACCACGCTTTTCACGCCCGACGAGCACACCTCGCTCGAATACTGGGCCTGGACGCGCAACCACCTGCTCCTCGGCACGCTGCGCGACGTCCGCAGCGAGCTGCGGACCCTGACGCCGGGCCCGGACGGCTGGACCGACGAGCCCTTGGCGGGCGGGCCGGAGTTCGGCAGCGCGGACATCTTCGACACCGACCCCGACGTCAGCGACGAGTACCTGATCGACTCCAGCGGCTTCCTCCAGCCGTCGACGCTGAGCTACGGCCACGTCGGCGAAGAGGTCGAAGTGCTGAAGCAGGCTCCGGCGTTCTTCGACGCTTCGGACATGAGCGTCGCGCAGTACTTCGCGACGTCGGAGGACGGCACGAAGATCCCGTACTTCGTCGTCCGGCCGTCCGGCGCCGAGGGCGGCCCGACGCTGCTCACCGGTTACGGCGGTTTCGAGGTTTCGCTGACGCCGTCGTACAGCGGGATGATCGGCCGCGGCTGGCTCGCGCGCGGCGGCACGTACGTCGTGGCGAACATCCGCGGCGGCGGCGAGTACGGGCCCGGCTGGCACACGCAGGCCATCAAGGCCGAGCGGCACCGCGTGTACGAGGACTTCGCCGCGGTGGCCGCGGACCTGGTTTCGCGGGGCATCACGACGCCGGCGAAGCTGGGAATCCAGGGCGGCAGCAACGGCGGGCTGCTGATGGGCGTGATGCTGACGCGCTACCCGGACCGGTTCGGGGCGATCGTCAGCCAGGTCCCGCTGCTGGACATGCGCCGCTACCACCTGCTGCTGGCCGGCGCGTCGTGGATGGCGGAGTACGGCGACCCGGACGACGCCGCGGAGTGGGCGTACATCGGGGCGTATTCGCCGTACCAGAACGTCCACAGTGGACGAAACTACCCGCCGTCGCTGTTCGTGACGTCGACGCGGGACGACCGCGTGCACCCGGCGCACGCCCGCAAGATGGTGGCGCGGATGCGCGAGCAGGGCCACGACGTCCGCTACCACGAGAACATCGAAGGCGGCCACGGCGCTGCCGCGGACAACGAGCAGCTGGCGTTCAAGTGGGCGCTGGTGTTCGAGTTCCTGTGGGAGCAGCTCGGGTAGCGACGGGGCATTTCGCGAGAGGGGGATGGGGTGCCGGCCGGCACCCCATCCCCTCTTCGTCAGCTACAGCCCGACGTCGCTCCGCAGCCTTCGCAGGCGTAGCACGAGCCGGCCGGTCGCATCTTCGTGCCGCACGTCATGCAGAGCGGGGCGTCCGCCGCCTTGCCGAGGCGGAGCTCCATCAGCTCCGTCGTCGTCTGGGCTTCGCGGTGCGGGTGCTCGGTTTCCTCGGCGTGCGGCTCCGGCGAAGAATCCACTGTGGACTGCAAGGCTTCGAGGTCGACGCCCGGGTTGCCGTAGGTCGCCTCGACCTCCGCCGACCGCTCGTCCGCGGACAGGATGCCCAGCTGCGAACGCTTGTCGTAGGGCAGGTAGTCCAGCGCCAGGCGGCGGAACAGGTAGTCCATCACGCTCGTCGCGATGCGGATGTCCGGGTCGTCGGTCATGCCCGCCGGCTCGAAGCGCAGGTTGCAGAACTTCGAGACGTAGAACTCGAGCGGGATGCCGTGTTGCAGGCCCACCGAGATCGACATCGAGAACGCGTCCATCACGCCGGCCAGCGTCGAGCCCTGCTTGCCCAGCTTGACGAAGATCTCGCCGAGGCCGTCGTCGGGGTACGAGCCCGCGGTCAGGTACCCCTCCGCGCCGCCGACGGTGAACGACACCGTCTGGCTCGGGCGCTTCTTCGGCAGCCGCTTGCGCACCGGCCGGTACTCGACGACCTTCTCCGGCTCGGCGGCCGCCGTATCCTTCTTCGCCGTCGACAGCGGCTGGCCGACCTTGCAGTTGTCGCGATAGATGGCCAGCGCCTTGAGGCCGAGCTTCCAGCCCTGGAAGTAGATCTCCTCGACCTCTTCGACCGTCGCCGTCTCCGGCATGTTGACGGTCTTGGAGATCGCGCCGGAGAGGAACGGCTGCACCGCGGCCATCATCCGGACGTGCCCCATCGGCGCGATCGAGCGGGCACCGACCGCGCAGTCGAACACCTCGTAGTGCTCCGGCCGCAGCCCCGGCGCGTCGACGACGTGGCCGTGCTGCGCCACGTACTCGACGATCGCCTCGACCTGCTCGTCCTGGTAGCCGAGCGCGGTCAGCGCACGCGGCACCGTCTGGTTGACGATCTGCATCGAACCGCCGCCGACCAGCTTCTTGAACTTGACCAGCGAGAAGTCCGGCTCGATCCCGGTGGTGTCGCAGTCCATCATGAAGCCGATGGTCCCCGTGGGCGCGAGCACCGACGCCTGCGCGTTGCGCCAGCCGTGCTTCGTCCCGATGTCGATGCCCTTCTTCCACTCCTCCGTCGCCAGCGCGCGCACGGCGGCGTCGTTCGAGTGGTAGGTGCGGACCAGCTCGTTCGCCGCCGCGTGCTTGCGCATGACTCGCTGGTGCGCCTCGTCGTTGCGGGCGTAGCCCTCGTACGCGCCGACAGCGCGGGCCAGCTCGGCCGAGCGCCGGTACGACACGCCCGTCATCAGCGACGTGATCGCCGCCGCGAGCGCGCGGCCGCCGTCGGAGTCGTACGCGTGGCCCAGCGCCATCAACAGCGCGCCCAGGTTCGCGTATCCGATGCCGAGCTGGCGGAACTTCCGCGTGGTGTCGGCGATCGGCTCGGTCGGGAAGTCCGCGAAGCAGATGGAAACGTCCATCGCCGTGATGACGAATTCGACGGCGCGGGCGAACAGCGGCGCGTCGAACGTGCCTTCGGGCGTGATGAACTTGAGCAGGTTCAGCGACGCGAGGTTGCAGCTGGAATTGTCCAGGTGCATGTATTCGCTGCAGTTCGCGACGACGGTGCCGCCGACGACGTAGGAATGGTTTCGCGGTTCCGTCAGGTTGAACGTGGTCTCGTAACCTTGGGAGACCCGGGAAACCAGGCGAACGGTCTCGTCGACGTCGTAGCTCTTGTGGTTCGCCAAGACCTCGGTCAGCTTCGCGGACTTGTCGGCGTGGTCGAACCCGACGAGTTCGGCGAAGGCAGCCATGTGCCGCCCGGTGATCCGGAGGTCGAAGCTCGAACCATCGTTGCCGTAGGTGCGATCGTCGCCGTCCTTCGTCGTGTACCGGAACGACGCGGTCTTCGTCCCGGCCCGGTGAATGCGCCCACGGATGCCGAGGCTGGCCAGCAGCTCCTGGACACCGATGAGCAGCTCCTCGGAACGGCTCCCCAGCCCGACGTAGCGAGTGCCCTTCGCCAGCTGGTTCACCACACAGCCGTCGGCATCGAAAAGACCGCGGAGGAACGCCGTGACGATGTCCTCCGGCGCCGCGTAGATCGGCTCGGGCACGACCTTCTCCGAAGAACGGCCGTCCGAGACACCCAACGCCCTCAGCAGGTACGCGAACCGGTTTCGCATGGCGCGGAGCTGGACGGTTCCGTTCGCCTGCGCGCTGGGCTTGCTCTCGAATCCGGTGATCGCGGCGAGCAGTGCGCGGTGCCTCGGCAGGAGTGTCTCGCGTTCCCATTCCGTCCCGTAAACGGTGACCGCCCCAGCGCCGGTCAGGCAGCCGTCACCCACGAGCCAGCCCACGTAATGCGCGAACTCGGCATCCCACTTCTCCGGCACAGCCCGCAACGCCTTGCCTCGCGCTTGGTTCGCGACCTGGAGAGCCAACGGCGGCAAGGCGGCCGAAGCATATGGCCTCGGCGCGTGCTCCACGGATCGAACGACCTGATCGGCCTCGGTCAGCCGGTCGGCGTGCACCCAGCCCTGGTTCGCCGTCCACACGCGGTGGTTGGGTGTGCACCGCAGCCGCGATCCGTCACTGAACCTGAGTTCGACTATCTCGTTGGTGCCGGTGACCATGTACCGCGTCGGCGAGGTGGCGAGGATCCGCGGCCGCGGATCGTCCGCGTTGGTCACATCGTTGGTGTAGACGGCGAAGGTCTCACCGAGCGCCGCCCGGCGCACCAAATCACCGATCCGCACGAGCCCGGCATCGGTCACCACTCGTTGATCACCGGGGAAACAAGGGTTGGACGCGGTGATCCGCCCGGACTCCGGACACGTGTGCCAGTCGTTGATCGTGCCGTCGTACTGGATGCCGGGGTCGGCGCACTCCCACGCGGCCTGGGCCATGCTGCGGAAGAGCTTCTTCGCGTCGGTCCGCTCGATCACCTCGCCGGTGAGCCGGGCGCGCAGGCCGAAGTCGGTGCCGTTTTCCACCGCCTGCATGAACTCGTCGGAGACGCGGACCGAGTTGTTCGCGTTCTGGTACTGCACCGAGGAGATGTCCGCGCCGGAGAGGTCCATGTCGAACCCGGCGTCGCGGAGGACCTTGATCTTCTCCTCTTCGCGCGCCTTGGTCTGGATGAACTCCTCGACGTCCGGGTGGTCGACGTCGAGCACGACCATCTTCGCCGCGCGCCGCGTCGCGCCGCCGGACTTGATGGTGCCGGCCGACGCGTCGGCGCCGCGCATGAACGAGACCGGTCCGGACGCGGTGCCGCCGGAGGTGAGCAGCTCCTTCGAGGAGCGGATGCGGGAGAGGTTCAGCCCGGCGCCGGAGCCGCCCTTGAAGATGAGGCCCTCTTCGCGGTACCAGTTGAGGATCGACTCCATCGTGTCGTCGACCGCGAGGATGAAACACGCCGAGACCTGCTGTTTCGACGGCGTGCCGACGTTGAACCAGACCGGGGAGTTGAAGCTGAAGACCTGGTGCAGCAGCATCCAGGTGAGCTCGTGCTCGAAGATCTCCAGGTCCTGCGGCGTGGCGAAGTAGCCGTGGTCACCCGCGGCCCGGACGTAGGTCTTCACGACGCGGTCGATCAGCTGCTTGAGGCTGCGCTCGCGCTGCGGGCTGCCGACGGCGCCGCGGAAGTACTTGCTGGTGACGATGTTGGTGGCGTTGACCGACCAGAAGTCCGGGAACTCCACGCCGCGCTGCTCGAAGTTGACCGTGCCGTCGCGCCAGTTCGTCATCACGACGTCCCGCTGCTCCCAGGTCACCTGGTCGTACGGGTGCTGCCCTTCGGTCGTGAAGACGCGCTTCACGCTGAGCCCGCCGGCTGTCTTGCTTTTCTTGCCGGCGGCCGCGCCGGTTCCCGTACCCACGGTTTCGGTCATCGGTCGAACCCTCACTCCCGCAGCGGGACGGCTCAATCGCCGCCTTCGCGCTGATCGCTCTCCTGGGGGGCAGCAGAACCCGCCATGGCCTCACGAAGGTCGGCGATCTCCTTCTCGAAGTCTTCGACCGACGAGAAGGACCGGTAGACACTGGCGAACCGGAGGTAGGCGACCCCGTCGAGCTCACGCAGCGGGCCCAGGATCGCCAGGCCGACTTCATGACTGGGGATCTCCGCCAGCCCGGCGGAGCGGATCGACTCCTCCACGCGCTGCGCGAGCTGCTGCAGCGCGTCGTCGTCGACCGGCCTGCCCTGGCAGGCGCGGCGGACGCCGCTCACCACCTTGTCCCGGCTGAACTGTTCGGTGACCCCGGACCGCTTGACGACGGCGAGCACCATCGTCTCCGACGTCGTGAACCGCCGTCCGCACGACGCGCACGAGCGCCGCCTGCGGATCGCCTGGCCTTCATCCACCTCTCGGGAGTCGACGACCCGAGAGTCCGCATGCCGGCAGAACGGGCACCTCATCCGCCGATCACCTTCCCTCCGCGCCGGCCGCCCCGGTCGACGTCCCCGCGGCCACCACGCGTGGCCGGGGTTCTGACCACCCGGTACCCCTGCACCTGGTGATCGACTTGTGGACATCCGGTGGGTAAAGGCCGGCCAGCTGTGGACAACTGCTGCCCAGTCTACCCCAACCTGTGGACCAACTACAGCGGTGTAACTACTACATATAGCGGGCGAGCGTAGAACTCGGGGAGGGCGCGCGCAAGCCGGCGCGCATCCCGGAAGAAGGTTGCCCCGACGGTCCGCGACGGGTCAGGACCCGGGGACGACGGCGGGGTCGGCGACCGGGACCGTGAGCGACAGCCCGGGCACCAGGACGGCCTGGTCCAGGCGATTCAGCTCCTTGATCCGGGCGACAACCGCGCCAGGGTCACTGCCTGGCGCGAATCGCGCGGCCAGGGAGCCGAGCGTGTCACCCTGCTCGACCGACACCGCGGCCGTCCGTTCCGGCACCGGAGCACTCGCGGAACCGCCGCCGAAAAGACCCAATCCGGTGATCACCAGGCAGCTCGCGACGGCGAGCCCGGCGAGCCACGGCCACCGCACCGGCACGCGCCGGGGCGCCACGCACGGCGCGCCGGCCGGGCGGCGGCCCGCCACGACCCGCGCGCGCGTCGGCGGGCGGTGCACCTCGCCGCGGCGCCCGCGCAGCACGCGCACGGGACGGGGTTGCGCCGGGACCGGGGTCGCCGGGCGGGCTTGCCCGCGTTCGGCCAGAATGGACATCCGAACCTCCTCGAAACCCTGGTGTCCGCCCGATTCCCCGGACCGGGGCGGCCCGTGGATCAAGGTCGAACAGGCGTTCTATCGAACGCCCGTGCGAAGGTCTACCACCTACCACCGACAAAATCGAGCGGACACGGCGTGTCGATCGAACAGATGTTTGAAATCGCCGTGCCCGGGGGCTAACGTCGGTGACCAGGGCATCTGCCGGGCAGATGCCGCCGGCGAGCCTGCCCGCACCCCGCGGGCGGCGGCCGGCGCGCAGATACGTGCAGCGAACGTCTGGGAGGCGACGCAGTGGCGAAGGAGAACAAGGCGGGCAGGACCAGTGGGTCCCCCGGCGGCTCGGGCAAGGTGCACGCCATGCCCGAGGTGTACGACGTGGACGAGACGCTCACCGTCCGCCAGCAGCAGGTGCTCGACGTGATCCGCTCCTGGGTCAGCCGGTTCGGCTACCCGCCCAGCGTCCGGGAAATCGGCGAAGCGGTCGGGCTGACGTCGACGTCGTCCGTCTCGCACCAGCTGCGCGCCCTGCAGCGCAAGGGGTACCTGCGCCGCGACGCGAACCGGCCGCGCGCGGTCGGCGTGCTCTCGGCGACCGACGACAACCCCATGGGCATCGAGATGGACCAGCAGCCGGTCATGCCGAAGGCGGCGTACGTGCCGCTGGTCGGCCGGATCGCCGCCGGCGGCCCGGTGCTGGCCGAGCAGTCCATCGAGGACGTCTTCCCGCTGCCGCGGGAGATCGTCGGCGAGGGCGAGCTGTTCCTGCTGAAGGTCACCGGCGACTCGATGATCGACGCGGCCATCACCGACGGCGACTGGGTCGTGGTCCGGCAGCAGCCGGACGCCGACAACGGCGAGATCGTCGCGGCGATGATCGACGGCGAGGCCACGGTCAAGACCTTCAAGCGCAAGGGCGGCCACATCTGGCTGATGCCGCACAACGAGGCGTACGAGCCGATCCCCGGCGACGACGCGACGGTGCTCGGCAAAGTTGTCGCAGTCCTCAGGCGGTTGTAGCGAGTCGGATGGGGCGAGGTGTGTCCACAGAAAGCGTGGACCACGGCCGCTCGCTCCAAGTGTCTTCTGGGGGTGCAACCCCCAGAACCCGCCGGGGGCAAGCCCCCGGACCCCCGCCTCGGTCACCTTGGGCGTGAACGCCCGGGTTCGCACGGCTGAGGTTGGGTGTTTGAGTTTGGTTTGAGTTCACTGGATCGGGTGGTCTTGGCTGTGGGGAGCCATGACCCGCTAGTGGGTTCGGCGGCGCAGCCTTCTGAAGCCGAACCAGCCGATTCCGACCAGCGCCAGCGTGATCCCGGCGGCGGGGAGGACGGGGAGCCCGGCCCCGTCCCCCGCCGAACCGGACGACGCGCCGGTGCCTGCCGAGGACTTGCCCTCCGCCGGTGCGCCGGACTGCGCGGCCAACGCGGCCGCGCCCCGCACCACGCGGAGCGGCTGGCCCGTCCCTTCGCTGCCGGAGAGCAGCGTCCCGTCGGGATCGAACGCGATCGCCTCGCCCTGCTTCTCCCCCGGCAACGGGATCCGGACCGGGGTGCGCTGCAGCGCGGCCATGACATCGCCGTCGGGCACGGCGTAGAGGTAAGCGTCGGTGTAGGTGCGCAGCGCGACGACGCTGCCGTCGGCCGTCGAGGCGCCGCCGGTGACCAGCACCGAGCCGATCGACCCGACCGGGCCGCCCTGGGTGTCCGTGGCGGAGATCTTCAGCGAGCCGACCTTCTCCAGGTTGGTCGGCCCGGGACTCGCCAACGGCCCCGAAGGCCGGTAGACCTTCGCCTCGCCGAGGATGTCCTTGGTGATCAGGTACGGCGTCCCCGACTTGTCCATGATCAGCGCTTCGGTGTCGTGCTGGCCGTCGGGGTAGGTGAGCCGGTGCATCGTGACCTTGCCGTCGGGACTCAGCTCCTCCAACGCCACCGTCAGCCGGGCCTTGTTGTTGTCACCGGTGTCGGACAGCCAGAGCCTTCCGTCCGGGGTCCGGGCCAGGTCCTCGGGATCGAACGGGTCCGTGCGGTCGGTGATGACCTTCTGCACCTTGCAGTCCCGGCCCAGCACGAACACCTGGATCTTGGTGCCGCCGTCGTTCATCGCGTAGAGGTGCTCGCCGTCGGACACCAGGCCGGACAACTCGCCGATCCGCGAATCCTTCACCGTGCACAGCGTCTCGACCGCCGGAGCCGCCGATGCCGACGCCGGCCCGGTCAGAACCGCGAGAACCACCGCCGCGAAAGCGACCACCCAGCGCACCCAGCCACCTCCGAGTAAGTCCCAGCGTGCGATGCCCGTGCACCGCACGCCGGAAACTTACTCGGAGACGTGTCAGGCCCTGGTCGAGTTGGTCTCGTACTCGCGCAAAGCCGCCGCGAGGTCCGGGCGGACCCGGACCAGCAGGCGCGTGCCGTCCTCGACGTGCTCCTCTTCGACGACTTCGCCGTCCGCGTGCGCCCGCGCGACCAGCTCGCCGCGCGCGTAGGGCACGAGGACGTCGACCGTGACCTCCGGCCGCGGCAGGCGGTCGGCGATCACCTCGACGAGCTCCGCGATGCCCGCTCCGGTCCGGGCCGAGACCTGGACCGAGCCGGCCAGCGCGTGCCGCAGCCGGGCGAGGCTGACGTCGTCGGACGCGTCGACCTTGTTGATCACCAGCAGCTCCGGCGGGAGCGGCTCCTTGCGCTTGCGCGTGATCTCGCCGAGCACCTCGCGCACGGCGCTGACCTGCTCCTCCGGCGCCGGGTCGGCCCCGTCCACCACGTGCAGCAGCAGGTCCGCGTCGGCGGCCTCCTCCAGCGTCGAGCGGAACGCGTCCACCAGCTGGTGCGGCAGGTGCCGCACGAACCCGACGGTGTCGGTCAGCGTGTAGCCGCGCCCGTCCGCGGTCTGCGCGCGCCGCGTGGTCGGGTCGAGGGTGGCGAACAGCGCGTCCTCCACCAGCACCCCGGCCCCGGTCAGCGCGTTGAGCAGGCTCGACTTGCCGGCGTTGGTGTAGCCGACGATCGCCACGCTGGGCACCTCGTTGGCCAGCCGCCGCCCGCGCTTGGTCTCGCGGATGGTGTCCATGGCGGCGATCTCGCGACGCAGCTTCGCCACGCGCTTGTTGATCCGCCGCCGGTCGGTCTCGAGCTTGGTCTCACCGGGACCGCGCAGGCCGACGCCGCCGTTCGCGCCGCCGGCGCGGCCACCGGCCTGCCGGGACAGCGACGTACCCCACCCGCGCAGGCGCGGGATCAGATACTGCAGCTGGGCCAGCTCGACCTGGGCCTTGCCCTCCTTCGACCGGGCGTGCTGGGCGAAGATGTCGAGGATCAGGGCGGTCCGGTCGATGACCTTGACCTTGACCTTCTCCTCGAGCTGCCGCAGCTGGCCCGGCGAGAGCTCGCCGTCGCAGATCACGGTGTCGGCGCCGGTGGAACCGACGATGTCGCGCAGCTCCCGCACCTTGCCCGAGCCGATGTAGGTGGCCGGGTCCGGCTTGGTCCGCCGCTGGATGAGGCCTTCGAGGACCTCCGAGCCCGCCGTCTCGGCCAGGCGCGCCAGCTCGGCCAGCGACGCCTCGGACTGCAGGGCCGTGCCCTCGGTCCACACGCCGACCAGCACGACGCGCTCGAGCCGCAGTTGCCGGTACTCGACCTCGGTGACGTCGTCCAGCTCCGTGGACAGTCCCCTGACCCGGCGCAGCGACGCCCGGTCCTCGAGCTCCATTTCGCCTGTCGACGGGTCGCCGTCGTACAGGTCGTCGTCGTGGTCTTCGGTGTGTGTCAGTTCTGTCATCGTGCCTCCATGGTCCCACGATTCGCCGCGGGAACCGAACTCATTAGCTGCTGGGATAGGTGGCGAGGTAGACCGCGGTGCGTTCGGCGCCGGGACGGCGCGGGCGCGCGCGGAACTCCTCGAGCAGGGCGTTCAGCCGGGTTTCCAGCTCCGCCCGCTCCTCGGGGGCCACCTGGACGACCAGGCGTGACTGGTGCACGCCGTCGAATCCGGTCTCGGCGATCTCGGCCAGATAGGCCTCGAGAACCGCCTGTTCCACGCCCTTGTCACCGCATGAGTCGAGTGTCCACGAAAGCCCCGTCGAAAGATACGGGATTTCCTTGGCCCCCCGGGCGCCGCGGCGTGGCGGCTGCGCGGCGAGGAAGCCCGTGTCGACCAGCCTGCGCACGTGGTGCAGCGTGGTCGCCGGGTCCCGGCCCAGCCGCTGCGCGAGTTCCTTGTTCGTGAGCGCCTCCGAGAAGGTCAACCGGATGATGCGCAGCCGTATTCCGGAGGCCAGCGCGGCGGCCTCGGCTTCGGTCGCGGCGCGTCGTTTCGCAGGGAGCACGGCGCACAGCCTAGAGCGAACAGTGATTGACTCTTTCCAATCACTTGCGCCAGACTCGCGGGCATGCACAGGGGGTCACTTTTCCGCCACGCCGACTTCAGGCGGCTGTTCGCCGGCGACACGGCCAGCCAGTTCGGCGTGTTCGTCGGCAACACCGCCGTCCCGCTGCTCGCGGCCGTGACGCTGGCCGCGACGCCGTTCGAGATGGGGCTGCTCACCGCCGCCGAAACGCTCGCGTTCCTGCTGATCGGGCTGCCGGCGGGCGTGTGGGTCGACCGGATGCGCCGCCGCCCGGTCATGCTCACCGCCGACTTCACCCGGGCGGCGCTGCTCCTGAGCGTGCCGGTCGCCTGGTGGGCGGGGGTACTGACGCTCGCGCAGCTGCTGGTCGTCGTGTTGTTCGTGGGCATCGCGACGGTGTTCTTCGACATCGCCTACCAGTCGTACCTGCCCACGCTCGTCGGCCGGGAGCACCTGCTGGAGGGCAACGCCAAGCTGCAGGCCGTCCAGTCGACCGCGCAGATCGCCGGGCCGAGCGCCGCCGGCGTCCTGGTCCAGCTGGTGACCGCGGCGAACACCGTGCTGGTCACCGGCCTCGGCTTCCTCACGTCGGCGCTGTGCCTGCTGCGGATCCGCGCGCAGGAACCCGCGCCGGACCGCGGCGACAACCCCCGACTGCTCCCGCAGATCACCGAAGGACTGCGGTTCGTCTTCTCCGACAAGCCGTTGCGGTCGATCGTCGGCACGACGTCGACGGCGAACTTCTTCAGCGGCGCGTTCGCCGCCGTGTACGTACTGTTCCTGACGCGGACCGTCGGGCTGCCGCCGGCCGCGGTGGGCGCGCTCATGGCGGTCGGCGGCGCCGGCGGCATCCTCGGCGCGGTCTGCTCGGGCGCGATCACCCGGCGGGTCGGCCAGTCTCGCGCGATCTGGCTGATCCCGCTGGGCACCTTGCCCGGTCACCTGCTGATCCCGCTCGCCGCGCCGGACTGGCGGCTCGGGCTCGCCGGGTTCGGCGCGGCGCTCGGCTCGTTCGGCATCATCGTCTACAACGTCGCGCAGATTTCGTACCGGCAGGCGATCTGCCCGGACCGTCTCCTCGGCCGGATGAACGCCAGCGTGCGGTTCGTCGTCTTCGGCACGATCCCGCTCGGCGGGCTGCTGGGCGGCGCGCTCGGCGAAGGACTCGGGCTGCGCGGCGCGATGTGGGTGGCGGTCGCCGGCGAAGCCGCGTCGGTGCTGTGGGTGGTGTGCTCGCCCTTGCGGCACATGCGCGATCTGCCGACCGAGGCGAAAAGCGGTTCCGCGGCCGCCTAGAGTTGCTTCATGAGTACTCCATACGAGCGCCCGCGAGTCCCGGACAAGGTCGGTGTCGACGGTCTGGAGGCCAAGTGGGTACCCGTATGGGAATCCACCGGCGCCTACCGTTTCGACCGCACGAAGACCCGCGAAGAGATCTACTCGATCGACACCCCGCCGCCGACGGTCAGCGGGTCGCTCCACATCGGGCACGTGTTCTCCTTCACCCAGACCGACGTGGTCGCGCGGTTCAAGCGGATGCGCGGGTCGGAGGTGTTCTACCCGATGGGGTGGGACGACAACGGCCTGCCGACCGAACGCCGGGTGCAGAACCACTTCGGCGTCCGCTGCGAGCCGTCGCTGCCGTACGACCCGGATTTCCGCCCGCCGGAGAAGCCGGGCAAGGACGTCGTCGCGGTGTCGCGACGGAACTTCGTCGAGCTGTGCGAAGAGCTGACCGAGACCGACGAGAAGGTCTTCGAGGAACTGTGGCGGCGGCTCGGGTTGTCCGTCGACTGGACGATGACGTACCAGACGATCGGGCGTGAGTCGCGGCTGATCTCGCAGCGCGCGTTCCTGCGCAACCTCGAGCGTGGCGAGGCGTACCAGGCCGAAGCGCCGACGCTCTGGGACGTGTCGTTCCGCACCGCCGTCGCCCAGGCCGAGCTGGAGGACCGCGAACGGCCGGGCGCCTTCCACGACCTCGCGTTCACCGGTCCCGACGGCGCGGACGTCGTGATCGCGACGACCCGGCCGGAGCTGCTGCCCGCGTGCGTCGCGCTGGTGGCGCACCCGGACGACGAGCGGTTCAAGCCGCTCTTCGGGAAAACCGTGCGGACGCCGGTGTTCGGCGTCGAAGTGCCCGTGGTGGCCCACCACCTCGCGGATCCGGAGAAGGGCCGCGGCATCGCCATGGTGTGCACCTTCGGCGACACCACCGACGTCACGTGGTGGCGCGAGCTGCGGCTCGCCACGCGGGTGGTGCTGGGCCGCGACGGCCGGTTCCTGCCCGACGCGCCGTCCGGGGTGCCGGTGGAGGCGTACGCGCCGCTCGTCGGCAAGACCGTCCACACGGGACGCGAGATCATGGTGCGCCTGCTGCGCGAAGCCGGTGCCCTGCACGGGGAACCGCGGCCGATCACGCACTCGGTGAAGTTCTACGAAAAGGGCGACAAGCCCCTGGAAATCGTCGCCAGCCGGCAGTGGTACCTGCGCAACGGCGGGAACGACGCCGCCTTCCGGGAGAAGATGCTCGCGCGCGGCGAAGAGCTCAACTGGGTGCCGAAGCACATGCGCGTGCGGTACTCGTCGTGGGTGGAGAACCTGGCCGGGGACTGGCTGATCAGCCGCCAGCGGTTCTTCGGGGTGCCGATCCCGCTGTGGTACCGGCTCGGCGCGGACGGCGAGCCGGACTACGACGCGCGCCTGCTGCCGGACACCTTGCCGGTCGACCCGAGCAGCGACGTCCCGCCGGGGTTCACCGAGGAGCAGCGCGGGAAGCCGGGCGGGTTCGCCGCGGATCCCGACGTGATGGACACGTGGGCGACGTCGTCGCTGACGCCGCAGATCGTCGGCCGGTGGAGCATCGACGACGACCTGTTCGAGCGGGTGTTCCCCATGGACCTGCGGCCCCAGGCGCACGAGATCATCCGCACCTGGCTGTTCTCGACGGCGGTGCGCGCGGAGCTGGAGCACGGCGTACTGCCGTGGCGGGCGGCGGCGATCGCGGGCTGGGTGCTCGACCCCGACCGCAAGAAGATGTCGAAGTCCATCGGCAACGTGATCACCCCGGTGGACCTGCTGGAGCGCTTCGGCTCGGACGCCGTGCGGTACTGGGCGGCGAGCGCGCGCCCGGGCGTCGACACGGCGGTGGACGAAGGCCAGATGAAGGTCGGGCGGCGGCTGGCGACGAAGCTGCTCAACGCGAGCCGGTTCGTGCTGGGCCTCGGCGTGCCGATGCCCGGCGCCGTCGCCACCGAGCCGCTGGACCGGGCGCTGCTGGCGTCGTTGGCCGTCGTCACCGAGCAGGCGACGGCGGCGTTGGAAGCACTGGACTACGCCCGGGCGTTGCAGGTGACGGAGACGTTCTTCTGGACGTTCTGCGACGACTACGTGGAGCTGGTGAAGGGCCGCGCCTACGGTGACCGAGGTGACGACGCGGCCCAGTCGGCGCGGGCCGCGCTGGTGACCACGCTCTCGGCCCTGCTGCGGCTGTTCGCGCCGTTCCTGCCGTTCGCGACCGAGGAGGTCTGGTCGTGGTGGCAGGAGGGCTCGGTGCACCGGGCCGCGTGGCCCGCGGCCGCGTCGTCCGACGGTGACCCCGAGGTGCTCGCTTTGGCGGGCCAGGTGATCGCGGCGGTCCGCCGCGCGAAGACCGACGCGAAGGTGTCGATGCGCACGGCGGTGGAGAGCCTGACGGTGACCGGGCCGGCGGAGGTGCTGGCGCGGTTCGAGCAGATCGAGCCCGACATCCGCATCGCGGGCGCGATCTCGGACGTCACCACCCGCGAAGGCGACTTCGCGGTGGAGGCCAAGGTCTAGCCGGAGGGGCCGCCATCACGAACCGGCGGCGGCCCACCAGGCTTCGTCGATCTCGCCGCGTGCCACGATCTCCGCCGGGCCCGACAGCGTCGACGCGCCGCGGGACACCGTCACCTCGACGCGGCCGCCCGGGATGTCCACAGTGGACCTTCCGGTGTCGGTGCCCGCCAGGTGGAACGCCGCCGCCACCGCGGCGACCGTGCCGGTGCCGCACGCCCGCGTCTCGCCCACCCCGCGCTCGTGCACGCGCATCCGCAGCGCGTTCTCGCCGAGGCGGTTGACGAACTCGAGGTTGACTCCGTGCGGGAAGACGTCGTGGTCGAAGTCGGGCTGGTCACGCAGGTCGAGGTCCGCGACGTCGTCGTCGAGCAGCGACACCAGGTGCGGGTTGCCGACGTTCACCGCCACGCCGGAGAACGGGCGGCCGGCCACCACCGTCACGGACGTGCCGGTGATCGTCGCCGGTCCCATCTCGACGGTCACCGAGCGGTCCGGGTGCACGACCACCGGGCGGTCGCCGGCGCGGGTGCCGACGACGAACTCGCCCTCGGTGGCCAGACCCGCTTCGACCAGGTAGCGGGCGAAGACGCGCACGCCGTTGCCGCACATCTCGGCGATCGACCCGTCGGCGTTGCGGTAGTCCATGAACCACTCGCCCGCGGACGGCTCGTCGAGCGCGGCGGCGCGGACGACGCGCAGCACGCCGTCGGCCCCGAGGCCGCGGCGGCGGTCGCACAGCGCGGCGACCCTCGCCTCGGTCAGCCCGAGGCGGCCGGCCGGGTCGGGGAGCAGCACGAAGTCGTTCTGTGTGCCGTGCCCCTTGAGGAACTCGATTCCGCCCATAGGGTGAAGATTACCGGCCCAGGGTATCCAGGACGCGCGCGGCCAGCCCGGGATCGGCGCCGTCGAACCAATGGATCCGCTGGTCGCGCCGGAACCAGGAGCGTTGCTTCCGGACGAAGCGCCGCGTGGCCTGCGCCGTCGCCGCGGCGGCCGCCTCGAAGTCGCCTTCGCCGTCCAGTTCGGCGAGCACCTGCTGGTACCCGAGGGCCCGCGACGCCGTCTTCCCGGCGCGCAGGCCCCGCTTCTCCAGTGCCCGCACTTCGTCGACCAGCCCGGCCCGGAACATCCGCCCGACGCGCTCGTTCACGCGCTCGTCGAGCTCCTCGGGTGCGCGGTCGACGCCGATGACGACCGTGCCGTAGCGCGCGGGCCCCGGCTTCGGCAGGTTCGCCGAGAACGGCTCGCCGGTGATCTCGATGACCTCGAGGGCGCGCACGATCCGGCGCGTGTTGGTGGGCAGGATGGCCGCCGCGGCGGCGGGGTCGCGTTCACCCAGCCGGGTGTACAACGCGGGGGTGCCGAGCCGGTCGGCTTCCGCGTCGAGCCTGGCTCGGACGGCCGGGTCGGTGCCGGGGAACCGCAGGTCGTCGAGCACGGCCTGGACGTAGAGGCCGGATCCGCCGGCCAGCACCGGGACCTTGCCCCCGGCCAGCAGTCGCTCGATCGTGGCACGCGCTTCGCGCTGGTACGCGGCGACGGACGCCGTCTCGGTCACGTCCAGCACGTCGAGCAGGTGGTGCGGGACGCCGCGGCGTTCGGCCTCGGTGGCCTTGGCGGTGCCGATGTCCATGCCCCGGTAGAGCTGCATCGCGTCGGCGTTGACGACTTCGCCGCCGAGCTCGCGGGCCAGGTCCACAGCCAGCGCGGTCTTGCCGGTGGCCGTCGGCCCGACCACCGCGAGCGGGACGACGGGGCTGTTCACGGCGGCTGACGATACCTGCGGGCCGACACGGAGCGTCCACCGGAAGTAGGATCACGAGCTTCGAGTGGCCCATCCAGTACCACGGTGCGCGCTGAGCTGCTTGAATGCCGCGTGGGGCCGTAGCATCCGAGCACGGCCCGTGACGACCGCATTACCCGGCCCCGCTCCACGGCGGGGCGCCCGCGCGAGCGGGCGTACAGGCGATAAGGAGCCTGCGATGGCCCAGGAGAACACTTCCACCGGTACCCCGGCCCCGCACCCGGTGCCGCACGCGCTGCACGCCGGGCACGCCGCCCCGCCCGTGCCGCCCGCCGAGCCCACCCCCGCGACCTGGGGCCGGATCGACGACGAGGGCACCGTCTACGTCATCACCGCCGAGGGGGAACGTGCCGTCGGCGTCTGGCAGGCAGGCAGTCCCGACGAAGGTCTGGTGCACTACGCCCGCCGCTTCGACGACGTGCGCACCGAGGTCGAGCTGCTGGAAACCCGGCTGATCTCCGGCGCGGGCGACCCGAAGCACGCGCTGTCGAGCGCGACCCAGATCCGGGACGGGCTGGCCGAGGCCGCGGTGGTCGGCGACCTCGCGGCGCTCGCCGCGCGGCTGGAGTACGTCATCGCGCACGCCGAGAAGGCGCTGGCCAGCGCGAAGGCCGAGCGGGAGGAGGCCCGCGCGGCCGCCGTCGCCCGGAAGCAGGAGCTGGCCGAAGAGGCCGAGAAGATCGCCGCCGAGTCCACGCAGTGGAAGGCGGCGGGCGACCGGCTGCGGACGATCCTCGACGAGTGGAAGACGGTCAAGGGCGTCGACCGCAAGACCGACGACGAGCTGTGGAAGCGGTTCTCGAAGGCCCGCGAGGCGTTCAACCGCCGGCGCGGCTCGCACTTCGCCGAGCTCGACAAGCAGCGCGCGGCGGCCAAGCAGCGCAAGGAGGAGCTCATCGCCGAAGCGGAGGCGATCAGCGAGTCCGACGACTGGGGCGACACCGCCGGCCGCTACAAGGACCTGATGACGGAGTGGAAGGCCGCCGGCCGCGCGCCGAAGGACAGCGACGAGGCACTGTGGCAGCGGTTCCGCGCGGCGCAGGACAAGTTCTTCGCCCGCCGGTCCGCGGTGTTCTCCGAGCGCGACGCGGAGTTCTCGCAGAACGCCGCCCGCAAGGAGGAACTGCTGGTCGAGGCCGAGAAGATCGACGCGGCAGCCAACCTGGAGGCGGCGAAGAACGCGCTGCGCCGGATCCAGGAGCAGTGGGACGAGATCGGCAAGGTCCCGCGCGAACGCATCCGCGAGCTCGACGGCAGGCTCAAGGCGGTCCAGGACGCGGTCAAGTCGGCCGAGGACAGCCGCTGGCGCCGCACCGACCCGGAGGCGCAGGCCCGAGCCGCGCAGTTCCGCGAGCGCGTCGAGCAGTTCGAGTCACAGGCGGCGAAGGCCCGCGCGGCCGGGGACGAGCGTCGCGCGAAGAAGGCCGACGAGCAGGCCGCGCAGTGGCGTGAGTGGCTGCAGGCCGCGGAGGCGGCGGTCGCGGACCGCTGAGGTCAGAGGTCGCTTCAAGCTCGTGAAGGCCACCTTGAGGATTCAAGGTGGCCTTCACGGCTTTATGGCGAGGTCGGCAAGCCGAGGACCGCGCTCACCGGCGTAACGGCAGGTTAACGGCGTGACCGGCACCCCATCCAGCCCCCCCCTGCCACCCCGATACGAAGCCAGAACACGGACGGCAGTGCCGGGTCAAGGCACGCTTTCCCGCCTTGACGCGGTACTGCCGTCCGTAGTCACAATCCGGCTTCGGGGTGGTGGGCCAACGAGTGCTTCGCGGAGCTACCGGCAACGACACGACGTTGCCGGAGCCCTGCCAGGGAGGGTGGGGGCTGCTGAGGGGCGAGGTCGGCAAGCCGAGGGTCGGCGGTTCGCCCGAAGGGGGCCGGTAGCCGCCACTTCCGGGGGTTTCCGCGCGCTTCGCGCGGCGTCCGGTGCTCCACTTTCGATCATGACCAGGACACCGTTCAGTGCCAGCAGGATCCTCTCCGCGCTGGTGATCAGCATCGCCGTCGCCGGGCTCGCTCCGGCTCTCGCCGCGCCGGCCACCGCCGCGCCGCTCACCTCCTCCGTCGAAGCCGGCAAGGGGAAGGTGAAGGTCGACGGGAAACTCGGCAAGAACCACGTCAAGGTCAACGAGAAGGTCGACCTCAAGGGCAACCTCAAGGTGCTCGACGGGGCCCGCGCCGAGGACGGCACCCAGGCCCTCGAGACCGTCATCGTGCAGCAGCTGCAGGCCGGGACGTGGGTGAACCTCGCCGACACGACTTGCCGGCCGAACGGGGGCTTCACGTTCAGCCTCAGCTTCAGCCTCAGCGCCACGATCTCGCTGCGGCTCTACCACCCCGAGACGACGCTGTACGCCGCCGCTTACTCGGCGAGCACCTTCACCCTGCGAGTCGGCTGAGCCTGGTCCCCACCGGCACTCAGGACCGCGAAAACGCCGTCCGCATCCACTGGACCGCGAGGCAGATCATCGCGATCCAGGCGATGACCAGGCCGATCCCGGGACCGCCGCCCGCGGACCCGGGCGCGTGCGACGACTGCTGCGACCAGATGGCCAGCAGCCCGTCCACCGAGGCGAACCAGCCGCCGGCCGCGCACACCCAGGACAGCCACCAGCGGCGCGTCACCAGCGCCAGCGCCGAAGCGACGATGCCGACGCCGGTCGACGTCGCCGCGAACAGCTGCGGGATGCCGCCACCCTCGCCGGCGAGCACCTGCCAGCCCGCGTGGTCGCCGACCCAGGGGAGGATCAGGCAGATCAGCAGCACGAACGTGAACACCGCGATGGTGAACCCGCGGCGGCCCAGCTCCACCGTGCGGGACGCGTGCTCACCGGCTTCGTCGATTTCGGCGGCCAGCTCGGCCAGCTCGCCGTTGCCCTTCGGCTCCGTCACAGCGCACACCCACTCACCGGCTCGGGCTGAGCGGCCGGGGCACCGAAGCCCGGCAGGCCCAGCGTGACGCCGCTCGTCTTCGGCCGCAGCCCGGCCTCCGCGTTGTCGCCGGCCCGCGTCCGCCGGTGCGACAGCAGGTCGCCGTCCGCCACCAGGTGGTGCGGCGCGCCGTAGGTCACCACCGTCTCGACGACGTCGCCCGGGCGGACCGCGCGGTCGACGTTCGCCCCGGTCGGCGCGAAGTGCACCAGCCGCCCGTCGCGGGCGCGGCCGCTCATCCGGTGCGTCTCGGCGTCCTTGCGCCCCTCGCCCTCGGCGACGAGCAGCTCGACGCGGCGGCCGACGATCTTCTTGTTCTCTTCCCAGGAGATCGTGTTCTGCAGCTCGACCAGGCGTTCGTACCGCTCCTGGACGACCTCCTTCGGCAGCTGGCCGTCCATCGTCGCGGCCGGCGTGCCCGGGCGCTTCGAGTACTGGAAGGTGAACGCGCTGGAGAATCGGGCCTGCGCCACGACGTCCAGGGTCGCCTGGAAGTCCTCCTCGGTCTCGCCGGGGAAGCCGACGATGATGTCGGTGGTGATCGCCGCGTCCGGCATGACCGCGCGGACCTCGTCGAGGATCTTCAGGAACCGCGCCGAGCGGTACGAGCGCTTCATCTCGCGCAGCACCCGGTCGGAGCCGGACTGCAGCGGCATGTGCAGCTGGTGGCAGACGTTCGGGGTCGCCGCCATCGCCTCGATGACGTCGGAGGTGAACGCCGCCGGGTGCGGCGAGGTGAAGCGGACGCGCTCGAGCCCGTCGACCGTGCCGCACGCGCGCAGCAGCTTGCCGAACGCCAGCCGGTCGCCGAACTCGACGCCGTAGGAGTTGACGTTCTGGCCGAGCAGGGTGACCTCGAGCACGCCCTCGGCGACGAGCGCTTCCACCTCGGCGAGGATCTCGCCGGGCCGCCGGTCGCGTTCCTTGCCGCGCAGCGCGGGGACGATGCAGAAGGTGCAGGTGTTGTTGCACCCGACCGAAACGGACACCCAGCTCGCGTAGGACGACTCGCGGCGCGCGGGCAGCGTCGAGGGGAAGGTCTCGAGCGATTCGAGGATCTCGACCTCGGCCTCGGCGTTGTGCCGGGCGCGCTCGAGCAGCGTCGGCAACGACCCGAGGTTGTGCGTCCCGAACACGACGTCCACCCACGGCGCCCGCTTGACGATCTCGCCGCGGTCCTTCTGGGCCAGGCACCCGCCGACGGCGATCTGCAGGTCCGGGTTCGCGACCTTGTCCGGCCGCAGGTGCCCGAGGGTGCCGTACAGCTTGTTGTCGGCGTTCTCCCGGACGGCGCAGGTGTTGAACACGATCAGGTCGGGTTTCGCCCCGGCGCTCACCGGGACGTACCCGGCGTCCTCGAGCTGCCCCGCGAGCCGCTCGGAGTCGTGCACGTTCATCTGGCAGCCGAACGTGCGGATCTGGTACGCCCTGGGTGCCTGGTTCTCGGTCATCGCCCTTCAGGGTAGCCCCGCTCCCACCTGCTACTTCGCGGTGGCCTCGGCTCCGGCGAGCAGGGCGAGCATGCCGTGGGGCGCGTCGTCGCCGAACATGACCTCGTAGATGTCGTCTTCCGCTTCCGCCGCCGCGCGCTCGAACATGCCCTGCTCGTACTCGGCCAGCGCCGTCTCCACGTCGCCCGGGTGTGCGGCGATGGCCCGGCCGAGTTCGGCGCCGTCCTGCATGGCCAGGTTGGCTCCTTCGCCGTTCGGGGGCATCAGGTGGGCCGCGTCTCCCAGCAGGGTCACTCCGGGCACCCTGTCCCAGCGATGCCCGGCCGGCAGCGTGTGGAGGCGGCGCAGGACCGGCGGCGTGTCGCTGTCCGTGATCAGAGCCGTGAGCTCGGGCGCCCAGCCGGCGAACTCCTCGACGGCCCCGGCCACGACGGTGGCCTCGTCGGCGCCGGCGAGCCAGTCCTGGGGCTTGAACAGCTGCGCGTACGTGTGCAGTGCCCCGTCGCCCTCCCGATGGGCCACGATTCCCTTGCCCGGCGCGAGCGCGTAGAGCGCTCCGGCTCCGACGGCCTTCGCGGCGGCGGGATGGCGGGCGTCGCCGTCGAACAGGAACGTCTCGACGACCGTGATGCCCACGTACTCCGGGGTGGCGCCGGTGAGCAGCGGGCGGACCTTCGACCACGCGCCGTCCGCGCCGACCAGCAGGGTCGTGACGACCGTGGCACCGTCGGCGAAGCTCACCTCGTGGCCGCCGTCGCCGAGGGGCCGGACCCCGGTGACCTTGTGTCCCCAGTGGACGGTGCCGGGCGGGAGCGAGTCGAGCAGCAGCTGCCGCAGCTCGCCGCGCTGGACCTCGGGACGTTCGCCGGTGCCGTCGTCGGGCCGGTCGAGCAGCACAGTCCCGGTGCTGTCGACGACGCGGGTGGACTCGCGGCCCGGCAGGACGAGCTTCCGGAACCCCTCGGTCAGGCCCGCCGCCTCGAGGGCCGGCTGGCCGTTCCACGGGTGGATGTCCAGCATGCCGCCCTGGCGGCGGGCGTCCGGCGAGGCCTCCGCTTCGTAAACCGCCACCGGGATGCCGTGCCGGTGCAGCACGCGGGCCAGGACCAGGCCGCCGAGGCCGGCTCCGATGATCGTGACAGTCATGGTTTCCTCCGATTGGATCGTCGTTCCAATCGTCACCGTAGCACGAGTTTGGATCGGCGTTCCATACGTGCGATGATCGGACCTGTGACGAAGAGACGCACGGACGGGCTGTCCAAGGACGTGATCGTCCGGGCGGCGGCCGGGATCCTGGACGAGGCCGGCGAGGCCGCGCTGACGTTCCGCGCGCTCACCGCCCGCCTCGACACCGGCTACGGCGCGATCTACCACCACGTCGCGAACAAGAGCGACCTGCTCGCGGCGGCCACCGACGACGTCATCGCCCGCGTCATGACCGGCACGGCCGACGGCGCCGAGCCGCGGGAGGCTCTGCGCACCGTCGCGCTGGGCCTGTTCGACGCGATCGACGCCCACCCCTGGGTCGGCGCCCAGCTCTCGCGCGAGCCGTGGCGGCCCGCGCTGATGGAGATCTACGAGCGCATCGGCGGGCTGCTCGACGCGCTCGGCGTGCCCGAGCGAGCGCTGTTCGACGCCGCGGGCGCGCTCGTGAACTACGTCCTCGGCGTCGCCGGGCAGAACGCGGCGAACGCCCGGTTGCTCACGTCCGGCCAGGGGGATCGCTCGGCCTTCCTGGCCGACGTCTCCGCCCGCTGGGCGTCGCTCGACCCCGACCGGTACCCGTTCGTCCGCCGGGCCGCGGCGCACCTGCGCGAGCACGACGACCGCGAGCAGTTCCTCGCGGGCGTCGACTTCTTCCTGGCCGGAATAGCGACCCTTCGCTAGCAGTCCACAGTGGAGCGGCTGCGGCGGATCACTTCGCGGACGCGGTAGGCGCCCAAGCCGCGAGTTCCGCACGGACCGCCGCCAGCTGGGCCGCGGTCGGCGCGGTCGCCGGTTCCGCGATCAGCGCGTAGTGCAGGCCCGGGGTCGCACCCAGACGCAGGCGGTCGCCCGCCCGGCTGACCGAAGCCACGTCCGTGACCACCGTCGGCGTCATCCCCGCCGGTACGTGAAGCTCGGTCGGCGCGCCCGCGTCGGTTCCCTGCCACACCAGGACTCCGTACCGGCCGGTGCCGGTCAGCGCGGCGGTGGCCGGCATCGTCGACGGGATCCGGTTCCAGGTCAGGGTCTGGCTGCCGTCGCGCGAGCGGTCCTCGTACGTGAACGCCAGCGTGTGGCCGGCGACCGCGGCCGGGTAGAGCCGGTCGAGCAGGCGCGCGTCCTGGCGGAGCTGGACGGTCCCGTCGTCCGCCGTGCGGGCCGAGGAGAAGTCCTCGCCGTTCCAGGCGTCGCCGTCCGTCTTGACCTTGTCCGGGTTGTCGTTCATCAGCTCGTGGTGACGGCCGCTGTAGATGTCCCACTGCCACTGCGTCGACGACAGCACCGGGCCCGACTGCGCCGGCTGGCTCCACCAGTTCGCGCCGGACACCCGTGAATCCAGGGCCTGGTACATCGCCTTGTCGACCGTCGGGGTCTTGTCCGAGGTGTAGCCCGTCATCGGGTGGCCGAACTCGGTGACGATCGCCGCCGTGCCCAAGGCCGTCGCGCGGTCGCGGACCGTGCCGAAGTTCGCGCTGTACTGGCCGTCGCCCGCCTTGCCCGGCATGAACACGCCGGACTGGGCGAGCTGGTCGTAGAAGTGCGTGTTGAACACGTACCGCGGGCCCATGACGCCGGTGTCCTGGAAGCCGCCGGGGTGGAGCTGGAAGGAGATGTTGGCGTTCCAGAACATGTTCGGTTCGACGAACGCGGGCTTGTCCTGCCAGCCGGCGGTGTCCATCGCGTCGCGGAACCGCTTGAAGAACGGCCAGAGCACGTTCTGCTCCCACGCCTTGCTGTCCTGGCCCTGGTCGTACCGCCCGGCGAAGGGCTCGTTGTACGGGTCCATGCCCGCCACGCCCGCGAACTGGGCGGCGCTCAGGTTCGTCCGCAGGTAGGACATCGTCTGGACGGCCTGGCCGACGAACTCGTCCTGGACGCCGCGGGCGTTGTGCCAGAAGTCCTTCGTGGCGTCCTGGACCGCGCCGTTCTGGGTGATGTTCTGTCCCCAGTGCGCGCAGATGCCGCAGCTCTCCGCCGGGTAGCCGCCGAGGTCGACGACCCACTTCGGCGCGCCGTCGCCGGTGTACCAGCTGCCGCGGTTGAACAGGTAGCGGGAGAACAGGTCCTGGTGGAAGTCCGGCAGGACCGTGAAACCCTCGTCGAGGAACGCCTTCATCTGGTCGGTCAGCGCGGCCAGATACTGCGTGTTCACCGGGCCGCGCACCGGCTGCGTCCCCGCCCACGCGATCGGGAACCGCACCGCGTTCGCGCCGGTGAGCGCCCGCATCGACTGCGCGGACCGGCGCGCGTCGGCCGCGTTGGCGAACGGCAGGAAACCGTTTTCCGCCAGCTTCGTCTCCCCCGAGACGTTGAAGCCGCGCAAGACCACTTCGCGGCCGTACTCGTCGACGAAAGCCGAGCCGCGCACGGTCAACCGGTGCTGCGGAACGTCCTCGGCCACGGCGGAGGCGACGACGCCGGAAGTCACGCCGGAAGTCATCGCCACGGCGGTCAGCAAAGCCACGAGCATGCGCATGATGGCGGCCCCAAACATGAAGGAGTTTCGCAAAAGCTAGCGACCCGATCCTGGCCCGTCAAGGGCCGGAAGGAGCTGTTCAGGCCGCCCGCCGGAGCCACTGCTGGTTCGTCACGCCGGTACACGGGTACTGCTTGACGGCGGCACCGTCGGCCGTCGACGCGGAGACGACGTCGAGGCACTTACCGCTGTGCCGGGCCACCCACCGGACGTACCCGCCGCCGACCGCCTGGGCCTGCCACTGCTGGTTCGTGCCGCCGTTGCACGTCCACTGCACCGCCGCGGCGCCGTCCGCGGTCGAGGCGTCCGAGATGTCGAGGCACTTCCCGCTGTGCCGCGCGATCAGGTTGACGTACCCGTTGCCGAGGTCCAGCTCGCTCCACTGCTGGTTCCAGCCGCCGTTGCAGGCGTACTGCTTGATCGCCGTGCCGTCGTCCTTCGCCGAACTCGGGACGTCCGCGCACTTGCCGCTGTGCCGGGCCACCAAGGATTCGTACGCGCTGCCGCTGCCCACACCCGCGACCACGCCGGTGGCCGTATCGACGCTCACCTGCGGGTACCAGCTCATGGACATCGTGGTGGCACTGGGGAAGCTCAGCGGCAGCCACACGTACCGGGACTCGTCGACCGGACGGTTCCAGGCCCCCGCCCAGCGGTCACCCAGGTAGAGGTAGGACGTCGCCTGCGAGCCCTGCACGGGCAGCACGTACGCGGTCTGGCTGCCGTAGCCGGTGGAATCCCCGACGTTCGTCAGCCCGCTCCACGCCCCCGTGACGCTCGTGGCCGTGGCGTACTTCTGCTGGTTCGGCTGCCAGCTCGTCGCGGCCGAGGTGACGAGGAAGTACACCCCGTTCCGCTTGAACATCGCCGGGGCCTCGCGGTACGAGCCGGGCCACAACGTCTGCACCAGCGAAGCGACTCCGGTGTAGTCGGCGGTGAGCCGGTACACGTTGAGGTCGGCGTTCTCGCGGGCCGCGGAGGCCATGTACGCGGTTCCGTCGTCGTCCTTGAACAGCGTGATGTCACGCGACATGTGGGCGCCGAGCGGCCGGAAGCTGCCGCGGTAGGTGTAGCCGCCGTCGACCGTGGACGACGTGGCCACGGCCGCGCGCGCTTCGGCGTAGTCGTCCCCGTTCTCCTTGTGCATCCACATCACGTACTGCCCGGTCGAGCTGTTGTAGATCACCTTGGGCCGTTCGATCTTCGCCCGGCCCAGCTCGGCCGCCGAGGACTGCGTCAGCACGTCGTTGCGGAACTCCCACGTCTTCAGGTCGGTCGAGCGGTAGACCGAGACCGCGCGGAAGGTGTCGTCGGCATTGCGGTTTTCGCCGAACCAGTAGTAGTACGCGCCCACCTTGAGCATGCCGCCGCCGTGGGCGTGCACCAAGGCGCCGGACGTGTCGGTGAACTGGCTCCCGTTGGTCACCGTCACCGGTGCGGCCTGCGCGCCGGGCGCGCCGAGCAGGACAGCGGCGAGCACGAGCAAGGACAAGACCGTGCCACGTCGTCGTAGCATGACGGCTCCTTCGCGAGCGGGGTCAGTAGCCGACGCGGAAAGTCGCGTCCTGCTTGTCCACAGTGGACGACGTGCTGCCGAGGGGGTCGATCCGGAGCACGTAGGAGTAGTGCCGGACGTACCGGTCCGGGTAGTTGTGCGAGCGGAACGACGACCAGCTCGAGTCGGCGAGCCCCGGCGTCTGGTGGAAGGTGGCGTCCGCCTTGAACGTCGCCGAGCCGTCGTCGGCCGCCAGGTGCAGCTCGTAGTCGCTGTGCCGCAGGTACCGGCCGGGGTAGTTGACGGACTCGAACGACACGCCGGTCGCGTCCGCCAGGCCGGGCACCAGCTTCCACAGCTGGTCCTGGTAGGGGTCGAACGGGTAGGCGTCGATGCGTCCCACGGAGTCCGCGTGCCGGACGTAGCGGTCCGGGAAGTTGTAGGACTTGAGACGCCGCCACGCCGGCGCGCCCCACTGCGCGACCAGGCCCGACATCTCCGCCGCCGTGATCGGCGTGATCCCGGGGTGCTTGGAGTTCAGCGGCTGCGTGTACGCGCGGTCGCTCAGCAGCGTCCAGTTCCCCGCGGCCACGTCGGTGGTCTCCCAGCAGAAGAACCGGCCGTTGGGGCTCCAGGTGTCGCCCCAGAGGTACCAGCGGTTCCCCGCCGGCGCCGGCACGATCTGCGGCGCCTCCACCCCCCGCCCGGGTGAGATTCCGGTCTTGTAGGTGGTGAAGCTGCCGGCGGCGAGGGAGCCGGAGCGCTGGCCCACCAGGGTGCTGTTGGTGTTGTTCTTGACGTACAGGTAGTTGGCCCCGCCGATGGTGGCCATCGTCCCGTCGATCGTCGCGTGGCCGGGGTCGAAGAACACCTGCGGCGCGCCGACCGTCACGAAGTCGGTGGTGTAGTTGACCATGATGACGTCGTGGCCGCCGTAGGCCGCCGAGTAGATGATCGCGTACTGGTTGCGCGACGGGTCCCAGAACGCCTCCGGCGCCCAGCTGTGCGTGGCCATCGAATGCAGCTTGATCCGGCGGTAGCCGGTGAACCCGCGCAGGTCCGCCGAATCCCAGACGTGGACGTACTGGTTCTGCAGCGACCAGTCGGTGCCCTTGAGGTCGGTCGCCAGCACCACGAACCGGCCGTCCTGCTTGCGCAGCACGAACGGGTCGCGCAGCCCGCCGGTGCCCGCCGTCGGCGTGACCACCGGGCGGTTCTGGTTGAGCGGCATCCACTCGAGACCGTCCGGGCTGACCCCCAGGTGCAGCCCGTAGTCGGCGCCCGTCATGGACGGGGACTCGGTGAAGTACGCCATGACGTACCCGCCGGAGGCGGCGGCTTGGGCGCGTGCGGCCTTGCTGCCGAGTACGCCGGCGACCGCGGCTGCCGCCGTGCCCGCCATCAGTCCTCGTCGACTGATCATCGTCCACCCATCTCGTCGTCGAGTGCCGGGCGATTGTTAGCGCTAACAATCCGCCGTAGTGTAAGTGACCCGCGCCACACGGTGTCAAGGGGCCGATCGTCGGGAGGTCGGACACCACCAGCCAAAACACGTAATTGACCGCGCCCGGATCGGGAGCTATGTTAGCGCTCACTTCGCGCCCGGCAGCCGGTTGCGGCTTCGGAAACTCCCCTCGCGTTGCCCTCTTCCCGCGCCGTCGGCGCCCACCTCATGGAGAGCCGGTATGCCCGTTCGACTCTCGGCGACGACGACGTCGCCGAAGTTCGCCCGGCGGCCCCGACCGCTGACCGCGATCCTCGCCGCCCTCGCCGTCGCCGCGGCGTCCACGACCGTCTGGGCCACCTCCGGCCACGCGGCGACCCTGGACGACGGCCTGGTCGTCCGCTACGACCTCACCGGCGGCTCCGGGACCACCGTGCCCGACGCGTCGGGCCACGGGCGGAACGCCACCGTCAGCGGCGACACGACGTGGCAGGGCGACGAAGGCCTGCGGCTGGGCGGCACGAACGGGCACGTCCGCCTGCCCGACAACCTGATGCGGGATCTCGCGGACATCACGGTTTCGGTTCAAGTGAACGTCGCCACCGACCAGGGCACGCCGTACTTCCTGTGGGGCATGGGCAACACCGACGGCGGCGGAACCGGGAACGGGTACCTGTTCACCACCGGCGACGAGTTCCGCGGCTCGATCGCCTCCGGCAACTGGTCCACCGAACAGACCACGAGTGCGGGCCGCAACCTCGCGCGCGGCAGCTGGCGCACGATCACCTACGCTCTCGGCGGCGGGACCGCGGTCCTGTACGAAGACGGGATCGAGGTCGCCCGCAAGACCGGCATCACGATCACGCCCGGCTCGATCGGCGGCGGCAGCACGACCGCCGACTACCTGGGCCGGTCCGTCTACACGGGAGACAAGTACCTCAAGGGGAACGTCCGCGATTTCCGCGTCTACGACCGCGCGGTGACCGCCGACGAAGCCCGTGCCCTCGGCGAGCGCACCGCTTCGGGTCGCGCCACGGCCGACGCGGCCACCCTCGACCTCGGCGACACCTCCGCCGTCACCGACAACCTCACCCTGCCCAGGACGGGCGCCGGCGGCTCCGCGATCACGTGGTCGTCGAGCAACCCGGCCGTGGTGTCGGCGGCGGGCGTCGTGACGCGGCCCGCGCCGGGCACCGGCAACGCGACGGTGACCTTGACGGCGGCCGTCTCCTACGCCGGCCAGACCGCGAACCGCGCCTTCACCGTCACCGTGCTGCAGGACATCACCGACCGGCAGAAGGTCGACAACGCGCTCAAGGACATCGTCATCCCCGACCAGGACGCGATCCGCGGCAACATCACCCTGCCGGTCAAGGGCGCCCGCGACGTCACGCTGACCTGGTGCAGCCAAGACCCCCGCGTCGTGACCGCCACCGGCGAGGTGACCCGGCCCGCGGCCGGATCGCGGCCGGCGAAGGCACGTCTCACGGTTCGCGCGACGAAGGGTCACGCGACGGCGGAACGCTCCTTCACCCTCACGGTCCTGCCGCTGCCCAAGAAGGAAGCGCTCGAGGGGTACATGTTCGCCTACTTCACCGGTGAGGCGACCCAGGACACCGAGCAGATCCACTTCGCGGCCAGCCGTGGGAACGACCCGCTGCACTGGGACGAGCTCAACGGCGGCCGTCCCGTGCTGCGGTCGAACTACGGCGAGACCGGCGTGCGCGACCCGTTCATCGTCCGCAGCCCGGAAGGCGACCGGTTCTACATCGTCGCCACCGACCTGCAGATCAACGACGGCCGCGGCTGGGACCAGGCACAGCGCCACGGCAGCCAGTACCTGGAGATCTGGGAGTCGACCGACCTGGTGACCTGGTCGAACCAGCGCCACGTCCGGGTCTCCGACGACACGGCCGGCATGACGTGGGCGCCCGAGGCGACCTACGACCCGACGATCGGCGCCTACGTCGTCTACTGGGCGACGAGCCCCTACGCTCCCTCCGACGTCGACCACACCGGCTCGACGTACCCGCGGATGATGTACTCGACCACCCGCGACTTCCGGACGTTCAGCAAGCCCCAGGTGTGGAACGACCCCGGTGCCGGTGTCATCGACTCCACCGTCATCAAGGACGGCGACTACTACTACCGGCTGACCACCGACGGCAAGGTGATCGGGTCCTGCGAGCGCGACATCGTGCTCGAGCGGTCGAAGAACCTGCGCGCGGTGGACCTGCCGACGACGAAGCCGCGCAACTGGGAGCTCGTGGACGACTGCATCCGCACCAAGCTCGGCACGGACTGGGTGGAAGGCCCGACGGCGTTCAAGTCCAACGACGGCAGCAAGTTCTACGCCTTCATGGACGAGACGCCGCACCGCGGTTACGTCCCCTTCGTCACCGATTCGCTGGCGAAGCCGAACTGGACGATCCCGGCCGAGTACCAGCTCCCGAAGAGCCCGCGCCACGGCACGGTGCTGCCGCTGACCAAGGCCGAACTCGCGCGGCTGCGGCAGGGGCCGCCGCCGGTGAGCGCCGACGCCAAGGGCGTCGTCGCCGACTACGACCTCACGGCGGCAGGCCGGGGCGACACCGTCACCGACGTCTCCGGCAACGGCCGGGACGCCACGATGCACGGCGGCGTCACGCGCTCGGCGGACGGGCTCGCCTTCGCGGGCAAGGACGGCTACGTCGCCCTGCCGAACAACCTCATGACCGGGCTGAACGGGATCACGGTGTCCGCGCAGGTGTGGGTCGACCCCGCCCAGCAGACGTCGTACTTCCTGTGGAACCTGGGAAACAGCACCGACAACGTCGGCGACGGCTACCTCTTCGCGACCGGGGACACCTACCGGGCCGCGATCGCGTCCGGCAACTGGTCAACCGAGCAGAACACCGACAGCAAGCGGGCGCTGACCCGCGGCGCCTGGCACACGCTGACGTACACGTTGGCGAACGGGACGGCGCGGCTCTACGACAACGGCGTCGAAGTGTCCCGTGTGGACGGTGTCACCACGAAACCGGGCGACCTCGGCGCGGGCATCACGACGTCGAACTACCTCGGGCGCTCGGCCTACGGCGCCGACAAGTACTTCCAGGGCAAGATGCGGCGGTTCACCGTGTGGAACCGCGGCCTGACCGCCAAGGAGGTGCTCGGCACGCCGGGCAACGAAACCGCCGTCGGCTCGGTGACCCTCGACTCCCTCAAGGTGCCCGCGATCATCGACAGCGCGAAGGGCACGATCGTCCTGCCGGTGAAGCCGGGCACGGACGTGCGGCGCCTCGCGCCGGTGCTGCAGGTGGCCGACGGCACGCAGGTGTTCCCGCACAACGGTTCCCGGCAGGACTTCACCGGCCCGGTGGGCTATTCGGTCGTCGGCGCCGGCTGGACCAGGCGGACGTGGACGGTCAGCGCGGTCGTCATGAACAGCCCGGTCCTGCCCGGCTACAACGCGGACCCGAACATCGTCCGCTTCGGCGACACGTACTACATCTACGCCACGACCGACGGCTTCCCCGGCTGGTCGGGCACGACGTTCGACGCCTGGTCGAGCAAGGACCTCGTCACCTGGACGCGGCACCCGAAGATCCTCGACCTCGGCCCGGACGTGTCCTGGGCGGACAGCCGGGCGTGGGCGCCGACCATCACGCAGAAGAACGGCAAGTACTACTTCTACTTCTGCGCGGACGCCAAGATCGGCGTCGCGGTGTCCGACTCCCCCACCGGTCCGTTCAAAGACGCGCTGGGCAAGCCGCTGATCGCGGCGAACCCGGGTGGCGGCCAGGCGATCGACCCGGCGGTGTTCACCGACGACGACGGGCAGACCTACCTGTACTGGGGCAACGGCAACGCCTACGTCGTGCCGCTGAACGCCGACCTGACGTCGTACGACCCGGCGAAGGTCAAGCAGCTCACCGGGCTCGACGGGTTCCGCGAGGGGCTCTTCATGACCAAGCGCGCCGGTACGTACCACCTCACGTGGTCGATCGACGACACGGGCAGCGAGAACTACCGCGTCGGCTACGCGACGGCGACGAGCCCGCTGCTCGACGGGCTGGTCAACCGGGGCGTCATCCTCGAGAAGGACCCGTCGCTCGGCATCCTCGGGACCGGCCACCACAGCATCGTCCAGGTGCCGGGAACGGACGACTGGTACATCGCCTACCACCGCTTCGCGATCCCCGGCGGCGACGGCACGCACCGCGAAGTGACCATCGACCGGCTGCGGTTCAACCCGGACGGCACCATCGCCAAGGTGGTGCCGACCCTCGGGAGCGTCCGGCCGCTGAGGTGATCGCCCACCCGGCTGGGGGAATTCGAGTCGATCAAGCGAACCGGATTCGCGTTTCGGCCGTATCCCCCAGCAGGACGGTGAACGACGCGGAGGGACGACGACGTGACGCGCGAAGGGACACTGATCGGCGACCGGTACCGGCTGCTCGGCCGGGCGGGGCACGGCACAGTGCACGCCCGGGACGAACGGCTCGACCGGATCGTCGCCGTCAAACCGCTGTTCGACGAGCCGCCCGCGGCACCCACCATCCCCGTGCCGCGGGCGGCAAGTCGTGCGGCAAATGCGGCAATTTGTGACGTCGTCGACGAGGACAGCAAGACCTACCTGGTGCTCGAGTCCCCGGAGGCGCGGACGCTGGCCGAACTGCTCGAAGAGCACGGCACGCTCGCCCCCGGCCTCGTCGCCCGGTTCGGCGCCCAGCTGGCCGCCGCGCTGGCCGCGGCGCACGACGAGGGCGTCCTGCACGCCGCTGTCGACCCGGACCACGTCGTCATCTCGGCCGAGGGCCACGCGGGGATCGTGGCGGGCTCCGGTGAGCGCGCCTACCTCGCGCCCGAGGTGCTCGACGGCGGCTTCCCCGACTTCCCGTCGGACGTGTTCTCGCTCGGCGCGACCCTCTACGCCGCGCTGGAAGGACACCCTCCGTACGACGGCGGGCTCATCAGCCCGCGGACGGAGGGCCCGGTCACCGACGCCGTGCTGCGGCTGCTCCACCCCTACCCGACGGCCCGGCCCACGATGGCGGCGGCCGAAGAGCTGCTGAGCGTCCTGCTGACCGGTACGGACGGCGGGACGAAACGCACCGGCGCGGGCGACTACCGCTGCGTGTAGGGCCCGGTCTCAAACGCCCCAATGTGGCGTTGGTTGCGTTGGACGCACCGAACGCCACATTGGGTGCGTCCAACGCACCGAACGCCACATTGGGGCGCTTGGGTCAGCCGGTGATGCGGACTTCGACCGCCGGGGTGTACGTCAGGCGGCCGTGGGCGGTCACGCGGACCAGGGCCCACCAGTGCGCGCCGGGGCGGGCCGTGGCCGCCGCGCGGATCGTGACCGGGACCGTCGTCCGGCCGGCTGCCGCGAGCCGGAACGGCTGGACCCGCGGGCCGATCGTCACCTCGCCCGCCCAGGTGCCGAACGGGCTGATCACCGCCACCCCGCCCCGGATTTCGCTCTGGGCCCGGTTGGCGAGCGACACCACCAGCTCCGCGCTGCCGCCCGGTTCCACCGCGATCGCCTCGGTCGCGAGAGTGACGTCGACCAGGTCGTCGCCCACCGGCGGTGCCCCCACCAGGATTTCGGCCGTGTCTTCGAGAACCTGGCCGTGGTCGTCGGCGATCCGGGCGGCGAGCAGGTACCGGCCGGACGCCGCCGTCCCCCGCACCTCGACCGCCATCCGGGCGTGCTCTCCCGGCTCGAGGTCGTAACCCAGGTCCGGGACTCGCTCGACCCGCCACCCCGGAGGCAGGTCCAGCTCGACGCGGCCGCGCGCCCGCCGGCCACTACAGCCGACCGTGACGTCGAACCGGGCGCGCCCGTCCTCGCCGAGCTTCAGCCGGGGCGGGGTGACGTGCACGCTGACCGGCAGGTTGCCGACCGGCGCCGGGCCTTCGTTGTGCAGCCAGTACCGCGTGTGGACCGGCTGCACGGGTTCGGCGGCGGGGACGAACTCCCCGGCAAGTCCCCTAGCACGAACCCCGGGCTCGAGCCGGAGCGTCGCCACGTCCGCGGCACCCAGGTCGACGCGCGCCCGCCCGTCGTCGACCGGCAGTGGCTCGCCACGCTCCTCGAGCAGGTCGGTGCGCCAGGCCGATCGCACCCCGCCGTGCAGCGAGACGAACGCCGTGGCCGGTGTCCCGGCCGGCTCGTACAGCCGCACGGTGAGCGCGTCCGAGGGGGCGGCCACCGCTCCCGAGGCGAGCGGGTTGCCCGCCGCTTTCGCGGCGGTCAAAACGACTTCGGCCGGTTCGACGGCGATCAGGCTCAGCGTGGACGGCAGTGTGCCGCCGCCGGCGGGCACCTGCCGGGTCCGGAGCGGGTGGGCGGCTTCCTGTGCGCCGCGCGGGAAACCGGCGTCACGCCAGTCCCCTTCCCCGGCGACGACGGCGAAGTCGAAGGTGTGGGTCCAGTGCTGCCAGGCGAAACTCGAGCCGTCCGGCGCGGTCCGGCGTTCGCCGTCGATCCACACGCCGCTGGGCCAGCCGCTGCACGAGCGCAGCAGCGACAGGTGCAGGGTGCCGCCCGGGTCGACGACGAACCCGGGTGTGCCGTGGTTGACGACCGCGACGGAGTAACTGTCGGCGGGTTCGGCAGTGCCGTCCAGTCCATCCGGGACCCGCACGTCAAGAACCCCAGCGCGTAGCTCGTCGGTGGCCGCCGTGACGTCCGCGACGACCAGCACCGGCAGGTCGCGCGGTCCCCGGAGGTCGGCGTCGGGCACCCAGGCTTCGCGCCGGGTCCGGGTCGCCGGGACGAACACCCGGCCGTGCCGTTCGAACGCGTCGCGGTACGCGGGCCCGGCCGCGGCGAAGACCTCGGCGGCGAACGGGTTGTCACCGCCCAGCACGATCCGGACGTCGGGCAGGTTCGAGTCGGCGTCGAGGGCGCCGTAGCGCGGGCCGCCCGGGCGGGTGCACGTGGCTGTCACGCCCTTCGCGGCCATCACCGCCACCAGTGCCCGGACCTCGGGCCCGGGCTCGAGGGGCTCGACGACTTCGGCGACGCCGATGGCGTGCGCGGTCCGGGTGCCGTCGTCGCGGACGAGGGCGACGCGGGCCGTCGCCGACAGCCCGGCCCAGGTGTGGGCCGGGCTGTCCAGCGTCCACAGGTGCTCGGCGGCGTCCACGTCGGGAAAGCCGAACGACCGGCCGATCGCCCCGAACCCGACCTCGGCCACCGGGAGCGCGCCGGGCAAGTCGAAGTCGAACCGGGCCCGCAGCAGCCGGTCCTGGCCCACCGAGCCGTCGACGTGGGTGCGAACGTCCACACGGGACACTCCGCGCCACAGCGTCGTGCGCTGCGTGATCCGCAGCTCGTCCAGCGACGCCGTCGCGACCAGCCGCTCCCCCAGCGGGCTGGTCTCGACGACGACCTCCGCCGCACCGGGGCCGCGGCCGGGTCCCTTCGGCAGCAGGTGCCACGGGCCCTCGCCCCACACCGGGTGCTCGGCGTGCTCGTCCTGGACCACCAGTCCGGCCGCGAGACCGCCGTCCCGCAGCAGTTCCCGGCCGGTCCGCCGGTCGCGGACGCGTTTGAGCGCTCCCCCGCGTGCCGGGTCGGCTTCGACGGCGAAGACGTCGTTTTCGATCGACGGCGGGCTGGGCCGGACTGTCCACCCGGGCGGCACGGTGTCCGCGTCGAGGACCCGGTAGACCCGGTAGCCGAGCGCGGGAACCGCCGTCGCGAGGAAGGTCAGCGTGAGTTCGGCGAGCGAGCCGTCGGGGTGCCGCACGACCGCGTCGGTGACGGCGGGGACCGGGCGGCCGCCCGGATCGACCACCCGCGCGCCCGTGGTCCCCGGGGTCACAGTCACCGACGTGATCGCATCGCGAGTCCAGGACAACGTGTTGAGGACGAAGACGGCCACGCCTTCCCCGGACGTGTCGGCGTGCCGGGCCAGTTCGGCGATCGCACCGTCCAGGACCTCGCCGCCGCGTTCGGCCGCTTCACGCCAGCCGGTGAGCAGGTCCAGGTAGACCTGGTCGGACTCGGTCCCGGTGATCGCGTCGTGGTGGGCGCCGTAGACCAGCTGCCGCCAGGCCTTGTCGAGGGCTTCGTGCGGGTACCGCGCGCCGAGCAGGGTGGCGAGAGTCGCCGCCCGCTCCCCGTCGAGCACTACGACCTCCGCCGCGCGCTGGGCCTGCTTGGTGTCGATGTAGGAGACGTCCTTGCCGGTGTAGACCGGGTTCATGTCCCGGGTCTGCACGCTGATCGCCGTGCCGCGCGCCGCGGCGTCCGCGCGGACCGCGGCGAAGAAATCCCGGGGCAGGCCGACGACGAACCGCGGCCAGACGTACCGGGCGTTCCAGGCGCGGTGGATCTCGGTGCAGAACCGCGACGGGATGTTGTGGTCGTGGCCGACCGGCAGCAGCACGTTGCGCGTGGCGGCGACCTGCCGCAGCGTGCTGAACTGCCGGTAGGCCTCTTCCATCGCCTCTTCGAGGGTGTCCTGGCGCTCGATGCCCCAGCCCGCGACGTAGTGGTCGGCCATGTAGGCGGTCAGCAGCCCCCGCCCGCTCGGCGAGATCCACTCGAACTCCGACGGGAACTGCATCCGGCCGATGTCGCCGGTGTGCCGCTTCGCCCCGACGTGGTGCCACGGCCCGCGCGCCCAGGCGCTCGACTCCAGGCCCGCGTCGGCCATCAACCCGGGATAGGCCGGGTCGTGACCGAACACGTCGAGCATCCAGGCCGAACGCGGGTCGCCGCCGAGGACGTCCCGCTGGTAGCCGACGCCGTAGACGGCGTTGCGGATCGTCGACTCCGGGTGGGTCAGGTTCGTGTTGGCCTCGTTGTAGTTGCCGCCGACCAGCTCGATCCGGCCGTCGCGGAGGAACCGCCGCAGGTCGTGGCGGTCGCCGGGGAAGGTGTCCCAGTGCGGTTTGAGGTAGTCGACCTCGGCCAGGACGAACCGGTAGTCCTCGTCGTCGCGGGCGGCTTCGAGGTGCGCGCGGACGAGGTCGAACGCCGAGCGCTGGAAGTTCATCCGCTTTTCCTGCGCCAGCGGCAGGTCGAGCCAGGTGTCGGTGAAGCCCGCCTGGGTGTTCCACCACACCGGGTCGTAGTGGAAGTGCGACACCATCCACATCGTCCAGCCGGTTTCCGCGACGACGAGGTCCGCCTCCGCCGTGACGCGCTGCCCGGCCGACTCCGCGACGACGGTGACCCGGTGCGTCGAGCCTTCGGGCGCCTGGAAGACCACGCCGACCTCCACGGTGACGCCGTCCGGGCGGACGTCGGCGATCACGGGCTCCGGTGTGAACACCCGCTTGCCCTCGACGCGGATCCGCGCCACCGCCGGCGGCCCGCTCAGCGCGACTCGGACCACCTGGCGGGCCGCGGCGGCGGAGCCGACGAACAGGTCGGTGCCCCGCACGGCGGTGATGCGCACGCTTCTCCTACTTGGCGTTGGCGAGCGCCGTCTTGGCGTCGCTGAAGAACTGGGTCACGCCGGCCGCGATCGACATCTTGCCGAACGCGACCTGCTTGGCCGCCGAGTCGAGCGCGGTCTTGACGTCGCCGTAGCCCGGCGGCGCGGTCGGCGCGGTCGGCAGGGCGTCCTTGGCGACCTGCGCGGCCACGTACTCGCCGAAGTCCATGTCCGCCTTCTCGGGGGCGGTGGCGGTCGGCGCGAGGAGGTTCTTCGCCTTGTCCGACGGCGGGAGCCCGCGCTGCAGCTTCATCGTCTTGATCGCGTCGTCGTCGTTGAGGAAGAAGTTGATCAGCTTGGCCGCGCCCTCCGGGTTCTTGCTCTTCACCGGGATGCACAGCAGGACACCGCCGCTCGGCGCCTGGCCCGTCTTGCCGTTCGCGCGGGGCACGACGACCAGCTTCAGCTCGTGCTGGGTCAGCGGCTGCATCTGGGCCAGGCCCCAGCCGGTGGTCATCGCGATCTGGCCGGTGATGAACGGGTGGTTGCCGGTCGCGGCGTCGGTGTTGCTCAGCAGCGTCGGCGGGCAGATCGCGCCGGCCTTGCGCAGCCCGTCCCAGAAGGTGAACCACTCGGTCAGGTCGTCGGGGCCGAACCCGAGGGTCTGGTCGGCGGTGTAGAGGTCCTTGCCGCGCTGGCGCAGCCACGGCTGCAGTGCGCCCGAGTGGTCCTTCGACGCGTCCAGCGCGCCGTACTTGTCCGGGCCCCACGCCTTGGAGACCTCGGTGGCGATGGTGCCGAAGTCCTGCCACGTCCAGTCGTTGGTCGGGGGCGAGATCTTCAGCTGGTCGAAGAGCGTCTTGTCGTAGAGCACCGGGGCGTTGCCGGAGCCGGAGGGGACGCCGTAGGTCTTGCCCTTGACCGTGCCCGCACCGCGCACCGGCGCGTACAGGGTGTCCAGGCCGATCGTGCCGGGGACATAGGTGCCCAGGTCGGTGAGCACGTTCCGGCCGGCGTAGGTGCTGACGAGCGCGGTGTCCATCTGGAAGATGTCGGGCGGGTTGCCGCCGGCGAACTCCGTGTTCAGCTTGTCGAAGTAGCCGTCGTAGCCGGAGTACTGGGTGGTGACGGCGATCCCGGTCTTGTCGGTGAAGATCTTCACCGCCTTCTGGTAGGCGTCGTTGCGGGCGTTGCCGCCCCACCAGCGGAAGGTCAGCGCGTTGTTCCCGCCGCCGGTTCCGCTGCTGCTGGGCGGTGCGAACCCGCAGCCCGCGAGCGCGGCCGAGGCCACCCCCGCCCCGGCGATCCCGAGAAATCCCCTCCTGGACAGGTGCTGTGCCATGGCGGTCTCACTTTCTGCTGCTGGAGTGCGGGGTTTTCAGCCTTTGATCCCGGAGTTGGCCACGCCGTCGACCAGCCGCTTCTGGCAGACCAGGAAGACCACGACCGTCGGGACGAGGGTGACCACCGACATCGCGAGCATTCCGCCGTAGCTGGACCCGCTCGCCCGGTCGATGAAGGAGTTGAGTCCCAAGGGGACGGTGTAGCGCGACTTGTCGGACAGGTAGACCAGTTGGCGCAGGAAGTCGTTGAACGTCCAGATGAACGTCAGGACGCCGGTCGTCAGCAGGGCCGGCCGCAGGAGCGGGAGGATCACCGAGAAGAAGATCCGGCCGTGCCCGGCGCCGTCGATGGCCGCCGCTTCGTCCAGTTCGCGGGGAATGCCCCGGATGAACTGCACCATCAGGAAGATGAAGAACGAGTCGAACGCCAGCAGCTGCGGCACCACCAGCGGCAGGAACGTGTTGATCCAGTTCAGCTTGTAGAAGATCGTGTACTGCGGGATCATCGTGGCCTGGAACGGCAGCATCAGCGTCCCGAGCATCAGCCCGAACCAGATCTTGCGGAAGGCGAAGTCCAGCCGGGCGAACGCGTACGCGGCCAGCGAGCAGGAGGCGATGTTGCCGATCACCACGCAGATCGCGATGGTCGCCGAGTTCGTGAGGTAGACGGTGAACGACGTCCCGGTCGCGGTCCAGCCGCTCAGGTAGTTCTCGAAGGTGAAGTGCCACGGGATCGGGTTCAGCGTGCTGAAGATCTGGTTCTCCGGCTTGAACGACGCCCCGACCAGCCACACCAGCGGGTAGATCATCACGACGACCGCGACGAGCAGCACCGTGTGGGCGCGCCAGTGGTACTTCGTGGTCTTGATGGCCATCTCGGTCCTTCCCGGTACGAGCGCGTGTCAGTCCGCGTAGGTGACCCAGCGCCGCGACGACGCGAAGTAGAGCGCGGTGAAGAGGCCGATCACCAGGAACAGGACCCACGCCATCGCCGACGCGTAGCCCATCTGCAGGCTCGTGAACCCCTTGCGGTAGAGGTAAAGCGTGTACAGCATGGTCGAGTCGATCGGCCCGCCGAGGCCGCCGCTGACCACGTACGCCGGGGTGAACGTCTGGAACGCGTTGATCGTCTCCAGGACCAGGTTGAAGAAGATCACCGGGGACAGCATCGGCACGGTGATCCGGAAGAACACCCGGATCCGGCCGGCGCCGTCCAGCTCCGCCGCCTCGTACAGGTCCTTCGGGATCTGTTTCAGCCCGGCGAGGAAGATCAGCATCGGCGTGCCGAACTGCCAGCCCGACAGCAGGACCAGGGTCCACAGCGCGAACCGCGGGTCGCCGATCCAGTCCGCGCCGCGGACGCCGAAGAAGCCCAGCACCTGGTTCAGCAGACCCTGCTGCGAGAAGATCTGGCGCCACATCACCGAAACGGCGACGCTCGCCCCGAGCAGGGACGGCAGGTAGAACACCGAACGGTAGAAACCCAGCGCGCGCAGGCCGCGGTTCAGCACCGCGGCGACGACGAGCGCGGCCGCGAGCTTGAGCGGCACGGAGAACAAGACGTAGGTGAGCGTGACCTTGACCGAGTGCAGGAACTTCTCGTCCTGCCACATCGCCAGGTAGTTCTGGAAGCCGACCCACTGCGGCGAGCTCAGCAGGTCGAACTTCGTCAGCGACAGGTAGAGCGAATATCCCATCGGGATCAGGACGAACCCGAAGATGCCGAGGAACCACGGCGACAGGAAGGCGTACGCCGCCAGGTTGTCCCGGTGCCGCTTCCGGCGTCGCCCGGCGGGCGTGGTTTTCGCCGCCGGCGGGACCCCGGCTTCGACGGGGTGCGTTGCTGCTTCGGCTGACATCGGCTGCTCCCGGGACTCCAGCGTGGACCGGCAGTGCCCCTGAAAGACGGGCGGCTGCCGTGGCACTCTTCCGACGCACGCGGTTCCAGTGGTTCCGTCCCAGGGAGCTGGAAGCGCTTTCTCGGCACTCTAGGCAGCGCCGTCCGCCGCTGTCAACGCACCGCCGTTCAGCCCTCGGCCACCACCGCGCCGATGCCTCTTTCCCTGGCCAGGTGCGCGGCGCCGAGCACGGTCGCGCGCGCACCCAGCTCGCTCACCACGACCTCGGTCGGCCAGCTCAGCCGATCGACGGTGGCGACGACACCGGGCAGGAGCAGCCGGTTGCGTCCCACGCCGCCGCCGAGCACCACCAGGCCCGGGTCGACGACCGCGCACAGCGACGCGGCGAGGTTCCCCACGGCTTCGGCGTGTTCCCCCACGATCTCCAGGGCAACCGGGTCGCCCTTCTCCGCCAGCGCGAACAGCGCGGCGGCCGTCTTCGGCGCCGGATCCGGCCGTCCGGCCCAGCGGCCGCGGGCCCGGCGCAGCAGCGCCCGCGAACCGAGCCGCGCTTCCAGGGCCTCCGGGGCGGGCGACCGGTCGTCCGCCCACGGGTACGCCAGGCGCGCGACCTCCCCGGCCGCGCCGCTGGCCCCCCGGACGAGCCGTCGCCCGATCACCACCCCGGCCCCGATCGCCACGCCGACCTGCAGGTACACGAAGCTGTCGTGGTCGGTGCCCGCGCCTTCGGCCAGTTCGGCGATCGCCGCGCAGTTGACGTTGTTCTCGGTGCGGACAGCCGCGCCGTCGGGCAGCCCGAGCGCGGCCACGACGTCCCGGACCCGCGCCATGGTCGCCGGATCACCCCGTCCGGGCGGGGAAACCACTTCGGACACCGCCACGACCACGGCGCGAAGCGGGCCTCGCGCACCTCCGCGCCCAAGTGCCGCCTGGACCATCGCGGCCGCGGAAGCGGGCCGCGAGGTGTGGTCCTCGTCGAGGAGCTCCCCGTCGAGCCCGGTCGCGCGCAAGGCCACCTGCGTCGATCCCCGGTCGACCGCCAGCACGTACCCCGCCCGGGGGCCCAGCCGGTAGACCGCCGCCGTCCGCCCGGTGGCCCCCGCCGAGCTGCCACTGCGCTCGGCGAGCCCCGCGGCCTCCAGTTCCGCCATCACCAGGGACACCGTCGGTTTCGAGAGCCCGCAGGCCACCGCGAGCTGTGGCCGGGTGGCCTGACCGGCGGCCGCCAGCGCGGCGAAGACCTCGCCCGCGCGGTCGCCGATGCCCGTTTTCGCCATCTGCACCCACTTTCCCCCGGTGAAACTGTCGAATGCCACCCATGGCCCGCGCGTCCGGGAGCCGGTCCGTTGACAACGCGGGCGTTCGTTTGTTTACTACTTAACCAAGTGCGGGTCCCAGCCGCATCATCGCTTTTCCGGTCCACAATGGGCAAGTTTTCCGGGAAAGCGCTTCCTGACCACATCGACCGGTCCGGCGCCCAGGGCGGCAGGGAGGCTGCGAAGCGGATGAACCCGATCCTGCTGCCGAGCCAGCACGCGAGCGCGCACGACCTTCCCGACGATCCGGCGCACCTGGACGCGGTCCTCGCGGACGCGGTCACCGCCGCGCTGGCCGCCCAGCAGCCCGACGGCAACTTCGAGGACCCCGCGGCCGACGACGACATCGGGGACATGGCCCTCGGCGTGATCTCCCTGCTCTGCCTGGCCTGGCGGCGCCGGCCGCCGGACGATCCCGCGTTCCCCGGCGCGGTACGCCGCGGCCTGGACTTCTTCCTGGCGAACCGGGTGTACCGGCACGACAACCCCGGCGAGCCGTTCCTCCGCGTCCGGAACAGCGGCCTGCCGTACGCGCGGTACATGCCCGGGGACGGCGAACACCCCTTCGGCGACTGGCCGAGCACGGTGTGGGCGATGCTGCACGCGGTCAACGTCCTGGAGCTCGGCGAGGGCCTGCTCACGGACGAGCAGTACGCCGAGGTGACCGAGCTGGCGCTGGGCTACTGGCGGTGGCTGACCGAAGCGAGCATGGTCAACCCCCAGCAGACGGCGAACCAGGCGATCGGCGCGGTCGTCGCGGGCCTGATGCTCGGCCGCCACCTCGGCTGGGTTTCCCGCGAGCGCGAAGGCAAACGCGTCACCACGACGGCCATGCGGCTCTACACCGACGTGATCCGGCCGGCGCGGCTGACCGACCGCGGGTTCGCGCTGCCGGCGGAGCACGGCGCCGGCCATGACCAGAACTACCTGCCGATCTCGCTGTCCTTCCTGGCCCAGGCCCACCGGGTGACCGGCGACCGGCTGTTCCTCGACGACGGCGCGGAAATCGCCCGGCACCTCGACTGCCGCCTCTCCGCGCGGGGCTTCGACTACGGCGGGCCGCGGTACAGCGAGCAGCACTGCGGTGCCGAAGGCATGCTGGGCCTCCGGTACTTCAGCGCCCACCTCGAGACCGACCTCGGCCGCTACCTCGCCGACCGCCGCGTCACCTACTACCCGGTGGCGAAAACCGGGGCGCCCAGCGGGCATTTCGCGTTCACGACCGTCTGGCTGTACCAGGACGACAGCAAGTGGCACCGGACACCGGCTTTCCCCGTCACGACACCGTATTCGCTGCGCCACCGCGCCGCGTCGGTGTCACTGACGGGCAGCCACACGCCGTACCTGATCGACGCCGGACGCGCCGTCGTCATCGAGTCCGTGGTGGCGGGCCAGCACGGGATCGGCCCGGTCCTGCGCTACGCCGACGGCCACCGGACGCTGCTCACCCGCGCGCTCGGCCCGCTCCGCGTCCGCGACGCCCGGGACGGCGACCTCGCCGCGCGGCTGGTGACCAAGGCGGTGGTCACCCGCGAGCAGGTGATGCTGAGCGTCCAGCAGCTGTTCGTGACCGACGGACGGCGGGTGACGCTGTTCGCCGTGGTCCCGGCGGAGTGCGAGTTCCTCGCCGGGCTGCCCTACGTCGAGGAAACGGAAGCTGGTCAGCGCAAGATCGTCACCGTGGCGGAGCCGGGCGGAGCACCGTTCGACCTCGGTACACCGGGCGCGGTCCTGCACACGGCCGGAACGCTCCTCGCGGGCAGCATGGCCATCACCTCGGGTGCGACGTTGCGGGTGGTCAACCCCCCGGCGGGGCGAACGAGCTTCAGCAGCCCGGAAACGATCGGCCTGACCCAGGAGCAGCTGGCGTTCTCCCTGGCCGACGACCCCCGCGGCTACGGAAACCCGGACGCGGGCTGGCACCGGGTGACCGACACGAACCACGTCCTCGCAGGCCCGCTTCCCGATTCTCCGCCGGGGTCGTCGGTCTTCGCGGTGCGGTACGGCCCGCACGGCGACGTCCCGTTCACCGTCGAGGTCCGGGACACGGCCGGCGGCCTGCTCATCGAGGCGCCGGGATTCTCCGTCGTCGCCGGCGATCCCGCGGGTGACGCGGACGGGGAACCAGTCCTCCGGTTGACGGCGCATCCATGACCGAGCCGGTCACCCCGCCTGTGCTGGCGTGCGTTCGCCGACGTGCCGGCGTAGTGCCGGTGCTATCTCTTCGCCCAGCCGGTGCAGCGATTCCACCACCGCCTCGGCCGGCAACCCGCCCCAGTCGACCAGAGCCTGCACCCGGTCGAACCGCAGCACGTCGTGCAGCTCCGCGAGCTTGGCCGAGACGTGCTCGGCGGTCCCGATCATCAGGTGCTGTCCGGCCCGCATCCCCAGCTCGAACTGCTCGGCCGTGACCAGGAAGCCACCGCCACCAGGGTGCTTGGGGCGCAGGAAGTCCCGGTAGTACGGATAGGTCGACGTTGCCTCCCGCGTGCTCGGCGCGCCGAGGTAGTGCAGCGCGACGCCCAGCCGCAGGTCGTTCGCGTGCCCGGAACGGTCGCCGGCCTCGCGGTAGACGTCCGCCAGCCGGCGCAGTTCCGTGGGCGTCCCGCCGATGTATCCCAGGATCATCGGCAGTCCCAGTCTTCCGGCGCGGGCCGCGCTGGCCGGGGTTCCCCCGACGCCCAGCCACACTGGCAAGGGCTCTTGCACGGCCCTCGGCAGGATCGCCGCCGCGTCATCGAGCGGAGCACGGAACCGGCCCTGCCAGGTGACGGCCGGTCGTGCCCGGATCTTCAGCAGCAGCTCGAGTTTCTCCTCGAACGCGTCGTCGTAGTGGCTGAGGGGCAAGCCGAAGAGCCGGAACGGCTCGGGGTAGGCGCTGCGGCCCGCGGTGATCTCGGCGCGGCCCGCACTCAGCAGGTCGAGCGTGGCGAAGTCCTGGTAGACCCGGACCGGATCGAGGGCGCCCAGGGTCGTGACGGAACTGGTCAGCCGCAACCGGGTCGTCCTGGATGCGATCGCGGCCAGCACGACGGCCGGTGAGGACACCGCGAAGCCGGGGTTGTGGTGCTCGCCCAGCCCGAAGTGATCGAGCCCGAGTTCGTCGGCCTGCACGGCGAGCGACACGATCTGTTCGACGCGGCCCTGGTGCGTGCGACGAGTGCCGTCCACGGTGACCGGCTGCACGTCGGCCAGCGACGCGATCCCGATGTCGACCGGCCGGCTCACGCCCGGACCGCTTCCTCTTCGTCGACCGGGATCCAGCCCTCGCCGAGGTCGATTTCGCCCACGTGGTGGTACGCGTCGGCGCCCCGGCGCGTGAACGTGTCGCGCAGGGGCACGGTGGCGCCGTTCATCGTGATGGTTCCCAGGAACCGCAACCGGTCGCCCGCCCAGCCCGCGGAGCGCTGGACCGCGCGTCCGCCGTTGCTGTCGTACCAGTCGGCGACGAATTCGCCGGCGGCCGGGTCGTAACCCCACACGTAGCGGGCACTCAGCGGGGCCGGGTTCTCCGGTGTCGGCAGTTCGGCCGTGCCCAACGTGATCCAGAAGCCGCGCTGCTCACGGACGCCGTCGATCCGCATCCGGATCGGCTTGCGCGGGCCGAACGGGGTTTCGTGGAAGACACCGGGCGCGTCCCAGCCGCCCAGGAAGAAGTCCAGCTCCCGCAGGCGCTCGTGCGGCACCGGGGCGAGGGTCTCGGCCGGATCGGATGTCATGAGGTTCCTCCCTAGTAGCTTCAATTTTCAAAGTACACTATGGAAAACATAGTTGGCAACGAAAGTCAGAGCCTCCTAATGTGCTCGATGACATGGAGGCGAAACGCGAAGAGCCGGGGCCCGCGACCGAGCGCCCCGACTTCCACACGGCCATCGAGCTGATCGGCCGCCGGTGGACCGGCGTGATCCTGGATCAGCTGCGCTCGGGCGCGTTGCGGTTCAACGAGTTGCGGGAACGCATCCCCCGGATCACCGACGCGATGCTTTCCCAGCGGCTCAAGGAGCTCGAGCTGGCCGGAGTCGTCGAGCGGGTGGTGACGGTCGCCCGGCCGGTCGAGGTCCGGTACACGCTCACGGGCATCGGTTCGCGGCTGGGGCCGGTGCTGGACGCGGTCAAGGTGTGGAGCGCCGACTGGGCGGCGCACCAGGCCGGAGAACCCGGTTGAGATCCGCCGGCACTTTCGGCGGCTGAGCTGCCCGGAAGGCGCGAAGTCTGGCACGATCGGCCCATGGCCAGGACCGGGCGGACGCGCGGACTCGCGATGGCGGCCGCCCTGCTGCTGATCCTCTCCGCCTGCACCGGCGGCTTCGGGAACCTCCGGCTGCGGATCGCCGGCGGCAACCCCGGCGGCGTCTACGACGGGCTCGCCCAGACTCTCGCGACGGCCTGGCAGGCCGACCTGGACATCGAACGGCCGCAGGTGCTGCAGACCCAGGGCTCGCCCGACAACGTCAACCGGGTGCTGGCCGGCCAGGTCGACGTCGCCTTCGTCGCCGCCGACGTGGCCGAGGAGCAATACAAGACCCACCCCGAACTGGCCGCGCTCGCCCGGATCCACGACGACTACCTGCACATCGTGGTCCGCACCGAGTCCGACATCCGGTCGGTGGACCAGCTGCGCGGCCACCGCATCGCGATCGGCTCGCCGGCCTCCGGCGTCGAGTACATCGCGGACAAGTTGCTCGACGCGGCCGACCTGACCGGCTCGGTCAGCAAGACCCGCCTCGGCCTCGACGACTCCATCGGCGCGCTGCTGCGCGGCGAGGTCGACGCGTTCTTCTGGTCCGGCGGGCTGCCGACGCCGCGGATCGTGAAATACCAGAACCGGCTGCGGCTGGTCGACGTCGCCGACGTGATGCCGAAGATGCGGGCGCTCAGCCAGGTCTACGGCACCGCGACCATCCCCGCGAGTACCTACGCCCAGACCGCGCCGGTGACCACGCTGGTGGTGCCGAACTTCCTGCTGGTGCGGCAGTCGATGAACGCCGACGTCGCCGAGGCGCTGGTCCGCGGCCTGTTCGACGCCCGGCGCCAGCTCGCCAAGGCCAACTCGGCGGCGCTGTCGATCGACGTGCACCCCGGCATCGAGACCCAGCCACTCCCCCTGCACCCCGGGGCGCTCCGCTACTACCGGGCGGCGAAGACCTAAGCCGCCGGGAACGTCATCGTGATCCGGAGGCCGCCGCCTTCGGGCAGGTCCAGCTCGAGTTCGCCGCCGGAGTGCGCGACGAGCTCGCTGACGATCGCCAGGCCCAGTCCCGAGCCGGGCACGTTCTGGTGGGCGGGGCTGCGCCAGAACCGGTCCCGCGCGCGGTCGAGCTCGTCGGGCCGCAGCCCCGGCCCGTGGTCGCGCACCGACAGGCGCACCCCGTCGCCGTCGCGCTCGACGGCGACCCGGATCTCCGTGCCGGCCGCGGTGAACTTCAGCGCGTTGTCGAGCAGCGCGTCCAGGATCGTCTCGGCGCCGCGCGGCGGCACGCACACCCGCGCGCCACCGCCGTCGGTGTCGACGACCAGCCGGACGTCCCGCGCCTGCCCGACCACCGACCAGTCGGCGACCCGCTCGGCGACGACGTCGTCGAGCACCACCGGGTCCAGCTCGCCACCGGACGCCTCGGCGCGGGCCATCGACAGCAGCCCGTCCAGGATTTGGTGCAGCCGCCCCGCGTCGACCCGCGCGGCCTCCAGGTCGGCGGCCGCCGGCTCGTCGTCGACGTGCCCTTCGAGGTTGCCCAGCCGGATCTTCAGCGCCGTCAGCGGGTTGCGCAGCTGGTGGGAGGCATCGGCGACGAACGCGCGTTGCGCGGCCAGCGCACCGGACACGCTTTCGGCCATCCGATCGAAGGAGCGGCCGAGCTGCCGCAGCTCCGGTGGCCCGCCGCTCTCCCCCACCGGCTCGGCCTCCCGCCCGCTGACCACGGACGCCACGAGCGCGCCGGTCGCGTCGTCGAGCCGCTGCACCGGCCGCAGGATCCACCGGACCACCGGGACCGCCACGGCCAGCGCCAGCGTGAAGGCGAGGATTCCGCCTGCGGCGAGCAGCAGCCACCACCACAGCACGTCGGCCCGTTCGGTCCCGGTGTCGGACACGGTCACCACCGCGCCGTGCACCTCGCCGTCGGCGAGCACCGGTTCGGCGAGCACCAGCGGCGTGGCGTCCCACGGCATCAGCACGCCGCCGGGCTGGGAGCGGCGCCCGGCCAGTGCCTCGTGGACCGGACCGGTGATCCGTTCGGCGTGGCTGTCGAGCCGCGCGCCGTTCGGCCCCAGCGCGCTGGCCACCTGCCTGCCGTCCTGGTCGAAGACCAGCACCTGGACGCCGTACACCTCGGTGTAGCGGTGCAGGTCGGGCTCGATCAGCGTCGGCTTGTTGTCCAGCAAGGGCCGCTGCGCCAGCGACGCGAACCGCGCGGTGTCGGTCAGCCGGTCGAGGAACAGGTCCTGCTGCGCGCCGGCGGCGATGCTGCGGGCCAGCGGGATGCCCAGGCCGAACACCAGCAACGCCACCAGCGTCAGCACGATGCCCTGCAACCGGACGCGCACGCCCCTCAGCTCCGCGCGACCTGGCCGCCGAGCCGGTAGCCGACCCCGCGGACCGTCTCGATCAGCGCCGGGCGGCCCAGCTTCGTCCGCAGCGTCGCGACGTGGACGTCCAGCGAACGGCTCTCCGCGGGCCCGCGGTGCCCCCACACCTCGGTGAGCACGTGCTCACGCGAGCACACCGCGCCGCGGGCGCCCGCCACCAGCGCGAGCACCTGGAACTCCTTGCGGGACAACGCGACCGTCCGCCCGTCGACCAGTACCTCGTGCCGGGACAGGTCGACGCTGACGTCCCCGACGCGGATCACCACCGGCTCGGCGGCCGGGTGCTCCCCGCGGCGGCGGCGCACGGCTTCGACCCTGGCCATCAGCTCCTCGACGTCGTAGGGCTTGACGAGGTAGTCGTCGGCGCCCGCGCGCAGGCCCTGGATCCGGTCGTCGACCTCGCCGCGCGCCGACACGACGATGATCGCGACGTCACTGACCGCCCGGATCTGGCGGCAGAGCGTCACGCCGTCGATGTCGGGCAGGCCGAGGTCGAGCAGGATGACGTCGACCTCGTGCACCCGGTCGAGGACGCCGGCGCCGGTGGCCAGCCGGGCGATCGCCAGGCCGCGGCGGGTCAGCGCCGGGATGAGCGCACCCGCGACCCGGTCGTCGTCCTCCACCAGCAGCACCCGCACCCGTCCGCCTCCCATGGTGACCTGCTCCACCGGCCGGTATGGCGAACTCTAGGACGTCCGGGCGGCCCCCGCACCGGCCACCCGGACGGTCACTCCCCGTGACTTCGGGTGGACACCCCCCAAAAAGGACATCGATACTCAGTTGAAACCCTAAGTATTGCTCAAGCGGCCTTGCCAGCCGGTACGACAACGGTAGGTTCTCGCCATCGCGTGGTGACCCATGCCCGATTTGCACGAACGACCCTGGAGGCCAGATGACCGCGGAGGTGGCGGCGCCGATGATCAAGGCGGCCGCCGTGAACAAGTACTTCGGCGACCTGCACGTGCTCAGGGAGATCACGCTCGAGGTGCCCCGCGGCCAGGTCGTCGTGGTGCTGGGCCCGTCGGGGTCGGGCAAGTCGACCCTGTGCCGGGCGATCAACCGCCTCGAGCCGATCAACTCGGGTGAGATCGCCGTCGACGGCGTCCCGCTGCCCGCCGAGGGCAAGGCGCTGGCCGCGCTGCGGGCCGACGTCGGCATGGTGTTCCAGTCGTTCAACCTGTTCGCGCACAAGACCATCGTCGAGAACGTCATGCTCGCGCCGGTCAGGGTCCGCAAGGTCGGCCAGGCCGAAGCCCGCAAGACGGCGATGGAACTGCTGGAGCGCGTCGGCATCGCCAACCAGGCGGACAAGTACCCGGCCCAGCTTTCGGGCGGTCAGCAGCAGCGCGTCGCCATCGCGCGGGCGCTGGCGATGCGGCCCAAGGTCATGCTGTTCGACGAGCCGACGTCGGCGCTGGACCCGGAGATGGTCCAGGAGGTCCTCGACGTGATGACGGGCCTGGCCAAGGACGGCATGACGATGCTCGTCGTCACCCACGAGATGGGGTTCGCCCGGCGGGCAGCCGATCGGGTGATCTTCATGGCCGACGGCGAGATCGTCGAGGACACGACGCCGGAAGAGTTCTTCACCGCGCCGAAGAGCGAGCGCGCGAAGGACTTCCTCGGCAAGATCCTTACCCACTGAGAACGTTCCGCGGCGCCGTCGGCGTCCGGGTGACGACACACAGGAGAGATTCACATGAGGATCCGCACCCTCGCGGTGGGACTGCTCGCCGGTGGCCTGGCGCTGACCACGCTGACCGCCTGCGGCAAGGAAGGCACGCCGGCCACGCCGGGCTCGGGCGACCAGAGCGGCTCGAACGCCCCCGCGGCGCTGAGCTACCCGGTGGCGACCGGCGTCGACCTGGCCGGCTCCCCGGTGTTCGCCAAGATGAAGTCGGCGGGCGCGCTGACCGTCGGCGCCAAGGACGACCAGCCCGGCCTGGGTCTGAAGGACCCGACGACCGGCAAGTTCGGCGGCTTCGACATCGAGATCGCGAAGCTCGTCTCGGCCGGCCTCGGCTTCGACCCGGAGAAGATCACCTTCCGCACGGTCGACTCGGGCGCCCGTGAGCAGACGATCGCGAACGGCGACGTGAACTACTACGTCGGCACCTACTCGATCACCGACAAGCGCAAGGGGCTGGTCTCCTTCGCCGGGCCGTACTTCCTCGCGGGCCAGGACCTGCTGGTGCGCAAGGACGACAGCTCGATCACCGGCCCGGAGACCCTGAAGGGCAAGAAGGTCTGCTCGGTCACCGGCTCGACCCCGATCCAGAAGGTCCGCTCGCAGAACCTGACCGAGCCGAACAACATCGTCGAGTTCCAGAAGTACTCGCAGTGCGTCGAGAAGCTGCTGTCGAAGGACGTCGACGCGGTCACGACCGACGACGCGATCCTGAAGGGCTACGCCGCGCAGGACCCGGACAACCTGAAGGTCGTCGGCAAGACGTTCTCGACCGAGAAGTACGGCATCGGCCTCAACAAGGACGACAAGGTACTGCGCGACAAGGTCAACGACATCCTGCAGAAGGCGATCGACGACGGCACGTGGAAGAAGATCTACGACGCCACCCTCGGCAAGTCGGGCTCGGAGGCCAAGGTCCCGACCCTCGAGAAGTACTGACGTTCGCGTGACGGCCGGTGGATCGGGCTTCCCGGTCCACCGGCCTTCTCCATCCACCACCTGACCACCTCTGGCAAACGGACGCGGGGAAGGCTCCATGGACGTCCTGCTCAACAACCTGGACCTGTTCGGTCCGTTCTTCCTCACCACGATCGAACTGTTCCTGCTCTCGGCCGTCGGCGCGCTGGTCTGGGGCACGATCCTGGCCATGCTGCGGGTGAGCCCGGTCCCCGTCTTCCGCGCTGTCGGCACGGCGTACGTGACCATCGCCCGGAACACCCCGCTCACCCTGGTGTTCGCGTTCTTCGTGTTCGCGTACCCGCTGCTGGACATCGTCAAGCTCGACTACTTCCCGGCCGCGGTGACCGCCCTGACCGTGTACACCTCGGCGTTCATCTGCGAGGTCGTGCGCTCGGGCATCAACACCGTGCCGGTCGGCCAGGCCGAGGCAGGCCGGGCGCTGGGGCTGACCTTCGGTCAGATCCTCGGCCAGGTCGTGCTGCCGCAGGCGCTGCGCTCGGTCGTGCCGCCGCTGATCAGCACCCTGATCGCGTTGCTGAAGAACACCACCATCGCCGCCGGTTTCTCCGTCGCGGAGGCCGGCGCGATCCGCTCGTACCTGTCCGAACGCGGGGAGAACCAGCTGATCGGCCTGCTCTGGGTCGCGCTCGGCTTCATCATCCTGGTCGCCGTGCTGTCGTTCGTCCAACGCAGCCTGGAGAAGCGCTGGAGCGTGGCCCGATGACCAACGTCCTGTTCGACGTCCCGGGCCCGAAAGCGCGGCTGCGGTACCGCACGTACGCGGTGGTCGGCACGCTCGTGGTGCTCGCGTTCATCGGCTACATCGGGTGGCGCTTCTACGACAGCAGCCAGTTCACCGCCCGCAAGTGGGAGTGGCTGCAGTACGCGCAGGTGCAGCGCGACCTGGTCGGTGCGGTGCTTTCGACGCTCCAGGCGTTCGCCGCCGCGGCCGTGCTCGCCCTGATCTTCGGCGCGATCTTCGCCGCCGGGCGGCTGTCCGACCACGCCTGGATCCGCGGGGTCGCGGGCTTCGTCGTGGAGTTCTTCCGCGCCATCCCCGCGCTGATCCTGATGTTCCTGTTCTACTTCGGCCTGCCGACCGTCGGCGTGCCGGCCAGCCCGTTCCTCGGTGTGGTGTTCGGCCTGACGCTGTACAACGGCTCGGTGCTCGCCGAGGTCTTCCGCGCGGGCATCCAGTCCCTGCCGAAGGGCCAGAGCGAAGCCGCGTACGCGCTCGGTATGCGCAAGACGCAGGTGATGTTCCTGGTCCTGCTGCCGCAGGCGATCCGGGCGATGCTGCCGACGATCATCAGCCAGCTGGTCGTGCTGCTGAAGGACACCGCCCTCGGCTTCATCATCACGTACCAGGAGCTGCTCTACTACGCGCGCTACATCGGCTCGCAGGGCACGTTCGGCCGGCCGATCGTGCCGTCCACGATCGTGGCGACCGCGATCTACGTCGTGATGTGCCTGCTGCTGACGGCGCTGGCGACGTACCTGGAGCGGCGCAACCGGCGCAACAAGAAGGTCGTGGTGGCGCCGCCGCCACCCGTGACCGAGACCCTCGCCGCCGCGTCGGCCTGAGTCACCCGTTCGAGGCCCCCGGGACACGTCCCGGGGGCCTTGTCGTGTCCGGTGGGTCTCCCCTAGCGTCGGCGGCATGGATGTCGCACTGGTGACCGGCAGCTCCCGCGGCCTGGGCCGGGTGATCGCCCGGCGGCTGGCCCGCGACGGGTTCGCCGTCGCGGTCAACGGCCTCCACGACGACGCCGACCTGAAGACCGCCGCGGAGGGAATCCTCGCCGAAGGCGGCCGGGCGGGGGCGTTCGCCGCGGACGTGACGGACCGGCGTCAGGTCGGCGAGCTGGTCGACGCCGTCACGGCGCTGCTGGGTTCGATCAGTGTGCTGGTGCTCAACGCGACCGGCCCGCAGCCCGAGGCGCCGGTGTCCCAAGTGGACTGGCCGGACCACCTGGCGCAGCTGGACTTCTTCGTCCGGTCGCCGGTGCTGCTCGGGCACGCGGTGCTGCCCGGCATGCGCGCCCGCGGGTACGGGCGCATCGTGCACGTGGATTCGGAGGTCGCGGACCGCCCGCCACCGGGCCGTTCGGCGTACGCGACGGCCAAGAGCGCCCAGATCGGCCTGACCCGGGCGTGGGCGCGCGAGCTGGCCCCGGACGGCATCACGGTCAACACGGTGGCACCGGGGTTCGTCCCGGTGGAGCGGCACGCGGAGGTCGAGGCGGCCGAGCGGGAGGCGTACCGGGCCTCGGTCCCGGCGGGCCGCCTCGGCACCCCGGAGGATGTCGCGGCGGCGGTGAGTTTCTTCGCCTCGGAGGAGGCGGGCTTCGTCACCGGCCAGCGCCTGCTGGTCGACGGCGGCCGCTCGCTCGGTTAGTCCGGGACCAGAGCGAGGATCCCGTCCGTGTCACGGGCGAGGAAGTCGCCGAACGGGACCAGGTTCCGCAGCTCCGGGTGCCGGTGGGCGACCTCGGGGCGCAACACCATCAGTTCCGGTGTGATCGTCACCGGAGTCGGACCGCCGATCACGATGTCGTCGAGGTCGGTTTCCTGCGACGGTCCCCACCGGTCGACGACCAGGCCGACCGCGGTCGGCCCGGTCGCCCGGAACTCGGCCAGCAGCCGGCGGATCACCGTGTCCTGTCCCTTCCGGTAGACCGGACCGCCGAAGCCGTCGAGCCCGTAGTCCTCGACGACCACGCCGTCACCGGCCTGTCTCAGCGTGCAGATGACGTCGGCGTCCTCGTCGTCGGTCATCCAGTACTGGAAGGTGAACCCCTCTTCGCCGAGACCGGCCATGGCGGCGAGCAGGCCGTCGCGGTCCATTTCGACCTGCTCGCCGATGGTCTCCCACGCACCGCTGATCGCGGTGATCCGGCCGGTGCGGGGATGGCTCAGCACCATCCCCGCCGCCGCCAGTGAGTCCACCCGCCGGCGCACCTGTTCCGGTGACCAGTCGCGCCGGTACAGCCGGACGAATCCGTATGACATTCCTGCCTACTTCGGGAAGCTGAGGACGTTGCCGTCGCCGAGCCACTTCTTGGCGAGGTCGAGGGCCTCCTGTGGAGTGCCTTCCTCAAAATACGCCAGTGCCCGTACCCCCGCCTGATCTGCGCCCCACTTCAGGATCTTCATCTGGGTGCCCAGCTTTTTGGGATCGAACGCCTTGCTGTAGCCGCCGACCGCGATGTACTCACCGTTCGGCCCGAACACATCCACCCCGGTCCTGTTGACGCCCGGCATCACGATCTGGAAGTCCTGGCCGTCGTTGGTCAGCTCCTTGGTGCGCCGGCCGCCGACGATGTCCGCGACCTTCGACTCCCGCGCGTCGCCGAGCGCGTTGCCCGGGTTCTCGGAGAGGTTCTTGATGTCGTCGGCCATGCCCTCCATGCCGTGCATGGCCATGGCCAGGCCGCCGATCAGCTCGGCGACCCCCGCGTAGATCGCCGGACCCGAGGTGAACACGCACGCGATGGCCCCGACGAGCGCGCCGCCGATGCCGCCCGGTATCGCACCGACGCCGGCGAAGGCGGCACCGCCGCCGGCGCCGATCGCCGCACCCGCGCCGACCTCCTCGGCGCACGCCGCGATCGCGCCACCGGCGACCGACGCGCCGCCCAGCGCGGCTCCGACGCCCGCCGCGGTCTCGGCCAGGTGCTGGATGAGCGCGAGCAGCTCGCCCGAGTGGTCGCGCACGTATTCGAGGGTGGCGCCGGCCATCGTGTCGATCATGGACAGCAGCTGGTTGGCCGCGTCCAGGAGGCTCTGCAGCTCCGGGTGGTCCTTGATGGTCTGCGCCACCGCGTCCCGGACCTGCTGGACGGTGCCGCGCATGTCCATGACCTGCTGCTTGGCGTTCTCCTCGGCCTGCTTGACGCCGACCGCGTTGTACGCGTCGGCGGCCGCCTTGCTGGCCTCCAGCACGTCCTTGCCTGCCGCGTCCGCGTCGGCCTGCGCCCGGGCCGCCGCCCCGCGGGCCTCCGCGGCGTACTCGTTGGCCAGTGCGGCCGACTGCGCCGCCTGGGCCGCCGATCGCTGCGCGGACTGCGCCGCCGCCTGCGCGTTCGACGCCGCCCACCGGGCGGTCTCGGCCGACTGGGCCGCCTGGGCGGCAGACCGCTCGGCCTGGTCGGCGGAGGCCTTGGCGTCCTCGGCGTGCCGCTGCGCCTCCGCGGCGGAGTCCTTCGCCGCCTGGGCCGCCGCGGCGGCTTCGGCAGCCGAACCGGCGGCGTTGGCCGCGTACTCGGCGGCGAGGGCCGCCTGCTGATGTGCCAGAGCCGCGGCTTCCTTCGCGTTGGCGACGTAGCCGTTGATCTGGGCGACGTGCTGCGCGGCGTCGGCGTCCCGCCACGCGGCGCTGTACTGCCCGGACTGGAGGAACTGGCGGACGTAGGTCCACGGACCGGACAGCGCGGCGTTGGCCGCGGCCTTCACCTCCGGGCCGCCCTTGTCCAGGATCTTCTGGACGGCGATCCGGTCGTCGTTCTTGGCCGCGGTGAACTGCCCGGTCTTCAGGAACGCTGCGACGTCGGCCGGAGTACCGGAAAGTGCGCGGTTGGCCGCGTCCTTGGTGGCCGGCCCGCCGAGCGAGGAGATGCGCTGCGCTTCGAGCCGGTCGTTGGTGACCTTGCCCTGGTAGTCGCGGGTCGTCAGGAACTGCTTCACCTGGTCGTGGCCGCCCGTGGCGGCGGTGCCGGCCGCGGCGCGCTGGGCCGGCACCAGCGAGGCGCCGCCCACGATGCTGAGGCTGAGCCGGTCGTCCTGCTCCAGCGCACCGTTCAGTCCACTCTGGACGAAGACGGTCAGCTCGGCGTCCGTGCCCGCGAGCGCGTTGCTCGCCGCGGCGAACAGCTTCGGGCCGCCGGTGTGCATCAGTTCGGCGGCCAGTTTCCGGCCGCTGGCGACCGCCGTCGCCGGCGGGGCCGCCGGGTCCTTGGCCGCGGCCAGCAGGGTCGCCGCCCGCTCGCTCAGCTGCTCCGGCTGGCCGGCGGTCCAGTGCGCCGCGACCGTCCGGGAGTCCTCGGCTTGCTTGGCGTCCTGCGCGTCGCGCGTCGCCTGGGACTGCTGCTGTGCCAGCCGCTCCGCGTCGGCGCGACGGGCCAGGCCGGCGGTGTTCTCGGCCTGGTCGGAGGCCGTCTGCGCGGCGTCGGCGGCGGTCTTCGCCTCGATCGCGGCGTCCTTGGCGCGCTGCGCGGCGCCGGCCGCCTCCCCGGCGTGCAGGGCCGCGTCGTCGGCCGCGGCGGCCGCGGCGTTGGCGTGCGCGACGGCGTCCAGCGCGGCCTGCCGCGCCTGGCCCGCCCAAGCGGCGGCGTCGTTGGCCAGCGACAGCGCGGCGGCGGCCGCGCGGCTCGCTTCGTTGGCGTTGCGCTGGGCCCGGGCGGCGGCGTTCTTCGCCTCGGCGGCGCTGGCCCCGGCCTGCTGCGCGTAGCCGCCGGCTTCCGACGACGCCGCGGCGGCCGCGGCAGCGTCGTTGGCCGCGGCGGCGGCCGCCTGCACGGTCACGGCGACGGCGTGCACGGCGTCGATCGCGTGGGTCAGCGCGTCGGCGGCGCTCTGCGCGCCGTTGGCGGCGTCCCGCGCGTCCTTCGCGGCCTGCGTCGCCCGGTCGGCCTGGCCCCGGTCGGTTGCTGCGGCGGCGGCCGCGTTGCGGGCGTTCGAGGCGGCCCGGCCGGCCATGGACGCGGCCCAGGCGGCCTGGCTGGCCGCGGCCGCGGCCTCGCGAGCCGCGTTGTTCGCCGCGTTGGCCGCGTTGATCGCGGTCTGCGCGGCGCGGGCGGCCCGGTTGGCGGCATCGGCCGCCCGCGCCGCGGCCTGGGCGGCCTGCTCGGCCGACCCCTGCGCCTTGCGCGTCTCGTCGGCGGCGATCTGCGCGTCGGCCTTCGCGGCCGCGGCGGCGGTCGCGGCCTGGTCGGCCGCGTCCTTCGCCGCCTGCGTCTGCTCCGTCGCGCGGGCTTGCGAGCTCTTCGCGAGGTCGGCGAGCTGCGCGACCGTCGCGGTCTCCTGGTCACGCTGCAACGCGACCAGGTAGCCGCTCTGGAGGAACCAGCGCACGTCGTCCGCGCTGGACGACAACGCCCAGTTGCCGACCTTCTGGACCTCGGCCCCGGCGACGTTGATCAGGCGCTGCACGGCGATCCGGTCGTCCATCACCTGGGCGCGCTGGTAGCCCTGGCCGAGGAAGGCCAGCTGGTCGTCGGACGTGCCGTTGAGGGCGGTGTTGGCCGCGCTCTTCACGGTCGGGCCGGTGGCGGCCGACTGGAGCCGTGAGACCTGCACGCGCAGGTCGGTCTGCCAGGGCTGCCGCCAGCCGTTCGCGAGGAAGGCCCGCACGTCGGCGATGGTGCCGCTGAGGGCGGCGTTGGCCGTGCGCTGCGTCGCCGGGCCGCCGGTGGAGATCATCTGCTGCACCGCGACGCGGTCGGAGACCTCCTGCAGCCGGCCCAGCCCGGTGGCCAGGAAGGCGTGCACGTCGTCGTCGGTGCCGCAGAGCGCGGCCTCGGCCGCGCGGGAGATGACCGGGCTGCCGTCGCGCATCAGCGACAGCACCTGCTGGCGTTCCGTCGGCTGCGGCGTGTCCGCCGCCGCGGCCGGTGTCGCCACGATGCCGGCGACGAGCGCGAACGCCGTCGTCGCCGTCAGAACGGCTCTCAGGTGTCGGATGCCCATGTACCCCGTTGCCCCCTCGTCAGATCCGCAGGGGGTGACGGCAGCAAGCCGCCGGCTGCCGCGCACGCGGTCCCCCCTGTGTCAGCCGAGATGTACCTTAAGGGCAGGTTCGCCGTGAAGGAAAGACTCCGATCAAGTACTGATCAACGACATTGACCGAACGGTGGAGTGGGAGATACCGTCCGGTTGTTCTCGCATGGGGGGCCATGTCGGGTCGAGGACTCAGCACTCTGTCCCGCGACGCGTGCCCAGCCCCGTCAACGACAAGGAGTGCAACCCGACATGCGTTTCCGCACCACGTTGCTCGCCGCGACCGCCGTCGCCGGCGTCTCCGTGATCTCCGGTACCGCCGCGATCACCAGCGCCGCCACCGCCGGCACGGCCGCGGACGACACCCCGCCCGGCCTGGTCGAGGATTACAGCTACCCGGGCGCCGACAAGATCCTTCGCGACCGCGGCATCACCCTGGTCAGCGGCGACGGGCACCTCCTGCTGGTCAGCTGCGCCGGTCACACAGGCGTGATCGAGGTGTACTCGACGAACAACGCGGCCGACCACGACGCAGACCCCGGCCACTACTGCTTCCAGGTGTCCGGGCCGACGGGCTACCTCAAGCTCAGCATCCCGTACGCGTTCCAGGCCAAGGGCGACGACCAGGAAGCGCACAACGTCAAGGCGACCGTCACCATCAAGGGCGCGCCGACCACGGTCAACGTGTCCACGCACGGCTGGACCGGGTTCGGCGAGGGCGCGGGCCAGGACCCGGCGACGCTGGTCGAGCTCAAGGTCACCGGTCCCTGATCCATCGTCCCTGGTGGATTCGGGTCCGGAAAGGCCACCTGCGGCGCGGGTGGCCTTTCCGGGCCCGGCCGGTCACGCCCGGCCGGGTCCTTTGTGGACCCGCTCGTCATCGCCCGGCCACATCATCCCGCGGGTGAACGCGCGGTCCCCGAGCGCGTCCGTGCTGTCGACGAACTGGTCGATCGCCCCGGTCAGCGCCCGCAGCGGCGACCCCGCGAGCAATGGCGTCACGAACCGGCCGGCGTGGATCACCTGGAACGGCCGGTCGTGGTACCCGCTGGTCCGCGGCTCCACCGGATCGGTCAGGCCCAGCTCGTTGTGCAGCACGGCGACGCGCTCGTACGCCGCCCCGAGGTGCCGCTCGCGCTCGCGCCAGGTTGTCGACGCGAGAGCCGCGGTGAAGAGCGGAGTCAGCTCCGCGGCGGCGGGCAACCGGGCGAACGCGCTGCCGAGCCACTTGCTGTACGGCGGATACCGGCGCGCCATCAGCAGGCACAGCCGCATCAGGTCACGGACGAGCCGCGCGGCGACCACCGCCGACCCCAGTTCGTCCCCGGCCTCACCGCACCGGCCGACGAACGCTTCCTCCTGGCCGATGCGCTGCCATTGGCACGCGAGGACGTACCGCCAGACGTCGTCCGGGTACCAGGCGACGTTCCGCCGCAGGGTTTCGAGCCCGAGGTCGTCGTGGAAGACCGCGCCGCCGGTGAACTCGGCGAAGAGCTGGGTGGGGGTCGCGAGCCAGTCGGTGAGCACCGGGTGCCGCGGGTCGAAGCCGAGCGCGCCGCGCGTCCAGTCGCCGAGCTGCGCGACGACGACGCCGTGGTCGGGACGGCCGGTCGTCGGGGCGAGGTGCCGGGTGCCCTCCTCGTCGGTGACGAAGTGTGTCGGATACCCGAGGAACATCCGGGGCAGGTGGTCCGCGAGAAGCTCCGGGATCCCCTCGCCGTCGTCGGTGAACAGCAGCAGCCGCGGCCCCCAGTTGTGGTCGGTGGAACGGGGCGAGTCGAAGCCCAGCACTTCGGAGCCGTACCCGATGAGGGCGGCGGTGTACCGGAGGCCGGGCAGCTCGCGGCGCAGGATCGGCCGGACCGCTTCCGCGTGGAAGCGCCGGGCCAGTTCGATTCCGGGGACGAATTCCATAAGCTCATTGTGACGTGCGAAAGCGCGAAGCGCGCTTCATTATGCGAAGCAGCTTCGCAGCGCTTCGCGGACGGATTCCGTTGTCACACAGGCAGAACAGCGACCTCCTTGCGGTGAATCCGCGCGCGGCCTGCCCTGTTTTGTCGGAGGTCGCCTCTAGCGTGCGGGGCATGACCGAAAAGAGCACGGTGCGCACGCGGGAAATGGCCTTCGAACTGAAGAGCCAGCGTGAGCAGAAGGAGATGTCCCTGCGCGAGGTGGCGCGGCGCGCGGACTGGTCGGCGTCGAAGGTGTCGGCCTGGGAGAACGGCCGCCGCATCTCGCCGATCGAGGCGGCGATCTACCTCGCCCACTGCGGCACGAAAGCCGCCGAACGCGCGCGGCTCCTCGAACTGACCAAGCCGCCCGGCGACCTCTACTGGGTGCGGCCCTACTTCGACAAGCTCGTCGACCCGATGAAGTCGCTCATCATCCAGGAGAACCTGGCGAGCGCGATCATCTCGCACAGCCCGACCGCCATCCCGGGCATGCTGCAGACCGAAGACTACGTCAAGGAACTTCACGAACTGACCGGCCGCTACACCGCGGACCGCCTCAAGATCCTCGTGCAGGCGCGAGTCGACCGGCAGCAGCTCCTGCAGCGACGGAATCCGCCGCGCTGCACCTACTTCGTCTACGAGCGCAGTCTCCGGACCGTCGTCCGCGATCCGGCGCTGATGCACGAGCAACTGCAGTACCTCGTGCTGTCCACCAACCTGCCGCACTGCACCATCCGGGTGCTGCCGGACTCCGCGCCGCCCTACCACCTCGTCGGCAGCCGGTTCACCATCTTGGAGTTCGCCGAGCATCCGCCGGTCGTCTACGAGGAAACCTACGCGGCCGGTCTGTTCATCGACGATCGGATCGCGGTCGAAGCGTTCTATGTTCTCGCCACACGCCTGGAACAAGCGGCCCTGTCTGAGGGAGAATCGAGGGCGATGCTCGTCCGGCTGGCGGAGGAGTTCGAACACATGAAGGAGTGACCGATGGCGGCCCGGGAACTCGTCTGGTTCAAGAGCAGTCACAGCGATGCCGACACCGAACACAGCACCTGCGTCGAAGTGGCGCTGACCTCGGAGGTCACCGCGGTTCGCGATTCCAAGGCGCCCGGCGCCGGGCATCTCACCGTCCCCCACCCCGCGTGGAGCGCGCTCCTCAGCTCGCTTCGCTGACCCGTTCCCCGTCGTGCCAGACCGCCCGGATCCGGCCGGGCAGGTCGGTCACGTCGAGGTCCGGGCCGTCGAGCAGCACGAGGTCCGCGCGCAGGCCCGGCTCGAGGCGGCCGCGGTCGTCGTCGAGGCGGAGCAGCCGGGCCGCCTCGGAGGTGGCCGCCTTCAGGGCTGCCGCGTCGCCGAGCACCGCGGCCAGCAACCGCAGCTCGGTCGCCAAGTCGACATGGGGACGCGGGGCGAGGTCCGAGCCCGCGGCGATGCGGATGCCCGCTTCCACCGCGAGGCGGAGTGAGCGCCGGTGCGTCTCGGCGAACTCGCTGTCGCTGATCGGCGAAAGCGTCGGCACGTACCAGGCGTCGGCCATGGCTGCGACGGCGGAGTCGTCGAGGAAGGTGCCGTGCTCGATGCTGCGCGCCCCGGCGCGGGCCGCCGAGACGACCGCCGCGGCCGTGTGTGCGTGGGCCATGACGTCCCGGCCGCAGCGGCGAGCCTCCTCGACGACCGCGAGGAGTTCGTCGTCGGCCGGGCGGACGTCGACGCCGGCGCGGATCGACGCCATCGCCCCGCCGGCGCCGATCTTGATCCAGTCCGCGCCCGCGCGCACCATCCGGCGGACCGCCGCGCGGGCGGCGTCCGGCCCGTCGAACAGCGGGTCCGGCAGCGACGGGTCGCCGAAGGTGTCGACAGCGCCCGCGGGCGGTTCCCAGCTGTCGCCGAGCCCTCCGGTCGGCCCCAGCTGGCGAAGGCTGACTAACAGGTCCGGGCCGGTGAGCCAGCCTTCGCGCAACGCGTGCTTGAACCCGGCGTCGGCGCCCCAGGCGTCCCGGACGGTGGTGATCCCGCGCGCCAGCAGCCCCCGCAGCACCGGCACGGCTTCGAGGATCCGAGCGCTGCGCGGCAACGGCTCGGTCCGCGGGAACGCGACGTGCACGTGACAGTCGACGAGCCCGGGGATCAGCAGCCCGCCCGAGCAGTCGACGCGCTCGCCGCCGTCGAGGCCGGGCCCGACCTCGGCGATGCGGTCGCCGTCCAGCCGGACGTCCGCGCGGGTCGTCTCACCGGTGTCGGGATCGAAGACCCGCGCTCCGGCGAGCACCGTCACGCGAGTCCCTTGCGGTAGACGAACAAGTCGCACGGCGTGGCCAGCAGCGGCGCGAGGTGCGGGTAGTCCTCGGCGAGGTCGACGTGGTGCGTCACGCGGTAGCCGAGCCGGCCGTACCACTCGGCCAGGAACACCTTCGACGGGTGCTGCCACTCCCGGGGCACCAGCAGCTCCAGCTGCATCTCACGGCAGCCGGCGTCCCGGCTCGCCCGCTCGGCGAACCGGACGAGTTCGCGCCCGATGCCGATACCCCGCCGCGCCGGGTCGGCGGCGAGCATGCCGAACTCACCGGTGTTCTCGTCGAGCCGCTGGAGCCGCGTCGAACCGGCGAGATCACCGTCCACCCGCGCGACGGCGATCTCCCCGGCCCGCACGAGCCCGGCCATCTCGGCCGCCGACGTCCGGTCGGTGTTCTCCTGCCAGAGACCCTTCTCGGCCTCGGCGTAAACCTGGTTGACCAGCCCGGTGAGCCGGGCGATCAGCGTGACGTCGTCCGCCGCGGACGGCGGCAGCAGTTCGATCTCCGGTACTCCCATGCGACCATCCTGCCGCAGCTCACTGCTCGCGCGAAAAGACGCTCGCGAACCGGCTTGAGCACGGTTCGCGAGCGTCGGGGGAAAAGCGTTACTTGTCTCGCCGGAAGAGCTTGTTGCCCAGCCACACGATCGGGTCGTACTTGCGGTCCGCGACGCGCTCCTTCATCGGGATCAGCGCGTTGTCGGTGATGTGGATGCCCTCCGGGCACACCTCCGAACAGCACTTGGTGATGTTGCAGTACCCGAGGCCGTGCTCGTCCTGCGCGGCGTCGCGGCGGTCCGCGACGTCGAGCGGGTGCATCTCCAGCTCGGCGATGCGCATCAGGTACCGCGGCCCGGCGAAGGCTTCCTTGTTCTCCTCGTGGTCACGCACCACGTGGCAGGTGTTCTGGCACAGGAAGCACTCGATGCACTTGCGGAACTCCTGCGAGCGCTCGACGTCCACCTGCTGCATCCGGTACTCGCCCGGCTTCAGGTCCGCCGGCGGGGTGAACGACGGGATCTCCCGCGCCTTCGTGTAGTTGAACGACACGTCGGTGACGAGGTCGCGGATCACCGGGAACGTCCGCATCGGCGTCACCGTGATGACCTCGTCCTCGGTGAACGTCGACATCCTCGTCATGCACAGCAGGCGCGGGCGGCCGTTGATCTCCGCCGAGCACGAACCGCACTTGCCCGCCTTGCAGTTCCACCGCACCGCGAGGTCCGACGCCTGGGTGGCCTGCAGCCGGTGGATGATGTCGAGGACGACCTCGCCCTCGTTCACCTCCACGGTGAAGTCCTGCAGCTCGCCGCCGGTGTCGTCGCCGCGCCAGACGCGGAAACTCGCCTTATAGCTCATGCCTTGCTCCCGGGGTGCGTCTCGAGCTCCGCATCGGTGTAGTACTTCCCGAGTTCGCCGAACTCGAACAGCTCCAGCAGGTCCTGCCGCAGCGGCACCTGCTCCTTCACCGTGACGTCGATGTCCGGCACGACCGGGTTGTCACCCTCCGAAGCCGCGCACACCAGGAGCTTGTTGCGCCACTCGGCGTCGAGGCCCGGGTAGTCGTCCCGCGTGTGGCCGCCACGGCTCTCGGTCCGCGTCAACGCGGCTTTCGCGACGCACTCGCTGACCATCAGCATGTTGCGCAGGTCGATCGCGAGGTGCCAGCCCGGGTTGAACTGCCGGTGCCCCTCCACGGTGACGCGCAGGATCCGCTGCCGCAGCTCGGCCAGCTTCACCAGCGCCTGCTCGATCTCGCCGGCCTTGCGGATGATGCCGACCAGGTCGTTCATCGACTGCTGCAGCTCGGTGTGCAGGGTGTACGGGTTCTCGGCCGTCGCGCCCTCGGGCGGGTCGAACGGCGCGAGCGCCATCTTCGCCGCGGCGTCCACATCGGACTCCTCGACCGCCGGCCTGCCGTCGAGACCCATCACGTACTCGGCGGCGCCGAGCCCGGCGCGGCGCCCGAAGACCAGCAGGTCGGACAGCGAGTTGCCGCCGAGCCGGTTGGACCCGTGCATGCCGCCCGAGCACTCGCCGGCCGCGAACAGGCCGGGCACGCTCGCCGCGGCCGTGTCCGGGTCGACCTCGATGCCGCCCATGACGTAGTGGCAGGTCGGGCCGACCTCCATCGGCTCCGCGGTGATGTCGACGTCCGCCAGCTCCTTGAACTGGTGGTACATCGACGGCAGCCGCTTCCGGATCTCCTCGGCGGGAAGCCGGCTGGCGATGTCGAGGAAGACACCGCCGTGCGGGGAGCCGCGGCCCTCCTTGACCTCGGAGTTGATCGCGCGGGCCACCTCGTCGCGCGGCAGCAGGTCCGGCGTGCGGCGGTTGTTCTCCTGGTCGGAGTACCAGCGGTCGGCTTCGTCTTCGCTTTCCGCGTACTGGCCCTTGAAGACGTCGGGCACGTACTCGAACATGAACCGCTTGCCGTCGGAGTTCTTGAGCACCCCGCCGTCGCCGCGCACGCCCTCGGTGACGAGGATGCCCTTGACGCTCGGCGGCCAGACCATCCCGGTCGGGTGGAACTGGACGAACTCCATGTTGATCAGCTTCGCGCCCGCCCGCAGGGCCAGCGCGTGGCCGTCGCCGGTGTACTCCCACGAGTTCGACGTCACCTTGAACGACTTGCCGATGCCGCCGGTGGCGAGCACGACCGCGGGTGCCTCGAAGAGGACGAACCGCCCGCTCTCGCGCCAGTAGCCGAACGCGCCGGCGATCCGGCCCTCGGTGGTGAGCAGCTCGGTGACCGTGCACTCGGCGAAGACCTTGATCTTCGCTTCGTAGTCCCCGGTCTCGGCGAAGTCCTCCTGCTGCAGCGAGACGATCTTCTGCTGCATCGTGCGGATCAGCTCGAGGCCGGTGCGGTCACCGACGTGGGCGAGCCGCGGGTAGGTGTGCCCGCCGAAGTTCCGCTGGCTGATGCGGCCGTCGGCGGTGCGGTCGAACAGCGCGCCGTAGGTCTCGAGCTCCCAGACGCGGTCGGGTGCCTCCTTGGCGTGCAGCTCGGCCATCCGCCAGTTGTTGAGGAACTTCCCGCCGCGCATGGTGTCGCGGAAGTGCACCTGCCAGTTGTCGTTCGAGTTCGCGTTGCCCATCGAGGCCGCGCACCCGCCCTCGGCCATCACCGTGTGCGCCTTGCCGAACAGGGACTTGCACACGACCGCGACGCGGAAGCCGCGTTCGCGCGCCTCGATCACAGCTCGCAGACCGGCGCCACCGGCACCGATCACCACCACGTCGTAGCTGTGCCGTTCGACCTCGGTCATGAAGAGATTCCACCTCGGAACTGGGGACGTCAGTTTTTTGGGAGCACTGTCGGGCGGGGCGCTAGTTGACGAATCTCAGATCCGCGATCGCGCCGCTGGCCACGAGCATGACGTAGAAGTCGGTCAGCACCAGCGTGCCGAGCGTCGTCCAGGCCAGCGTCATGTGGCGGGTGTTGAGCTTCGAGACCTTGGTCCAGATCCAGTAGCGCACCGGGTGCTTGGAGAAGTGCTTCAGCCTGCCGCCGGTCACGTGCCGGCACGAGTGGCAGGACAGCGTGTAGGCCCAGAGCAGGATCACGTTGGCGAGCAGGATGATGTTGCCCAGCCCGAACCCGAAGCCGCCGGTCTTGCCGTGGAACGCCGTGATCGCGTCGTAGGTGTTGACCAGCGAGACGATCAGCGCGACGTAGAAGAAGTAGCGGTGGACGTTCTGGATGATCAGCGGCAGCCGCGTCTCGCCGGTGTACTTGGCGTGCGGTTCCGCGACGGCGCAGGCGGGCGGGGAGAACCACACCGACCGGTAGTAGGCCTTGCGGTAGTAGTAGCAGGTCAGGCGGAACCCGAGCAGGAACGGCAGCACGACGAACCCGAGCGGGATCCAGCCGGGCAGGTCGCCGAACCAGTGGCCGAAGTGGCTCGAGCCCTCGACGCAGGAAGTGGACAGGCAGGGCGAATAGAACGGCGTCAGGTAGTGGTAGTCGGGCACCCAGTAGGCGGTGCGCACGAACGACCGGACCGTCGCGTAGACGATGAACGCCGACAGTCCGAGCACGGTCAGCAGCGGCTGGAGCCACCACCGGTCCGTGCGGAGGGTGCGCTCGGCGATCCGCGCCCGCTTCGGGGCCTGGACGCCGGTGCCGACGCCGTTGTCAGCGGGTGCGCTCACCGCTGGTCGCGCTTGTAGCCGCCGACGCCTTCGTCATCGGCGCCGTGCCACAGCGCCGGGTCGTAGGGGGTGTCGGGTACCGGGACGCGTTCGGCCGCCTTGGCCTGGGCGGGCACGGCCGGCGGCACACCGTCGAGATCCGCGGTGTCGATGTCGAGGCGCTCCACGTCGTTGGCGAGCCGGCGCACCGCCGACGCGTCGCCGTAGCGCGAGCGCAGTGCGCCGACGCACTGCCTGAGCTGGCCGATGGTTCGCCGCAGCTCGGCGATCTCGGAGGTGGACATCATGCCTCCCGGGTGGTGGTGGGGCCGACAGGGAACCGGCCGGGCGATCGCTCGCCCCTACGGCTTTGCCGCGCGTGGTGCAGTGTGACAACTAGCACACTAACGGTTCCGGGGGTGATCGGGGTCACGCGGGTCGATCATCTGAATCGATTTTGATTCGGCGTTTTCCCGAGGTACTGTGGCCAGAGTCACGACCCAGAGGCGCCAGCGCTGCCGTCCCGCGGACCACCCCACCCCGTGATCCGGAGCCGGACATGAGCCATCCCACCACGCCCCTGCATCCCGTCGTCGCCGAAGTCACCGCTCGCATCGCCGCGCGCAGTGCTGCGACGCGGTCGGCGTACCTCGACCGCATGACCGCCGCGCACGCCGAAGGCCCGGTCCGCCGTGGTCTCGCGTGCAGCAACCTCGCCCACGGCTTCGCCGCCATGGAAGGCGCCGACAAGGAAGCGCTGCGGGCCGCGCGCGCCCCCGGCGTCGCGATCGTCTCCTCCTACAACGACATGCTGTCGGCGCACCAGCCGATGCAGGAGTACCCGGCCTGGCTGAAGAAGTCCGTGCGTTCCGCCGGCGGTGTCGCCCAGTTCGCCGGCGGCGTCCCGGCCATGTGCGACGGCATCACGCAGGGCCGCGCGGGCATGGAGCTGTCCCTGTTCAGCCGCGAGGTCATCGCGATGTCGACGGCGATCGCGCTCTCGCACGACATGTTCGACGCCTCGCTGCTGCTCGGGGTGTGCGACAAGATCGTGCCCGGCCTGCTGATCGGCGCGCTGTCGTTCGGGCATCTCCCGGCGATCCTGGTGCCCGCCGGGCCGATGAACTCCGGGCTGCCGAACAAGGAGAAGGCCCGCGTCCGGCAGCTGTACGCCGAAGGCCTCGCGACCCGCGAAGACCTCCTCGACGCCGAAGCGGCGTCGTACCACTCGGCCGGCACCTGCACGTTCTACGGCACGGCCAACTCGAACCAGATGGTCGTCGAGGTGATGGGCCTGCACCTGCCGGGTGCCAGCTTCGTCCAGCCGGGTTCGTCCTTGCGTCGCGCGTTGACCGAAGAAGCCGGACGGCGGGTGGTCGCGATCTCGCGCGGCGAGGAGTACACGCCGGTCTCGCGGATCCTCGACGAGAAGGCGTTCGTCAACGGCGTCATCGCGCTGCTCGCCACGGGCGGCTCGACCAACCACACCATGCACCTGGTCGCCGTCGCCGCGGCCGCGGGCATCGAGCTGAGCTGGGACGACTTCTCCGACCTCTCGGCCGTCGTGCCGCTGCTAGCGCGGGTCTACCCCAACGGCAGCGCCGACATCAACCACTTCCATGCTGCCGGCGGCATCCAGTTCCTGGTCGGCACGCTGCTCGACGCCGGGCTGCTGCACGAAGACGTGCACACGGTGGCCGGGTTCGGGCTGCACCGCTACCGGGCCGAGCCGATCCTGTCCGACGGCGAGCTGGTCTGGCGCGACGTGCCCACCCGCAGCCTCGACGAGGACGTGCTGCGCCCGGCGTGGCGCCCGTTCGCCGCGGACGGCGGGCTGCGGATGGTCGAGGGCAACCTCGGGCGCGCGGTCGTCAAGGTGTCCGCGGTGGCGCCCGAGCACCGCGTCGTCCAGGCGCCGGCGCGGGTGTTCACCACTCAAGAGGACTTCAAGGCCGCGTTCGAGGCCGGCGAGCTGGACCGGGACGTCGTCGTCGTGCTCCGGCAGCAGGGCCCGCGGGCCAACGGCATGCCGGAGCTGCACGGCCTGACGCCGGCGCTGGGCGTGCTGATGGACCGCGGGCACGCCGTGGCGTTGCTCACCGACGGCCGGATGTCAGGCGCGTCGGGCAAGATCCCGGCCGCGATCCAGGTGACGCCGGAGGCTGCCGCGGGCGGCCTGATCGCCCGCATCGCGGACGGCGACGTCATCCGGCTCGACGCTTCCGCGGGCTCGCTCGACGTGCTGGTCGGTGACGAAGAACTCGCCCGTCGTGAGCTTGTGGACTCGCCGCCGTCCGAAGCATCCTGGACCGGCACCGGCCGAGAGCTGTTCGCCGCGTTGCGCCGTGCCGTCGGCCCCGCCGACCAGGGCGCATCCGTGTTCGGCGGTTTGACTCCGGAGCACTTCGGAACGCCCGCTTTCGCAACCCAGGAGGTCGGTCAGTGACCACCGGTCAGGACCTGCTCGAGCTGTCCCCCGTGATGCCCGTCGTGGTGATCGACGACGCCGCCGACGCGGTGCCCACGGCGCGGGCCCTGCTCGCCGGCGGGATCGGGGTCATCGAGCTGACCCTGCGCACCCCGGCCGCGTTGTCGGCGATCGAGCGCGTCGCCGCCGAGGTGCCGGACATCGTCATCGGCGCGGGCACCGTCGTCTCGCCGGACCAGGCGAAGCAGGCGGCCGACGCGGGCGCGAAGTTCCTCGTGACACCGGGCTGCACGGACGCGGTCGTCGACGCGTGCTTCGAGTCCGGGCTGCCGTTCCTGCCCGGCGCGAGCACGGTGTCCGAGGCGATGCGGCTGGCCGAACGCGGCCTGTCGGCGCTGAAGTTCTTCCCGGCGGAGGCGTCCGGCGGCGTCGCGTACCTGAAGTCGATCGCGGGCCCGCTGCCTTCGCTCAAGTTCTGCCCGACCGGCGGGATCACGGTGGCTTCGGCGCCGTCCTACCTGGCGCTGCCGAACGTCGGCTGCATCGGCGGCTCCTGGCTGACGCCGAAATCCGCGGTGGCGGCGGGTGATTTCGCCGCGATCGAAAAGCTGGCCGCGGAAGCCGCGAAGCTGTAGCGCAGATCACCCCGGGCGCCAACCCCGCCCGAACGGCCGAACAAAACGTCCGCATTCCGGGAGCACCGTTCCAGCGCGCTGGAACGGTGCTCCGAGCGGGTGTGGCGGCGGTCATGGATTCCGCCGAATGTGCCGGTGAACGGGCCAATTGCGCTGTGGTGAGTGATTTACCGGCCTGTTATCGTTCCTCCTCGCTGTTTCGAGCGAGGAGAACCGGTGTCCCTGACCAGCGTGGTCGCCCCCAGCCCCGAGTCCGTCGCCGCCCTGGTCGGCGAGCGGCTTTCCCTGTCCGCCCTCCACCAGCTGGGCGGCACCCTCGGCGGCTATTCCTTCGTCAAGGTCGTGGTGGACCGCGAGAATTCTGTCATCCACTTCCTGAACGACGCGCGCCATTCCTTCCACGCGATCTATATCGGCGAGGAGATCCTCGGCGTGCCAGGAGAACGGGTGCGCGCCGAGATCGATTCGTACAACGAGGCCTTCTACCACGCGCCGGACCGGCGGTTCCTGCTCGGTATTCTCGCGCTGCACCCGCAGCTGCTTTCGCTGGAAACGGTCGAGGTCGACACGATGCCGGCCGAGCTGATCCGCGAGTTCCACGCCTTCGTCGCGCAGTACGTCGACCCGGCGCTGCCGCTGCTGTTCAAACCGGCCAACCAGCTGCAGGAACGGCTCGTCCGGGAGATCCCGGCGAGCGAGCTGCCCCGCGTCTTCGCGCACGAACTGTTCTCCACGGCGCCGTTCGTGGCGCTGAACCCGGGCACGGTCACGGGACGGCTGCGCGCGTTCCGCACCGAAGCCGAGTACCGGGCCGCGACGCTGGATTGGACCGACATCATCGTGATGGACCGGGTGCCCGACGACATCCCGCGCCTGTCGGGCATCGTCAACGCCCGGCACACGACGCCGTTGTCGCACACCAACGTCCTCGCCACCGGCTGGCAGATCCCGAACGCCGTCCAGCTCGACGTCCTGGCCGAGATCGACCGCCGTGGGCTCGACGGCAAGTGGGTCGAGTACACAGTGGACAGTCAGGCGTCGTCGATCTCCTTGACCGAGGTGGCGGCCCCCGCCGAAGCGGCGCCGCCGTCCTGGTACGCCCAGCGTGTCACCCTCGAGGAGCCGGAGGCCGGCCACAACCCGATCGTGAACCTCACCCGGCTGCGCGCGTCCGACCGGCACCGCTACGGCACCAAGGCGGCCAACCTCGGCGAGCTGCACCACGTCCTGGCGAACGGTTCGCAGCGGCTGCTCGGCTTCTACCAGGTGCCGCGGCCGCCGCGGGACAACCTGCTGCCGTACCTGGCCCGGCTGCTGGACGTCGCCCCGGAGGCCGACCTGGCCGCGGCGGCCCACCGCCTGCTCGACGAGCACATCCGCGTGCCGCGCGGCGTCGCGCTGCCGTTCTCGCTGCAGCGGCGGTTCCTGGAGTCGTCGCCGCGGATCCAGCAGGCCATCGGCAAGCTGAAGATGGCCCTGGAGCTGGACGCGCGGGAGATCGAACCCCTGTGCGTCGAGCTGCAGGGCCTGATCCGGTCGGCGCGCCTGCCGGGCGCGCTCGCCGGCGAAATCGACTCCGCGCTCGTGTCGCAGCTGGCCGGGGTGCGGGCGTTCGTGGTGCGCAGCTCGTCGAACGCCGAAGACCTCGCCGGGTTCTCGGCCGCCGGGATCTACGAGTCGATCAACCACGTCACCACCGCCGAGCGGATCTTCGCCAGCGTCAAGGAAGTCTGGGCTTCGCTGGTGTCGGTGCGCAGCGTGCGGCTGCGCCACCAGGCCGGGATCTCCCTCGACGAGTGCTTCATGGGCGTCGTGATCCAGGAACAGGTCTCGGCGGACTTCGGCGGGGTGCTGGTGACGACGAACCCGATGAACCGCGCGGACTTCCGCTCGGTGTACGTCAACGTGTCGCCGGAGGTCACCGACGTCGTCGACGGTTCGGCGTTGCCGATGCAGTACCTGTACTCGACGGTCGAGGGCGGCGGCCGCACGGTGTCGCTCGGCGACGCGGCCGCGGACCTCGACGAGCGGGCCCACGAGCAGCTGCAGCGGCTCGCCGTCGCCGGCCGCCTGCTGCAGGGCCACTTCTCGCCCGACTACACCTTCGAATCACCGGTGGACGTCGAGTGGCTCGCCGACCGCGACCACGTCCACCTCGTCCAGCTGCGCCCCTATTCGGCCTGACCTTCCCGGGAGACACGACCATGCTGGGCCTTCGCCTGCCCGCGAAACCCGACGTTCAGCGCACCGTCCGGCTGACCTACGGGTTCCAGTTCTTCTTCGGCCTGCTGCTGTGGGTGCCGATCTTCTACCAGTACCAGAAGCTCGCCGGCCTCTCCGACGGCGAGATCTTCGGCATCCAGAGCATCTACTACATCGTGTTCTGCCTGCTGGAGATCCCGACCGGGATGCTCGCCGACCGGTTCGACTACCGCACCTCGCTGACGGCGGGCGCCGGCGTGCTGGTGGTGGCGAACCTGGTGCCGGTGGTCCTGGGCGCGTACCCCGGGTTCCTGGTGCATTTCGTGCTGATCGCCCTGGCCCGCTCGCTGGTGTCCGGCGCGCAGAGCGCGTACCTGTACGAGTACCTGCACGCTTCCGGTTCCGGCGAACACTACCTTCGCGTGGAAGGCGTCGGCCGCGCGTACAGCCTGATCGGCAAGATCGTGTTCTGGCCGGTGATCGGTCTGCTGATGACGTGGAACCTCCCTTCCCCGTACTGGCTGACGGCGATCAACGCGGGCATCGCGCTCCTGTTCGCGCTGAAGCTCCCGCCGATCCCCGGCGGCCGCCGGACGACCGGCAAGACGGCGTCGATGCTCGCGGGAGTCGGCGGCGCGCTGTCGGCGCTGCGCTCGTCCCGGTGGCTGGCGTTGCTGATGGTGCAGGGCATCGCGATGTTCACGCTGGTCCGGATCTGCCAGGTGAACCTGTTCCAGCCGATCCTGGAGTCGAAGTCGCTCTCGGTGAACTGGTACGGCGCGGTGCTGGCCGCGATGACGGTCTTCGAAGCGCTGGGCGCGGCCCGTCCCCACCGGCTCCGCCGCGCGATCGGCCCGGTGGGCTCGGTGTTCACGCTGACGATCGTGATGGCGCTGTGCCTCGGTTTCGTCGTACCGGCCGGCTCCTTCCCGGCGGTGGTCCTGTTGTGCGTCTTCGCCGTGGCGACGGGTATCGCGTTCCCGGTCCAGAAACAGCTGCTGAACGATTCGATCCCGGACTCCCGGTACCGCGCGACCCTGCTGTCGATGGAGTCCATTGTGGACCGCGCGGTGTGCGCGCTGGTCGCGGTGGCACTGGGCGCGTCCCTGGCCGCCGGACAGCTGAACGAGTTCCTGGTCCTGACGGCCGTGGTGACGTGCGTCGCGATGGGGTTGCTGGCGGCGCTGCTGCTGGCGGTCCGCAAGCACCGCTCGGACCGGCGGCGGCCGGTCCGGCGGGAGCCGGTGTCCGCCACCTCCCCCTGAACCGGGTGGTGCCCGGCGGTCCGGCCGTCAGTCGATGACGGCGTCGTCGAGCAGGGTGGACTCCGCGCCGTACGCGCGGAGTTCCTCCCTGATCACCGTGTACGCCAGCCCCTGCGGGTAGCCCTTGCGCGCCAGGAACCCGAGCAGCCGCCGCAACGCCGTCTGCTCGTCGACGTTGCCCAGTGAGCCGAGGCGCTTGCGGACCAGTTCCCTGGCCATCTGCTCCTCGGACTCGCGGTCGACCTCTTCCGCCGCCTGCGCGGCGACCTCGCCGTCGACGCCCTTGCGCCGCAGCTCGGCCACCAGTGCCGTGCGGGAGAGCCCCTGGTTCGCGTGGCGGGACTTCACCCACAGCTGGGCGAATTCCTCGTCGTTCACCAGCCCCGCCCGGTCGAGCTTGCCGAGCAGGGTCTCGCAGGTCTCTTCGTCGAACCCCTTGCGGTGCAACGTCTGCCGCAGCTCCTCCTGGGTACGCGGCCGAGCGGCCAGGAGATCGAAGCAGATCTCCTTGGCCTTCTTGTACCGCTCCTCGGGAGGCAACTCGGCGGGCGGCACCTTGGGCGCCCTCGCCACCTGGATCACTCCTCGTTCTTCACAACCAAAACCCCACATCCCCAAACCGCACGCCACAAAGCCGCACGTCAAGGCCCAACGCAACCACGGCGGGGGTCCAGGGGGCTCGCCCCCTGGCGGGGGTCCGGGGGTTCGACCCCCGGAGGACACGGCGAAGGGATAGGGGCAAGCGCACTCCGCGAGCACACCTCACCCAATCCCGCAGCCCTTCCCCCTCCGAACGGATCAGAAGTCGACCGGCGCCGGGACGGGTTCGACGGCGTCCGCGTCGAGCTGCGGGCCGATGCCGAGCTTCTCCTTGATCCGCTTCTCGATCTCGTTGGCGATGTCCGGGTTGTCGCGCATGAACTTCCGCGCGTTCTCCTTGCCCTGGCCGAGCTGGTCGCCCTCGTAGGTGTACCAGGCACCGGACTTGCGCAGGATGCCCTGGTCGACCCCCATGTCGATGAGCGAACCCTCGCGGGAGATGCCGTGGCCGTACAGGATGTCGAACTCGGCCTGCTTGAAGGGCGGGGCCATCTTGTTCTTGACGACCTTGACGCGGGTGCGGTTGCCGACCGCTTCGCCGCCGTCCTTCATCGTCTCGATGCGGCGCACGTCCAGGCGGACCGACGCGTAGAACTTCAGCGCCTTGCCACCGGTGGTGGTCTCCGGGGAGCCGAACATGACGCCGATCTTCTCGCGCAGCTGGTTGATGAAGATCGCGGTGGTGCCGGAGTTGTTCATCGCACCGGTCATCTTGCGCAGCGCCTGGCTCATCAGCCGGGCCTGGAGGCCGACGTGCGAGTCACCCATCTCGCCCTCGATCTCGGCGCGGGGCACGAGCGCGGCCACGGAGTCGATGACCAGGATGTCGAGCGCGCCGGAGCGGACCAGCATGTCCGCGATCTCCAGGGCCTGCTCACCGGTGTCCGGCTGGGAGACGAGCAGCGCGTCGGTGTCGACGCCGAGCTTCTTGGCGTAGTCCGGGTCCAGCGCGTGCTCCGCGTCGATGAACGCCGCGATGCCGCCGTTGCGCTGCGCGTTCGCCACCGCGTGCAGGGCGACCGTGGTCTTACCGGAGGATTCCGGCCCGTAGACCTCGATGACCCGGCCGCGGGGCAGGCCGCCGATACCGAGCGCGACGTCGAGGGCGATCGAGCCGGTGGGGATCACGGCGATGGGCGGCCGGGTGTCCTCGCCGAGGCGCATCACCGAGCCCTTGCCGTACTGCTTGTCGATCTGCGCGAGCGCGAGCTCGAGCGCCTTGTCCTTGTCGGGTGCTGCAGGCATGGAAGTCCACCTCGCTGGTCTGAGCCCCGTCGAGGGCTCTCTGTGTCGGTTCTTCAGCTGTCCGGTCCGACGCTAGCGGCGGGGACCGACAATTCCAGGCGCGGCGCCCAATCTGTGGATCGCTGGACCCGATGTGGACAACACCTTAGACGAACACCTGTTCGAGGTCGGCGGCGACACACCCTTGCGCTAGGATTTTCGCCCGCCCGGGTCAGGACCCCTCGGTGTTCACCCAGGTCAGCGCCGTTCGGCCGGGATGTCGAAGGCGTCGCAGACCTCGCGCCAGACCTCCTTCGCCGGAATTCCCGCGGTCAGCGCCTGGTCGACGGTGCGCCCGCCGAGCCCGCTGAGGACGTGGTCCCTGGCCAGCACCTGAGCCCGCCCCGAGCCGAACTCGTCGGCCATCAGCCGCCGGAAAACCGTGATCCGCATCGAACCCACTCTAACCGGAGGGCGCGAACGGACCGTTCGCTACTCCCCGGGCTGGACGCTCTGCTCGAAGTAGTCGGCCAGCGTGCCCGGCGTCGTCGCCTGGGCCTGGTCGCTCGTGTTCAGCTGGTAGATGAACCCGGCCAGGGGCCGGTCCGACACGGTGAACACGAGCACCGCCGACGTCTTGCCCGCGGCCGAGGAGTAGTGCCCCTTGAGCCCGTTGCCGCCCCAGTCGGCCTCGGTGCGGTCGCCGCCCGCCGAAGCGAGCAGGCCGTCGGTGTACTGCTTGAGCGTGGCGGCGTCGTCGCCGTGGACGTAGGTCACCTGGGTGCCCGCCCGGCCCGGCGCGGAGCAGGTCGAGGACACCCCGATCTGCTGCGCCGGCGCCGCCGGGCCGTTGCCCATGCCCGGCTTGCAGTCGCCGGTGTCGGCGATCTTCCCGGCGAGCTGGCGCAGGCAGCCGGTGAAACCCCGGTCGTCCGCGTGTCCCGGCTTCTTGCACTGCTCCGCGGTGTAGGTGGTCACCGAGGACGACGACGTGAGGAAGAACGTCAGCCCCGCCGCGAGCACCACGACGACTGCCGCCGCGATCCCGATGACCAGCTTCTTCTTCCCGCCGGGCTTCGGCTTCGGCTCGCCCTGGTCGGGCGGCGAGTACGTGGGGAAGTTCGATGGCGCGGACTGCGGGCCGCCGGGCGGGAAGTTCCCGTAGTACTGCCGTGGAGGAGGCGGCGCGTACTGCGGACGGCGCGGTGGAGCACCCGCGGCCACGGCCCCCTCGACGTTCTGGGTGCGCATCGACAGCCCGTCGCGGGCGACGTGCTGCGCGCCGAGCGCGACCGCGGTCTCCGGCTGGTCGAGGCTGCCCGGCACGACACCGAGCTTCTCCGCGATCATCGTGCCGACCAGCGGCAGCCTGCTCGACCCGCCGACGAGGTAGATGCCGGCCAGCCGGTCCGGGGTCAGCCCCGACGACCGCAGCGTCCGCGACAGCAGCTCGACGCTGCGCAGCATCGCCGGCCGGACCAGGCCCTCCAGCTCGCCGCGGGTGACGAGGACGTCCTTGAACGGCTCGGGCATCGGCACCTCGGTCTGCGGGTGCCGCGACAGTGCCTCCTTGGCCGCCTTGACGTCCTCCTGCAGCGCGCGCCGGGTGCGCCGGTCGGCGGTGGACTCGGGCCGCAGCAGCCGCTGCCAGCGCTGCGGGTCGGAGTGCGAGACCTCGCGCCCGACGTGCACCATCAGCGCCTGGTCGACGTCGAGGCCGCCGAGGTCGGGCAGGCCGTCCTCGGCGAGCACCGTGAACCCGTTCTGCGTGGCGCCGACGACGGCGACGTCGAAGGTGCCCGCGCCGAGGTCGTAGACGGCGAGCGCCTGGCCCGGGGCCAGGGACTTGCCGGGGAACGACGCGAAGTGCGCCGCCGCCGCGACCGGTTCGGGCACCAGCAGGATGTTCGGGCCCATCCCGGCGAGCCGGGCGGCGGACATCAGGACGTTGCGCCGGGTCTGGCCCCACTGCGCGGGGTGGGTCAGCCGGACTTCGTCGGGCTGTTCGCCGCCGAGCTGGCGGGTGGTCTCTTCGAGCACGCGGCGCAGGATGGCGGCGAGCGCGTCGGCCACCGGGACGACGTCGGTGCCCAGCAGCAGGGTCTGCTCGTCGATGCGGCGCTTGGGGTTCGGTTCGAAGCGCGTGGGGTCGAGGCGGGCGCGGCGCTCGGCGTCGCGGCCGACCATGATCGTGCCCTCTTCGGTGGCGAACACCGCCGACGGCATGTTGGCCGAGCCGTCCACCTCGACGACCCGGGGCGGCCTGCCGTGCGCCGAAAGCACCGCGACGGTGTTGGACGTCCCCAGGTCCACCGACAGGATCCGCACTGAACTCCCCTTCACGAACACACGCCCCGACGGCGTTCGCCGTGATGCTGCCATGCGCGTGGTGACCGTGCGTGCGGACCCGCGAAAGTCACAGTCCGATCACCCCGGTCGCGCGGAAAACGATCGACACCGCGCCGATCTGGGTACCCCGCACATCCGAGCAGGCAGTCCCCGCCACGGAAGGAAGAGCCCTTGAGCGACCTCCCCATCCTCGCCGTCACCCTCGGCGACCCCGCGGGCATCGGCCCGGAGATCACCCTGAAGACCCTCGCCGAGCCCGAATCGCTCCAGCTGGCGCGGGGGATCGCGGTGGGCGACGCCATCGTGCTGGAACGCCTGGTCCGGCACCTGGGCCTGCACCTGGAGGTCAACCCGGTCGCGACGGTCGCCGACGCGCGCTTCACCACCGGCGTGATCGACGTGCTCAACCTCGGCGTGGTCACCGAAGACCTGCCGTGGGGCGAGGTGAACGCGACCGCGGGCGCCGCGGCGGTCGGGGCGATCGAGGTCGCGACCCGGATCGCGCTGGCCGGCGAGGTCGACGCGATCGTGACCGGGCCGATCAGCAAGGAGGCCATCCGGGCGGCGGGCTCCCGGCACCTCGGGCAAACCGAAATGCTCGGCGAGCTGACCGGGTCGACCCGGTTCACCACGATGTCCTGGGTGTCCGGGCTGAAGATCTTCTTCGCCACCCGCCACCTTTCGCTGCGCGAGGCGCTCGACCGGATCACCCGGGAGAACATCGAGCACGCCATCCGCGAGGCGTACACCGCGCTGGAGGTCTTCGGCACGGAGAAACCGAGGCTGGCGGTGGCGGCGCTGAACCCGCACGGCGGGGAGAACGGCGAGTTCGGCGAGGAGGAGATCGTCGCGATCGCCCCCGCGGTGGCCGCCGCCCGTGCCGCCGGGCTGGACGTGGTCGGCCCGATCCCTGCGGATTCCGTGTTCCACCTGGGGATCCAGGGCCGGTTCGACGGTGTGCTCTCGCTCTACCACGACCAGGGGCACATCGCGTCGAAGACGTACGACTTCGACGGCACGGTGTCGGTCACGGTCGGCCTGCCGATCCTGCACACGTCGGTCGACCACGACACGGCGTTCGACATCGCCGGCACCGGCCGGGCCCCGCACAGCACCATGCAGGCTGCGTTCAAGGCCGCCGCGACCCTGGCGCCGTTCGCCCGCAGGCTGCCGGTCGTCTACCCACCGGGCCGGTGACGACCCGGCTCGCGCAGGTGCGGCGCATCTCACCCGATCGGGTGGGGCCCCGGGGCGGACCGTGCCGTCGATTCCCGGCTGGACCAGGCGCTTCGTTCGTGCTGGACGCCGTCGGCGCTCGACGTCCGGGGCACGTCGTTCGCCGAGAGCGGAGGCCTGCTGCTCGCCGGTCCGCCGGAAACTGTCGGTGGTGCCGCGCATCATGGACGACGTGGCAGCTGACGTTCTCGACCTCTTCTCCCCCGCGACCCGGGACTGGTTCGCGGGGGCCTTCGCCGCGCCCACCGCGGCGCAGGAAGGGGCCTGGCGGGCCGCGCACGCGGGCGAGCACGCCCTCGTCGTCGCGCCGACCGGGTCCGGCAAGACGCTGTCCGCGTTCCTCTGGGCGCTGGACAGGCTCTCGGTGGAGCCGCCACCGGCGGAAGCGACGAAACGCTGCCGCATCCTCTACGTCTCGCCGCTGAAGGCCCTGGCGGTCGACGTCCAGCGGAACCTGCGCGCCCCGCTCGCCGGGATTTCGCAGGCCACCCGGCGGCTCGGGCTGCCGGTGCCGCAGATCGAGGTCGGCATGCGCACCGGCGACACCACCGCGGCCGAGCGCCGCACGTTCGGCAAGACCCCGCCGGACGTGCTGGTCACGACCCCGGAATCGCTGTTCCTCATCCTCACGTCGTCGGCGCGGGAGTCGCTGCGCGGCGTCGAGACCGTGATCGTCGACGAGGTGCACGCGGTCGCCGGCGGCAAGCGCGGGGCACATCTCGCGCTCTCCCTCGAGCGGCTGGACGCGCTGCTGGCGAAGCCGGCGCAGCGGATCGGCCTGTCGGCGACGGTCCGCCCGATCGACGAGGTGAGCGCGTTCCTGGCCGGCGGCCGTCCGGTGCGCGTGGTCCAGCCGAAGCTGGCGAAGACCATCGAGGTCCGCGTCGAAGTCCCGGTCGAAGACATGAGCAACCTCGACGCGCCCCGCGGCGGCCCGGCGCCGAGCCCGCTCGACGCGCTGGAGTCGCTGGAGTCGCTGACCGAGGCGTTCCCGCCCGGGAACATCGCGCCGGGCGGCCTGGGCACGCTCGAGGAGATGGCGGGCAACCCGGTGCAGCGGCCGTCGATCTGGCCGGCGGTCGAAGAGCGGGTGCTGAGCCTGATCCGCGCCCACCGCTCGACGATCGTCTTCGCCAACTCGCGCCGGCTGACCGAGCGGCTCACCGCCCGGCTCAACGAGCTGGCCGCCGAGCAGACGGAGCTCACGCCCGCCGACGCGTTCCCCGCCGAAGCCGTCGGGCAGTCCGGGGTGAGCACCGGCGCGCCGCCGGTGATCGCGCGGGCGCACCACGGGTCGATGTCGCGGGAGCAGCGCACCCACGTCGAAGAGTCGCTGAAGTCCGGGCAGCTGCCGTGCGTGGTGGCGACGTCGTCGCTGGAGCTGGGCATCGACATGGGCGCGGTCGACCTCGTGGTGCAGATCGAGGCACCGCCGACGGTGGCGTCCGGGCTGCAGCGGGTCGGCCGGGCCGGGCACCAGGTCGGCGCGGTGTCCTCGGGGGTGATGTTCCCCAAGTTCCGCGGTGACCTCGTCTCGTGCGCGGTGGTCGCGGAGCGGATGGCGACCGGCGCGATCGAGGCGGTCCGCTACCCGCGCAACCCCCTGGACGTCCTGGCGCAGCACGTCGTGGCCATGGTCGCGCTCGAACCGTGGACGGTGCCGGACCTGGCGTCGCTGGTCAGGCGGGCGGCGCCGTTCGCCGCGCTGCCCGACGACGCGCTGCACGCGGTGCTCGACATGCTCGCGGGCCGGTACCCGAGCGAGGAGTTCGGCGAGCTGCGGGCGCGGATCACCTGGGACCGCATCAGCGGCGAGCTGCGCGGGCGGCCGGGCGCGCAGCGGCTGGCGGTGACCTCGGGCGGCACGATCCCGGACCGCGGGCTGTTCACTGTGATGACCCCGGGCTCGGACGACAAGCCCGGCTCGCGCGTCGGCGAGTTCGACGAAGAGATGGTGTACGAATCGCGCGTCGGCGACACCATCCTGCTCGGCACGTCGTCGTGGCGGATCACCGACATCACGCACGACCGCGTCATCGTGGTGCCCGCGCCGGGCGAGCCGGCGCGGATGCCGTTCTGGAAGGGCGACGCGCCGGGCCGTCCGCTGGAGCTCGGCCGGGCGCTGGGCAAGTTCGTCCGCGAACTGTCCACATCGGACGATCAGAAAGCCAGGGAACGGGCCGAGGCGGCGGGGCTGGACGAGCGGGCCTGCGACAACCTGCTCAACTACCTGGCCGAGCAGAAGTCCGCCACCCGGCACGTGCCGAACGACCGGACGATCCTGCTGGAGCGCTACCGGGACGAGCTCGGCGACTGGCGGATCGTCGTGCACTCGCCGTTCGGCGCGCAGGTGAACGCGCCGTGGGCCCTCGCGATCGCCGCGCGGCTGCGCGAAAACCGCGGGGTCGACGCCCAGGTGGCGCACTCCGACGACGGCATCGTCCTGCGCCTGCCGGACGCGCTGGACGCCGAGGGCGCCGACGTCACCATCGGCGCCGACGACGTGCTGCTCGATCCCGAAGAGGTCGAGCAGCTGATCGTCGCCGAGGTGGGTGGCTCGGCCGTGTTCGCCGCAAGGTTCCGGGAGTGCGCGGCTCGGTCGCTGCTGCTGCCGCGAAGGGACCCGCGGCGCCGCACCCCGCTGTGGCAGCAACGGCAGCGCGCGTCGCAGCTGCTGTCGGTCGCGGCGAAGTACGAACGGTTCCCGGTCGTGCTGGAGGCGATGCGCGAGGTCCTGCAGGACGTCTACGACGTGAGCGGTCTGCGGGAGCTGATGGCCGACGTCCGGGCCCGCAAGGTCCGGCTCGTGGAGGTCGAGACGCCGGCCGCGTCGCCGTTCGCGCGCAGCCTGCTCTTCGGGTACGTCGGGATGTTCCTGTACGAGACCGACGCGCCGCTGGCCGAGCGGCGGGCGGCGGCGCTGTCGCTGGATTCGGCGCTGCTGGCCGAACTGCTCGGCACCGAGGCGATCCGCGAACTGCTCGACCCGGAAGCCGTGCGCGAGGTGGAGCGGTCGCTGCAGCGGCTCGAACCCGACCGGCACGCGCGCTCGGCCGAGGACGCCGCCGACCTGCTGCGGTTCCTCGGCGACCTGACCGTCGAAGAGGCCGCCGAACGCGGGATCCGGGCGGAGTGGCTGACCGAGCTGGAAGCGGCGCGGCGGGCGATCCGGGTGCGGATCGGCGGCACCGAACGGTTCCTGGCCATCGAGGACGCGGGCCGGGTGCGGGACGCGCTCGGCACCGCGCTGCCGGTGGGCGTGCCCGAGGCGTTCACCGAACCGGTCGCGGACCCGCTCGGGGACCTGCTGTCGCGGTACGCCCGGAGCCGGGGGCCGTTCGCGGCGGCGGACGCGGCCGCCCGGTTCGGGCTGGGCACGGCGGTCGTCACGGGGGTCCTCGACCGGATGACCGGGGAAGGCCGCCTGGTCCGGGGCGAGCTGAGCCCGGTCGGGCACCCGGACACCCACGGGGTGGGCGTCGAGTACTGCGACTCGGCGGTGTTGCGAAGGCTGCGGCGGGCGTCGCTGGCGAAGCTGCGCGCCGAGGTGGAGCCGGTCGAACCGGCGGCGCTGGGCCGGTTCCTGCCGGCGTGGCACGGGTTCGGCGGGCGCGTCCGGGCGGCGCCGACGGCGGACGACGTGCTGTCGGTCGTCGAGCAGCTGGCCGGGGCGCCACTGCCGGCGAGCGCGGTGGAGTCGCTGATCCTGCCCGGGCGGCTGCCGGGCTACTCCCCCGCGCTGCTGGACGAGCTGACGACCGCGGGCGAGGTCACGTGGGCGGGCTGCGGCGCGCTGTCCGGCGGCGACGGCTGGATCGCCCTCGCTCCCACCGACGTCGCCGACCTCCTGCTGCCCGAAGTCGTCGAGGACATCCCGACCGGCCCGCTGCACGACGCGATTGTGTCCACTTTGGAGGGTGGCGCGCTGTTCTTCCGCCAGCTGGTGGACCGCGCGACCGTGCTGGTGGACCAGGCACCGAACGACGCCGAAGTCGTGGCCGCGCTGTGGGACCTGGTGTGGGCCGGGCTGGTCACGGGCGACACGCTGGGGCCGCTGCGGGCCCAGGTCGCCGGGCACGGCGCGCACAAGCCCCGGCGGCAGGCGCCTCGCGGCCGGTACGCGCGGCTGCGGGCGGGGCGGCCGCAGATGCCGTCGCGGTCCGGGCCGCCGACCGTCGCCGGGCGGTGGGCGCTGACGCCGGCCCGGGAGACCGACGCGACCCGACGGGCCCACGCGCGGACCGAGGCGTTCCTGGAGCGGCACGGCGTCCTGACCCGCGGCGCGCTCGACACCGAACGCGTCAGCGGCGGGTTCTCCGGGATCTACAAGGTGCTCCGCGGCATGGAGGACACCGGCCAGGTGATCCGCGGCTACGTCGTCGAGGGGCTCGGCGCGGCGCAGTTCGCGGCGAAGGGCGCGGTGGACCGGCTGCGTGCGCTGTCCGGACCCGGCCGTCCGGCGCCCGGCCGCGCGGTGGTGCTGGCCGCGGCGGACCCGGCCCAGCCCTACGGTGCGGCCCTGCCCTGGCCGGCCGCGACAGGCGACACGAAGCACCGTCCCGCCCGCAAGGCCGGCGCCCTGGCGGTGCTGGTCGACGGCGTGCCGGCGCTCTACGTCGAGCGAGGAGGCCGGTCACTGCTGAGCTTCACGGAGGAGCGGCAACCCCTGTCGGAGGCGGCCCAGGCGTTGTCGGCGGCGGTCCGGGAGGGCTGGCTGGGCCAGCTGGCCGTCCAGCGCGCGGACGGCGAGCAGGCGCTGACCTCGGAGCTGGCGGAAGTGCTGCGGGAGGCGGGTTTCCGGGCGACGCCGTCCGGCCTGCGCCTCCGGGCCTGAGGCGGCGCCGGGTTCCCGATTCCATCGCGGCGCCCTTCGCCGCTGCCCTAAGCTGCCAGTCCGACACGCACGAAGGATGTTCTGCTCATGGCGATGCGCGAACTGCGCTATTTCGGGGATCCGATCCTCAAGTCCGTCTGCGACCCGGTCACCGTGTTCGACGAGAAGCTCGAGGCGCTGGTGCGGGACCTGCTCGACTCGGTGAAACCGGCCGGGCGCGCCGGGCTGGCCGCGCCGCAGATCGGGGTGGGGCTTCGCGTTTTCAGCTACGACGTCGCCGGGCTCACCGGGTACCTCATCAACCCCGAGATCGTCGAGCTGTCCGAAGAGACGCACGAGATCACCGAGGGCTGTCTGTCGGTGCCGGAGCTGTGGTTCCCCACGAAGCGGGCGAAGCACGCGAAGGTCCGGGGCGTCGACGTCCACAACGAGCCGATCGAGGTCGAAGGCGAGGACGTGCTGGCGCAGTGCCTGCAGCACGAAACCGACCACCTCGACGGCATTCTCTACCTCGACCGGCTCACCGCCGAGCGCAAGAAGACCGCCCTGCGCGAAGCGCGGGACAAAGACTGGTTCTGGAAGCGCTGAGCCTGCTCAAGCGGGCAGGAACAAGCGCAGCTTGGCACCACCCTCCTCGCCGCGTTCCATGTCTGGTTCCGTGCGCAGGCCGGCGCGGGCCGCGGTGCGGGGCAGCGCGTCGTCGCCCGCGAGGGAGTCCGCCGACAGCTCCGTGATGCCCTGTGCCTCCGCGAGCACCGCGAGCCGTGCCAGCAACGCCGTGCCGATTCCCTGCCGCTGCCACGCGTCCTCCACCAGGAGCGAGATCTCGGCGCCGCCCGACATCAGCGGAATCAGCTGTCCCAGGCCGATCACCTCGCGGCCGAACACGGCGAGCACGCTCGTGCCGCGCGGTGGCACCAGGAGCCGGTGCAGCCGGCGGCGCGGCATCGTCCGCATGCCCGTGTGGTAGCGCCGGAAGAGCGTCGCCATCGAGCAGCGGCGGTGCAGTTCGGACACCGCGTCGGCGTCGCCGGGGACGCCCTTGCGCAGGACGATCGCCGCGCCGTCCGGACGGTCGAGGACCACCGGGCCGGCGACGTTCCGCACCGCCGCGGTGAGCAGCGTCACCAGGGCTTCGGCGCGAGTCAGCTCCAGCTGCACGAACGGTGCCCACTGGCGGCGCGCCACCAGGGCGCTGTCGGCGCCCAGCTCGAACACCGCCCGGTGCCCGCTCTCGGTGCGGGCCGGGTTCGCTTCGGCGGCCGGGACGAGCGTGACGACGTCCGCGCCGAGGACGTCCTTCAGCACGTCGGCGAGGCGGGCCGGGTCGTCGATCGCCCGGCGGGCCGCCAGCAGCGTCGACGAAGACGGGTCGACCAGCTCGTGGACGTCCGCGTCGATGATCGCGGTGCACTCGCAGCCCTCCGCGCGGATGGCGTCGGCCAGGTGCCGCCGGGGCAGGCCCGTCGCGGGGCGCAGCACGATCTCGTCGAGCACGCCGCCGGGCACCGGCAGCACGCTCAGGCCGAGGATGTTGCACTCGAGGTCGGCGAGCCGGATGGCGATGCGGGCCAGCGTGCCCGGGTGGTCGTGCATCCGGATCCGCACCCGCCACGCCGACGGGGTGGCGGGCTCCTCGACGGCGGCCGTCCGGCCGGGCTGGGGCAACGCTCTGGAGGTCTCCATGCCCCCACGGTCCCCCGCGGTTGTTGCCGCTCCAGGGCGCCGGTGTTTCGCGCAGGTCAGCGTTGGACGCGCTCTCGCAACCCGGGCGAAACACTCAGCCACGACCGCAGCTCGGTCGCCAGCGCGACCGGGGCGTCCAGCTGGATGAGGTGCCCCGCGCCGGCGACCGGGGTGAAGGTCGCGCCCCGGATGCCCGCGGCGAGCCGCTCGCCGATGGACGGCGGGATCCACGTGTCCTCGGCACCCCACAGGACGCGGACCGGCAGGTCGACCTCGCCCAGCCGTTCCTCGTTCTCGACCAGGTATTGCTCGTCGTACGCGGCGATCTGGCGGTAGAACGCCGGCTGGCCCTCTTCACCGAGCCACGGCGCGACGAGCGCATCCAGATCGGCCTCCCGCAGCTGCCGGAAACTCGCGTTGCCGACGTAGGCCCGGACCAGCGCCTCGTGGATGTAGGGCGGAACTTGGGCGAGCACGTCCGGATGCTCCTTGACGAGCCGGAAGAACGGCGAGCTAGGTCAGCGCGGGGTCAGCACGCAGAACTCGTTGCCCTCCGGGTCCGTCAGCACGCGCCACGGAAGCGCGGGACCACCCAGGTCCGCCGACGCCGCCCCGGCCGCGATGACCTCCGTCACGGCCGCGGCGTGGTCGGCGCCCGCCGGCGGCGCGATGTCCAGGTGCACGCGGTTCTTGACCCGCTTGACGTCGTCGTTGCGCAGGAATTCCAGCCACGGCCCGCGACCCGAGGGCGCGCGCAGGCCCACCAGCACCTCGCCCTCGCGAACCTCGATCGGGCGGCCCGTGACCCGCGCCCAGAAGTCCGCCAGGACCGCGGGGTCGTGGGCGTCGACCAGGATCGACGCCACCGCGCCGGTCTCCGCGTACCGGTCGCGGGGCTCGAGCACGCAGAACTCGTTCCCTTCCGGGTCCGCCAGCACCACCCACGGCACGGCGCCCTGCCCGAGGTCGACCCGCCGGCCGCCCAGCTCCAGGGCGCGCGCCACCAGCTCGGCCTGGTGCGCGAGAGTCGTGCTCGCCAGGTCCAGGTGGATCCGGTTCTTACCCACCTTGGGTTCCGGGACCGGCACGAAGACGAGATCGAGGTCCCAGCCGTCGGTCTCCGGGGCGCGGACGTCGACCTCGCCGGACTCCTCGACGGCGACGTGCCAGCCGAGCAGCGCGGCCCAGAAGTCCGCCAGGACCCTCGGCCGCGCCGCGTCGATCACCACGTTCACCAGGCGCGTGTTCATGCGCCGCAGGCTAGCTGCCATTCCCGACAGTCACCCCCGACAGTTCCGGTTCGGCTTCCCCACCGGCCGGGTCATCGGGTCGCGAGCCGCAGCAGCGCCCAGAGCTGGGCCGCCTGGTCGTGCACGCCCCGCACGGTCACCGAGGTCAGGGACGCGCGGCCCCAAAGCCACAGGTAGATCTGCGCGGGTTTCGCCGTGACGACGTCGTCGGCGTTCTCGGCCTCCTCGGCCGAACAGCGCCAGGCTTCCGTGGTCTCCGGTCCGGCCCGCGCGATCCAGCTGTGCGCGCCGGACCGCACGCCGACCGAGCCCGCTTTCGTGCCGGTCAGCCCCAGCATGGGCAGCTTCTGCCCGAACCACAGGGTCAGTGCTTCGTCGATGCCGTCGAGCGCGAGGTCTTCGGGCACCCCGCGCGGGTCCGCGCCCGCGGCCTGCTCGACGTCGACGCGGTGGAGGAGTGTCTCGTGCAGCATGCGCCGCCGCCAGAACCCGTACGTCGGGTCCGCCGGCCACCAGGTGTCGGCGCGCTCCTCCGGGTCGTGCGCGGCCAGTTCGTCCAGGAGTTCGGCGAGGCCCGTCTCCAGGAACTCCCGCAGGCTCTGGCCCGGTTCGGGGTCACGCTGCCAGTCTTCGGGACTCCGGCCCTCCACCAGCCGGCGCCGGACCACCCGGTAGAGGCTTCCGACGTGCCGGGCCACCTCGCCGAGCGACCAGCCGGGGCAGGCCGGCACCGGGGCATCGACCGGCGCCGCGTGCACGGCCTCGGCCAGCACCCGGCCTTCGATCCCCAACGCCGTGAGCAGCCGCCCGGAGTCGACCAGGCCGTGCTCACGCGACATGGGCTTCCCCGGTGATCGGCAGGCCGTGCACCAGGCGGCGGACGAGTTCGAGGAACGGCGTGGCGGCCCGCACCAGCCCAGCGGCCGACTCAACGGTGACCTTGCCGGTGATCCCGGCCTGCGCGGCGGCGCGGGCGGCCGAGTTGCCCGCGAAGAAGGCGGACCATTCCCGCAGCTCGGGAGCGACGGAGTCGAGCAGGACCCAGGTGCTGGCCGGGCGCGCGCGGCCCCGGTGCGGACGGCCACGGGCAGCGAGCACGGCGGCGGCACCGCGCAGCGCCGCGAGGTAGGCGCCGATGAACCGCTCCGCGGGATCGGTCTCCCGCTCGGCCTCGGCGAGCCCGCGCCGCGCCTGCGCGAGCAGACCGGCGGCGACCGGCGGAGCGGGCGGGCGCACGGCCATGGGGAGCAGGGACTGGTCGGACTCCGTGCCGGTGGCCGGAGGACGCGGCGGCAGCCGAGGCCGGTCGGCCTCCGGCTCGGCGACGGACGGGCGCAGCGACGTGGCCAGTGCCTGCTCGGACTCCACCTCGGCGGCAGGCGGACGCAGCGGCATCGGCGCCTGAGGCACGCCAGCCTCCGACTCCGCGACGGACGAACGCAGCGACATCGGCAAAGCCTGCTCGGACCCCACCTCGACAGCCGACGAGCGCGACGACACCGGCAGCCCAGCCCCGCCGGACTCCAGCTCAGCAGCGGAACGGCACAGCGGCATCGGCAGCTCGGGCTGCCGGGAATCCACCACCGGAGCCGAGGCCGGCGAGTGCCGCCGGGGGCGGACGTGGTGGGTTCCGGCCGCCGCCGGGGTGACCGGCGGGCGCAGCGACATGGGCAGCTGCGGCTGCCCCGGATCCGTGGGGGACACGACCTTGACGGACATGGCGACCCTCCTCCCGCGCGGGGTGAGCCCGATCGGGGGCCCGGTGCCGAGACGCTTCCCCCGTCCCGGTACCGGGCACCTGACCGGTGCGCGCTCACCGATGTCGAACGCTTGTTCGAACGATTTCCAGAGTAACCCCGACCCGGCGTCCGCTCAAGCCCACCGGGGCGATCCCGGACGTGGTGCGGGACACCAGGTCGGTGGCGTGATCTCATAGGTTCATGAGTTCGCTGGACCACCCCGCCGTCGCCAAGGTGGCGGCCGCGCTGGCCGAAGCCGGGCAGCACGCCGCCGCCGAAGGCATCCGCGTGCTGCCCGCCGAGGTCCGGACCGCCGCCCAGGCGGCCGAAGCACTCGGCGTGCCCGTGGGGGCCATCGCCAACAGCCTCATCTTCCGCCTGGGGTCCGACAAAAACGCGCTCCTCGCCCTGACCTCCGGCGCCCACCGCGCCGATCCGGCCACCCTCGCCCGGCTGGCCGGCGCCGAGATCGGCAAGGCCGACGCCGACTTCGTCCGGGCGTACACCGGCCAGCCGATCGGCGGGGTCGCCCCTGCCGGGCACCCGCGGCCGCTGCCGACGCTCGTCGACACCGCGCTGCGGGACCACGACGTCGTCTGGGCCGCCGCCGGGCATCCGAAGACCGTCTACCCCACCACCTTCGCCGGGCTGGTGGCGTTGACCGGGGGCACCCCGGGCGCGCTCGGCGGCGCGGAGGAAGATGGACAGCCGTGACCGCGATGCCCGCCGGCTGCTCCCGCTACGTCCAGCTCTCCGCGGACGAGTTCCGCGCACGCCTGCCCGAAGCGCTCGACATCTACGTCCGGGCGATGCGGTACCCGGTGGGCACCGCCGAGCAGCGCGCACCGATGTGGCTCACCCACGCGCTGCGTGAGGGCTGGCGCTGCATGGCCGCCCTCGACGCCGACGACGTCCTGCTCGGTGTCGCCTACGGCTACCGCGGGCGGGCCGGGCAGTGGTGGCACGAGCAGGTCCGCCACGGCCTGAGCCGCCGGTCCGGGCCCGCCGAGGCCGACCGCTGGCTGTCGGACTACTTCGAGCTGACCGAGATCCACGTCCGGCCGGAGAACCAGGGCCACCAGATCGGCGAGGACCTGCTGCGCGGCCTGCTCGACGGCGTGCCCAGCGCGAACGTGCTGCTCTCCACGCCCGAGGGCACCAGCCGGGCGTGGAAGCTCTACCGCCGGACCGGGTTCGTCGACGTCCTGCGCGACTACCACTTCGCCGGCGACCCGCGGCCGTTCGCGATCCTCGGGCGCGCGCTGCCCCTCGAACCGCGCTGATCCCTCACCGCGGTTCCGGGCGGCAGTAGCCGACCACCAGCGCCGCGACCAGCACGGCGGCGCCGCACCACGCCGTGACGCTCAGCCGCTCGCCGAACAGGACCGCGGACAGCACCGCCGCCGTCAGCGGCTCGAGCACCGCCGCCAGCGCGCCCAGAAGCGGGTGCGCGTCCGCCAGGCCGCGCAGGTACGCGGCGTAGGCGAGCGCGGTCGGCACCGCGCCGAGGTAGCACGCCACGAGGAGGACGTCCGCGTGCAGCGGCAACGCCATGCCGGACCAGCTCGCCACGGGGGCGAGCAGCAGCCCGCCCGCCAGGCAGCCGAACGCCGTCGTGGGCAACGGCTCCAGGCCCTCGACCGGCTTGGCGGTGAGCAGCGTGAGGGTGGCGAAGCCGGCCGCCGCGAGCAGCGCGAAGCCGAGCCCGGCGAGAGAGGTCGCTTCCCCCGGTGACCAGCGGAGCAGCACCAGGCCGGCGAGGGTGCCGGCCAGCGAGACCAGCGTCCAGCGGTGCGGTTTCCGCCGCCCGGCGAGGGTGACCACAACGGGTGCGGCGCCGATGGTGGTCATGGTCGCGACGCTCACCGAGCTGAGCGCGACGGCGGCGAAGTAGCTCGCCTGGAACAGGGCGAACAGCCCGCCGACCGCGGCGACGCGTTTCGCCGCTTCGGCCGTGCGCGGGAAGGTGCCGCCGGTCAGGAGAACGAACAGGGACGCGGTGCCGCCGCCGACGAGCAGCCGGTAGGCGGCGACGGCGAGCGGGTGGAGATCGGCGAGGTCGCCGAGCAGCGAGCCGGCGAGGCCGCCGGTGCCCCACAGGACACCGGCGAGAACGAGCGCGGCCGACGAACGGGCGCGCGCGGGTGTGGCGATGGACATCGGAAGAACGCTCCTGCGTCGAAGGAAAAGGGAGTTCGACGACGCGGGGCGGTGCGCAAGACAAATCAGCCGCGGGCCTCGGAGCCACGCGGCGAGGGACCACCCCGCTCAGGCGCGAGGCGGCGGGGTGACGAAGAGAATTCGGCGCACGAGGGGGAATCTAGCGGGGAGAACGGGGCGGCGCGACGAGTTTTCCCCAGGGCCGCACGGCGCCCCCGGTGAGCAGCGGTCAAGGGGCCGCCGAGCCGGGCGCCGCGCTCGACGACATGAATGAGTCATTCATGTCGTCCGGCGACGTAAATGACTCATTTATGACATCGCAGCAGCCGCCGCCGCCACGCACGGCGAGCGGACGTGCGTTTCCGGGGCCCGGGCACACGGCAGGAGGCCTCGGCCCACACGTCAGTCCAGCTGGGACAGCTGCTCCCGCAGCGTGTCCAGCCCCATGCCGCCCAGCTTCAGCGCCTCCGTGTGGAACCGCTTGATGTCGAACGGCTTCCCGGCCCTCACCTGGGCCTCCGAGCGCGCCGCCAGCCAGAGGCGCTCGCCGATCTTGTACGCCGGGGCCTGGCCGGGCCAGCCGAGGTAGCGGTCGATCTCGTCGTGGAGGTGGGCCGGGTCCGTGATCGTGCGGCTCAGCATGAACTCCAGGCCCAGCTCCGGGGTCCACCGCGAGCCTTCGTGGAAGCCGGTGCCCGCGGGGATTTGCAGCTCCAGGTGCATGCCCAGGTCGACGATCACCCGGGCCGCGCGGAACAGCTGCTCCGAAAGCATGCCCAGCAGGTCGCCGTCGTCCGCAAGGTAGCCCAGTTCCTGCATCAGGCGCTCCGCGTACAGGGCCCAGCCCTCCGCGTGGCCCGATGTGAACGCCATCATCCGCTGGTACTTGTTCAGCGCGCCCGACTGGTCCACCGCCGTCGCGATCTGGAGGTGGTGGCCCGGGGCTCCTTCGTGGTACACGGTGCTCGTCTCGCGCCAGGTGCTGAACTCGTCGCGGCCCGCGGGCAGCGACCACCACATCCGGCCCGGACGGCCGAAGTCCTCGCTCGGTCCCGTGTAGTACGCGCCGACGCCGCCGCCCGGCGGGGCGATCTTGCACTCCAGGGCCATCACGCGGTCGGAGATGTCGAAGTGCTTGCCGCGCAACGACTCCAGCGCCTGGTCGGACAGGCGCTGCATCCAGGCCTCGAACTCAGCACGGCCGCGGACGCGGTAGCGCGGGTCGGCGTCCAGCACCGCGGCGGCTTCCGCGGGGGTCGCGCCCGCCTTGACGCGGTTCGCGACGGCGCGCATCTCCTCCTCGATCCGGGCGAACTCCGCCCAGCCCCATTCGTAGGCCTCGCGCAGGTCCAGCGTGGCGCCGACGAAGTACCGCGACCACAGGCGGTAGACGTCCTCGCCGACGGCGTCCTTGACCGGGGCCTTCGGCGCCAGCTCGGCACGCAGGAACCCGGCGAACTCCGCGAACGCCTCGTCGGCGGCGCGGGCGCCGTGCGCGAGGTCCGACTTCAGCGCTTCGCCCTGCGAAGACGCTCCGCCGGCGAGCGCGGTGAAGAACCCCTTCTCCTCCTTCAGGCCGGCCCACGTTTCGCACTGCTCCGCCACCTTCGCGACCTGGCGCAGGGCCGCGACGTGCCCCGCGTCGGCTGCCGAAAGCAGGCCGCTGCGGACGCCGGCCAGCGCCTTCGGCACCTCGCCGAGCCGGGTCGCGACGACCGACCAGTCGTGCTCGTTCTCGAGCGGCATCAGGTCGAACACCATCCGCAGCTCCTGCACCGGGCTGGCGATGACGTTGAGGTTCGCGACGTCGAGGCCGGCCTCGTGGATCTCCAGCTCCAGGCCGACGCGCTCGGTGAACACAGCCTTGGCGGCGCGTTCGGCGGCGTCCCGCGGTTCGGCGGCGGCGACGGCGGCGTGGGCCCGCGCGGCCAGCCCGGCGCGCTCGGCGAACCCGTCCGCCGAGTAGTCGGTCAGCCGGTGGTCGTGCCCGGCGATGCCGTGCGCGGTCGCCGCGACGGGGTCCGCGGCCGCGTAGTCGTCGACATAGCGGTCGCAGATCCCGTGCACGCCCTCGGAAGCAGTAGAAGCCATGCGCCGCACGCTACCGGGCCACCGGTGGGCAGTGGTACGTACTTAAGCACGGGCTGGGACCAGGCCCAGCCGGGCGATCACCTCGCGCGTCGCCTTCGACCGGTTGAACGTGTAGAAGTGCAGGTTCGGCACGCCCTCGGCGATCAGCTTCTCGCACAGCTCGGTGGTGACGTCGATGCCCGCGGCGCGGAACGCCTTGGGGTCGTCGGCCAGCGGCTCGAGCCGGTCGAGCAGCTTCCGCGGGGCCGGCGCGCCGGACAGCTTGATCGTCGTCTGCAGGGTCCGCATCGTGGTCAGCGGCATGACGCCGGGCAGCACCGGGACGTCGCAGCCGGTCGCGGCGACGCGGTCGCGCAGCCGCAGGAAGTCCTCGGCGTCGTGGAACAGCTGGGCGATCGCGAAGTTGGCGCCCGCGCGCAGCTTGCGGACCAGGTACTTCGTGTCGGTCTCCAGGTCGGGCGAGCGCGGGTGGCCGTAGGTGTACGCCGACACGCCGACGCAGAAGTCGCCCAGCTCGCGCACGAGCTGGACCAGCTCTTCGGCGTAGGTCAGGCCCTCCGGGTGCGGGATCCAGTCGCCGTAGACGTCGCCCGGCGGGTCGCCGCGCAGGGCGAGGATGTTGCGGACGCCGACCGAGGCGTACCAGCCGATCACGTTGCGCAGCTCGGCGACGGAGTGGTTGACGGCGGTCAGGTGCGCCATCGGCACCAGCGTCGTCTCGGTCGCGACGCGGGCGATGCTGCGGATCGTGCCGTCGCGGCTGGAGCCGCCGGCGCCGTAGGTGATCGACATGTAGGCCGGGTCGTACGGCTCGAGCTCCCGGACGGCCTTCCACAGGACGGCCTCGTCCGCCGTGTCACGGGGTGGGAAGAACTCGATGGAGAACTTCGGCCCGTCTCCGCGCAACCGCTCGATCACCGACGTCATAAACGCATGTTAAAGGCCGACGCCCGGCATCCGGGAGCCCCCGTCCGCGTCGCGAGACAGTCATTCGAGTCACCTTCGAGGACTAAGCTGGACCCGGGAGTGAGCGATGAGGGACGACGACGCGAGCTGGGACGAGGACGTGCGCCTCGCGGTCTACCGCGCCTTCGCCGGTCACGGCCGTGCGCCGAGCGCCCCGGAGCTGGCCGACGCGGCGGGCGGGTCCCTGGCCGTCGCCAAGCAGGCGCTGCACCGCCTGGCCGACGCCCACCACCTGGTCCTCGACGAGCGCGAGCACGTCGTGCTGGCGCACCCGTTCGCCGCGAAGTCGCTCGGCTTCTCCGTGATGGGCTCGCACACGCTCTGGTGGGGCGGCTGCGCGTGGGACTCGTTCGCCATCCCCCACCTGGTCGACGCCGAGCCGGAGGTGCTCGTCGCGACCCGCTGTCCCGGCTGCGGGCAGCCGCACGCGCTGGTCGTGAACCGGACGACGCCGCCCGAGGGCGTCCAGGTGGCGCACTTCCTCGTGCCCGCCGCGCGGATGTGGGACGACGTGCTGCACACCTGCGCGAACCAGCGGCTCTTCTGCTGCGAGTCCTGTGTGGACGCCTGGCTGGCGGAAACCGGGCAGGCCAAGGGGTCCGTGCTGGATCTGGTCACGCTCTGGCGGCTCGCGCGTGGCTGGTACGAGGGCAGGCTCGAACGCGGCTACCGGCGGCGTGAACCGGACGACGCCGTCGCCTACTTCGCCGAAGCGGGCCTGACGGGCCCGTTCTGGGCGGCCACGGCCGCAGTCTGATTCGCCACACCGGGGGTGCCCCGGCCGACCGGGCGGCCACGGGTTCGGCGAGGATGACGTCATGAACGCCGACGTCGACCTGCCCGCCCACGTCGAGCGCGCGCTGGCCGGGTTCCTCGGCCGGGCGAGCGCCGAAATCCTCGTGACCGAGCCGACCGTGGCCGCCGGGATCGACGCGCTGAGCGGGTTCGTGCTGAACGGCGGCAAGCGGCTGCGCCCGACGTTCGCCTGGTGGGGCTGGCGCGGCGCGGGCGGCGACCCGGCGGGCCCGGACGCCGAGGGTGTCCTGCAGGCGGTGTCCAGCCTCGAGCTGATCCAGGCGTGCGCGCTGATCCACGACGACCTGATCGACTCCTCCGACTCCCGCCGCGGCTTCCCGACCGTCCACATCGCGGGCGCGAAGCTGCACGCGGACCGCGGCTGGCTCGGTTCGCCGTCGACGTTCGGCCTGGCCACCGCGGTGCTGGTCGGCGACCTGGCGCTGGCCTGGGCGGACGACATGTTCGCCGACGCCCCGTTGCCGGCCGGGACGCTCGCCGCCGCGCGCCCGGCCTGGCGCGCGATGCGCACCGAGGTCCTGGCCGGGCAGTACCTCGACGTCCGGACGCAGGCGACCGGCGACGCCTCCGTCGAGGCCGCGCTCAAGATCGACAAGCTGAAGACGGCCGCCTACACCGTGCAGCGGCCGCTGCACCTGGGCGCCGCGCTCGGTGGCGCCTCCCCCGAGCTGATCGCCACCCTGCTGGAGTTCGGCGGCGAAGTCGGCGTCGCGTTCCAGCTGCGCGACGACCTGCTGGGCGTGTTCGGCGACCCGTCGGTCACCGGCAAGCCCGCCGGCGACGACCTGCGGGAAGGCAAGCGCACCCTGCTGGTCGCGCTCGGCCTGCAGCTCGCCGCGGAAAAGGGCGAGCGGGCCGCGGCCACCGTGATCGCGGACGCGATCGGCGACGCCGACCTGTCCGACGAGGGCGTGGAGACCGTCCGGATGGCCCTGCAGCAGGTCGGCGCGGTCGACGCGGTCGAGCGGCGGATCGACGAGCTGACTCGAGCGGCGATGGCCGCCCTCGAGCGCGCGCACCTGGCCGAGCCGGCGCCCGAGGCGCTGACCGGGCTGGTCGTCAAGGCCACCCAGCGGACGTACTGACGTGCGGAAGATCGACGGCCGGGCGGACCACGTCGTCGTGATCGGGGCCGGGCTGGCCGGGCTTTCGGCGACACTGCACCTGCTCGGCGCGGGACGGCGGGTCACGCTGCTGGAGCAGGCCGACGTCCCGGGCGGGCGGGCCGGGCAGCAGAGCTTCGACGGCAACGCCGTGGACACCGGCGCGAGCGTGCTCACCATGCCGGAGCTGCTGGAAGAGGCGTTCGCCGCGGTCGGCGAGCCGCTGGCGAAGAACGTGCGCCTGACCCGACTCGACCCGGCCTACCGGGCGCGCTTCGCCGACGGCTCCACGCTGGCGCTGCACACCGACGGCGAGGCGATGGAGGCCGAGATCCGCGCCTTCGCCGGCGCCCGCGAAGCGGTGGGCTACCGGGCGCTGCGGCGCTGGCTGACCGAGCTCTACACCGTGCAGAAGGACCACTTCCTCGCGGCGAACTTCGACTCGCCGCTCGGCCTGGCCCGCCCCGAGCTGGCGAAGCTCGCCGCGCTGGGCGGGTTCGGCAGGCTGGGCCCGCGCGTCGGCCGGTACCTGCTCGACGAGCGCGTCCGGCGGCTCTTCTCCTTCCAGGCGCTCTACGCGGGTCTCGATCCGGCGCGGGCGATGGGGGCGTACGGCGTCATCGCCTACATGGACACCGTCGGCGGCGTCTACTACCCCGAAGGCGGGATGGGTGAAATCGGCCGGGCGATGACCGGTGCCGCCGCACGGGCGGGCGCGGACGTGCGCTTCGGCACCGAAGCCGCTTGGCTGGAACGGGTCGCGTCGCGAGTGCGAGCGGTCCGCACGCGCTCGGGCGAACGCATCGCGTGCGACGCCGTCGTGCTGGCCACCGAGCTGGGGACGGCTTACCGGCTCCTCGGGGCGCGGCCCCGGCGGCCGGTGCCGCTGCGCTATTCGCCGTCCGCCGTGGTCCTGCACGGCCGCACCACCCAAGCGTGGGACCTCGGGCACCACACGATCTTCTTCGGCGGCGCCTGGGAGCGGACGTTCGCGGAGATCATCCGCGAAGGCAAGCTCATGAGCGACCCGTCACTGCTGGTCACCCGGCCGACGGCGACGGACCCGGGGCTGGCCGGCCGCGGCGGCGAGATCGTCTCGGTGCTCGCGCCCGCCCCCAACCTGCGTCGCGGGCCGATCGACTGGGAACGCCTACGCGGGCCGTACCGCGAAGAGCTGCTTCGCACGCTGGAGGCACGCGGGCTGACCGGCTTCGGCGACGAGTTCACCGTCGACGAGACGATCACCCCGGCGGACTGGGCGGCACGCGGGCTGACGGCCGGGACGCCGTTCTCGCTGGCGCACACGTTCGCGCAGACCGGCCCCTTCCGGCCGGCGAACCTGGTGCGCGCGGCGGGCAACGCGGTACTGGCCGGCTGCGGCACGACCCCGGGTGTCGGCATCCCGCCGGTGCTCATCTCCGGACAACTGGCAGCGGAAAGGATCACCGGCCGGTGAACGAACTCGACGCCGCGGGTATCACCGAGCCGGCCCTGCGCGCCGCCTACACCGCGTGCCGCCGCATCAACGCGCACTACGGGCGGACGTTCTTCCTGGCCACGCGGCTGCTGCCGGCCAGGGCCCGGCCGGCCGCGCACACGCTGTACGGGTTCGCGCGGATGGCCGACGAACTGGTCGACAACCCGTCGCCGGGCAGTGACCCGGCGGCCGAGCTGGACCGTGTCGCGGCCATGGTCGACGTCGTCTTCGAGGGCGGGACGCCGGACGACCCGGTGCTGGTGGCGCTGTCGGACACGGTGCGCCGGTACGGCCTCTCGCGGGAACTGTTCGACGCGTTCCTGAAGTCGATGCGGGCGGACCTCAAGCCCGTCGAATACACGACGTTCGCGGAGCTGGGCGAGTACATGTACGGCTCGGCCGCGGTCATCGGGCTGCAGATGCTGCCGGTCTTCGGCACCGTCGGCCCGCTCGCCGACGCCGAACCGGGCGCGATCGCCCTCGGCGAGGCGTTCCAGCTGACGAACTTCCTGCGCGACGTCGGCGAGGACCTCGACCGCGGGCGGCTCTACCTGCCGGCCGCGGAACTGGCCGCGTTCGGCGTCTCGCGGGAGCTGCTGGAGCGGCGGTGCCCCGATCCGCGGATCCGCGCCGCGCTGGCGTACTTCGTGGCGCGGACGCGGGCGGTGTACCGGCGGGCCGAAGCCGGGGTGGCGCTGCTGCGTCCCGAATCGCGGCCCTGCGTGCGGACGGCGTTGACGCTGTACGAAGGAATCCTCGACGAGATCGTCGCGCTGGACTACGACATCCTGACGCGGCGGGCGGTGGTCCCGAAGCGGCGGAGGCTGGTAGTCGCGCTACCACCCTTGGCCGCGGTCTGGGCGAGCGAGACGTTCCGCGGCGGTCGTAGGCTGCGATCATGACCGAACGACGCATCCGGATCGGCTTGCAGCTCCAGCCGCAGCACGCCGACTACGACACCATCCGGCGCACCGCGTCGGCGGCCGAGGACCTCGGCGCCGACATCGTCTTCAACTGGGACCACTTCTACCCGCTGTACGGCGAGCCCGAGGGCAAGCACTTCGAGTGCTGGACGATGCTGGGCGCGTGGGCGGAGTCGACGTCCCGGGTGGAGATCGGCGCGCTGGTCACCTGCAACAGCTACCGCAACCCCGAGCTGCTGGCCGACATGGCCCGCACGGTCGACCACATCTCGGGCGGGCGGCTCATCCTCGGCATCGGCTCCGGCTGGTTCGAGAAGGACTACGACGAGTACGGCTACGAGTTCGGCACGGCGGGCGGCCGCCTCGACGACCTGGCGGAGTCCCTCCCCCGGATCGAGTCGCGCCTTGGCAAGCTGAACCCGGCGCCGACCCGCAAGATCCCGGTGCTCATCGGCGGCGGCGGCGAGAAGAAGACGCTGAAGCTCGTGGCGAAGCACGGCGACATCTGGCACGGCTTCGGCGACCCGGAGGTCGTCGGCCGCAAGGTGAAGATCCTCGACCAGCACTGCGCGGACGTCGGCCGCGACCCGGCCGAGATCGAGCGCTCGTGCGGCGTGCAGGGCGAGCCGGACGAGCTGGGCCCGAAGCTCCTCGACCTGGGCGTCACGACGTTCACGGTCGGCGTGGGCGGCCCGGACCACGACCTCGGCGCGCTGAAGAAGTGGATTGCCTGGCGCGACAAGACCCAGAGCTGAATTTCACCTCCGCGCCCGGTGCGCGGCGACGCGTTCGCGCGTCGCGCACCGGGGCGAGCAAAACCGCCGCGGGCTGCCGCCGCCTGTGTGCGCGGCTCCGCCGAAGAAGCCCAGCCTCAAGGTCGGCTTCAGGGTTCTGGTCCGCAACGCGCCACTGCGGCGGGCGACCACCGCCTCGACGATCTCCTGCGCCGGGATCGGCATGATCACCATCTGTTACCCCCTGCGGGCAGGGTTCAGGCAAAGTCGTAGCGGCCCATGTCAGGCGCCTCCCGCGCGTGAAAGGCACGCTGACGGCATAACCGGCACCCCACCCAGACCCCTCCCTGCCACCCCGATACGAAGCCAGAACACGGACGGCAGTACCGGGTCAAGGCACGCTTTCCCGCCTTGACGCGGTGCTACCGTCCGTAGTCACAATCCGGCTTCGGGGTGGTGGGTTACCAAGCCGCAACGACACGACACCTACGCGGCCCAGCGACGGCGGCGAGCGTGAAGATCACCGGCCCGGCGGCCGGTGTGGTCGCTCCCGGCGTGCCTGCTCACCGCCGCGGCCGTCCAAGCAGCCGCCGCGGTGACCTGTTTGCGCAGGTCAGAACGCCATCGCCTGCGCTCGCCGCTTGACCTCGGTGCCGTGGCTGGTGCGCAGCGCGTTGATGGGGGTGCTGCCCGGCAGCGTGTCGTCCGCGGCGAACAGCCACCGCAGCATCTCCGTCCGGCTGTACCCGGAGTCGGCGAGCACGGTGATCGTCCCGGTCAGGCCCTTGACGACCCCGTCCTTCACGAAGAAGTCGCTGGGCACGCACAGTTCGCCGCGCCGCCTCACCGCGATCAGCTGCCCGTCCCGCAGCATCTGCCGGACCTTGTTGCTCGACGTCCCGAGGACGTTCGCCACCTCCTGCAACGGGAGGACCTCGATGGCGGTATCGAGGATGTCTTCGGCGACAGGAATCCCACTCACAGGTGACACTGTGCCACATTTCGTCCCCTCACCCGCTAGTACGCACGGGTGACCCGCGAGGTCTCCTCCACGAGGCGTACGCGGTTCCGTACGATCCATACTCGTGACACGCACCCACCCCAGCCTGGTCGGCACGCTCCTGGAGCGGCGCTACCGGGTGGACCGGCTGCTCGCCCACGGCGGAATGTCTTCCGTCTACCGGGGGACGGACACCCGGCTGGACCGTCCGGTCGCGATCAAGATCATGGACCCGCGGTTCGCGGACGACCGGTCGTTCGTGGACCGGTTCGTGCGGGAGGCCCAGTCCGCGGCACAGCTGCACCACCCGCACGTCGTGGCGGTGCACGACCAGGGGTTCGACCTGCCGCAGGGTGCGGAGTCGGGGCTGGCGTTCCTGGTGATGGAGCTGGTCGACGGCGGCACGCTGCGCGACCTGCTGGACGACAAGGGTCCCTTGGACGTCGCGCTGGCGCTGAGCGTGGCCGAGCCGGTGCTGTCGGCGCTGGCCGCCGCGCACCGGGCAGGCCTGGTGCACCGCGACGTGAAGCCGGAGAACGTGCTGATCGGCCGGACGGGACCGCACACCGGCGGCGCGGTGAAGGTCGCCGACTTCGGCCTGGTGCGGGCCGTGGCGAGCGCGGGCACGACGAGCTCGAGCGTCATCCTCGGCACGGTCGCCTACCTGTCGCCGGAGCAGGTCGCGACCGGCGCGGCCTCCTCGCGCGGCGACGTCTACTCGGCCGGGATCCTGCTCTACGAAATGCTCACCGGCCGGGTGCCCTACACCGGCGACACCGCGATCTCGGTGGCCTACCGGCATGTGAACGACGACGTGCCGCGCCCGAGCGAGCTGCGCCCGGACCTCCCGCCGGCGCTGGACGACCTGATCACGCGCGCGACCCGGCGGGACCCGGCGCTGCGCCCGGCCGACGCCGGCGACTTCCTGACCGAGCTGACGGCGGTGCGCGCGCAGCTGGGGCTGCTCCCGGTGACCGTGCCGGTCCCGGTTTCGCACGGCCAGGGCGACCTCGCCGACACCGAGCGGACGCTGCCGCGGATCCCGCAGGTCCTGCCGGACTCCGAGAAGACGATGCCGGTGCACCGGCCCAACCCGACGCAGGCGCTGAGCCACCCGGGCACCCCGCCACCGGGGGTGCCCGTGGGCGGCGCGGTGCCGCCGGTGCGGCCGGCCCCGCGGCGGCGGAGCCAGGCGGAACCGGAGAAGCCGAAGGACAACCGGAAGCGGATCGCCCTGATCGCCGCCGCGGTGCTGCTGTTCGGCGGGCTGATCACGGCGTTCGCGTTCATGCTCACCGACGGCGGCGGCGACAAGATCGCGACCGTGCCGAAGCTCGTCGGCCTGAACCAGGCCGCGGCCGGGGACGCGCTGCGGGCGGTGAAACTGAACCCGCAGTTCAGCCAGGAGTTCGACAACACGGCGCCGTCGAACACCGTGCTGCGCGTCAGCCCCGCGGAGGGCACGACGGTGGCGCCGAACTCCTCGGTGTCGGTCGTGCTGTCGAAGGGCCGCCCGGTGGTGCCGGACATCCGGCCGGGCACCGCACTGGCCGACGCCGAGCAGGCGATCAAGGCGTCCCAGCTGACGCCGGTCCGCGGGGGCGACGACTTCGATTCCGACGTCCCGCAGGGCGCCGTCATCCGCACGACGCCGTCGGCGGGCAGCCAGCTCACCATCGGCGGCCAGGTCACGATCATCGTGTCGAAGGGCCCGATCCCGCTGCCGCCGGTCCCGGACGTCACCGGCCGGTCCAAGGACGAGGCGTTCCAGATCCTGCAGCAGGCCGGGTTCGAGCCGTTCCAGGCGGGCGAGGAGTTCAAGCAGGACGTCCCGGGCGGGGCGGTGACCCGGACCGACCCGTCGGCCAACACGCAGCCGAAGGCGAAACGGATCGGCGTCTTCGTCAACAACGCCGTCCAGGTGCCGGACGTCCGGTTCCGCTCGTTCGGCGACGCGCAGAAGATCCTCGAGCAGGCCGGGCTGAAGGCCGACCGCGACGGCGGCCGCGGGCGCGGCGGCGGCGGGTTCGACTTCGTCTTCGAGCAGGACCCGCAGCCGGGCACGTTCGTGCAGAAGGGCAGCAAGGTCAAGCTGAAGGGCTTCGGGGGATGATCGGCAGCCGAGGCCGCGTGACGGGCACGATCGGCCCCGGCCTCATCGGCGAGGTACTGCTGAACGTCCGGGGCGGCACGGAGGCGTTCTACGCCTACCCGGCCGACCCGGACGAGTCCTTCGCCTCCGGCACCCAGGTGCTCGTGGTCGACTTCGAACCCCCTCGGACGGTTTACGTCGAGCGGTGGCAACCCCTGAGCCGCTGACGGCGTAGAAGGGGGACCAACACACGCACAACAGAAAAAGAGCGAGGGGGTCGGTGCCATGAGTCTCGTCGAAATCCTGCTGTACGCGGCGGGTGGGCTCATCGTCCTGCTGTTCGTGATCTTCGGGGTCCTGCGGTTGCTGTACAAGGTCGCGGAACCGAACGAAGCGCTGATCATCTCCGGGCTCGGCGTCCGGGTCGACCGCGCGGACACGGCGGACAGCCTGGGCTTCAAGATCATCACCGGCCGTGGGGTGAACGTCCTGCCCGGCTTCCAGACCGCGCGGCGGCTGTCGCTGGACACCCGGGGCGTCAACCTGCAGGTCTCCTGCGTGACCAAGCAGGGCCTGCCGGTCACCGTCCGGGCCGTCGTGATCTACAAGGTCGGGGACGACTTCGCCTCGATCGCCAACGCCGCCCGCCGGTTCCTGGACCAGCAGAAGGGCATGAACGACACGATCCACGAGCTCTTCTCCGGGCACCTGCGCTCGATCGTGGGCGGGCTGACCATCGAGGAGATGATCCACAACCGGGACGCGCTCACCGGCGAGGTGCGCCAGTCCTCGGCCACCGAGATGATCAAGCTGGGGCTGATCGTCGACTCGCTGCAGATCCAGGAGATCGACGACGAGTCCGGCTACATCCTGAACCTCGGCAAGCCGCACGCCGCCGCGATCGCCGCGTCGGCCCGGATCGCCGAAGCCCAGCGCGACCAGGAAGCCGCCGAAGTCGAGCAGATCTCGGCCGCGAAGAAGGCCGCCGCCGTCCGCGAAAGCCAGATCCAGCAGGCCGGCTACCAGGCCGAGGTCGACCAGGCCCGGGCGAAGATGTCCCAATCGGGTCCGCTGGCCGAGGCGACCGCGCGCCAGGAGGTCGTCGTCCAGGAGACGCGGGCGGCCGAGCTGGAAGCGGCGCTGGCCGAGCAGCGGCTGCAGTCGCAGGTCCGCAAGCCGGCCGACGCGAAGGCGTACGACACCCGGACCGCGGCCGACGCCGCCCGCGACGCTTCGATCGCGAAGGCCCAGGCCGAGGCGAAGGAGACCGAGCTGCGGGCCGCGGCGGACGCGACCCGCGTGAAGACGGCCGCCGAGGCCGAGGCGCAGGCCACGAAGGCACGCGCCGAGGCGATGGCGGGCGCGACCCGGGCGACCGGTGAAGCCGAGGCCGCCGCGGCGAAGGCCCGGGGTCTCGCGGAAGCGGAAGCCGCGAAGGCACGCGGTCTCGCGGAAGCCGAAGCGGCCCGCGCGAAGGGTCTGGCCGAGGCGGACGCGATCAAGGCGCGCGCGGCGGCGCTGGCGGAGAACCAGGAAGCCGTCGTCGCGCAGCAGCTGGCCGAGCGCTGGCCGGAGATCGTCGAGGCCGGCGCGAGCGCGTTCGGCAACATCGATCACATGGTCGTGCTCAACGGCGCCGACGGCATGTCCGACATGTTCGCCAAGGCGCTGTCGCTCGGCGGAACCGGCCTCGGCCTGGCCCGCCAGCTGATGGACGCCATGGGCAAGCCGGCGGACAAGGAGCTCGACGAGGCCGCCCGGCGCAACGGCGAGCTGAAGCTCAGCGACTGATCGTTCACCGTGCGTGTACGGCCCCTGTGTCCCGGATCACAGGGAACAGGGGCCGTACCCCCGAACGGGGGCGGAAATTCCCGCTCGCTTGTCCTACCGTGGGCGCATGGTGCCGGACCGTGCGTCGCGGGCCGTCCGATGAGCTTCTTCACCGGCGGTCCCCGTGAGCGTCCCCTGTTCCCCGTGCCGGAGCAGGAGCTTTACGCGTTCAACGGCCGGCACTGGACCGACGCCCCGCGCGAGCACATCGTCCCGGCCGTGCTGCCGTGGGCGCAGCCGCTGGGCCGGTCGGAACGCACGGTGATCGCGCTGCGGGCCATCGAGGTGTGGCCGGAGGCGCTGACACTGCGCGTCACCGTGTACTCCCGCGACAGCCTGGTCGACAACCCCGCCGAGGGGCTGATCGACCACCGGCGGAAGCCCGACTACAACGGGCTGCTCATCGGTGTCCTCTACGCCGACGGCAGCCGGGCGAGCTCCGAAACGGTCTCGGTGCCGTCCGCGTCCGAGCCGGAGGACCCGGTGCTGCGGGCGCAACCGGTCGGCGGCACGCGGTTCGCCGTCGACCACGAGATCTTCCTGTGGCCGCTCCCCTCGGCCGGCCCGCTGAAGCTGGTCGTGCAGTGGACGGACCGCGAGATCCCGGAGACGCGGACGACGCTCGACGGCGGCGCGATCCGCGCCGCGTCGAAGGACGCCGCGGAAATCTGGCCGGGGCTCGGCAAGCGGCAGGCGAACGGCCTGCCGGTCCGCCGCGTCGGCAAGCAGGTCGCGCTCACCCCTGATTGGGGGACAGCGGTGGTCCGCGCGGAAGAACCCGGGCATGCTCCAGGTGATTGAGTCCCGTTCTTGAGCTGTGAGCCGGGGCACCGCGGCCCGGGGTATCTCGAATGGATGAACGGGGTGGGTCGTTAGCTTCGTGGAAACACGTCGACCACCCGCCCGTCACGTCGGGCTGGTGCAGTGGGTTTCCTCCCTTCCGACGCACGTGGCCGTGCGCCTCCGCGAAACCCGGAAAGGTCGCCCATGGCAGGCTCGCCGCTCAGCGCACTCGATGTCGCTTTCCTTTGCCTGGAAAGCGAAACCTCTCCGATGCACATGGGGGCGGTGGTCACCTTCACCGCCCGCGGCCCGGTCGATCCCGCCGCGTTGACCGCGTTGCTCGCCGAACGTGCCGCCCGCCTGCCGAAGCTGCGCCAGCGGGCGCGGGCCGAGCTGTTCCCGCCGGGCTCGGCGAGCTGGGCCGAGGACCCGGAGTTCGTCGCGGCCGACCACATCGAGCACGTGCGGTTGAGCTCGCTGTACGAGCCGGACCCGCTCACGGCCTACGCGTCGCGGTGGATCGCCGAGCCGCTCGACACGTCCCGGCCGTTGTGGCAGCTGACCCTGGTCACCGGGCTGCCGGACGGGAAGTTCGCGCTGCTGCTGAAACTGCACCACGCGCTCACCGACGGCGCGGGGGCGTACGCGGTCGCCGCCGGCCTGCTCGACGGCGTCAAGCTGCCGGAACGGATCTCCCCGTCCCGGCCGATCCCCGCCCCTCGCTCCACTTTGGACACGGTGAAGGACGCGCTGGGCACGGTGTGGGGCCAGGCGAACGAGGCCGCCGGGATCGCGTCGTCGGTGGTGCGCGCCGCGCGTCCGCCGCTCTCCCCGGTGTCGGCGCCGCCGTCCGCCGAGCGGCGGCTCGGGTTCGTGCGGCTGCCGCTGACCGAACTGCGCCAGGTGCGCCGGACGCACGGCGGCACGACGAACGACGTCGTCCTGGCGGTGCTGGCCGGCGCGCTGCGCGAGTGGCTGGTGAACCGCGGGCAGCGCGCCGACGGCCGCACCCTGCGCGCGCTGATCCCGGTGAGCGTGCGCGGCCGGGCGGGCGATCAGCTCGGCGGCAACAAGCTGTCGGGTTACCTGTGCGACCTGCCGGTCGGCGAGGACGACCCGGTCGAGCGGCTCCGGCTGGTCCGCCGGGCGATGACCCGCAACAAGGCGGCGGGCCCGGCCCGCGGCGCGGGGGCGTTGCCGCTGCTCGCCGGCCGCGTCCCGCCCCTGCTGCACCGGCTGGGCACGCGCACCGCGGGCCTCGCCGCGCCGATGCTGTTCGACCTGGTGATCACCACGGTCCCGGTGCCCCCGGCCCGGCTGTCGATCGGCGGCGCCCGGCTGGCGGAGATCTACCCGTTCGTGCCGCTGGCCCCGCGCCACGCGGTCGGCATCGCGGTCGCCCCGTACCGCGACTCCGTCCACATCGGACTCCAGGCCAACGGCGAAGCGGTCCCGGACGTCGGCTCGCTGCGGGACGCGGTCCTCAAGTCGGTGGCCCGCCTGGTGGACGCCTCCTGACGGGCCTCGTCAGAAGGTGACGCCCGCCGGTCCGACCACCTCCAGGAACGCCAGCGCCTCGGCCCCGGGGGAGCCGGGCGGCGCCGTGTAGAGCACGAGGTTCTGGTCGCGGTCGGGCAGGGCGAGGGAGTCGCAGTCGACGGTCACCTCCCCCACTGCCGGGTGCCGGAAGGTCTTCGTGAGCACCGGCGTCGCCTGCACGTCGTGCCGCTCCCACAGCCGGGCGAAGTCGGCGCTGCCCGCGCGCAGTTCTTCGACGAGCCCGCGCACCGCCGGGTCGGCGGGGTAACGGGCCAGTGCGGTGCGGAGGTCCATGACGACGCTGAGCCGGAACTCGGCGGCGTCGGAGATCCCGTACGGCGGCTCGGCCGGCCCGAGGAACGCCTTGCGGGCGAGGTTGCGCCCCTCGGGAGAGGCCTCGGCGAAGTCCTCCATGAGCGCTGCCGCCAGGTCGTTCCAGGCCAGCACCTCGAACGTGGCGGAGATGACGAAGGCGGCCGTCTGCGGCAGCCGCTGCAGCAGCGCCAGGATGCTGGGGCGCACGTCACGGCGGTGCAGGCCGCTCCGGATCGGCGCGGTGCCCGCCACGACGTGCAGGTGCTCGGACTCCGCGTCGGTCAGCCGCAGCGCACCGGCGATCCCGGCCAGGACCTCGCCCGACGGACGCGGCGCCCGGCCCTGCTCGAGGCGGACGTAGTACTCGGTGGAGATGTGCGCGAGCACCGCCACCTCCTCGCGGCGCAGGCCCGGCGTTCTCCGGCGCGGCCCGGCGGGCAGGCCGACGTCCTGCGGCCGCAGCCGCTCACGACGGCTGCGGAGGAACGCCCCGAGCTCCTGTTTGTCCATACCTCCAGTATGCGACGCCTGCCGGTCCCGATCCTGGTACGGATGATGCCTGTCTCCCGGCCGCGGACCGGGGCAGCGTCGAAGGCATGACGAACACCAGCGAATTCCGCCCGATCGGCCTGCTCACCGGCAAGGTCGTGCTCATCACCGGCGCCAGCCGCGGCATCGGCGCGGCCGCGGCCCGGCTCTTCGCCGCCGAGGGCGCCGCCGTCGTGCTCGCCGCCCGCACCAGCGACGCTCTCCAGCGGATCGTCGCCGAGATCCGCGCCAACGGCGGCGTCGCCGACGCCGTCACCCTGGACCTCGCCGACCGCGAGAGCATCCGCGCGGCGGTCGACCGCGTCGAGGAGCTGCACGGACGGCTGGACGGCGCGTTCAACAACGGCGCGGCCATTCAACAGCCCGGCCCGCTCGACGCCACCACCGACGAGGACATCGACCAGCAGTTCGCCGTGAACTTCCGCGCGCACTGGACCGCCATGACCGCCGAAGCCGCACTCATGCGACGCCACGGCGGCGGGGCGATCGTCAACACCTCCAGCATCGGCAGCCGCCGCGCCAACCCCGCCCTGCCCGCCTACGGCGCCATGAAGCGCGCGCTGAACAGCATCACCGAGACCGCCGCCGTGACCTGGGGCCCGCAAGGGATCCGGGTGAACGGCATCACCCCCGGCGGCACCGCCACGGAAATGATCGACACGTGGGAAGCGGCGTCCCCCGGGATCGTCGAGCAGATCAACGCCTCGATCCCGCTCGGCCGCATGGCCGAGCCCCGCGAGGTCGCCGAGGCGGCGGCCTGGCTGCTCAGCGACCGCGCGTCCATGGTGACCGGCGCGATCGTGCCGGTCGACGGCGGCGCCGGGGCGTGAACCGGCCTCAGCCGCGGAGCATCTCCGCGACCAGGAACGCCAGCTCCAGCGACTGCTGCGTGTTCAGCCGCGGGTCGCAGGCCGTCTCGTAGCGGCCCGACAGGTCGACGTCGGAGATCTCCTGGGCGCCGCCCAGGCACTCCGTGACGTCCTCGCCCGTCAGCTCCACGTGGATGCCGCCCGGGTAGGTGCCCAGCTTGTTGTGCACCTCGAAGAAGCCCTGGACCTCGTCGACGATGCGGTCGAAGTGGCGGGTCTTGTACCCGGTGGACGACTCGTGGGTGTTGCCGTGCATCGGGTCGCACTGCCAGATGACCTTGTGCCCGGACGCCTCGACCTTCTCGACGATGGCCGGCAGCACCTCGCGGACCTTGCCGTTGCCCATGCGCGCGATGAGGGTCAGGCGGCCCGGTTCGTGGCGCGGGTCGAGCCGCTCGACGTACTCCAGCGCCTGGTCGGGCGTGGTCGTCGGGCCGATCTTCAACCCGATCGGGTTGGCCAGCAGCTCGGCGAACGCGATGTGCGCGCCGTCCAGCTGGCGGGTGCGCTCGCCGACCCAGAGGAAGTGCGACGAGAGGTTGTACAGCTTCGGGTTGGCGGCGTCGGCGTTGTCCAGGCGCAGCATCGAACGCTCGTAGTCGAGCAGCAGCGCCTCGTGGCTGGCGAAGATCTCGGTCGACTGCAGCGACGTGTCGGTGACGCCGCACGCCGACATGAACCGCAGGCCGCGGTCGATCTCGTTGGCCAGCGACTCGAAGCGCTGCGCGGCCGGCGAAGCCGACACGAAGTCCTTGTTCCAGTCGTGCACCTGGTGCAGGTCGGCCATGCCGGCCGCGGTGAGCGCGCGGACCAGGTTCATCGCCGCGCCCGCGTTCGCGTAGGCGCGGATCATCCGGCCGGGGTCCGGCACGCGCAGCTCGGGCTTCGGGACCAGCGAGTTGATGATGTCGCCGCGGTACACCTGCAGGCCCAGCGCGTCCGTCGCGGCCGAACGCGGCTTCGCGTACTGGCCGGCGATGCGGCCGACCTTGACCACCGGGAGGCTCGCGCCGTAGGTCAGCACGACCGCCATCTGCAGGAGCGTGCGCAGGTTGGCGCGGATGTGCGGCTCGGTGTTGGACTCGAACGTCTCCGCGCAGTCGCCGCCCTGGAGGAGGAACGCCTCGCCGCGGGCGACCATCGCCAGCCGGCTCTTCAGCCGGTCGATCTCGGCCGGGACGGTGATCGGCGGCACGCTCTCCAGCACGCCGCGGACCCGGCGGGTCGCGTCGGGGTCGGGCCACTCCGGCTGCTGCGCGGCCGGGAGGGCCAGCGCCTTGTCGAGCCGCTCGCGCAGCACGGGCGGGAGCGGCGGCAGCTCGGGCAGCGTGTCGACGGGGACGTCCACAGTCCAGTTCACACAGACCAGGATAAGGTTCGCCCCGTGCTCCGCTTCGCCCGGTTGGCCACCGAGGTCCTGGCTCCCTGGGTGTGGGTCCTCACACTGCCCCTCGCCGTCTCCTGGTCCGCCACCGGACACCGCCCGCTCCCCGCGCTGGGCTGGGGACTGCTGATCGCCGTCACCGGCTCGCTGCTCCCGATGGCCCTCATCGTCCACGGCGCGAAACGGGGCAAATGGGACGGCCATCACGTGACGAACCGGGCGGGGCGCCGCGTCCCGCTGCTGTTCGCCGGGGTGTCGCTCGGCCTGGGCTTCGCCGGGCTGCTGGCCGGAGGTGCGCCCGCGCCGCTGGTCGCGCTGGCCGCGTCGATGCTGGCCAGCCTCGTGGTCGCGGTCGCGATCACGTTCGGGGCGAAGTTCAAGATCTCGCTGCACGCCGCGGTCGCCTCGGCCGCCGTGGTGGTGCTGACGCTGACGTACGGGCCGTGGGCGCTGCTGCTCGCCTTGCCGGTCGTCTGGGTGGCGTGGTCGCGCGTGCGGCTGCGCGACCACACCACCCCGGAGGTGCTGGCCGGGCTGCTGATGGGCGTCGTCGTCGGCGGCGGCGGCTACTGGGCGCTGCTCACCGCCTTGAGCTGAGGCCGCTCAGCAGGGCCGGCCGGCGGCGAACGTCGCGAACACGTTGGTCCGCGAGAACGGCGGGATCCGCACCATGGCGCCGGCGTACTTCGGCTGGGTGTACAGGCACCAGGTGTCCTGGCTGCCGTTCTGTTCGGCGAACGCGGTGAACGGCGGCGTGATCGACGGCGTCGGGACGGCCAGGCAGATCGAAGTGCCGTCCGTGCCGAGCAACCGCAGGCTTTCCGGGATGCAGACCGGGTTCCCTCCGGACGCGGACGCCGTCGGCGCGGTCAGCAGAATCGCAGCCAGCGCGGACACGGCGAAGAACACGATTCTTTTCATGATTCTTTCCCCTTTTCCCCCGAGGGGGAAAGCCCCCCTCACCGACCAGGTTGACAGGACCCGTCGGCCGCCGGGAAGACCCCGTCACGCAAATAGCGCAGCACCACTTCGTTGCCGCAAGCGTTTTCCCGCGTGAAGACGCCGTGCCCGCCGGCGTCGACGGTCACCATCCGCGCGCGGGCCCCGAACGCCTCCAGCGTTTCCCGCGCGCCCGAAAGCGGGGTCGTCGGATCGCGCAGGTTCTGCACCAGCAGGACGTTCGCCGGGCCGGGGCCGCCGACGCGCACCGGCGGCTCCGCGCGCTCGACCGGCCAGAACGCGCACGGGTTCACGTTCGCCGTGGCCGGGCCGAACATCGGGCGCTTCGCCCGTTCGCGTTCGACCGCGTGCTGGTAGTAGCCGATCCGCTCGGGCCAGTTCGAGTCGTTGCAGATCACCTGCAGCTGCAGCGCGGCGCGGTTGTCGCCGTCGAGCGGCCCGGCCGCGGTGCGCGAGGTCCCCGCCCATTCCCGGGCCAGTGCCGGGAAGAACGCGTCGTCGTAGAGCCCGTTCCACGTGTCGGACCGGAACTCCGGCCCGCGGACGGCGGCGAGCTCGAAGAACTTCGCCGTCACCGCCGCCGGGGTCCGTCCCAGGTGGTAGACGTCGTCTCGCTCGGCCGCCCACGCGGCGAAGTCCGGGAAGCGGTCGTCGAACCCTTCGGCGAAGCGCTGGTTGGCGCGGACGTCGAGGCCACCGGGCCCGAGGACGCTGTCGAGCACGATCCGGTCGCCCCGGCCAGGGAACATCGACGCGTAGGCGGCGCCGAGGTAGCTGCCGTACGAGACGCCGTAGTAGGAGATCTTCTTCTCCCCCAGCGCTTCCCGGATCCGGTCGAGGTCACGGGCGGTGTTCGCGGTCGTCATGTGCGGCAGCAGGTCCTTTGTGGACGCGTTTCCGCACTTCTCCGCCACGGCCCGCGCCTTCGCGGCGGTCGCGGCGACGTCGGCAGGCCCGTTCGCGTACGGACCGAGCACGGCGCCGCGCTCCTCCGAAGTCGTCATGCCGCACGTCACCGGCGTGCTGTAGGTGGTGCCACGCGGGTCGAACCCGATGACGTCGTAGGCGTCCGGCAGGCCGGAATCACCCATGCGCTGCACCAGCTGGGCGGGCATGGCGAGCCCGGGGCTGCCCGGCCCGCCGGGGTTCATCAGCAGCACACCCCTTCTCTTGCCGGGGGTGGCGGCGTGGCGGGAGATCGTCAGTTCGATGGTGCGCCCGGGGTGCGCGTAGTCGAGCGGCACGCGCAGGGTGGCGCATTCGAGCCCGGCCGTCGGCGACGGCGACATGCCGTAGTCCGGGCACGGGGTCGTCCACTGCAGTCTCGGGGCCGCCTCCGCCGGGGGCGCGGCGAGCAGCGGCAGGAAAGCCAGCGCGATCAGGGTTTTTCGCATGCCCCGAGCCTGCCCCGGGCCGCGCGCGCGGACGTCAGCCCAGGGGCCGGAACCACGGCTCCTCCCCTGGGCTGACGAACCTCACGCGGCTTGCGCGCGGTTGTACAGGTTCTGCGCGTCGGTGCCGAAGTACGGCCCGAACATGTAACCCGGCAGGAAGTTGTAGCCGAAGCTGTTCACCGAGGCCTGCACGCCGGCGCCGGTGCCCTCGTTGAACGACAGGAACCACGGCCCGCCGCTGGAGCCACCGGTCATGTTGCAGCTCATGCCGTGGTCCTGGGTCAGCAGGAAGTCGGTGAACGTGGTGCCGCTGCAGTAGATCAGCTTCGTACCGTCGTAGGGCGACGCGGCCGGGTAGCCGAAGGTGTACATGTTCTGGTTCTTCGGCTGGTTGAACGCGATGCCCTGGGCGCCGACGACGTCGGTGAGCCGCTGGGAGTTCAGTGGGTTGACGACGGCCATGCCGACGTCGTAGTTGATGTCCTCACTGGCTTCCCACTGCGGCGTGGTGAGGGTGGTCTTCGCCGTCCACTGGCCGTAGGGCGCGTTGCCGTTGTTGTAGCCGGGCACGAACACCCACTGCGTGTGCCAGGTGCCCTGGTACTTCACGCAGTGCCCCGCGGTGACGACCACGCTGCCGTTGGTGCTGGTGACGGCGTCGCCGGAGCAGGACGCCTTCTGGCCGTTGAAGAGGAAGAACACGCGCCCGGCGGTCTGGGTGACCTTGCCGCCGCCGGTCCAGGGCCCACCGCCGTTCGGGATGCTCCGGATGATCGCGCTCTGCCCGCGCGCGACGTCCTTCGGGGTGAAGGCCGGGGCTTTGACGAGCGAGTCCATCGGAACGGCCGCCCGCATGGCATCGGGCGTCCAGAAGGGTTTCGGCGCGGCCTGGGCGGGCGTTCCGACCAGGGCGAACGCGAGGGAGAGGACGGCGGTGACCACCGCGGCCCGGAGTTTCGTGTGCTTCAAGACGCCCCACCTTCCGCAGAAGTGAATCGTCGCAAAGGCGACACAGCCACTCGAAAGTAATTGCCTCGCCACAGAGCGCACACCGCTGTTCGGCCGGATCCGCGGCCACCGTTCGACGTAAGCGCCGAGGCGTGTAACCCCCTGGCGTATCCCTCCGGAAAGCGGTTTCCCGACGATCATCCGATGGGAGCGGAAGGTGACAGGATTTTCGCGAAATCTGTTCGTCATGATCAACTGCGTTCTGGTGTTCTCCCTGGGATCCGGCATGGCGTCCGCGCAGGCGAGCGCGGCACTGTCCTGGACCGCTCAGCAAAGCATCAGCGGCTCCGGCACCAGCGCGGAGCCCGCGCTGACCCCGTTCGGCAAGCGGCTCTACGCCCTGTGGAAGGGCACGGGCACCGACACCGGTCTCTACTGGTCCTCCACCGACGGGACGACCTGGGCCGGTCAGCAGAAGATGCCCAACGCCGGCAGCAGCGAAGGCCCCGGCCTGGCCGCGTTGAACGGAACGCTGTACGCCATGTGGAAGGGCAGCCAGAACGACCCGGCGATCTACTGGGCTTCCTCCGGCGACGGCTCCACCTGGAGCAGCCAGCAGCTGCTCGGCAACCGCGGCACCAGTGCCCAGCCGGCCCTGGCCGCGTACAAGGGGCGGCTCTACGCCATGTGGAAGGGCACCGGACTCGACCCCGGCCTCTACTGGTCCTCCAGCGATGGGAAGACCTGGACCGATCAGCAGGAGATCCTCAACATCGGCACCAGCGAAGGCCCCTCCTTGGCGGTGCTCGGGGACCGGCTCTACGCGCTGTGGAAGGGCAGCCACAGCGACCCCGCCCTGTACTGGGCTTCCACCGACGGAACGAGCTGGACCCCTCAGCAGAAGATCGTCAACACCGGCACCAGTGCGGGGCCCGCGCTGGCCGCGTTCGGCACGCAGCTCTACGCCCTGTGGAAAGGCACCGGAACCGACACCGCCCTGTACTGGTCCTCGAGTGACGGGACGACCTGGGCCGCTCAGCGGCAGATGAGCAACACTGGCAGCAGCAGGGGCCCCGCTCTGTCGGCCTTCGACGACCGGCTGTACGCCCTGTGGAAGGGCAGTGGCAGCGATCCCGGCCTCTACTGGGCCTCCGGCAGCTGACGGCGAAGGCCCCCTCACCAGTGGCGAGGGGGCCTTCGACGGGTCGGATCAGACGACGGCGAGCGGGAGGGCCGTCGGGTGGACCGGGGCCGGGAGGTCCGATGCGCCGGTCAGGAACGCGTCGACCGAGTGGGCCACCGAGCGGCCTTCCGCGATCGCCCAAACCACCAGCGAAGCCCCACGGTGGGCGTCGCCGCAGACGAACACGCCCGGCGTCTCCGTCTGCCAGTCCGCGCCGCACGAGAGCGTGCCGCGGCGGGTCAACGACAGGCCGAGCTCGGAAAGCAGCGGCATCTCCTCGACGCCTTCGAAGCCGATCGCCAGCAGGACCAGGTCCGCCGGGAGCGTCTCGATCTCGTCGTTGACCGGGATCACCTCGCGGCGGCCGGTCGCCGGGTCCTTCTGCACCTTGACCTGCTGCAGTTCGACCGCCTTGACGCGGCCGTTCCCGTCGCCCACGAACCGCTTGACCGCCACGGCGAACTTCCGCTCGCCCGCCTCCTCGTGCGCCGGGTAGGTGCGCAGGATGTAGGGCCAGGTCGGCCACGGCGACCGCTCGTCGTCCCGGGTGGACGGCGGCATCGGGTACTGGTCGAGCTGCGTCACCGACAGCGCGCCCTGGCGGGTGGCGGTGCCGTAGGAGTCCGCGCCGGTGTCGCCGCCGCCGATGATGACGACGTGCTTGCCCTTCGCGTCGACCGACGGCGGGCCGTCGCCCTCGACGAACTTGTTGGCCGGCACCAGGTGCTCCATCGCCAGGTGGACGCCGGCCAGCTCGCGGCCCGGCGTCGTCGTGTCGTCGCGGCCGCGCAGCGCGCCGACCGCGAGCACGACGGCGTCGTACTGCGCGCGCAGGTCCTCCACCGTGAGGTCGACGCCGACCTCGCAGCCGGTGACGAACCGGGTGCCTTCCTTGCGCAGCTGCGCCAGGCGCCGGTCGAGGACCTTCTTCTCCATCTTGAACTCGGGGATGCCGTAGCGCAGCAGCCCGCCGAGCCGGTCGTCGCGTTCGAAGACGGTGACCTCGTGGCCGGCGCGGGTCAGCTGCTGGGCGGCGGCCAGGCCGGCCGGGCCGGACCCGACCACGGCGACCCGCCGTCCACTGGACACTTCGGACACCTGCGGCTGGACGTAACCCGCTTCCCAGGACTGGTCGGCGATCGTCTGCTCGACGCGCTTGATCGACACCGGCCCGCCCGAGGCCGGCGAGATCGACAGCACGCAGCCCGCCTCGCACGGCGCCGGGCACAGCTTCCCGGTGAACTCGGGGAAGTTGTTGGTGGCGTGCAGCCGGTCGCTCGCCGCGGCCCAGTCGCCGCGGCGGACCAGGTCGTTCCACTCCGGGATCAGGTTGCCCAGCGGGCAGCCGGAACCACCGGAGTGGCAGAACGGGATGCCGCAGTCCATGCAGCGCGACGCCTGCTTGCGCACCTGTCCGTTGCGCTCGGCCGGGTCGACGTCCGCGTAGACCTCGCCCCAGGTGGCGAGCCGCTCCTCTTTGGACTTCTTCTTCGGCTCTTCGCGTTCGTACTTCAGGAAACCGGTCGGGTCAGCCACGAGCGGCCTCCATGATCGCCTCGTCGACATCGCGGCCGGCGGCGCGCGCCGCCTTCGCCGCGTCCAGAACCCGCTGGTAGTCGCGCGGCATCACCTTCGCGAACGCCACCGAGCGGCGTGGCCAGTCGCCGAGCAGCGACGCGGCCACCGCGGAGCGGGTGAGATCGTAGTGCTGTTGCACGGTTTTCTTGAGCCACGCCAGGTCGTCGGCGGTCGGCCGCAGGAGGTCCACCATTTCCTGGTTGACCTTCTTCGCGTCGACGTCGAGGACGAAGGCGATGCCGCCGGACATGCCGGCCGCCAGGTTCCGCCCGGTCGGGCCGAGCACCACCGCGCGGCCGCCGGTCATGTATTCGAAGGCGTGGTCGCCGACGCCCTCGGCGACGACCGTGGCGCCGGAGTTGCGGACGCAGAAGCGTTCGCCGACCTGCCCGCGCAGGAAGATCTCGCCGCCGGTGGCGCCGTAGGCGATCGTGTTGCCCGCGATCGTCTGCGCTTCGGCCGCGAAGGTCGCCTCCGGGTCGGGGCGGACGACGATCCGGCCGCCGGAGAGGCCCTTGCCGACGTAGTCGTTCGCGTCGCCGACCATGTCGAGGGTGATGCCACGCGGCAGGAACGCGCCGAGCGACTGGCCCGCCGACCCGGTGAGGGTCACGTGGATGGTGCCCTCGGGCAGGCCTTCCCCGCCGTAGCGGCGGGTGATCTCCGAGCCGAGCAGCGTGCCGACGGTCCGGTTGACGTTGCGCACCGGCAGCTCGATGTTCACCTGGTGCGCGTCTTCCAGCGCCGCTTCGGCGAGCTGGATGAGCGTGCGGTCCAGGGCGTGCTCGAGGCCGTGGTCCTGGCCGCGGGTGCGCCGCTTCGCGCCGCCGTACGGGGTCTCCGTCGGCATCTCGAAGATCGGCGCCAGGTCCAGGCCGGACGCCTTCCAGTGGTCGACGGCCTCGTCGGTGTCCAGCAGCTCGGCGTGGCCGATGGCCTCGTCGAGCGTGCGGAAGCCCAGCGCGGCAAGGGTTTCCCGGACCTCTTCGGCGACGAACTTGAAGAAGTTGACGACGTGCTCGACCTGGCCGGTGTAGCGCTTGCGCAGCTCGGGGCTCTGCGTGGCGACGCCGACCGGGCAGGTGTCGAGGTGGCAGACGCGCATCATGATGCAGCCCGCGACGACGAGCGGTGCCGTCGCGAAGCCGTACTCCTCGGCACCGAGCAGCGCCGCGATGACGACGTCGCGCCCGGTCTTCATGGCGCCGTCCACCTGCACGGTGATCCGGTCGCGCAACCCGTTGAGCAGCAACGTCTGCTGGGTCTCGGCGAGGCCGATCTCCCACGGCGTGCCCGCGTGCTTGAGCGAGTTCATCGGGGACGCGCCGGTGCCGCCGTCGTGCCCCGAGATGAGCACGACGTCCGCGTGCGCCTTGGACACACCCGCCGCGACCGTGCCGACGCCGAGCGAGGACACCAGCTTCACGTGGATGCGGGCGTGCTCGTTGGCGTTCTTGAGGTCGTGGATCAGCTGGGCCAGGTCCTCGATGGAGTAGATGTCGTGGTGCGGCGGCGGGGAAATGAGCCCCACACCCGGCGTCGAGTGCCGGGTCCGCGCGATCCACGGGTACACCTTGTTCGGCGGCAGCTGGCCGCCTTCGCCGGGCTTCGCGCCCTGCGCCATCTTGATCTGGATGTCGTCGGCGTTGACCAGGTATTCGCTGGTCACGCCGAACCGTCCACTCGCGACCTGCTTGATCGCGCTGCGGCGCTCGGGGTCGTAGAGCCGCTCGGGGTCCTCGCCGCCCTCGCCGGTGTTGGAGCGGCCGCCGATGCGGTTCATCGCGATGGCCAGGGTTTCGTGCGCCTCGGCCGAAATCGAGCCGTACGACATCGCCCCGGTGTTGAAGCGCTTGAAGATCGCTTCGGCGGGCTCGACCTCGTCGATCGGGACCGGCTCGCGGACGCCATCCTTGAACGAGAACAGCCCGCGCAGCGTGCCGCCTTCGCGGTAGAGGCGGTGCACCTCGTCGGTGTACTTGCGGTAGACCTCGTCACGGCCGGTCTTGGACGCGTGCTGCAGCAGGAACACCGTCTCCGGCGTGAACAGGTGCAGCTCGCCCTCGCGGCGGTAGGCGTACTCGCCGCCCGTGTCGAGTCCACGGTGGACGCGCTCGGTCGGGTTGTCCGGGTAGGCGCGGCGGTGGCGTGTCGCGACCTCTTCGGCGAGCACCTCGAGGCCGACGCCGCCGAGCTTCGACGACGTCCCGGTGAAGTACTCGTCCAGCAGGTCCTGGCTCAGGCCGAGGGATTCGAAGACCTGGGCGGCGGTGTACGCGCCGACCGTCGAGATGCCCATCTTGGACATGATCTTCAGGACGCCCTTGACCAGTGCGTACACGTAGTTGCGGATCGCCTTGGCGGGCTCGATGCCGGTGACCGCGCCCTGCCCGATCATGTCTTCGATGGTTTCGAAGGCCAGGTACGGGTTGACCGCGGCGGCGCCGTAGCCGAGCAGCAGCGCGATGTGGTGGACCTCGCGCGCGTCGCCGGATTCCACGACCAGCGCGACGCGCAGGCGTTCCTTGGTGCGGACGAGGTGGTGGTGCACCGCGGAAACCAGCAGCAGCGACGGGATCGGCGCCATCCGGTGGTCGGAGTCCCGGTCGGACAGCACGAGTGTGCGCGCGCCGGCCGCGATCGCCTCGGACGCCTCGCGCCGGACGCGTTCGACGGCGCTCGCGAGCGCTTCGGCACCGCCGTCCACTTCGTACAGTCCGGAAAGGACGCTGCAGGCGAAGCCGGGGAGGTCGCCGTCGTCGTTGATGTGGATGAGCTTGGCCAGCTCGTCGTTGTCGATGACCGGGTACGGCAGCTTCAGGTGGCGGCAGGACGCCGGTCCCGGAGCCAGGAGGTTGCGCTCCGGCCCCATGATCCGCGCCATGCAGGTGACGAGCTCCTCGCGGATCGCGTCCAGCGGCGGGTTCGTCACCTGGGCGAAGTTCTGCTTGAAGTAGTCGTAGAGCAGCCGGGACCGCTTCGACAGCACCGCGGGCGGGGTGTCGGTGCCCATCGAGCCGATCGGCTCGGCGCCCTTCTCGGCCATCGGCGCGAGCAGGATCTTCAGCTCTTCTTCGGTGTAGCCGAAGGAAAGCTGGCGCCGCAGCACGGAGTCGTGGCTCTGCACGACGTGGTCGCGGTCGGGCAGCTCGGCGATCTTCAGCAGGCCCGCGTGCAGCCACGAGTCGTAGGGCGATTCGGCGGCCAGCGCGGACTTGACCTCTTCGTCGTCCACGATCCGGCCGGCCTCGGTGTCGACCAGGAACATCTTGCCGGGCTTGAGGCGGCCCTTGGCGACGACGTCCTTCGGGGCCACGTCGAGCACGCCGGCTTCACTGGCGAGCACGACGCGGCCGTCGGCGGTCTGCCACCAGCGGGCCGGGCGCAGGCCGTTGCGGTCGAGGACCGCCCCGACCAGGCTGCCGTCGGTGAAGGTGACGCAGGCCGGGCCGTCCCACGGTTCCATCAGGCTGGCGTGGAACTGGTAGAAGGCGCGGCGCTCGGGCTTCATGGTGGCGTGGTTCTCCCACGCCTCCGGGATCATCATCAGCACCGCGTGCGGCAGCGACCGGCCGCCCAGGTGCAGCAGCTCGAGCACCTCGTCGAAGGACGCCGAGTCCGACGCGTCCGGCGAGCAGATCGGGAACAACCGCGAAAGGTCGCCGGGGATGACGTCGGATTCGAGCAGCGCCTCGCGGGCCCGCATGCGGTTGCGGTTGCCGCGGATGGTGTTGATCTCGCCGTTGTGGGCCACGAACCGGAACGGGTGGGCCAGCGGCCACGACGGGAAGGTGTTGGTGGAGAAGCGGGAGTGCACCAGCGCGATGGCGCTTTCCAGGCGCTCGTCGCGCAGGTCGGAGAAGAACGCGGGGAGCTGCTCCGGCGTCACCATGCCCTTGTAGACGATCGTCCGCGAGGACAGGGACGGGAAGTACGTGCCGCAGCCGGCGTTCGCGCTCTCGTTCTCGACGCGCTTGCGCAGGCAGAAGGCGAGGCGGTCCAGCGCCAAGCCGGACTTTCCGTCGGCGCCGACGAAGAGCATGGCGAAGTGCGGCATGACCGAGCGGGCGGTCGGGCCGAGGTCGGCGCGGTCGGCGTCGACGGGAACCTCGCGCCAGCCGAGGACCTCGAGTCCTTCTTCGACGGCGATGCGTTCGGTGAGCCCGACGGCCTTGCGGCGCTGCTCGGCGTCTTCGGGCAGGAAAGCGATACCGGCGGCGTAGGTGTGGTGGCCGTGCTCGTCGGGTTCGGGCAGCGCGAAACCGGCTTCGGCGCGCAGCAGCGCATCGGGCAGCTGCAGCAGGATGCCGGCACCGTCGCCGCTGGTGGGCTCGGCGCCGGCGGCGCCGCGATGGTCCAGGTTGGTCAGCGCGGCCAGGCCGTCGGTGACGATGCCGTGGGAGCGGCGCCCGCGGATGTCGGCCACCATGGCCACACCGCAGGAGTCCTGTTCGGTCTCCGGATCGTAGAGACCCTGCTTGCCGGGAATGGCGGAGAAGATCATGAAGGGACCTCCTTCGTCGTCTTGTCGTGCGGGGCCGGGCTACCGGCCGGGGAGCGCACGGGACGACGATGGCCCGCTTCGTTAGCGCGACTTTAACACCTGGGAAACACGGCAGCAGCACTCCAGAGCGCCCCGGACGGCGGCGGACGGTAACGATCTGGCTGCGCGGAACGACGTAGTTCCTGATGGGTTCCCGGTAGTTCGTTCCGCTAAGTATACGGCCCGGAAACTCCAGTCAAGTCCAACGTGACGTGATCGGCGGAGTGTGTCCCCGGTCACTAGAACGTGTTACATTTCGCCGCATGATCCTCGATCGGTTCAAGCTCACCGACCAGGTCGCGGTCGTCACCGGCGCCGGACGCGGAATCGGCGCCGCCACCGCCGTGGCGCTCGCCGAAGCGGGCGCCGACGTGGTCATCGCCTCCCGCACCGAGTCCCAGCTCAAGGAAGTCGCCGCGCGAGTTTCCGACGCGGGCCGCCGAGCCTTCCCGGTGCCCGTCGACCTCTCGTCGCCGGATGCGGCGGCGGCGCTGGCCGCGACGGCGGTGTCGGAGTTCGGCCGCCTCGACCTGGTGGTCAACAACGTCGGCGGCACGTACCCGCGGCCGTTGCTGGAGTCGACGGTGGACTTCATGGAGGAAGCATTCCGCTTCAACGTGGCGACAGCCCACGCGCTGACGGTGGCGGCGGCGCCGTCCCTCGTGGAGACGGGCGGCTCGGTGGTCAACATCTCGTCGGTGATGGGCCGGGTGTCGGGCCGCGGCTTCGCGGCCTACGGAACGGCAAAGGCCGCCTTGGCGCACTACACGCGCCTCGCGGCGGCGGACCTGGCCCCGAAGGTGCGGGTGAACGCGATCTCGGTGGGTTCGGTGGCGACGTCGGCCCTGGAGATCGTGGTCGGCAACCCGGAGCTGAAGGCGAAGATGGAGTCGGCGACCCCGCTGAAGCGGATCGGCGAAGCGGAGCACATCGCGGCGACGGTGGTGTTCCTGGCGTCCCCGGCCGGCGGCTACATCACGGGCAAGATCCTCGAGGTCGACGGCGGCCTGCAGGCCCCGAACCTGGAGCTGGGCCTCCCCGACCTGGGCTGACAGACACCGAAACTGTCGGTCCCGCCCGGTAGCGTGGAAACCGGGGGCGGCGCCCAAGCCCCCGGCCCTGTTGACCGGTGGCCAGCGCCCCAATGTGGCGTTC
>NZ_NMUL01000046.1 GCF_002234595.1 Amycolatopsis vastitatis
CCCAATGTGGCGTTCGGTGCGTCCAACGCAACCAACGCCACATTGGGGCGCTCGAAACCGGCGCTTCAGCTCTCGTCGGTCTTCTTCGGCTCCTGGGCCGGTGCCTCCGAGGAAGCCGGCTTGTCCGCGGCAGCCGGGGCATCGGCCGCAACCTTCGCCGGCTCGGGCTCGTCGGCGGCAACCTTCGCGGGCTCGGACTCGCCGGCGACTGCGGAATCGGCCTCCGAAGCCTCGGCCTCCCCCGCGGCCACCGGGACCTCGTCCGGCCCCACGGCGTCCTTGCTCACCAGCGTCTCCGGTGCCTCCCGCGGCCCCCGCCGTCCGGCGACCACGAAGTAGGCCACCGCCCCGAGGAACAGCAGGATCGACGTCCACACGTTCACCCGCAGCCCGAGGATGTGGTTCGCGGTGTCGGTCCGCATCATCTCGATCCAGCCACGCCCCACGGTGTACCCGGCGACGTACAGCGCGAACACCCGCCCGTGCCCGAGCTTGAAGCGCCGGTCCGCCCACACCACCAGTAGCGCGACCAGCAGGTTCCAGAGCAGCTCGTAGAGGAACGTCGGGTGGACCGGGCTCTCCGGCAGCGGGATGTGCCCCGTCGCGACGCCGTTCAGCAGGTTGTCCGGGTCCTCCGGGTTGAAGCGCTGGTAGACCTCCAGGCCCCACGGCAGGTCCGTGTGCGCGCCGTACAGCTCCTGGTTGAAGTAGTTGCCGATGCGGCCGATGGCCTGCGCGACGATGATGCCGGGGGCGACCGCGTCCGCCATCGCCGGCAGCGGGATGCCCTTGCGGCGGCAGGCGATGAGCGCGCCCACCGCGCCGAGGGCGATCGCGCCCCAGATGCCGAGGCCGCCGTCCCAGATCGCGAACGCGTTCCACGGGTTGCGGCCCTCGGTGAAGTACAGCTCGGGGTCGGTGATCACGTGGTACAACCGGCCGCCGACCAGGCCGAACGGCACGGCGAACACGGCGAGGTCGATCACCGTGCCCTTGGTGCCGCCGCGGGCGATCCAGCGCCGTTCGCCCCACCAGATCGCCACGATGATGCCGGCGATGATGCACAGGGCGTACGCGCGGATCGGGATCGGCCCCAGGTGCCAGACCCCACGGTCGGGGCTGGGGATCGTCGCGAGGTAGGCGCTCATCACGCGGCCACCGTAGCGCTAGCCCGCCGGTACCTCCAAGGCGGCCAGATAACCCGCGACCAGCGCGTGCGCGACCTGGGTGACGGCCTCGTCGCGGGGGAGGAACCGTTCGTCGTGCAGGCTCGGCACACCCGCGGTGTCGCCGAGGCCGACGAACATCATCAGCCCGCGGGTTCCGCCGCCGCAGTAGTGGGCGAAGTCGTCGGCGCCGAACGACCGGAACTTGTCGTCCACGGCGAAGCCCGCGTGACGCAGCCACTGCTGGGCACCCGAGGCCAGCGCCGGATCGTTGTCCAGTACCGGCTCGCAGGGGCTGATCTCGAGTTCGGCGGTGCAGCCGTGGGCCCGCGCGGTGCCGTGCACGATGTCGGCCAGCGTTTCCAGGGCCCGTTCGCGGTCCTTCGTGCGCATCAGGCGCAGGGAGCCGAACGCGCTCGCGCTGTTCGGGACGACGTTGGCCGCGGCGCCGCCCTGGATGCGGCCGATGGAGCAGACCGCGCCGAACACCGGGTCGATCCGCCGCGACGCGAGCTGCTGCAGGCTCACGACCAGCTGCGACAGCGCCAGGATCGGGTCGCGCAGCAGGTGCGGGTAGCCGGCGTGACCGCCCTGGCCGTGCATGGTCACCTCGAACTCGTCGGTGGAGGCGTTCACCGGGCCGGGCACCGCGGACACCATGCCGTGCGTGATCCGCGGCTGGACGTGCGCGCCGATCACGGTGTCCACCCCGCAGTCGGCCAGCACCCCGGACTCGACGACGTCGAGCGCGCCGGGCGGGGACGTCTCCTCGCGCGGCTGCAGCAGCGCGAGGATCGGCCGCGGCACGCCGATGCGCTGCGCGGCCCGGCCCACGGCGACCAGCGCGGCGAGGTGGACGTCGTGGCCGCACGCGTGCATCAGGTCGTTCCCGGACGCCCACGGCACGCCGGTGCCCTCCAGCACCGGGAGGGCGTCGAGCTCGGCCCGCAGCGCCACGGCCGGGCCGTCGGACGTGCCGGGCAGCCGGATCGCGCGGCCGGTCTTGGCGACGCGGACACCGTCACCCGCGCCGAGCGCGGCGACCACCTGGCGGGCGGTGTCCTCCTCGTCGCCGGAACCGCGGGGGTCGGCGTGCACCGTGTGCCGGAGCTCGACGGCGGCGGGCAGTTCGTCGGCGATCGCCCGCGTCCACCGGGTCCACAGTTCACTCACACGTGCTCCAAGCGGTAGATCCTCGTCGCGTTCTCGTGCCCCACCAAAGCACACAGCCGGACGGCGTCCTTTTCGGACATCGCGTCGGCGTCGAGCGCGGTACGCAGGAAGTCCGACAAACCCTGCCGGAACAGGGCCGTGCCCAGGTGGTACAGCTCGGCCAGGCCGAAGGCGTCGGTCGAGAAGAGCACCTTCCCGAACGGCGCGATCTCCAGGAGCTCGGCCAGCACGGCCGGCGCCCGGAACCCCGCGTTGTGCGTGATGAGCCCGGCGTCGACGAACACGTGCTCGAAGACCTGCGCCAGATACGCGGCATTTCGGTGGAAGGGGTAGTTGTGCAACAGCAGGATCGGCACGCCGCGGTCGCGGGTCGCCCGCAGCAGCCCGGTGAGCAGCAGCGGGTCACAGCGGTGCAAATCCACGTCGGAGTCGCCGTAGCCGACGTGGAACTGCACCGGCAGGCCGAGGTCGAGGCCGGTGAACACGAGGTGCCGGTGCAGCACCTCGTCGGCCAGGCGACCGCCGCCCCCGGCGAGCCACCGCCCGGCCGCGGCCTCGACTTCGGACGGCGACGGCCGCTCCCCCGCCAGTCCGAGGCCGACACGGTAGGCCGCGATCGACTTGAGCCCGACCGCCTTTTCCGCCTGTTTCCCCAGCTCGTCGGCGAAAGCGGCGGCGAACCCGGCCGCGGTCGTCCCCTGGATCACCGCCTCGGCAACCTGTTCCAGCCGGACGACGTCGTGCGCTCGCGTCCCCGCCAGCCCGGCGAACTCGGCCGTCGTGGTCAGCGAGTCCGGCAGGAACCCGCCGTCCAGGAGGAAATCGGTCGTCCCGGTGGCCCGCAGGAACCGCCGGGCCACCTCGTCCGCGCCGAGGGCGGCACGGCGTTCGAGGTAGACCTCGGCCGGGGCGTGCTTCGGCAGGTCGAGCACGGGCGCGCAGCGTTCGCGCACGGCCAGCCCGACGAGCGAGTCGAACAGGCTCGTACCCAGCGGCGACGGCGCGTCGGCTTCGGTCAGCATCGCCTCGAAGCCCGCGCGGGTGACGTCCCCGGTGACGACGCCGTGGCAGTGGTGGTCCACCAGCGGCAGGTCCGAGACGAACGGGAGCAGTCCGGTCATGCGCCTCCGTCCGCACTCGTCAGCCTCTCCCCCACCCTACGAGCGTAAGCGGGCGCGGCAAGCACCAAGATCACCGCGAGCAGCAGAACGGCCCCGACCACCACGGGGAACCACCGCGCCGGGCCCTCGGTGGGATACGGCACGACGTTGACGTACACGGTGTACCCGAGCACGGCGAGCGCGCCGACCGGGAACACGAGGTGCCACCGCGGGACGCGCTTCCGGCGCTTCACGAACAGCAGCAGGATCGCGCCGATCGTCGTGAGCAGGTAGATGACCAGCAGCACGAGCGTCCCGATCGAGCCGGACCAGGCGAAGGTGTCCGACGCGGTCGCGCCGAAGAACACCGCGCACACCACGATGATCAGCGCCGCCGCGGCGGTCACGGCCGTCACCGCGGTCACCGGCGTGCCGCGCGAAGACGTCCGGCCGATGCCGCGGCCGCCGACCGCGTCACGGCCCAGGGCGAACAGCAGCCGCGAGCCGCCGACGACGCAGGCGAGGCAGCAGCCGAACGCGCTGATCGCGGCGCCGGCGCTGATGACGTCGCCGACCCACGCGCCGGCGTACCGGCTGCCGAGGTCGCCGAGCAGCGACGGCGAGTCGTGGAACGCGGTCGCGTCGGTGCCGAAGGCCATCATCTCGACCGCGGTGACCACGACGAAGTAGCCGCCGCCGAAGATCGCCGTGCCGAGGATCGCGCGCGGGATGTTGCGCTTCGGGTCGTGGGTTTCCTCGCCGAGCGTCGCGGCGGCTTCGAACCCGGCGAAGGACAGGAACCCGAAGACGGCGCCGAGGAACACGCCGGACAGCCCGGTTTCCGGGACGAAGACGTCCATCGTGAACCGCGCGCCGCCGGGTGCGCCACCGGCGAGCAGGCGCACCAGGATCACCACGGTGACCAGCAGGATCACCGCGATGGTCGCGCCTTCGACGGCCAGCAGCGTGCTCGTCCCGCGGCGCGCGGGCACCACGGACAGCAGCCAGGCGCCGGCCAGCGCGACGGCGGTGAGCACGAACGGGCCCCACGACGGCGGGTCCGGCCAGAGTCCGACCTGCGCGAGGAAAGCGGTGCCGAGCGTGCCCGCGGCCGAGCTCGTGACGACCGCGTAGAACGTGTATGTGCCGAGGAGACCGATGCCGGAGACGACACCCGCGCGCGGGCCGAGCGTCGCGCCGACGAAGGCGTACACCGAGCCGGCGTGCTGGTAGTACTGGCAGAGCTTGACGAAGCCGTACGCGACGAGCAGCACCCCGACCGCCGAAAGCAGGAAGGCGAGCGGGACGGCGCGGCCGGCGGCGGCCGCGGTCTGCTGGGGGTTGATGTTGGCGGCCATGCTCGGGGCCATCAACGCGACGGACAGGCCGACGGCCTGCCATACGGAGAGGGAGCGGCGCAGACCTGGACGGGTTTCGACGGTGTCTGACACGATCTTCACCTCTTTCTCAGGCGAGAAGACCAGTGAACAGTGATGGGGGCAGGATGAGCCAGCTCGATCGGGCGGAGCTCGCGCAACAAGGTGCCATCAGGGCCGACGGCCTGCGCGCCGCCGGCGTCGAGCTCGTCGCGTTGACCTTCGTGGACAACAGCGGCATCGCGCGGGTGAAGGCCGTGCCGGTGGACCGGCTGTGGTCGGCGGCGGGGTGGGGTGTCGGCGCGTCGAACTCGTTCGACTTCTTCCTGGCCACCGACGACATCGTCGGCGGTACGCATTCCCGCGGCCCGGTCGGCGACCTGCGGCTGCACCCGGACCTCGACGCGCTCGTGCCGCTGGCCGCGCAGCCGGGCTGGGCGTGGGCGCCGGCGTGGCGGTACGACCAGGAGGGCCTGCCGCACCCGCAGGACGCGCGGGCGCTGGCGGCGGCCGCGACGGCCCGGCTCGCGGCGCGGGGCTACAACGTCCGGACGGCGTTCGAGATCGAGTGGGTGATCACGGCGGCCGACGCGCCCGACGACCCGCGTTCGGCGACGGCGGGACCGGCCTACGGCTACGCACGCCTTTCCTCGCAGGCGGCCTACCTGCGCGCCCTGGTCTCGGCGCTGTCCGCGCAGGGCGTCGCGGTGGAGCAGATCCACCCCGAATACGCGTCGGGGCAGTTCGAGCTGTCCGTGGCGGCCGGCGATCCCGTGCGGGCGGCCGACGTCGCGGTGCTGACGCGCGAGACGATCCGCACGGTCAGTCAGCGGCACGGGCTGCGCGCGTCGTTCACGCCGAAGTTCGCGCCGGACGGCGTCGGCAACGGCGGTCACGTCCACCTGAGCCTCTGGGACGGGGACCGCAACCTGTGCGCGGGCGGCGACCGGCGGTTCGGGCTCACGGAGACGGCCGAAGCGTTCGGTGCCGGGATCTTCTCGCGGCTGCCGGCCCTGCTGGCGATCGGCGCGCCTTCGGTGGTCAGCTACCTGCGGCTCGAACCGCACCACTGGGCCGGGGTGTTCCACGCGTGGGGCCTGGAAAACCGCGAGGCCCCGCTGCGGCTGGTGCAGGGCCCGGCCGGGCAGCGCGACCGGGCGGCGAACTTCGAGGTCAAGTGCTTCGACCTGACGGCGAACCCGTACCTGGTGGTGGCGGCGCTGCTGTTCGCGGGCCTGGCCGGCCTGGATTCCGGGGCGAGCCTGCCGGAACCGGTGGACGTCGACCCGGGCACGCTCCCCTCGGCGGAGCGGCTGCCGACGACACTGGCCGAAGCGGTGACGGCGTTCGAAGCGGACTCCGCGTTGACCTCGGCGTTCGGGCCGGAGCTGGCGACGACGGTGATGGACGTGCGCCGCGGGGAGATCGACCGGCTCGGCGCACTGGCGCCCGAGGAGCTGTGCGCCGTGATGCGGTATCTCCATTGATCTTTTGTGCGGCACCATTCGCCGCGAATGCCGCTTTTCTGCCCAGAAATGGTTCTGTGATCCGGCCGTTATCCGTGCTAGCGTCCCGCAGCGGGTGAGGTGAGGAGGCCGAAAGAAGGCACAGTCCATGCCAGAAGCTCGTCCCCGCCACCGGCAACGGCCTTGGAAGCTCAAGGTGACCGTCGCGGTGGCCGCGGCGTCGCTGGCTGCGGTCGGAATCGCGGTGGCCGCACCGCGCACCCCGGCACCGCCGCCCGCGACCCCCAATTCCTCCTGCACCCTGAAGGTGCCCGAAGATCCGCTTTCGGCGCGTGGCCTGGCCACGCCGTACCAGCTCGCCGCGACCGATCAGCGCCAGGGCGCGTGTCACGAGGCGGTCGACGCCCAGGGCGCCTTCGCCGAGGCGACGATCCTCGACCCCGCCACCGGGAAGCTGTCGGTGTACCACCCGCTCGTCGTCGACGCGGGCCGCGCGCCCGCCGCGCCGCCGGTCGTCCCGGCCCTGCCCCGGAACGCCGTCGTCGGCCTGTGGTTCGGCTTCAACGGCGACACGCTGACCCTCGGCGGCAGCCCGGCCGCGCTGAAGGCGGGCCGGTGCGTGAACGGGCTGGGCCGCTCGCTGTTCGGCCAGGTCGCCTTCTGCGGCGCGCAGGCGTTCTTCGACGCGGCGAACACCGCCGTGCGGGCCGGCAAGCTGCGGATCCCCCCGCTGGGCCGGGCGAAGGACGGCCGGCCGTGCCCGTCGGTGCGTGACTTCTCGCTGGTGGACCAGGACCAGAGCGACAACGTGACGACGACCTACCTCGCGACGCGCGACGGCCGGACGGCCCAGGCCACGGCGGCGAACGCCCGCGTCCTCGGCAAGCCGGCCACCCTCGCCAACGGCAGCGACAACCGGCTGCTCGACGCCTTCGTGGACCCGGCGCTGGGCTGCACGCCGTTCACGGTCCCGGATCTCACCGACCGCGGCCGCCCCACGACGTCGCTCGCCCTCAACGAGCTGCAGGCCGCGGCCGGGCAGCGGAACCCGGTGGCGCTGGTGCCGCCGGGCGACCCGATGACGCTGGTCGGCGGCAAACCCAGCACGGCCAAGACGAACCTTTACCGCGCGGGGGTCGACCAGCCCCCGCTGGACCGGCGGACGGCGAGCACCCGGGCGTACTGCCGCACCCTGCGCTCGGCGGGGCTCGACCGGCTCACGGCCGACCGCCGCCTGCTGCGGCCGGCGCCGTCCCCCGACGACGGCGTCAGCCTGCTGAAGTTCCTGACCGACCGGCTCCAGGGATCGTTGCAGCAGCTGGGCTGCACCCGCCCGGCCGCGTCGGCCCACCCCGGCGCGGCGGCCGAGCCGGACCCGGCCGACCAGGCCGCGGCGACCGACGCCGTCCGGACGCTGGGCACGCTCGAGAACGGATGAAGCCGCCGGCCGCGCCGGGACGTCTCGGCGCGGCCGGCGGAGCTTTACCCGGCCATCGCCCTGGCGACCTCGGTGCGCAGCTGCGGAAGCTTCGCGTAGAGGCGGTCACCGGGGCATTCGGTGTTGTAGTAGTCGCGGTGGCCCTTGATCTCCGAGACGGGGATGCCGTACTGCCGGCAGATGTAGGCACACATGAGGACGAGCGAGGCCCATTGCGCCTGAGGCGGCTCGACGCTGGTGTAGAGGCCTTCGTTCTCGATGCCGATGGCGTTGGTGTTCTGGCCGGGGCAGTGCGCGCCCTGGATCATGGTGGTGCGGCCGCGCACGGTGCTCAGGCTGCCGTGCCGGCCTTCCATGCGGTAGCCGCCGCGGCTGACGGTGAAGTGCTGGCCGGTGTCGGACCAGCCGTTGTTGTCGATGTGGTCGTGCTGGGTGTCGCGGGCGATCTGGAAGGCCTGGGCCAGCGAGTAGTCGGTGGTGTTGACGCTGGCGATGTGGTGGATGAGGACCCGGTTGGCGGGGTGGTCGAGCGTGGTGAGCGCATCGGCGGGCGGCCGCGCACCCCACTCGTCACAGCTGTAGATCCGCGGCTCGGTGGCGGCTTGCGCGGCACCGGGAAGCAGCAGCCCGGCAGCGCCCGCGACGGCGAGACCGGCGGCGCCGCGGAGGAAGGTCCGGCGCTGGAGACGTCCAAGGTCGAAGTCCATGATCCGGACTGTGCCGGTGACGTGTACAGGTTTCGTACAAACGCTCTCAGAGCTGGAGCGACCAGGTGGGCCGTCCGGCGTTCAAGTACGCCTCAGGCAGGGGTGACAGCCCGGCGCACGCCCTCAGCCAGCTCCTCCGACAGCGCGCGAACCCCCGAAGCACCTTCAGCGGCCGCCGTGACGAGGGCCGAGCCCACGATCACCGCGTCCGCGAAGGCCGCCACCTGGGCCGCCTGCTCGCCGGACCGGACGCCGAGGCCCACGCCGATCGGCAACGTCGTGTGGACTCGCGTGCGGCGGACCAGTTCCTCCGCGCCCGCGCCGACCTGGTCGCGGGCGCCCGTGACGCCCATCACCGCGGTCGCGTAAATGAAGCCCGACGACGCAGCCGCCGTGAGGGCGAGCCGCTCCTCCGACGACGACGGTGCCACCAGGAAAGTCCGGTCCAGGCCGTGCTCTTCCGAAGCGGTCATCCACGCAGCGGCTTCGTCCGGGATCAGGTCCGGCGTGATCAAGCCGAGGCCGCCCGCCGAAGCGAGGTCGCGCGCGAAGCGGTCCACGCCGTAGCGGTTCACCGGGTTCCAGTACGTCATCACCACCGCGCGGCCGCCGCGTGCCGACACCGACTCGACCACCTCGAACAGGTGCTTCAGCCGGAAGCCGTTGTCCAGCGCCGTCACCGAGGCGGCCTGGATCGTCGGGCCGTCCATCACCGGGTCCGAGTACGGGACGCCGACCTCGATCAGGTCCGCGCCGCCGTCGACGCACGCCGCGATCAGGTCCTTCGACCCGTCGACCGTGGGGAAGCCGGCCGGGAGGTAACCGATCAGCGCGCCGCGTCCCTCGGCCCGCGTCGAGGCGAAAAGGTCGTCCAGCCCGCTCATCCGTTCACCAGCCCGAACCACTTCGCCGCCGTGTCCATGTCCTTGTCGCCGCGGCCCGACAGGTTCACGACGATCAAGCCGTCGGGGCCCAGCTCGCGGCCCAGGTCCAGCGCGCCGGCCAGGGCGTGCGCCGACTCGATCGCCGGGATGATGCCCTCGGTGCGGGACAGCAGCTTGAACGCGTCCATCGCCTGGGCGTCGGTGATCGGGCGGTACTCGGCGCGGCCGGTGTCCTTGAGCCACGCGTGCTCCGGGCCGACACCCGGGTAGTCGAGCCCGGCCGAGATCGAGTGCGACTCGACCGTCTGGCCGTCCTCGTCCTGCAGCAGGTACGTCATCGCGCCGTGCAGGCTGCCCGGGGTGCCCTTCGTGAGGGTCGCGCCGTGGCGGTTGCCCTCGATGCCCTCGCCGCCCGGCTCCAGGCCGACCAGCCGCACGGAGGGGTCGTCGTAGAACCCCGAGAAGATGCCGATCGCGTTCGACCCGCCGCCGACGCACGCCGCGACGACGTCGGGCAGGCGGCCGGCCTGCTCCAGGATCTGCTCGCGGGCCTCGGTGCCGATGACGTGGTGGAAGTTGCGGACCATCGTCGGGAACGGCGCCGGACCGGCGGCCGTGCCGAAGAGGTAGTGCGTCGTGTCGGCGTTGGTGACCCAGTCGCGCAGGGCCTCGTTGATCGCGTCCTTCAGCGTCCGCGAACCGGTCTTGACCGGGATCACCTCGGCGCCGAGCAGCCGCATGCGGGCCACGTTCAGCGACTGGCGCTCGGTGTCGACCTCGCCCATGTAGACGACGCAGTCGAGGTCGAGCAGCGCGCACGCGGTGGCCGTCGCGACGCCGTGCTGGCCCGCGCCGGTCTCGGCGATCACGCGCTTCTTGCCCATGCGCTTGGTGAGCAGCGCCTGGCCCAGCACGTTGTTGATCTTGTGCGAGCCGGTGTGGTTCAGGTCTTCCCGCTTGAGGAACACCCGCGCGCCGCCGGCGTGCTCGCCGAAGCGCTTGGCCTCGGTGAGCAGCGACGGGCGGCCCGCGTAGTCCTTCAGCAGGCGGTTGAACTCGTTCAGGAACTCCGGGTCGTGCCGGGCCTTGTCGTACTCGGTGGCGACCTCGTCGACGACGCCGATGAGCGCCTCCGGCATGAACCGCCCGCCGTACGGGCCGTAGTAGCCCCGCTCGTCCGGGTCGTGCTTGTCGTGCTGTTCCGTCACCGCGACGGCCTCGGGCAGGCGGGGTGGGAGCCGGCCGTGACCAGCTTGACCAGGGCGCCCTTCGGGTCGCCGGAAGCGACGAGCCCCTCGCCGACCAGCACCGCGTCGGCGCCGTGGCCGGCGTAGGACATCAGGTCTCCCGGGCCGCGGACACCGGACTCGGCGACCTTGTAGACGTCCATCGGCAGGCCGGGGGCCAGCCGCGAGAAGACGTCGCGGTCCACCTCGAGGGTGTGCAGGTTGCGCGCGTTGACGCCGATGACCTTGGCGCCCGCCTCGAGGGCCCGGTCGGCCTCCTCGGCGTTGTGGATCTCCACCAGCGCGGTCATGCCGAGCGATTCGACGCGGTCGAGCAGCGAGACGAGCGCGTTCTGCTCCAGCGCGGCGACGATCAGCAGCACCATGTCGGCGCCGTGCAGGCGGGCCTCGTGCACCTGGTAGGGGCTGACGATGAAGTCCTTGCGCAGGATCGGCGTGTCCACGGCCGCACGCACGGCGTCGAGGTCGGCCAGCGAACCACCGAAGCGGCGCTGCTCGGTCAGCACGCTGATCACGCGCGCACCGCCGTCTTCGTAGTCCTTCGCCAGCGCGGCCGGGTCGGGGATGTCGGCCAGGTCACCCTTGGAGGGGCTGCGCCGCTTGACTTCGGCGATCACGCCGATGCCGGACTCGCGCAGGGCGGCCATGACGTCGCGGGGCGCCGGGGCGGCGGCCGCGCGGATCTTCAGCTCGTCGAACGGCAGCGCGGACTCCCGCACGGCGAGGTCTTCCCGCACGCCGGCGACGATGTCTTCGAGCACGCTCACCGGGCGCCCCCGCCCGGGCACGTGCTCACGGATTCATTCGCAAGGTCGCTCACAAAAACCTTCCCCTTCCCGCCGAAACGATGCTAACCCCCGCATCCGAGACGCCCGGTTCCGGGTGTGCGCGTTACTCCGAATGCCCACCCCGGCGGTCCGTCGGATCTTCCCCTTCGGACAAGGCCTCCCACAGCTCGGCGTCCGGATCCCGCTCCTTCTTCCGCGTGGCCGGGGCAGCGTATTTCGCGCCGAGCCGGGCGCTCCGGCCGGCGGTCCTGACCGCTGCCAACCCGCCGGCGGCGACGAGAATTCCCCCGAGCACGGCCAGGCCGCGCCCGAGCAGCATCTGGGTCACCGGCAGCCCGTCGGCGTAGCCGCCGAAGCGGACGCCGTCGACGCCGGTCCAGACCGCGGCGAGCCCGGCCAGCGCCAGGACGACGCCGAGCACGCGCCGCGCCCAGCCCCCGGTGGCCACCAGCCCGGCCACGCCGGCCAGGGCCAGCAGCGCCAGCGGCACGAGCGCCGTCGCCCGCTGTTCGCCGGTTTCGCGGTAGAGCACCGTCCCCCGTACGCCGCCGTCGCGGAACTCGGCGAACCACGTCAGCCGTGACGCTCCCCACAGGGCCACGGCGCCCAGCAGCAGCGCGACCACGATCATCCACAGTGGACGGCGTGACGGCGTGTCAGACATGGGCGCTGTCCGCGGCCGGGTCGAGGGCGCCCGCCGCCACCATCGTCTGCGCGGCGGCCACGGCCGAGAGCACGGTCCTGGCCTTGTTCAGCGATTCGGTGTCCTCGTAGTCCGGCACCGAGTCGGCGACCACCCCGCCGCCGGCCTGGACGTGCGCGATGCCGTCCTTGACCAGTGCCGTGCGGATCGCGATCGCCGTGTCGGCGTCGCCGGCGAAGTCGAGGTAACCGACGACCCCGCCGTACAGCGCGCGGCGGACCGGCTCCAGCTCCTCGATCAGCTCCATCGCGCGGACCTTCGGCGCGCCGGACAGCGTCCCGGCGGGGAAGCACGCCGTGACCGCGTCGAACGCCGTCTTGCCGTCGGCCAGCTCACCGGTGACGGTCGACACGATGTGCATGACGTGGCTGTAGCGCTCGATCTGGAAGAAGTCGACGACGCGCACGGTGCCCGGCTTGCAGACCTTGCCGAGGTCGTTGCGGCCGAGGTCGACGAGCATGAGGTGCTCGGCGCGCTCCTTCTCGTCGGCGAGGAGGTCCTTGGCCAGCTGGGCGTCCTCCTCCGGGTCGGCGCCGCGCCAGCGGGTGCCCGCGATCGGGTGCGTGGTCGCGCGGCCGTCCCGCACGGTGACCAGCGACTCGGGGCTGGAGCCGACGATGTCGAAGCCGTCGAGCCGCAGCAGGTACATGTACGGGCTCGGGTTGGACGTCCGGAGCACGCGGTAGATGTCGATCGCGTCGGCGGCCGTGGGGATCTCGAACCGTTGCGACGGCACGATCTGGAACGCTTCGCCGGCCTTGATCGCCTCGACGGCCTTCTCGACCGCGGCGTGGAAGTCCGCTTTCGACCGCTTCCGGGTGAACTCGGGCGCGGGCCGGTCGAACGCGGCGATGGTGGCGGGCGCGGGCACCTGCAGCTGCTCGGTCATCGCGCTCAGCCGGGCGACGGCGTCGTCGTAGGCCGCGTCCACGCGCTCGGGCGAGTCGTCCCAGTTGACGGCGTTCGCGATGAGCGTGACCGTGCCTTCGTGGTGGTCGAACGCGGCCAGGTCGGTGGCGAGGAGCATGGTCAGCTCGGGGATGTCGAGGTCTCGCTCGGCCAGTTCCGGCAGCTTTTCCAGCCACCGCACGGCGTCGTAGCCGATGTAGCCGACCATGCCGCCGGTCAGCGGCGGCAATCCGGGCAGCGGTTCGGTGTGCAACGCTTCGATCGTTTCGCGCAGCACTTCCAGCGGGTTGCCTTCGGCGGGCAGGCCGACCGGCGGCGTGCCGGTCCAGACGGCTTCGCCGTCGCGGACGGTGAGCGCGGCCGGGCTGCGGACGCCGATGAACGACCAGCGGGTCCAGGACGCGCCGTTTTCCGCGGACTCGAACAGGAAGGTGCCGGGCCGGTCGGCGGCGAGCTTGCGGTAGACCCCGATCGGCGTCTCGCCGTCGGCGAGGACCCGGCGCACGACCGGGATCACGCGGCGGCTCTCGGCGAGGGCGCGGAAGTCCTCGCGGGAGGGGCTGACCGAGCCGGGGCCGGACGGACCGGCGGATGCGCTGACCATGCGGCTCATTGTGCCGCCCCGGCCGATCGCGGTGCCCAAGCGGCTCCGCCAAGGTCCTGAATGACTCGTTCAGGACCTCCCGGGCCCTGAATGAGTCATTCAGGACGTGCGCGGCGGCACAAATTCAATGAATGTTGAATTTGTCGGGCGCGTGGGTCATGATGGAGCCGTGAGCACCACGGACAACCCCGAGACTACTGCCCGCCGCCGGGGGCGGCGGCCCGCCGGGCAGGACACCCGCACCGCGCTGATCGAAGCCGCGCGGGCCGTGTTCGCCGAAAACGGCTACGACGGCGCCACCGTGCGCGCCATCGCCACCCGCGCCGGGGTCGACGCCGCGATGGTCAACCACTGGTTCGGCAGCAAGGAGGGCCTGTTCGCGCAAGCGGTCCTCGAGCTTCCGTTCGACCCCATGGAGCTGCAGAAGGCCCTGCGCGACGGACCCGGCGACGAACTGGGCGAACGGATCGTCCGCACCTTCATCACCCGCTGGGACAGCGCGGGCGGCGGCCAGTTCGTGGCGCTCATCCGCAGCATCACCGGCCACGAACAGGCCGGGCACGTGCTGCGCGACTTCTTCCAGCGGTTCTTCAGCGGGCTGATCTCCTCGATCGGCTCCGACCGCATCCCGCTGCGCATGAACCTCTGCGCGACCCAGATGGTGGGCCTGGGCATGGTCCGGTACGTGGCGAAGTTCGAGCCGCTCGCCACCGAGGAGGTCGAGGTGCTGGTGCGGGCGATCGCGCCGAACCTGCAGCGCTACCTCACCGGCGAAATCGGCTGAGCCCGCTCCCGGCACGCCCTCCGCGCGGACGCCGGGATCGCGTACGGCCCCGGCCGGTACGGGCCGTTGGGGAAGAGGACGACCATGTCCGGGCCCCAGCCGCCGATCCACGCGAGCCGGTCCGTGTAGACCGCCATCGGCTTGGCGCGGTGCAGTGAACGCGCGGCGCGCAGCACGATCACGGTGCCGTCGCGGTAGCGGACGTGGACGTCCGGCAGGTGCCGGTTCCGGCCGCGGGTGCGGTCGGGCACGACGTCGACCGTGGCGACGCGCCACCCGGTGGCCGCGACGGCGCGGGCCCGCCGCCGCCAGCCCACCGCGGCGGCGACCGCGAACGGCGCTCCGCCGAACCCGGCCACGAGCCGGATCACCGCGAGGTTGAGGAGGACCTGGTCGTCGTTCGGCTCCTCGGTGGTGCGCACGCGCTCCGGGCCGGTGCGGTCGACCACCACGGTGACCCCCTCGCCGACGTGGTACCGGTGCTCCGAAGTCTGGACGATCCGCACGGTCCGGGCGCCGAAGCCCACCTCGATCCAGTACGTGCCGCGGGACCGGTGGTGCACGGACAGCACGACGCCCTCGAACCGGGCCCCGGTCGCGAGGAGGTCCGCGGCGGCCTCGTCGAGCAGGACCTGGCCGGTGATCCCGGCGATGGCCAGCGCGACCCAGACCAGGACGAGGGCCGAGGCGCGGCGCGCGAGCCGACGCAGCCCGGCGGTCTCCGCCACGAAGTCGATCCGGCGGTCGCGGTCGGCGTCGTCCGCCGGCGGCAGCCAGGAGCCGAAGTCCTGCTCCATCGCCGCGGTACGGAACCGGCGGGCGAGAAAGCTCAGCTCGAAGACGCCGAGAACCGCGAGACCGGCGGATGCCGCCAAGGTGGTGAAAAGGGCGGGAAGTTCGCCGGACCCGAAGACGGGGGCTTTCCGGACGAGCAGGTAAGCGACCAGGGACACCAGGAAAAAGCCGAAGACGGCCGCGCCGGTCACCGTGACGGCCTGCCACACCGCCCGCCGCCGGAGGAGACCGAGAAGGGAACCGTCGAGCGCCATCAGCCGAGCTTAGAAGCCCTGAGCTGCGGAGACGGTGCGAGAAACGGCACAGGCCGGAAGGGCAACCGGACGGCCTCGCCGAGCGTGCAAGTGAGCAGGTCCACCGTCACCCGGATGCGGGAAGGAATGGTGGTTCATCGCCATTCCTGGACACCATTGGTCAATTCGGGGAATCGACGTCAGCGCGCGAGCAGGAGCGCGATCAGTGCCAGCGCTCCGGGAACCACCTGGACGAACAGGATCCGCTTGCTGGCCGTCGCGGCGCCGTACAGGCCCGCGACGATCACGCACACGATCCCGTACAGCTTCAGCTGGAACCCGGTCGGGTCACTCGCGATGAGGCCCCACACCAGTGCGAGCGCGAGGAAACCGTTGTACAGCCCCTGGTTCGCGGCGAGCGTCTTCGTCTCCTCCGCGAACTCCTTCGTCGTGCCGAAGCCGGCGCGGGCGCGCGGGGTCGTCCACAGGAACATCTCCAGGACGACGATGTAGAGGTGGATCAGGGCGACGAGCCCGACCAGGATGTCGGCGACGATGGTCACGCGTGCTCTTTCTCATCCGCCAGGAGGAGGCGTTCCTCGGTGTCGAAACAGGTGTGCGTGCCGGTGTGACAAGCCGGGCCGGTCTGGTCGACGCGCAGCAGGACTGTATCCCCGTCGCAGTCGATCCGCACTTCGCGGACGTGCTGGTAGTGCCCGGACGTCTCGCCCTTGACCCACAGCTTTCCGCGGCTGCGCGACCAGTACGTGCCACGGCGGGTGGCCAGGGTGGCGGCGAGGGCGTCGTCGTTCATCCAGGCCATCATCAGCACGTCCGAGGTGGCGTGCTCGACGACGACGGCGGCGATCAGGCCGTCGGCGTTGCGCTTGAGGCGCGCCGAGACGGCCGGGTCGAGGCTCATGCTTGCGCTCCCAGGATGTGCCGCTTGAGCGGCATCGAGTTCAACAGGACGAACGCGTAGCCGTAGCCCGCGAAGGACAGGCCGGAGAACAGCTTGTTCCACCACAGCGCCGCGCCGAGCAGGAGGAACGCGTGCAGCAGCGCGAAGACGACGCTGACGACCATGCCGCCGATGCGGGCGCTGCCCATTTTGTGCACGAGCCCGGTGGTGACGACGCCGCCGAGGATGAGCGCGAGCGCCGGCATCCGGTAGATGGCCAGGCCCGAGCCGGCGCTCAGCACGGGGATCAGGTCGAGCAGCGCCCACGCGACGGGCAGCCCGACCAGCAGGCCGGCGACGACCTTCACCTCGGCGGGTGCTTGCCAGGTCCTCATCGGACCTCGACCCCGCCGTCGCGCAGAGCGGTCTTGACGTCGCCGATCTTCAGCTGTCCGAAGTGGAACACGCTGGCCGCGAGCACCGCGTCCGCGCCGGTCCGGACCGCGGGCAGGAAGTGCTCGACCGCGCCCGCTCCCCCGCTGGCGATCACCGGGACCCGCACGGCTTTGCGCACCAGCCCGATGAGTTCGAGGTCGAAGCCGTTCTTCGTGCCGTCGGCGTCCATCGAGTTCAGCAGGATCTCGCCGACGCCCAGCTCTTCGCCGCGCGCGGCCCACTCGACGGCGTCGATGCCGGTGCCGCGGCGGCCGCCGTGGGTGGTGACCTCGAACCCGGAGGCCGTCGGCTCGCCGCCCTCGGGCACGCGGCGCGCGTCGACCGACAGCACGATGCACTGGGCACCGAACCTTCTCGATGCTTCGCTGAGGAACTCCGGCCGGGCGATGGCGGCGGTGTTGATGCTCACCTTGTCCGCCCCGGTGCGCAGGAGCCGGTTGACGTCGTCGTTGCTGCGGACGCCGCCGCCGACGGTGAGCGGGATGAAGACCTGCTCGGCGGTGCGGCGGACCACGTCGTAGGTGGTTTCGCGGTCGCCGGAGGACGCCGTGACGTCGAGGAACGTCAGCTCGTCGGCCCCCTCGGCGTCGTAACGCCGGGCCAGCTCGACCGGGTCGCCGGCGTCACGGAGGCCGGCGAAGTTGACACCCTTCACGACCCGGCCCGCGTCGACGTCGAGACAGGGGATCACCCGCACCGCGACAGACATGGTCACCAGCGTAGTCAAGGGGGTTCTAAGCTCGGACAATGGCACGGGCGGGACGGCGGCCGGGGCAGACCGAGACGCGCGAGAAGATCCTCGACGCGGCGCGGCACCGGTTCGCCGAGCTGGGGTACGACGGAGCGACGGTCCGCGGGATCGCCGCCGACGCGGGCGTGAACGCGGCCCTGCTGCACCACTTCTTCGGCACCAAGCAGGAGCTGTTCGCGGCGGCGATGAACCTGCCGGTGAACCCGGCGTCCCTGGTGCCGTCGATCCTCGCGGGGCCGCGCGCATCGCTGGGTGAACGCCTGGTGCGGGCGTTCCTGGCGGTCTGGGCGGAGCCGGCGGGCCGGACGCCGTTCGTCGCGATGCTGCGCGCGGCGGCGACGAACGAACAGGTCGCGCTGATGATGCGCCAGTTCATCGAGCGCACGGTGCTGGCCGAGGTCGCCCGGTCCCTGGAGGTGCCGAAGATCCGGGTGACGGGCATCGCGGCGCAGATGATCGGGATCGCGCTGCTGCGGTACGTGATCAAGCTGCCGCCGCTGGTGCACGCCTCCGACGACGAGATCGTGGAGATGCTCGCCCCGGTGGCCCAGTACTACCTCGCGCCGCCTGCCTGAGCAGCCCCCGTTTCCACGCTACCGGCGGGCACCGACAGTTCCGGGCGCTCGCGGCCGACGAAGCTCGGCTTGTCCACAGTGCCGGGCAAGCGCCCCAATGTGGCGTTGGTTGCGTTCAACGCACCGAACGCCACATTGGGTGCGTCTGACGCACCGAACGCCACATTGGGGCGCTCGAGACTCGGGCCCCCGGAACTGTCGGCCCCTCCCGGTAGGCTGGAAACCGGGGCTGCTCATCACGGCGCGTTCATTCCCCGGCCATCCGATTCGTCTAGTTTGCGCCCGTGCGCAGACTCCTCCCGGTGGCCGTGGCCGCCGTCTCCCTGCTGTCCGCCGTCCCCGCTTCCGCCGCGCCGTGCGACCCGTCGCCAGTCGCGCAGACGCAAGCGTTCGTCGACGACGCGAGCGCGTCCCCGGCGAACGCCGACGCCGACGATCCCGCGATCTGGGTCCACCCGCGCGACCCTGAGCGCAGCGTCGTCATCGGCACGCTCAAGGAAGGCGGGCTCGCCGCGTTCGACCTGGCCGGGCGGACCCTGCAGCTGGTCCCGGCCGGGCCGAAGGGCCGGTTCAACAACGTCGACGTCGTCGGCGACCTGGCCGTGGTCAGCGACCGCGGACGGGACCGGATCCGGGTCTACCGGATCGACCCGGCGGCCGCCCACGTCCTGACCGACGTCACCGATCCGGCCGCGGCGCCGGTGTTCTCGACGTCGGAGTCCGAAGTGGACAGTCAGCGGACGGCGTACGGCCTGGCGGCGGGCCGCGACCCGCGCACCGGTGACCGGCGGGTCGCGGTGACCCGGCGGCACGAGACGCGGGTGGCGCTGCTGCGGCTCGTGGACAAGCCCGACGGGACCGTCGGCACCGAAAAGATCGCCACGGTGGACCTGCCGTCGGCCTTCCGGCTGCCGGACGGCACGACCTGGGCGCCGTGCGAGGAGCCCGGTGAAAGACCGCAGCTGGAAGGCTCGGTGCTCGACGGCCGTGTGCTCTACACCGCCCAGGAGGACGTCGGGATCTGGCGGATCCCGCTCACGCCGGGCGGCTTCGGGCGGCCCGAGCTGATCGACCGCGTGCGGTCCTACGGCGTCCCGCAGCGCTGGGACCCCGCGGCCGAAGAGTGCGTGCCGGACGGCGCCGACCCCGGGTTCGGCGGCCGGTGGCTCACCGCGGACGCCGAGGGCCTGGCGCTGGCGGACGGCACGCTGTTCGCGTCCAGCCAGGGCGACTCGCGCTTCGTCGTGTACGGCCGCCGCACGCGTGACCTGCGGATCGTCGCGGGCCGCGGCACGGACTCGGTCGAGCACTCCGACGGCTCGGCGATCACCACGGCGTCGCTGGGCCGCCGCTTCCCGCACGGCCTCCTGGTCGTCCACGACGGCGAACGCCGCCCGGCCGACGGCGACCTCCCGACCAACGGTTTCGCGTTCCTCCGGCTCGAGGACGTCATCCCGCGACAAACGCCGCGACAAAAAAGTCCCGTCCGCATGCAGCAGTCCGGCCCCCTCGCGCGTCCATGGGATGGGTGACGGAAGGGACGTGCGTGGGTTTCGAAGAGTTCGTGGCGGAGCGGCTGGACGGGCTGCTCCGCTACGCCACCGTCCTGACGAACGACCCGCACCTGGCGCAGGACATCGTCCAGGACGTGCTCCTGCGCGCCCAGCAACGCTGGGACGCCATCGCCGCGCCGCCGACCTACGTGCGGCGGATGGTCACCAACGAGTACCTGTCGTGGCGGCGGCGGGCCGTGCGGCGGATGGTGCCGAGCAGCCACGACGTCCTGGACGCGCTGAGCCCACCGTCGGCCGACCCGGCCACCGCCTACGACGAGCGGGACGCGATGCTCGGCCTCCTGGCCACGCTGCCCCGCAAACAGCGCGCGGCGATCGTGCTGCGCTACTACGAGAGCTACTCCGACGCCGAGATCGCCGCGGTCCTGCGCTGCGGCGTGTCCACCGTGCGCAGCCAGATCTCCCGCGCCCTGGCCACCCTGCGCCAGGCCCCGCACCCCACGGCCCTGACCACCGGAGCCCCCGAATGAGCCGCAGCGAGCACGAGACCGAGACGCTGATCCGGGAGAGCCTGGACCGCCTCGCCGCCCGCGCGCCGGACGGTCACGCGGTGCGCGACGCGCTCGCCCGCGCCGGGCGGCAGCGGCGGCCGGCGACCCGGCTGGCGCTGGTCGCCGCCGCGGTGGTCGCGCTGGTCGCCGGCGTCGTCGCCGGCACGCAGCTGCTCACCACGGTCGACCTGGTGCCCGCCGCGAGCCGCCCGGTGCTCGGCTACAGCCCCGGCTGGCTGCCCGACGGCTTCACCGAGCAGTACCGCGAGGGCGGCCCCGGCACCGCGCCGCAGGTCCGGCGGTGGTTCGCCGGGCCGGCGGAGATCACGCTGTCGGCGTACTCGCCGGTCGACCCCGAGTGGTCGCAGACCGCGCTGAAGATCGCGTCGCTCGGGGACCAGATCCTGGTGCGCGGCCGGGTCGCCATGGTCACCGGCGACACCGGCTCGGCCGCGCTCCTGACCTGGCTCGCCGACGAAACGCACGTGCTGACCGCCCACGTCTCCGGCGTCCCGGACGCCCGCGCGGTGGCGATGCGCGTCGCCGAGTCCGTCACCGCCAAGCCGGTCGGCGTCCGCGGCGAGCTGCGGTTCGGCCCGCTCCCGGCGGGACTGGCCGAACGCTCGGCCGCGGTCCGGGGCACCGGCCCGGAGGACGGCTCGACCGAGCTGACGGCCGCGGCCCCGGGCGGGCCGCCGGTCCGGGCCGCCGTCGGCGCGGGATCCCCCGGCGTGAACGGCGCCGCCCCGATCGTGGTGCGGGGCAGCCACGGCTTCTTCCTGGCCCCGGCGAACGGCAAGGACGCGACGGTCGCGGTCCGGCTGCCGTCCGGACGCTGGCTGACGGTTTCGGGCGCGCAGCCGGAAGCCGTGCTGGCCGCCGTCGCGGACAGCGTCCAGCTCGACCCCTCGCCCGACTACCGCTGGCTGGGCCGGGCTACCAGCTGATCATCGGGAACCAGATGATCCCGAGCCTGCCGAGCACGCGGACGTCCCAGTAGAGCAGCGTGAAGGTGCCGCCGACGAGCAGGGCCGCGCCGGTCACGGTCGCGATCCGGGCCGGCTTCGCGGCCAGCCAGCGTTGCACGCGCCCGCCCGTGGCGTGCGTCAGGATGAGGAACAGCACCGCCATGACGACGATGTTGCCGACCGACTGGAGCGCGAACGCGGCGGCGCCGTACAGGACGTTGTGCTGTTCCGCGGCGCTGCGGAACATGATCCGGAAGAGCGGGTACGGCCGCCCGATGAGGAACCCGCCGATGAGCGCGCCCATCAGGACCAGCGGCGCGGCCGGGTGGCGGCGCAGGAACCCCGGACCGCGGAGAAGGCCGAGCGCGATCAAGCCCAGCAGCAGGAACACCAGGCCGACGACCCCGAAGGCGATCATCGACTGGACGCTGCGCGGGGACAGCCGGGTGGTCTGCGCGGTGGAGAACTGCGGCATCCGGGTGCCGACGAGCGCGACGATCACGCCGTACACGACCGACACGGTGAGCATGCCGGCGGCGATCCAGCCGAGCGGCTTGAGCGTGGTGGCGAACCGCCGCTTTTCGCCCGCCTGGCCGCCGACCAGCGGTGCGACCGCCCCGAAGGCGGCGATGTTGCAAGCGGTGAACGAACCCGCGAGCCCGGAGACGAAGGCGAACAGCGTCCCGGCGAGGACGCCACCGATCGGGGTGGCTTTCGCGTCGTATCCGAGGAGCCCGTTCGCGACGCTGTCGCCGATCACGGAGTCGACGAAGGGCGCCGACCAGATCGCGGTCAGCACGAAGCCGGCGAGGACCGCGGCGGCGGCGATCGCGGCGCGGCGCGCGGGATAGGGCCCCGCGCCGAAGAAGCTCGCTTGCGGGTGAACCGGTAGTTCGCGTGCGACGATCATCGGCATCCCTCCGGTGTGCGGGGCCTGCGGATACATCGTCCCAAAAGAGGGGTTGGCGCGCTTCCGCCTGCTTGCCCATCGCGGTGTGCCGCGTGGACTCTTGACGCGCCTTCAGCGCCTGAGCCGGTCCCGGAAGCGTCCGGCTCCGCCTCCGGACCGATCCACAACGTCATGAACGACTCTTTCCTGTCGTCAGACGTCATGAATGAGTCGTTCATGACCTCCGGCCACCACCGCGGGTCCGAGCCACCGGCCACCCCCTTGACCTGCCTTCTCAACGGGCGCAGAATTAAACGCATGACTAATTCAGCGCTGCGGGTCGCCGGCCTGCGGGTCCGCCGCGGTGGCCGGCCGGTGGTGCGGGACGTGAGCTTCGAGGTGCCGCGTGGCGCCGTCACCGGGCTGCTCGGCCCGAGCGGCTGCGGCAAGACCACGCTGATGCGGGCGGTCGTCGGCGTGCAGATCGTCGAGGGCGGCACGGTCACCGTGCTCGGCCTGCCCGCCGGCAGCCCGCCGCTGCGGCGCCGGATCGGGTACGCGACGCAGAACCCCGCCATCTACGCCGACCTGACCATCCGGGAGGCCCTGCGGTACTTCGCCGCGGTGCTGCGCGCGCCGGCGTCCGATGTGGACAGAGTCATTGCCGAGGTGGGGCTGGCCGACCACGCCGGGAAGCTCGTCGGCTCGCTCTCCGGCGGGCAGCACAGCCGCGCCAACCTCGCCGTCGCCCTGCTCGGCACGCCGGAGCTGCTGGTGCTCGACGAGCCGACCGTCGGGCTCGACCCGGTCCTGCGCGACGAGCTGTGGGCGCTGTTCCGCCGGCTCGCCGAGGCCGGCGCCACGCTGCTGGTGTCCAGCCACGTCATGGACGAAGCGGCGCGCTGCGACCGGCTCCTGCTCATGCGCGAAGGCGTCCTCCTCGCCGACGACGCGCCCCTCGCGCTGCGGGAGCGCACCGGGGCCGCCGACCTCGAACAGGCCTTCCTCCACCTCGTGAAGGCGGCGTCATGAACCCCGCGCTGACCCTCGCCACCACCCGGCGCATCCTGACGCAGCTGCGGCACGACCCGCGCACCGTCGTGATGCTGATCCTGGTGCCGACGCTGCTGATGGTCCTGCTGCGGTACGTGTTCAACTCGACGCTGGTGTTCAGCCACGTCGCGCCCGCGCTGCTCGGCGTGTTCCCCTTCCTGATCATGTTCCTCATCGCCTCGATCACGACGTTGCGCGAGCGGACGACGGCGACGCTCGAACGCTTGATGACGCTCCCCATCGGACGGCTCGACCTGCTCTTCGGCTACGCGCTGGCGTTCGGCGCGATCGCCGTCGTCCAGGTCGCGGTCGCGGCGGGCGTCTCGCTGTGGTGGCTCGGCCTCGACCTGGCGGGCCCGGTGGCGATGCTGCTGCTGATCGCCCTGCTCGACGCGCTGCTGGGGATGGCGCTCGGACTGTTCGTCAGCGCCTTCGCGCGCACCGAGTTCCAGGCCGTGCAGTTCATGCCGGTGTTCGTGCTGCCGCAGATCCTGCTGTGCGGGCTGTTCGTGCCGCGCGCGGACATGGGCTGGCTGCTGCGGTGGCTGTCGGACGTGATGCCGCTGTCGTACGCGGTCGAGGCGCTGAACCGGGTGACGGCGGCGGCCACGATCGACGCGGTGATCCTGCGCGACCTGCTGGTCGTCGCCTGCTGCGCGCTGCTGGCGCTGATGCTCGGCGCGGCGACGCTGCGGCGGCGGACGCCGTGACTACCGTGGGCGCATGGCATCCGAAACGGACCGGCTCGCCGCCGAGCGCTACGTCGTCCTGACCACGTTCCGCCGTGACGGGCGCGCCGTGCCGACCCCGATCTGGGTGGCCGGCGACGGCGGTGAGCTCGTGCTGTGGTCGGAGCGGAAGGCCGGGAAGGTCAAGCGCATCCGCAACAGTGGCCGGGTGGAGGTCCAGGCGTGCGACGTCCGCGGGCGGAAGACGCACGGCGCCGTCGTCACCGGACAGGCCCGGCTGCTCGACGCCGAGGGGACCGAACGGGTCCGGAAGGTGATCGCCCGCAAGTACGGCGTCGTCGGGCGCGTCACGATGTTCTTCTCGAAGCTGCGCGGCCCGGCGGACCGGACGGTCGGGATCGCGGTCAAAGTGGACGGCTGAAGCTGCGGAAGCCGCGTCTGAGGTAGTTCGGCAGCGCGTTCGGGTGGTCGAGCGACGAGGTGTGCAGCCAGACCCGGCGCGCACCGGGCACGGTCCACGCGTCGGCGACGACGAGGGTGAGCGCGTACCCGCCGAGTCCTTTGCCGACGAACTCCGGCAGCAGGCCGAAGGTGGTGATCTCGACGTCACCACCGGGCTGCGGCTCGAAGTCGGCGGCGCCGGCGACCTCGCCGCGGTACTCGACGAGCCGGTACCGCCGCGCCGGTTCGGCGAACCAGCGTTCCCACCCGTCGTCGCTCCGGGACGCGCTCGGCCACCGGTACGGCGTCCCGATCCGGACGTGCAGGTCTTTGACCCCCGGCCCCGGCTCCGTGGCCCGCAGCGCGACGCCGTCGACGACGGGCGCGGGGTTGAGCTGATCGGCGGCGGTCATTTCGAGCTCGGTGACGATCTCCTCCACCCGCGGCAACCTACGACTCCCGCGGACCGCTGTCAGCCGCTTTTCGGCCCACGGCAATGACAACGTGATCGGGATCTACGCCGAGTACTGAACCTGGCTGGCGGCCGCCGCGCGCATGGCCGCGGCCATGGCGGCCGAGTCGTGGTCCGGACCGCACCCTTCGACGATGACCAGGTCACCGGGGATGTGATCAGCTCGCATCCGCAGGATCTCCTGGTACGCGGGCGAGTCGTACCACTCGTGCGCCGCGGCGACGTCCGGGAACTCGATGACCACGAGCGAGCCGGGCCATTCGCCCTCCAGCACCTGCACCGGCGCGCCGTGCACGAGGAACTTGCCGCCGTACGGATCGAGCGTCGCCTGGATGCGCTCCAGGTACTGGAACGCTTCGCCGGGCAGCACGGCGGGCGGGCGCAGGTGGGCGAGTCCGTAGGCGGTCATGGCATTCCTTTCGTCGTCCTGAAAGGAATGCTGGCCCACCGGCGGCGCCGGGTCGATTACGCCGGAGGTAATGCCGGCTGCCCCGCCAGCAGCCGATCGACCAGAGCCGTGACCATGTCACGCCGTTGCTCCTCGGTGAACAGATCGGGCAACGTCAGCCGTTCCACGATCAGCCAGTTCAGCGCCAGCCACAGCAGGACCACCATCGTGCCGTCGCCGGGCAGGCCGGACTTCTCGTGGTAGGAGACGTTGAACTCGACGTCCGCCCGGATGCGCCGGGTCAGCACGTCCCGCAGCTCCGGCCGGCGGGTGGCTTCCAGCCGCAGTTCCAGCAGGGCCAGGAAACCCGTCGGGAACGCGGCCACGCGATCGACGAGCTCGTGCATCAGCTCGGTGACGCGGGCCCGGTCGCGCGCCCCCGCCAGGCCGCCCGCGAGGACCGCGTCGTCGACCAGCCGCTCGTAGACCCGCTCCCCCGCGTGCTTGAGGATTTCATCGCGGCTCGAGAAGTAGTTGGAGGCCGTGCCGACCGGCACCCCGGCCTGCTGGTCGACCGCGCGGAAGGTGAGGCCCCGCGCGCCCTCGTTGGCCAGGACCTCGATCGAGGCGTCGAGCAGCGCCGCCCGCCGCTCCGGGTTGCGTCGGACCATTGACACCACTCCAGGCGTAGTACTATCGTCAAAACCACTCCAACTAAAGTACTACGCTCGGAGTTATCGAAATAGGGGGACCCTTGCGCAAGCTCGTGTACTTCATCGGCGTCAGCATCGACGGCATGATCGCCGGGCCGGACGGCGACACCGGCTTCCACCCCCTCGCGCCCGACATGGTCGCCCACCTCCGCACGGAGTTCCCGGAGACCATGCCGACCCACATCCGCCCGCTCATCGGAATGGCCGTGGACACGCCGAACAAGCGGTACGACACGGTCGTCATGGGCCGCGGCACCTACCAGCCGGCCCTGAACGAAGGCATCGACAGCCCGTACACACACCTCCGGCAGTACGTAGTCTCACGGTCGCTGACCGGGATCGCCGACCCGGCCGTCACGCTCGTGCCCGGCGACCCACTGGCGCTCGTGCGGCAGCTCAAAGCGGAGGACGGCGACCTGGACGTCTGGCTGTGCGGAGGCGCGAATCTGGCTGGCCAGCTGCTGCCGGAGATCGACGAGCTGGTGGTCAAGTCGTACCCGGTGGTCGCGGGCGGCGGGGTGCCGATGTTCAGCGGGGGCTTCGGGCCGCGCGGCTTCACACCCGTGGAAGTCCTGACGTTCGGCCACGGCGGCACGGTCACGACCTACCGTCCACCACAGGGCTAACGGCCCCGCGTCGCCTTGCGGATCTCCTCCGAGGCTTCCCGGTAAGCCGGTGCGGCGCGGGCGAAGTAGTCGAACAGCACCTCCTGCTGCTCGGGCGAATACCCGCCGATGACCTCGGCGATGCGGCCGCGGGCCGGGCCGACGATCGCCTCGACCCCGGCGAGCACGTCCGGCACCGGTTCGGCCAGCACCTTGCGCCGGTCGGCCGGGTCGGCGGCGCGGCGGACCGCGGTGTCCCTGCTCGGTCAGACCTTCGCGACCGCGGCGAGGGCCTCGGGCAGGGTGAACGCGCCGGCGTAGAGCGCCTTGCCGACGATGGACCCTTCGACGCCGTCGGCGGCCAGGCCCGCCAGCGCGACGAGATCGTCCACACTGGACACCCCACCGGAGGCGATCACCGGCGCGTCGGTGCGGGCGACGACGTCCCGCAGCAGTTCGAGGTTCGGGCCGCGCAGCGTGCCGTCCTTGCTGACGTCGGTCACGACGTAGCGGGACGCGCCGTCGCGGTCCAGCCGCTCGAGGACCTCCCACAGGTCGCCGCCGTCGGAAGTCCAGCCACGGGCCGAAAGCCGGTGGCCGGCCTCGGTGATGCGGACGTCGAGGCCGATCGCGACGCGGTCGCCGTACTCGCCGATCACGCGCGCGGTCCACTCCGGGTCCTCGAGCGCCGCGGTGCCGAGGTTGACCCGGCGGGCACCGGTGGCCAGCGCGGCCCGCAGCGACGCGTCGTCGCGGATGCCGCCCGACAGCTCGACCTGGACGTCGAGCTTGCCGACGACCTCGGCGAGCAGCTCCCGGTTGCTGCCCTTGCCGAAGGCGGCGTCGAGGTCCACCAGGTGGATCCACTCGGCGCCGTCGCGCTGCCACGCGAACGCGGCCTCCAGCGGGCTGCCATAGGAGGTCTCGGTGCCGGCCTCGCCCTGGACGAGTCGCACGGCCTGGCCATCGGCCACATCAACGGCGGGAAGCAGCGTGAAAGTCACGCCGCTCACTCTAAGGCGGAGACCCGGATCACCCGGTCAGAGGGTCGCCAGCCAGTTGCGCAGCAGGTGCGCCCCGGCGTCGCCGGACTTCTCCGGGTGGAACTGGGTGGCCCACAGCGGCCCGTTCTCCACCGCGGCGACGAAGTCCTCGCCGTGGTTCGCCCAGGTGACCTTCGGCTCCTGGCCGGCCAGGCCGTCGAGCTCCCACTTGCGCGCGGCGTAGGAGTGCACGAAGTAGAACCGCTCGTCCGGGTCGAGGCCGGCGAACAGCTGCGAGTCCTCCGGAGCGCGGACGGTGTTCCAGCCCATGTGCGGCAGGACGTCGGCGTGCAGCCGGTCGACGACGCCGGGCCACTCCCCCGTGCCGTCGGTCTCCTCGCCGTGCTCGACGCCGCGGGAGAAGAGGATCTGCATGCCGACGCAGATGCCGAGCACCGGGCGGCCGCCTGCGAGGCGCTTGCCGATGATCCGGTGGCCCTTCACCTCCAGCAGCCCCGCCATGCACGCGGAGTACGCGCCGACGCCGGGCACGACCAGGCCGTCGGCTTCGATCGCGGCATGCGGGTCGGCGGTGACCTCGACTTCGGCCCCGGCGCGCGCCACGGCGCGTTCGGCGGAGCGGAGGTTGCCGGAACCGTAGTCGAGGATCACCACACGAGACACGCCACCCAGCGTAGCCGTCGTGCTCAGCGGCGCTCGAACGAATAGACGTCCGTCACCGTGTTGCACGGCGACGGCGGCACGACCTCGACGCGCAGCACGCCGGCGTCGTAGTCGACGCCTTCCGGGGTGAACGTGCCGGTGCAGGTGCTGACCAGCGGGACCTGGCCGATCTCGCGCACCTTCGCCGTGACGTCACGGCCGGTCAGCGGGCGGGCGAGATCGATCTGCAGGAGCTGCAGGTTCGTCGGGTACAGGTCGTTGTAGGGGTCGCTCGTCGCGCAGATCAGGCGCGTCGGCCCGACGAAGTCGCAGCCCTGGGCGCTCCGGATGTGGTGGTCGAGGTGGATGCGGGCGGCGACGGGCAGGTCGCCGGCCTGCTTCGGGGCCCGCGGGTTCAGGAACGGCGTCGGGGAGACGTAGAGGCGGTCGATCTCGCCGAGCGGGCCGGAGACCAGCCACTGGCCGTCGGGCGTGACGGCGACCTGGGCGTTCGCGTTGGCCGCGGGTTCGTCGGGCTGGAGCGGGTGGACGAACTCCGTCGTCGTCCCGTCCGGCTTGGTGACCAGGTACATCTTCGTGGCCGGCGCCGGGGTGCGGGTGTCCTGGTAGACGTCGAAGAGGTAGCCGTGCAGCGAGTCGGGGTCGCCGACGTGACCCCAGCCCTCGTCCTTGAGCGGCTGGGGGATGGTGGCGCCGTTGCGGTAGACGAGCTCGGGGGCGCGGCCGGGCAGCCGGAGCGTGGTGAGGCCTTCGCCGCTGATCCGGTTCTCCACGGTGGTGTGCCCGGCCTGGCGCCAGCCCGCTTCGTGCGCCGTGGCGACGCCGGTCGCGGTGAGCAGGGTGGCGGTGGTCAGAGCGAGCAGACTGGCCGCGCGCATGAGGGCTCCTCGGAAGTAGAGGCCTTGGCGGCGGCGACGCGATTCTGCCACGCGGGGCGGATCCCCCGGAAGAATCTTGGCGAAGGTCGTTTAAGGGTCCCGCTCGCTGGGTATCAAGTCACCCGATCGTGTGTCTCGAGCGCGCACGAGCGGACGCCAGGGAGGCGAAGATGGCCGAGGACGATCTGCTGTCCCAGATGCTGCACGCCTGGCGTGAAGACATCGAAAGCGTGCCGTTTCCGCAGTTCAGCGAGCTGCTGATCCCGCGCCAGCAGACCCGGCCGCGGTGCACGCCGAGCGCGTCTGCCGCCCGCGTGACGAACGCCACGCGGAGAACAGACGCTTGACTGTGGTTTCCTGCGAGGACCGCATCGCCGCGTTCCCCGGGAGCCCTCATGAGTGAGCCTGCGAACGAATCATTCGACACTGCGCCCAGGGCTCAGGCCGCGCCGAGCGTCAGCGAGGTGCGCGCATGAGCCGCTCGCCTGATCCTCACGACTTCCTCGACCTCGACGCCGGGCTCGCCGAGGAGGAACGCGCCATCCGCGACGCCGTCCGCGCGTACGCGAAGGACCACCTGCTGGACCACGTCGCGGACTGGTACGAAACGGGCGCGCTGCCCGCGGCGGAGCTGGCGAAGGGCTTCGGCTCGCTCGGCCTGCTCGGCATGCACCTGGAGGGCTACGGCTGCGCCGGCACCAGCGCGGTCGCGTACGGCATCGCGTGCCGCGAGCTCGAGGCCGTCGACTCGGGGCTGCGGAGCTTCGTCTCGGTGCAGGGCTCGCTGGCGATGTACGCGATCCACAAGTGGGGCAGCGAGGAGCACCGTCAGGAGTGGCTGCCGCGGATGGCCACCGGCGACGCGCTGGGCTGCTTCGGCCTGACCGAGCCGGACGCGGGCAGCGACCCGGGCTCGATGCGGACGCGCGCGGTGCGCGACGGGTCCGACTGGGTGCTTTCGGGCACGAAGATGTGGATCACCAACGGCACCGTCGCCGACGTCGCGGTCGTCTGGGCGCAGACCGACGACGGGATCCGCGGGTTCGTCGTCCCGACGACGGCGCCGGGGTTCACCGCCAACGAGGTCAAGCACAAGCTCTCGCTGCGGGCGTCGTTGACCGCGGAACTGGTGCTGGACGGCGTCCGGCTGCCCGCGTCGGCGGCGTTCCCCGAGGTCCGGGGGCTGCGCGGGCCGCTGTCCTGCCTGAACGAGGCCCGCTACGGGATCCTGTTCGGCGTGGTCGGCGCGGCACGCGCGTGTTACGAATCGGCGTTGGAGTACACACTTTCGCGCTCGCAGTTCGGCAAGCCGCTGGCCGGGTTCCAGCTGACCCAGCGGAAGCTGGCCGACCTGGTCGTCGAGGTCAACCGTGCCGGGCTGGTGGCGCTGCAGATCGGGCGGCTGAAGGACGCCGGCGCCCTGCACCACAACCACGTCAGCTTCGGCAAGATGGCGAACGTGCGATCGGCGCTGGACGTGGCGCGAACGGCCCGTTCGATGCTCGGCGCCAACGGGATTTCGCTGGAGTACCCGGTGATGCGGCACATGGCGAACCTGGAGACGGTGCTGACGTACGAGGGCACGGAGGAGATGCACGCGCTGTCGCTCGGCCAGGCCGTCACGGGGCTGGCCGCGTTCCGCTGATCGTTTTTTTGTCGGTAGTGCCCGGTAGCTTCCGCTCCCATGACGTTCACCGATTTCGAAACCGTGGTGGAGCTGCGGCGCTACACGCTGAAGCCCGGACGGCGCGACGAGCTGATCGAGCTGTTCGAGCGCGAGTTCATCGAGCCCCAGGAGGCGGCGGGCGCGCACCTGTTCGGGCTGTTCCGGTCCCGGGCGGCACCGGACGAGTTCGTCTGGCTGCGGGGTTTCCGCTCGATGGAGGCCCGCAAGGCGGCACTGGAAGAGTTCTACTTCGGCCCGGTGTGGCGCCGTTTCCGGGACGCGGCTAACGCGACGATGATCGACTCGGACGACGTCCTGCTGCTGCGCCCGGTCCGGCGCGGGCTCGCTTCGTCACCACCGGGCGCAGGCGTGTACGTGACGGTTTCCGCTCCGTCATCGCCGCCGGAGCCGGCGTTCGCGGCGTTCGAGACCGAGCCGTCTCCGAACACGTTCCCGCAGCTGCCGGTCCGGGCGGACGGGCCGTTCTCGGTGTGGTTCAGCCGGGAGCCGGGCGGGCTGGAACTCTCACCGACCTCCCGGTCCCTGCTCCGGTGAGAGCAGCCCGATGAGCCCGTCGGGATAAAGGATCTTGCTCCCGTCGCGGAAGCCGGCCACGTCGACCCAGCACGCGGTGGCGGGCTCGTCGATGATCTTCATTTCGTCGCGCTCGTAGAAGCTCGGGTCGACGAAGGCGGCTTCGTAGAGAAAGGCGATCTCGTGACCGGCAGTGCCCCGCCAGGTGAAGACGTTCTCGAGCACGCCGAGCCGTTTGCCGACTTCGATCTCGGCGCCGAGTTCTTCGCCGAACTCGCGCTTGAGCGCGTCCTTGCTGCTCTCGCCGAACTCGACCCCACCGCCGAGCGGCCGGTAGTAGGTCTCGTCCTTGAAGTCGTCGCGCCCTTCGAAGACGAGAAGTGCGTCCCCGCGCCGGATGACCGCCAACGCGAGCGGCCTGATCGTGAGCCCCATGGAAGTCACGCTATCGGTCGGCCGCTCCCGAAGCACGACCCAGCCGAGCCGGCCGGCACCGCACGCGAGGAGCACGATGCCCACGGCGGGCACCGCCCAGGGCGAACACCTCATCCCCACCTCGTCCCGCACAGTCGACTGGGCCTGAATGCTGACCTAACATGGTCGGGTCCTGGAGGGCGGGGTGAGGCGGATGCGAGCTCTGCGGCTGGCGCTCACGCTCGCCCGGTTCCAGGCTGTGCTCGGCTTCGACAATCCACCGTCTCGGCTCCCCGGCGACCGGCCCGGCGCCGAGGACGACGATCCCGAGCTGGTCTGCCCGAACTGCCGGCGGAAGAAACACACCGTGCGCCGGGAAGCTCCGGGACGGTACGTCTGCGACCGTTGCGGGCAGCGAGTGGAAACGGACGGACGATGACCTCGTCGATCGCCGGCCCGGCTCTGTCGGTCGGCAGCCGTGTAGGTCGCTATTTCGGTCTGGTCAGCATGGTCCCGTCGCTGTTCCTGGTGTTGTGGGCGGCTGCTTTGCACGCGAGCCACGCGTGGCGAGGGCAGCCGGATTTCCAGGCGCTTAAGGACTGGCTCGAGACCATCTCGGTCCGCAACATCGCCTGGATCGTCCTGGCGACGCTCGCGGTCGGCCTTTTCCTGCATCCGCTGCAGTTCGCGATGACCCGGCTCCTCGAAGGCTATTGGGGAAGTTCGTGGCCCGCCCGCGCCGCCCTGCGCTGGCGGATCGGCCACCACCGCCGACGGGAGGCGCGGCTGGTCAACCGGCGCCAGGTCCTCGGCCGGCGATGGCAGGCCGGGCTCGACAAGATCCTGGCCCGGCGCGGAATCGATCCCGCCGATGCCGCGGACCACCGGGACGAGCTCTTCCGATCCCGCATGGGAGACCGGTTCTCCGGACTGTACGCAGCGAAGGAATCGCTCCGGGCCGCCCTCCGGACATTCCCGGCCGCCTATCCCGCCCGCGACCGCATCATGCCCACCCGGCTCGGCAACGCCCTCCGGAGCGGCGAAGACACCGCCGGCCGCCAATACGGCATCGACGCGATCCTCACGGCACCGCACTTGGTCCTGGTGGCCGAGGAAAGTCACGTGCGTTATCTGCGCGACAGCCGGCAACAGTTCGACACCGCGGTCAGATTGTGCGTGGTTTCGTTCCTGGCCTTCCTGATGACCGTGGCCACCCTGACCACCGACGGCTGGTGGCTGTTCCTGGCGCTCGCTCCCTGCGCCTTGACCTCCATCGCCTACCGGGCGTCGGTCGCCTCGGCGACCGACTACATGGTCGCCGTGGCGACGGTGATCGATCTCAACCGGTTCAAGCTGTACGAGAGCCTGCACGTCGCACTGCCCCGGAACACCGTCGAAGAACGGTGGAACAACAAGAAGCTGATGGCCCTCCTCGATCAGCAGCGGGATTCCAGCGTCCGCTACGAACACCCGGCCGCCGGCACCCCCGGCACCGGCGACGCCACTCCTACTCCCCCAGGAACTCCCTGATCGACAGTCCCAGCGACCCCGCGTCCAGCCCGTGCGCCAGGTCGTGGTCCGCGATCCCGCCGTAGGTCCGGACCTCGGTGTCGCGCCGCACGCCCAGCGACTTCAGCCGGTGGGGCACGTCCGAAAGCGCCTCGCCGACCCAGAACGCCGACGTCCCGGCCAGGTACGGTTCCACGAGCACGACCGAGGCGGACGCCGAGAGCACCGCCGACCGCAGGCCCGCCGCGTCGAACGGGCGGATCGTCGACGCGTACAGCACCGTGACGTCCAGGCCCGCCGTCGCCCGCAGCACCCGGTCCAGCACCGGGCCCACGGCCACCACGACTCCGCGCGAGCCCTGCCGCAGCCGCGTGAAGCCGACCCCCAGGTGCGGGGAAGCGTTCTCCTGCGCGGACAGGCGCAGGTAGACCCGCCCGTCACCCGGGACCGACTCCAGCAGCAGCCGCCGCGCCTCCTCCGGGTGGCCCGGCACGTGCACCGTCCAGCCCGGCAGCGAATCGATCAGCGCGACGTCGCCGGGGGACTGGTGCGTGCGGCCCGCCGTCGACATGTCGTACGACGCGCCCCATGACACGAGGACGCCGCCCACCTCCTGGTGCGAAAAGTCGAGCTTGATCTGCTCGAAAGCACGCTCCACCAGGAACGACGGGAACGTGTGCACGATCGGCCGCAGGCCCGCGAGCGCCAGCCCGGCGCCCGCGCTGACCAGCAGCTGTTCGCGGATCCCGACGTTGATCACGCGGTCCGGGTGCCGCCGCGCGACCCCGGCCAGCTGCGCCGCGGAGATGTCGGCCAGCACGACGGCGACGTCCGGATCGGCGTCGATGATCTTTTCGGTGGTGGCGAGGAACGTTTCCCGCATCGGCAGCACGGTTCAGCCCTTCGGTTCGACGACGGCGACCACGGCGAGCGGCCGGCCGGGGTGGGCGGTGGTGAAAGCTTCGTACAGCGCGTCGTGATCACGGCCGGACACCGTGCGCGTCTCCCAGCCTTCGACGGCGAAGCGGCGGGCGATCCCGCCCGGCCAGCCGCGCGTCGACGACTGGTTGTCGACCACCACCGTGGTCAGGTTTTCGAGGCCGGCCCGCGCCGCGACGACGATCGCTTCGTGGTTCGAGCCTTCGTCCAGCTCGGCGTCGCCGACGAGCGTCACGACCTTGGCTTCCGTCAGGCCGCGCGCCCGCAGGCCGAACGCGGTGCCGAGCGCGATCGGCAGGCCGTGGCCGAGGGAGCCGCTGGAGATCTCGACGCCGGGGATCCGCCGCCGGTCGGGGTGATGACCGAGCCGGGACACCGGGTCGGACCAGGTCGGCAGCTCGGCTTCGGAGATGAAGCCCTTCACGGTGAGCACGGCGTAGTAGGCCATCGGACCGTGGCCCTTGGACAGCAGGAAGCGGTCACGGCCGGGTTGGCGGAAGTTGTCCGGCGTGACGCCGAGCACCCGGTCGTAGAGCACCCACAGGACGTCCAAAGTGGACTCCGCGGCGGCGGTGTGCTTTTCGTCTCCGGTCATCAGCGAAATCAGCCGCGGCAGCTCGGCGTAGCCCGGTTCGGTCACAGTGGTCATGACACGACGATGCAACCTCGACCAAACTCGAAGTCAAGGATAGTCTGACCTGGTGACCAGGCTCGCTGAACATCTCAGCATCGGACAGGTGGCGGAACGCAGCGGGGTTCCGCACACGGCACTGCGGTTCTACGAGGAGAAGGGGCTGATCGGTTCGGAGCGGTCGGCGGGCAACCAGCGCCGCTATTCCCGCTCGGTGCTGCGCCGGATCGCGTTCATCCGCGCCGCGCAACGGGTCGGCCTTTCGCTCGAAGACATCAGCTCGGCACTGGCGACGCTGCCGGTGGACCACGCCCCGACGAAAGCCGACTGGGCGCGGCTGTCCCGCGACTGGCAGCACGAGCTCGACGCGCGGATCGACGCCCTGCAACGCCTCCGGGACCGGCTCACCGGCTGCGTCGGCTGCGGGTGCCTTTCCCTGCGCAGCTGCGTGCTCTACAACAACGACGACGAGCTGGCCCGCTTCGGGCCGGGGGCGAGCAAACTGCGTCCTGCGGTCGAAGGCGGCATTTAACCGGTTGCCCGCGGCGGGATGCTGAGGAGGCAATGAACGAAAAGGAAATGACCCGCATCTCGAAGCGGCTGGCGCGGCACCTGCGTCACGATCCCGCCGCACTCGGCCTCACCCTCGCCCCCGGCGGCTGGGTTCCCGTCGACACGCTCGTGCGCGCGCTCTCGATCACCCGCGAGGAGCTCGACGAAGTCGTCGAGAAGAACAACAAGCGCCGCTTCGCCTTCGACGAGACCGGCACGCGCATCCGCGCGAGCCAGGGCCACAGCGTCACGGTGGACCTCGGCCTGCCGGACGCGACCCCGCCGGACGTGCTCTACCACGGCACGGTGGCGAAGTTCCTCGACGCGATCTTCCGCGAGGGCCTGCGCCCGATGAACCGCCACGCGGTCCACCTCTCGGCGACGGTCGAGACGGCCAGGATCGTCGGAGCCCGCCGCGGCAAGCCGGTCATCCTGCGCGTCGACGCCGCCGCCATGGCCGCGGCAGGCCACAGGTTCCAGGTGAGCGCCAACGAAGTCTGGCTGACAGCCACAGTCCCCCCAACCTGCCTCTCCCCCCTCACCTGACAACCCACCTCACGTGATGCCCCTCCAATCACGCGAGATGCCCCTCCAATCACGTGAGATCGCCGCTCAATCACGCGAGTTCCGGCCCTGATCACACGAACCGGCCGTCCAGGTACGCGAGTCCCGTGATCAAAGGGGCATCACCCGTGATTGCGGAGGCATCACGTGTGATTGGCGGGGCATCTCTCGTGATCAGAGGGCCGACACGGGGGTCCGGCGGCGGGGGCGGCCGAGGAGGCGGCGGCCGACGTCGAGGAGCTCCACGCGGAGTTCGTCGTCGCCGAGGCCGGCCAGGTCCGGGGAGCCGCCGGCCATCGCGATGCCGGTCACGGCCACGAGCGCGTTGACGCGGGCCGTCGTGTCCGGGTCGGGGCCGGAGAGGATGCCGAGCAGCACGCGGCCGAAACCTTCCATCCCGCCGTGCGCGGACTTCTCGATCGCGCGGGCGATGCCCGGGTCGCTCGAAAACAGCGCCACCAGCGCCCGGTGGCGGATCACCAGGTCGACGAAACCGTCGAGCAGCAGGTCCACCTGCGCGCCGCGCCGCTTCTGCGCCGCCGCTCGGCGCACCAGCTCGTCCAGGTCGCGGATGCCCGGCTCAGCCACCGCCTCGGTGATCTCCGCCTTCGTCTTGAAGTGGTAGTAGACGGCGGCCTTGGTGATCCCCAGCGCATCGGCGATCATCTGCAGCGACGTGCCCTCGACCCCGTGTTCGGTGAACAGGCGCAGGGCCGTCTGCAGCAGTCGGGTCCGGGTGTCCTCGGCCGGGCCGGCGGTCATTCGTCCTCCTCATCGAGCCGTCGGAGCCTACGTCACGGCTTGTCGATCGGCAAACCGGTTCCTTGCCGATCGACAAGGAATAAACCTGCTGTTCGGCAAGTCACATACTTGCCGATCGGCTTGGAGTCTCCCTTGCCGATCGGCTAGCGTGGGACTCACTTGACGGAGTGACTGGACCCCCGTTCAGGCGAAATGGAGCTGACTCGTGGCGACCTTCCTATACCGGCTCGGCCGGTTTTCCTTCCGACGGAGAGCGCTGGTCGCGGCCGTCTGGGCGGCCGTCCTGGTGGCGCTCGGGCTGGGCGCGCTGACGCTGTCGGGCCAGCTGTCGAACTCGGTCACGATCCCCGGCACGGAGTCGCAGCGGGCGATCGACCAGCTGACCGAGAAGTTTCCGCAGGCCAAGGCGGGCGGGGCCACCGCACGGGTGGCGATCGAGGCCCCGGCCGGGACCACGGTGACCGACGCCAAGGGCAAGGCCGCCGTCGAGGCCCTGGTCGCGCAGCTGAAGACGGCGCCGAAGGTCTCGGCCGTCGTCGACCCGTTCCAGGCGCAGTCGATCTCACCCGATCGGCGCGTCGCGCTCGCCCAGGTCAGTTACGGAGCGAAGGCGTACGAACTGACCGACGGGGACCGCCAGGCGCTGCTGGACACCGCGAACGCCGGTCGTGCCGCCGGGTTCACCGTCGAGTTCGGCGGCGACGCCGTGCAAGGCGCGCCCGCGACCGGCGCCACCGAGGGCCTGGGCGTCGCGGTCGCCGCCGTCGTGCTGGTCATCACCTTCGGCTCGCTGCTCGCGGCCGGGATCCCGCTGCTCACCGCCCTGATCGGCGTCGGCATCGGGATGGCGGGCATCCTGCTCGCCTCCGGTTTCCTCGAGCTGAACTCGAACACGCCGATCCTGGCGCTGATGATCGGCCTGGCCGTCGGCATCGACTACGCGCTGTTCATCGTGTCGCGCTACCGCCACGAGCTGGGCATCGGCCGAGATCCCGAGGAAGCCGCCGGACGCGCGGCGGGCACCGCCGGCTCGGCCGTCGTGTTCGCCGGGCTGACCGTCATCATCGCGCTGGCCGGCCTCACCGTCATCGGCATCCCGTTCCTCGGCCAGATGGGCGTCGCCGCGGCGGTGACCGTCGCGATCGCCGTGGTCATCGCGCTGACGCTGCTGCCCGCCATCCTCGGCTTCGCCGGGTCCCGGGTCGCCGGTGGCCGCATCCGGCTGCGGCGCAAGCCGGTCGAAACGACGCACGGCGAACGCTGGGCGCGGTTCGTCGCCCGCCACCGGATCCCGGTGCTGCTCGTCGCGCTGGCCGGGATGGCCCTCGTCGCGCTGCCCGCGCTCGGCATGCAGCTGGGCCTGCCCAACGACAGCACCGCCGCGCCGGAGTCGACGCAGCACAAGGCGTACGAAATCGTCAGCCGCAGCTTCGGCGAAGGCGCGAACGGGCCGCTCCTGGTCGTCGTCGACATCGGCGCGAGCGCCAACCGCCAGGCGGCGCTCGGCCAGGCCGCGGCCGACATCCAGAAGCTGCCCGACGTCGCCGCCGTGACGCCGCCGCGCGTCAACCAGACCGGTGACACGGCGTTGCTGACGGTGATCCCGAAGAGCGGCCCGAGCAGCACCCAGACCGAAGACCTGGTGGCCGCGATCCGAGCCGAATCCGGCTCGCTGGACGCGAAGCTGGCCGTGACCGGGCAGACCGCGGCGAACATCGACGTCTCGGCCAAGCTGTCCGACGCGATGCTGCCGTACCTCGCGCTGATCGTCGGGCTGGCGTTCGTGCTGCTGATGCTGGTGTTCCGCTCGGTCGTGGTGCCGCTGAAGGCGACGATCGGTTTCCTCGGCTCGGTCGCGGCGACGTTCGGCGCGGTGGTCGCGGTGTTCCAGTGGGGCTGGCTGACCGATCTCCTCGGCGTCGAATCGACCGGGCCGATCATGAGCATGCTGCCGATCCTGCTGATCGGCGTGCTGTTCGGGCTGGCGATGGACTACCAGGTGTTCCTGGTGACGCGGATGCGCGAGGAGCACGTGCACGGCGCCGAGCCGCAGGAGGCCATGGTCACCGGCTTCCGGCACGGGGCCCGGGTCGTCGTGGCGGCGGCACTGATCATGATCAGCGTGTTCGCCGGGTTCGTGCTCGCCGAGTCCACGCTGATCCAGTCGATCGGGTTCGCGCTGGCGTTCGGCGTGCTGATGGACGCGTTCGTGGTCCGCATGACGCTGGTCCCGGCGGTGATGTCCCTGCTCGGCCGCGGCGCGTGGTGGCTGCCGAAGTGGCTGGACCGCATCCTGCCGGACGTCGACGTGGAGGGCGAGAAGCTGACGAAACACCTCGACGACGCCCCTGGCGACGACGGCCGCGAGCTGGTCGGCGCGAGCCGCTAGCGAACTGCCATGAGGGGCACCTTCATGGACTTGATGTCCATGAAGGTGCCCCTCATGGCTTTCAGCTCGAGAACCAGAAGATCGCGCCGCCGATGGCGAGCAGGGCCGCTACTCCCAGCACCGCCGCCATGAACTTGGCCGTCTTCCACGTCGAGTAGACCCCGCCCACCAGGAACCCTCCCAGGGCGAGCAGGAGCACTCCGACGACTCCGTTGCTCACAGGACGCCCTTCGTGGAGGGGATGCCGGCCGCGCGGGGGTCCGGTTCCGTTGCCGCGCGCAAGGCCCTGGCCACCGCCTTGTACTCCGCCTCCGCGATGTGGTGCGGGTCGCGGCCGTGGATCACCCTTACGTGCAGGGCGATCTGGGCGTGGAACGACAGCGAGTCGAACACGTGGCGCGTCAGGACGAACGGGTAGTTGTTGCCGATCGTGAACGTGGTGAACTGCTCCGGCTCGCCCACGTGCACGCAGTACGGCCGGCCCGACACGTCGATCGCCGCGTGGGCCAGGGTTTCGTCCATGGGGATCCACGCGTCGCCGAAGCGGCGGATGCCGCTCTTGTCGCCCAGGGCCTGGCGGATCGCCTGGCCCAGCACGATCGCCGTGTCCTCGACCGTGTGGTGGGCGTCGATGTGGACGTCGCCGGTGGCCTCGACCTTCAGGTCCAGCGAGCCGTGGACGCCGAACGCCGTCAGCATGTGGTCGTAGAACGGCACGCCGGTCGAGATCTCGACCTCGCCCGTGCCGTCGAGGTCCAGCTGGACGGAGATCGAGGACTCCTTGGTGGTCCGTTCGACCTTGCCGATGCGGGTCATCGCGAGACTTCCTTACTCGCCTCGAGGAAGGCGTCGTTCTCTTCCGGGGTGCCGATGCTCACGCGCAGGTGACCCGGGATGCCCGGGTCGCGGATCAGCACCCCGTGGTCCAAATAGGACTGCCAGGCCTCGTGCGGGTCGCCGAACCGTCCGAAGAGGACGAAGTTCGAGTCGCTCGGGACCGGGTCGTAACCCAGGCCCGCCAGCGCCTCCACCACGCGGTCGCGTTCCGCGGCCAGCTTGTGCACACTGTCCAAAGTGGCGTCCGCGTGCCGCAGCGCCGCTCGCGCCGCCGCCTGCGTCAGCCGCGAAAGGTGGTACGGCAGACGCACCAGCTGCAGCGCGTCGACCACCGCCGGGGCCGCCGCCAGGTAGCCGAGCCGGCCGCCCGCGAAGGCGAACGCCTTGCTCATGGTGCGCGACACGATCAGTCGCGACGGGTAGTCCGCCAGCAGCTCGACCGCGCTCGGCTGCGACGAAAACTCCGCGTACGCCTCGTCGACCACCACGATCCCGGTGGCCGCATCGAGCAAAGAACGCAGTTCGGAAAGCGGGATCGACCCGCCCGTCGGGTTGTTCGGGCTGGTGACGAACACGACGTCCGGACGACGTTCCGAGATGACCGCGGCCGCCGCGGCCGTGTCGAGGCTGAAGTCGTCGCGGCGCGGCGCCGGGACCCACTCGGTGCGGGTGCCCGAGGCGATGATCGGGTGCATCGAGTACGACGGCTCGAAGCCGAGCGCGCTGCGCCCGGGGCCGCCGAACGCCTGCAGGATCTGCTGCAGCACCTCGTTGGACCCGTTGGCCGCCCAGACGTTCGCCTCCGACAGCACCACCCGCGTCGACACGCTCAGGTAGTCGGCCAGGTCCTGGCGCAACGCCACCGCGTCGCGGTCCGGGTAGCGGTGCAGCTCGACTGCCTCCGCGCGGACCGCCTCCGCGACGTCCGCGACCAGCTCGGGCGGCGGCGGGTAGGGGTTTTCGTTGGTGTTGAGCCGGACCGGGACGTCCAGCTGCGGTGCGCCGTACGGCGATTTGCCGCGCAGGTCGTCCCGCAGCGGCAGCTCGTCCAGGGTGACGTCTTCGCCGATCGTCATCAGACCGAACCTCCGAAGCGTGCGACGACGGCCTCGCCGTGCGCGGGCAGGTCCTCGGCGTTGGCCAGCGCGACGACGCGCCCGGCGACCTCGCGCAGCGCGTCCTCGGAGTAGTCCACGACGTGGATGCCCTTGAGGAAGCTCTGCACGGACAGGCCCGAGGAGTGGCGGGCGAACCCGCCGGTGGGCAGCACGTGGTTGGACCCGGCGCAGTAGTCGCCGAGCGAAACCGGGGCGTACGCGCCGACGAAGATCGCGCCCGCGTTGCGGACCCGGGCGGCGACCGCGCGCGCGTCCGCCGTCTGGATCTCCAGGTGCTCGGCGGCGTAGGCGTCGACGACGCGCAGTCCGTCGTCCACTGTGGACACCAGGATGACGCCGGACTGCTTGCCGGCCAGCGCCTCGGCGACGCGCTCGGTGTGCTTCGTCGCCGCGACGCGGTTCACCAGCACCTTGTCGACGGCGTCGGCCAGCTCGATCGACGTCGTGACCAGGACGCTCGCTGCCAGGGGGTCGTGCTCGGCCTGGCTGATCAGGTCGGCGGCGACGTGCACCGGGTCGGCCGTCTCGTCGGCGAGGATGGCGATCTCGGTGGGCCCGGCCTCGGAGTCGATGCCGATCAGGCCGCGCAGCAGCCGCTTGGCCGCGGTGAGGTAGATGTTGCCCGGCCCGGTGACGATGTCGACGGGCGCCAGCTCGGCGCCGTCGGTGTCCGTGCCGCCGTACGCCAGCAACGCGACGGCCTGCGCGCCGCCGGCCGCCCACACCTCGTCGACGCCGAGCAGCTCGGCCGCGGCGAGGATGGCCGGGTGCGGGAGCCCGTCGAACGCGGCCTGCGGCGGCGAGCACACGACCAGCGAGCCGACGCCGGCGATCTGCGCCGGCACGACGTTCATCACCACGGTCGAGGGGTACACCGCCAGCCCGCCCGGGGCGTACAGCCCGACGCGCTCGACCGGCACCCATTTCTCGGTCACCGTGCCGCCCTCGACGACCGTGGTCGTCACGTCGGTGCGGCGCTGCTCGGCGTGGACCTTCCGGGCGCGCGTGATCGACTCCTCCAGCGCGGCGCGGACCTCCGGGTCGAGCTGCGCGAGGGCCTCGGTCAGCTTCGCCCGCGGCACCCGCACGGCACCGGGGCGGACCTTGTCGAACTTCTCGGTGTACTCGAGGACGGCTTCGACACCGCGGTCACGGACCGCCTCGACCACCGGGCGCACGTGATGCAGCGCCGCGTCCACGTCGTATTCGGCGCGGGGGAGCGTGGCGCGCAGTTCGGCGGCGGTCGGGACCTGCCCACGCAGGTCGGTGCGGTTCAACATGCCCCCAGGGTACGAGGTCACGCCGAACGGGTTTTCAGCGATACTCCCCCATGACGGCCGATCCCAGAATGCAGGAGGCAGCGGTGGCGCGAATCGCGTTGTGCCAGGTCAACTCGGGTGACGATCCGGAGGCGAACCTGAAACTGGTTCGCTCCGGGGTGGAAGCCGCGGTGGCGGGCGGCGCGCGGATCGTCGTGTTCCCCGAGGCGACGATGGCGCGCTTCGGGCGTCCGCTGGAGCCGGTCGCCCAGGTGCTGGACGGGCCGTGGGCCTCGGCGGTCGCCGTGGTCGCCGCGGAGCACGGCGTGGTGGTCGTGGCCGGCATGTTCACCCCCGCGGACGAGGGCCGCGTGCGCAACACGCTGCTGATCACCGGCGCCGGGCACCACCTCGGCTACGACAAGATCCACCTCTACGACGCGTTCGGCTTCGCCGAGTCCGACACGGTCGCCCCGGGCACCGCGCCAGTGACGTTCGAGCACGACGGCATCGTGTACGGCGTCGCGACCTGCTACGACGTGCGCTTCCCGGAGCTGTTCCGCGCGCTGGCCGACGACGGCGCCGACGTCGTGCTGCTGCCGGCGTCGTGGGGTGCGGGAGCGGGCAAGCGGGAGCAGTGGGAGGTCCTGGTGCGGGCGCGGGCCCTCGATTCGGGCTGCTGGGTGCTGGCGTGCGGCCAGGCCGACCCGGCGGCGACGGGCACCGAGGTCAACCCGAAGGCCCCGACGGGAATCGGGTATTCGCTGGCCGCGGACGGCTTCGGCCGCGTGCCGGCGGCGGCCGGGGCCGAGCCGGAGATGCTGCTGGTCGACGTGGACCCGGCGGTGTCGGCTCAGGCCCGCACGGCCACCGGCGCCCTGGCCAACCGGCGCCTCTAGCGCCCCAATGTGGCGTTCGGTGCGTCCAACGCACCCAACGCCACATTGGGTGCGTTCAGCGCAACCAACGCCACATTGGGTGCTCCATCCATGCCCCCGCCACCACCCTCAACGGAGGCGCTTCGCGCCGCAGTGCCTATTCCACGCAACCAACGCCACATT
>NZ_NMUL01000047.1 GCF_002234595.1 Amycolatopsis vastitatis
TCAGAACCATCGTCGACTACGAAGGACCGAACCCCGTGAACCGCCACGGCACCAGCGGCGACGAGCTGTGGTCGCAGCAAGGTCGGCCAGTTGCGTTCGACGAGCTCACCTGAATGGTGCAATAGTGCGTCAGCACTGGTCACGCGAGATCAGTTGCCATCCTCGTCGCCGCGGTGGCCGTTGACGCAGCTGGTGGGTTTGTCGCGCAGGCACACCTTGCCGCCCGCGACGCGCAGGCCGACGGTGTCGAACGCGGTGACCCAGTTGCTGGCGATGGCCTTCTGGGCGGGGGCGAGCTGGATCAGGCCGGAGCACACGGCCGCGTGCAGCTTGTTCTCGACTGCGTCTTTGGGGTTGGGGATCGTGCCGGGTTCGACCCACAGGTTGCGGGGATCGTCCGGGGCACCGCCGAGTTCGAGGCTGACCAGGTGGTCGTACTCGCTCTTGGCGCCGGGTGTCAGGTTGTAGGAGCGGGCGGACGCGGCCTTCATCGTGCTGGTTTTCGAGGTCGACGGACGTACGGTCTTGGTCCACCCGGTCTGGCAGATCGTGTCCTTGATGGTGTCCTGTCGCACGGCGGGGTTCACGGCGCCGGGGGTGCAGTTCGGGTCGGGCATCGGCTGGCCGTCCCGGCTGCCCAGTTTGCAGGTGCCCGGCCCGGGCATGGCTGCAGCGGAGTCTCCGACCGGCAGGTCACCCGAAGCCGCCGTCGACGTCGTCGGGGCTGGGGTCGCCGCGTCGGATGCGTGACAGCCGGCGACTGTCAGCGCGGCGGCGAGCGTGGCAAGGGCCCATCGGCCTGTGCCGGACTGGGAAGAGGGCACGGAAATCTCCTGCGTGAGCGACTGTGGTGGGGGAGTGAGATCCCGTCTTGGAGTGGACCGAGATCTGACAGCTGTTCAACTTCTACCGGCTGCGTGCGCGTTGATCACACCGCCACGCCGTACCTGCCGGCGGCCGGCCCGTCGAAGGTCGGGATGTTCCGGACGGTGCGGCAGCAACCCGGCGTGGTGAACGGTTTCGCTGTGGCGTCGACATCTCCTGATTTCTTGAGTGTCACGTGTCGTCGTCGACCCCTGCGATCCGCGATAGCGTGTCCGCACCTCATCTGAGTGCGAACTCCGCTAGATACCGTTTGTCACGTCGCGGATGAGCTGAGTGATCTCGGGAGCTGTGGCCACGTGCCGGACGTTCCGCAGGGTGATCGACTTGTCGTCGGATGCGAACGCTTGGTCCGGATGTGACTTGGCGGCAGCGGTGACTGCGTCGTGCATGTCGCTGCCGGTGGTGATGATCAGTCGGCAACGGAGGGCGAGGACGCCGTTGAGGAAGGGCGCGATCGCGTCGGGTTGCCGGTTTGGGGCGATGAGGTGTTGGGCGTTCACCGGCTTGCGGTTGGTCTCCGCCTGGATTGCTCGCCAGATGTCCGGAGCGTCGCCTGAGGAGGTGCTGGCGAGGCAGATGCGAGCGTTGCGCGAGATGTTGGCGTAAGCGATCGCCGCCTGATGGGCACGCCGGCACACCGCGTGCTCGGCGAGGCAGTCGCAGCGCCGGCGACCCGGCGCTCCGACTTCGATCAGCATTCCGCGCCGGCGCAGCCGATCCAGGACGGCCGGGTCGACGAGGGAGGCGATCACGTCGGTCTCGGCCGGTTCGGCCAGTGCGACCAGCCGCACCGCGGACAGCTCGTCCTCGGCCAGGCCGGCGAACCGGTCGCGGACGAACTCGTGCAAGCTCGCGTACTGGCCCGCATCGGTCCGGACCAGGACCACTCGGTGCTGTGCCGGCGCAGCCCGACCGGTCGTGACCAGCTGGTGAACCAGGATCGCAGAGCCCTCGGCGAGGCAGGCCTGCCGTCCCCGGAACGGCCAGTCCTTCGTCTCCACGACGACTCACGACAGCGCTCCGAAGTCGGATAACGAACTGGCCGTTCGGGTACTGCCCTCCGACACGCACCGGCAATTCCGTGCCCTCACGTGGTGGCGAGCACGATCCGCTCGACCGGCGGGGCCTGGCCACCGGCCCGGCGCTGCACCAGCGTGATGCCCGCGGCGATCGCGTGGAACGTCTTGGCCGACTGAACCTGCTCGTGCGCTCGCATCTCGGCCGCGAGGCACACCGCCGCGAGGCGGAGCGCGGTGGCCGCGCTGGACGTCAGGACCTTTTGCCGCGTTAAGACGGGCAGCGACTCCCGCTCGAGGTTCGCGGCGACCCGGCGCGCCCAGGCCGAGCAAGGGACTTCTTCGACTTCGGCCTGGATCCGGCACACGTCGGATTCGAGTTCCTCCGGGGGTTTCGGCGCGGTGGCCTCGGCGATTCCCGCTTTCGCGGCGAGGGCGGCGGCGAGATTCCTCGCCCACGCCGCGGCCGGCGCGCCCGACCGGAGGACTTCGGCCGAAGCGTCGGACAGGGCGCGGCCCATCACCTGGTCGAGGGGCATCGTCCGGATCCGGACGATTTCCGGGGTGAGGAGGTGGACCAGCATGCTGTCGAGCTCCCGGTCGACCTCCAGGCCGAGGTTCGCCGCGAGATCCAGGACCTCGATGTGTTCCACCGCGAGGTCGTGGGCCAGGTCCCGCAGGCCGGCCGGCATCAGGGTGTGGCCGATAGAGCGGACGCGGTCGTTCGGGATCAGCTTGAGCAGCAGGGGCCGCAGCAGGGTCGGGGCCGCCCGTTCGATGTCGTCCCGGACGTAGTCGACGAGCGTCTGCGCGCTGACCAGGTGCGGGTGCGCGGTCCCCGGAGCCAGCCACAGCTCGGTGTCGGCCAGCCAGGCGCACCGGGCGATCGAGCGGCCCACGACCGGATTGTCGAGCTCGGCCCGGCGGGCCAGCCGGTAGACCGGCTCGCCGACGACGACGTCGTTGACCCAGCGGACGAAGGCGGTCGCGTCGCTGCCGCGCACGCCGGTGACGGGAGCGTCCGGAGACGGCGCGGGGCCGTCCGGAGCGGGTGCCCCGGTGTCCAGCCGGTACAGGTCGTAGATGGCACCGGTGATCGGCCGCGCGCAGAGCCGGCTGCCGTTGCCCAGCTGGATCTGCTGGCGCAGGTGGCGAGTGAGCGCGACGGCCGCCCGGAGCCTGCGGTGGTCGGCGTCCTCGCCGGGCTGGGGGGACGGGGCGAGGAACTCGTCGAGCCGGTCCCGCAGGTCGGGCGCGAGCTCGCTGCTCTGCTCCGCGCAGTCGACCGCGAGCGACAACGCGGTGACCTCGCCGATACGCAGGCATGCGCGGACGATCGGGTCGGCGTCGGCCTGGGCGGCGTAGAGCAGGATGGTTTCCCGCCACCACAGATCGTCGACCGCGGCCGTCAGGACACGGACCAGCCCCTTGTCCCGCGCGTGGACGGCGGCGAGGTACTCCTGGAACGTCGGGTGTGCGAAGGAATAGAGGCCGCTTTCCCGCTCGACGAGCAGCCCGTTCGAGCCGACGTCGTCGAGGAACGCTTCCGCGCTGAGATTCCGGGACACCCGCTTCAGCGCCTTGCCGATCTCGGCGACGACGTCGGCGCGTTCGAGATCGCGCACCCGGTTCCGCATCATCGAGAACGCCAGGGCGCGCAGCACCAGCTCCTTCTTGTCGCCGCCCAGCTCGATCGGGAGTTTCTTGGCCTCCTGGCGCCGCCACAGCATCACCTGGCAGATTTCGCTGTAGAGATCGGCGCGGCTGCCCGGCAGGGCCCCGCGGTAGCGGTGCACGTTGGCGATCATGGTCAGGAGCAGGGGGTTGACGGTCAGGTCCCGCAGCGCGACCGCCTGGTCGAGCCGTTCGAGCAGGTCTTCCGTGGCCGCCGCCGCGTGCGCGAGCACGTCCTCGGCGCGGGCGCCGGTGCGGTAGCGCTCCACCGCCTGGTACCAGCCGCCGACGAAGCGTTTCACCTGTTCGTCGGTGAAGCTGCGCACCTGCAGCACCGCCGCGCCGTTGATGCCGGTGGTCCGGTAACCCTGCGGGCGGGACGTGATCACGAAGTCGTTGGTCGGGTGGTGGTGGATCTGCCGCTCGATCCAGTCCGCGACCTTCCGGCGGTCCTCCTGCCGGGCGACTTCGTCCAGCCCGTCCAGGAGCACGACGCAGTTCCCGTCGCGCAGCCGGTGTTCGAACCAGCCGGGTGGTTCTTCGCCGCAGTGGCGTCCGACGGCGCGGCGGACGAGCTCGGCCAGGCCGATTTCGGGCTCCGACACCACGGCGTCGACGTGGTCGCGCAGGTGCAGCAGGATCGGCACCCGCCGGTGGTGACGCCGGTGGTCGAGGCAGATCAGGCGCGCGGTGTGCCGCAGCAGCGTCGTCTTCCCGCTGCCGGGCGCGCCGACGAGGGCCAGGACCACCGGCCGCGGGCGGCACAGGAACTCCTGCAGCGAACGCCGGTCGGCGCCGGTCGGCCGGCGGTCGGGGAGCAGGCTGTCGGTCACGTCCTGCGGCGGGCGGAAGGTGAGGCTGACGTCGACGAAGACCTCGTCCAGCTCGGGGGTGTGGAAGCCGATGGTCGCCAGGCCCTTGAGGTCGATGAAGCGCAGGCTGCCGAGCAGGAAGTCCCGGTAGCGGCGCCCGAACAGCGAAAGCCGCCGGACCAGCCACCGGTCGACGCGGTCCACGATCCGCGCCCGCCACCGTCCGCGAAGCTCCCGCGCGATCTCCCCGGTGACGGCGAGCACCCCGGCGACCAGCGTGTATCCGGCCAGCAGGAGCACCGCCGGCACCGGCCGGCCGGCCCAGGCCGCGACGGCGATGGGCGAGGCCGCCAGCGGTACCAGCACGAGCTTGCCCACCGTACCTGCCCGGCTCCCCATAGTGACATAAAGGATACGGGCCCGGCTGGAGCTTCGCCGCGTTTTCGCCGAAGAAACGGTTCGCCTTGAGGCTGTCGCGATTCTTGACCAGGATTTGTCCGGCATTCCGAAGATCGACGAAAACCCGATTGCCGACGACACGCGGCCGGACGGTCCCACCGGAGCGTCGGTGCGGGCTGCACGGGCAGGGCCCAGGCGTTCCGGCCGGATTCCCCGGTGGGATGCCCGTTGAGGGGTGAAAATCGGTGCTGGCTGCCCGTTGACGCCTCGCTTCTATGGTCGTGTGAGGCCGTGGGTTAGGTGGGTACCGAGGTCGGCGGGCAGCCGTTCCACGGCTCCAGGACGCCGGACCCGGGTGAGGTGGCTACCGCGATCCCGGTGGGCGTTTCGTAGGCGCGGTAGCGGTACTGGTTCGGGACGCGGCCGAGGACCACCGGCCCGCCGAGGCGCCACACAATGACCTCGCCGTTCCCGCCGATCACCCCCGGATTGGCACCGCGGGGCCACAACTGCAGCCAGACGTCGCCCCTCTTCACCGATCGTGGCCGCACGGCGGGCCACTCGGGCACGAAACATGCCTCGCCGGAGCAGGTCAAGGGTGCCCTCGTGCTCGGCGCCGGTAAGGGTGGCGAAGGCGAGCCGGCCGGTGCGGCTGTGGAACGGAGTCTCGACGACGTCTTCCCACTCCGCGAGGGCGATCTGCGGTGGCTGGTCGTGGGCTTCCAGCCGTACGGCTTGATAGGGGCCGCCGGTTTCCCGTGTACCCAGCCGTCACCGGCGGTGGCGATCGTGCCGGACAACGCGTCGGTCGCAGCTCGCCGAGCAGTGCGTGGCCCCACGGCTCCGCTGCGTCGGCGGCATAGCGGTCGCGGATCACCAGCATGCCGTGGTCGGGCGGGTACTCGTCGTCTTCGAGAACCCCCAAGAGCGTCACTGCACCAACATATCGGGCAACACCGACAGAATCCGGCCACACCTGGGTCGCCGGGCCGATGACCGCGATCCCTCCAGGGCAGAGCAACATGACCGCGACCGGAGCGGTCGCGTCCGGTGATTGCGACGCCGTTGCCCCTCCGAACTGCGCGGGCGATTCCGTCGGTGACCGATCGTCGCTACAAATGTTCGTATGGAACACTGGTGGCACGAGATCGGGTCCTGCGCCGGCGGCGCTCGCTTCGAGCTGACGCTGCGCGGCTGCGCCGCGAGGATCTGCCTGATGAACGCCGAGAACTACCAGGCGTACTGCGACGAGGACGAGTACGAGTGCTACTACGGCGGCTTCTGGGACACCAGCCCTGTTGAGCTGGTGTTGCCCCACGACGACTTCTGGTACCTCGTCATCGATAGTTACCCAGGTCGAATCAAGTACTGGCTCACAGGACCTTACTGACCCGGGCGAAAGTTCGTCAGGTCGGCCTCGTTGAACCGGCTGACCTCCACCCGTCGTCCGACTTCGTCTTCGAGGTGGACCAGGCCTTGCCCGCGATGGTCTGCCAGACCGAGACCCTCTTGCCGTCCGCGTCGGTGAAGTCGTCTTCCTCGAGGGCCGTCGCCTAGCGACGCGGCATCGCGTGGAACTACGCGCGACAGACGAACGTCCTCCGTCGATGGCGAGGAAGAACTCTCCTCGCCGCCGACGGAGTAACCATGGCGATCTCTCCCCGGTGATCGGCTGCCATGGGCGTTACTTCTTCGCGGCGGCGACCTTCCTGCGCGGTGCGCGCTTGCGGGCCGGTGCCGGGGCTGGTTCGGCGGCCTGCCGCTGTGCTTCGTCGTAGGCGGTGACGATCTCGGAGGAGAGACGGCCCCGTTCGGAGACCTCGTAGCCGTTGTCGCTGGCCCAGGCGCGGATCGCGCGCGAGCGTTCACGGTCCGTCGTGCCGGCTGTTGACTGGCCGGTCGCGACGCGCAGCTTGCGACCACCGGTCCTGCGGCCTGCGCTAGTACGGACGGCAAGTGCCATCAGAGTCATCTATCAACGGCTTGAGGCTAGATATCTCTGACGTTCTTCGGCGGTGAGGTCTCGGGTGACGTGACGGTTTGCCTGAGCGAGGACTTCTGCGATAGGGCCACAGGCGGGGCATCGCCAGATTCGGATGGTGCCGTCGTCGTGGGCAGTGACGTATCGACCGCCGGTAAGGAAAGCAACAACCAATGCGGCGGCACGGAATCCGTTTAACACCAATGGTTCACTGGTGTCGATTGTTTTCCAGATTCGGACGGTGGCGTCGATGCCGATGGTGGCCAGCTGGCGACCGTCTTGACTGAAAGTCACTTTTGTAACCGCGCCTTGGTGGCGGCCGTGTAACGCGACCGGGCCGGGAACGTTAGCTGGGTCGGCGATGTTCCAGATGTGGACAGTGCCGTCGTCATCTCCGCCGGCGAGGTGGTCATCGTCACGGCTGAAGGCCAGCGTCTTAGTGCGGCTGGCGTCGCCGGGCAACGCGGTGAGGCTGCTCGGGACGTCAAGGTCCCACAGCATGACGGTTTGGTTCATAACGACGGCGATGCGGCGTCCATCGGAGCTCCACCCGACAACAGACGCCGTCCACACTCCAATTGGTGCTTGACCGTCCACCACTACGGCAAGCGGTTCAGCTGATGAGGTCTCGGGTGTGCTCCATATGTACCGCGTCGGTCCCATGTTGATACCGGCGAGTCGATTGCCGTCCGCGCTAAAGGCTACTTGCAGCATCGGATTGCCAGGGTGCGGCTCCCATAGTCGAGTCGGCGCGGCAGGATTGTCGGTTTTCCAGATATTGACGCTCCCGTCTTCGTTGACGGCGGCGACCTGCCGCCCAGTAGGGCTGACGGCCACGTCAACCACCGGTGCCGTGTTGCCGGCCAGGACGATCGGTGCGTGGCTACCAGAGACCTGCCATATTCGAACGGTACCGTCCTGGCCGCCGCTGACCAGACGTCCGTCCGGGCTGGCAGCGACGCTGAGGACCCGTCCTTGATGACCACGCAGCACCGTCAGGTCATCGACCTCGTCGATGTCCCATATCTTGGCTGTTCCGTCGTCGGCCACGCTTGCGACGGACCTCCCGTCGGGGCTGAACGCGGCAGACCAGACAGCACCGCGGTGGCCTCGCAATACCGTCGGAGCGGCAGAGCGGTCGGGATTCCAGATTTCGACCGTGCTGTCGTTGCCGGTGCTGGCGATCGAGTGCCCGTCAAGGCTGTAGGCGACGTCGAGGACGCCGCTGTCGTGTCGGCCGAGCACCACCGCGTCCGCCGTACGGGTGAGATCCCACATCCGGACCGTGCCGTCGGCACCCGCCGACGCCAGGTGGAGGCCGTCCGGACTGAACGCCACGCCTGTCACTGAGCCCTCGTGACCTCGTAGCACAGCCGGACTGCCGCCATCGGCGAGGTTCCAGAGCCGGATCGTGCCGTCCTCTCCGCCGCTGGCCAGCCATTTCCCGTCGCGGCTGAACGCCACACCGTAGACCGATCCGTCGTGGCCGTGGAGCACAGCAGGGTGATCGTCGCCAGCGGGGTTCCAAATACGGACAGTGCCATCGTCGCTGCCACTGGCCACACGTTGACCGTCCGAGCTGAACGCGATCTTGTCCCGCCAATCACCCCTGATCCTGCGCGACATCATCGGCTGTGCTCGGCCAGCCAGGACTTGCTCCCAGTCCCACACCCACAGGCCTTCACTACCGAGCACCGCGATACGACGGCCGTCCGGGCTGAACACCGGATTCCACAGCTTTGTGCCTTTCCACTCAACACGCAGTGTCTGCGTCGCGGGTCCAACACCGTGTTCGGCATCCCAGGCCCGCACTTGGAGCATGCCATCCTCGCCATCGAAATCACTCGTGACGACGTGTTTCCCGTCCGGGCTGAAGGCTGCACCGGTCAGCGCGGCTCTTTCCGCATAGTTAGTGATGGTGCTGCTGCTCTCCGCCAGTGTGGTACGGATGTGTGAGTTGGCGGTGGCTTGCCGGAGCACGGCTTCGGTGTCCTCGGACGGCGCCATGTTGTATGCCTCGCGGGCCAGCAGTAGGCCGAGTTCGGGATCGACTTGGAGCTGCGCGCGGGCGTCGGCGACCAGCTGACGACCCACCGCCAGCTTCCGCTGGTCATCAGCTCGAGTAGCCATGACCAGCGCGACCACCGCGAGCACCGTCACGACGACAACGGCCGTGCTCAACCCACCGACGGTGAACCGGACCCGGCGCCGCCGAGCCCGGCGCTCCCGCTCCGCAGCGTCGCGGCTGGCGGTCAGGAATGTGCGCTCAAGGTCGTTGAGCCGGTCGATCGGGCGCCCTTCCCAGGCATCCAGGCGTGCTCCCCGATACAGCAAGCCGGCCTCCCGCTCGTGTCGGTCCCACTCAGCGGCGGCTTCGGTGAGCCGCCGGTGGAGCCGGTGACCGTCACGATCGTCGGCCAGCCAGGTACGCAACCGAGGCCAGTGCCGGATCAGGGCCTCGTGCGCGATCTCCACACTGTCGTCGCCCAATGTGATCAACCGTGCCCGCGCCAGCGTGTCCAGCACCACGGCGGTGTCGGGGTCGTCGAGGTCGAATTCCTGCCGGGCGGTTCGGCGTTTGGTGTCTTCGGTGCCTTCACCGAGGGCGGTGAGGCGGAGGAAGATCTCGTGGGCGAGGATCTGTTGGCCGGTGTCGAGCGCCTGGTAGGTCTGTTCGGCGGTGCGGGCCAGCGCGTGCTCGATACCGCCTACTGCCTCGTAGCCGGCGACGGTCATGACCGCGCCTTGCCGGCGCAACCACGTCTGCAACAGAGCATGGGACACCAGCGGCAGCATCCCGGCTTGGCGCGCGGCATCCCCGACCAGCCGAGCGACCAAGGCGGTTTCCAGCCGGTATCCGGCCTGCTCGGCAGGCCCGACGATGGCCTGCCGTAGCTCGTCGGTTCTCATCGGGCCGACCAGGACCTGCGTGTCGTACAACGCCGACGCCAGGCGGTGATGGCGCCCGCAGTGCTCGAGAAAGTCCGCCCGGACACCCAGCACCACCCTGGCCCGGCTGGCCGGGTCGGTCGCGGCAGTCACCAGCGCGTCGATGAACCGTGCCCGCTGCGACTCGTCTGCGCACAGGGTGAAGAGTTCCTCGAACTGGTCGACGATCAGCACGACATCGGTTTCGGCAGCGGTGCCGGTCACAGCCTGACGGATCCGCAGATGAAGATTGCGCGGGTCTTCGGAAAACTCATCTCGAAGCGTTCCCGGCGCTGCGCCGAGGAGCTGCGCCAAGTGGACCGCGCATTCCTCGAGCGGGCGGTGTCCGGGAGTGAACACGACGACCGGAGCGTCGTTGTCCTGTTTGTGCTCGGCGGTCAGATGGGCGGCCAGTCCCGCGCGGAGCACCGAGGACTTGCCGCAGCCGGAGGGGCCGAAAACTCCGAGAAACCGGTACTGGTGCACCCTGTTCGCCAGGTCGGCGACCAGTTCATCCCGGCCGAAGAACCGGTCGGCGTCCTCCCGTTCGAACGCGGCCAGCCCCAGATACGGCGCCCGGGCCTGGTCATTCGTGCTGGACGGTTCGGCGTTGGCCGCGGCCAATTCGGCCGCGACCGCCCGCCACCGCGTCGCCCACTCCGCGGTATCGCCGCCGCAGGCGGCAACATAGGCCACGGTGACCGACAGGGTGGGCAGTTTTCGTCCGCCGGCCGCCTCCGACAGCGCCGCCGCGGAGTAGTGCGCGCGGGCCCCGAGCTCCCGATACGTCGGGCGCCCGACCTTCTCCCGCAGTTGCCGCAGGTCACGAGCGAACCGCACCACCACCCCGTCCCCGCCCTCCAGCGGTCGCTCGCCACGCGGCACCGCCACCACCTCCCACGCCATTGTTCAGCGACCGTTGTCCAGAGTCCAGCAGCAGACACTGAACAACCCACACGACGTACACAGGCATGGCAACTACCCGCAAGATTCAGCACGCTCCGTTCGAGGCCGCAGCCGGTTGGCCTGCTCGGAGCCGCCAGGCTTGCGGAATCAGCACTGACAGAACGAACCATGGTGCGGGGAAATGGGGGAGGTGGAGTGCCGGTGACCGGCTCCTGGTCAGCCGGTCACCGGCACTTCCAGCACCAGCGTCGCCCAAGACGGGAAATGTGGTGGGCAATGACCTGGAAGGCGAGGTCCGCGCATCGGGACGTATGCGTGTCGTAGCAGTGCGATCAGCGGGATGGTGGCAAGGATATGGCGGCCTCGCGCCCATTTGGGCAGACCATCGCCTCGTGGTACAGGATGGCGAAGTGATTCACCTGAGCAGAACATTCCCCGGAAAGGCGTACGGCTGTCGATGGCATGACAGCGTCTGGTGACCAACCGGATCAGAGCAACTCGTCAACGCGGACGGGCTGCTTCGTCGCAGGCTGCTTACCGCACTTGTCGGTTCCATCTGAGAAAGGAGAACGATGATCAAAATGAAGATTATTGCAACTGTTGTGAGCGCGGTGATCGCGCTCATCGGCACGGTGCTGATGTCGGTACCCGCCGTCGCGGCAGACGGTCCCGCGGACTTCGTCGCGCAGGGGCAGGCCGCAGGGTTGTCCGCCGGGCAAGCCAGAGGCCTGCAGAACAAGGTCAACGGGTACCTGGCGAAGCTGGGCGGTCAGGCCCACCAAGTCGCGCCGAACCGGATCGAGTCACCGGGGGCGGTGCTGAACGTCACCGTTCCCGGTGAGACCGAACCTCGCGCGCTGGGAGCATCGTGGATCCCGGAGTGCCAGGGCGGGGCGAACTTCGGATGGTTCTGCGCCTACGAGTACGGGTCGTTCGGTGGCGACAACATCGGCTTCTACGACTGCGGCCAGTACAAGGGCATTCCGTGGTACACGACGGGCTCGTGGGAGAACAACCAGACACGCGGCACACAACCGTACGTCTATTACGGCAGCGGATCGGGACGGCTGCCGGGGGCCTACTCCGTGCAGCGCGCGGGCATGAACTGGGGGCCGGTGTACGGGATTGTCGCCTGTTAGTGATCGCGGCTGGCTGCGGCGGGAGCGCCTGGGACGCACGCGACGTCCAGGCGCTCACCGCCGCGCCAGGTACCTCGGCCAGGACACACCGTATTCGCCCAGGAGCCGACGGCCACGCGGTCGCGACTCCAGTCGCCGGCGCTGCCGTGCCCCCAGCATGGCCATCGCCGCGGCGACCTGATCGTCGGCGACGCCCGCCACCGGCCGGTCGGACCGAGCAAAGCGCCGAGCGCGTTGGCGTAGGCGCACAGCGTGTTCGCATTGCCGGCGACCTTCGGGGCCGCAACCGGTTGGTCTGCTCTGGGCCGCCAGAGCTCGCGGAATCACGCTGACAGAACAAGCCATGGCCGGGGGGATCGGGGGAGGAGTGCCGGTGATCGGCTCATGGTCAGCCGATCACCGGCACTTCCGGCGCTACAGAGGTTGAGTGGCTGGGATTGCGATCAATTCAGCTCGCCGTCGACGGAGGAACCATGGCGAGCTCTCCCCAGTGATCGGCTGCCATGGGCGTTACTTTTTCGCGGCGGCTACCTTCCTGCGCGGTGCCCGCTTACGGGCCGGGGCTGGTTCGGCGGCCTGCCGCTGTGCGTCGTCGTAGGCGGTGACGATCTCGGAGGAGAGACGGCCCCGTTCGGAGACCTCGTAGCCGTTGTCGCTGGCCCAGGCGCGGATCGCGCGCGAGCGTTCGCGGTCCGTCGTGCCGGCTGTTGACTGGCCGGTCGCGACACGCAGCTTGCGGCCACCCGTCCTGCGGCCTGCGTTGATGAAGCGGGCGAGTTCGTCGCGCAGGGCGGCGGCGTTGTCGTCGGAGAGGTCGATCTCGTAGCTGATGCCGTCGAGACCGAACGGAACGGTGTGGGTGGCGGGGGTGCCGTCGAGGTCGTCCAGCATCTCGACGAGGACCTTTTGGGCCATGGGAATTCTCCAACTGGTCGGCTGTGCGTCTGCTGTGAACAGGCGCACGATCTGCAGGGATCCACTGTGGATCATACATACTGGCCGGTATCGCGGCAATTATCATCCTCAGCGTTGAACGATATCCCCGCCGTGGGGTGCATGAACTTCGGGCAACACTTCGTGGCGATCTTTCGGACGACAAGCCGCCGGGTGCACGGAAACACTACGTGCAGCGACGGAATGTCAGTGTTATCTCGTCACGTCGCACGTGCTGAACTTCGCGCTCGTCGGTCCGGCGCACCTACCGCAGCCGGCATTGCGGGGTCCATCCGGACGATCCCTTGCGTGCCAGGGTGGCGAACGCCCTCGGCGACATTCGCCCCGAACGTGGAGAGACCGTCCACGTGTGTCTTGACCTGGTGACATCTGCCTCTGAACGTATTCGCTGCCACGCGCGTCGCGGCGAACGCGAGATCTGGGCTGCGATGTCGGGTACTGGTCTGTTCGGCGCAATCGCCGAACGGTGCTCCGAAATCACGGGCGAGTTTCTGTCCATCGCTCGCGGCGCGGGCAGGCGGTGGCCGGCTCGTCAGATGAGAAACGCGGGCGGGGGTGAACAAGTCCGTGATCGAGAAGCTGGGATTCGCTGTTCAGGTCCGCGTGGGGGCGTGAGTCCGTCCCTGACGGGGGCGGGCCGACCACTGCGATGTGCGCGTGTGGCGCCGTTCAGGGGCGTGCGAAGAAGCGCCGCCACCATGCGTCACGCGGGCCCGTCGGTAGTTGGTTGCAGCCCGGGCCGATCCTCGCTCGTTGTGTCGTCGGTCTGGCGCCGGGCTCGTGCAGGATGCGGTGGGCGTGTCACAAGTCGTGGGTGAGCTGCGACTGTGGGGGTGGGGTTGCCCCCTTGGGGTCGGACACCTTGATTCCAGACGGTGGTCTGGAGGGAGGATGTCCTGGTGTCTCGCAGGTCGTGGAGCCCGGAGCAGATCTCTCACCGGCTCCCGGTTGATTTCCCCGATGATGAGTCCATGCGCATCAGCCACGAGGCGATCTACCAGTCGCTGTTCATCGAGGGACGCGGCGCGCTCAAGCGAGAGCTGGTCGCGTGTCTGCGCACCGGGCGGGCCCTGCGGGAACCGCGAGCCCGATCACGCAACAAGTCACAGGGGCATGTCAGCGCGGACGTCGTCCTCAGCGAACGCCCCACCGAAGCCGCCGATCGCGCCGTTCCAGGGCACTGGGAGGGGGATCTGATCATCGGGACGGGCCGGTCCGCGATCGGCACGCTGGTCGAGCGCAGCAGCCGGTCCACGCTCCTGGTGCACCTGCCCAGGCTGGAGGGCTGGGGAGAGAACCCACCGGTGAAGAACGGGCCGTCGCTCGGCTGTTACGGCGCCGTCGCGATGAACGCCGCGTTGGCTGCCTCGATCACGCAGCTACAGGAGCAACTGCGGCGGACGATCACGTGGGACCGCGGGAAAGAACTGTCCGGGCACGCACAGCTGACCCTCGAGACCGGGACGAGGGTTTCTTCGCCGACCCGCACTCACCATGGCAGCGCCCGACCAACGAGAACACGAATGGCTTGCTGCGCCAGTACTTCCCGAAGGGCCACCGATCTTTCCCGGTGGTCAGCTGAGGAGCTCGAGGCTATCGCCTTCACGATCAACAACCGGCCCCGCAAGTTCCTCGGTTGGCGAACCCCGGCCGAAGCCTTCGCCGAACAGCTACGCTTACTCCTACAACCCGGTGTTGCATCGACCGATTGAACTCGCCCAATACACCTCCGGCCAGTTCCGCACCGCCCTCGCCGAACACAGGATCCGTCCCTCGGTCGGGCGGGTCGGATCCTGCTACGACAACGCCGTCGCCGAAGCCTTCTTCGCCACCCTGAAAACCGAGATCGGTGTCTCGATCTGGCCCACCCGAAGCGAGGCCCGCCAGGACATCTTCACCTACCTACGCTACTACAACCACTGTGAGTGTTGGGGGTGGCTGGTCTGGGACTGGCCGACCAGGGTGGGCGGCGGCCGCCCCGGCTCGAGGTCGTGACTCATACAATCACTGGCCCGTGTGGTGCCTTTCGGTTGGACTTGCCCGTCCAGCAGCCGGAGCGGCCGACGCCGTCCTGGCCCACCTCGGTGTCCTGATCAGGAGATTGCCCGATCTGCAGATCGTGGCCCGTCACAGTGCCGAACCGGGGTGACCTCTTCCCAGACCGGCGCCGGCCGTCTGCGGCCGGACCGCTGTTCCTAGAGAGGAAAGTAGCCCGACCAGCATGACCATCGTCGCGCACAATCACTCCTACGTCATCGGCGTGGACACCCACGCGCGCAACCATGTTTTCGCGATCTTGGCCGCCACCGGGCAGCCCATCGCCTCAGCCGAGTTCCCCGCGACCAAAGCCGGCATGGCCCGCGCGATCGCGTGGGCCACCCGACGCACCGGCGAGAACCGTGCCGTTCTCTGGGTCGTCGAGGGTGTGGCGACATACGGCGCCCGGCTCGCAGGCGCCATTGCCGACTCCGGATACCAGGTCGTCGAGGCGCCGCAGATGAATGCCCGCGCCCACCGAGGGGTCGGGAAATCTCATTCGCTAGACGCTCGCCGCATCGCCGAGGCCGCGCTGCCGCTGGAGGAAACCCAGCTCCGTCACCCGCGCTCTGACGAGGGCGAACGATCCGCACTGCGTGTCCTGGTGACAGCCCGGGACCACATGACCGGTGAACGCACCGCGACCGTCAACGCGCTGACCGCACTGGTGCGTGCGATCGACCTGGGCATCGACGCGCGTCGCCCACTACGCAGCATACAAGTACTCGAGATCTCCCATTGGCGCACCCGAGACGAGCCACTCGGCAAGGCGACCGCTCGAGCCGAAGCCGTGCGCCTGGCCACCCGCATCGTTGCCCTCAACGACGAACTCACCGCCAACCGACAGACGATCGCCACCCCTCGTGCGCACCACACCGGCCGCCGGGCTGCTCGAGAAAACCGGAATCGGACCCGTCACCGCGGCTGTCTGCCTGACCGCCTGGTCCCACCACGGCCGGGTCCGTTCCGAAGCCGCGTTCGCCTGCCTCGCCGGGGTCAACCCGATCCCAGCCTCCTCAGGAAACACCGTCCGCCATCGCCTCAACCGCGGCGGAGACCGGCGCGTGAACCGCGCCCTGCACATGGCCACGACCACCCGCATGATCCACGACCCTGCGACCCGCGAATACGTCGAACGCCGACGCGCCGACGGGCGCACCACCAAAGAGATCCGCCGCTGCCTCAAGCGCTACCTCGCCCGCCAGATCTACCGCCACCTCAACGCAGCCAGCGAAACACCGATCCGAGCTTGACGGGACATAGGAGAGTCCACCGGCTGCACTCCACCAACGGCCAGAACACCCCAGCCGAAACCCGAACCAACCACTACGCTCAACCCGCAGCTGCCTAAAACCCCGTGTCCGCCTCAACGGGGCAACTCCAGGGCGTTCGGATAGTGGGCGATAGCGGTGGCGATCAGGTAGCGGGGCGGGCCGGCGGTGTCAGCGGGCATGCAGACCGTCCGCGATCGCCGTCCCGGTGAGTTTGTCGGTGAGGTAGGCGGCGACGGCGTGGGCGCGGGCACCGTTGTGCACCACCGCATTGACCACGCGCGGCCCAAACCGCGGCCGCAGGTCCTTCTCCAGCGCGACGACGTCCCCGCGATCGGCCACGTTCGTCCACACCAGGGTGTCCGATCCTGGCCAGGCTCCGAGCCCGTCGTGTGGGGTCGGGTCCAGCCGGTCGAAGATCAGATTCGCGATCCCGAGCGGTGACCCGAGAGTGACCAGCGCCTGCACCTGGTGGTCCGGCATCGCCGCCAGGACCTCATACGCGACCACGGACCCCAGTGAGTGCGCCACCACCACCCGCGTCTCTGCCGTGATCAGCTTCCGGACCGCCGCTCGCGCCGCGTCGCGCAGCCGAGGGTCCTGCAGGTAACGGCGGACCTGTTTGAGATCGAACACCATCGCCCGCAACGCTAGCCCCCCGAAGAACCGCGACCGGGACAGCTGCCGCAACGCCGCCTGCACCGACCCCGGCGCCCGCACCAGCGTGTCCGCCTCCGGCGGCGCAACCTTCGGATCCACCCGCGCGGCCTCTCGCCACCACGCCAGCAGCAACTCTTCTTCCAGGCCGGGATCGACGTCGGCCGCGGTGAACATCGGGTCCCCGACCGTCAGCAGCTCCCCGGCTGGGCGGAACAGGTCGCCGTAGAACCCCATTGCCACGTCGTCGGCGGTAGCTGCGTCGCCTTGGTCGGCGCGAGTGAGCCCGTCCAGCAGCGCGGGCACCCAGGTCTGCGAAAGTGACTGCTCCCCGGCAGCCTGCTGGCCGATGCCGTGCACGCAGGCGATCCGTCCCACCACACCTCCCAATGCGAGAGCTCACCGTTTCACCGCAGGCTACGGCTAGTGATCGTCGGTCACGCTGGTTCCGTTCCGGCGCGGACTGCCGACCACTCGGATGGCCCAGCGGTTCTGCGATCGAAGGCCCGGACCGTGCGGGCAGCTGAGACAGGCCGATGCGAACCTGGTGGTCGGCGCCGTAAACTCCAGGATCACCCCACAGAGTTCCCTCGGTTTCGCCGTGACCGGGGTACGGGTAGGCGACCGCAGCAGGGCCCCGCGTTACGTGGACGCGGCCGGGGTGAGCCGGTGGTGTATGGCGAGCCGGGCGTCCTCGCACGCCGTGGCTGTCTCGCAGGGGGTCTCGGCCTGCCCTCTTCGGTATGTACGACGCAGCTGAAGCGAAAGGGGATCCCACAGCGGCAGTTCCGGATCGTCAATTGGGCCAGTGAGCGCCCCTGCGGTCAGGACGAATTTTTCATCTCATTGCGATGACAAGTTCACCGTCAGGTCCGGTGGTCAGGTCGCCGATGCCACGAATCTCTTCATTGCGCCCGTATTCCTCCATCGATCGCGGCGCCCGTGAGCTGGTCATACTCTTTCCTTCATTTACCCGTATCAGTGGCTCGCAACATGGTGAAAGACGATGACGTCCCAGCCTAATGCGAGGATGAGTTCTCCAGTTGGCCCAGTTGCTACAGTGCCGACTTGCTGGAAGTCGAAGACGGCAACCTCGTCTCCCGTGGCAAGGTCCCAGGCTCGCGTGGCGTAGTAGCCGACGGTGACGGCGATGGGGCGGTCGTCGAGGTGGGTGCAGGCCACTGCTCTTACGCCCTTGGTGAGTTTGGTGAGTTCGGTGCCGGTGGCGAGGTCCCAGATCCGCGCGACGGTGTCATTGTCGGTAGTGACGGCGATGGCCCGGCCGTCGAGGTGGGTGCAGGCCACAGCGCGAACCCGGCTTTTGTGGGTGAAGGTGGCGAGTTTGGTGCCCGTGGCGAGATCCCAAACCTGGGCGGCGTCGCCGTTGGTGATGACGGCGACGGGGCGGCCCTCGAGGCGGGTGCAGGTCACGGCATTGTCCATCCCGGCGTAGAGGCTGAATGTGGTGAGCTGGGTGAGTTCGGTGCCGGTGGCGACGTCCCAGAGTCTTGCGGCGTCGGTGCCGGTGGTGACGGCAATGGCGCGGCCGCCGAGGTGGGTGCAGGCCACGGCGTTCACCGACCCTGTGTGCATGGTGGTGAGTTCGGTGCCGGTGGCGAGGTCCCAGACTCGTACGAATTCGTCGCGGCCGGCGGTGACTGCGACGGGACGGCCGTCGAGGTGGGTGCAGGCCACGGCGTTCACCCACCCTGTGTGCTTGGTGAAGGTGGTGAGTTCGGTGCCGGTGCTGAGATCCCAGACTCGCGCGGTCGCGTCCTCGCCCGCGGTGACGACCACCGACAAGCCTTCTAGCACACCGGATGCCCCGGCCAAAACCGCAGCAGAATGACCCGCTGCTGCGGTCAAACGCGTGATTTCGATCGGTAGTTGCCAGACTCGTGCGATGTTGCCGCTGGCGGTGACGACGACGGGGCGTCCGTCGAGGTTGGTGCAGGCCACCGCCATCACCGATCTGATGTGTTCGGTGAAGGCGGTGAGTTCGGTGCCGGTGGCGAGGTCCCACACTCGGGCCGTGTTGTCATTAGCAACGGTGACGGCAACTGGGCGCGCGTTGAGGTGTGTACAAGCCACGGAATAGATCCACCCGGTATGCCCGGTGAAGGTGGTGAGTTCGGTGCCGGTGGCGAGGTCCCACGCACGTGCGGTGTCGTCGTCGGTCGTGACGGCGATGAGCCGGTCGTCGAGGTGGGTGCAGGCCACCGCCTTCACCCACCCGGTGTGGCTGGTGAAGGTGGTGAGTTCGGTGCCGGTGGCGAGGTCCCACACTCGGGCCGTGTTGTCATCGCTGGTGGTGACGGCGACCGGGTGGCCGCTGAGGTGGGTGCAGGCTACCGCCCTCACCCGGCCGGTGTGCCCGGTGAAGGTGGTGAGTTCGGTGCCGGTGGCGAGGTCCCACACTCGTGCGGCTTCTTCGTCAGCGGTGACGGCGACGGCGCGGCCTTCAAGATGGGTGCAGGCCACGTCGTTCACCCATCCGGTGTGTTTGATGAAGGCGGTGATTTCATCGCCGGTGGCGATGTCCCAGACCCGAGCGACGCCGTCGGAGCCGGCCGTAACGACGTGGGGGCGGCCGGCGAGGACGGTACAGGCCATCGCACTCACCCATCCCATTTGGTCACTCAAGGTGATGAGCTCGGTGCCGGCGCCAGTGCCGGTGGCGAGATCCCATACTCGTACGGCTTCTTCGTCAGCGGTGACGGCCACGGCGCGGCCGTCGAGGTGAGTGCACGCCACCGCCATCACGTCGCTGACATGTTCGGTGAAGGCGGTGAGGAGGGTACTAGCAGCTTGCTGTCCCGTTGCCCAGCGCGGTCGCCAAGTCAATGACGCGGACAGGTCCTGTTGGAGCCGCGAGGCTCGAAAGCGAGCGGCATCGGCAGCAAGGACTTGGCGGCGTCGCGAGGGTGACAGATGACGGTGTATGTGCGAGGTGCAGCGGTAGACAGCGGCGGTGAGTGCGCCGGTGTCGGTGGTGGTCTGGTGTAACGCAGGTAGGAGGGCGTCTGGTTCCGCGTGCACGAGGTAGTCGGTGTCGGTGAGCAGCGCGTCGATTCTGCCTGCGAGGGCGGCGTGGGTGGCGAGGTGGCGCAAGGTGTACGGGTGGGCGCGCGTCCAGTCAAGACGGCCGTCGAGCCTACGCGCGACGCGGGAGGCCAGGACCTCAGCGATGGCGCCATGGAGGGCGGCAGCATCGACGCCCTTTCGTAAGTAGTCGGCGAGAGCTTGGTGGTAGAGCCGGTAAGTGGAGCAGCCATCCTCGGTAGCTTCGACGACATAGGAACCTGCGTGTTTGCGAAGCCAGAGCAGATCGTCGTCAGTGTAGGTAATTCCGGCAGCGCGCGAGGCAACGGCGGCCCAGATGTCCTCCCACGGCAGACCCTGCCCTTCGGCGAACGCGAGTGGGCGGAGCAAGTCTCGGACCTTCTTGGCCTTCTTACTGAAGCGTGTTTCGAGGTCGCGGTGCATTGCCTCGCCAGGCAACCGGGGAAGCGCCCGGCGCCAGCCTGAATCCTGCGGGTCGACGGTTCGGTCTCGGGCAGCGAGTGTCGCGCTGGTGATCCGCGCGACCAGAAACGAGGGACTAGCGGCTGCGGCGACGGCTTCCGCGACCGCGCGCAGCCGTTCAGGCTTCTCTTTGCGGTAGGGGCTGTTGGGGCTGGCTTCGAGCAGGCAAGTGGCGGTGTAAGTGGTGAGCGCCTGCAGGTCGGCGTACCGGTCGGCGTCCAAGTCGATTGCGGTGTCGCGTCGGTGGCCGAGACGGTCGAGGAGGAAGTCTCGAGTGCCGACGAGCAGCCGTATTTTCCCGGCGGCGTGGTCGAGGAGGGGGCGTAGCAGGTGGCGGGTCAGGTCGTCGGGGTCGGCCGCTTCGTCGAGAGCGTCGATGAGCACGGTCAGCGGCGCGTCTCTGTCGACGAGCTCCTCCAGGAGCTGGACGGGGGTGTCGGCGCGGAAGCGGGCGGCGGTTGCGATACCAGCGAGAACATGGTGGGTAGTCAGACTCTGGGCATAGATCGCGACGTCCACTGAGGTGAGCGCCGGGACGACTGCTGCCGGAAGTCCGAGGGAATGCACGGGAACTGTGCCGCGGCGCTGGGGATCAGTCAGGGCAGCGATCAGGCCCAGCACGGCGGTCTTGCCCGATCCCGGGTTGCCGGTGACGACCTGCAGCGGTCGGGCCGGGTCGGGGTGGTGTAGCCAGGCGGTGATGTCCAGCAGTGCGGTGTGGCGGCCGGCGAACCACCAGCCGCCGGTGCCGCTGCTGTTGCCGCCCATCGCCCGGACTAGGAACCGGTTCCGCAGTTCGGTGTCGCGGCGTTCTTCGTGAACTTCGAATTCGCTGGCGTGCTGGAAAGCCAGGTCGACCCTGGTCATGCTCGGACGGTGTCGCGGGTTGGGAAGGAACGGTGGAACTTCGCCGGTCAGCCCGGCGACGCTGTAGCCGATCGTCTGGTGACCGGGCTTGTCGCTGTCGGCGTTCATTGCCCGGACGATCGAGTCGAGTGGTAGGACCGCGGGAGTGGTTCCGGCGGTGGTCAGGGAGCCGACGGCGTCGCGCAGCAGTCGCGGGAACGCACCAGTTGCGGCTTGCTCAGAAGATTGGGCCGAGGTGATGACGGCAAGACCCGATCCATGGGTATCGCCCCACTTACGGGTCATGGACGTGATGGCGGCGGCGGTGAATTCGTCGCCGCCGTGGCTGGAGTAGCAGGTGTCCAGCATCAGCAGCACCCGCCGGATCCGCGTCCCGCGGAGCATCTTGCGGGCCAGTTCGACGGTTGGCAGCGCATCGTCGACGTCGTCGGGATCGGCGTCCACGGTCAGCAGCATGTGCTCGTGGGCGTCATCGAGAACCTCACCGTGGCAGCCCAGGTAAACGGCGACGATGTCGTCGGGGCGTCGGGCCTCGTCACGGCAGAACGCCCGCAGCTGCGTGGTCAGCTGCTCTCCGGTCGGGTCGAGGCCGAGGGAGCGGACATGCTGATAGCCGAGCTCTCGGGTGAACAGGGTGACGATCTGTTCGCAAGCCTCGATGAGTCCGGGCCGGTTCCACTGCGGCGCCTTGGGGTAGTGCGCGACTGCGGTGGCAACCAGGTAGCGTCGGGGTCCGTCCGAGTCAGCCGGCATGCATGCCTCCCGCGATGGCTGCGCCGGTGAGCTCGTCGGTGAGGTAGGCGGTGAGGGCGTAGGCGGGAGCACAGTTGTTGGCCACGTCGTTGATCTCCCGAGGCCCGAAACGTGGTCGGACGTATTTCTCAAGCGCGACGTCGGAGCGGTCGGCTACGTTCATACCTACCAAGTCGTCGGAACTAGGCCACGTCCCGGACCGGTCGCGTGGAGTCGGGGCGAGCCGGTCGAAGATCAGATTGGCGATGCCGAGCGGTGAATCGAAGATGACCCGTGCGCGGGCCTGGTGGTGCGGCATCGAAGCGAGCGCTTGGTCGGCGATCACCGACCCGACCGCTTGCTCTGTCACCACCCGGCTCTCCGCGGTGATCAGCTTGCCGACCGCGGTGCGAGCCTCTGCTCGCGGATGCGGACCCTGTTGGTAGCGGCGGAACTGTTTGAGGTCAAACACCAGCGCCCGTTGAGCCAGGCCACCGAACAAGCGCGAACCGGACAGCTGCGGTATAGCCGTCTGCGCCGCGCCTAGCACCCGGACCAGCGTCGACGTCTCCGGCGGCCCCACCTTCCGATCCACCCACGCCGCATCCGGCCACCAGGCGAGCAGCCGATGCACCTCGAGGCCCGGGCCGATGTCGTCGGCGGTGAATATTGGGTCGCCGACGGCCGACCGTTCGCCGGGTGAGCGGAGAAGGTCCCCGTAGAAACCCATCACGATGTCCTCGGCCGTGGCCGCGTCGCGGTGGCCGGCCCGGGTGGGGCCAGCAGTGCAAGTGTCCGGTCGCGAAGCAGTTTCCGCTTGCCGGCGACCGGCTGTCCGATGCCGTGCACGCACACGATCCGCTCCACGACGCCTCCCAACGCGCGAGCGCACGAGTCTACGGGTGCGCCACGGCTAGCGATCGCATGCGACACTGTGGCCGTTCCGGTGCTCCTCGCGACCACTCAAACGGCCTAGCGGGGTAGGTGCCGACCGCAGTCACGCCGAAGGGCGTATAGAAACGATCAGGCCGATGGACGACGGAAGACGATGAGGGTCGTGTGCCGACCACAGTCACGCCGAAAGGCGTATAGAAACCGGAAGTTCTGCTGGATGTCGCGGCCCGTGAAGTTGTGTCGACCACAGTCACGCCGAAGGGCGTATAGAAGCCCGACCGCAACCACGGTAGCTGCCAGTCCGGTCTCGACGTGTCGACTGCAGTAACGCCGAAGGGCGTATTGAAACTTGGGCCGGTAGTCAGTTACGCACGGATTCGCGTGTGCTGACCACATTCACGCCAAAGGAGCGTATAGAACCGGTGCTGCTGCTGTCATGCCGTCCGAATGACAAAGGCGCCGACCGCAGTCACGCCGACTGGCGTATAGGACCTGCTGCCGAACGCCACGATCAGGTATTCCCAAGCCACCCCGAGCCAGCTCCCGTCCCCGCTGCGGCTTGACAACCACTGTGAGACTGCGCGGGCGGCCTGGTGGTCGCTGTCAGGATGGCCCGGCGGTGCGGGATGACTCGTTGACAACTTGGCCGTTTCCGAACGCGCCTTGCCTATGACACGTCTCCCACGCCGTTCGGGCCGGCCTGGCCCACCCAGTGGCCTGATAAGCAGCCCGTCCCTCGAGCACCGCGCCACCATCCGGGCGATGCGGTCCACCGCCCACCGCATCCAAGCACTCAAGACCGAGGCGAACGAGCTCGAACGCGACATCGCGCGCCTGGTCGACGACGTCCACCCCGAGCTGGCGCAGCTGCCCGGCGTCGGCGCCCTCAGCGCAGCACAAATCCTGATCAGCTGGTCCCACCACGGCAGGCTTCGCTCCGAAGCCGCGTTCGCCAGCCTCGCCGGCGCCGCACCGTTCCCCGCCTCCTCAGGCCTGACCAACCGCCACCGCCTCAACCGAGGAGGCGATCGTCAGCTCAACCGGGCGCTGCACACCATCGTGCTGACCCGCAGCCGGATCGACCCCGCGACCCGCGCCTACATCACCCGCCGACTGGCCGAGGGCAAGACCCTCCGAGAGATCAAACGCTGCCTCAAACGGATCATCGCCCGCCAGTTCTTCCGCACCCTCCAGCAACACCACACACCAACCACGCCGGCAACCCTTGACGCCACATAGCAGCGTAATAGGGACACCCCCCGCTCATCCGCAGCATCGGCGGCAGGTGGGAATTACGGCTGCCCGGGAGGCCCTGCAGCGCCGGGCACACCGGAGGCCGATGAGTCGGGCGTTCCCGTGCAGGACGTCGTGCACCCGTTGGATCGGACCTCGTTGGACAAAATCGATTTCTCGGTGGAGCATCGACCTTGTTCTGGTGCGCGCAAGAAGCTGGGATGCAGTGTCAGCGAGCATTATTCATACTGCATGTGAAGTTGGCCACCTGGACATGTGGCGGATGGGAAAGTGAGATCGTCGTGCCGAGATGATGGGACTCCACGCCTGCTGGGAGTGTGTCGAGCTTCTGTCCTCTGGACTTGGTCAACTCCTTTGCTTGTGCAGAGTCGGCGTAAAAGAGATCAATGGCATAGTCCAGGCTGTTTTCTGCGCGGGTATCGTCACCAAGTTGCACTGTCGTTACCCACGGTTGGGAGTTGGAATCGACCCGATGAGCGGCCTGCAGGTCACTCTCGCTAGGTGGATAATTCGAATCAGCCCGAGCGACGTATAAGACTGGGTCGCCTATGGCGTGGACGGCGATCCACAAGGATGAACTGCCTGGCAGGTTCTTCTGGTATCCGTGAAACCGATAGCACAAGCCATCGGATAGTTTTGGGGGCTCAATGATGCCGCCTATGACAGTGCTGGCGTCAGCTTTGTTCTTTGTGTCATTTGCGATGTCAAGGGCTTCCTGTGACGTGTGGTAGCTTAAGATCACGCCGGCTACCGAAACGAGCAGCGCTGCGGCAGCAAGCAGATGGGCGATGTTGCGTGTCCAAAAGTTGGTCGCTGAGGAGCCGCCTGTCGTCACCTGCCACCTGCCAGTTCGCCTGCTTGTGCTGCTTGATGCTCCAAGAGTCGCCCAATAAGCGCGATATGTTACGCGTTAGCCTGAAGAAGCCCGATTTGCAACCCGCAGACGTCCGAGAAATTCATTCGGAGGCGGCGCCACGCTCTCGTCGTGCCGGCGCTGCGCTCGTTCGGGCGAGTATGGAGCGGCTGCGCCGGCATTTCGATCCGACCGCGGTGAGGTGAAGCTGTGTTCGACGACGAGCACACCCGTCGGGTCGAGCTGACCGCCGCAGTTGCCAGCTTTGGTCCTCGGCGGCGGCGTGCCAGCGCCAACTGGAACACGGCCACCGTGGCCGGACGACCACGCGCGGCCCCGGGGCGACCTCGTGCACGTCGACGGCGGGACGCTGAGGCTCGGCTTATACCGCGCCGCACGCCCGCCGGTTGGTGGCTCCGCCGGCCGTCCGGACCGAGTCAGGGCAGCGGCAGGCCCTGCTGCTGCGGCCGGTCACCGGCGAACAGCGCTCGGAAACGAGCCCACGTCCGCGCGATCGACGGCTTCGCGCTTCCGGCGTCCTCCTCGGCCGTGCTCGGGGCGTCGGGCTCTGCGGTGGCCACGGCCGCGAGTGGCGCAGCTTCCTCGGCGCCCACATCCGCCAGCCTGGTCACCAGCGCGCCCGTGCGGAGCTGGCGCCAGCGACGCAGGACGTGCTCGATGTCTTCGGTAGTGAGGCCGCTGACGCTGAGCGGGCTGATCAGCTGGTCCGCGTTGCGGGGCATGCGCTCGTTCCCGGTCAGGCTGTACAGCTGCGCTCGGGGGATTCCCGCAGCGACGGCGAGGTACTTCAGGGGGATCCCGGACCGGCGGGCCACGGCGTTGAGGACGGCGGCGAGCTCGGCCGGGGTAGTGATGTCCTGCTCGTAGTCGGACAGCCAGACATGCTTGGGACGGAAGATCCCGACGACGTCGGCGTCGTCGTCGAGGAACTGCATGACCTCGGCGGCGCGGATCTGTCGGGCCCCGGGAGGTGCTCCCGGCCGGTCCGCCGCCGCGAGCACGACGAGGCTGACCTGCCTGCCGTCGGCGTACTGGTCGATCACGTGCTCCGCCGGCGTCAGGGCCACGCCGAAATTCTGCTGCAAGGAGTCCCCGACCGGAGCGAAAAGGTACCCGCGGCGTCGAGAACCGCCTCGCACGCCATCGGCAAGGTGACCTCATCGGCGACACGGAGTGCCGCGTCGATGTCGGAATATCGGTCCGCGCGCCCCTTTGCCAGCGACCCGCCCGGCTCGATGTTGAGCAACTGCGCGAGTCGGACAGCGGGAGTTCACCAGTGCAGACGCCACGCGGCGCGCGGTCCGGGGCATCTACCGCTTCAGCGCGACGCCGCCGAGCGCCGCCCGGACAGCGACGTCCGGGTCGTCCGTTGGGTCGGGCCGCCACTGCTCGACCGGGACCAGCCCGGGGTCGAGGAGCTCGAGGGTGCCGAAGAAGGCCATCAGCTCGTCGCGGCTGCGCAGGACGCCCGGGGTGCTGCTCTGTTTGCTGACCTTTTCGAGGTTCTTCAGCTGGTCCTGCTCGATCTCGTCGACGTCGGCCGGGCTGATGTGCGACAGCACGTACCGGGAACCGGACGGCAGCAGTTCGCGATAGGTTTGCGCCGCTTCGCGTACGCCGGTCGAGTCTGGGAGGAAGTGCAGCACTGCGACGGTCAGCAGGCCGATCGGCTTGCCGGGATCCAGGACGCCGGTGGCGAACGCGGCGTCCCAGACCTCGTCGGCGTCGCACAGGTTCGCGTGCAGCACGGCGTGCCGGTTCGGGTCGCCGTTCTTCTCCAGCAGCAGCCGCGCGTGCGCGACGGCGACCGGCTCGATGTCGACGTACACGCATCGGCTGTGCGGGTTGACCTCGTCGGCGACCTCGTGCACGTTGCGCATGGTCGGGACGCCGGAGCCGAGGTCGAGGAACTGCGTGATGCCCTCGGCCAGGCAGTGCCGCACCGCGCGGCCGAGGAACGCCCGGTTCGCGCGGGTCGCCTCGCGCAGCAGGGGGTAGGCCTTGAGCGCCTGCTCGCCGTACTGCCGGTCGATGGCCCAGTTCGCGGTGCCGCCGAGTGCCCAGTCGTAGGTGCGGGCGGCGTTGGGCCGGTCCAGGTCGATGCCTTGCGAGGCGTAGTCGGGGTCCACGCCGTCCTCCTCCGTGCTGGGGTGCCCCGCAGAGTATTCACCACGGCCCGGTGCCGGGCGCGACCATTGGCCGAGGCAGCGGCCGGAGGCACGGTGCGATCGTGCCGGGTGAAGATCACCGATCCCACGGGTGGCAAGTGGACGGTCGTCCGGCAGGTCGGCGCCTGGCGGCGAAAGTGCGGGGCGATGTGGGCGGTGGAGGTGGTGCCGGGCGGGCTGGGCAACGACCCTGTCTCGGCTGATGGAGGAGGACGAGCGCGAGCAGATCGGCCATTGTCTGGCCGAAGGTAGGCACGGCATCGTCGCCGGGGGCGCGCGGGGCGCGCGCAGGCAGACTCGCCCGGAGGGTCTGTTGGCCGATGGTCAGTAACGCCCGTATGACCAGAGACGTCTCTCTGTGAGCGGTGACATCGAGCCGCGTTCGGCCTGGCGGCGAGCACGCCCCGCCTTGCCTCCGGGTCTGTGACAGCCGATTCGCGCGTCTGCCCGCGATGGGGTTGCTCAGGACAGCAGGTGCCGGCGCCGCCAGCGGCCGTCTGAGCGGCGGCTATTCCCAGGGCAGGAGGGTGGGATCAAACGGGACTGTCGGGACCACGGTCAGGTAGCGGCCGTTTCCCGGGTCTACCCGAAGCCAGCCTTGCGCGGCGAGCTTTCGCGTGAGGTTTTGCGCGGTGTGCTTGCTGTAACCGGTCAGCGTCGCCAGCGCGCGACGGTCGGGGAACGGCAGACCAGCTCCCTGGCGGCTGATCTCCTCAACGATGGTCTCAGCGATCGACCGAACGGAAAGGCCGATGAGGACCGGAAGCTCGAGGTCAGGCTTACTGGTCACGTGCCACGCGCGGCCCGCCTGGCAGTAGTAGCTACGGATCGGGACCAGCCCACGCAGCCCCGGCCGAAGACGCCGGTCAGCAGCTTGCTTCGAGGAGTACGCGACCTTTCCGCACGAGGCGCACAGCAAGGACCCATCGGCGCTGTTCGCGCCGTGCAGTGTAGGTCGACACAGCAGAAATCCCGGCGAGGGCCATTCGGTCCGCGACGCCTGCGCGGTCAGCTCGACCCTGTCTCGTCCGACTTCCGAACCTCGTCCGTCTGGGACGGGCTCAGCAGGTGATCGCCTGTGTCGGCGGAGTCGTGTTGTCGAGCCGCTTGACGTAGGCGTCCCCGCTGCGCCGCGCGCACGCGGAATCCCTGGTGGCGAACGGTCCACTGTAGACGGCGTAGATGTCGGTGCCGTTCAGCTGCTGCCGCAGCGAGCCGCAGCCGGTGGTCGGCGCGTGCAGGTAGGCCGCGCCGGGGTGGGCGTCGAGGACCCGCTGGACGTCGGCGCGGTAGCGGGCCGGGGTGACGGCGGAGCCGAGGATCACGATGAAGGACCCGTCGCACGCGGGGGTGCTCATCGCGGTCGCGAGCCTGAGGTCGGCGCCGGCGGAGACGCTGGTGGCCACGGACGTCCGGATGGTCATCTGGGTGGTCGTGACCGGCGGGGCCGTCACCGGCGGCGTGGTCGACAGTGGCGTGGTCGACGGTGTTGACGACGTCGAGGGCGGTGTCGTGCCGGCCGTCGTCGTTCCGGCCTGCGAGGAGGGCTTCAGGATCGTGAACCACCCGGCGACGGCCACCAGAGCGAGCAGCGCGACCGCGGCGACCAGCCAAGGCGCCTTCGAAGCCCGCCGCCCTCCGGTCACGGGCGCGACTCGGGTGGCCTGGCGCGTCGGGGGAGCGGTGGCGTGGACCGGGATCGTGCCGCCGAGCGCGGCCCGGGCGGCGTCTGCCAGTTCCGTGACACTGCCGAACCGCGCCGCGGGATCCTTCGCCATGCCCTGCGCGATGACGGCGTCGAACGCCGCGGGCAGGCCGGGCCGCAGGTCGCCCGGCCGGGGCGGTGGCTGGTGCAGGTGGGCGCCGATCAGCGACGCGGCCGTCGTCGCCGCGAACGGTTTGCTGCCGGTCAGGCACTGGTGCAGGACGCAGGCCAGCGAATAGACGTCGACGCGGTGGTCGGTGGGCGCGTCGGTGAAGCGCTCCGGAGCCATGTAGTCGAGCGTGCCGACGGCGGCGCCGGTCGCGGTGAGTTCCGTGCCGGGCCCGGCTGCGCGGGCGATGCCGAAGTCCACGAGGTAGGCGAATCCGGTCGCGCCGACGAGCACGTTCGACGGCTTGACGTCCCGGTGCACCAGGCCTTCCGCGTGCGCGGCGGCGAGGGCCTGGGCGACCTGCGCGACGACGTCGACTGCCTCGGCGGGGGCCAGTGCGCCGCCCGCGGCCAGCCGGGTGCCGAGGTCGTCGCCTTCGACCAAGCGCATGTCTAGGTAGAGGCGGCCGTCGATCTCGCCGTAGGCGTGGATCGGGATCACGTGCGGCTCGCGTAGCCGCGCCACCGCGTGCGCCTCCCGCCGGAACCGCTCCTGGAACTCGCGGTCGGTGCCGAACTCCGGCGCGAGCAGCTTCAGCGCCACGACGCGGTCGTGGCGCGTGTCGTAGGCGCGCAGGACCTCGCCCATGCCGCCGCGGGCGATCAGCGACTCGACGCGGTACGGCCCGAACTGCCAGCTCACGCGTTTCCCTCCGCCAGGCACCCGGACACCGGGAAGTCGTGTGCCCCGAGTCCGGGCGTTACACCGGATCCGCGCGGCAGGGTATCGCGAGGTCGTGCCGTCCGAGGACGTTCGGGTCGGCTGGAGCCTCACAGTTTGTCAACCGGGAGCGGGTGCCCTGTCACCACAGGTCGTCAAGACCACTGACGTGTTTGAGGTTGGTTCGTGCGTCTTCGGTGAGCAGGCATGTGCGAGGGGGGATCTGGAAATGGAATGTCAGTCCTGGGTGCCATGATCTGTCCATGAGTTACGACTTGGCGGTCTGGGAAGGCCAACGGCCGGACGGTGACGACGAAGCCAGTGAGATTTTCGCGGAGCTCGCTGAGCGCTACCTGGAGGAAGACGAGGTACCGGCGACTCCGAAGATCGCACGTTTCATCGAGGCTCTCGTGCGGCGCTGGGGGACCTCGAAGACACCGAGGACTCTCCGTGGGCCACCGGCGGGACCGGAGACGCGAGCGGCCCGGTGCTTCACATCAACATCAGGTTCGGCGATGAGAGGGTGGGGGAAGTGTCTGCCTACGTCGCCGGGCTGGCACAGGAGCACGGTCTGGTGTGTTACGACTTCCAACAGAACCGCGTCCGCCCGTGACTTCCCTCCCGAGACAACTCTCCACCTCCCAGCCTCCGGCGGCCATACGGGGTGGGTGAGCGAGCCGATCCCGCTGTTCCCGGGTCGCCCGGGTCGACCCGGTGCAGTTCGCCGCGGCGCAGCACCGGCTGTTCACCGGGATGCGGCTGCACATCGGGCGCTCCGACATCGCCCACCAGGTCGCCTGGGTGCCCTGGATCAACAGCCTCACCCTGCCCGCACCCGCCTGCCACCAAGGCTGGTCCGGGCTCGGCGCCGGCGGTGAGATCACCCCCACCTAACAGCAGGTCAGCTGCCGCAAGTGCCTGCGGTTGGTCGGCGAACCCGACGATCTGCGCAGCACGCCCTGTTCGCTCTGGCCGAGCCTGGCGCTCCCAAGCCGTTCTGATCTGGCTCGACTGGCGCCCTGGTCGGCAACGCTGACCAGCACGCCGTGCGGTTGCTGCAAGCGATGGGTCTCGAATAGCGCGGGCCGCTACCGTTTTCCGTAGCGTCGAGCACGCGGGCCGGCGCGCTCCCTACCCTTCGGCGCGCCGGCCCGCCTCGTCCATCCTTGTTCGGAGATTCTCGGTTACCGAGCAGCAGAACTCTCCTTGATTACCTGCTAGTAGGACTCTGGCTACCTGCCGTAGTGCTGGCGGGTAGCTGGGGGGTTCGCCGGAGAGCTTGCGAACTCTGTCAGGACCTGCGGGTGCGCGATCAACACAGCGCCCGCGATGGCGACGACGAGCACGGTTCCAACGACGAGCCATCGCGTCATCTGGAGCAGGCGTTCGCCCGTCTCGGGGTCGGCCAGCAGGTTGACGATCCGGCCGGGCAGGCGCTCAGAGTTCACCTCCTCGCTGTCTTCGAAGTGGCGCCAGATGATCTCTGCGGCGCGACGCCAGGCTTGTGACCAGCGGCAACGGCCACCGCCGTCACCGTGACGTCTGCTGCCTTGGCCTGTACTCTTGCTCATTGGAACGAACTTCCTTCCGTGTTTAGCCGCATCGGTGGAGTTTGTTTCGCCTGCGCCCGGCTTGTTCCCGCAAGTCGGGCGCTTACTACGTTGCTTCGCTCGTGCATCTCACTTTCAATCACTGCTTCCATTGGATAATCAATTTCGTCGTATTTTTCGTTTTGTCACTTTGGTGTTTTCCAGTTCGAATCATCTTCGGTATTGTCGTTAAAGACTGCGACGGAACTTCGCGCGCTTCGTATCTCTGGCGCGCCACACGTGTCTAAGCTGTCTGATCTGGGCAAACGTACGCGGGGTCGGTGTGCATGCTCGTGAAGAGCTACCTCCTGATGGCTGTGTGATCTCCCGAGTCGGGCTGGTGCAGCACGGGTTCACTGACGGTCGCGATGGGGTGAATGGTCACGACCGGCAGCTTAGTTGGACCCTTCTGGTAGACCTGCATCAGACCGTGACGCGCCGACGCGGATGACCAGGTCGGCGGCCGATTCCGTGGTTGAATGGCGCCCGCGGAACAGCTAGGTCTGATCGCCACGACTGGTCACGCGACCCGCGTAGCAGAGCGTGCGTCTTATCGATTGAGCGTTTGAGACGCTTGCGCTCAGGAGGCCAGGCTCGCCTCTGGATGCTTCTCGCCTGGCAGGAAATCGTCACATGGGAGATCGAACAGGCAGTTTCGTGCCGCTCATGCAAGGGTGATCGCCGGAGGTGAGGCCAGGACTTGGGCACTCAATGAGGTCACCCGGGAGGGCCACCGTGTTCGTGCGCGACGGGCTGAATCTGGCCGTGGGCAGCACCTCAGCGCCGGCGAGTCCGCGCGCGTATAGTCGGCTATCAGGGCAAGGGGACGGGGCGGCCGATCTACCAGTTCACCTACAAAGGAAAGGAGTATCGGTTGAGCATTACGGTCGGGAGCAATGGGTTCATTGTCGGATCGAATCCGAAGGGTTCGTGGTGACGGTGGAGAGGACGATCAGGGTACTGGCGGACTACGATTGCTGGGCGTTGTGGGTTTTCGCACCGCCGAGGATGGAAAACGTTGATCCTGCCGATCCCGAGCTGGGGTTGAGTCCGGCTCTGGTGGGCGAGCTGAACCGCTGGGCGGACAAGTACACCGCGACCTTGAACCGTGACGACCCGAAAGCCTCCAGCTTTCTGTCCGGAGTAGAGAAGCGAGAGTTCGTCGCCTGGGGCCGTCGCTTGGCGGAAGAGGTGCGAGCCCAGGTGAGCCCCGGCTGGCGAGTCACGTACTTTGACAGCGGCCTCGGCCGTGACGTCGAAATCCAGGTTCCCGACTGAGTCCAGGTTCCGCGGATTCGTCCAAGGCTGCCTGAACTCGCTCGTGCCGTGCGGTCGGGACACGAGCGTTCCGCAGCCCGGTCAGCGACGCATCCAGGGCTGCCTGCCGGGGCGGCGTCGGAACAGTTGCCGGAGGGAGCAGCTCACGGGCTCGACCTCGCTGCGGCGTCGACATCTGGTGGCTTCTTCACTGCCACCGTGTCGTCGCCGGATGCTGCGCCCCGCGTTAGCGCGTGTCCGCAGCTCATCTTGAACGCGAACTTTCGTCAGTGGCCGTTCGTCACGTCGTGGATGAGCTGAGCGATCTCGGGAGCTGCGGCCACGTGCCGGACGTTCGGCTGGGTGATCGACTTGTCGTCGGATGCGAACGCCTGGTCCGGGTGCGATTTGGCGGCGGCGGTGACTGCGTCGTGCATGTCGCTGCCTGTGGTGATGATCAGGCGGCAATGGAGGGCGAGTACGCCGTTGAGGAAGGGCGCGATCGTGTCGGGTTGCCGGTTCGGGGCGATGAGGTGTTGGGCGTTCACCGGCTCGCGGTTGGTCTCCGCCTGGATTGCTTGCCAGATCTCGGGAACGTCGCCTGAGGAGGTACTGGCGAGGCAGATGCGAGCGTTGCGCGAGATGTTGGCGTACGCGACTGGCTGCGGAGCAGACTCACCGGGCCAGAGCAGAACGGTGGCCGCGACTCCGACGGCAGCCACCAGGACACCGAGGGCGGCCCAGTGCAGTCGTTTCACGATTTTCCCTTTCCGTTGACGGCTCTCCGGCGCAGCAACCAGCCGACAGCCACCGCCGTCACCACGACAATGGCGACCGCGGTCGCCGTCCAGGGCCATTGGGACGTTTTCGTATCGGTTGTGACGACAGGAAAGCCGGAGGCTGTCGTGGGTGACGAGGTCAAGGCCTTGAGCGGGTTCACGATGCCGAACCCGTAGTGGTCGTCATGGGTGGCGTCGCCGTGACGGTCGGCTGTGTCGATCAGTTGCCGGATCACTCGGCCTGCGGGCAGATCGGGCCATTTCGACCAGACCAGCGCGGCGGCTGCCGCGACGTAGGGCGCGGCGTAGCTGGTGCCGTCGCCGCGGAGGTATCCGCCGTGGTTGTTCGCGGACACGATGTCTGCGGCCGGCGCGGCCAGTGTCACTTGTGGGCCTGATTGGCTTTCCGGCCAGAAGTTGTTGCTGGAATCGACTCCGGTCACGGCGACAACGCCGGGGAAATATGCCGGATACGACGGAGGGTTTCCGTCGTGGCCACTGTTTCCGGTGGCTGCGACGACGATGTCTCCGCGGTCAAGAGCGTGTTCGACCGCCGATCGTACGTTCGGGTCGGGTACCGAGGTCGATTCGGAAATCGTGATGATCCGGGCGCCGTGGTCGACGGCGTAGATGATGCCTTCGGCGAGGGAAATCGGTTGTGTTTCGCCGTCGACCGTGACTCGCACGGGTAGGATCCTGGCATCTGGGGCCAGGCCGATCACGCCGGTTCCCGCGTTGTTTCTTCCGGACCCGGCGATGAGCGCGGCGATCGACGTTCCGTGCGAGTCCTGTGAATGGTCCGACTGGCCGGTGTCGCCGGCGACACCGGCGAAGCCGGTGCCCGCTAGGACTTGCCCGGCGAGGTCCGGGTGGTCAGCCTGGCAGCCGCTGTCGAGGACCGCGATGGTGGTCCCGTGACCTCGGGTCGTCGTCCATGCCTGTTCGGCGCGGAAGTGCTGGGTGTCCAGCGGCCATTCAGCCTGGCGCTCGCCGCCCGCCCATGCGGGCGTCGCGAGGATGAACATCATCCCGGCAAACAGGACGAGAAACAACTTTCTTCGCACCACTGAAGACCCTCCCGCTTCGGCGGTGCGAAGCATAACCGTTCGGGTACCTCAATGGACTAGTCCAAATCGGATCTTCGGGACAAGCCGGTTCCGCATATTGACTTTCTGATCCCGCGTGCCGGATTGTTGCCCTGCTGCGCCTCCGGAGGGGGAGTGCGCCCGATCCTGGGGACGTGGTGGGCGTGAGCCGCTGGCGTGTGCGATTTTCTGGAAGTGCCCAGAGAACTGTTAGTTGGTTTCTCGCGGTCGTACTGATCGTCGGGCTGGCCGAGTCGGCGGGCGTCGCCTCGGCGAGCGTGTCGACGCCGCACCAGGCTTCCGGAACTGCGGCCGGCAAGTCTCATCAGGCCCCTTCCGCGCTGTCCGCGAAGCAAAAAGGACGCCAGCCTGGAGCCACTCCAGGAGCCCCGGAAGCCGGTCCGAAGCTGCCTGCTGTGACCCCGCAGCTGTCGAACTCCGAACGGGCGATGCCCACGGCGGGGACCGCCGACGCGCGCACGCCGGCCCGGAAGCCGAAGCAACAGTCCGAAGTCGTCGCGGACCGAACTCCGACGACGAAAGTCTTCGCCAACGACGACGGCAGCTTCACCGCCCACGTCTACAGCACCCCGGTGCACTACCAGACGGCCACGGGGGCCTGGAACGACATCGACGCCACCCTGGTCCGCGGCGACGACGGTGCCTGGCACGAGAAAGCGAACTCACCGAGCGTTACCTTCGCCGCGACCGCCAACGCGCCAGAGCTGGTCTCCGTGCCACTGAGCGGCGGCGCGTCGATCGGATTCTCCCTGCAGGACACGGCATCCGCGGCCGGCCAGCCGTCCGGCAGCGCCATCACCTACCCGGCGGCCCTGCCGCACGCGGACCTCAAATACCAGGCGACCGCCGTCGGCGCCAAGGAAACCCTCGTCCTGCACGACGCATCCGCGCCGACCAGCTGGAGCTTCCCGCTGCACCTGACCGGCGTCACCGCGAAGCTCGGCGCTGATGGTCGCAGTGTCGAGTTCTCCGACGCGACGGGCCAGGTGGTCGACACGATCACCAACGGCTTCATGGAAGACGCCAAGATCGATCCGCGCTCGGGTGACGGCGCGATGTCCACCGGCGTCACCTACGCCTTGGACACCGTCGGCGGGCAGCAGGTGCTGCGGGTGAGCTTGGACCCGGTGTGGCTGCGGGACCCGGCCCGCGTCTTTCCGGTCGCGGTCGACCCGACGGTGTCCAATCTGAACACCACGTCCTCGACGTACGTGATGAGCCCCTACAAGAACAACTACAGCAGTGACGCCGAACTCAAGGTCGGGACGTTCAACGGCGGGGGCAACGTCGCCAACTCCTACCTGAACTTCAACGTCGGCGCCGCCCTCACCAACGACTACATCGAGGCTGTCACGCTGGACCTGGACGAAATCTGGTCCTACTCCTGCTCGCCCCGCCCGGTGTACGTCGCGCCGATCACCAGCGGCTGGTCGGTGTCGTCGATCAACCAGTACCCCGGCCTGTCCTACGGGGGAGTGATCGGGAGCAACAGCTTCGCCGGCGGCACCAGCTGCGGCGGCCCGGTGTGGCAGTCGATCGACCTCGGCGACAACCCTTCGGCCGCCGGCACCCAGCTCGTCGAAAGCTGGGCCCACGGTGGCGGAAACCTCGGCCTCGCCCTGTACGCCAGCGGCAGCGACAGCTACGCCTGGAAACGCTTCGACAGCGTCAATTCGCCGTATCCGCCGTACCTGTCCATCACCTACAGCTGGTTCGGCGCGGATTACCAGGTCGCCAACAGCTATGTCCAGCCGACCGGAACGGCCGCCGGTTCCCAGCAGGTCACCATGACCAACCGCAGCGCCGGGACCTGGAGCTCACCAGGCATCACGCTGTCCTACCAGCTCTACACCACCAACTGGCAGCGCGTGTCGGTGACCGCGCCGACGACCTCGCTGCCGCAGTCGGTCGGCCCCAACGGATCGATCACCGTCAACGCCGCCATCGGTGCCGTGACGCCAGGGCAGTACTACCTGTGCTGGGACATGCAGAACGGAACCACCTCGTTCAACAGTGCCTACGGGGTGCCGACGTCCACGTGCAGCTTGATCAACTCGGCCAACACGCCACCACAGATCGACTTCACCAATCCACCATCCAATGTGGTCGTCGGCTCACTGACCCCCCAGCTGATGGCGACCGGACACGACCCCGACAACTACCCGGCGAGCGGACTCGACTACGACTTCGTCGTCTACACACCGCCCGCCGCGGGAAGCACGGCTCCGACGACGCTGGCCGACTCCGGCTGGGTGCAGACGACCAACTGGAGCGTGCCCGCGAACAAACTGGGGTGGAACCAGTCCTATTCCTGGACCGTCACCGTCCGCGACCACCTCGGGCAGAGCGCGCCGTCGGTGCCCGCGTACTTCTCGACGGCCGTGCCGCAGCCACTGATCACCTCCCACCTCGGCACCGCGGCCGCCGGAACAGGCCACGATTTCGACGCCGGCGTCGGCGACTACACCAGTACCGCCACCGACGCGAACGTCGTCGTCGCCGGGCCGGCCCTGACGATCAAACGCTCGTACAACTCGCTCGACCCGAGAACCACCAGCATGTTCGGCAGCGGCTGGTCCACCGCCTACGACATGGCCGCCACACCGGACAACGATGGCTCCGGCAACGTCGTGGTGACCTACCCGGACGGCCGGACCCTGCGCTTCGGCCGCAACGCCGACGGCACGACCTTCGCGCCGCCGCAAGGCACCTACGCCACGTTCAGCCCGATCTCCGGCGGCGGCTACACCCTCACCGACCGAGGCGGAACGGTCTACAGCCTGAACCGGCAAGCCGCGACGAGTTGGAAGCTCACCACCATCGCCGACGCCGACGGCCGGACCGAAACCCTCGGATACGCCGCCGACGGCACCCTCACCACGATCACCAACACCGCAAGCAACCGCGCACTGCACCTGACCTGGAACGGACACCACGTCAGCCAAGTCACCACCGACCCGGTCGCCGGCGGAGGCGCAGCGCTGACCTGGACTTACAGCTACGACAGTGACGCTCTGGTCACGGCGTGCCCACCGACGTCGACCACGCAATGCACGACATACGGCTACACCAGCGGCACCGCGGAGGGCTCGCACTACCGATCGGCGGTCCTGGACGCCCAGCCCTTCGCGTACTGGCGGCTGAACTCCACCGACCAGGGAACCGTCGCCTCCGACGAAGTCACCGCGAACGTCGGAACCCAGAACGGCACCTTCTGTACCTCCTCCAGCGGGTTCGGGCACCACCCAGGCCCCGTCGCCGGCTCGCCCACCACCGGCGACTACTTCGGAGCGAACTGCAACGTACGGCTGCCGGACAACCTAGTCTCCTCCGCCACCTACCTCAGCGTGCAGTTGTGGTTCCAGACTCCGGCCAACGGACCGGCAGGCGTCCTCTTCTCCACCGGCCACAGCCCCATCGGCTCCGCCAACCCGAACTCAGGTGCGATGCCGGTGTTGTACATCGGCACCGACGGCAAGCTGTACGGGCAGTTCTGGACCGGCGCCGTCGCACCGATCGTCTCCGCAGGCAAAGTCAACGAAGGCGCCTGGCACCAGGTGACCCTGACCGGGCAAGGCACCACCCAATCGCTCTACCTCGACGGCGCGCTCGTCGGCACCAAGACCGGGCAGCTGGGCAACTACGACCCCGAAGACTTCCTTGGCGCCGGCTACGTGAACACCAACCCGTGGATCAACGCGCCCGCCGCCGGATGGAGCCAATTCACCGGCAACCTCGCCGAGGCCGCGTTCTACACCCACACCCTCGGCGCACCCGCCATCGCCCAGCAGTACGCCGCCGCAACTCAACCCGCCCGCGAACTCACGACCATCACGACCCCGAACAGCAAGGCCGCTGCGCGGGTCGACTACGACAACGTCGTCGACCGCGCCACTCACCTCACCGACCTCAACGGAGGCAACTGGACGATCGGTGTCCCGACATCGGCCGGCTCCAGCGCCCAGTACCACGGCGCCGTCCTGAATTCCTCGCCGATGGACTTCTGGCCGCTCGGAGAGTCCTCCGGTGTGCAAGCGGTGAACCTCATGGCGAGCAGCAACGCGCGCAACGACTGGAGCAACAACTCCCTCGCCGGCAACGGCTACGGCAGCTACAACAACGTAATACTGGGCCAGCCAGGGATGATCCCGGGCGCGCCGGACACTGCCGCGGGCTTTAACGGCACCAACTCCACCGTTGCCCTGCCCGGTCCTGGTGACCACTCCGGTCAGAACGTCGGCCTGTGGTTCAAGACCTCTACCGCCGGTGGCGGCGTACTGCTGTCCTGTCAATCCCAAGCCCCGGGAACCTCGGGCACACCGGCGGACGCACACCCACTGCTGTACGTCGGCAGCGACGGCAAGCTGTACGGCGAAAACTGGGACGGCATCTACACACCGATGAGCTCCACAGCATCGGTCGCCGACGGCAAATGGCACTTCGCTGTCCTCACCGACGAACAAGCTCTCTACCTCGACGGAACGCAGATAGCCGGCCGCAGCAACGGCTACGTCGGCTGCGACGCTTTCAATGACACCTACTACCTCGGCGCCGGTTACACCACCAGCAGCTGGCCCCACGCACCGACCAACCAGCAAGGCTTCTTCACCGGCTCGATCGCCAACGTCACCCGTTTCTATGACACGCCTTCCGCGACCACGGTCAAGGCTCTCTACGACGCCTCCCACGCCGCCGCGACCAGCACGACGCCCTACACGACGGTCAAGGTCACCGACCCCGGAGCGGCCACGTTGGCCACGGTCTACGACCCGAACGGCGGCGGACGGCGGATCTCGGCAACCGACGGCCTCGGAAACACCACCGCCTACACCTACGACACCAATGGATTCCCGTACCGCGTCACCGACCCCGACGGCGCCTACACCCTCACCACCCACGACGCCCGCGGCAACGTCCTGTCCGTCACGACCGGCGATCAGGACACCCAATATCAGCAGCGCACCAGGTACTACACCTACCCCGCGCCCGGCATGTACTCGAGCACCGACCCGCGCGACGACGAACCGACCGACTACCGCAACCCCGACTCCGCCGACCAGAACGACAACACCTACCGCACCGCCTACAGCTACTCGCCCGGCGGCCACCTGCTCAGCACCACCGACCCCGTCGGCGGAATCGTCACCACGTCCTACACCACCGGCACCGAGACCGCGATCGGCGGCGGCATCGAGCCGAAGGGACTCCCGGCCAGCCGCACCGACGCGGCCCACAACACCACGCGATACAGCTACACCAGCGCCGGCGACCTCGCCCAGACCGTTCTGCCAAGCGGCCTGACGACAACATTCGCCTACGACAACCTCGGCCGCCGGACCAGCAGCACCGACGTCTCCGACGCCTTCCCGACCGGCCTCACCACGGCCTACACCTACGACGGCAACAGCCGCCTCCTCACCCGGACCGACCCGGCCACCACCGACGCGATCACCGGGAAGAACCACACCGGCCGCACGAGCTGGACCTATGACCCCGACGGCGACCTGCTCACCACCACGAAGTCCGACTTGACCGGTGGCGACGCACCCCGCGCAGACGTCACCACCTACGACAGCCACGACCATCCCGCGACCCACACCGACCCGCTGAACCGGCAGACCTCCTACGGGTACGACGCCTACGGCAACCTCGCCGCCCGAACCGACCCGGCCGGCACCACGCTCGCCTTCGCCTACGACCCCAACGGACGACAAACCACCGCGACACTGCGGAACTGGAACGGTGATCCGACCAGCCCGTCAACACCCACGGATGTGGTGGTGGACTCGCGCGCCTACGACCCGGCCGGACTGCTCGCCACCGACACCGATGCGATGGGCCGCGAGCACACCTACACCTACAACGCCGCCGGGCAGGAAACCTCCGACATCCTGTTCGGGCCGGGCGACGGGTATTCGTTCCGGCTGGCCTACAGCTACGACTTCGCCGGTAACCTCACCGAGTCCGACCAAGGACCGATCCGCGACGACGCCCAGACATGGTTGAAGCTCGACGCGGCCGGCCGCGTGATCCAGACCGCGCTCAACGGCGACAGGGTCACCGACTACACCCGGGACACCGCCGGACGTATCAGCTCGCAGAAGCTCGCCAACGGCTCGGTCACCGAGCAAACCGACTTCACCTACGACACCTTCGGCAATCCGACCTCTCAAACCGTCCACAACGGAACAACGAACCTCACCACCACGTGGACCTACGACCAGCGGGGACTGTCCACATCGACGACCGACCCTCGCGGCACCGGCTATACGACCAACTACAGCCACGACGCGATGGGCCGGCTGACCACCACAGTCGCGCCGACCACGAATGTCGAAACCGGCGGCTCGGCACCGATGCCGGCCCGCCCGATCAGCCAGACCGGCTACGACACCTTCGGGGAGCCGACGGCGACATCGGATCCCGATGGCAACATCATCACCAACAGCTACGACGCCAACGGCGAACTGCTCGCCGTCTCCGCACCCGCGTACACCCCGCCGGGAGCGACCACCAGCATCACCCCGACCACGAGCCGGACCTACGACCCGGCCGGGAACGTCGCGACCACCACCGACCCGCTGAGCAACGTCACCACCAACACCTATGACCAGTTGGGCCGGCTGGTGCAGACGGCACTGCCTGCCGTCGGCGGTACGACACCGATCCGGCACTACGGCTACGACCTCGACGGAGAACTGCTCTCCTCGATGGACCCCACCGGTGCCCGTACCGAAGCGACGTACAACGCGCAAGGGGAGCAGCTGACCTCCACTGCCGTCGTCCGCCAGCCGGTCAACGCCGCCTATACGACCACGTACCACTACTACAACGAGGGCCGCACGCTGGGTGCCCCCACCGCAGTCATCCAGCCCGGAGGTCAACAAGAAAAATTCCAGTATGACAACGCCGGTGACGTGACCTCCGACACCGACGCCCTGCAGCACACCACCACCTACCGCTACGACGAGGCGGGCCGCCCCACCGGTACCACGTTGCCGGACGGCACGTCGACGACGCGCAGCTACGACCCGGCCGGTCGGCACACCGGTTCGGCCCAGCTGGACGCCGCCGGCCACACCCTGGCGACGACCAGCGCGACGTACGACACAGCGGGCAACCTGGCCAGCAGCACCGATCCCCTCAACGCGACGACCACCTACAGCCACGACGCCCACGGCCGGCTGACCCAGCGCGTCGACCCGGTCTCAGCCGGATCGACGATCACCACCAGCAACGGCTACGACGCCGCCGGGCACCTCACCCGCGCCACCGACGGCGCCGGCCACGCCACCACCTTCACCTACAACAGCCTCGGGCTGCTCGAGTCGAAGATCGCACCCCACGTCGCCGGCTACACCACCGCCGCCGACAGCACAACGACCCTGACCTACGACGGCGCCGGCCGGCCGACGGCAGTCTCGCTACCCGGCGGAGTCGGCACGTCCCTCACCTATGACGCGCTGGGCCGCGTCACCGCGGAGACCGGCACCGGCGCACAAGCCCCGACGCCCAACCGCACCTTCGGCTACGACGCCGCCGACCGGCTCACCTCCGTCGGCGCTCCCAGCGGCACCGAGACGTTCACCTACGACGACCGCGGCGACCTGCTCACCGGAGCCGGTCCCGCCGGCACCAGCAGCTTCAGCTACAACAGCAACGGACAGCTGGCCACCCGCACCGACCGGGCCGGCACCGCGACCTTCACCTACGACGCCGCCGGGCAACTGGCCACCGCCACCGAACCCCAGACCGGCACCACCGCCACCTACGGCTACAACACGATCGGGCAGGTCACCTCGATCGGGTACGGCACCTCGGCCGCCACCCAGACCAACACCTACAACGACCAGCACCAGCTCACCAGTCAAGCCCTGACCGCCCCCGGCGGCGCGAGCGAAGCCTCGATCACCTACGGCTACGACACCGAGGGCCGGACCACCAGCCGAACCACCACCGGCACCGCAGGCGCCGCCAGCACCACCTACGGGTACGACCAATCCGGCCGACTGACCGCCGCCACCAACGGCGGCACCACAACGACCTACGGCTACGACAGTGCCGGCAACCGCACCCAGGCCGGAACGGCAACGGCGACGTACAACGAACGCAACCAGCTGGTCAGCGCCGGATCCACCAGCTACAGCTACACCGCTCGCGGAACCCTCTCGTCGAAGACGTCCGGCGGGACGACGACCAGTTACGGCTACGACGCCTTCGGCCAGCTCGCAACCGACGGCACGAACAACTACAGCTACGACTCCCTCGGCCGCATGCTGACCAGCGGAGCCAACACCTTCAGCTACGACGGCACCACCAGCACCCTCACCGGCGACGGCACCGACGCCTACAGCCGCGGACCGGACGGTGAGCTGGTGTCGGTCAGCCGGGGCGGCCACGCCGCGCTCGCGTTCACCAACACCCACGGCGATCTCACCGCGACCTTCACCGCCGGCGGCACCTCCCTCGACGGTTCCACGGCGTTCGATCCGTACGGCCAGCCGACCGCGGTCTCGGGAAACAGCTACGACCTGGGCTACCAAGGTGGCTGGACCAGTCCCACCACCGGGTACGTCGCCACCGCGTCACGCTGGTACGACCCCACGACCGGAGACTTCACCAGCCAGGACACGCAGCTGTCACTCGGCGGACCGGCGGTCACCGGCAACGGCTACACCTACGGCGACGACGACCCGCTGGACAACCTCGACCCCACGGGCAACAGCTCCTGCGGCGGCCGCGCGAAGCCGAAACCCAAGCCCAAACCGCAGCGGCCGAAACAACGGGGCAAGGCCAAGTCCTCCACTGCTCCGGCGTCGTCAGCCTCCTACAGCTACGACGACGGGCACGAAGCCTGGGCCCTGTACGACCTCCAGTACCGTAACGCGCACCCTGACGTGCCTGAGCCCGTACCAAACGGGTACGACGAGTTCGGCGGCACGATCCCGTACTGGAACAACGGAACGCTGCTCCCGGGCCGCGGCGCTTTCGGGGCCAACCCGTTCGACGATCTTCTGGACCTCGTCTTCGGCGGTGGTCTCGTCCCGGAGTCGGGAGACAGCTGCGAGGAGCCCACCAAGCCGTCCCGGCCCACGGCCGAGCAGGGCATCAACGAGAAGCCGGTCAACGAACGACCGAGCGGGCAGAACACGTCCCCGACCCAGCCGGGTACGAAAAACGGTGACAGTGGCCCCGCCGTCGAACCGGTGAACACGGCAACCGCGGCTGAAGTCAATCCTGCGGCCGACCAGGCGCCGTTCGAAGGCGCCACCCAACCGGGTGGGGCGTCCTCGGAACCGGCGGCCGGCGGGAGCCGGATCAGCGACCTGAGCGACGACCACCAAGCGAGCATCCAGAACCTGAGAGACGCCGCCGACCGCGCCCGCGACGGAACGATCGACGACATCGAGCGGACTTTGACCGAGCCCGAATTCGATCAAATGGAGCGAGCGTTCGACAAGAAACAGTACTGGCGTGTGAAGCAGTTTTTCGGCAAATACATGGAAAAAGCCATCGCGCAGGACCGGTCAATCAATGATGACCAGAACATCACCCGACTCGGGAGGCCGTTCCGGGCAGAGCCGGATTTTCGGGTCGGGAAATTCAACATCGATATCACAACTGATACTGAATACTCCGAAAGGATCCATCTCAGGCGTGAGTACATTGACTCGAAGGAGAATCTGCTGACCTACCGGAGGCTGACCGTCCCGGAGATGATCGAACTATTCGGTGAGGCATGACGGACGCCAGGTATGCTTCGATCGTTCGCAACCGGCCCGACCTTGTGAGTGCACCAGATGACTCGAGTGACCTACGAAAACCAGGAGTTTCAGCACCTCCGGCTCGTCGACCGGCAGCGTACGCTTGCGGGTATCTCGGTCCGGGGCGGAGAGCTCTTCGACTGTGTGATCGTGCAGGTCGACGACCCGGCGTACCCCATCCGGATCGTCGACTCGGAGATCGCCGGGACGCGGCTGGTGAACAGTGCCGCGTTCGGCGTGCGGTTCGAGGACGTCACGGTGACCGACTGTCCCACCCCCGCAGATCCGGTCTTCTTGGACGGGTGCTTGTTCCGGCATCTCGTTCTGCGTGGGCGGCTGGGCTCGTGGCTCTTCCGTGAAATGCCGAAGTCGATCCCCGACGACCTCCGGAAAGCTTTCGCCGAAGCCGAACAGCGGTTCTACGCGGAGGGCGAGTACGCGTTGGACATCACCGAGGCGGTGTTCGAATCCGCGTCGATGTTCTCCTTGCCCGGAGACCTCGTCCGGCGCGATCCGGAGACGCAGTTCCTGGTCCGCAAGGAACGATTGGCAGGGGCGGACCTCTCGATGTTGCCGCGAGCCACGCAGCGTCGGCTCAAACGTGCGGCCCGCAGCCCCTTCGACTCCACTGTCCTCGTCGTCGGCCGGGACGAGCCGGACTTCAAGGAAAGCCTGGCGAGCCACCGGCAGCTGGTCGACCTGGGTATCGCCGAGGCTTGAGGACGAAGGGCAAGGTTACGGTGCTATACACGTACTTCGCGGCGCAAGGAGACCGAGAAGCGGCGACGACCGCTGCCGGCATCGACGCCGAACTCGCCGGGGTGGTGGTCAAGGGAGTCGATCCGCTGGACGAACTCGTACGACTCGAATCAGTTCTGACGGGGCGCTCCCTTGAGGAGATCCGATCCGACCCGAGGCACGGCTGGGTGGTCGCAGAGTTCGACGAGGGCGACTGCGTCGTTCTGTCGTTGACTGACTCGCTGACGAGGGCTCTCGCGTCAACGGAGCCGGACGTCCTGCGGCGGACGGTGTCGAATGCCGCCGGCGCGGGCGGTTCCCTCAGCATCGTCGCCGATCGGCCGGCGCTGACGGACTTCACGGCGGCGCTGGCAGCGCTGGCTCGTCGCGGCGTCTCGGATGGTCACAAACTGTACTGTCGAATCGCACCTTGAGACTTCTCCCGCCGTTGGCCGTGTCGCGGTTTAGCCGGCGGGTACTCGTGCCGCCCTGCATCGGTGGTGGGTGGGAATCCGTGCTCTACGGGCAACGTGTTAGGAGACATCGACATGGTTGACCGCCAAGGGCGCTCAGAGTTGCACTACTGTGCGATCGAGGGCACCGCTGAGCAGGCCCGCGCACTCTTGGCGGCAGGGCAGGACCCGAACCTCGCGGACCGTGACGGCTTCGCGCCGCTCCATGCGGCGGCGCAGCAGGGTAATCTGGCGGTCGCCGAGGTGCTGCTTGAGGCTGGGGCAATCGTTGATGCGGTCAACAAATACGGAAACACGCCGCTGTTCGTTGCAGTCTTCAATTCGAGGGGGCGCGGTGATGTCATTCAGATACTTCGCCAACGCGGAGCCGATCCACGCAGGGCGAATGCCTCAGGTCAGACTCCTGTTGGGCTTGCTCGACTCATTGCCAACTATGAAGTAAGGCAATTCTTTGATGACCTCGAGTAGGTTTCAACTCGCATTGTCGTGGCTCGAGTCTCCGGTGCACCACCGGATAAAATTCAGGTGGCGAATCGGAGATTCCGCACCGTAAAGACGGTCGCCGCGGTTCCGTCGATCAGAGGCGGTCAGAAGGTTGCGAGGCTCGGCCGCCATTCGCGGCGGAACCGGGACCTTCGTGGGCGAAGTTTGATTTCGAAACGGCCACTGACTTCAACAGCAGCGCGTTCGCCGCGCGCACAGTGTGCCACGCGACACCGTCACTAAGCTATGCGCTCACCTCGGCGAGGATCACGCGGGCCAGAACCGGCGGGATCGCGTTGCCGATCTGCTGGAACGCCTTGGTCCAGACGCCCTGCCACGGGTAGTCCGCCGGGAAGGTCTGGAGGGCGGCGGCCTCCTCGGCGGTGACGCGGACCGGCTCCGAGTCGACCCCGCCGTCCTGGGGCCAACGGAGCCAGCTCCGGGCCTTCTCGGTGACGGTGAAGCTCGGCTGGTCGGTGCCACGGAGGTCGCGGGCGCGGTACTCGGTGCCGTTGATCGTGCTGGCCCGGGCCGCCCGGGTCGACGAGCCGCGGGAAGCCGACGAGCCCGGCGGGCCTGCCGAGCGCCTCGGCGATCGAGACCCTGGGCAGGAGGGCCGGCCCGCCGTCGGCCTGTATAACGTCCTTCACGATGGGGCGGTATGTCAGCACCGGGAACGCGCCGGTGCGGGAGCGCTTCGCCACGAGGAGCGCGCGGGAACGGGTCTGGGAACGGCGAACTCCCCGGTGGAGAGGGGTCCGGTGTCCACGGGGGTAGCCCTCGCGGCGTACTACGTCGGCGACGGCTTCCCAGACCGGTCACGCCTGTCCGCAGACTGGAATGCCAACGCGCGAAAAGGGCGTCGACACATGCAGCGGAGAATCCGCTGCGAGGGCCAGTCGGTAAACCATGACACTTCCGCAGCCAGGGCCAGAACGGCGCCGTCGAGGCCACCATCCTGAACGGTCTCGCGGAGCTGCTGTCAGGTCACCGGTGCGGCTGAGTGAACCACCTTGTAGCGAGCGACGTCGCAATCGTGCTGCCGTCACTGATAGGCGTAGGGTGACCGCGCAACGCGGCGGATTCCAGCAAGCTTCACGGCGACATGCCAGCGGCCAAGACCCATCCCACGGGATGAGCACCTCGCCTCGGATCACTCGTCCGGGTGAAACTCTGCGCGCAAATGTGCCTGCCTGTATCGTCGTCGCGACGGTGAGCCAGTCATGGCCGCAAGGGGAGGACCGTTGGCGTTCAGTCTTGACCGCGTCGTGCTCGCGCAGCTCGACATGCCCGATGTTGCCGCGGTGGACGCGCGGCTGAACGAGCTACTGCAGCCCGGAGGCGAACGAGTCGAGCCCGCCGCCGAATACGAAGCCCGCGACGCCAGCGGCACCATCAGGGTCGTGGTCGACGCCCACCGCAAGCTGGTCGACGTCGGCATCCAGCCCAGCTGGGAAGCCCGGATTCCGGCCGCCCAGCTCGCGGGGGTGCTGTTCCAGACCTACGTCACGGCCATTCAGCGTGCCATGGTCGTCGAACTGGCCAACACCAGACAGCCGGCCGTCGCTCACGCTGCAGAAGGTCTTCCCCTCCTTGACGAATCCCTGCCGCAGGAGGAGTGGATGGCGGCGGTCCGGGCGCGGGTGGACGCCGTCGACGCGCTGCTGGCGGACATCCATCGACTCGATGCGTCCCGGACGCCGCCCGCTGGCGGTGAGGTCGGGAGCCCGCGGGGCTTCTTCGTGCTGCACCTGCGTGGCGGCAGCCCCGCAGGTCTGACGGGCTCGGTCGACGTGTTGCCGAGCGCCGGGGCGGACCGGCTCCGGCCGGACGTCCTCGAGGTTTTCGCGTCCGCCGGTCTGGCGGCACCTGCCGCTCCGGCGTCGCGCTCGACCCGGCGTCCGCCGGAAGACGACGAGGATGTTTTCGAGTTCCGGTACGACGTGTAGGGGGTGGACAGGTGGTTGGCTACAAGGTGATCACCTCGGCGGTGCGGGCCGAGGGCACGAAATGGCGGGGTTTCGCCGATACCGTCGGCAGGGTGAACCCGGTCGTGCGGAACGCGACGCTGGGGCCGATGGCGTTTTTCGTCGGTGATCCGCTCACGTTGGCCACGGAATCGTTCAACGCGTCACTGTTGAGCGATACCTACGAATCCCTGCGCTCCTATGTGGAAACCGCCCTGGACGGCGCGGTGGTGGAGTTCGATCAGATCGACGACGCGTTGCAGAAGACGGCCCAGCTGTACGACCTGGCCGAGGAAGTCACCGAAATCGACCTGAAGACGATCTACGGAACGGCACCCCGGTAGCCATGACCACCCCCGCGGGCCCCGAGACCTACACCGGCCCCCTCGACGAGATGTTCGCCACGATCGAGCGTGAAATCCGCACGATCATCGACAAGTACAACGCCGCGGTCGATCACATCAACGACTGGAAATACGTCCTCGGCCCGGCCTTGATCTGGATCTCCGACGCGCTCAACACCGTCCGGGACGGCTTGGACAAGGTCGTGAAGCTGGTGAAGTATGCCGTCGAACACCACATGCCGGTCGTGTCGCTGATCGTGCAGAGCTTCAACTGGCAGGACCACGTCCAGAAGGACGTCTCGGCCATGGTGGGCTCGGTGGAAGCTCCCGCCGACCCGAATCTCGCGTACTGGGAGGGTGCGGCCGCGACCGAGTACCGGAACCGGGCCAAGGTCCAGCGTGACGCGGTGGAGGCGATCGGTGGCCAGGGTGGGAAGGCGGATGCGATCAGCGGCTGGCTGATGAAGATCGCCCAGCTCAACGTCGAGTTCATGACCGGCCTGGCCAAGATCATTGCCGACTTTCTCGGTGCGTTGGTGACTGCCGCGCTCGAAGGTGCCACCGTGGTCGAGATCCCCTTCGCGGTCAAGGACCTCGCGGGTGCGATCGGCGGGCTGGTCACCGGGGGGATCAACCGGCTGGCCGAGATCGCCACGAGGCTGATGGGCACCCTGGCCAGTGTCCGGGACGCCAAGGGGCTGATGAACGACCCCCGGCTGCCCGGCGGCAAGTGGCCACAGGCGGTCAACCTGTGACCCGGGAGGCACAGTCGTGAACGCACCAGCTCCCCAGGGCTTCCCGCCGTACCCCTACGGAGTGCCTCGACCTCCGAAGCGTGGCCTCGCGGTCGGCTGGATCATCGCGATCGTCGCTCTCGGGATGGTCGTCGTGGTCGGTGCCGCCGTGGGAGTGTTCGCGCTGCTGAACCGGGGCAGCGGCTACGACGCGGTCGAGGGCAAGTACGGGGCTGGCCCGCTGGCCAGTTGCGACGACTTCGCGGCCCGCGTGGGGAACTTGCCGCCGAAGAGGTCCGACATGCCGCTGCAGGGCAGCAAGGGCTGGCTGTGCACCTTCACCGACGAGGCGAGCACGGTGACGGTCCACTTGGACGTGGAGGTGACCAACGCGGCACGGCAGCGCAGCGGATTCGACACCATGACCGCGTCGGCCGGCTATGTGGTGGACCCGGCAGTACACCTGGGGGAGCGCGCCGCGTGGGGATCGATCGCCACCGGCAGGTCGTGTGACCTGATCGTGCTGGACAGCAACGCCACGTTCAAGGTCGGGCTCGACGACGGGAACGCCGCCAGGGATGCCACGCAGGCCTGCAAGGACCGGGTGAAGGTCATCGCGGAGGCGCTCTACGACGTGATGCAACCGCGGTGAGACCCTGTCGGGGCCGACTACTTCGACAGCGCAACATGATGCTGATGTCATGTGTCGATGGCTTGCCGTGCCCGTGTCGGTCAGCGGCGTACGTGAGAAGTAGGAACGCAGTCGACCGTTCGACGTGATCAGCTCAGGAGACGACGGACAACTGGGCGGGCATACAATTTCCTGATCACACCGCTCGTCGGAGAAGACGGAGAAGTCGACCGACTGGCGGCCTCCAGCGTCTTCGTGAGCTGGTAGACGGTGTCGAGTGCTGCGCGGCCCGCGCCCTTCCCTGCCGCGGAGAAGGTCTGGCAGGGCGGGGACGCGATGAAGCCGGGGACGCGGTCGAAGTCGAGCGGGTGGAAGTCGCGGACGTCGCCCTCGACCGTGAGGAGCCCGGCCGCTCGGCGGGTCATGCACGCGGCGGCGTCCCATTCGACGCCGAGCGCGTTGAGGCCGAGCTGCCGGGCTGCTACGTCCCATCCTCCGGCGCCGCCGAAGACGTCGGTGGCGTGGGGGTCTTCGCTGTGAAAGTCAGGCATTCCTGGGAGGTCTGCGAGACTTCCCGGGAATGCTCAGGCGATCTCCGGCTAGCTCGGCGAGCTACTTCTCAAGGGTTCGTGGTGTCTCATCCTCGTCGCCGTCACTGGTCGGCTGTTTGTTGTCTCGCTCGACCTGACGAGCTTCGGCTTGCGACTTGCCGTACTCGAAGAGGAAGGGGCCAAATTTGATCCGTACACTGTCGTTACTCTGCCCCTTGGATACGTGAAGCGTGAGCAAGGAAATGCACAGCAGCGACAACAGTGCAACTAGGGTGATTGTCTCTTGCATGAAATGCCTTAACCGGCCGGTCAGCCCCGGAGCGTACTTGCCAGCCTTTTGGTCGAAGGCCGTGACAGGTGAGCTTGCGTCTCGGGATTACTCCACAAGCGCTGCCCTGCGTCACCTACGCGAGGGATCGCTGGGCTTCTAGATCGTGATCCGGCTCCGGGAGCTCCAGGAAGCTAAGCGGTTCACGTCAGAGCTCAAACGTCCTATAAGGCTTTTCCTCTTCCGCAACTGCTGTAGACAAGTCGAGTCAAGTGTGCCACGTGAGCGAGGTCGAAGCTAGCTCCAGCGTCGGCGCCCCTTGTAACGTGACGCGTTAGACCGCAGCCTCGGTGAGGATCGCGCGGGCGAGGATCGGTGGGATCGCGTTGCCGATCTGCTGGAACGCCTGGGTCCGGACGCCCTGCCACGGGTAGTCCGCCGGGAAGGTCTGGAGGGCGGCGGCCTTCTCGACGGTGACGCGGACCGGCTCCGAGCCGACCCCGCCGTCCTGGGGCCAGCAGAGCCAGCTCCGGGCATTCTCGGTGACGGCAAAGCTCGGCACGTCGGTGCCGCGGAGGTCGCGGGCGCGGTACTCGGTGCCGTTGATCATGATTGCCCGGCCGCCCGGGTCGACGAGCCGCGGGAGGCCGACGGGCCCGGCCGGCCAGCCGAGCGCCTCAGCCATCGAGACCCAGGGTAAAGGGTCGGGTCGCCGTAGGCCTATGTAACGCCCTTCGCGAGAGGCGGTGGGTCGGCACCGGGAGCGCGGCCGGGCCGGAGCGCTTCGCCACGAGGATCGCGCGGGAGCGGATCTGGGGGACGCCGAACTCCTCGCGGACAGGAGCCCAGGGTCGACGGAGTAACCCTCGCGGCGGAGGACGTCGGCGACGGCCTCCCAGACCGGGAGCACCGTGGCGACCTGCTCGAACGCGACCCACTGGGCCGGGAAGCCGAGGTCGAGGACGGCGAAGAGCCGCCGGAGCGGTTCCAGCACGAGGGCGATAAGCTCGTCGGTGAAGGTGGACGTGTCGACGGACTGGCGAACTTCGAGGCTCTTGATGCCGATGAGGACGAAGTCGGGGGTCTTCCGCCCAGCGTCCTTCCCAGCGGGGGAGAAGGTCTGGCACAGGCGAGGCGATGAAGCCGGGGACGCCGGCGCCGCAGGACTGTTCGCCGGGCCGACGGCCACGCCGATTGCGGCCAGGATCGCCGAGGCGAAGGTCAGGATCGACGTCGTCCGTAAGAAGGTGCCCGAGTTCCAGCCGTGGCCACCTCCGGTGTGCCGGAGGCGTAGCTGAGCACGAAAAAGCCCCTCTCCAGTCCTATTACGGGGCCGGGGAGGGACTCATTTCGTGTTTCAAGGGTTCTTGCGGAGTGAGGTGACGAAACCGCCCAGGCCGAGCCCGCCGCCGAGGGCGCCGATCCATCCCCCGGCTACCGAGGCGACGCCGACGACTGCCAGTGCAAAGATAAGCATTGCGCCAAGAAACCACGCGGGACCGATCTCTGTCGGCAGGCGGTCGATCAGCTTGTCGAAGTTGCCACCAGATCTAGGTGCGTCCGAGCCGTCGGTCGGAGGCGTCGGGGACGGGAGTGTCGCGCTCATGGCGACCATAATGCGCGTCCACGACCGAATACAGCAACTCCCCAATGGGGGAATAATTAACGTAGCGCCTCCGGGTACCGACGAGAAGTGATCTCCGTATTTTTCACCTGATCGGAGGACGGTGCGATCGGCCAACAGACTGCCAGGTATCCGTGCGATTAGTTTCGCCCTCAGGCGCGATCCTGGAACCAGGAGTTGACGATCTCGGTCGGGGCCCGATCAGGGATTTCACGGAGTCTGCCTGTCGACACATGCAGCGGTGAAACCGCTGCGGGGGCGGTCGGTGAACCAGGACACTCGAAGACGTCGGCCAAGTCGCGTCGATACCCGTAGCCGGGCCCGCCGCCTTGGGCGCCGCCAAGGGGCACGTAGCCACAGGATAGACACCACCACTGGTGCACTTGTGGTCCCGACAGACAGTCGGATCGGCCTTGATGACCGAACACATCAGGTCCCAGATCCGTGCGGCCATGCCGCAGGTGCCGATGTTGGCTCGGTTAACCTGCGTCTCGGTCGTGGCGTCGGCCGGCAGCGGCCGCGGGCATGGAAGGTGGGGGAGAGTACGTGACGGCGGACGTGCAGCTGTGGGCTCTGGGCCGCGCAGAAGTCACTGATGACGACGCAGGCGAAGGGCGATGGCCTCGGCCTCGCACCCAGTGCACCGCTGACCTCGACCACGCTGGTGTTCTGTTGCCGCGGCGTCCGTGGTCGCGGCCGCAGCCGTGGCTGGCCGCCAGCGGACCGGGCACGCGGGGTGGTGGCTGGGATCCGTGGAAGTTCGACGGCCACCGAGCCGGGCGCATGCGCACCGCGGACCTGTGCCAGGTCTGCGGAACGCCGCGGATGGACACCGTCTACATGCTGGCCCCGGTCGATCAGGTCAACACCATGGTGGAAATGTACGGCGGTGCCGTGTGCTCGCTGCGCTGCGCGCGGCTGACCGCCGCAGTCTGCCCGCACTACACCGCTGCCGGCTCACCGATCGCGATCTACGCCGTTCCCCGCCACGAACGGGTGGATCTGGTCGGCTGCGACCTGGACAATGACGACGAGTACGACGTCGACGGCCTCGAATCCGTATGCGTGTTGACGACCTGCTGAATCGCCGCCACCGCCTGCCCCCTGCCGACGCGCGAATACCCCAGTCGACGAGCCGGGTAGCCGTTGCGACCACCTCGCTGCGCCTGCGGCTACGCAACCTCGGCCTGACCAGCCTCACGGCTTGCACCGCCGCGATCCGCCAGCGCACCCGCAGGCGTCTCAAGGTGCCGATCTCGCGGGGTTCGCGCCGTCCTTAACCGGCCGGTTGGCGACCGCTAACCTCCGCCCGAAAGATCGGAGTCCCGATGTCTTCACACGCTGAGCGGCCTCGACACCACGTTGACGACGGCAACGACGCATGTGCGAGCGGTGCAGCCCTCCTCCGAGCAGCGCAGGCCCTGGGCATGCCGATGGACAACACCGGAAGCCCCGCCGGGTGGCCACGGCCACAGATCGAAGGACGACCCGTTCCGTGGCTCACGCCATGTGTCGGCGACTCCGTGGCCTGGGCTGATGTCCTCGAACGCAGGCTCGTACAGTGCGAGACGGATTGGCTTTGTCAAGTCTGCGGGGAGATGCTTCCAACCGCAGCTTGGGTGGTACTCGAACGCAGTGACATCATCGTCAGCGGCGCTGCGATGCACCGTCGCTGCCTTGTTCTCGCGCAACGCTGGTGTCCACGGCTGTCCGACAACCGTGAGCATTACGAAATTGCTGAAATCGCTCGCGACGAGCTCGGTCACGTTGACCACGGGCACTGAGCTGGCAACCATACGCGGCATTCCGTCACGAGCCACTGCTGTCAACGCTTCGGGAACCTTGACGCCGGGTGGTCTCGTTCGCGTGGCTGGACATCGCACCTGCATGTTCGTGAGAACGCTGCGATGGCAGACTGCTCCGTGGCGACTGGAGGTGCGCGCGAGACCGTCGATGCGCCCATGATAAGGAGTCTGAGCGTGGACGATAAGCAGGTAGGCCCTCCTGCGCCGAGACCATGTGCTTCTTGCCCTTATCGGCGTGATGTCCCATCGGGCATCTGGTATGCCAGCGAGTACGCGAAACTTCCTCGCTACGACGCTGAAACCGGGGCACAGCCTGGCGGCCTGTTCCACTGTCACCAGAACGACAGTGACGGCTCTCGTCGGCGCATTTGCGCTGGCTGGGCGGGTTGCCACGACGGTGACGAACTCCTTGCCCTGCGGCTGGCGGTTTTTTCCGGTCGTATCAGCTCGGCAACAGCACAAACTACGGTGAACTACCGATCGCCGGTACCCCTGTTCGATAGTGGCGCCGAAGCGGCTATACACGGCGTACGCGGCTTCGACGCCGCGGATTCAGGGGCTTTGCAGGCGATCGAGAAGATCCGGCGAGTTCGCGGCGACATCATTGAGGACCAGCCGTCCTAGCGTGGCTTCAGGCGGTTCCGGCGCGATCGCGACAACCGGGCTCCACGGGTCGGTCATGTCGCTCGCCGCCGAGTTCGCCGTCGTCGGCGTCGATGCCATCGGGGTACCCGTCGGACTGGCTCGGGGCGATGGTCCGGGCGAACTCGGCACCCTCGCGGGCGTGGTCCATGACGAGCCGGTGGGCCTCCGGCCGGTACAGCTCAATTGTCTGCACCATCTCCCGCTGGTCGATCAGGGCGCTCCGTGTCTTGATTAAGGAGAAGCCAGTGGAACCTTTGTCGTCAGGACATTGGAGGCCCGTGTGTCCGTGTACAGAGTCGTCGACTTCCGACGGACTTTCCCCGGCTCGTTGGGTTGGTAACGGGCAGGCAGTGACTGCGGCTGTCGTGTCGTATCGGCGGCGGTTCACGGCTCCGCGATGTGCGTGATCGGCAGAGGCGGGGTAGAACCGCTCAGCAACCTAAAATCGCTGATAGACACCTTCCGACGTGTTGGGCAACTCGTGGTTACGTCCCGAAGAGTCGAGAGTCGCCTGTTGGCTTCAGCCCATCAGAGGCCATATTTGTGCCCCGCAGATGCCGTCGACGATAATTTCTGGAGCACCCGTCTGCTGGTATCGTTTGAGCGCTGCGGTTGTTTCCGGACCAAAAACGCCATTAATCGGGCCGGGATCATATCCCTGGCGTCGCAGGCATCGCTGGAGCAACGCCACGGCACCACCCGACGATCCCTCTCTGATTACGGGTATCCCCTGCAAAGTTTCTGCTGGGAGCGCATTCCACGTCGCGGGTCCGACGATGCCGTCGGCAGTAAGACCCCGCGCGGCCTGGAAGTTCCTTACCGCTGCGACTGTCGCAGCAGTAAATCCGCCGTTAACAGGGCCGCCGTAGAAACCCTCTCTCTGGAGCACTCTTTGAAGAAGCTCCACGATGCTGTTTGGACCTGGCCGCTCGACGCCTGGTATTCCCCCAGGAAGAGTGTGGTAGGGGAGCATCTCTCTCCTCCATGCTCGCAGTTATGGGTGTTAAGAGTATGCCACGGAAGACAGCGGGTCGCATGTCGGCGGGTGAAATTCCAGGCAGCCTACCCAGACGTTCGCCGCGCCCCCAGGAAGCAGGTCAAACTGGCCAGTTATTTCAGTCAATGGGGCTCCGCTGCCCGATGCTGCACGTCAACCTCAAGATGCTCGCCCGCTCGACGAACTCGATGTCGGCCTGGTTGACCGCCGCGCCCGCGTCCAGGCCGAGGGTTGGTCGGCGAAATTGAGGGCATGACCTTGACCTTCCCATGAGCCAAGCGCGACGACGCCCAGCGTTGGTTACGGCGACGAGTCGTCGACCTGGGTATCCCCCTTCTCACGTGAACCGCTGACCAGCAGGACAAGTCAAATGACACCCCCGAGCGCCCAGCCAGTCGTAGTGCAGATAAGCGTGAGGTAGTGCCGGATCGCGCCGTCCGGTGCGAGGTCGTGCCGCCGCTTGATCGCGGCCACGACCCGCTTGGTCGCCGGGTCGAGTTCGACGTGCACCTCAAGCGGCGACTCGATCGTCACCAGCGGGTACTTGGCCTCGCCGGGGCGCGGGTTCGCGCCGACGATGGCGTAGGCGCGCTTCATGACCATCGCGGTGACGTGCGCCTGCTGGTAGCCCGCGTCCAGGTCGTTGTACTGGGCGACGTGGTCCAGCTCGGTGTCGTTGGCCGGCTGGCCGCCCAGCCGGAAGCCCTGCAAATCGATCCGTTCTTCCAGCGCGTCGACGACCAGGCGCGGCCAGTTGATCACAACCTGCCGCACTCGCTCGTCGAGCGTCGCTTGCAGCTCCGGGTGCATGTACGACAGCCGCTGGCGGCCCTCGTAGTACTCCAGCAGCCGCCACAGCTCCGGCAGCTCGTAGTTGTGCGCCAGGATCAGTCGGTTGATCCATTGCCGATCAACTTGGGAAGGCACGCCACCGACTGCCATGCCACCTCCCCATATTGTGCAGTGAACGTGGTAGAAGCAAGCATGCAAACTGCACTGATTAGCGCACTGACGGCGGCAGCAGTCACCTTGTTGATCGAGTACTTTGCAAAGCCTGCACTGGAGATGCGGAAGGATCGCTTGGTAAACGCGGCGCGCGCTCGGCGAGATATGGTCGCGACGCTCGGTTCTTTCGGAAATATAATGCTAAGAATAATGATGGCTGCCAGGAATGGAGACATGACGAGCATTGCTTCGTCATTCAAGACGCTGGACGACAAGGCTGCAAAACTGAGTGAACGCCACTCCGAAGCCGGGCAAGTTCTCACTTCTGAAGCATCTCTGATAGTCGACGAAGCCATTCGACATTTTCAAATTTCCATAATATTCATGGAATCGGTACTGAACGCTCTTCAGAAGGATGTCTGGACACCAGAAGGTCAGGAGCAAATTAAGCGCATCACTGGTATTCAGCTAGAAATGAGTCAAGCACTCAATATTGCCGCAATTGTATATCGGCCAAGAATACTGCGGCGAATAGGCTTTCATCGCAAAGGAGATCTCGCATATGCAAAGAAGCTATTGGTCGATCTTCAACCGAAAGAGTAGTTATCGAACGACCATGCGTCCCGAGCGGTCGTGCTTACGTGCTAGTTCTCGCCATCGAGTGATAGACATTACGGCGGTCGGCACGGCATCAATCCGCTTGCCGACGGCCTGACGGTCGGGTTTGTCGGGCCGCAGCTGGTCCGCGTCCCCGGCGGGGTGGCGAACCTCAACCGCGCGAAGCACCACTCGGCTACCGGGTTGGCGTGGTGGCTCCAGCCTCGGGACTTCGTGAGCGCCATCAGCTCGGTCATGCCGTAGGTGAGGCCGCGGTAGGTCTGCGGGATCGGCGCAAGGTCGAGCCGGGTCTTCTTAGGGATCGCCTGCCGGACCGGTTCCCCGGACCACTCGTCGTACCCGGCGGCCATGACCTTGAACGTGGCGCAGTCAGCGGCGATGTCCGCGTAGATCGCGTCGTAGTCGATGACGTCGCCAGGCGTGACGGTGATCCAGCCGCCCTCGGCCCATTGGGACACCCGGCCGTTGGTCCGCCGTCGAGGAACTTCACCGCGGCCTCGGGCAGCAAGAACCGCCACATCATCGACGGCGCGCCGTTCAAGCAGTCCGGGGCGAGCAGCGACCACGCGGTCATGTCCAGCTTGGCCGCGAGGTCGAGCCCGCCGTAGGCGCGGCGGCCGACCAGTTCGGTGCGCAGCCAGTCCGGCGCCGGGGCGACCGTGCCCGCGCACTGGCGGTAGAGGTGCTCGCGGGTCTTGAAGCAGACGGCGATCCAGTACTCGGAGTCCGTCGCCAGCCGGAACCGCTCGGCCCGCTCGGCGAGCCCGGCGTCTTGTTGGCGTCCAAGCTACTACAGCGATGACGCTGAGATCACCAAGCGGCCGACCGTACGCGCGGACGAAAGCCAAAATCAAGATCGAGCTCCAGCGGGGCATCACGCTCGGCGCCGGCGTCATCGACCTCGGCAACGGCCACGGCCAGCGCACCGACGAGGTGAAGGCCGAGCTCGTCGGCCCCGGTCTTCCGCGGTCGGGTACGACCGGCTCCGCGAGGTCGGCCGCGGCGCACCTCGAGCTGCTGCATCGGCAGCAGCGGCCAGCAGGAGACGGACGCGACGCAGCTGTGCGGCGCGTTCGGGCTCGGCGCATCGGCGGTCATGCAGGACTGGAAAGTCAGGCCGTGCACGATGGCTCGGCATGAGATCGCCGGCGACGTCCGGGAACAGTCTCTGGCCGAAGCGCTCACGGAGTCGTCCGTCGCATCCGCGTTGCTGTCGTGACGGTGCGCTATGCTGGCGGGAGCATTCAGGCTCGATGCCGGGTTCAGTCCCGACTCCCATGGCCCACAAGGGTAGGGAGAGCCCCACAATGTCACGGCTGTCCGGCGAGTTCGAGTCGGCGGTGGTGACGTGGGCGACGGACAAAGCTACGGACGGGGCCCGGCCACATATGTCGTGTTCGCACGACGGATCGGCCGGGATACTGGAGACCTCCACGTAGATGCGGGGGTCCGGGCCTCTGTGTCGCCCGGACCGACCGGTTCGGGGTACCCGGACCGTGCCGACGCGAGCCGTCGGCGCCGCACGATGGAGATCCAACGTGAGCGTTACTGTGGAAGACTCCCAGGGCATCGACGAGCCGAACCTGGGCGACAACCCGTTCCCCGGGGCCGACAAGCCTGACTGGACTGAACGTCTCGCGAAGGCGATCAGCGCCCGCACTGGCATGCCGATCGAGCACGCGTGGTCGATCGCGGTGTACGTCGTCCGGCCGAAGGACTACCTCCGACGACACGGCACCGAGTACGTGCTGGTCGACAGCGCGATCAGCGAAGACGACGGACTGGTGGTCTTCACTGCCCAGATGCACGGGTTCGCCGGCACGGCCGGCGAATACAACGAACGCATCCGCACCAGCTTCGACTCACCGCTAAGCGCCACGGCCGACCCGAACTACGTACTGCCGCGGTTGATCACTTTCTTCACTCCGAACGGGGAGCGAGCACCTGTCCTGACCACCGCCGACCCGGTCGACATGGACCGGCAGGCGCTGCTGTTCGAACGCATGGAGACGGCTCTCACCGAAGCCGACGGTGAGCGCGGCTACCGGCTGCGCGACGACATCGCCATCTTCGGGCAGAAGGAAACCACGCTGCACGCGGTGTTCCTGCGCCAGATCGCCGAACCCCAGGACGGTGGGACCACCGTGCGTGCCGTGCCGGACCTGACGGCGATCAAGGGCGCGAACCGGTCCCGCGCTCGCCTGGACCTGTTCGGCTTGAAGGCGTACGACATCGTCTTCGGGATCAACCCCTACCGCTTGATGGGCATCGAGCGGGACTACAAGACGGCGGACCCCACAAAGTGGGTGCCGGTCTTCGCGAAGCTCCTGAAGGAGGCCTACAGCAACCCGGACCACCCCGGCCACCAACGAGCACAGGAGGCTGCGAATGTCGCGACCGTCGAGGTCGGCGTCATCATCGGGGCCGGAAGTCTCGAGGGCTTCCACGCGCGGGTGTTCGACCCGAACAGGGTTGATCACCGCCGCCCGCCGCTGGACTACGCGCTCTCCGAGAAAGCTGCCTCCGATCTCCGAGCTGTCCTGCGGATGCTGAACACCGAGGGCCTGATCACCGAAGCGGACCGTGCGTGGCTGTCGGGTGAAAGCCGTGATCCGCATGAGACACCGGGTGAGCCGATTGTGGACCGCCGCGACCGCCGCGACCGCGCCCTGTTCGCGATCATGTTCCCCTCTGACGACGTCGATCGCCTCCGGCTTCGCCGGACCCTGGGCGAACCGGCGCCGAGCCAGACGGGTCGCCGACACGTCGACGCACGTACCCGGATGATCTCCGCGGTCATCAGCGACTCCTACATCCACCACTGGAACCCGCGCGTTCTGGACGGCGTCATGAACACCTCGGCGATCAAGACCGAGTCGTTCTCGTCCACCGAGACCTGGCGTGAGCTGCTGACAGCCGCCGAGGACGACCTGGAGGCGCTGAAGCGCTTCGTGCTGACCCGTGGCATGCACTGGCTGGCCGAGCACAAGATCGTCGAGGCAGACCGCGGGTCCGTCGGCGCCCAGACCGAGGACCCGGAATCCGAGACGCGTCGGATCCGGCGAACGCAGACCAGCATCCGAGACGCGCTCCTGCTGGCCCCGGCCCGCACAATCGGGCTGATGCGTGAGCTCGCGCGCGCGGCCAACGCCCAGGAACGACCACGGCAGGTCGACATCGACGGCGTTCCGGTCGACGACACCGAAGCGTCGAAGGCCTGGTTCGACACCGCCTTCCCGAAAACCTCGCGTCGGAAGACGGGCGACGACACGAAGCCGACCGACAACCCGCAGACTCCGCCCCCAACCCCCGGCCAGCTACTGCTGGAAGCCCGGATCGCCCTCGGGGAAGCCCTCCTCAAGGTGCTGCCCCAGGCACACGTGACGACGCTGGGCTTGGCGCGCGCCGCAGCGGAAGCCGCGGAAAAGGCCGACACCACCGCGTTGCAGGAGGAAATGACCGACCAGCTCAAGCTCTACAACGAGGCGCTCGCGGCGATGAAGAAGGACCAGAAGACCCTCGCTGCTGCCCTCTCCGTGCTGCAGCAGCCCGGTGCCGATCCCTCGGACTTCGAGTCGGCGAGCGATGAGTTCCTGACCCGGCAGGTGGACGAGTGACCCGTCAGATGACCGCCTTGCCGGCGGGGCCGGTTCTGCTGCGTCACGTTCTCGGACGCTTGCCCCTTGCCGCCGGGCGCTACGGAGTCGCCAGCTACCTCGAGCCGGTGCCCTTCGCCGACTTCGAGCGGTATGCCGATCTCGGCATCGTCACCGGGATTTACCTGATCACCGATATCGATCGTCGAGTCCGGTGGTTGGGCCAGGCGAGCCGCGATGACGACCTGGTCTCGCGACTCGCGGACCACTGGCAGGATCCGGCCAAGCGGGCGGTGTTCACGGCCGTGCGAGTGTTGCACCTTCGGGATCACACCCCGGTCGCCGCGGTCAACGCGATCGAAGGAAAGTGCGCGGACTGGCTGGACCTGCGCTCGACGATGCGGCCGGCGCGGGTGTGGCCGCAGGCGACAGACTGGCTGACGCTGGTCGCGTAGATGCTGGTGTTTGGTTGGCTTGCAGGCTGGCCAAGCACCAGCACCAATATGTTGCCTGGAGGGCGAAGCAACCAGCGTCGTACACGTCGACCGGGTGGACCATGCCGGCGCCGGGGGAGCGGGCTGTCAGAGGCACGCCGGTGGCCATGCGGCTCCGATCACTGCCGGGGCACGCCACCCCGGTCGCGGTTCGTTGACCCGATCGGTCCTAGGTTTGCCGCCGCGGTTTCGCGACCATGCCCCTATGCGCACGCGGGTCTGGTCACAACAGTTCCGCTATCGCTTGCGGCTGTGGCTGGCCGCCGGCGTCGTGCTCGGGGTGGCGACCGCGCTCACCGTCGTCACCGGGAGTACCACTTCCCTGCTCGCCGCGCTGGCGCTGTTCGCCACGGGATTCGCCGGTGTCGTCGCGCAGGAGCTGGTCAAGGGCGGGACCGGTCACCGGTTCTGGTCCGCCGACCGGCCGCCGTACCCGGGGTTGGAGGCATTCGCTCCGGAGGACGCCGCGGTGTTCTTCGGGCGGGCGGTCCCCACTCAGGACCTGGTCGACCGGCTGAATCCGGTGGTCCGCGAACACTCGCGGCGGTTCGTCGCCGTCATCGGCCCGTCGGGCAGCGGCAAGTCGTCGCTGGTGCAGGGCGGGGTGATTCCGGCGCTGCGGCAGCGGCGGACCCGCTGGGTGATCAGCCCGGCGTTCCAGCCGGGGAACCGGCCGGTGGCCGCGCTCGCTACGGCGCTGGCGGAGCTACCGCCCCTGCTGCGAGCCGAGGATCTCGAAGCCGCGCTCATGGCCGATCCTGCCGCGCTGGGGACCAGGGTCCACGAGATGTCGGGCCGGCACCGGCATCTGATCGTCATCGACCAGTTCGAAGAGCTGACCACCATGGCGGGTGCCGAAGAGCGCGACAAATTTCTCACGCTGGTGAGCGAGGCGCTGACGGCGAACCCAAATCTGTGGGTGATCGCCACCCTGCGTTCGGAGTTCCTGACCGACCTGCTGGAGTCGCGGTATGCCGGGCTGATCCAGCAGCCGGTGACTGTCGGCACACTCGACGCGGACACGCTGAGCGAGGTCATCGAGGGCCCCGCCGAGCTCGCCGGCGTCCGCTTCGCGCCGGGGCTGGTGAGCCGGATGGTCGCCGACACCGGCGGCGGGGATTCCCTGCCACTGTTGGCCTATGTGCTGCAGCGGCTCTACCTGCGCAGCCGCGGCCGGGGCGTGATTTCCGCGGAGGACTACGAACGACTCGGCGGCGTCCGGGGCGCGATCGCCACCCAGGCGGAGACCGTGCTGGCCGACCTGGCCGGCGAGGTCGCCGAGGACAAGGTGCTCAGCCTCCTGCGCCGGTTCGTCACGTGGGAGGGGCGGGAGCCGACCCGGCGCCGGGTCCGGGCCGCCGACCTGACCGACGAAGAACGGCGAATCGCCGACGCCTTCGTCGACGCCCGGCTGCTGATCAGCCGGACCAGCAGCGGGCACGTCGTCCTGGACGTCGCCCACGAGGCACTGTTCCGGTACTGGGCGCCGCTGCGCCAAGAGGTCGAATCGCACGCCGAGGCACTGCGCCGGCGCACACAGCTGGAACGCTGGGCCGGCGAGTGGCTGCGGTCGGGCAGGCTGCGGGCGTTCCTGCTCCGCGGCGAACGGCTGCACACCGCGATGCGCTGGGTCGCCGACAGCACCGAGCAGGCCGTCGGAGAAGTCGCCGAGTTCCTCGCCGCCTCCCGCGGTGACGACCAGGTGTGGCGAGACCGGCTGGCCGACTCGCTCGCCGCACAGGCGACTCTGACCTGCGAGCTCGACCCCGAGCTGGCCATCCTCATCGTGCTCGCCGCGATCGAGGAGTGCGCGCCGCGGCCGCTCGCCTTCCGAGCCCTGCACCGGGCGCTGTGGGCCTGCCGCCAGCGCGTCCTGCTGCGCGGGCACGACGACTGGGTGTGGGGAGTGGCCTGGTCGCCCGACGGGCGGACGCTCGCGTCGGCGTCGCACGACCACACCGTCCGGCTGTGGGATCCCCGCGACGGCACCGAGCTGCGCGTGCTGCGTGGGCACACCGACAGGGTCGCGACCGTCGCGTTCTCCCCGGACGGCACCCGGCTGGTGTCCGCCGCCCAGGACCGGACCGCGCGGGTGTGGGACACCGCGTCCGGCGCGGAGCTGCTCCTGCTCGCCGGGCACGAGCATCGGCTGGAAGCGGCGGTGTTCAGCCCGGACGGCCGGCTGGTCGCGACCGGTGCCCGTGACGGCACCGTCCGGCTGTGGTCGGCCGATGACGGGACCGGCCGTGCCGTCCTCACCGGACACGGGGACTGGGTGCAGGACGTCGCGTTCGCGCCGGATTCGGCGTCGCTGGCGAGCGGGTCCGGGGACGGCACGGTCGGCGTCTGGCCGCTCGCCGACCCGGCTCCGGTGTACCTGCGCGGGCATCGCGACTGGGTCGAAGCGGTCGACTGGTCGCCGGACGGCAAGCGCCTCGCAAGCGGCTCGCGCGACACCACCGTGCGGGTCTGGCACGCCGCGCGGGCCGAGCAGCGGCTGGTGATCCGCGGCCACGAAAGCGTGGTCGAGGACCTGGCCTGGTCGCCGGACGGGCTCCGCATCGCAAGCGCCTCGCGGGACACGACAATCCGCCTGTGGGACGCCGGCGAAGGCGAGGAGACGGCCGTGCTCCGCGGGCACGCCGACTGGGTCGAAGGGGTCACCTGGTCGCCTGAGGGCACCCGGGTCGCGAGCGCGTCGCGCGACGGAACGATCCGGATCTGGGACGCCGCGCCGTCACCGGAACGGCTCGGGCTGCGCGGCCACACAGGTTGGGTGCGGGCGGTCGCGTGGTCGCCGGACGGGCGGCTGGTCGCCACCGGCTCCCGCGACGGGACCGCCCGGGTGTGGGACGCCACGACCGGCGCGGAACTGGCGAACCTGCCCCACCAGGGCGAGGTCCGCGGAGTCTCGTTCGCCCCGGACGGCCGCACACTCGCGACCGCGTCCTACGATTACGTGGTTCGCTTGTGGGACACAGAAGCCTGGGCGGAGACGCGCCGGTTCACCGGCCATGAGGACGGCGTTCGGCGCGCTGTCTTCGACCCGGCAGGCACCCGCGTCGCCAGCTGCGGCCGCGACGACACCATCCGGTTGTGGGACGCGGGGACCGGGGACACCCTCGCCGTCCTGACCGGGCACCGGGCGATGGTCCGCGGCCTGGCTTTCTCGCCCGACGGAACCCGGCTCGTAAGCGGCTCGAACGACGGCACCGTCCGGCTCTGGTCGGCCGCCGACGGCACCGAGCAGGCCGTGCTCACCGGCCACTCCGACGCGGTGACCGGGGTGGCCTGGTCGCCCGACGGCATCCGGCTCGTCACCGGCGCCAAGGACCGGCGGCTGCTGGTGTGGGACGCGGCTTCCTGCCGGACCGAAGCCGACCTCGGTGAGCAGGAGGAAGTCATCCGGGACCTGGCCTGGGCTCCGGCGGACGGGCGCGTCGCGGTGGCGCTGGACGACGGCACCGCGCGGGTGTGGGACACCGGCGCGGCCGTGGAGCTCGCGATCCACCGGGGACACCGTGCCTGGGCGGAGGGCGTCGCGTGGTCCCCCGACGGCACCGCGGTCGTCACGGCGTCCGGCGACGGCACCGCCCGCGTCTGGCCGGTCCAGCCCGACACGGCCGCGCTTCTCGAACTCGCGCACAGCCGCGTTTTCCGTGCGCTGACCCCCGAGGAGCGCGATCGGATGCTCCTGCGCTGAGGCTGTGCTCGCCGAAGTGGAAGGAGTTGCTTCCACCACTGGGGGTCCGGCGGCCGCAGCGACCTCACCGCCGCGGCCCAAGCGCTCCGCGATTGGTCACGTCGAAGGGCGTATAGAAACAACCCGATCAGGTCGTACTGGTCGAGCATTGCCCCCCAGCGTGCCGACCGCAGTCACGTCAGAGAGCGTATGGGGAACGGCGCAAGGATCTGGTCCTGGACCTGCGCGAGCAGCGTGATCGACAGGCGCTGATCCAGCGGTCGCTGGCAGCCCGATGGTGTTCGAACCCGGCACACCGTGCCTTGGCCGGACGTCGGCGCGCAGCAGCTCGAGCCGTTCGTCGGTCACGGCGACCCGTAACGCCGCGGCCTCCAGCTGCTCGGAGATCTCGGCCAGCGTGGTGTCGAGCCGGGCGAGGGGCCGACCGAGCAGGCTCAACGCCCGCCCGAAGGCCAGTCCGCCGAAGGGGCCAGCATCGCCGGCTGCACGTGGGTATGCAGGCGAAGATGCGGCGCCCCGGTTACCGGTCCGCGAATCCTGTCTCAGAAGATCAGTAGTCACCGAGCCTTTTCCAACCTCACTCTGAACAGGTTGGGAGGAGTGCTCATGGCGTTCCGGGACAATGCTCTGAGCGGAGCAGACCGTAGACGAGCACATCGACATACTCGCCGTGTTGGAAGGACCTGCCGCGCATGACCCCTTCCCGGCGGAACCCCAGGCGTTCGAGGGCTTTCTGTTCGCCGAGGTTGCCGCCATTGGTGAGGGCTTCGATTCTGTTCGCAGTCGTGCGGCCGAACAGGTAGTCCACGAGCAGCCTCTGCGCCACTGTGCCCACTCCCTGTCTACGATGCTCGGGTAGCACCCCCACGCCGATCTCGTAGGTGACACCCGAGGGGAAGCCGCGGGGCTTCCAGGTGGCGATGCCGATAACCGTGTCGTCGGGCTGCGCGATCGCAACCGCCGCGGACTCGACGGAGATGTACCCGTCGATCTCCCATCGCTTGCGGCGTGCCCTCGGATCACCGAATCCGGGCCATTCGAACTCGCCGAGCGCATCGGGATCCGTACAGAGGCGGTCGAGAAAGGCGAGGTCGGCCTCGGTGAACGCCCTCAAGTGGACTGTGTCCGGGCGGTTCGTTGGAGTCATGAAGGCCAGTATCGCGCCCGGAACTTCCCCCGTCAGGCAGTGAGCCCTCCCCAACCTGGTTGCGACAGGCTGGAGTTGGACGGATCTCTGGGTGCTGAACGTGGCGAAGCTCCTGGTAGAGGAGAGCGCGACCAAGATCACTCGCTCGACCAGGAGCCTCGTCGTGCTTGTCTACCCATCCGCGATCGACCTGTCCAGTTCGCACCTGCGGTTCCTCGCCGGGCACTTGCAACGGCGTCGCCGCGAACGAGGCACTCGGTGGCGCAGGCTGCCGGTGCACCGCCAGGCCCTGCTCGTGCTCGCGCACCTGCGCTGCGGGGATACCTACGCACGACTCGCCGCCAGTTTCGGGATCGGCGTGGCCACTGGCTCCTGCCGATCGACCGGATCGCCGCCGACCGCCCCTTCTACTCCGGAAAGAACCGCAAACACGGGCTACTCCAGCCGAGCCATCCGCTCCTATCTGCGCCAGCGTCGCATCCCGGCGACCATCCTCGAACGCCGGGACCAACGAGCCACCCGGCCGCACCGCGGCCGGGCCGGTGGACGTCCACCGGCCCGGCCGCGGTGCCTGCCGGCGCCGCAACGTCGTCGAACGCTGCTTCAACTGGCTCAAACGATTCCGCGCCCTCGCCACCCGCTTCGACAAGACCGCCACCTCCTACCGCGGCCTCATCGACCTCGCCACTCTGATCCTCTGGCTTTGAGGGCAGGCCTAGCGGTGGTCGGCGCAGGTGTTCGCCGCCGACCACCACCGCGGGCCGCCCAGGGACGGCATTCCTCCCCTGAGACCCCCAATACCGGCCTGCCCCACTATGGTGGCTCTGCTGTGCACTACGGGAACACCTGGCAGGCCTGACTCCGGGATGGAGGTTTGCCTCTAGGCAAGGGTGAGGGAGACGGTGTAGTCCCGGTACGTGGCAGTAGACGACGATCGATGGGTGGGGTGCGAGCAGGCCCGGTCACGGGGCATGTGGGTACTGGCGGTGGTGGGCGCGGTGAGCGTGCTCGCGACGGTCGTCCAGGCGCTGCTCGAGCCGGGGATGCCGACCCTGCCGATCGTGCTCGCGATACCGTTTTCATATTTTGTGGTCGGGATGTTCGTGTGGTGGCGGGCGCCTCAGCATCTGGTTGCCCGCCGCATGCTCGCCACGAGCACGCTAGTGGCGGTAACTGCACTCGACGTGCCCGTCCATCGCATGGCGCGTTGGCTGGGAGGGGCTGCCGAAGAGGTTCTGCTGCGCTGGAAGTTGATCGGCATGCTCGACGACGCCGAGTTCGGTCTTGTCCTTGTCATGGTCATCGGCCTGATCGCATTGCTGCCGGACGGCCGGTATCGGTTCGCCTACGAGCGAGTGGCGCTACGCGTGTTATGGCTGTTACCGCCGTTGTATTCGCTGAATCGCTTACCCGGGCTACCGACGCTCTATCCCTTCCCGTGGCTGGGGAATTGGCTTTTGCTGCTGGGACCGGTGCTGTTGGTCGTGCGGTACGTTCGGCTTCCCAGGGCCGAGCGTCGCAAGGTGCGTTGGCTGCTGGGTGTGGCGGCGCTAGTGGCCGGGGCGATCCTGACGCCTTTGATCGTGATGCTGTTGCTCCCCGGGAACGTCATCGTCGTCCGGGTGCTGGGGCCGCTGGCTGTCGCGGCGGCCGCGGCCGGGTTGGTGGTGATCGGAGTCCGTTACCGCATGCTGGGCGCTGATCTCGGGATCCGGTGGACGACCCGGTACGGTTTGCTCTGGTTGATCTTCGGGCTCTCGGGTCTGGTCGCCGCCGCTCTTGTCAGTGACTGGGTGAGATCTGCTCTACCGCTCGCGGTAGCTGTGGTGGTACTCGCCGGCGCATACTCTGTCCGGATCTCGGTCGAACTGGCCGCCCGCCTCAGCCTGATCCAGCGCCAAGCAGGTGAATTAGCTGCCTCGCGGACCCGCATCGTGCAGGCGCAAGACACCGAACGGCGCCGCATCGAGCGCAATCTCCACGACGGGATTCAGCAAGAACTCGTCGCCCTGGTCGCCAAGCTGCGGCTGACTCGCAACAAACTCCCCCCTGGGGCAGACCAGGCCAGAGTAGTGCTTACTGAGGTACAAGACGATGTATACCGTGTGATCGACGAGTTGCGGGAGTTCGTCCACGGCATTCATCCGCCTGAACTCACCGACCAAGGCCTGGTTGCCGCAGTGCGATCCCGTGCCCGTCGTGTACCGATCCCGGTTACCGTCGTCGCCGAGCCTCCGGTGGACGCCGCACGATACGCCATCGACGTCGAGGAATCGGCGTACTTCCTCGTCTCCGAGGCGCTAACCAATGTCCTCAAGCATGCCCACGCGCCGCGGGCGACCATCCGGCTCGCGCTGGCTGGCGGGTTTCTGGTCGTCGAGATCACCGATGACGGGATCGGCAAGCCCGGCGGCTTCCGCGAGGGTTCCGGGTTGATCGGGCTTCGCGACCGCGTCGGTGCCACCGGCGGGAGTCTCGAGGTCACCGGTAGTCCCGATGGAGGCACCACCGTGCGAGCCCAACTACCAGCTCGGGAGGTCACCGCTAATGCCGAAGCGTGAGCACCTGCGGATTCTGATCGCCGACGACCACTACCTGATCCGCGAAGGCACCCGCAGGCTCCTCGAAGACTCCGGACAGATCACGGTTCTAGCCACTGTCGGTACCGCCGACGAACTCCTCACGGCCGTAGAACACGAACAACCGGACGCAGTTATCGCCGACATCCGCATGCCTCCCGAGCACCAGACAGAGGGCATCACCGCAGCCCACACCATCCGTAGCCGCCACCCGGATGTCGGCGTCGTCGTGCTGTCGCAGCACGCCAACGAGCACTACGCCTTCGCGTTGTTCCAACACGGAACACCGGGACTGGCCTACCTGCTCAAGGAACGCGTCGGCGACCTCGACGAACTTATCCGCGCCCTCCACGAGGTGGCCGAAGGCCGATCCGTAATCGATCCGCGCATCGTTGAAGTACTGCTGCACAGCCACCGTGCCGCTGACTCACCCCTCGCCCAGCTCTCTCCCCGCGAGCTCGACGTTCTGCGGCTAATGGCCCAGGGTAAAAACAATCGTGCGATCGCAGAAACTCTGACCCTGTCCGAATCCACTATCGAAAAACACGTCAACTCCACCTTTGCCAAACTCGGCCTGGCCGAACAGCCCGAACTCCATTACCGCGTCACCGCGGTGCTGACCTATCTCCGCCACGAATAAGACCTCAGCGTCATGAGGCTATTGATCTTGTCGTAGACCACCCGGCCCTTCACTCCACGTCCGAGCAGCCCCAGTTCGACCTCGTCCGAGTCCGAGGCTCCCCGTGGCGCGGCGTACAGCAGTTCGCCGCCCGGCAGGCTGACGTGGCGATGCCGGGATGGATGCGCCGGCACGCCGAGATCATGATCGGCCAGATCGACGACGGCTCATACGCCACCAGCGTGATGGTGCCACTGCAAGGGGGATCTTCACCAGCGGGCAACCACTGCGGATCGCCACGATGAGCGGCGAACCGCTGGCCGGCTACGCGGCTCGGCTCCGGCAGCGGCACGGCGGCCCGGATGGAGTCTGGATGCTCGGATATGCCGGGGAGCTGCGCGAGGTCCGCCTCGCCGCCCAACGCATCATTGGTCCGATAGGCCAACCTGGGTCATCCACGTCAAAAGCTGCTCACGACTGTCTCTGCCCAGTCGTTGCCAGACAAGTGAACCATCTGGCCGAAAGAAAGTCGTCTCGGATTGGCCGTAGTCGGCGACGAGGTCCTCAGCGATACTGCGAGCGGATGCCAGGAGTTGTTTTGGATCCTCGGCTACTGAATGTAATGGCACCGTGAGGTGAGTTGGCTCATCCGAGCTACGCTCCACAATGGTGTCGAAATCGTCTAGAAAATTCTCGTTCGCCGGTGCGCTCAAGTCCGAGCGAACGGCAATTGGGCCGGCGGTCCTTGCCAGGATGTCGACATCGCCATATGCACCCGACCAATTGGCGTATGATATGGCAAATTGAAGCAACCCGAGCACTCCGAGCTCAAGCATCGTGAAGTTGAGCCTCGGCGTGGAGTCCTGGGTTCCCCTGGTGATGCCTACCCGGATGAAGCAAGACCCGTCGGTATGCCACTCGGCGAAGACAAGAGAGTGAGCTATGCGTAGCCGCCCTCGAAGAACAAGTGGCTGACGACCAAGGAAACCTCTTGCGAGTTCGGATAGTGGCGCGCATCGCGAAAGCTCGCCATAGAAGCCTGCTATCTGATTGATGAATGCATTGTCCACACGGCGCTCGGCTGGGACAGCCGGAACGGCCGCCAGCTCTAGCCATAGATTTGAGTTCTCGGCACGTGCTCCTGAGAGCCAGGCGCATCCCTGATCAAACACCCGACGCACGTGAGCGACATGTTCTTGTGCTTGCCGAAAACGGTCTCGATAGCGAGCTGCAATCTCCGTTTCCTCCAGCCATGCAGTGGTCCTACCAAGACGCAAGGCGTACGAATACTCTGGCCGTGTCGACCGTCGCACCGCGTGTGGCGCCAACGAGCTACGTGGGATGCCAAGCAGGTAGTAGCCTGATCCCGGTGTTCCTGGATCTTCTACGGTCCGGATCTCAACTGCCGGATGCATGGGCACCACCCTTGACCGGAGCCCCTGGTACATCTTGTTGATCACGTCGTCGCCGTTGGCAAGATCCACCACCTGTGGGTTGGCCGCGTTGCCGTTCGCATCTTCGGCGATGCCGATCACAAGGAGGCCGCCCTGTGCATTGGCCATCGCTGTGACGTCCTTCGCGAGTTCGTCCAATCCGTCCTTGGTGGTCGTGTAGGAGTTCTCTGACTTGAAGTCGAGTTGAACATCCTCGGCGACCCGCTCCACACATGCGCCCTTCAAGTCTTCGGCGGTAAGGTCAGCAAAGTCGGCACCAAGCTTGGCCGCGATGCGTGGCAAGTGCACTGACATGTCGTCAGCCTAGGCTGCCCGCCGGGTCGTCGCGCAGACGACACGACCCGTCGTCAACCGGAAGCGGCGATCTGTGCGCAACTCGGCGTCGAGGTCCCGGCGACTCACCGGGACGCGGTCGCCCTCCCGGTCGCTGCCGACGTGCTGGTCGAGGACGGCGACAGCTACCGGCTCGCCGAACACCCGCCGCTCGCGGCGGACCGCGTCACCCTGCCGGAATGCCTGGCCACGCAGGTGGAGCGGGCGGCCCCCAGTGCCCGGTACACGTAGGCCGCGGCGGACCTCACCAGTGTTGCCGCGTGGGGCGATCCCGCTCCGGTCGGCGACGTCGCGGAGCGGCTTCTGGTCGCGCCGGGCGAGGTTCCCGCCTTGCTCGCTTTCGCCGTGTCGGACCATTTGGTGCGGCGAGTCGGCGAGGGGGTCGTGGCGCTGCCACGGCGGTCGGTGCCCATGCCTGTGTCCGGTGCCGTCGCGGTCGGAAACCCGGCCACTGTCCCGGGAATGCCGCCGCGGGCCGGCGTCGTCGGCGGGAACGGTGAGGTCACCGTGTGGCGGGCGGGCGAGCCGGTCGTTTTCAGCCGTGTCCCCCGACCATCACCGCTATCGCGCGCACGAAACGCCGGTGGGGATCGTTGTGGCGACGTCGGGTGAGTCCGGGGATGCTGGTGCGGTGGGACGGCACCACCGAGCGGCTGCCGGTCGACCTCGGGTTCCACCCGGTGCGCAGTGCCGATGGGCGGTTCCTGGCTGGGGTCGAGCACCATGTGGGGCGCCGGTCGTGGGATCGGCCGCATCTGCTGGACGTCACCACCGGCGGGGTCGCGTCCCTGCCCGCGGCCGACGAGCTGACGCGCCGCGCGCTGGCCGTCATCGACGGTGCGCTGTACTACTCCGATGGCTCCCACATCGGGAGCCGAACGTTCCGCTGGCGCCCGGGCGCCGACCCCGAACCGCTCGCGCCCGGCCTCTGGAACGTCGATCCGCTCTCCGGCGCGGCGCTGGAACGCGGCGCCGGCGGCGTCTTCCGGCACGGCCCGGACGGCACCCGGACCCCGGTGCCGGCCGACCGGCAGTACGAGCTCGCCCCAGGTGGCGAGCTGCTGTACGCATTCCAGTACGCGCCGCCGTCGGTCTGGCTCCTCGACGACGGCGCACCGGAGGAACACCCGTTGCCGGAGGGCTGCGACCTCAGCACGGCGATCCCCTCGGCCCCGTTCTGGGAGACACCGACGACGCTGGTGTTCACCGGCGAGCGCGGCGGCACGAGCCGGCTGGTGCGCTGGGACCTGCGGTCCGGCCGGTTCGACCACTACGACCTGCCCGCCGTAGCCGGGTATCGGCCGTTCGCCGTCCAGCCGATCCTCCGTCCCGTCGCAGGTTGAGACGCGGCGTCTTCTGCCGCTGACCGTGCAGCGAGACACACGCACCGTCGAGCACGGACGTAAGGGGCCGCTCCTGCGTCGGCACTTCCGTCTTGGCAGAGGAAACCGCTCGGCGACTACTGCGGTTCAGACACACCTGCCTCGAGTACCGCGAGGTCGCGCACCGCGTAACGGTGGTGCTCGGCTTCTTCCTTCAGTACAACCTTGAGGCAGCGGCGCACGACGTACTCCTGCTCGGGATACGAGTCAGCCGGTTTGCGACCGCACACCCGGTCAAGCTCGGCCGCGGTGAGCCCGTCGACGACACGCCGCATCGCGGCCATGCGGGCGAGCCGCGGCTCGAGCACCTCGTCGAGCGTCGGGGTGGCTTCGAGGGTGAGGCCGAGCTTCGCCGCCTCTTCCGGCGGCGTTCCCCCGGCGGGGAAGCCCAGCGGGTGGTAGGGCGCTTCCTCCTCGAGCACGGCGTTGCCGAGCCAGGCATCGCCGGCGAACAGCAGATGCCGTTGGGTCTCGACGAACGACCACTCGCCGTCGACCTGTTCGTGCAGTGTGGCCTCGGGCAACAGCCTGGCCCGGTCGAGCGTCGCGCCCCACAAGGTCTCGATGGCGCCCCAGGCGGCCCGGTAGTCCTCGGGAGAAGCCGCATTCCGCGCCAGCGCCCGCTCGGGGTGCCGGCGATCGAGTTCGGCCTCGACGTAGGCGGTCACGTCGACGTCGTTGACGACGAGGCGCTCGAAATAGCCGCCGAGGTAGACGTCGCTGCCGTAGCAGTCGACGATCTTCAGGCCGGTCACCTCGCAATCGCGGATCTCGAGGCCGGTGAGGTTGCACAGGTGGATACGAGCACCGCGGAACTGGTCGCTCTGGACGTATTCGGAAACCATCGACGCAGTCTCGCGCACCCGTCCCACCCGCGCCACGTACTGAAGCAGCGCGGCCTCGTCACAGTCTGAGAAGTACGGCCACTGCTCCCGACGCGCCCGACCGTAGGTCGCCGACCAGGTGCGGAGGGCAATGCCCGGTGTGATGACTCAGCCGATGGCCGCGGATTCGACGATCGGTTCGCCCTGGACGACGTGAGGCAGCCGTGCAAGATAGGGGCCGACGTTGTCGTCGACCCACGTCGTCGTGCCCACTGCGACGTTGATCGCATCCACCACGGCCGGGTCGTCGACGACCAGTGTCGCGATCGCCTCGGTATCCGAAGCGTCGAACGAGAACCGCACGAATCCCGGTACGGTCCTCGCGACCTCGAGCCACCGTTCCAATGCGATCCTAAGGCTCTCGTCGACCGGGCGTTTCAACTCGAAGCACATCACGAGCGCCGTCATAATTGCGACACTACAGAGACTCTGGCCGTGTAGGACCTGCCGCACCGTCGGCGCCCGGTAAGCCGCACCGCCGCGTATCTGCGGCCTGATTTGGCACGTGAGCCGAGTTTCTGTCGTTCGATGTCCGGCGACGGACCTGGAACGCACTAGGCGGAGACCTCAATTAGTCCAACAGTTGATCACGACGCCCTCGTAGCCCGCACGAGGACGCCCTCGCGCCCAGAACAAGACCTCGAACAGGCCACGTCGAAGGTCTGGTCTCGTTGCAGACCTTCGGGGGACCTGAAGAAGCCCAGCATCGGACCAGCACGGGTCCTTGGAGTCCATGGCTCTCCGCCTGCTGACATCGGCTTATCAGGACTCATGAGGGTCTCGTTCGGGCCTTGCGCTCGACACGGTCCAGCCGACTCGCCTGCTGGCCGAACCGATGGAGTCGGGCAGGCGTTCAGCCTCGTGCGGCAAAACTGTCGGTGGTGGTCGGTACCCTGCGCGCATGACACCAGGCCAGCCGGCAGCCTCCGAGCAGCTGCTGCGGAAGGAGATGGCTCTGCTCACCGCGGAGTTCGCAACGGAACAGGCGCTGGTGAGCCTGCGGCAAGCGGTCAGGGACGGCCGGACCGCCGACATTGCGCAGTGGGCGGCGCTCGCGACCGAGGCTGTCATGGAGGCTGTGAGACTGGTTGAGGTCCCCGCCGAGAGCGCTGGCGCCTTCACGACGAGCCGGGACTTGGTGATCAACGCCCTGGATGTGATGGCCAAAGCCGTTGAGGCTGACGACGCCGACGGCGTGGTGAGCCGTGGTGAGCTGGTCGGCGATGCCGTGGCGAACTTCGCTGTGTTCCTCAAGGGCTTCCAGAGCTGAAGGGGAGCCCGCTCAGGGGAGCAGCTGCACACCGGAGGGATGCATGCTGGCCCGGGCCACCCTGGGATGCGGGTTAAGGTCCGTCCATGGGATTCGACTGGGAAAGCATCGTCGGCGCAAGCGGAACCGGACTCGATGATGCCTACGATGCCGCGGTGTCGGCCGCCATGTACCCAGACGAGCCCACGGCGGAGGTGCGCCGGTCATTCCCGGGCGGGGAAGCGGACGGCGAGACGGACGGCTCGAGCTCGTGACGGGGGCCTGTCTGCCAGCGATCAGCGGGATCGCGCCCCCTGCCGGGGACACGATGACGCTGCAGCTGGCCACCGCCGACCTTGGCCCGGTCAGCGTCGCCGACCCTGGCATCCTTGACGAGGCTGGGGGCAGAGCATCCGCGTGTCGGGTCCGGTCATGGACCGCACTTCCGCATCAACGCGTTGCCAGTCCGGACCGGAGGCGAGGTAGCCGACGACGCGCAGGGGGCGTCTCATGACGGCCATCGGTCGGCTGGTCCTCCTACTGGGACACCTGCTGGAGGAGGACGAGCGCGCGCAAATCGGCCACTTCCTGGCCGAAAGCGTGCACGGCATCGACGAAGCGGACGCAGCGCCCGAGGAACAGGCCGGTGACGAGCCGGACTGGAGCTACCTGTGGCATGCGCTGCTGAGCGCGTCCGATCACGCGCACCGGACTCTGGCCCTGCTCGAGTCCGAACGGATCTACTTCGATGTCTCGGCCATCACCGAGTCGGCACGGGAATTGCGCTCGCAGATCAACGCAGCTTACGAGCTGATTGCCGAGGCCCACAGCCTGGACGGGCTCGTCCTGGAAGCCGGAACCACCATGGAGGAAATCCGGACAAAATCCACGTTGCACCGGGCCGCCCTGGTCGACGCGGATCTCGCATCGATGCGCCGCGCCCCTTCGTCCGAGACCCCAGTGTGGACGGTCGACATCGATGAGCACGGCGGTTTCGTCGCCACCACCAGCGCCCAGGCCGCCGACGTGGCGCCGTGGAAGTTCTGGGGGAGCGCGGCGACTGCCGCATCGGCGGCGCACACCCTGGCCTGGTTCTTCCATGATCGGCCGCCGAAGATCGTCTTCGATCCACCGTCTTCCCCCATGCCGGTCGCCTCGAATGTCGCGGATGCTGACCGTTCCCCCGAGGGCCCCTCGGTGGCGGAGCTGCTGGCCCGTCGCGGTGCGGCGTATGCCGAGCACGTAGCCGCGGTTCAGGAAGCCCGTGACGCTCTTCGCCGCCGCACCGGAGATGCCGAGGGGTTCCTCGCCGAACGCGCCGCGGAGCTCAATGCCGCCGATCCGCAGCGGCTGCGTCACCAGAACGTGCTCACCGCCCTCCCGTCAGGCGACAATCGTGATCATCTTGGCTTCGCCAACACTGTGATGTGGGTACCGACCCGGCTGGTTGTCGGCACCCGTCACCCCGTGTGGGGCGACTTCGGAGGGCACCGAGATGAGACACCGCTGGACATCGCAGTCGGGCTCTTGGGCGCCGACGACGTGGACGCGTTCACCCTCAAGCTCTTCACCCCGAAGATCGTCCTGATGATGGCCCCCGGCTGGGCCGGCCCGCTCTACCGCGTCGGCTATAACGGCAACCACCGCGTCCACATGGCCCGGATGCTCGAACTGCCCTGGCTGGCCGCAGCAGTCGAGGTCAAAGCCGTCCCGCCGTCGTGGAGGATCATCGACCTCCTGGCCATTGACCCCGATGACGGCACGAGGATCGATTCGTGCAATAGCCGAATGAGGGAGCGGACAGAGCTTGTCACCGGGTTGTTGCGCCGCGGGGTGATCGACGGCGAGCTCGCGGGGGAGCGGGGTGAGACCCTGCGGTGTCGTCGGCTGCCGGCGGCGTGGCTGCTGCACCAAGCCGAGTACGCCACGGCCGTCAACGCCGTCTACGAAGACCGTTACCCCGGTGCGCTAGCCCAGCTCGGCATCCCGCTCGACGCCGGCACGAATCCCGCCGCATGGCGACGCTGGCTTGCCGAGGCCTGAGACGTTCCGCGCCCTCACCGCACCGGCTGACGATGCGGCCTCAGTGAGCTTCGCCTCCTGGCTGGGGTGCGTTGTTCTACACGCGGTCGGTGATGATCAGGGCTCCACTCGTGATGGCACGCCAACGATCTTTGATCAGTTCGGGATCTGCAGGTGGACCACCGAGGCTGTGAACGAGCATGGCGCGGCAAACCTCACTCAGAACATCAACCTTCATCCCGTAGGTGTGTGCCGGATCGCCGTCAATCGAGGTCACCCGGATCGGCATGCCCAGCCGAGGTTCGCTTCCGTGCCGAGTCCCGGCGTGCCCGGTGGCGGACCGCAACCCATACATCAGGATGTCCTCCGCCAGTTTCTCGTCTTCCTTGGTCATCGCCTGACCATTGGCGAAGAATTCGGCGAGCAGACCGAGCGCAGCCTTGCGCCTCAGCTTCGCTGCCTCGTTGCCGCCGGCGGGAGCGCCAGTGAGTTGCTCCAGCATGGCGACGAATTGGACTCCGGCTGCCGAGGGGCGGCCCTCGGCCACATCGCGCAGTGCCGCGTCGCATGCCTCCAGAGCTCGTGACTTGCTTGCGCGTTGCTCGAGCAAGGACCAGGCATCTGGCAGCCAGGGCGGGACGACCAGAGGCTGGGCTGCTGGCACAGGTGGCGCCGGCTGGGGACGCCAGCAGTGCACCATCTCCAGTTGCCAGTCGTCGACGTAGCGGTTGAGGGCATCGGGTTCGTCGACGTGTGGCCAAGTCCAGTGAATCCACGACTGATTCCAGGCCAGCGACAGCAGCAGGCAGAGCCTGGCCAGGTCGTATGCCGCGAGGTCCTGAGCGCCTGGTGTGTAGTGCGCCGACACGGTCCCTCGAACCTCGATCGGCCAGAACGAGACCGGGTACGGCCGGGATCGGTCGGCTGGATGCGGATACACCTGGGTGATCCACTGTGACACCGGCGAGAGCACCATCGGGCCGATTTCAACAGGCGCTTCCAGCCGCGTCGGCACGAAGACGCCGCGTTCCAAGGCCGCCCCCTGATCAGGCGCAGGCCCGATCACTGCCACCCACGACCGCTGTCGTGGCGGATCGGAGGTGAAGCTGCGCACCGCCTCGGCCACCACAGTCGACCACCACGCGCGTTCCGCGGAGACATCTTTTACCGTGCCGACAACGTCATAGTGAAGCTCCCGACCCTTGCTCAAGAACAACCGCAAGGTGCTGGCCGCAGAGGTTGAGGTGAACGTCAGGTTCGGACGGCCGGCATGTGCCGCCTGGCCACAAGAGGCGAGTTCCGGGACTTGCTGGCGTAGGTGGTGGAAGAACCAGTTCATCTCATCCGAGGTCAGCTTGCGCAGACCACATGACATCCCAGATCCGTGGGTCGTCTGCTTGCTGCCTTCTTCGGGCACTGGGTGTTCTCCTGATGATCGTGACGAAGAGACAGGAAACCACTTCCGATATCTCGGCGCCCGCCGGGGCAGCGGCAACTGGCGGCTCCCGGCAGGCTCCGGGCGCGCTGCCGCCCCGGCGGTCACATCTGACCGGCGCCACCCTCGCAGAGACCGTGGGCGTTCATCAGCGACCGACCTACGCGTCTATTTGTGGCGGCCGAACGCCAGAGGGGCGGGATCGGTTGTGTGACTGCAGTCACTGGTGTCGGCAAAGCCGCCAACCGGACCTGAAAGAGTCCTGCGAGCCGGAAGGTGCTGGAGCGAGGCTGACCAGTAGGACGCCGGCTGAAGACCCCGCCGAGACCGCGGTCAGTCCCTGGACTTCTCTGTTCCGGCAGCTGTCCCTTGGTGTGACGTCGCAGCGGCCGGAGGGATGCCTGGAATAGGCCACACCCACGCTGGATCCTCTCGCGGACCTGGAACGGACCTGAAGGCGACTAGTCATCATGCAGAAATCACATCGCGTGCGCGGATTCGGTGTTGCGATCGCACTGCGGTTGGCTAGTCTGGGGGCAAGGTGGTGTCCGGATGACACCGGCCGATCCAGGCGGATGCCAGACCGCGGTGACCCTTTCTTGGGTTCGCGGGACGAGGGACGGACTCGGACGGGGCTCGCCGCGCGCAGCGCGGGTTGGAACGAGACAGCTCTTCGACACTGGGAGAGGTCTCCGATGCCTGCCCACCGACCCGCACGCCTGACCCGCGATGAGTCCCCGCACGCGTCATCCGCTACCGAGTCACCGGTTCCCGAGGATCTCCTCACCGTCGACGAGGTCTGCGCCACACTGCGCGTTACCCGCTCCACCTTCAACGATTGGCGTGCCAAGAGGTGCGCGCCGCCCTGTGTGCAGTTGCCCAACCGGCAGTTGCGGTTCCGGCGGTCCGCATTCGATCGCTGGCTTGCCTCGCGCGAGGAGGCTTCTGCGTGACGGACACGACCTTCGATGTCCGTATATGGGACGTGCGGGTCAAGACCGGCCGTCCGCGCAAGGACGGCAAGCCGGGCAAGAAGTCCTACACGGTCCGGTGGGTGGTCGCGGGCAAGGTGTTCCCTGAGTCCTTCGCGAACTCGACGTTGGCGGAGAGCTTCCGCTCCAAGCTGATCGTGGCCCAGCGAAACGGCGAAGCATTCCGTATCTCCGACGGCCTGCCCGTGTCGATGGCACGCACGCGCAACGACCAGACCTGGTTCAGCTTCGCGCAGGCGTATGTGGACATGAAGTGGCGCCGAGCGGCCGCGAAATCCCGCTCTGGCAACGCTGACGCGCTGGCGACGGCGACGCTGGCGCTGCTGACGGGCCACCGTGGGAAGCCGGACGACGCGGTGCTGCGCCGAGCGATGACGGGCTGGGCGTTCAACACCGTCCGGCGCGAGACCGCCAAGCCTCCTGCTATTGATGCGGCGTTGGCGTGGCTGGAGTCGAACACGGTCGCCGTATCGCGGCTGGGGGACCTGACGACGCTGCGGGGTGTGCTGGACCAGCTGGCGCTGAAGATGGACGGGACGGCCGCCGCGGCGAAGACGGTGTTCCGCAAACGCGCGGTCGTGTTCAACGCGCTGGAATACGCGGTGGAGCGGGACCTGTTGCCGGCGAACCGGTTGCCGGAGGTGAAGTGGACGGCACCGAAGCGGGTCCGGGCGATCGACACCCGCGTCGTGGTCAACACCACCCAGGGCCCGCGGTTGCTGGCCGCGGTGGCGGAGCAGAAGGTGATGCGGGTTCCGCGGGGCTCGGATGTACCGGTGATCGTGGAACGGCGTTCGTCCGGGCCGCGGCTGGTCGCGTGCTTCGCCACGATGTACTACTCGGCCCTGCGGCCAGAAGAAGCAGTGATGCTGCGCGACATCGACCTGAAGCTCCCGCGAAAGGGCTGGGGCGAGTTGCTGGTGTCGGAGACAGCCCCGATCGCCGGCGCTGCCTGGACCGACACCGGGCAGCGGCGTGACCGCCGCCAGCTCAAGCAACGGGCGAAGGGGGAGGTGCGGCCGGTGCCGTGCCCGCCGCCGCTGACCGCTCTCCTGCAGCGCCACCTCGAGCAGTACGGCGTGGTCGACGATGGCCGGCTGTTCCGGAGCATGGACGGCGGCGACGTCGCCGAGTCGACCCTGGCGCGGGTATGGGACAAGGCCCGCAAGGCCGCGCTAACGCCGGAGGAGTACCGGTCGCCGCTCGCTCGTCGGCCCTACGATCTGCGGCACGCGTGCGTGTCGACGTGGCTGGCGGGTGGCGTGATCTCGGCTCAGGTGGCGTTGTGGGCGGGGCACTCGGTTGCGGTGCTGCACGAGGTGTACGCCAAGGTCCTGGCCGGGCTGGAAGAAGAATCGCTGGGCAAGATCGCCCGGATCCTTGGCCTGCCCCTCGACGACGAGGACGAGGATGAAGCGGACAACGGATAGCGCCGACCGATCGGGGCATCGATCCTGGCTGGGGCGGCGTGCGCTCCGTGGTGTCGTTGCCCGCGGCGTCCGGCGACGGGTCTGGGCAGTGGCTGCGGCCTCGACAAGCTGGGCCAGCAGGCTGGACTGCTCGGGAGCCATTCCGGACCGAGCCGCTCGACTTGCGCCAGGATCGCCGCAGCTACGTTGTAGCGCGGAAAAACCCCGCCAGAACTCGGGACGGTAGCCGAACCCGGCCCGTCCCAGATCGGGGAGCGCGGCGTATTGGTGAACCAGCTCGTCGTAGCGTTCCATCAGATACCGACAAGCTGCCTCTCGGGGCACTAACTGGGTAGACAAGTTGGATATCCTGGAAACTATTACTTCTCGGCCGACGCTAGAAACGCAAGAGAGTTATTAGCTGGAGATTTTTGCCACAGCTGAAACAATTGCTGCGAGCAATGCAATAAGCGCTAGCCCTAGGGGGCTCGAAAGTGCGAGTAGTGCCCGAGAAAATTTTTGTTCACGGCTTTCTGGAGGGCGACTTGCATCGATTGGCGGTTCAGCAATAATCAGTGTCAGGTAAGGTCTCGGCAGCATTGCGTGTCGCATGGCCTCCACTACAGCTGCTCGCGCCTGGTCTAAGCGAAATGCATCTCCGAGGTCAGCCGAGGTCCAGGCCAGCCAGCGACTTAGATAAAATACCGAGGAGTCATCTTCTTCCGCAGAGACGCCACGCATGCGACACAGTACTCTAGCAACATAGTTCGCATCGACAAGTAGTCGGCGATGCGCCCGGTTAAGCTGCCAGTAGAACCGCGAAATTTCTCGAGTGCCCGTCAAGTCTATCTCGGACATATGCTTAAGTCGAGTCAATGCTGTCAGCGTGTCGGCGAGTCGAAGGACAAGGCTCTGTGGAAGATTGAAGGAGATGACTCGCAGAACAGAAGTCAGAAATGCCAGCGTGGGTATGACAAGCATAACCATGTAGCCGAGCACGTAGGTTCCCCAAGCGGTATTCGACGGTGCCGCCCTCACAACAGCCACATCCCAGACGAAAAGGAGGACTGTAACTAGTCCAGACGCGAACGAACGTCTGTTCACCGCCTTCTGATGTTGCGTGATGGTACGCACCTCTTCGGGATTGAAGTTTTCCTGAAGGATCCGAAGACGTCTCCTCGCGGACACCCGGCCGTTTAGAACCCAGCGACTGCCGTCGCGTTGCAGCATCTTTGATAAGATCGTTGACCACATTGCCGACGGATCTTACTCGACTCTCCGTGAAACTTTCCGCGAGCTGCACCTCGACGCGCCGACCAAGGCGGGCAGCATGCGGGCACCGATCGCAAGATGACTACCGCAACTTCGACTGAGACGAAAGGTCGGCTACCGCTGAGCGCGGCTTGTAGCGCCACCTCGGGGTTCGTCGCATCGGCGACGGAGTTCGCCACCGCTGCGGCCGGAGGGTCTGCTCGCCGGGCTCGCAACAGTCCATTGCCCCACAACCCCAGGCCCAGCACACGGCCCCGGCCACGCTGTCGATCTTGCCTGTCGACTCCAGCCCGACCCACGCGGTGCCACCACCGGCCACGGCCGTCACGGCACCTGCAGCGACCCAGGGACCCCAATGACGGCAAGACAGGCCGACATTATCGTCCATCACCTGCTGGCCGTAATGCATCCGCGCCACGAAAGGCAAGATCCACACCGCATCCACGCCGACGCACTCTATGCCGCATTGCAGGTGTGGGGGAGCGCGGACGATGGCCAAGGAACAGTGAGATAACCTGCTCTGCTTCTGCGCTGCTGGCGGTGTTCCCGCGACCGGCAACGCACTGGTCCACGACGAGGCTAGACGACATCTCACCCGCCGCGCAGTGGGTTCCGTGATGCCAATCGCGATGATGGCGGCGCGGAGCAGCTGTGACGATGCCGGCCTGCGCGCCCCGGAGGTGGCGCCGAGGCCGAGCGCGCCAGGCCGCCAACGCCGGCGACATCGGTGGGCCAGAGTCACCTCCGCGCTGCCAGGACACCGCCGCCCGCTACCGTCTCCGGCACTCACGCGCGGCAGGCCGCCAGCCCCTTCCGAGGCCTCGGATCCGCCAAAAAGTAGACCGCGAATAGACCGCGACTGGCCGCACGCCACCGGTTTCAGCCGTACACAACCGGACATCCCGGACTGGATCGCTGCTCCAATCAGGCCCGCTCAGAGACCTGTTTTCGCAGGTCAGAGGTGGTGCCCCCGGAGAGATTCGAACTCTCACTACACGGGTTTTGAATCCGTTGCCTCTGCCAGTTGGGCTACGGGGGCGTGACGTCTTGACTCTACGGGATCACCCGACCCCGCCCACCTCCGGGTCCGGCCTCTCCGAGGCGGAGCGCGAGCACAGTGTCATGCCCGCCACTACGTGGTGAACGCCATCTCTTCTTCTGGATCGTTCCCGGTAGGCTTCAGGTTCGCGGAACGCCGCGAGACGTCAACCCCCGCCGAGTCTTCAGGAGGACCCCGGTGACCGATCAGGCTACCGAGGCCAACGGTGCCGCCACCGTGCCGCAGCGTCGGGTGCTCGTCGCGGAAGACGAGGCTCTCATCCGGCTCGATCTCGTCGAAATGCTGCGTGAAGAGGGCTATGAGGTCGTCGGGGAGGCCGGGGATGGCGAGCAGGCCATCTCGCTGGCCACCGATCTGAAGCCCGATCTCGTGATCCTCGACGTCAAGATGCCCAAGCTGGACGGCATCGAAGCCGCCGCCAAGATCACCGGGGACCGGATCGCTCCCGTTGTCATCCTCACCGCCTTCAGCCAGCGGGACCTCGTCGAACGGGCGCGGGATGCCGGGACCATGGCCTACCTCGTCAAGCCCTTCGCCAAGCGGGACCTCGTGCCTGCCATCGAGCTCGCCGTCAGCCGGTTCTCCGAGCTGCAGGCCCTCGAGGCCGAGGTCGCCGGGCTCACCGACCGGCTCGAGACGCGGAAGGTCATCGACCGCGCCAAGGGCCTGCTCATGAGCCGGCAAGGCCTCACCGAGCCCGATGCCTTCCGGTGGATCCAGCGCACCGCCATGGACCGGCGGACCACCATGAAGGCCGTGGCCGAGGCCGTCGTCGAGAGCATCGGAAGCTAGCCGGACCGACGGCCGGCAGGCAGAATCACCCAGGTGAAACTCCGCCTGCTGGCCGTCGTCGTCCTCATCAGCGCAGCAGGCTGCCAGGCCGAACAGCCCAGCGCGCCCGCACCGACGACTTATGAGCTGCCGCCTCGTCAGGTCCGCCCCGACGAGACCGCCCTCAAGCTGCCGCCCGCCAAGAACGGTGACACCGAGTTCACCCTCATCGGCCTGGCCGCCGGGCTGCCCAGCATCACCGGGAGCCACACCGAGTTCCCCGCCAAGGGCCAGTTCGTGCGGTTGCGGCTCGTCGTCACCAACACCGGCACCTCCAGCGTCCTGTTCGACACCGGGCGCCAGCTGCTCGTCGACGACCAAGGCGCGACCCACCCGCCGGAAGAACAGGCCATGGTGATCAAGCGCCAGCCGCGGCAGTTCGACCTCGGGCACGGCGTGCGCGTCGAGTTCGACCTCTACTGGGACATCCCCAAGGACCGGAAGCCGGTCACGCTCCGGGCCTTCGGTGGCCCCACCATCACCGACATGAAGAACGTCACCGGCACCGACATCAAGCTGTGAAAAAAGGGGCCCGGCACCGAAGTGCCGGGCCCCCGGAAAAGAACCTCAGACGCCCAGGTCGCCACCGAGGTAGGCGGCCCGGACCTGCGGGTCGTCCAGCAGGTCGGCCCCGCGGGCGCTCTTGACCACTCGACCGGTCTCGAGCACGTACGCGCGATCCGACAGCTTCAGCGCCTGCTGGGCGTTCTGCTCCACCAGCAGCACCGTCGTGCCGCGCTTGTTGATCTCGCGGATGATGTCGAAGATCTGCGCGATCAGCATCGGCGCCAAGCCCATCGACGGCTCGTCGAGCAGCAGCACCTTCGGCTTCGTCATCAGCGCCCGGCCGATGGCGATCATCTGCTGCTCGCCGCCCGACATCGTGCCGCCGAACTGCGTCCGGCGCTCGTTGAGCCGGGGGAACAGCTCGTAGACCTCGTCGAGGTCGGCGGTGAGGTCGTCCTTGCGGGTGTAGGCACCCATCAGGAGGTTCTCCTGCACCGTCATGCCGGGGAACACGCCCCGGCCCTCCGGCGACTGGCCGATCCCGAGCAGCACGCGCTTGTGCCCCGGGGTCTTCGAGATGTCCTGGCCGTTGAACAGGATCTTGCCGCTGGTGAGCGGGCGCAGCCCCGAGATCGTCTTGAGCGTCGTGGTCTTGCCGGCGCCGTTGGCGCCGATCAGGGACACGATCTCGCCCTCGTCGACCTGGATGCTCATGCCCTTGAGGGCGGCGATCTTGCCGTAGTGGACGTTGATGTCCTGGACGTCAAGAAGCATCTTCGGACACCCCCAGGTACGCCTCGATGACCTTCTGGTTGGTCTGCACTTCCTGAGGGAGCCCTTCCGCGATCTTCTGCCCGAAGTCGAGCACGGCCAGCCGGTCGCTGATGTGCATGACCAGGCCCATGTCGTGTTCGATGAGCAGCACGGTCCGGCCGTCGTCCCGGATCTTGCGGATCAGCGCCTGCAGGGCGTTCTTCTCCGCCGGGTTCATGCCCGCCGCGGGCTCGTCGAGCAGCAGCAGCTTCGGGTCGGTGGCCAGCGCCCGCGCGATCTCCAGCCGGCGCTGGTCGCCGTAGGAGAGGTTCTTCGCGGTCTCGTGCTCCACCTTGCCGATGCCGACGAAGTCGAGCAGCTCACGGGCCCGCTCGCGGCCGCGCTTCTCCTCCTGGCGGTGCCACGGCAGGCCGAGCACCGCGCCGATCGCGCCGGTCTTGTGGTGCGCGTCCGCGCCGACCATGACGTTCTCGATCGCCGACATGTTGTGGAACAGCCGGATGTTCTGGAACGTCCTGGCGATGCCGCGCTTGGTGACCTGGAAGCGCTTCAGCCCGTCGATGCGGTCGCCGCCGAAGCGCACCTCGCCTTCGGTCGGCTGGTAGACGCCGGTGACCACGTTGAACACCGTGGTCTTGCCGGCGCCGTTCGGGCCGATCAGGGCGAAGATCTCGCCTTCGTTGATCGAGACGTTCACTTCGCGCAGGGCGGTGACACCACCGAAGCGCATCGTGATGTTGTCGAACTCGAGCAAGGGAGTCACTTGGCCACCTCCGCCGCGGCTTCGGTGCCGGGTCCGGCCACTTCGCCACCGAGCGAGCCCATGCCGCCGGTGCCTTCCCGTAGCTCGGCTTTTCGTTGTCGTGACGGCAGGATGCCTTCGGGCCGCAGCGCCATCATCAGCACCAGGACCGCGCCGAACAGCAGGATCCGGAACTCCGCCGGGTCCTTGTCGCCGAGCAGGTGCTTCAGCCAATCGACGGACCGGAGGCGCTCGGGGATCCAGGCCACCAGGAAGGCGCCGAAGATGACGCCCGGCAGGTTGCCCGCGCCGCCCAGCACGACCGCGGCGAGGATCGTCGCGGACAGGATGAACGGGAAGTTGTCCGGAGCGATGAACACGGCCTTGCTGGCGTAGATACCGCCCGCGAAGCCACCGATCATGGCGCCGATCGCGAAGGCGAGCAGCTTGAACTTGAACGTCGGCACGCCCATCAGCTCGGCGGCGTCCTCGTCCTCGCGGATCGCGGCCCACGCGCGCCCGACGCGGCTCTTCTGCAGCCGCACCGAGAACACGATCACCAGCACGATCGCGACCAGGATCAGGTAGTAGTACGGCGCCGGGTCGAGCAGGAACTCCATGCCGAAGATGGGCGACGGGTGCGGGATGTTGGTGATACCGCGGGCACCGCCGATGGAGTTGGTGTTGTTCGCGGTGATCCGGACGATCTCCCCGAACCCGAGGGTGACGATCGCCAGGTAGTCACCGCGCAGCCGCAGGGTCGGGGCGCCGAGGATGACACCCGACACCGCGGCGAGCACGATCCCGACGAGGATCGTCGGCCACACGTTCCAGCCGAACTTCGTGCCGAAGATGGCGACCGTGTAGGCGCCGATCGCGAAGAACGCCACGAACCCGAGGTCCAGCATGCCGGCCAGGCCGACCACGATGTTCAGGCCGATCGCCAGCAGGATGTAGGTCCCGATCGGGAAGATCAGGACGCTGGTCCAGTCCGAGGCGGGCGACATGAACGAGCCGATCCAGGGTGCCGGGAGGATCAGCGCGAACACGATCAGGGCGATGTAGACGAGGTAGCGCTGCCACATCGGCGCGTGCTGCCACCAGTCCCGCGCGCCGTTCACCGGCTGGAACGAGCGGCGAGTGTTTTCCTGGGTAGTCACACCGTCGCCTTTCATGCGCGAGCTCGCTGGAGGGATTCACCGAGAATGCCGGTGGGGCGGAACATGAGCACGAGCACGAGGACCACGAACGCCGTGACGTCCTTCCACTCGGAACCGAGGAAGATCGCGCTCCAGTTTTCGACGAGGCCGAGCACGATGCCGCCGAGAAGCGCGCCGCGCAGGTTGCCGATACCGCCGAGCACGGCCGCGGTGAACGCCTTGATACCGAGCACGAAACCGACGCGGTAACCGGTGTTCTCGAGTTCCATCAGGTAGAGCGCGGAGGCCACACCGGCCATCGCGCCACCCAGCAGGAAGGTGATCCGCACGATGCGGTCGATCGAGACGCCCATCAGCACGGCGGCTTCGGGATCCTGGGCGGTCGCCCGGATGCCGCGGCCGATGCGGGTGCGCCGCACCAGCTGGTCCAGCACCACCATGACGATCACCGCGCCGATGATGACCAGGACCTGGTCGGTGCGGACGACGGCGTTGCCGACCGGGAACAGCGTGTCGCGGTCGACGAACCGCGGCGCGTTCTGCGGGACGCGTCCCGACTTGTTGAAGACGTTGGGGATGATCACCAGCGCGAAGAGCTCCTGCAGGAAGATCGACGCGCCGATCGCGGAGATCAGGGCCGCGAGCTTCGACGAGCCGCGCTTGCGCAGCGGCCGGTAGGCGACCTGCTCCAGCACGACCGCGGAACCGCCGGACACGACCGCGGAGGCGAGCATGAGCGCGAGCAGGAGCAGGATCATCGCGCCCAGGCCCACCACGATGTTGCCGGAGGTGGCGATGCTGGCCAGGATGAACAGGGACGTCATCGTCCCGATCATGAAGATTTCGGAGTGGGCGAAGTTGATCAGCCGCAGGACGCCGTAGACCATTGTGTAGCCGAGGGCGACGAGGGCGTAGATGGAGCCGAGAACCAGTCCGCCGATGGTGCTGCCGAGGAACTGGTCTTGCAGGGTCTGCAACATGACGTGGGCGCCTTACGAGACAGGGCGAGGACAGGGGATACGGGCCGGGAGCGGGGGTGCTGTGTTCGCACAGCGCCCCCGCTCCCGTCTCTGGTGTTCTCCCGCTTTCGTCAGCCGGTGATCTTGGCTTCGGTCGACGCGCCGAGGTTCTTGATCGCGCCCTTCACCACCTGGTAGACGTAGATCGCGTTCGTCTCCGGCTCACCGTTGGGCTTGAACTTGATCTGCTTCGAGACGCCCTTGAAGTCCTCGGTCTTGAGGAACTCGTTGATCTTCTCGCCGGTGGTGTTGCCCGCCTTGACCGCGTTGATGATGGCGGTCGCGGCGTCGTAGCCCTCGGTCGCGTAGATCGCCGGGTCGACGTTGAACTTCTGCTTGTACTTGGTGGCGAAGTCGCTCGGGGTGCTCGCGTCCGGGATGTTGCACGGGCAGCCGATGACCGCGCCTTCGGCGGCCGCGGCACCCGCGCCCGAGACCAGCTGCGGGTCGAGCGAACCGTCACCGGTGGCGAAGATGGCCTTCACGCCGCCGTCGCGGAGCTGCTTGAGCAGCGGGCCGCCCTGCGCGTAGTAGCCACCGAAGGTGATGATGTCCGGGTTCGCCGCCTTGACCTTCTGCACGGTCGAGGAGTAGTCCGGCGCGTCCTTCGGGAACTTGTCGCGCTGCACGGCGACGCCCGCGCCCTTGAGGGTCTTCTCGAAGGCGTCCGCCAGGCCGACGCTGTATTCCTGGTCGTCCGAGAGGACGAACGCGGTCTTCGGCGACTTGGCCTTGATCAGGAAGTTGGCGATGCCGGGGCCCTGGTCGTCGTCGTTCGCCACGACGCGGTGCCAGTAGGCCCAGTTGTTCTTCGCCAGACCGGGGTTCGTCGCCGAGGGCGAGACACTCGGGATCTTGTTCTGCTCGAGCTGGCCGCCGATGGCCTTCGACTCGCCGGAGAAGGCCGGGCCGATCAGCGCGGTGATCTTGTCCGAGCCGATCGCCGTGGTGATCAGCGAGGTCGCCTGGTCGGGCTTGCCCTGGCTGTCGTAGGGTTTCAGCTCGAGCTTGGTCTTCGGATTCGTGGCGTTGTACTCGTCGATCGCGAGCTGGGCACCGTTGCGGGGCGGGATCACGATCCCGGAGTTCTCCCCGGTCAGGTCGCCCATGAACCCGATCTTCAGCGTGCTGCCGTCACCGCTGCTCGACGAGCCGCCACCGGCGCAGCCCGCCAGCGCGAGCGACGTCGCCGCTGCGAGGGCGAGAACCCGTCCAAAACGCACTCCTGACACCGACTACCTCCCATGACCAACCATCGCCGGTAGGCGTTGCCCCCGACACAGGGGCTAGGTTAGGGCAGGAAGATATCCCTCTCGCCCGTCTTGTGCACAGGCGGCCTCACTACTCTGTGTCCACATCGTGACGATCGCAACCGACACGAATTGCACGAAAAGGCGAACGATGTTTCCCCGTGGCCCGCTGCTGGTCACGCAGCGATGCTAAGTATCGGCGTACGTGCTGCGAATGGGTGACAGCAATGTTTCACCGGTATGTCATCGCCTATTTCGGCGACCGGACGGTGGCCGGTTTCCCGGTGACCGGCTGTTCACTCTGACGGGGTCGCGGGGGAGCGGGCACCGCCGTAGGGATGCACCTTACGTCCGGTTCGGCTCGCCGAGCGGACCGCCCCCTTGTTCAGGTCTGCCCGAAAGGCCATCCGGCCGGACCCGGCTGTCACAACCAACGGTTGTCGTGGCCGCCGGAACGGCTGTTGGACCCGCACCCCGCCCCGGCGGTTCGCTGGAAGCAGCCGAAAGACAGGGAGAGACGAGATGGGCGAGATGGTCGAGGGTGTTGCCGCGGGGGTGCCGTTCGTGGCGGTACCGCCGGCGGACCCGGACGCGCCGGCGGCGCTGGTGGCGGGCTGGCACCTGATGGACGTGCCGGCCAGTGAGCGGGCGATGGCCGAGGCCGTGCCGATGGCGGGTCTCCAGGCGTGGCGCGTGTACTTCGGGCTGCCGCTTTCCGGGGCGCGGCTGCCCGAAGGCGGTTACGACGAGGTCTTCCGGCGCGCGAGCGAAGACGCCGTCCTGAACGTCTTCGGGCCGGTGACCGAGCAGGCGGCGGGCGAGTTCCCGGCCGCGCTGGCCGAACTGCGTGACCGCCTGCCGGGCGCGACCGGGCCGCTCGGGGTGTTCGGCGGCTCGGCGGGGGCGATCGTGGCGCTGGAAGTGCTGGCGCGCGGGGACGCCGGGATCGCGGCCGGTGCGGTGGCCAGCCCGGTCGTCCAGCTCGCGCCGATGATCGCCGCCAACGAGCGGCGCTTCGGAGTGACCTACACCTGGACCGAGCGGTCCCGCGCGGTCGCGGCGCGCCACGACTACGTGGACCGGGCCGCCGAGCTGACCGCGCCGCTGCTGCTGGTCGCCGGGGCGGACGACGACGTCGCCGTGCGGGAGCCGGCGCAGGCGCTGCGCGACAAGGTGGGCGCCGAGCTGGTCACGGTCGACGGGATGGCGCACGAGTTCCCGCCGGGGACGCCGGCCGCGGCCCGCGTCGACGCGGCGTTCACCGAGTGGTTCGCGCGGCGGTTGCGAGGCTGACGTCGTCGGCCGGCAGCCAGGCGTGCTCCGGGTCGTAGGCGCACCAGTCCTCCTCGCGGCTGGTGCGCCCGGCGACGGCCAGCAGCCGCCGCAGCGCCGGGTGCGCCTTCCCGCGCCGCCAGACCAGCGACCACGGGAACAACGGCGACGGCTCGAACGGCAGGACCTTCAGGTTGAGGTCGGGCGCCAGCTCCATGTCGGCGCCGGCGAGCGTGACGCGCCGCTTGCCGTACCGCGTCTGCTCGAGCGTGTGCCGCAGGTCGTAGCTGACGCCGGAGTCGTCGATCGGCACACCGGACGCCTCGCACAGCTCCTTCAGGTAGGACAGCCATTCGGCGGGGCCGCTGAGCCCGGGCAGCCAGATCCCGTCGGCGCGCAGCTCCTCGAGCCGCAGCACGTCCTGCACGGCCAGCGGGTGCTCCGGCGCGAGCAGGGCGACCAGCGGCTCGAGCCGGACCGGACGGTGCTCCAGCTCGTCCGGCAGCGGCCGCCCGCAGCCGGACACCCGGCCGAAGGCGGCGTCGAGCTCGCCGGAGAGCAGCGGGTCGATGGCGTTGGCGAACCCGCGGCCGGCGACGCGGTCGATGCGCAGCCCCGGCTCGTGCGCGGCGAGCCGCCGGAGCAGGTACATCGGGGAGAGCCGGTGGTCGACGAGGTCGAGGCGCAGCGGCCGGTCCTCGGCACCCATCGCGGCCACCGCGGCGTCGGCCACCCGCACCAGCTCGCGCGCGTGCGGGAGGAACCGCTCGCCGTCGGCGGTCAGCTCGACCGAGCGGGGCGTGCGCAGGAACACCGGCGTGCCGAGCGCGTCTTCGAGCTTCCGGATCCGCTTCGACAACGCCTGCTGGGTGAGGAACAACGACTGGGCGGCCCGCCCGAAGTGCCGCTGCTCCGCGGTCACCACGAACGCCCGGACCTGGGCGACGTCGAGGTCCACGAGGCTCAGGCGCCCGGCGGGCGGTCCCGGACCACGCAGGTGAGCCGGGCGGTGCAGGTGCGGCGGCCCTCGTCGTCGGTCAGCACGATCTCCGCGGTGATGGTGCCGCGGCCGACGTGCAGCGGCGTCGCCACGCCGGTGACGGTGCCCGACCGGACGGCCCGGTGGTGCGTGCAGGACAGCTCCAGCCCCATCGCCGCGCGGTCCGGGCCCGCGTTGAGCGCGGCGACCGTCGACCCCAGCGCCTCGGCGAGCACGGCGTTGGCGCCACCGTGCAGCAGGCCGTACGGCTGGAGGTTGCCCTCGACCGGGATCGTGCCGACCACGCGTTCCGCGGTGGCTTCCAGGAGCTTCATGCCGACCTTGTCGTTCAGCTGCTGGTCCGCGGCGGCCGGGTCGATACCGGCGTAGTTGTCGACCGCGACGTCTGCGGCGCGTTCGGTCACGCAGTGCTCCTCTTCCTATGCGACACGTAAGAGTGTCGGACCCTCAGCCTAGACTCGGCGCCGTGAGCCCGAGTGAGAAGACGACCGTTGCCAACGCCACAGGAAACACCAGCCTCGCCGAGCGGCCGAAGCTGCTGCTGATCGACGGCCATTCGATGGCCTACCGCGCGTTCTTCGCGCTGCCTGCGGAGAACTTCAAGACGAAGACCGGGCAGGTGACGAACGCCGTCTTCGGCTTCACCTCGATGCTCATCAACCTGCTGCGCGACGAAGCACCGTCCCACCTGGCGGTGGCGTTCGACCTCTCGCGCAAGACTTTCCGCTCGGAGACCTACGCCGAGTACAAGGCGAACCGCAGCACGACGCCGGACGAGTTCCGCGGCCAGGTGGACCTCGTCAAGGAGGTCCTCGACGTGCTCGGCATCCCGTCGCTGGTGAAGGAGAACTTCGAGGCCGACGACATCATCGCCACGCTCACCACGCAGGCGACGGCGGACGGCTTCGACGTCCTGATCTGTACCGGCGACCGCGACGCGCTGCAGCTGGTCACCGAGCAGGTCACCGTGCTGTACCCGAAGCGCGGCGTCTCGGAGATGACCCGGTTCACCCCGGACGCCGTCGAGGAGAAGTACGGGCTCACGCCGCGGCAGTACCCGGACTTCGCCGCGCTGCGCGGCGACCCCTCGGACAACCTGCCGAGCATCCCCGGCGTCGGCGAGAAGACCGCGGCCAAGTGGATCAAGCAGTTCGGCTCGCTCGACGACCTGATCGACCGGGTCGACGAGGTCAAGGGCAAGGTCGGCGACGCCCTGCGGGCGCACCTCAGTGCCGTCACCCTGAACCGCCAGCTCACCGAGCTGATCCGCGACGTCGAGCTGGACGTCGCCCCGGCCGGGCTGGAGCTGCGCCCGTGGGACCGCGAGGCGGTGCACGCGCTGTTCGACGAGCTGGAGTTCCGCGTGCTGCGGGACAGGCTGTTCGCGACGCTGCAGAGCGCCGAGCCGGAGGCCGACGAAGGCTTCGAGGTGTCTGGCGACGCGCTCGCGCCCGGTGCGCTGGGCGCGTGGCTCGCCGCGCACGCGGGCGAGGGCCGTCCGGTGGCGCTGGCCTTCCGCACGGTGGGCGCCTCGGTCCGGTCCGACCTGCGCGCGGTCGCCTTCGCGGCGGCTGACGGCGAAGGCGCGTACGTCGACGTCACGGCGATGGACCAGGCCGACGACGCGGCGCTGGCCGCGTGGTTCGCCGACCCGAAGATCCGCAAGACCGGCCACGACCTCAAGGTCCCGCTCCACGCGATCCGCGCCCGCGGCTGGGCGCTGGCCGGGATCGAGATGGACACCGCGCTGGCGGCGTACCTCGTGCGGCCCGGGCAGCGCACCTTCGAGCTGGACGACCTCGCGCTGCGCTACCTGCACCGCGAGCTGCGCTCGGAGACCGACGGCGGCGACGGCCAGCTGTCGCTGCTCGACGGCGGCGCGGAAGGCCTGGAGCAGAAGGAAATCCAGGAAGAACTGGTCAAGGCCCGCGCGATCTTCGAGCTGGCCGGCGCGCTCGAGAAGGAGCTGGAGCAGATCGGCGGCGCGAAGCTGCTCGCCGAGCTGGAGCTGCCGCTGCTGGAAGTCATCACCGAGCTGGAGATCGCCGGCGTCGCCGTCGACCTCGAGCAGCTGACTTCGCTGGAAGCGCACTACCTTTCGCGCGTGACGCAGGCCGCCGAAGCGGCGTACGAGGTGATCGGCAAGCAGATCAACCTCGGCTCGCCGAAGCAGCTGCAGGTCGTGCTGTTCGACGAGCTCGGCATGCCGAAGACCAAACGCACCAAGACCGGCTACACCACCGACGCCGAGGCGCTGCAGGGTCTGTTCGAGAAGACCGAGCACCCGTTCCTGCAGCACATGCTGGAGCACCGCGACGCGACCAAGCTGCGCACCACCGTGGAGGGGCTGATCAAGTCCGTCGCCGACGACGGGCGCATCCACACCACGCTGCTGCAGACGATCGCGGCCACCGGGCGGCTTTCCTCGACCGAGCCGAACCTGCAGAACATCCCGGTCCGCACCGAGGAAGGCCGCCGCATCCGCGATGCCTTCGTCGTCGGCGCGGGCTACACGGAGCTCATGACCGCGGACTACAGCCAGATCGAGATGCGGATCATGGCGCACCTCTCGAAGGACGAGGGGCTCATCGAGGCGTTCAACAGCGGCGAGGACCTGCACACCTTCGTGGCGTCGCGGGCGTTCTCGCTGCCGCCGGAGGAGATCACGCCCGAGCTGCGCTACCGCGTCAAGGCGATGTCGTACGGTCTCGCGTACGGGTTGTCGGCGTATGGGCTGTCGCAGCAGCTGCGGATCTCCACCGAAGAGGCCAAGGCCCAGATGGAGGCGTACTTCGCCCGCTTCGGCGGCATCAGCGACTACCTCCACTCGGTGGTCGGCGAAGCGGCGAAGTGCGGCTACACGGAGACGATCTTCGGCCGCCGCCGCTACCTGCCGGACCTCAACAGCGACAACCGCCAGCGCCGCGAGATGGCCGAGCGGATGGCGCTGAACGCCCCGATCCAGGGCAGCGCGGCCGACATCATCAAGGTCGCGATGCTCAACGTCCACCGGGCGCTGGTCGAGGCGAAGCTGAAGAGCCGGATCCTGCTGCAGGTCCACGACGAACTCGTGCTCGAGGTCGCCGACGGCGAGCGGGACGAGCTGGAGAAGCTCGTGCGCCAGGGCATGGGCTCGGCGTACGACCTCGCGGTGCCGCTGGAGGTTTCGGTCGGCTACGGCCGGTCCTGGAACGACGCCGCGCACTGACCGGCTGCCTACTCAGCGCCACGACCCGGATCACCGGGTCGTGGCGCTGAAGTACTCGGGCGGACGTCGTCGGGGCCGGTCGCCGCGGCGATGCTGGGAGCCATGGCCAGTGACTTCCAGCGGCGCAAGATTTCCCGCGTCTTCGGTGCCATGGACGCCGACCACGACGGCTACCTCACCGAGTCCGATTTCCGGGCCCTCACGGCGAGGTGGCTCGATCTCCGCGGCACGGACGCCGGCACACCGGAAGGGGAGCGGCTCGCCGCGATCATGATGGGCTGGTGGGCCACCCTGGACGAAGCCGCCGGCCGTGGCGGCAAGGTGACGCTCGACCAGGTGCTCGGAGTCGTCGACGAACTCCCGAAGATGCCGGGCGCCGTCACCGGCACGGCCGCCGCCATGTTCGAAGCCGTGGACGAAAACGGCGACGGTGTCATCTCCGCCGCCGAGTACCACCGCATGATCGAGGCCTGGGGCGGTGACACTCCAGGCGGCGGAGTCTTCGCCCATCTCGATCTCGACGGCGACGGCCGCCTCTCCCGCGACGAGTTCACCGGGCACTGGTACGAGTTCTGGGCGGGCGACGACCCCGCCGCTCCCGGCAGCTGGGTGTTCGGGCGCGTCTGATTACTCGTCTGTGCGCAACGCCGTTCGGCGTTCCGACGAACGGAGGACTCCGTTCGGGTGAGCCATTACCGCTGGGTAGGGAGGTCGGCGCCCACTCCCCGGCGATCACGGCGTAGGGTCCGCCGAATGGGGTTCGAGCGTGAGCGACGACGCTGGCGGGTCCGGCTGCACGACGAACTCGGCCGGGTGTGCGGCGCGGGCACGGTACTCGACGAGTACCACGTGCTCACCAGCGCGCACGTCGTCGAGACCGCCGGAGGTCCGCGAGCCGCGCTGAGCGTCGACTTCGTCGGCCTGGCCGAGGCGATGCCGGGCGCCGCGGCCGTGGTCGAGGGCTGCTGGGTGCCCTCCGACGGCGGTGGCCACGGCGATCTCGCCCTGCTGCGCCTGGAACGCCCCGAATCCCGGGTGTTCCGCGCTCCACTGCACCGGATGCCCCTCGGCGAGCACCAGCTCGTCCGCGTCTTCGGCTTCCCGCCGGGTTCGGTCGGCCGCTGGACGCACGCCCGGCTCGGCGGCCCGGAACAGACCGGCGGCGAGTGGGTCCGCCTCTTCCGCACCGCCGAGGCCGAACCGCTCGGCCCCGGCTTCGGCGGCACGGCGGTGCTGGACGAGGCGACCGGCCACGTCGTCGGCATGGTCGTCGGCAAGGACACCGGCACCTGGATGGTGCCCGTCGAGACGATGCTCGGGCACCTGCCGCAGCTCAGCATCTGGACGTCCGGCAGCCCGGCGGTAGACGCCAGCTTCTCGCGCCCGGTGGGCGAAGCCGTCGACGTCTCCTTCGTGCAGCGCGTGGTCGACTGGTTCGCCAAGGCCGAGCCGGGCACGGTCTGGGTCGTCGACACCGGCGAGGCCGGTTCGCCCATCGCCGCTGCCCTGCGGTTCGGGATCGTCCTCGCCGACCGGGAACGGTCCCTCGGCGTGCCCGGCCTGCCGCCGGCGCTCGGCCCGATGCCGCCGGTCGGCAGCGTGGACCTGGCGGTCGACGCGACCGGCCGCACGGCGGACGCCGTCCGGCACCGGATCGCCGACCGGCTCACCACCGGAGTCGCGGGCCGCACGCTTGTCGTGGACGCGATCGACGACTCCGCCGAGCCCGACCGGCTCGTCGGCGAGGTGCTCGCCCCGCTGGCCGGGCGCGCGGCCGAGCTCGGCCTGCGCCTGCTGCTCGGCTTCCGGGAAGAGTCCTCGCCCGGGGTGGCGGCGGTGCGCGCGAGCACGGTCGGGGCTCGCCCGGCCCCGGACGACCTCGCCGGCCGGCTGGAGGTGCTCACACAGGCGGTGGAGGAACTGGCCGAGATCGAGGCGTACCAGCTGCGCGTGGCGACCCGCTTCACCGGCGTCGCGATGCTGCCGGCCCGGGCCCAACGGCTGCGGAGCGCGCTGAAGCAGCTGCGCTCGGCGGAGGTCGACGGCGACGCCGAGTGGGTCGAGCGCCACATCGACGGCCACGAGCACGCGGTGGCCCCGGCGGTCGAGGACGGCCGCCGCCAGCGCGCGGTGCTGGACGGCCTGGTGGCGCGCCGCGAAGAGCTGCGCGCCCGCCTGGCGGCCGACAACCAGCTCGCCCGCGAACAGGGCCTGGTGAGCGACCCGGACCTGGAGCAGGCGTACGTCCCGGCGAAGCGGCTGCTGATCGACGGCCCCTGCGAGCTGACGGCGGCGGCCACGGCGGTCGACAGCTACGCGGCGGCGGTCCGGGCCCGCATCGAGGACCGCGGCTGAGCCGAGTTCCGGCGCCGAAACTGTCCGTGCCAGGCGGTAGCGTGGAAAACGGGGGGCGCCCCCGCGGCCGCATCAGCGACCGCAGCGGATCCCCCCGCTCCGAACGAGTCCGGCTAGCGGCGACCCAGACCGCGGATCAGCACCATCACCGCGTCACGGACCTCCGCCCGCGTCCGCTGCGGCCCGAACACCTGCCAGTCCAGCGCCACCACCAGCATCGTGCCGAACAGCCCGGCCGCCGCCGTCGGGATCTCCACTCCCTCCGGCAGCCGCCCGGCCGAGTCCAGCCGCGACAGCTGGTGCTTCACGATCGAGATGATCTCCTCGCGCAGCAACGACAACGTGCCGTGCCACTGGCCCGGTGTCCGCCACAGCTCGCTCACCAGGATCTGCGAGAACCCCGGGTACTGGGCGATGAACTCCAGCGTCGTGTCGACCTGCGCTTCGATCACGTCGAGCGGATCCGCATCCGAAACGGCGTCGCGCAGCCGACCGGCCAGCATGTCGACGCCGTATCGCAGCAGCGCGTCGACCAGGCCGTCCTTCGACCCGAAGTTGTAGTACACCGTGCCCTTCGCGACGCCCGCCGCCGCCGCGATGTCGTCGACCGTCAGGCCCACCAGGCCCCGGCTCTTCGAGAGCTCCAGGGTGGCCTCGAAGAGCTTCTGCTTCGTCGCGCCGCTCACAGGCTCAGCTCGGGCTTGAGCGCGGACACCGTCCAAACGCGACGCTTCCGCGCGGCCAGGGTCGAGACCAGCACCCCGCCCGCGAGGTAGGCCAGCAGGACGCCGATGTCGCCGAGGATCTGGACCGTCGCCCCGCTGTAGAACAGGTGGCGGAAGCCGTCGATCGCGTAGCCCATCGGCAGCACGACGTGCAGCGGGTACAGCGCGTCCGGGATCGTCTGCCACGGGAACGTGCCGCCCGCGCTGACCAGCTGCAGGACCAGCAGCACCAGCCCGAGGAACTTCCCGACCGCGCCGAAGAACGCGTTGAGCGCGTGCACCACCGAGGTGAACGTCAGCGACACCAGCACGGCGAAGCCGATCGCGCCGAGCGGGTGGGCGATGTGGATGCCGACCAGCCACGTCACCGCGCCGAACAGGACGATCACCTGCGCGGCACCGAGCAGCGCCGAGGACAGCCAGCCGCCGACGGCGACCCGGAACGGCGCCGCGCCCGCGGTCAGCGCGCGCGTCGAGAGCGGGCGCAGGATCAGGAACAGCACGAACGCGCCGATCCAGGTGGCGAGCGAGATGAAGAACGGCGCCAGGCCCGCGCCGTACGTCCCCGCCGACGCCTCGCCGTTGGCGTTCACCGCCACCGGGTCCGCGATGGTGTTGGCCGTCGCCGAACGGGTCGGGTCGTCGGGGTTCGGGATCTGCTTCAGCCCGGCCGCGAGCCCGTCACGCAGCTTCACCGCGCCGTCCGCGAGCTGGTTCGTGCCGTTCACGGCGGTCTTTTCGCCGTCGCTGAGCTGCGAAGCGCCGTCGCGCAGCTGGTTCGCGCCGTCGGACGCCTGCGCGATGCCGTTCGCCAGCTGCGGCGACGCGGCGGCGAGCTTGGCCGCACCGTCGGACACCTGGCGGGCGCCGTCGGCCAGCTTCGCGAGGTCGCCGTTGGCCTGCTGGATCTTGCCGTTCGCCTGGTCGACGGGGGAGCGCAGCTGGTCGGCCTTGGCCAGGATCGCCTGCACCTGCGCGTCCGGCACGCCCGCATTGCTCAGGTCCGTCTGCAGCTGGCTGCGGTAGGAGTCGAGCTTGCCCTGGATGTCGGACGACGCGGTCGCGGCGATCGACGCCGCGTCGGCGACCTTCTGATCACCGGCGGCCACCTGCGACGCGCCGTTGGCGAGCTGCTGCGTCTGCGAAGGCAGCGCGGCGGTACCGCTCTTCAGCGTGCTCAGGCCGGTCGCCAGCGTCGACGATCCGTCCGCGAGCTTCGCCGCGCCGTCGGCCAATTGCTGCTGCCCCGACTTGAGCTGCGTGGCGCCGTCGGCGAGCTGCGACGCGCCGGTCGAGGCCTCCTGGATCTTGCCGTAGATCGTGGAGAAGCCGACCAGGAACCGGTCCGCGGCCTCGCTGCCGACCTTCTCCGCGATCGTCTTGCGCACCTGCTCGGCGACCTGCTTCGCGATCGTGCCGGACAGGTAGTTGTTGGCGTCGTTGGTGGTCAGCGTGATCGTCGCCTGCTGCGGCTGGAAGTTGCCGACCGACAGCAGCGACGCGGAGAAGCCGCTGGGGATGCCGATCGCGAAGGAGTACTTGCCGTCGCGGACGCCGTCGCGGGCGTCCTGCTCGGACACCTCGTGCCACTGGAAGGTGCCGGACTTGACCAGCTCGTCGGTCACCTCGCGGCCGACGTTGCGCTGCTGGCCGCTGGAGTCCTTCGCGCCGGTGTCGCTGGTGAAGACCGCGGCGGGCAGCTTGTCGAGCCGGCCGTACGGGTCGTAGTTCGCGTAGAGGTAGAAGGACGCGTAGAGCAGCGGCACCAGGACGAGCGCGACCAAGGCGAGCTTCGGCAGCGTGCCGGTCGAGAGGCGGCGCAGCTCGTTGCGCGCGATCCGGAAGGCGTTCATGCGGGGTCTCCGTCAGTGCTCACGGTGAGCTCTTCGGTGGGTTCGGGAGAGTTGGGTTCGGGAGAGCTGGGTTCGGGTTCGGGGGAGTGGTGCCGCGGCTCGGGCTGCTCGGTGGCGCCGATGCGCGCGGGCGCGAAGGGCAGCGCGGACAGCGGGGTCGTCGCGGCCAGCACGACGACGGCGAAGCCACGCTCGGCCTGCTCGCGCGCCAGCCCGGCCCAGCCGTCGACGTCGCTCGTGTGCCGGTCCGGGGTGTCGAGCACCAGGACGCGCACGCCCTTGCGCTCCGCGGCCAGCTCGGTCAGCAGCCGCGTGCGCAGCACCGGCGTGAGGTTCTCGAAGCGCGTGCCGGCGAACGGCGCCGCGTCGTGCTCGGCGAGCCAGCGGGCGACGTCCTCCTTGCCGGCCGGGCGGTGGGCCAGCGCCAGCTCTTCGCCGACGACCACGCGCAGGGGCAGGGCGTCGTCGGGCTCGCTGACGCCGGGCGCGTCGACGACCGCGACGAGCTCGGGCAGGCCCGCGTCGACGCCCTCGGCGTGCACCGTGCCGGTGGTCGGCTCGAGCCGCCCGGCCAGCGCCAGGCCGAACGCCGTGACGCCGACGCCGGGTTCGCCGTGCACGATCGCCAGGTCGCCTTCGCCGACGGTCAGCGAGGTGGGCGGTAACAAGGTGCCGTGGTGCCCTTCGAGGGACACCCGATCGGCTCGGACCTGCACGGTTTCTCCCGCTTCGAGAACTTTTGAACTGACCGGTCAGTTCAAAAGCTAGTCCCGGCGGGCGCCGGCGGCAAGATCACCGGACGCACGTCACACTTGTGGGTGGGTCACCGGATCGTGGGTCAGCGCAGCGCCGCCGCCGGGCGCACCTCCCAGGTCGTCCACAGTGGACGATAGCCCTGCCGGTGCCAGAACACCGAGGACAGCGGGTTGGTCGGGTTGTAGTAGAGGTACGTGCGGGTGGCGCCGCCCCGGTGCAGCTCGCGGTGCACGTGGGCCATCAGCGCCCGGCCGAACCCGCCACCGCGCTCGCCGGGGGCGGTCACGACGTTGTTCACGTACCCCCAGCGTCCCGCCGGGAGCAGCTCGCCCGCTTCGGTGCCCGGCAGCGCGTCCACCCACGCGCAGTGCGCGAGCGCGCGGATTTCGCCGTCCTCTTCGGCCAGCCAGACGGCCGGCTCGTCCTCGGCGAGAGCGTCCCGCAGGGACGGCGCCAGCAGCTCGGCCGTGTTGTCCCGGCGCGGCGCGGCGACGAGCCCGGTGTAGTCGAACGTCGTCACGGCCAGCTCCAGCGCCGCGGCGAAGTCGCCCGGCGCGGCCCGGCGGACGGCGACCCCCGGCTCGGCCCCGGCCGGGGAAGCGGTGCGCACGCCGACGGCGGAGAGCGGGACGAGGCCGTGGTCGAGGAAGGCGCGGATCGCCTCGGCGTCCCGGCTGGGCCAGACGACGACGCACGCCGAGTCGGCGCCGGTCTCCTCGGTCTCCAGGCGGCCCTTTAACGCGCGCAGCAGGAGGTCCGCGCCTTCGGTGCCGGTGTCGCCGAAGTACGGGAAGAGCTGCCAGGTGTCGGCGGCCGACCACAGCATCGGGACGTCGCCGGGCGCGAGCCGGTGCCGCAGCAGCACCCCGGTGACCTGGGTGCCGTCCGCGGTCGCCGCGTCGAGGCGCTCGCCGGCGGCCGGGGGCGGCGCGGGCGGCAGCAGCGCGTCGACCGCGGCGAAGCGCGCCCGGTGCGCCGCCAGCAGCGGCTCGGCGATGTCCATGGTCCCCCCTGGAGAGTGCGAGTCAGGACCAGGCGGGGCGCCGGATCCACATGGTCCACAGTGGACGATAGCCCTGCCGGTGCCAGAACACCGGCGAGAGCGGGTTCGCCGGGTGGTAGAACAGGAACGTGCCGCGCACCTCGCGCCCGAGCAGGTCCTCGTGTGCCACCGCCATCAGCGCCCGGCCCACCCCGCCGCCGCGCGCCGCGGGCGCCACCGACAGCGTGTCGACGTACCCCCAGCGCCCCGGGAGCAGCCGGCCGTGGACGCTGTTGCCCGGCGCCGGGGAGGCCAGCGCGCAGGAGGCCAGTCCCACCGGCACGCCGTCGTCCTCCGCGAGCCAGACCAGGCCGCTGAAACGCAGGGAACGGACGACTTCCGTGCGCAGCAGCGCCCGCGCGCCCGGCCGCCGCACCGCGGTGCCGACCAGCGACGTGTAGCGCCACTCCGCCAGCCGCAGTTCGGTCAGCGCCTCGACGTCGCCCTCTTCGGCGAGCCGGACGGTCACCCGGGCCGGCCCCGGGACCTCGGGCGGGACGGCGGCCCGCACCGCCAGGCAGGTCATCGGCGCGAACCCGTGCGCCAGCAGCACCGCCGACGCCTCGGCGTCGCGGCTCGGCCAGGTCAGCGTGCAGCCCGAGTCCGGGCCGGGCCGGGTCCCGCGCAGCCGGTCGCGCCACGCGCCCAGCAGTGCGGCGAGGCCCGCAGCGCCGCTTTCGCCGGGCACCGCGGTCAGGTCCCAGATCTCCGACGGCCCCCACAGCGCGGGCCACGACCCCGCGGCGTGCACGACGTGCGCCAGCAGGCCGCCCGCCTTCCGGCTTCCGGTGACAGTCAGCAGCGGTTCGCTCACCGCCGGCGGCGCGGCGATCGGCGGGAGCAGCGGGTCGAGCGCGGCGAACCGCGCGTTCTGCTGCTCCTCCAGGGGGTTCACGAGCGGTGCGCGCGGAAGATCGCGGTGCCCGGAAACAGCTTGCCGCGCAACGGGCTCCACTGGCCCCAGACCCGCGTGTGGCCCTCCGGCCACTCCGGCTCGACCAGGTCGGTCAGGGTGAACCCGGCCGCGGCCAGCGCGCGGACGTAGTCGCCGAGGGTGTGGTGGTACTCGACGTAGGTGGCAGTGCCGTCGTCGTCGACCTCGACGTACGGGGTGCGGTCGAAGTACGGCTGGGTGACGGTGAGACCCTGCGGGCCCGGGTCGTCGGGGAAGATCCACCGCATCGGGTGAGTCACCGAGAACACCCACGGCGCGCCGGGCCGCAGCACCCGGTGCACCTCGGCGAAGACCGCGTCCACCGACGCCACGAACGGGACCGCGCCGAAGGCCGAGCAGGCCGCGTCGAAGCTGCCGGACGCCAGCGGCAGGTGCTCGGCGTTGGCCTGCACCATCGGCACGGCGAGGCCGGTGCGCTCGTTGCCCGCGCGTGCGTGGCGGAGCATGCCCGCCGACAGGTCGGTCGCCACGGCGTGCGCGCCCTGGCCGGCGAGCCAGCGCGAGCACGCGGCCTGCCCGCAGCCGACCTCCAGCACGCGCTTGCCCCGGACGTCGCCGAGCAGCCGCGCGTCCGCCTCCCGGATCCCCTCCGGGCACCAGACGAAGTCGGCGTCGCCGAGGAACCCGCCGTGCTCGGCCTGGTAGTCGTCGGCGTCGGCGTCCCACCACGCGAGGTTGGCCGCTGCGGCTTCGGCCCCGCCGACCTCGCGGTAGGCGATCGCCGTGGTGCCCAGCCGGTGCTCGGCGGCCTCGTGGCGCCCCGGCGCGGACGGCTCCTCCGGTGGCATGATGGTGTCTCCGGTCCCGGTGGCCACTGCTCGTTCCACCTGCGTCCTGGTGCCTGCGGTTTGCTTCCGCGAGGACCTTAGCGAGCGAGGGGGGACCCTGATTGTGCCGCCTAGCGGCTGCCGCGTAGGATAAGTGTTAGCGCAGTGGGTTCGCGCTGCCTTCCGCTCAGCTTCTGGTTGGGACTCGGGGTCGCGCACCGTATGCGGGGTCATGCCGCGGTCGTTCACTGGTGGACGTTTGCTCGCAGGGTCGTCGCATGCCGCCCATCGCGCCGACAACTGCCAACCCTCGATTCCCATCCACCGGAGCAACCCGCCTAATGACCATCGACACCGCCACCGCCCCGACCGCCCCGAACGCGGCCCCGCAGGTCGCCATCAACGACATCGGGTCGGAGGAAGATTTCCTCGCGGCTATCGACAAGACGATCAAGTACTTCAACGATGGCGACATCGTCGAAGGCACCATCGTCAAGGTCGACCGCGACGAGGTCCTGCTCGACATCGGCTACAAGACCGAGGGTGTCATCCCCTCGCGTGAGCTCTCCATCAAGCACGATGTCGACCCGGCTGAGGTTGTCACCGTCGGCGATGAGGTCGAAGCCCTCGTTCTCCAGAAGGAGGACAAGGAAGGCCGTCTGATCCTGTCCAAGAAGCGCGCGCAGTACGAGCGCGCCTGGGGCACGATCGAGGAGCTCAAGGAGAAGGACGAGCCCGTCAAGGGCACCGTCATCGAGGTCGTCAAGGGCGGCCTCATCCTGGACATCGGCCTGCGCGGCTTCCTCCCCGCGTCCCTGGTCGAGATGCGCCGCGTGCGCGACCTGCAGCCGTACGTCGGCCGCGAGCTCGAGGCGAAGATCATCGAGCTGGACAAGAACCGCAACAACGTGGTCCTGTCCCGCCGCGCCTACCTCGAGCAGACCCAGTCCGAGGTGCGCAGCGAGTTCCTCAACGCGCTCGCCAAGGGCCAGGTCCGCAAGGGCGTCGTGTCGTCCATCGTCAACTTCGGTGCCTTCGTGGACCTGGGTGGCGTCGACGGCCTGGTGCACGTCTCCGAGCTGTCCTGGAAGCACATCGACCACCCGTCCGAGGTCGTCGAGGTCGGCCAGGAGGTCACGGTCGAGGTCCTGGACGTCGACATGGACCGCGAGCGCGTCTCGCTGTCGCTGAAGGCGACCCAGGAAGACCCGTGGCGCCAGTTCGCCCGCACCCACGCGATCGGCCAGATCGTGCCGGGCAAGGTCACCAAGCTGGTTCCGTTCGGTGCGTTCGTGCGCGTCGAAGAGGGCATCGAGGGCCTGGTCCACATCTCGGAGCTGGCCGAGCGCCACGTCGAGATCCCGGAGCAGGTCGTCCAGGTCAACGGCGACGTCATGGTCAAGGTCATCGACATCGACCTCGAGCGCCGTCGCATCTCGCTGTCGCTGAAGCAGGCGAACGAGGGTGTCACGCCGGACACCGAGTTCGACCCGACCCAGTACGGCATGGCCGCCGAGTACGACGCCGAGGGCAACTACATCTACCCCGAAGGCTTCGACCCGGACACCCAGGAGTGGCAGGAAGGCTTCGACAAGCAGCGTGAGGAGTGGGAGCGCCAGTACGCCGAGGCGCACACTCGTTACGAGGCCCACATGAAGCAGGTCGTGAAGGCCGTCGAGCAGGACGCGGAAGCGGCTGCCGACGCGGCGACCGGCATCGAGGGTGGCGCGGAGAGCTACACCTCGGGCTCGACCGCGACCGACACGAAGAGCAGCGGTGGCACCCTCGCCTCCGACGAGCAGCTCGCGGCGCTCCGCGAGAAGCTCTCCGGTGGTGCGTGAGCACTAGTGCTCTGAGCCAGACAACGCTGAGCTAGACAACGCTGAGCTAGACAACGCTGAGCTAGACAACGAAGCCCCCGGTCCACTTCGGACCGGGGGTTTCGTCGTCTTCCGGTCCGCCGGTCAGCGGTTGCGCAGGCCGAGTCCGGTCATCATCGCCGTCACCGTCCGGCGGTACATCTGCTCGTTCGCCTCTTCGGTCGGCGGGATGAACCAGTCGGGCAACGGCGTCCGCGAAGCCAGCATCAGCTCCGCGCTGACCAGGCCGTGCATGGCCGTCCACAGCTGGTACGCCGCCGAGCGGGCGTCCGCTTCCGGCGGGCACACCCGGTCGACGCGGGCGATGAACATGCCGAACGTCGTCCGGAGCACCGCCGACCGCAGGGCCGGGTCCGGGTCGAAGCCGGGGACCGGGCGTTCGAACATCAGTCCGTAGCGGGCCGGGCTCTCCCGGGCGAAGCTCCGGTATTCGAGGGCCAGGTGCAGCAAGTCGCCGATGCCGTCCGGGCTCGACGGCGGCAGCCCCTCCAGCAGCTCCCGCAGCGAGTCGAAAGTGCGCTCGTACAGGGCGTCGAGCAGGCCCGCGCGGCCGCCGAAGCGGGCGTAGACCGAGAGGGTCGACGCGCCGGCGGCCTCGGCCACACCGCGCACGGTCAGGCCCGTGACACCCCGGTCCAGCAGCACGGACAACGCCGCGTCGAGGTGCCGCTCGCGGCTGCCCTGCTCGGCCGGGCGCGTCGGCAGATGCCTGGTGGCCACGGCGCACCCCCTTCGCAGCGGCCGGGCGCAAGCGGCGTCCGGGTGACCCATCCGCAGCAGAAGATACGATATCCGCCCCGGTCTTGGGAATGCGCGGGATGTCCGGATCTGCTCCCGTCCCCGGGAGAATGGACACTGATGAACCAGCCCGAGCCCGGCACGGTCGTCGTCACGGCGACCGGCGACGGCACCTACACCCAGCAGGTCACCACGGCGACGCACACGCTGCTCGTCGACGAACCGGTCGCGGTCGGCGGCGCCGACGCCGGCCCGAACCCGTACGAGCTGCTGCTCGCGTCGCTGGGTTCGTGCACGGCGATCACGCTGCGGATGTACGCCGACCGCAAGGGCATCCCGCTGACCCGGGCGACGATCCGGCTGCGTCACGACCGCATCCACGCCGAGGACTGCGAACGGTGCGAGACCGAGCGCGGCATGCTCAGCCGGATCACACGCGAGATCGAGCTCGAGGGCGACCTCGACGACGACCAGCGGGCCCGGCTCATGCTGATCGCCGACAAGTGCCCGGTGCACCGCACGCTGTCGTCGGAGATCGCGATCGAGACGCGCGAAACCGGCCGCTGAGCTGCGGTCAGGCGGCTCGCACGACCACCACGGCCGGGGCGTGCGGGCGGACGGCCGGGACCCAGATGCGCTCGAGCGCGGCGGCGCGGGCCTTGCGGCGGAGGCCGGCGAAGCTGTGCTTGGCCGGGACCAGCAGGGTACTCAGCCAGGTGCGGCGGTAGTCCGCCAGCGCGTCGGCCACCGGGCGATGAAGAACGCAGTGCACCAGCCCCGGCGTGCCGAGCCGGTGCCGACCGACGTGCTTGCTGTTCGCCATCGTTCCTCCGCGTGGGCGACCTCGTCGGGCGCACCGTACGCACCGGCGCTCGCGAAGGTGGGTAAGCAACGCGGCGTGTCCGTATATCGGTTGAGTCACGCGTCACGATCGACTTGCGGATCGCCCGTTCGTCTGCGTCGCCGACGTCCGGGAGGACGCGCCGTCGTGCGTGACTAGGGTGATCGGCATGTTGCGTGTGGGGTTGACGGGCGGGATCGGGGCAGGCAAGTCGACCGTGGCGAACCGGCTCGCCGAACACGGCGCCGTGCTGGTGGACTCCGACCGGATCGCGCGGGAGGTGGTCGAGCCCGGCACCGAGGGGCTGGCCCGGCTGGTCGAGGAGTTCGGCACGGAGATCCTGGCCGCCGACGGCTCCCTCGACCGGCCCGTGCTCGCCGCGAAGGCGTTCGCCGACGACGAGTCGCGGCACAAGCTCAACGCGATCGTGCACCCGCTGGTCGGCGCCCGCACCGGCGAGCTGATGGCCGCCGCGAAGCCGGACGCGATCATCGTCCACGACATCCCGCTGCTGGTCGAGAACGGGCTCGCCACGGCCTACCACCTGGTCGTGGTCGTCGACGCGCCGGTCGAGGTACGGGTGCGGCGGCTGGTCTCGGCGCGCGGGATGGCCGAGGACGACGCGCGGGCGCGGATCCGGGCCCAGGCCGGTACCGAGCAGCGCCGCGCCGTCGCGGACGTCTGGCTGGACAACGGCGGTGCCGAAGACGCCGTGCTCGCCGAGGTCGACGCGCTGTGGGCGGACCGGCTGGTGCCGTTCGAGGCGAACGTCCGGCTGCGCCGGCCGCGGCCGCCGATGTCGCCGAAGATCGCCGCCTACGACCTCGCCTGGCCGGCGCAGGCCGAGCGCGTCCTCGCCCGGGTCCGCGCCGCGGCGGGCGAGCTCGCCGTCCGCGCCGATCACATCGGGTCGACGGCCATCCCCGGCCTGCCCGCCAAGGACGTCCTCGACCTGCAGCTCACCGTGTCCACTTCGGACGACGCGGAAACGCTGCGGGAGCTGCTGTGCGACGCCGGCTTCCCGCGGCTGGAGGGCGGCTGGTACGACGACGCCCAGGACGGCGGCGAGCCGTGGCCCAAGTGCCTGCACGTCGGCGCCGACCCGAAACGGCCGGTGAACCTGCACGTCCGGTCCGTGGAGACGCCCGCGTGGCGGCTCGCGCTGCTCTTCCGCGACTTCCTGCGCGCGAACCCGGACGAGCGCGACGACTACCGCGACGTGAAGCTGCGGCTGGCCGAGGCGCACGCCGCCGACGGCACGGTCGAGGCCTACGCCGACGAGAAGCAGGAGTGGGTGAACGGCGCGTTCGGCCGCGCGGAGAAGTGGGCGGTGGCCACCGGCTGGACGCCCTAGGCTTTCATGTCCTTGAGCCGCGGCCAGATCGTCGCCCAGCTCGCGGTCCGGCCGGTGAGCTGCCAGACCGGCATGTGCCGGCTCGCGTTGGGGACGCCGAGCCGGTTGCCGACCTGCCCGACGATGTGCGCGTCCCCGAAGTACTTCGCGAGTTTCGACGGGTCGTAGCCGACGAAGAGCACCGTGTCGGCGTTGTCGGCGGGGCGGCCGAAGTACCAGAAGCCCCGGCTGGGGCTGTACGCCTCGGGCAGCCCGCGCTCGGGCCCGTACCGGCCCAGCGCGCCTGCCTGCCAGTAGCCGCCGGTGACGATCGCCGTCCCCGGTGGCGCGGTCCGGTGCAGCGCGGCGACGTCCTCGGCGAGGTCCGGCCAGCCGATCTCCTCGGCGGCGTAGGCGGGCCGCGGCACGTCGGGGTGCTCGACGAGCCAGTGCGCGGGCCAGACCGGCAGCGTGAACGGCAGGCTGAACAAAGCGGACAGCACGAACACCGGCCAGGTCGGCACCCACCGCCACCAGCGCGCCGGCTCACGCGCTTCGAGGTGGACCGCGGCGGCCGCCCACAGCACGCCGAACATCCCGGCGGCGTAGTAGTACCGCCCGTTCGCGATGAGGAAGACCGCGACGACGCCCAGCGCCGCCCAGCCGAGGAACCGGTAGGGCCGCAGCTGCTTGCTCCCGAGCAGCACGGCGACGCCGTAGAGCACGCCGAGTGCGCCGATCACCCACCCGGCGCCGGCCAGCAGGTTCGGGACGAAGCTCGCCCGGCCGCCCGCCGCGTCGACCTCGGCGCCGACCGCGTCGCCCATGCCGAGCTGTGGCCAGCCGTTGGCGCGCTGCCACAGGAGCGTGGGCACCAGCGAGACGGCGGCGATCAGGGCGCCCAGCCAGAGTTTCGGGCGGCGGAACAGCTCCCGCGGGCCGAACACGAGGACCGCGAGCGCGGCGACGGCCCAGAAGGCGGCGATGAGCAGCTTGTCGTTGAGCGCCACCGCCGTCACGACGCCGAGCCAGACCAGCAGGGTGTCGTGGCGGGTGCGGACCCAGCGGACCAACAGCCACAGCACGAGTGTCCACAGCAGCGGGTCGATCGTCGACGTGGCGAGGTAGTGGCCGCTGCCGACGAACTGCCCGCAGATCGCGTACGCCGCCGCGGCGCGGGCCTGCGCCTTGCGCCGCCCGCCCAGCTCCCGCGCGATCAGCGCCGTGACGACGACCCCGGCCGCGGTCGCGGCGATCGCCGGCAGCCGGAACACCACCAGCGAGCCCGGCGCGAGGGTGTTCATCGCCCAGGCCAGCGCGGGCACGAGCGGTGGCTGGTCGGCGTACCCCCAGGCCAGGTGCCGGCCGGCGGCGAGGAAGTACAGCTCGTCGCCGAAGTAGCCGTAGCGGCCGGCGGTGAGCAGCAGCGCAGTGGCGGTGCCCAGCGCGAGCAGCGCGACCGGCAGCCGGGCGAACGGCGCCAGTGCGGCTTTCGCCTGGTCGGGGGCCGTGGCCACGGCGTCCATCGTGCTCCTGTCCCTCGTCGGCGCCCGGTCTTCCCGCACCCTACGTGCCGGTGCTCGGGGCCACCGTGTGGACGGCGACGCGGGCGACACCGCTCACATCCGGGGGTTCTCGTTCCGGTTCGGCCTGCCGACGGCGGGTATCCGGAAATCTTCGACGGAAGCGGGAGGACGCGGGATGTGTCGTCTGTTCGGTTTGTCCGCTGCGCCACAACGTGTTCACGCCACTTTCTGGCTGCTCGAAGCCCCGGACAGCCTGGCCGCGCAGAGCCGGCGGGAACCCGACGGGACCGGGCTGGGGGTTTTCGACGCCGACGGTGCGCCGCGGATCTGGAAACAGCCGCTCGCCGCCTACGCGGACGAAAAGTTCGCCTACGAAGCCAAACAGGGTGAGTCGGTGACCTTCCTCGCCCACATCCGCTACGCCTCGACCGGTGGGGTCGAGCCCCGGAACACCCATCCGTTCGCGCAGCACGGCCGTCTCTTCGCCCACAACGGAGTGATCGGCGATTTGCCGGAGCTGGAAGCCCGGCTCGGCGGCTACCGCGACCTCGTCGAAGGCGACACCGACTCCGAGCGGTTCTTCGCCCTCGTCACGCGGGAGATCGACGAGCACGACGGTGACGTCGGCGCCGGGATCACCGCCGCCGCCCGGTGGGCCGCCGCGCACCTGCCCGTCTACGCGCTCAACCTCGTTCTGACCACCCCCAGCGAGCTGTGGGCGTTGCGGTACCCGGACACCCACGACCTCTACTTCCTCCCCAGGGCACCGGGCGGGCCACACGGCGACCGCCACCTCGAACACGCCAGCGCCGCCGGCCGCATCCGGGCCCGCTCGGGATCGCTCGCCAGCCACCGCGCCGTCGTCGTCGCCAGTGAGCGGATGGACGAAGACCCCGGCTGGCAGAACCTGCAGCCCGGTCAGCTGCTGCACGTCGGCCCCGGCCAGGTCGTCACCCGCCGGACCGTCCTCGAACAGCCGCCGCGGCACCCGCTCACCCTCGACGACCTCGGCACGCACGCCGCCGCGTCGCAGCAGGGCCGGTGAATCCGGTGGTCACCCGAAAGGAGCGCTCCGGGATGAAGGGCCCGGGCGCTGGGTATATCCGTCTCAACCGTCGATCGGAGCCATCATGGGAATCCTCGTCGCCTTGCTCGTCGTCTGGGCCGTCCTGGTCGTGCTCGGCATCGTCGTCAAAGGGCTGTTCTGGCTGATCATCGTGGGTGCGGTGCTCTTCGTCGCGACCGGCGTGATCGGCTTCGTCAAGCGCGAGGCCCTCGGCCGCCGGCACTGAACCGGGCCGCGCTCCGATTCCTTTCGGGGCCGCTCGATGTCCATGACTTCGGAAACGGCGTCACGCCGCCAACCGGAGTCACGAGGAGACACGAGTGCGCACTCGCCGGCCGGACGTGCCGTCCTCCGCCGCGAACCGAAGGAGCGAGCCCATGTCCGATTTGAAAGCCCACGCCGACCTGCTGCGCGAACTCCACCACGGGAACCTGCTCGTGCTGCCGAACGCCTGGGACGAGACCAGCGCCGAACTCGTCGTCGAGGCCGGTTTCCCGGTCGTGGCGACCTCAAGCGCCGCCGTGGCCGACGTGCTGGGCCACCAGGACGGCGAAAAGGCGCCCTGGCGGGAGATGTTCGCCGCCGCCGGCCGGATCGCGGCCGCCGTGCCCGTTCCGGTGACCGTGGACGCCGAGGCCGGCTACGGGCTGGAGGCGCACGAGCTGGTCGACCGGCTCCTCGAGGCCGGTGCGGCCGGCTGCAACCTCGAGGACACCGACCACCGGGCCGGCGGTCTCGTCGACGCCCACGCACAGGCCGACTGGCTGGGCCGGGTGCGTGCGGCCGCCGACGCGTCCGGCGTCCCGATCGTCGTCAACGCGCGCATCGACGCGTTCCTGCCGCCCAGCGGGATTCCCGAAGAAGCCCGCCTGGCCGAGGCGATCCGGCGAGGCCGGCTCTACCGGCAGGCCGGTGCCGACTGCGTCTACCCGATCGGCATGTCGAGCCGTGACGACCTCGCGCGGCTGGTCGCCGAGGTGCCGGGCCCGGTCAACGGCAACACCGGCGCGGAACTGGACCTGGACACCCTGGCGGCGGCGGGGGTCGCCAGGGTGTCCTACGGGCCCCGCTTCTACCGCGCCGGACTGGCGGAAATGCGTGGCGCGCTCGAAACCCTGCGCGGGGAACCGGATGCCCGGGCGCCCCGTCGATGAGGTGATCCTCGCTCCGGCCCTGGACTACGCGGTGGCGTCGGCGGCGGGGATCGGTCTCGCCGACCTCCGCCGCCCGTCGGCTCGGCCGCGCCCAGCTTCAGCCGGACCGATTCCTTTTCCCGCCCGGTGATGTCCAATGAACAGGACCCCACGAACAGGGAGAGTGTTGTGTCGTCGGAGACGATCCCGCGGACGGGAAGCGCGTGGTGGCGAGACGAGTTCGACGCGCTTCGCCCGGCCCTGGTCGCGCACTGCTACCGGATGACCGGCTCCTACCACGACGCCGAGGACGCCGTCCAGGAAACCTATCTCAAGGCGGCGCGCGGCGTGGACGCGTTCGAAGGGCGCTCGTCGGTCAAGACGTGGCTCTACCGGATCGCGACCAACACCTGCCTCACCGAGCTGAACCACCGGAACCGGCGCGTGCTGCCCGCCGGGCTCGGCGCGCCGGCGCACGACCCCGACACCCGCGTCCACGGCGACGACTCGCTCGCGTGGCTCGAGCCGCTGCCCGACGCCGTGCTCGGGCAGCGGGCCGGCGATCCGGGGGACGTCGTCGTGCTGCGCGAGTCGGTGCGGCTGGCGCTGATCGCGGCGCTGCAGTACCTGCCGGCGCGCCAGCGCGCGGCGTTCCTGCTGCGGGAAGTGCTTTCCTGGTCCGCCGCCGAGATCGCCGGCACCCTCGGCGTCAGCGTTCCCGCCGTCAAGAGCCTGCTCCAGCGCGCCCGCGGCAGGCTCGACGAACTGGATCCGGACGGCCCGCCGCCGGCGGCGCCGGATCCCGGCGTCGAGCGGGCGCTGCTCGACCGCTACATCGCGGCCTTCGAAGCCGCGGACGCCGCCGCCATCCGCGCGGTCATCCAGGACGACTTCAGCCTCGAAGCCGTGCCGCACCCCGTCTGGTTCCAGGGGGTCCACGTGTGCCTGCCGTTCCTCGAACGACACGCCTTCGCCGCGGACGGCGGGACCGTCCGGCTGCTGCCCACGCGGGCCAACGGCCAGCCGGCGGCGGGCAGCTACCGGCGGGACGCTTCGGGGATCCTGCGCGCCGAGAGCCTGTGGGTGTTCACGGTGACTGGAGACCGCTTCTCCCGGGCCGTCAAGTTCCCCGGCCCGGGCCTCGTCACCGCCGCCGGCCTGCCCGCCCGCCTGGCCTGATCAGGCGCGCATCAGGATGAAGTCGCCGTGCCCGCCGTAGCCGAGCACGTCTTCGGCGTACTGGGTGCCGTCGAACGTGGTCAGCCACCACCCGTCGCCGACCCGCACGAGCATCGGGTGCGGGATGTTGGTGCCGTACGGCGCGTTCAGCGTGCCGAGTTTGCGCAGCCGCAGATCGTAGACCGGGTACTCGCGGGCATTGCCGTCGCTGGCGAACAGGTACCACCGGCCGCCGACCCGCTGCAGGATCGTGCCTTCGGTCTGGGTGACCGACGTGTCGGCCCCCAACAGCGTCAGGCCCTGGTCGTAGCCGGCGCCGGGAGCGGCGGCCGCCAGCGCGGGGTGGAACACGAAGGACGGCTGCTGCGCCGGGCTTTCCACGAACGCGATGTGCCAGCGGCCGTCGATCTTCGTCAGCGCGGGGTCCCAGGAACTGACGCTCGTCGGCAGCGGGAGCTGTTCGGTGGGCAGGACGTGCACGCCGGAAAGGACGTCGGCGCGGGTGACGGTGTGGCGCACGTGCACCCCGGCGAAGGCGAAGTCGCCCCAGGAGCTCATGAGCAGGATGAACCGGTCGTGCTCGTCGTCGCGGACGATCTGGCCGGCGTGGTCGCCGAGCACGACGCCGTCGCGCGCGAAGAACAGGGTCGCCACCTGCTCCAGCTTCGTCGGATCGGCGAGGTCGAGCGTCCAGACGGCCCAGTGCGCCTGCTGGAAGAAGCCGAGCCCGGCGTTGGTCATGGTCAGGTAGAGCTTGCCGTGGCGGATGTAGGGCCGTCCGTCGGCGTGCTGCACGACGTGGGGATCGCGGACGCCGGCCTGGCCGAAGTAGCCGGCCCGGACCCGGCCGAGCCGCGCCGGCCCGCGGCTGCCGTAGGCGTAGGACAGCTTGCCCAGCACCGCGGGGTCGCGCAGGTCGATCCGCGCCCGGACCTGGTCGCGTTCGGTCAGCAGCGGCCGCCACCCGGCGCCGGTGTCGGCCAGGACCGTGACCGCGTTTTCGTTGACCACCACGGCGAAGCCGAACGGCGCCCGCAGCTTGGCCGCCGTGGTCTTGACCACCGCGGTCCCGGCCGGGGTGGTGACCTCGATGCCCGCCTGTCCCGCGGTGTCGTCGTAGGTGCCGAGCACCGAGACGCCGTTCCCGGCCAGCCCGGCGGCCACCCGGGCACCCGGTGCGGCGACTTCGACGGTCACCGTTCCGTAGGGGGCTTTCGGCCGTGCTCCGGTCTCGACCAGGGCACCGGGCCGGGCCCGGGTGTCGACCTGGACGAACCTGGGGGCGATCAGGGCGAACGGCCGGAACTGCTCCTCGACCGTGAACTTCAGGTCCAGCGGGCTGGTGCCCGCCGCTTCGGCGGAGCCGCCGAACAGCCCCGCCGCCACGCCCGTCACCCCGAGCAGGGTGAGCGCGCGCAGCACTTCGCGTCGGTCGAAGTCGGATTCGGTCACCTGGGAACCTCCGGCAGCTAGGCGACAACGTTGTCAACGGCCCGGGCAGGCGGCTCGCGGCTGAACCGCCGGAGCCGTCACCGTAGAGCCCGGCAAGAGCCGTCCGCAACGGCCGTTCGCCGGTCCGGTGTGACGCCGATGGGTGGTCCAGGTTCCGGACGGCCCTCCGCTGGGTAGCCCACAGGTGTGAGCTGAGCAGGCTCAGCCTGCTGCGACGAGTGAGAGGTGATCACATGAGCCAGGGCGACGCCCCGGTCGGGCGATCGGTGAAGACGGCGGCGGCCGGCGTACGGGATCTCGCCGCGGAGGCCGCGAGGGTGGGTGCGGCCGCGGCCGCGCGGGCGGTCGAAATCACCGACCGGAAGCTGGCCGAAGGCAAGGACGAACTCGCGAAGGTCGGCCGTGCGGCGACCAAGGACCTCGACAAGAGCACGCGGTCCTCGCGCCGCGACGTGCTGGCGAACTCCACCGCCGCTCGCGACGAGGTGCTGGCCCGGGCGGCGAAGATGCGCGACCCGGGCCGCAAGGCGGCACAGGCGGTCGCGGCCGTCGTGGGGTCGGCGGGGGAGTCGGGCCGTGCCCGCCGCAAGGTCGTGACGGCGGCGAAGCGGGACTTGGCCGTGGCGCTCCAGGAAGCGAAGAGCGTGGCCCGCGGTGAACGCACCAAGCGGGCGCGCTGGCCGTGGCTGGTGGCGCTGGGCGCGGTGGCCGCCGCGATCGTGGCGGTCGTGCAGGTCCGGCGATCGAACCCGTTGGCGGAGGCGGAAACCTCCGGGCAACCGGACGAGAAGCCCGCGTCGCAGCCGAGCGGCACCACGGCCGCGCTGCCCACCGAGAAGCCCGCGACCGTGAAGCCGGCGGAGCAGGCCGTGAAGCCCGCGGCCGACAAGCCGGCTTCGCCGCCGGCCGCGAAGCCGGCGGAGCAGGCCGCGAAGCCGGCGGCGGCCCAGCCGGGTCCGGCCGGCAAGCCCGAGGGCGCGAACGGTCGTGCGCCCGCGGGGCGGGGTCAGAACAAGGCCTGACGGGCCGGTGTCCGCTGTCCGCACCCGGGCGTTCCGGGTGCGGACAGCGGCATGTCCGGAGTCGAAGGCCGAGAGAAAGCGCTTACACTCGGGCGGTCGCCGGAACGAGCGGAGGTCGTCGATGGGGTGGCGGTTCGCGGTCAGCACGCTGGGCATGCCGGGTGTTCCGGTGCGGGAAGCCGCGCGTACCGCGCTCGCGCACGGCTGCGAAGGCCTCGAACTGCGCGTGCACCCGGACGAGGAAGTCCACTTGGGACTGTCCGGCCCGGCAACCGACCGGGTGCGGTCCGCCCTGGCCGAGGACGGACTGGCCGTCGCCGCGCTGGCCGGATACGCGAAGGTCGCCGCGCCCGGCGCCGACGAGCCCGTGATCGACGAGTTGAAGGCGCTGATCGGCCTGGCGCACCGGATCGGTGCGCCGGCGGTGCGCGTCTTCCCGGGCGGCGACGGGGACGCGCGGCCCCGCATCGGCGCGGTCCTCGGCGACCTGCGCGACGCCGGCGTGCGGCTGCTGGTCGAGACGCACGACTCGCACCCCACCGGCGCCGCGGCCCTGGGCCTGGTCGCCGGGTTCGGGGAACCGGAGCTGGCCGCGGTCCTGTGGGACGCGGTCCACCCGTTGCGCGCCGGGGAGACGCCGGCCGCCACCCGCGACGTGCTCGGCCCCTACCTCGGCTACTTCCAGGTCAAGGACGCCGTGAGCCTCGACGATCCCACCCCGGTGCCGCCGGGGGAGGGTGCGGTCCCGCTCGGCGAGTGCGGCGAACTCCTGCGTTCGTGGTCGGGCTGGGTCTCCCTGGAGTGGGAAAAGGCGTGGTACCCGGCCATCGCGCCGGTCGACATCCCCTTGCGCGCGGCGGCGGCCTGGTTCGGCAGGTACGCGCCGCGGTGACAGAGGCCGGGCGGGTGCCGCCCGGCCTCCCGAGCGGCTAGCGTCCGGAGAAGTCGACGTCGCTGCAGAAGTAGTACGACTGGTCCAGGTGGCTCGCCTGCCAGATCGTGTAGACGACGTGCCGTCCCGTCCGGGTGCCCGCGTTCACCGCGACCTGGTACTGCCCGGCGGGTGCGTAGCGGCCCGTCTGGGCGACCAGTTCGAGGTTGCCCCACCCCAGCGGCCGGGTCGCCGGGTCGAAGCCCTGCTTGGTGATGTACACCAGCAGGTAGTCGGCGCCGTGGTGGGCCTGGTCGGTGATGGTGAGGGTGAACCGGTTGTCCTTGTTCGCCATCTGCCACGCGCCGACCGTGTCGAGGGCGTTGTACCGGGGCGCCTGCGTGCGGCCGCCGCTGCACAGCGTGCCGTCGGGGATCGCGCCCTGGTGGTTGCCCTTGACCCCTTCGCGGTAGAGCCCGTTCCAGTTCCACATCGCGTTCGGGTCGGCCTGCCAGGCCTGCCAGCACATCGGGTCCTTGGTCGCCATCGCCGGGTTCTGGAAGTCGCTGCCCCAGCGGTTCCAGCAGCCGTAGTTGCGCGACGGCGGGTCGGTGGCCGAACCGTGCGCGTCGGCGACGCCGGTCAGCACGCCGCCCAGCAGCACGGCGCTCACCGCCGTCACCACCAGGGAGAGCAAGGTCTTTCGGGGACGGGGAACCACGCTGTCCTCCTTCGTCGGGGCCGGAATCGGGAGCGCTCCCAAGGCGGACGACCATACGCGGCACCGACCGTCACCGGCCACACTCCGATCGCCGGGACCCCTTGCGGTGCTTCGCATTCCGGCGCGCTGCCGGACTGAACGGCTCCTGAACAGCCGAAAGTCCCGGACCCGGCGCCGCTCGATCGGCCCCGGGCCCGGGAACGCGCCGTGAGCGCGGGGTGCGGCGGCTGCTCCGCACGGGCGTATCCGGAAAACTTGTCACGGGAAGACGGGAGAAGTGCCGCGAACCCCGTCCGCCACCACAACGCGCGAGGGCCGATCGGGTGATCTGGCGGTGCCGGCCGGAGAATGTGCGGAACGCGCCTAAAGTCGTCAGGCGCGAACGTTTCCGACGCGCATTTCCCGACCGGACGCGAAACGTGGTGGTGATCATGACTCCTCCTGTTCAGGAGCCCGGGGAACCGTGGCCGATCAGGCGTCGCGCGGTGCTCGGCGGCGCCGCGGCGATTCCCTTTCTCCTGGCCTTCGGCGGGACCCTCCCGGCCGAGGCCGCCGTCCTTCCGCTGCCCCCGGTCGACGACGCCATGGCCGGGCTCGCGGCGTTCCTCGTGCCCGGCCGGGACCCGTTTTCCGTCCGGCAGGGACGGACCTCCGGCTCCGACGGCGGAGTGGCGGCAGGCGCCGGTCCGGCCCTGCGGTACGTCTACGACCAGGCGATCCCGTACCCGATCGTCGGTCGGCCGTTCGACCTGAACCTGCCCGGCGCGGCCGCCGTGGCGGCCATCCTGAACCTCGTCGCGGTGGAGGTCGACCCGGGGTCCGCGCTCGGCCCGTTCGCGGCGTCGTTCGCCAATCTCGCCTTCACGGGCAAGGTCGAGGTGTTCCGCCGTCTCGAAGAACCGGGACTGGCCGACGGCACGCCGGTGCGATTCTTCCTCGACACGATGCCGACGCTGGCCGCATTCGTCTCCTATTCCGACGCGGGGGTGTTCGACCGGGCCACGAACCGGCTGACCGCGATTCCGGTGGGTTGGGAGATCAGCGCCTATCAGGGGATCGGCGAAGGCTGGAACGAATTCCGCGGCTATTACCGCGGAATCGATCGGGTGACGGACTGAGGAGGCGTCCCATGCGCGACATCGTGGTCGTCGGGGCGGGCGGCGGCGGGCCCGTAGTGGCCAAGGAACTGGCCGCTCGCGGGCTCGACGTGCTCGTGCTCGAGGCCGGGGCCCGGCACCTGCGCCCCGAACAGGAGTGGACCCGGCTCGAGGACGACACCAACGACCCGATCACCGGGCGGTTCCGGGTCGGGCCGTCGCGGCGCGAAGAAGCGCCGTGGCTGCGGGACTTCCCGCAGAACTCGTTCGTCTGGCAGATCGCCGGCGTCGGCGGGACGACGCTGCACTACTTCGGCAACAACCCGCGTCCGCCGGCCGGGGCGTTCGCCGGTTACGAAGGCGCCGACCGGGCCGAGTACGACACCGCACACGTGTTCCCGTTCTCCTACGCCGAACTCCGGCCCTACTACCAGTGGTGCGAGGCGACACTGCCGGTGCAGACCGCGCCGATGGGCACCAAGGAGGCCGTCTTCTTCCGCGGGGCCGAACGCCTGGGCCTGGTCCACCAGACCTGGAAGGACCTGCGCGGCCCGTCCTACCGGGCCCAGGAGAACGCGATCCTCCAGCCGCACGGCACGGCGGGCCGCACCGACGACCCCGCGCGGCTGCTCTTCCCCGAAGCGCGGGGCTGCACCTTCTGCGGGCACTGCTTCCAGGGCTGCCTCGAACCCCGCCGCGCCCCGCGCAACCTGAAGGCCAAGCGCTCCACCGACAACTCCTACGTGCCGATGATGCTCACCGCCGACGCGTGGTCGCCCGGCGGCCGGGCGGCGGAGCTGATCACCGACGCCTACGTCGTGCGGGTGCTGGCGGAGGAGACCGGCTCGCGGACGGTGGCGCGCGGGGTCGTCTTCCGCACGCCCGACGGCGCGCTGCACACCGTCGAGGCGCGCGTGGTCGTGCTCGCGGGCGGCTGCGTCGAAAACCCGCGGCTGTGGTTCAACAGCGGCCTGCCCAACCCCAACGACTGGGTGGGGCGGGGGCTGACCGAGCACCACCTCGACTGGGTCGTTGGCGTCTTCGACGAATACACCGGCGAGTCGAAGGGGGCGGGTTCCAACTGCCGGATGGACTTCCCCGGCTACGGCGGAGTCGAGAACGTCTGCCTCCCGCCGGCGTTGCAGGCGTTCGCGTTCGCCTACAGCGACGCCGGGATGTCCGGCTACTACGACAACGGCGCCGGGGTGGGCCCGCAGGGTGCCGACACGCTCGGCAGGCTCGTCGGCACCGACCTCAAGGACGCGCTGGCCGACGTCAACCGGCTGCTCACCGCGCTGGTCGTCACCGACGACGACGTCCAGCCCGAGAACCGGGTGACCCGGTCGCCGGTGATCCCGCCGGACCCGCACGGTCCGGTGCCGCGCGTCGAGGTCCGCCACCGCGCCCGCACGGCGCGGACTCGCCGCAACCGCGAGTACCTCGCCGCGCGGTCGGTGGAGCTGATGCGGCTCGCGGGCGCGCGGCGGGTGCACCGGCTGGACTGGGCGCCGCTGCTGCTGCACGTCCAGTCCAGCATGCGGATGGGGCTCGACGCGGCCGACTCGGTGCTGGACGGCACGGCCGAGGCTCGCTGGGTCGACCGGCTGTTCGTCGCCGACAATTCGGCGCTGGCCAACGCGGCGGGCGGCGCCAACCCGACGCTGACCACCCAGGCGGTGGCGACCCGCACCGCGGAGAACATCTTCCGGCGCTACTTCGGCGGCGATCCGTGGGTGGGGACGGAAACGCCGACGTCGTCCGTCGACGACCGTGTCACGCAAGCGGTTCTGGCGCGCGGACTTTGAGTCCTGTGAGGACTTGAAGCGATCTGTGGTTGGTGCTATAGAAGTAAGGGAAACGCAGGACATGACCTGGTGACATCGCGAGACGATCCGGGGAGTGAACGACGATGCCGGACAAGATCGCCCGTTCGGCCGCGGCCGACGGGTTCGCCGAGCTGGTGCTGGCCGACCCCGCGTGGGTCCGGGCGGAGTTCGACGCGATCGTGGCCGCGAACTTCGGCCCGCCCCCGCCACCGGTTCCCGCACGGCCCCGGCCCGGGCTTCCCCGCCCGGCCGCGGTGCTCGGCGTGCCACGGCGGCGCCCGGGTGCCCGGCTGCTCGCCGGAAAGTGCCCACGCCGGGAGCGATCCCCTCCGCCGAACCCGACCGGAAAGAGCGGACGGACACGGACGGAAGGGGAGTGATGCCGTGACGGCGCCCGGGTTTCCCACGGCGCCGGCGTACGCTGCCTGCCCCGACAGCGGCCGGTAGGACACGGCAGTCCCGGCCACCGCGCCTCCAGGCGCACCATCGCGGCAGCGACGCCCGCGTGCCGGGAGCCGTCAGAGTTGTATGGGCGCGGCGAAGTTCGCGCAGTCAACGGGCAAACGGTTTCGACACGCTGGTTCCTCCGCAGGTCCCGGTGCCGCACCGGCGCCGGGACCGGGCGGAGGGGTACGAAGGGGAGGGACCACGGTGCCCGACGAGTTCACGCCGCCGAACGACGTCGCCGATCAGCGCCGCGAGGCGCTCCTTCCCGGCGCCGACGAACCCTGGCCGTGACTCACAACGACAGGTATTCGCCTCGCTGCAGCAGGTGCACCTCGGCCGGCGGCCGGCGCACCCGGACCTCCTCGAGGAAGTTGGACACCGGGGAGTGGAACAGGCCGTAGTCGTCGAAGTGCACCGGGACCGCGCGCCGGGGCTCCAGGAGGTTCAGCAGGTCCACCCCGCCGCGGTGGTCGAGGGTGACCAGGACGCCGAACGCGCGCGTGCCGCCCAGATGGACGACCGCGAGGTCGAGATCCGGGAACCGGTCGCGGATCGTCCGCAGTTCGTCGTGGATGACGGTGTCGCCGCTCAGGTAGATCCGCAGCGGATCGGCTTCCGCGTCCGCGCGGTACTCGAGCACGCTGCCCATCACCGGGGGCAGCAACCGCCGCACCGGGCCCGGGGCGTGCCGGGCGGGCACGGACGTCACCGACAGGCGTGCGTCGCCGTCGGAGAAGGTTTCCCTGGTCCACGTCGGCAGCGGGAGCGGCGCGTGGAACCCCCGCCGCAGCAGGCGTTTGGCGGCGTGCTCGGTGGTGAGGACGGGGATGTCGCGCGGGAGCTCGCGCGAGGCGATCCGGTCGAAGTGGTCGCCGTGCAGGTGGGACAGCACCACGGCGGTCAGCGGCGGCAGTTCCCCCGGCTGCAGCGCGGGTTCGGTGCGCCGCCGGGAGAACAGGCCCTGGCCGAAGTACGACCATTGGCCGCGGTGCAGGAAGTTGGGGTCGGTCAGGAGGGTGAACGGGCCCAGCCGGAGCACCGTGGTCGCGGTCCCGACGAACATCAGGGAGTTGCCGCTCGGAGGTGCGAACGCGGGCATCGGCAGTCCTTTCCCCGGGTCCGGGGCACGGCCGGGTGACCGTGCCCCGGAGTGGTGGTTCAGCCCTGGGACCGCACGTTCTCCCGGGCTTCCTGGGCGCGGCCGGTGACGTCGCCGGCCGCCGAACGCGCTTCGTCCTTGACCGTGGACGCGGCGTCCGCGGCTTCGGACTTCACCGAGTCCGCCGCCTGCTGCGCGGGCTCGCGCAGGTTCTCCTTCAGCTCTTCGGCCGCGTGCTGGGCGGCCGGCGCCACGTGCTCGCGGGCGAGGTCGGTGGCCTGTCCGGCGAGCCGGCGCTCCGGCTCGCTCGCGGGCAGCAGGGACGACACGAGCCAGCCGGCGCCGAACGCGATCAGGCCGGCGGCCAGCGGGTTCCCCTGCGTGCCACGGCGGATCGACGCCGGCGCGTCGCTCACGGCGTCGGCGGCGTCGCTCACCTTGTCCCCGGCCGCCGAGGCGACGGAGCCCACCTTGTCGCCTGCGGTCGACGCGGTGTCGGTAGCCGTGCCCATGACACGGTCCCGCGCGGTGCCGAACGCCGTGCGCATCCGGCCGACGCGGCGTTCGACGATCCGGCCCGGGGTCACCTTCTCGGTGAGGGCGTTCACGTCCGTGCTGAGATTTCGTTGCGTGCCTTCGATTTCGCGGCGGATCCGCTCCGGTTCGGTCATGGTCGTTCGCCTTTCAGTGCGTCCGGGACCTGCTGCAGGGTCTCGACGGTGCGTTCGGGTTTCGGGTTGATCCGGCGGACCTCGCGCCGCCCGGTCGCGTAGAGCACGGCGCCGGCGATCACCCACACCACCGCGACGATGAGCGCCGCCCAGCCCGCGTCCATCACGTTCGCCAAGCCCTGCCACAGGGCGAGGGAGAGGAACAGCACGACCATGTAGCCGGCGAACCCGGCGCCGCCGAGCATGCCCGCGCCCCTGGCGGCCTTGCCCGCCTCGGCCTTCACTTCGGCCTTCGCCAGCTCCATTTCCTGCCGCACCAGGGTGGACAGGTCCTTCATGACGTTGGACATCAGCTCGCCGACCGAGCTGTCGGCGACGTCGACGGGCCGGTCGGCCGCGGGCCCGGGTCCCTGCGTCATCACGGCACCTGCCCCGGCGCGGAGAAGCGGGGGCTCGGCTGCGGCAGCGCTTCCGGGGGCTGGGGCGCGGTGTACCCGCCGGGAGCCGCGGCCGGACGGCTCGGCTGCGGGAGGGCTTCCGTGGGCTGCGGCCCGTTGTACCCGGCGGGCGTCGCGTATCCGGCGTCCTCCGGCTGCGGTACGGGCGGGGTCGCGGCGGGGCCGGCGTGCGGCTGCGGGATGCTCGCCTGGCCGTTCGGCGAGCTTTCTTCCTTCTGCTGCGCCACGACACCCCGGGTGAGCCGCCCGACGAGGGCACCGGCCACGGCCGCGCCGACGAGGAACGTGCCGGGACGGCGGCGGGCGAAGCGCCGCACTTCGTCCAGGAGGTCGCCCGGTTCGCGGTGCTCCAGCCAGTTGGCGACCGAGCGCGTCCGGTCGGACACCTGCCGCGCGACGTCGGTGGCGACGCCGGGCGAGTCGGTCTGCTCCGCCATCCGCTCCAGCTGACCGGCCAGCTGGTGGAGGCTCTCGGCCGCCTTCCGCTGGCCGTCCTTGGCCTGCGACTCGAGCTGCTGACGGCCTTCGTGGAGGAGGTCGCGGGCTTCCCGCTGGGCGTGCGCCGCGACGTGTTTCGCTTGGTCGGCGGCGGTTTGCGCCACCTCGCCACCGCGGTCGGCGGCCGTGGAAGCCACTTCGCGGGCTTCGTCCTTGGCGGTTTCCGGCATCGACGGCGAGCCGCTGCCCTGCTGCTGCGGCGGTGACTGACCGCCGGGTCCCTGCGTCATCTCGACCTCCTGCGGGAGAGGCACTTCCGCGCCTTTCTTGGGTGCCGATGGCGACCATCGGCCTGGTAGGGCGGCTGGCTACCCGGGTGCTCCGGGGATAAACCGGGCACCCGGCCGGGTGCCCGGACAGCACGCGACCGCCCCCGCCGTCGGGGACACGGCGGGGGCGGTGGAGGGGCCGGTCAGTTCCCGGGGCGTGCGACGTCACCACGCCACGCACCGGTCTCCCGGCCGCCGCGCTCCTCGATGAACGTCTTGAACCGGCCGAGGTCGCCCTTGACGCGGCGGTCGAGGATGCCGAGCTTGTCGGCGACGTTCTCGACGAAACCCTCCGGGTCGATGTCGAGCTGCGCGGTGACCCGGGTGTGCCGGTCGTCGAGGCGGTGGAACGTCACGACGCCCGCGTGCGTCGGGCCGGAGTCCGACTTCCAGGCGACGCGCTCGTCGGGGTGCTGCTCGGTGATGGTGGCGTCGAACTCGCGGGTCTGCCCGCCGACGCTGATCTTCCAGCGGGTGTGGGTGTCGTCGAGCTGCCGGATCTCGTCGACGCCCTCCATGAAGTGCGGGAAGGACTCGAACTGCGTCCACTGGTTGTAGGCGGTCGTGACGTCGGTTTCGACGTCGACGGATTCGGTGACGGTGCTCATCGCGGCCGTGTCCTTTCTCGGGTCGGGATCGTGCTGGCTCCGGGTTACCCGGCAAATCGATGACAAAACGATGCAACCGTTCTAGGGTGAGGCATCGACGGAGGGAGAGCGCCGTGCTCGACGACGGGACGCCCGTGCTGACGGTGCGGATCCGCACCGTGCCCGAAGCCGTCGTCGTCGCGGCGGTGGGCGACCTCGACCTCGGCACCGCGCCGGTGCTGCGCGCGCAAGCGAGAGCCGCCCTCGGCGACGGCCCGGGCGCGCTCATCGTGGACCTGGGCGGGATCGCCTTCTGCGGCTCGGCGGGCCTGCAGGTGATCGCCGAGCTCGTCGCGGCGACCGCCGCCGCGGATCTGCCGTTCGCGGTCGTCACCGACCGGCGGCCGGTGCTGCGCACCCTGCGGCTCAGCCGCCTGGACGCCACGCTTGCGCTGCACCCGACCCTGGCCGGCGCCCGCGCGTGGCTGCGGGAGCGGCCCGGCGTGTGAACGGCGTTAGGCGCGGCCCGCCCGCGGGTAGTCCCCAGCCATGGAAGCGGAGGCGCTGCTGCAGAGCCTGACCCGCGTCGTGACCGCGCTGACCGGCACGGACATCCGGTTCGCCGTCGCCGGCGGCCTGGCCGTGTACGCCCGCGGCGGGCCGCCGTCGGACCACGACGTCGACCTGTTCCTCAAGCCCGGTGACGCGGAACGCGCGGCGGACGTCCTCACCGCCGCCGGGCTGCGCCGCGTGCACCCGCCGGAAGACTGGCTGACGAAGGTCTACGACGGCGACATCCTCGTCGACCTGATCCACCGGCCCAACCACCGGCCGGTGACCGACGAGCTGCTCGACCGCGCGGCGCTGATGCGGGTCGGGTCCACCGCGGCGCCGGTCGTCTCCGGCACCGATCTGCTCGTGGACAAGCTGCTCGTGCTGAGCGCGCACCGGTGCGACCTCGAGCCGCTGCTGCAGATCGCCCGCGACCTGCGCGAGCAGGTCGACTGGACCGACGTCGCCGTGCAGGTGTCGGCGTCCCCGTACGCCCGGGCGTTCCTCAGCCTGCTCGGCGACCTGGCCGTGATCGATCCGAAGGAGGCACTCGTGCCCGAACCACCGCAGTACCTCGTCGCCCGGCTCAGCCGGGCGCTGGCCGAAGACCCCCGCACCGCCGAGCTCGGCGTGCACGTGACCGTCCGGGGCGAGCACGTCCACCTGACCGGCGAAGTCACCTGCCCCGCGCGGAAGACGGAGGTGGACGCCGTCGTCCACGAGTACCTGACCGGAGAGCTGGTGCACAACGATGTCCGGGTCGCCGACGTCCGGGAGCCGGCGAGCGCGGAGGAGATCTCATGAGGATCGCCGCGGTCGGGGACGTGCACCTCGGCGAAGATTCCCGCGGCCTGCTCCGGCCGGCCCTGGAACACCTGGCGGGCACCGCCGACGTCCTGCTGCTGGCCGGCGACCTGACCCGGCACGGCACGATCGACGAAGCCCGCGTGGTGGCCGACGAGCTCGCCGGGCTGGGCGTGCCGATCGCCGCCGTCCTCGGCAACCACGACCACCACAGCGACTCCGGCGAGGTGATCGCCAACCTGCTGCGGGAGACCGGCGTCGAGGTGCTGGAAGGGGAGGCGGCCCGGTTCGACCTGCCGGACGGCTCCCTGGGTGTCGCGGGCGTCAAGGGCTTCGGCGGCGGGTTCGCCGGCAAGTGCGCGAGCCGCTTCGGCGAGCGGGAGATGAAGGACTTCGTCGAGCACACCATGGCGTCGGCCAATTCGTTGCGCAAAGCGTTGCAAAGTCTCGACACGGACGTCGTCGTAGCCCTGACGCACTACGCGCCGATCCCGGGGACGCTGCACGGCGAGCCGCCGGAGATCCACCCGTTCCTCGGCTCGTACCTGCTGTGCGAGCCGATCGACGAGGTGGGCGCCGACCTGGCGTTGCACGGCCACGCCCACTTCGGCTGCGAGCAGGGCGTGACGCCCGGCGGGGTGCGCGTGCGCAACGTGGCCCAGCCGGTGATCCGGAAGGCTTACGCGCTGTACGAGCTCCACCCGGCCGAGCTGTCCGCGCGCCGCTGACGTTCTCAGGCGGCGAGGTGCGCGGCCGCGGTCAGCACGTGCGGGGCCAGCGCGTCGGCGATCACGGCGTACCCGGCGGACGAGGGGTGGAAGCGGTCGGCCGAGAACAACGCGGGGTCGGCGGCGAAGCGGGCGGCGAGTTCGGGGCCGGACGCCGCGACCACACCCCCGGCGCGGACCGCGGCTTCGGCCTGGACACGCGCGTAGTGCCCGCTCGCGGCGGAGACCAGCTGCCGGTAGGCGCCCGGCACGCGCGAGACGATCCCCAGGTCGGGCGCCGGCACCACGACGACGCGGGCGCCCGCGCGGACCAGCCGGGCCACCGCGTCGTGCAGCTGCCGGGCGCCGGTGGCGGGGGAGACGAACCCGGCGAGGTCGTTGGCCCCGATCACGATCAGCGCCAGGTCCACGCCTTCGCGGAGGGCGACGCCGACCTGGCGCTCCAGGTCGGCCGAGCGGGCCCCGGGCACGCCGAAACCCCGCAGCCGCACGGAATGGCCCGCGTCGCTCAGCCGCCGGGTCAGCCGCCGCCCGAGGGTGTCGTCCTCACGGGTGCAGCCGACGCCGGCCGCCAGCGAGTCGCCGAGGACGCAGAACCGGAGTGGTGGAGTCATCACGGGGGTACAACGTGGTGACGTCGCCGTTGTTTCCGCCTGCGCTGGAGGTCACGTTTGACCAGGACCGTGCTCCTGCGGGTGCTGCTGGTGGCCGTGGTCGTAGTGGTGCTCCTGCTGGCCGCGGTCTGGGCGGTCCAGCGGCGGCTGATCTACCTGCCGGACCCTGCGCCGGTGCCCGCGGCGGCGAGCGTGCTGCCCGGCGCCGAGGACGTCCGCCTCCGCACCGCCGACGGGCTGGAGCTGGGCGCCTGGTACGTCCCCCCGAGGAGCCGGGACCCGGTGGCGACGGTCCTGGTCGCGGGCGGCAACGGCGGCAACCGGGCGGGCCGGGCCCCACTGGCCGCGAAGCTCGCGGAGGCGCGGCTGGCCGTGCTGCTGCTCGACTACCGGGGGTACGGCGGCAATCCGGGTGACCCGAGCGAGGAGGGTCTGGCCCTCGACGTCCGCGCGGCCCACCGCTTCCTGACCGAGGACCGGCGGATCCCGCCCGGGCGCATCGTCTACTTCGGCGAGAGCCTCGGCAGCGCCGTCGTGACGGAGCTGGCCCTCGAACACCCACCGGCCGGGCTGCTGCTGCGGTCCCCGTTCACGGACCTCGCGGCGGTGGGCGCCGAGATCTATCCGTACCTGCCGGTGCGCCTGCTGCTGCGCGACCGCTTCCCGGTCAAGGAGCAGGCCGCGCGCCTGCGGGTCCCGGCCGTGGTGGTCGTGGGCGGCCGGGACTCGATCGTGCCGCCGTCCCAGAGCCGCGAGGTGGCGGCCGCCGCGTCGGCCCGGCTGGTGGAGATCCCCGGCGCCGACCACAACGATCCCATCCTGCTCGACGGCCCAGAGCTGGTGGCGGCGGTGCTGTCGCTGGTCCCGCGCTGAGCCCGGGTCAGGTGCCCATCTTCTTCATGAGTTCCGCGATGTCGGCGACCTGGTCGGCGGGCGGCACCGGGATCTCCACCGCCTTGCCCCAGCCGCGGTAGTCGGTCGTGGCCTTCACCGTGGGGTCTCCCTGCGTGTTCTTCGGGGCCGCGGTGGTCAGGTCGACGGCGAACCGCACGGGCCGCCGCGCCGCGTCGAGCCACAGTTCGGCGGGCAGCTTGGCGGTCATCGGCTTGTCCACCTTGTCGTCGGCGCCCCGGTGCGCGAACTCCGGGAACAGCTCCGGCGCCTTCGCGCCGTCGATTTCGAGGCGGTAGTGGTTGACCGGCTGGGTGCCGAGCCGGGTCTGCTCCGCCGACACGATCCGGCCGGACCGTTCGGCCACCAGCAGCGCCCAGCCGAGGTCGGGCAGCTTCTGGATGAGCGCCTCGCCCCCGGCCATCGCCCGGCTGACCGGGTCGGCACTGTCGGGGTCGGCGCCCATCCACTGCTTGCCCGGGATGATTTCCTGGGGCATCCGGGTGTAGGTGCGCCCGTGGATCACGCGGGTCTCGGACCCCTGGATCACCATCGTGAGGCTGCCCCGGCCACCGTCGAGGGTGAGCGAGCCGGGAACGTCGGAGGTGGTGGTGCCGAGCACGGCGGTCATGGCGAAGGTCGCGGACGGCGTCTCGGCGATGCCGGCCCGGATGCCCGCCACGAGCTGCGCGACGTCGGTGACCGGCGCGGTCAGCGTGGCGGGGGCCGCCGGTGGCGCAGCGGCGGGACCGGGGTCGCACGCGGTCAGCGCCAGTGCCGCCGCGGCGATGATCAGGCCGGTCTTCCGCATGGGATCCCCCTCGATGTCGTGCTGGGGGAAGGTATCGGGAGAAGGTCACGATCCGGACATCGCCGACCCGCCGGGTGTGACGTGTGTCCGCCTTGAGACCGTGACCGCATCGCGCATAATGGCCACTGACCGACTGCTTGGTATGTGCCGGGCACCACAGCCGAAGGAGACACCCTGCCGTGAACTCGTTCAAGGATCGCGTCGCGATCGTCACCGGGGCCAGCCGGGGCATCGGCCTCGGGATCGCGAAGACGCTCGTCGAACGCGGCGCCAAGGTCTGCCTCACCGCGCGCAAGCCCGACGCCCTCGAAGAGGCCGTCAGCTCCCTCGGCGGCCCGGACGTCGCCATGTTCGTGGCGGGCAAGTCCGACGACACCGACCACCAGGACGAGACGGTCGCCAAGACGATCGAGACCTTCGGGCGGCTCGACTACCTGGTCAACAACACCGGCATCAACCCCGCCTACGGCCCGGCGCTGGACATCGACCCGGCCGCGGCGGCGAAGATCCTCGCCGTCAACGTGCTCGCGCCGCTGGCCTGGACCAAGCGTGCCCGCGACGCGTGGATGGGCGAGCACGGCGGCGCCGTCGTCAACGTCAGCTCCGTCGCCGGCCTCCGCGCTTCGCCGGGCATCGGCATGTACGGCGTCAGCAAGGCCGCGCTGCTCCGGCTGACCGTCGAGCTCGCCGCCGAGCTGGGTCCGAAGATCCGCGTCAACGCCGTCGCGCCGGCCGTGGTCAAGACGCAGTTCGCGACCGCGCTGTACGAAGGCCGCGAGGAGGAGGTCGCCTCGGCGTACCCGATGAAGCGGCTCGGCGTGCCCTCCGACATCGCGGGCGCGGTGGCGTTCCTGCTGTCCGACGACGCGGGCTGGATCACCGGGCAGACCGTGGTCCTCGACGGCGGCGTGACCCTCGGCGGTGGCCTGTGACCGGCGTCGTCGTCACCGGGGGCGGCGGGGGCATCGGTGCCGCGCTGGCCCGCCGCTTCGCCGCCGACGGCGCTCAGGTCGTCGTGGCCGACCTCGACGGCGACAAGGCCGCCGAAGTCGCGAACGAAGTCGGCGGGACGCCCTTCGCGGGAGACGTCGCGAGTCCCGAAGGCGTCGCGAAGCTGGTCGAGAGCGCCCGCGGCACCCTCGGCGAGATCGACGTCTTCTGCGCCAACGCGGGGATCGCGCCCTTCGGCGGTGCGGAAAGCGGCGAAGAGGTGTGGGCGCGCACCTGGGAAGTCAACGTCATGTCCCACGTCCGCGCGGCGAACCTGCTGCTGCCGGCGTGGCTCGAGCGCGGCAAGGGCCACTTCGTCGCGACAGTGTCCGCCGCCGGCCTGCTGACCAGCCTCGGCTCGGCGCCGTACTCGGTGACCAAGCACGGCGCGCTGGCGTTCGCCGAATGGCTGTCGGCGACCTACCGGCACCGCGGCATCACCGTGCAGGCGATCTGCCCGCAGGGCGTGCGCACGGCGATGCTGGAAAGCACCGGCACCGCCGGGCAGCTGCTGATGGGCGCGTCGGCGATCGAGCCGGAGCAGGTGGCGGACGCGCTGTTCGCGGCGATCGAGGAGAAGCGCTTCCTGGTGCTGCCGCACCCCGAGGTCGCGGGCTACTACGCGGCGCGCGCCACCGACACCGACCGGTGGCTCGGCGGGATGAACAAGCTGCAGCGCAAGGTCGAAGAGGCCGTCGGAGAGCTGTGAACCCTAGCGGACCACGCGGTACCAGTCCGGGCGCAGGACTTCGAGCTTGATCGTCCGGCCGCCCGGGTGGTCGAACATCCGCACGCCGTCGCCGAGCAGCACCGGGACGGGCAGCGCGAGGATCTCGTCGAGCGCGCCGGCGTCGAGGCACTGCCGGGCGACGTCGGCGCCGAGGACGTTGACGTACTTGTCGCCCGCGGCCTCCTTCGCGGCGGCCACGGCCTCGTCGAGATCACCCATGAAGGTGACGTCGGGGGCCGGGGCCGCCGGGCGGTGGGTGACCACGAACTGCGGCCCTTCCCAGCCGCCGCCGAACGCCTTGCCCTCGCCTTCGGTGCCGCGGTGGGGGTCGTCGCCGCCGTAGGTCCGCCGTCCGACGAGCAGCGCGCCGATCCGCGGGATCAGCTCATCGACCAGCGGGTCGGGGCCCAGGTACGGGATCAGCCAGGACATGTCCCCGCCCGGGCCGGCGATGAACCCGTCGACCGAGCAGCTGAACGCGTAGAGCAGTTTCGCCATGGTTCCCACTTTCGTCGGTTGCGCGAACATCGGTACTGACGGCCGATGGCGCGAAAACTCATCGGCTTCACCCGGCCATGTCCGGAACGCGACAGGATCACCACGGACCGTTGACAACGGTGTCAATCCCCGAGGACCGTTCCGTCACGCACTGGCTGAACTTGTGCTCAACGGCGAAGGACAAGTGACATGGTCTTGCGATCCCTCACGCGGTTTTCGGCCGCCACATTCCTGGCCATAGCCGGAATGATCCCCGTACCCGCCTCCGCGGCGACGCTCGTCACCGACCCGGCGTCCCTGGTCAACCCGTTCATCGGCACGTCCAACGCCGCGGACGACTTCCCCGGCGCGGACGTCCCGTTCGGCATGCTCCAATGGAGCCCCGACACACCCAGCCGCCCCGACGGCGGCGGTTACGAGTACAAGGATTCCGCCATCACCGGCTTCAGCCTGACGCATCTGTCGGGGCCGGGCTGCGGCGCCGACGGCGACGTCCCGATCCTGCCGACCGTCGGCGCGGTGAACACCGGCGCGAGCGTCTCCTTCAGCCACAGCAACGAATCCGCGAGTCCCGGGTACTACTCGGCGGGCCTCGGCAACGGCGTCACGACCGAGCTGACCACCGCGCTGCGGTCCGGGATCGGCCGGTTCACCTTCCCCGCGACGTCGCAGGCGAACCTCCAGTTCAAGCTCAACGGCAGCCAGAACGGCACGTCGAACCAGACCTGGACGGTGGTCAGCCCGACCGAGGTGTCCGGCTCGGTCACGTCCGGGCACTTCTGCGGCGCGGGATTCACCTACACGCTCTACTTCGACGTCGTCTTCGACCGGCCGTTCACCACCAGCGGGACCGCCGCCGCGACGGCGGTGACCCCCAAGGCGTCACCGGGCAAGCTGCACGGCACCGCGACGGCCGAAGCCGCGCCGGCGGCCGGCCCGGGCAGCGCGTACGTCCGGTTCGACACGACGAGCAACCCGACCGTGCAGGCCAAGGTCGGCATCTCCTACGTCTCGGTGGCCAACGCCGTCGCGAACCGCGCGGCCGACATCCCGGCGTTCGACTTCGCCGCGACCAAGCAGGCCGCGCACGACAGCTGGAACTCCCTCCTCGGCCGGATCCAGGTCGCCGGCGGGACGACGGCCCAGCAGCGGGTCTTCTACACCGCGCTGTACCACTCGCTGTTGCACCCCAACGTCTTCTCCGACCGCAACGGCCAGTACATCGGCTTCGACAACCAGGTGCACACCGTCGCGAGTGGACACTCGGCGCACTACGCCAACTTCTCCGGCTGGGACATCTACCGCACGCAGGCGCAGCTGTCCGCGCTGGTGGCGCCCGCGCAGACGAGCGACATCGCGCAGTCGATGATCGCCGACTACGCGCAGGGCGGCACGCTGCCCAAGTGGTCGCAGAACAACGGCGAGACGTACGTGATGGTCGGTGATCCCGGCACGGCGATCCTCGCGAGCTACTACGCCTTCGGGGCGCGGAACTTCGACACGGCGGCGGCGTTGCAGGCGATGCTGCGCGAGGCGAGCACGTTCAACAACGTCCGGCCCGGTCTCAACGCGACGAACGCCCCCGGCTACCTGCCCGCCAACGGCACCTACCAGTGCTGCAACTTCTACGGCCCGGTCTCGACACAGCTGGAGTACGACACGGCGGACTTCGCGCTCTCGGCGTTCGCCGGGGCACTGGGGGACACCGCGAACCAGGCCTTCTACGCCGGCCGCGCGCAGAACTGGAAGAACACCTTCAACTCCGCCAGCGGGTTCATGCAGCCCAAGCAGGCGGACGGCTCGTGGACCGGCGGGTTCGACCCGGCGAGCGGGTCGAACTTCGTCGAGGGCACGTCGTGGCAGTACACCGGCATGGTGCCGTTCAACGTGGCGGGCCTCGCCGCGGCGCGCGGCGGCAACAGTTCGCTGATCAGCTACCTCGACAGCGTGCTGGCCGGGTTCCACGGCAGCGGCGGGAAGCAGGCCGACCTCGGCAACGAGCCCAGTCTCGAGCTGCCGTGGGAATACGACTACGTCGGGCAGCCGTACAAGACTCAGAAGGTCGTGCGGCAGGTGCAGGACCAGATCTGGACCGACGCGCCCGGCGGGCTGGCCGGCAACGACGACCTCGGCGCGATGAGCGCGTGGTACGTCTTCTCGGCGCTGGGCTTCTACCCGATGACGCCGGGGACGGCGGACCTGGCGCTGGGCAGCCCGCTGTTCACCCAGGCGGTGGTGACGCTCCCGAGCGGCAACACCCTGACGGTGAACGCGCCCGCGGCGGCGGACAACGCGCCGTACGTCCAGAGCGCGACCTGGAACGGCTCGGCGTGGAACAACGCGTACGCGCCGACGTCGGCTCTGAACGCGGGTGGGACGCTGGCCTTCGCGCTCGGGACCTCGGCGAACACGGCGTGGGCGGCGTCGAACCCGCCGCCGTCGTACTCCGGCACGCTGCCCCACCTGGGGCCGCTGACCTCGGGCATCGCCGGCAAATGCGCGGACGTGGCCCAGAGCGGCACGGCGAACGGGACGCACGTGCAGCTGTACACGTGCAACAACTCCGGCGCGCAGAAGTGGTTCTCCGGTCCCGACGGGACGTTCCAGGCCCAGGGCGGCTGCCTCGACGTCAGCAACAGCGGCACGGCGAACGGCACGAAGGTGCAGCTGTGGCAGTGCAACGGCTCCGGCGCGCAGAAGTGGCAGCCGGGCACGGCGGGCTCGCTGGTGAACCCGCAGTCGGGCAAGTGCCTGGACGACCCGAACAGCACCACGGCCGACGGGACCCAGCTGCAGATCTACGACTGCAACCAGAGCCCGGCCCAGAGCTGGACCCGCGGCTGACCCGTCGTGAGTGAGTAACAGTGTTCTAACGCTGTTGCTCACTCACGACCGGCCGCGGGAGGGTCAGGCGGGGTGGGGTGGGAAGCGCGGTGGGCGGCGCTCGTTCCAGCTCGCCAGGCCCTCGGCCAGCTCCGGACGGCCGAACGACTCGATCATCAACGCCGTCGCCTCGCGGGCCGCCTCCGGCAGCGGGAGTGCGGCTTCCCGGGCGAACTGCGCCTTCATCACCGCCATCGACCGGGGTGCGCTGTAGGTCGCCAGTTCGGTCGCGTAGGCGTGGGCGCGCAATCCCAGCTCCTCCGCCGGGACCACTTCCTGGACCAGGCCGTAGTCGAAGGCCTGCTCCGCGGTGAACGTCCGGCCGGACAGCAGCAGGTCACGGGCCCGGCCCTGGCCGACCAGCTCCGGCAGCAGCTTCGCGATGCCGTACTCCGCGATGAGGCCGCGGCGGGCGAACGCCGTGGTGAACTTCGCGCCCGCCGCCGCGAAGCGGACGTCCGCCGAGCACGCGATGACGAAGCCCAGGCCGGCGCAGCCGCCGTTGACCGCCGCCACCACCGGGACGCCGACCGCCGCGGCCGCCAGCACGTCCCGCCAGTTTTCGTGCCCGCCGCCCGAGGCCGGGAGAGCGGCCGAGATGTCGTCGAGCAGGCCCAGGTCGGCGCCCGGGCAGAACGCCTTGCCCGCCCCGGTGACGACGACCGCGCGGACCGCCGGGTCGGCGTCCGCCCGGCGCAGCACCGAGCCGTAGCGCGCCTGCATGGGCACGTCCATCGCGTTGCTGCGGCCGGGCTTGTCGAACGTCAGCGTGGCGACGGCGCCGTCCGCCGCGTACCGCACACCATCCACAGTGGACTCGGTCAAGGCCGCCTCCTCGGGGTCGGTGACCATACTAAGCGGTCGCTTGGCATGCGGCCAGTTCGAAATTGTCGAACCCTTTGGTCACCCGGAAACCCTTGTGCAATAGTGCTTTCCGCCCGCATCCCGTGCGCCGGAAGGAACCGCCGATGCCGAACACTCCCGAACCGAGCAGACGGCTGGTCCTGGGCGGCGTCGGTGCCGCCGCGGTCACGGCGGCGGTCGCGCCGGTCGCCAGAGCCGCAGACGCGCTCGCGCGGCCCGAGCTCGCGATCGCCGGCCGCGACACCGACCTCGGCGCCGGCTGGCGGTTCGTGCTCGCCAACCCCGACGGCGTCACCGATCCGGACGGCCGCTTCGCCGACGCCGCGAACCCGGCCTTCGACGACTCGGCGTGGCAGGTCGTCGACGTCCCGCACGACTGGAGCATCGAGCTCCCGCCGACCGAGAAGGGCGGCACCAGCAGCGGTTCCGGCTTCTTCCGCGGCGGGCTCGGCTGGTACCGCAAGACGTTCACGCTACCGCCGTCGCTGCAGGGCAAGCGCCTTTCGGTCGAATTCGACGGCGTCTATTCGGACGCCCACGTGTACTTCAACGGCGAACTGCTCGGCAACCACCCGTACGCCTACACCGGTTTCGCCTTCGACCTGACCGGCAGGGTGCGCACCGGCGGGCGGCCGAACGTCCTCGCCGTGCGGGCGGTGAACCCGCTGCCCAGCAGCCGCTGGTACTCCGGCAGCGGGATCTACCGCCGCGTCCGGCTGGTGGTGACCGAGCCGGTGCACGTCGCCCGGCACGGCACGTTCGTCACCACCCCGGACATCGCCGCGGGCCGCGGCACCGTGCGGGTGGCGACGGACGTCGCGAACGACTCCGCCGCCGCGGTGACGGCCGAGGTGCGCACGACGGTCACCGACCCGGCGGGCCGGGTCGTGGCGCACGGCTCGGCCACGGTGGCCGTGCCCGCCGGGCGGACGGCGACCGCGGTCACCACGCAGAACGTCGCCGCGCCGCAGCTGTGGTCGACCGGCACGCCCCGGCTGTACCGGGTGCGCACCGACGTGGCCGTGGCCGGGCGCGTGCTCGACACGACCACCACCGACTTCGGCTTCCGGTACACCGAGTTCCACCCGGACCACGGGTTCTCGCTCAACGGCGTGCCGACGAAGCTGCGCGGGGTCAACCTGCACGCGAGCCAGGGCGCGCTCGGCGCGGTGATCGACCCGGCCGCGCTGGAGCACCAGATGCGGCTGATGCTCGCGATGGGCGTCAACGCGCTGCGGACCGCGCACAACCCGCCCGACCCGCAGCTGGTGACAGTCTGCGAACGGCTGGGGATCGTGATGATGGTCGAGGCGTTCGACTGCTGGCGGACCGGCAAGCTCGCGTACGACTACCACCGCGACTTCGACGCCTGGAGTGCGCGCGACATCGCCGAAATGGTCCACGCGGCCAAGAACTCGCCGGCCGTCGTGCTGTGGTCGATCGGCAACGAGGTGCCGGACGCGTCGATGGCCGGCGGCCCCGAGATCGCGAAGGCCCTGATCGCCGTGGTCCGCGGGATCGACCCGACGCGGCCGGTCGTCATGGGCTCGGACCGCTACCGCGGTGTCCCGGCGCCGGGCTCGCCGCAGGACCTCATCCTCAAGCAGCTCGACGGCCTCGGCGTCAACTACAACACCGCCCAGTCGATCGACGGGTTGCACAAGCAGTACCCGGACAAGTTCTTCTTCGAGTCCGAGTCGTCGTCGGAGACCTCGACGCGCGGGGTCTACCAGGACCCGGACCTGCTCAACACGGGGGAGAACCACACACCGGGCAAGCGGGCGACGTCGTCCTACGACAACAACCTCGCCTCGTGGACCTTCAGCGGCGAGTACTCGCTGAAGAAGGACCGGGACCGGAAGTTCTGCCAGGGCCAGTTCCTCTGGGCCGGGCAGGACTACCTCGGCGAGCCCACACCCTACGACGTCTTCCCGGTCAAGACGTCGTTCTTCGGCGCGGTCGACAGCGCGGGCCTGCCCAAGGACGCCTTCCACCTGTTCCGCAGCCAGTGGACCACCACACCGATGGTGCACCTGACTCCGATGGACTGGACGGACCACCGGATCGGCGAGCCGGTCGCGGTGTGGGTGTACTCCACTGTGGACACCGTCGAGCTGCTGCTCAACGGGAAGTCGCTCGGGGTGAAGAAGTTCGACCGCAAGACCACTGTGGACGGACGGCCGTACCTGGAGACGAGCGAGCCGTCCGGCGACGACAAGAACGACCCGTCCGGCAGCTACACCAGCCCGAACGGCGGCACCGGCAAGCTGCACCTGACCTGGACCGTGCCCTTCGAACCCGGCACGCTGACCGCGATCGCGCGGGCGGGCGGGCGCGAGGTGGCGCGCGACGAACTCGTCACGGCCGGGCCGCCGCGCGCGGTCAAGCTGACCACCGAGACGCGGGAGGCCGCGGTGGCGGCCGGGGCGATGACGTTCGTGACCGCGTCCGTCGTGGACGCCCGCGGGGTGGTCGTGCCCGTCGGCGAGCCGGTGCTGCGGTTCACCGTCCGCGGGCCGGGCCGGGTCGCCGGGGTGGACAACGGCAGGCAGGAGCTCGCCCAGAGCTACCAGCAGCCGGCGATCCCGGCGTTCAAGGGTCAGGCGGTCGCGGTGATCGCGGCGTCCGGCGGCCGCGGCCCGATCACCGTGACGGCGAGCGCGCCGGGGCTGGCTCCCGGCGTGCTCACCGTGCCGGGCACGAACCTCGGTCAGCGCCATGGTCCCGGCGCCCGGGCGGTCGAGACGGCCGTGGTCCCGGCCCCTTCGACGGCGGACGCGAGCTACTCGGGCGCCCCGGACACGCTGCCGTCGGCGATGCTGGACGGCAACCCGGCCACCGGCTGGTCGAACTTCTACGTCAAGCAGGCGACGGCGACGCTGCCCGCGGTGAGCCGGCCCCGCTCCGGGGACTGGGTGTCCCTGGCGTGGCCGTCACCCCAGCGGTTCGGTGCCGTCACGGCGAACTTCGTGGTGGACGGGACGCTGACGCTCCCGGTCGCGGTGGAGGTCGCCTGCCGCACACCGCGGGGCTTCGAGCCGGTGCGGAACCTGCGGATCACGTGGGGTACCGGGGCGAACGACCCGACGACGTTCGCGTTCGATCCGGTGGTGACCACGGAAGTGCGGGTCACCATGACCGCGCGCGGCTTCCTGCGGATCAGTGCCCTGACGGCCCGCTGACCACGGGCCCGGCGAGGCGCACCCCTCGCCGGGCCCCGCGGGTCAGCGGCTGCAGGGAGCGAGCGCGTCGAGGCCCTGCGGCTTCGCGGCGTTGCGGCCGATGGCGGTGGCGATCCGGTTGATCGTCGCCACGCGCTTGTCCTCGAGCGGGCCGAGGATGGCGTTCTGGACGAAGTTCGGGCCGCCCTGGCCGACGGTCGTCTGCAGGCGGTTGTT